>CAUQXC010000001.1:0-468368 GCA_963522175.1 uncultured Lachnospiraceae bacterium
AAAGAAATTTCAGGGTTATGTGTACTGTTTAATCTTCAATTTTCAAGGTTCTTTTATCTGTCGCCTCGCGACGACTTGTATATACTATCATACAGCTTTTAGACTGTCAACAGCTTTTCCAAAAAAAATTAATCTTTTTTACGAGTATCTATATTTAGTTGCAACTTCATCCTTTTTATACGATATATTGTAAGACAAAATTTAAAAGCTCCTCTTCCCAAAACGCAAAGTGATGGAGAAAAATATTTCAGAAAGAGGAGCTTTACCGCTGCATTTATAATAGAGCGGGTATTGTATTGGCAAATTCATTGCAGATATAAAACAATCCGCCATATATAGGATTTAAACCTTATGAGCCTTAAATCCGTCGATTAATTTTCTATAACTTATTTATAACATATTTCTTACGTTAAGTCAATAACAATTTACTTGTCTCCGCTTATTTTTTTATACATTTTCGGTCTTCTGTCTCTGAAAAGTCCCCAGTTAAGTCTTTCTTCGGCATTTGACAACAAATCTATTTCACTTATGAGCACTTCATCTCCGGTTCTGCCCGCACTCACCTTTATTTCTCCGAGTTCATCACTTATAAAACTCGAACCGTAAAAATTGAGACTTGAGCTTTGCCTTCCGTTTTCTTCGCACGGGAAAACTTCTTCCAAGCCGAATCTGTTTGCCGCAACAACAGGAACTATGTTTGCCGCCGCATGACCTTGCATTGTTCTTCTCCAATGTTCCATGCTGTCACATTCCAGTATAGGTTCCGAGCCTATAGCAGTCGGATAAAACAAAATCTCGGCTCCCATAAGAGACATTATTCTTGCCGTCTCCGGAAACCACTGATCCCAGCATATACCTACACCTATCTTTGCATACTTGGTATCCCATACCTTAAAACCGGTATCTCCGGGAGCGAAATAAAATTTCTCCTGATAATAGTGGTCATCCGGAATATGTGTCTTTCTGTATACTCCCATGATACTTCCGTCAGCATCTATGACAGCCACGGTATTATACAGTCTGTTGACATCTCTTTCATAAAAGCTTATAGGAAGAACCACCTCAAGCTTTTTCGCAAGCTTTGCAAAATACTTTACCGCCGCATTTTCTTCAAGTGTCTCGGCAAAACTGTAATACTCGTATTTTCTTTCCTGACAAAAATACTGCCTTTCAAATAACTCCGGAAGCAAAATAATTAATGCTCCCTTCTCATGCGCCTGCCTTACAAGCTCTTCCGCTTTTGCTATATTTTCTTTGACATCTCTTGTACACGACATCTGAATTGCGGCTACTTTTACCTTCTTATCCATAAAAACCTGTTCCTTTAATCAAAAAATTTACTCTTGTAAATAGGAATTTGTTGTGTAAGGCAATGTATATTTCCACCGCCCAAAAGCAAATCCCTTGCTTTTATGCATACCATTCTTCTGTCCGGGAAGCAACTGTGCAGAGCATGTATGGCGGGAGCATCATTTTCATCCTCAAACAAAGGCATGATAACTTTATTATTGCAAATATAAAAATTAATATAGCTTGCAGCCAGCCTTTCGCCCACTTCTCTTACGTCTTCACCCTCTTCAAAGGAAAAACCTTCCAAGTCTTCCTTGCTTACACAAACCGGTTTCTTGGGAATGTTGATTTTTATCACTTCTATTTTTCTTCCTTTTGCATCCGTTTCATTTTCAAGTATCTCCAAACAGGACTTGGACATTTCATACTGCGGGTCGTTTTCATCCTCGCACCATGCAAGAACCACCTTTCCCGGAGCCGCAAAAGCACAAACATTATCTACATGTTCATTCGTTTCATCATTATAAATGCCGTTTTTTAACCAAATAAGCTTTTGAATACCCAAATATGCTTTAAGCTTTTCTTCTATCTCCTCTTTGCTAAGCTCGGGATTTCTTCCTCTACTCAACAAACAAGCCTCGGTCACAATAAGGGTTCCTTCTCCGTCGCTGTGGATGGAACCGCCTTCCAGCACGAAATCCTTGGCGTTTATATTTTCTATTCCCAAGTCCATACAAATATTGTCGGCAAGCTTTGCATCATTTTCATAATCCGCATATAAGCCGTCAAAATCTCCACCCCACGCATTGAACTTCCAGCTTATTCCGGCAATGTTTTTTTCATTAGTTAAAAAAGTGGGCGCCGTATCTCTTGCCCATGCATCATCCGTTTCAAAATCAAGATACTTGATATTATTGATAACGGTAAACCTTGAACTGCCGAGCCTTCCGTTTTTCAGTTTTTCATCACAAACCTCACTTATCAGCTTATGTGCCTCAAATAAGTCCTCAGTTTTTATAACGAGATAAAGCTTCTCGACTTCCGCAATTTCGGTAATTATATCGGCAAAAATCCTTCTGACTTTAGAAGGATCCTTTTTCCATGAACCCGGTCTTTTCGGCCATATCATAAGTGTCCCGTGATGAGCTTCAAATTCTCCCGGCATACGCATGCCGAGCTCTTTTATCTTATCCTTATCCATTTATGACAATCTCCCTTTAAAGTCTTCATAAGAAAAGCTTTTTACAAATTCACATTCTCCCTCAGCGTTTACAGTCATAATATTCGGAAGTGCTATTCCGTTAAAGGTGTTATTTTTTACCATTGAATAAATAGCCATATCTTCAAAATAAAGTTTATCACCTATTTTCATCTCCTTTTCAAAGGAGTAATCGCCTATGATATCTCCCGAAAGGCAGGTAGCGGATGACAATCTGTAGCTAAACTCTTTTTCATTCGCGGGGAAAGAATCTTTAAGAGGCGGTCTGTACGGCATCTCCAAAACATCAGGCATATGACAGGCGGCACTTGCATCAAGAATCAAAGTTTTTATACCGTTTTCAACAATATCCAAAACCTCCGTTACCAGATATCCGGCATTCAGAGCTACGGCTTCACCCGGCTCAAGAAAAACTTCCACATCGTATTTTTCTCTTATATGTTTGATTATGCGTATAAGTCTGTCCGTGTCGTAATCTTTTCTACTTATGTGATGTCCGCCGCCCATATTGAGCCATTTCATATTTTTCAGATACTTGCCGAACTTCTCTTCCACGGCAGCGATCGTAAGTTCCAAATCATCAGAATTTTGCTCACATAAGGTATGAAAATGTAAACCGCTTATATCATCTATCAAATCTTCTCTGAAATTTTCCAAGGTAACACCAAGTCTGGAGCCGAAAGCACAGGGGTCATAAATGGCATGATCTTTTTGTGTGGAACACTCCGGATTGATACGAAGACCTATTTCCTTACCTTTGCACTTATCCTTAAACTTCAAAAGCTGATTAAAGGAATTAAAAACTATATGATCCGATACCTTTAAAATCTCATCAAACTCGCTTTCCTTAAAAGCGGGTGAGAACACATGTACCTCTCCCCCCATTTCTTCATACGCAAGCCTTGCCTCATATAAGCCGCTCGCCGTACTTCCGTCAAGGTATTTTCTTATTAGAGGATATACCGAAAACATTGAAAAAGCCTTCTGTGCAAGCAATATCTTCGCTCCGGACTCATCCGCCACTTTTCTGAGTATCTTTAAATTCTCCTCCAATTTCACCAAGTCCACAACATAACTTGGTGTAGGAACTTCATATAGTTTCATCTTCCTTTTATCCTCTCTGTCGCTATTCAACAATCACCGGATTTTCAACAACTTTCCACGGTAATCCATATTTATTCAAAGCTTCCATAAATGGATCCGGATCAAATTCTTCTACATTGTATACACCGGCTTTTTTCCATCTTCCGTCCATTAAAAGCATGGTGCCTATCATAGCCGGAACTCCCGTTGTATAGCTTATTGCCTGAGAACCTACTTCCTTGTAGCATTCCTCATGGTCACAAACATTATAAATGTAGATGCTCTTTTCCTTTCCGTCCTTAACTCCCGTAAAGATACAGCCTATGTTGGTTTTTCCCTTTGTTCTCTCTCCCAAAGATGCCGGATCCGGTAATAAAGCCTTCAAAAACTGGATAGGCACTATCTTTGTGCCGTTGAAATCCACAGCATCGGTTCTAAGCATACCTACATTTTCAAGGCACTTCATATGAGTAAGATAGCTTTGTCCGAATGTCATAAAGAAACGTATTCTCTTAACTCCCGGTATATTGAGAGCCAATGATTCTATTTCCTCATGGTGAAGCAGGTACATATCCTTCATGCCTACTTCATCAAAGTTATACTCTCTTTTTATAGACATAGCTTCAACTTCAACCCATTTACCGTTTTCCCAATATGAGCCCGGTGCCGAAACCTCACGTAAATTTATTTCAGGATTAAAATTTGTCGCAAAAGGATAGCCGTGGTCTCCGCCGTTGCAATCCAATATATCTATATAATGAATTTCATCAAAATAATGCTTTAAAGCGTAGGCGGAGAATATACTTGTTACACCCGGATCAAAGCCCGAGCCTAAAATTCCGCAGATACCGGCTTTTTCAAACTTCTCCTTAAATGCCCATTGCCATGAGTAATCAAAGTAAGCACTGAAACCTTTCTCCTTTACCCTTGCTTCATAAATCTTTCTCCACTCTGGATCTTCCGTGTCCTCAGCCTCGTAATTTGCCGTATCTATGTAATGAACCTTAGTATCAAGACAAGCCTGCATTATAGTAAGGTCCTGATAAGGCAAAGCCAGATTCAAAACCGCTTCCGGCTTGTAGCTGTTTATGAGTTCCACCACTTCTCCAAGCTTATCCGCATCAAGCTGTGCGGTTTCTATATGTGTTTTTGTTGTCTTTCTGAGTTTCTCCGCCAACTCGTCACATTTTTTCTTTGTTCTGCTGGCAATCATTATTTCGGGAAATATCTCAGGATTTTGACAACACTTGCTGATAGCAACCTGTGCCACACCGCCGCAACCGATAATCAATAATTTACTCATACTTTTTTTCCTCCTCTTCAAGAAAATCTTCAACATACTTAGGCAGCATAAAAGCTCCCAAGTGTAAATTCGCGGTGTAATACCACGTTTTAATATTTTTTTCTTTAAATCTTTTTGCTTCAAAATCCTTTATAGGATGATATTTTTTTGAAGCAAAACCGAATAACCAATAACCCGCAGGACAGGTAGGAATATGTGCCTGATACACCCTGCTTATCGGAAATGATTTGAATACTTTTCTGTGCATTGCCCTGCATACAGCCTCATCCTCATCATAAAACGGGCTGCCGTGCTGATAGACCATAATACCGTCTTCCTTTAAAGCCCTGTAACATGCACCGTAGAACTCCTTTGTGAAAAGTCCTTCCGTATATCCGAAGGGGTCTGTAGAATCGTTTATTATAAGGTCGTACTCATCTATACACTTTCTTAAAAACTTTAATCCGTCAACATTGTAAATGTGAACTCTTTCATCACTGAGTCCCTTAGCTGTTTCAGGAAAAAATTCCTTGCAAACATCCATCAGCATGGTGTCGGGATCCACTATGTCTATACTTTCAATACTGTCGTAGTTTAAGAGCTCTTTACTTACTCCTCCGTCAACACCTCCTATTATCAGAACACTTTTGATACCGGGATGAACCGACATAGGAACATGAACCACCATCTCGTTGTAGACAAAATCGTCCGCGGATGAAAACAAAATATCACCGTCAAGGGTAAGAACTCTTCCCAATTCCTTGGACTCAAATACGTCTATTCTCTGATAATCGCTTTCACCGGAAAACAACTGTTTTTCGAGTCTCAGGTCTATTTTTACATTTTCGGTATGATTTTCACTAAACCACAGCTCCATATCATTCCTCCTTTATCACATTCAGATAGTTGACATCCGGATCTTGAGTACCCTGCATGGAGCAGCCTCTTTCTTTACAGAAGATTATATGCTCTATTATTTCTTTTGTTACCCTCTCTCCCGGACCTACAATAGGAATACCCGGCGGATAGCACATTACAAATTCACCGCAAACCCTGCCGGCACATTCTTCAATAGGAAGCATTATTCTTGTGCTGTAAAAAGCTTTTTGAGGACTGAGTACAACCTCCGGCTGTATGTATTCCCCTGAAATAAGGTCACTTCCGTCCGCACTGTAAAGTCTCTTTATATCCGCCAAAGCTCCTACAAGTCTTTCTATGTCCTGTATTCTGTCACCTATGGATATATATGCGAGAACATTTCCTATATCTCCGAATTCAATCTGAATATCATACTCGTCTCTTAAAAGGTCATAAACCTCTATTCCGGTAAGTCCTATTCCCTGTGTGTATATAGCAAGCTTGGTTACGTCGAAATCATATACGCTGCTTCCGTTAATAAGTTCTTTCCCGTAGGCATAATAACCGCCTATTGCGTTAATTTCCGTCCTCGCATACTCTGCCATATCCTTAACCTTTTCAAACCTTTCCTTACCTCTGAGTGCAAGGTTTCGTCTTGAAATATCGAGACTTGAAAGTAACAGATATGAACCGGATGTGGTTTGTGTAAGGTTTATAATCTGTCTTATATACTCTTTATCCATTGCCTTACTGGCAAGTAAAAGTGAGCTTTGAGTAAGGCTTCCACCCGACTTATGCATGGATACCGCAGACATATCCGCCCCGGCTGCCATTCCCGAAACAGGCAGTCCCTCCCCGAAAGAGAGATGGGTACCGTGAGCCTCATCTACAAGAACCTTCATTCCCGCTTTATGGGCCTGTTGAACTATACCTCTCAAATCCGAGCATATACCGTAGTAGGTAGGATTATTGACCAGAACCGCAACCGCATCGGGATTTTCGGCTATAGCCTTTTCAAGACCGGAAACTTCCATTCCCAAGGCTATACCTATCCTCTCATTGACTTTCATATCCACATATACAGGTATTGCACCGCACAAAACCAACGCATTAAGAGCCGATCTGTGAACATTCCTCGGAAGTATTATCTTATCTCCGTACTTACAAACGCTCAATATCATTGATTGTACTGCCGAAGTTGTACCTCCCACCATTAAAAAAGCATAATCGGCTCCGAAAGCCTGAGCTGTCAAATCCTCCGCTTCTCTTATAACGGACACGGGATGACACAAGTTATCCAGTGGTTTCATGGAATTCACATCTATGCCGACACATTTTTGTCCCAAAAGCTCCACAAGCTCGGGATTGCCCCTTCCTCTTTTATGTCCCGGTACGTCAAAGGGCACCACTCTTTGTTTTCTGAATCTTTCAAGCGCTTCATAAATAGGAGCCTTATACTGATTTAGCAATTCCATATTACTTTTACTCCTTAATTTTTTATAAACGGCTGATTTTTCAATACAAAAACAGGACAGACTGTCACCATCTGCCCCGGGTCAATACCTTTATACTGTAAAATACATATATAAACTCTGTCTTCACACTCGTATGTAGCAAATATGCACGTACTCTTATTGACCGTTTCACAAGATGATGAGTAAAGAACGCCTAATATTATACCATCAAATCAACTTATAAAATTCGAGCTTTTAACTCGATCAATAATGTGGAGCTTATCCACGCGCGGCTGTCGCTCCCGCCTGTCCGTCGGCATAAAAAACAGTACTTGGCTGTCACAATGGAGCAATATTTGCTTGAAAACAAAGTCGTAACTTTTTTAAGCCATTTTAATTTAGCAAAAATATATCGTAATGTCAATACTTAATCTATCCAAAAATCTCCTTGCATTTTGTGCAGGCTACTTTTGTCGTTGCACAGCCTCCCAGAGCCGTTTCTCTAAGCTCAAAAGGCAGCCCCTTGCCTACCCTGTACATGGTTTCTATCATTTCATCAAGCGGAATAAATGCCTCTATTCCGGACAGTACAATCTGACTTGCTCCTATCGCATTTAAAACTCCTATTACATTTCTGTTTTGGCAGGGATTTTCAACCAGTCCGGCAACCGGATCGCAGACAAGTCCCAATAAATTCGCTATGCAAATACTTGCCGCATCCATAGCTTGCTTGGGTTTACCTCCGAGCATAACGGTAAGCGCCGCAGCCGTCATAGCGCTTGCCATTCCGACTTCCGCCTGACAACCCGCTTCCGCGCCGGAAACCGAAGCATTTCTCATCGCCAGATAGCCTATGGCTCCGGCGGTAAATAAACCTTGTGTCGCTTCTTCCTTCGAAAAACCTTCCACCTCGCAAAGAGCCACTACTCCGGCAGGTAAAACACCCGCACTGCCCGCAGTCGGTGCCGCAACAATAACACCCATAGATGCGTTAATCTCCATAACCGCCAAAGCATAGCTTATTGCTTTTGAAACAAAATCTCCGCACAGACTCTTCGCTTTTTGATTTTCATTAAGCTTTTTCGCTTCACCGCCAAGCAAGCCTCCTATAGACCTTTTAGGCTCTTTTATAGGGACATGACAACTGTTTTTCATGACCTCATAAGCATCTTCCATACCCCTTATTACAGTATCTTCGTCAACTTCAAATTCACTTACTTCTCTATCTATCATAGCCTTTGCTATACTTATATTTTTCTTTTCGCATATAGTCAACAGCTCCGCAGCACTCGCAAAATCCATATTTACTCCTTACTTATGTATAATAGTTACATCGATAATATCTTTGTATTGCTTAAGCTTACATTCTATTTCAAAATCAATATCCGAATCGGATTCCACTATTGTATACGCAAGCTTACCCTTATTTTCTCTGTAAAGTCTCATAAAGGCTATATTAACTCCGAAATCGCTGAGGCATTTTGTTATGTGGGCGGCAACCCCCGGCTTATCGTTTTGCTTGACGATGAGAGAACAATACTCACCGCTAAAGTCCACCTCAACACCGTTTATGAGCACTATTCTCATTTTTCCGCCGCCTATGGACTCTCCTCTGAGACTCAGCTTATGTCCTTCGGAGCTTTCCATAGAAATGTCCACGGTATTGGGATGTGTTTCTCTGTTTGTGTCATTTATTATAAATTTAAAATCAAGCCCTTCTTTTTTTGCTATGTTAAAGGCATCTCTTATCCTCAAGTCGTCCGTTTTAAAACCCAGCATTCCTCCGACCAAAGCCTTATCCGTTCCATGACCTTTATAGGTCTTTGCAAATGAACCGTATAAAGTAAATTCCACCTTTTTCACATCTCCTCTCAACATTTTGTGAGAAAGTAAGGCTATCGCCGCCGCTCCCGCCGTATGAGAGCTTGATGGTCCGACCATATGAGGACCTATAACATCAAAAACACTTATATTTGCCATTTCACCTTTTCCTTTATATTTAGTCAATGCATCGTATTTCTTTTCCGAGCTCAAAGGACCAAATAAGTTTATCTTTTATCTTTTTTCCGGTAGCCTTTGAGATTGCTATAGCATAATACTTAAGCTGTTCGCTGTATCTTTTCAAAAACTCTTCTTCGGATCTTACTCTGTCGGTTTTATAATCTATTATTGTCACCTCGTCCTCATCCTCTATATATGCATCCACAACGCCTTGAATCACAACCAACTCCTCGCTGTCCGCTATATTAAGCTCCTTTGCGCTGAGTCCCGCATAAAATTCCTGTTCTCTGAAAAGCCTTTTTTCTATGCAGGCTTTCTTCATAAGCTTACCTATTTCGGAGTTTAGAAGCTTCTCTATATCTTTCATTTTGATAAGCTTCAAATCATCTTCACTCATTTTCGACTTTTGTTTAAGCTCTTTTACAACTTCCTTTAAGGACATACCCCTATCCAAAGCTTCAAAATCCAAAAGGTCCATAAACTTATGATAGGCATTTCCCCTGTCGCTCGCCTTATACTTGTTTACCGTTTTTGAAGGAAGTTCAAGGCCTCCTTCCGGCGAATCATCGTAATTATAACGCAGGTAAGCATCTTTTATATCCTGATTTTTTCGTTTCAACTCGCTTACGCTGTATTTATTGGCTATTTTCGTATCCTCTTCAAACTTATATCTAAAGCTTAGACCGGCTTTTAAAGCTTCAAAATCAATACTATCGTTGTACTGTTCAGCCCCTGTGTCCGACTTCGGAACGCAGTTTTCAGGTAATTTTTCAAGCTCATCAAAATTCATTTTCCGGTATTCTATGAACCTTTCGTTTGCCGTTTTTGTCATAAATATCCAATCAAGGTAGCTTCCTGCGGACTTTATATAGTGCTTTGACAAAGCCTTTTCTTCATCGGCATTAAGAAAACCGTACTCCTTAAGCTTATTATCCTCATTAAAGCAGGATGTTAAAATAAGGAGCTCTTTTGCTCTTGTCATAGCTACATACAACAGTCTCAGCTCTTCGGCTCTTTGATTTTCTTTTATTTTTTCCTTTGCAAGCAGTTTTTTCGTACTGTCTCCAACTATGCGTCTTTTGATATCCGTATATGTAAAAGACAAGCCGTATTTATCATCTATCAGCATTTTATCCCTTATATCGGCACTTCCGAAAGATGCCGCAAGATCCGCAAGTATGCAAACGGGATACTCCAAGCCCTTGGATGCATGAATTGTCATAACTCTGACCGTATTCGCATTTTCATTTATCAGGCTTGCTTCACCGAAATCGGTATTCTGTTCTTTTAAGTCCGATATATACCTGATGAAATTAAACAAACCGCTGTATCCGCTTTCTTCATAGCTCTTAGCCTTTTCAGCCAGTATGAGCAGGTTTGCACTTCTTATATCCCCGTAAGGCATCGCGCTTATATAATCCATAAAATGAGTCTCGGTCAAAATGTTTCTTATCAATATGTGCAAAGGGATATAAAAGCTCTGCTCTCTGTACTTTTTAAGATATTCAAAAGCTTTTCTTATTTTATAAACATTTTCTTCGCCCAGAGTTTTACCTATGCGCAGCTTTTCGGCATCGTTATCCGTAGCAAAAATATCGACAATATATTTAAGGGTCTTATATATGTCCCTTTCTCCTATTATATCAACACCCGCAAGTACAGCCAAAACTTCGTCATCAATATTTATTATAGGAGACTTTAGATAAGCGCACAACGGCACTTCAAGGCTCGGATTGTCTATGGCGCTTAAAAAAGCAAGAAATTTTTGTATTTCAAAGGTATCGAAAAAACCGGTTTTTGCGTTTGCATAGCAAGGTATACCCCTGTCCGTGAGCTCCTCAACAATAATATTTGCCTTGTTTTTCGTATTTCTCATAAGTATCACAATATCTCTGTATTCCAAAGGACGCAGTGTGCTTGCATCCTGAATAAACATATCGGAATGCATTAAATTCTCAATAGTCTTTGCTATAAGCTTAGCTTCCAAAGCCATGCCTTTATACTCTTTTTTTGTATTTTCATCAAACTCTGCAGTATTGAGGTAGCAAAGCACGGTTTTTCCCGGGAGCTTTTTGGTTTCATCTTCTATGTAGCTTGCTGCCGGATTTAAGGCGGCCGATCTGCCATACACTATATTTCCGACTTCTTTTGACATGATTCTGTAAAAGATTGAATTTATACTTTCCAAGACGCCCGCTCTGCTTCTGAAGTTATCCGAAAGTATTATTTTTACATCTTTATCTTCTTTTTTTGCCTTTTCATAATCACAAAAGCTGTTATATTTAGAGATAAAAAGCTCAGGTTTAGCCTGTCTGAAACCGTAAATACTCTGTTTAACGTCTCCTACCATGAAAACATTGTCTCTTTCTACAGCCTTTACCAATTCCTCTTGTATATAGTTTGAATCTTGATATTCGTCAACATAGATTTCTTTAAATTCAGAGGCATATTGCAAAGCCACATCCGTTTTTTCACCGTCTTTCCATAAAACTTTCAGAGCATAGTGAGCTACATCATTAAAATCCAAAAGCTTTTTTTCAAGCTTTCTTTCCTTAAGTCGTAGAGAGTATTCTCTGACAAGACGTAACAATGCCTTAGTTACAGTAAGAGAAAATTCCTCCTCTTTCACCAAGACGGCTCTGTTCGTATTAATCCTGACTCTCAAAGCATTTACGCCGCACTTATACTCCTCTCGTAAGCTTTTTACCTCTGCCGCAATATCTTCATCCACGCTTTTTCCCATTCTTAGGGTATGAAAGTTTATAGTCTCCAGTATTTCTTTCATCTCATAAATATCTTTTGTATTCAAAGCGGCTTTTATACAGTCTTTTTCATTGTTTTCCTTATTGTAAACCCCGAGAGTACTTTTTTTCTTGTCCGTTGCTCCGTATAAGACTTTATTTAGAGCTTCATCCAAAAGAGCAAGCCCGTCTATACTGTCTATACTTTTTGAGGCTGAAATCAAAATTTCTTTTGCTTCCTCATACATTTCTTTTTCAATTTCTTCAAACGAAAAACCGCCGTTTTCCTGCTCTTCCAAATACTTTTCGGGCCAAGGCAGAGACATGGAATGCTTATATACCTTTTCTATGTTTGAAATTAAGCCGTCATCACCCCTTGCCTTCGCAAAAACATCAAGAAGAAAGAGAAAATCTTCACTTGCTTTCTCATACTCCTCCTCCATCAACTCTTCCATGACATCGGATCTTAAAAGCTCAAGGTCTTCTTCGGATGCAATATTAAAAGCCGCATCCAAATCCAAGCGATCTATATTGTCCTTTACTATACTCATACAAAAGCTGTCTATAGTGGAAATCCGTGCTGTATCAAGGATACTTATCTGTTTTTTAATTCTTTTGTATTCCTTGAAATTTTTTTCTTCCTTTATTTTTTCCAAAGCCTTTTCAAGGGATTTTTTTATCCTTTCTTTCATTCCGGCGGCGGCTGCCCTGGTAAAGGTCATGATGAGCAGATCATCTATGCTGTATGACAACTCTTCATCCAATATCTGGCTTATAATCCTTTCAACCAAAACTGCGGTTTTTCCGCTTCCCGCGGCTGCCGATACCAATATATTCTTACCGCTTATTTTTATGGCAGCCTCCTGGTTTCTTGTCCATGGCATTATTCTTCCTCCCTATCCGCCTTAGAAAAAGCTTTATTATACTCGTAACCCTTTATTTTTCTGTCAAAACCGCAGATAGACTTATAATCGCAATAGGCACAGGCGAATTTTTCTTCTTCAACCGGTTTTACTTCTATATTTCCGTCGAGAATTTTACTTCCCAACTCTTTAACTTTAGCATTTACAAAGTTCAAAACCTCAAGCATTTCTTCTTTATCTGCAAGCATCTTTGAAGATCGTGAGCTTTTTACGTTCCACTCGCTGATGATTTTTTCACCTCTCTCGTCCTTTATCACAGGCTCAGTGGAAAGAGGAAGGATATCGGAGCTCTTTTCCGATAAGGATTTATTGTCGAACATATTATTATCAAGTGCCTTTATTATTCTCTTGCTGTTGTTTACAAGACCGTCGGGCTTATATTCCCTCATCAGCAAAAGTCTTATGAGTTCATTGCTTTCTTCTTCGTTCAGTTCCTCACCTTTTTCCTCTTTTGCCCTCTTATACTCTTTTTCAAAATCTTCTTTTTTAATAAAATTCTCAGCCAGATTGGAATAAAACATTGCCGCCGGTACCGCAGTCTTTGAATACTTTTCTTGATAAAGCTTTAAGCAGACATCCAAATAGAAAGCCAGTTGCAACTGTAAACCCCTGTCAACAAGCTTGGGATCCCATTTTGTATTACCTGTCTTATAGTCTATTATTTTTATACCTATGTAATCCGTGTTCGTATCAAGGCTTCCCTCTATACCCTCCGAATCGGCACCGCTGTTATATATATCTATTCTGTCAATTTTTCCGTTTACATACATCTTTTTACCGTCGGGAAGTTCAAGGTCATATATTTTTCTGTCCCGTATATCGAAATTAAATTCCAAAGATTCCGGTTCGAAGCTGCCCTGCTTTAGCTGAAAAAACAAAACATCAAGATTCGCTTTTAAAAGTCGGGTAACTCTTTGTTTAATATAGCGACTTTTTGCGCTGTCTTCATACTTGTCGTCTCCCTCTTCTTCTATAATGGAATTGACAATTTTATCCACCCTGTCATCCAAGTCCTTCATATACTTATTTACCGGGTCGGCTTTTACCGCCTTACGAAACTCTATATAATCTTTAAAAACTCTTTCAAGGCAGGAATGTACGAGGGTTCCTATGTCCGCTCCGGCAATACTGTATGCCTGTCTTTCACTTATTTTCAATCCGTAGTCCACAAAATGTCTGTAGGGACATGCTGCAAACTTCTCAAGTCTCGATACGCTCGCCTTAAGTATTTCGCCGAATATTTTTGCGGCGGCTTTTGTTCCCAGCTCTCTGCCTATATACATAAACTCAGCCATCTCACAAAGCCTCAGAAAAGCCTCTTCGGGAACGACTTCCTTGAATTTTTCCTCATCGCAAAGCCTGCCTTCATAAATTCTCAGCATATCCGCCAATTTTTTCAAAAGCTCGGATTGAGAATTGATATTTTTCAGTTCATCGAATTTTTCAATTTCCAAATTAGTAAAAAGCTTCGTGATGCTTTGTATTATATAAGCCGACTTTATCGCTTTCATAGATGTATCAGTATTTGAATACGACAAATACAAGCTCTCTCCCGCCTTGGTGAGTGCCAGATAAACATAGTATTTTTGCTCATGTACCTCCTGTTTCAGAGTTTGACTGAGCTTAAGATTATAATTTTCTTTCAAAAACTCCTTTTCTCTGTCATTTATCAAAGAGTATTTATTATTAAGCCCCGGTAGAACCCCGTCGTTTACACCCATAATAAAAACCGCCTTGACCTCAGGAACTCTCGATCTTACGATATCGCCTATAAAAACACTGTCGATGACGGATGGGATAAGACCTATTTCCACCTGAGAAAGCCCCGCTTTAAACAGCTCCAAAAATTCCTTCTTTTTGAGTTTTTCGGAGGCGAGCAGTTCTTCCAAGGTATCAAATAAATTCAATACACTTTCATAAACCTCTTCGTATTCCCTTGCTCTTTGTTCGTCCTTTTTGGCAGCAAAGTCTTTGCTTATTTTGTTTAACTTACTTTCTATATCAAGCTTTTCAAATATACTTTTTAATTCTTGTATTATATTGACTGCGTTTATCTCGTTTCCAAGCTCTTCCTCGTCCTTTGCCTTTTTATTTAAGAGCAAATATAAATCCTTTGTATCATCCAGAATTTTTTCCCTTAATTCATTAAGCTTTTCCTTTGATACGCCCTTATATCTTTTAGGTATATACTTGAATTCGTTTGAAAATTTTCTGTACGACTTTACACCGGTCATATACATATAGTTGTCCAGAGAATACAGCTCATACTCATCCGTTTCTTCCTTAAAAGCAAAGGGGCTTCGTATGTATCTCATAACGGTATTATAGCTGTAGTTATCAACAAGCATTTCAAGCAGATTGTCAATGAATTCAACAAATATGTTGGTAGATATTTTTATGTTCGTGTCCATGTGAAAAGGAATATTTGAAGAAAACAGCTTTGTACTGAGTTTATCCGCATAACGATTTAAATCGCCGCTTATTATGGCTATATCCCTGTAACGTAAACCCTTCTTTTTTATGAGTGTATTTACTTCATTAATAACAAAGCTCGCTTCATCCTCAAGGCTTTTTGCATTTATAATTCTTATATCCTTAACATCTTCTTTTCTGATTTTCTCTTCTTCTCTTAAAAAATATCTTTCCAGATGCTGTAAATCTTCGCTTTTTGTAGACAGCTCGTCCATGTATACGGACTTTTCCTGTTTGATACCGTTTTTATCCGCCAAGGTATTTATGGTTTTTGACATAAGCATACTCATGTAGAAAAGGCTGTCCTCATCAAGCTTTTCGCTATCTATATGAGCCGTATCCGCACACAGAGTAAAGTCTGAATGCGAGGCCTTTGACATTAGAACCTCGATCAGCTTGTACTGAACCGGAGTAAAACCGGTAAATCCGTCAAATACTATGTAAGCATCTTTAATAAGTTCACTTTTATGAAGATTTTTCGCTAAAACATCCGGCACTTCTTCGCTTGTTATATGCTTTCCCTTTATAAAATCGTCGAAAGCCCTGTACAAAGTCTTAATTTCCGCAAGCTTACCCGATAAAACCGCGGGCCTTTGAACTTTATCGTCCGATATTACTTTTTCTATGGTTTCGGGACTTATATTGTACTGATAGAACTCTGAAAGTAAAGATTTAAACTTATCCAAAAAAGCGTATTTAGAAAACTTATCCTTCCAAAGCGGCAAGTTCCTCCTGTTGTCAAGCGCCACCTTTCTGATGATAACCGCCTTTGATATGTCGTCGAGAATACCGGGCAGCTTTATGTTCAATTCGGAAAAAACCTTAAGCGCCAATCTGTTAAAGCTGAGTACGTCTATGTTGGTTACGGCATGCTTAGGGTGAAGTCTTACCACTTCTTTTTGCATCTGCATGGTATATTGCTCAGGCACAATAAGTAAATACTTACGTGTCTTATTTAAAAGGGAGTCGTTTATCAGCTCGTTCAATCCAAATTTGCTTTTTTCTCCGCCTCCTCTTCCTATAATAAATCTATAGCTCATATTTTATCACCCCGGACTTCAAAATTATTATATTTATAATAACACCCATCGAAAATTTGTTCAAGGTTTTAAGTATTAAATTATAATAAAAAGGCTGCCCGATGGCAAAACCGGACAGCCGAATCTTTACTTAAATATATTCTTTGATTCCCTCCGGAAAGCTTCCTATTCTTGCATTCTTCCCGAATTTTTTCACCGCATATATGTATGCATGCATATTCTCAAGCGGTGCATTTAGAGGCACATCGCAACCCGTATGCAACAAATAGCCCTTTGGCGAATCCCCCGCTTTCATAATACAGCTTTTAACAGCTTCTATGACATCATCAACACTCCCAAGCTGCATCACATCAACCGGAGCCACATTGCCTATAAGAAGCATTTTTTCACCCAATTTTTCTTTGAGCAAAGCCATATCCTCTATATTATCCACACTGAAGCCCGATATATTAAGCTTTGCTATATCATCCCACAGATGAGAAGACTTACCGCATATATGACAGACCGGCTTATTTCCCGTAATCTCGTAAACCGCATTTACAAGCCTCTCCTGATAAGGAAAAGCATACTCGTCATACATTTTCTTGCTTATAAGGTTTCCGCTTGCAATAGGATCTCCGAACGAGTAATCCGCAGTTTTGAATTCCTTCACAAAGGCTTCCACCCACCTTATGCAACAATTAAGGCTGAGCTCTATGAGCTTATGCAGGTTTTCCCTGTCCTTCCTCATATCTTTAAGAATATATTCTACAGGCCTTATGGATTGTGCCACGGATAAAGGTCCGTTTGTAGAGGTGGCGACGGGTAAATCAGGAAATTTATCCTTTATACGCTTTACAAGCTCAAGCTTTCCCTTTAAAAACTCGTTTGTGTAAGGATTAAACTCCGGCAAGCTTGAAAAATCTTTATAATCTTTTAGAATATGGTCTTTGATATGAGGTATTCCTCTTTCCGGAAACTCAAGCTTTGTCCCGAGGGCTCTGCCTACAGACCTCAAATCCAGTCCCACGGTAATCCCCTTTATTCCGAGCATAAGCTCCTTTTGCTTTACAACCTCCGAAAATACATCAAAATCATTATTCATTTCCAAGGTCGTGTAGCCTAGTATTTCAGCTAAAGGAAGCTCCACATCCATCAAATTGTAAGGAAGATGGTCAACCTCCTCCCCCTTCAAATAGGCACTTATCCTTTCGGGAGAAGTCATACCCGACTTCACTTTTTCAAGCTCCGCTTTTATTTGTCCGTATTCCATATTCCTTCACCTCATTTTAGAATAAAGAAATTTTTGTTTTTTGTGTATTGTTATCTATATAATCCTTTACCTTATCACTTGTAAGTGCCGCTTCCAAATCTTTTACCCAAGGTTTTTCTTCTTTTATTACAAGCTGTATTCCCTCTTCTCTAGCATACGCCAGTGCCGAAGCCGCATCTCTTCCGGTTTCTCTCATTACATCCGACATAACGACGGCAAGGTCCGTATCATCAACGGCATTTGCAAGATTAAGTCTTTCCATCTCGACAAACTTAAGATTCTTAGGATTTTCCTTAATATCCAGTATACCGGGCTCCGTCTTTGTTTCATCAAGCTTCAATAAGCCTTCCTGTGCAAGAAGCTTAAGTGCGATGGCTCTGTTTGAAACATCATTTGAAAGTGCAACCGTCATACCGTCCGTAATTTCATCAATACTCTTCACCTTTTCGGAATACAGACCTATTTGGAAAGCGAATATTTCCTTTCCGTAAACCTGTAATTTCGCATTATTTGAGGTGTTGAAGTTATCCATATAACTCTTATACTGATGGAATGTTCCGTCAATGCTGCCTTCCCATGTTGCAATATCCGGAGTCACCGCATCATCAAAAACTTTTACCTCCAGCTCATATTCTTGGTTGGATTCATTAAATACTTCCTGTGCAATTTCCAAAACGTCTTTGCATATAGCCGAGGTTCCTATAACTATCTTTTGCTTGGTGCCTTCAGCCTCTTTTTTTTCAGCGCTCTCTCCTGCCGATACGCTCTGAGTTTTGCTCTCCTCACCGCCTGTTTCGGTATTTTGTGCGCTACAGCCCGCCATAAAAGCTATAACAAGTGCCATTCCTGCCATTAAAGCAATTTTTCTCATTCTTTCATCCTCCAAATTTTATATTTTAAAGCATAAAACCTTTGCTTATGCATTAAAAGCTTTATGAGCTTACCAAGGAATACACTATGCTTCCTATTCCTTGGATGATAGCGGTCAAAACTATCAACAAAACTACGGTCATAAGCATAATAGTATTATTAAAGCTCTGATAGCCGTAAGTAAGCCCCACTGCTCCCAGACCGCCCGCTCCCAGTGCTCCCGCCATAGCCGTCAGTCCTAGAATCGTTATCGAAGCCAAAGTTATATCCATGACGAGCCCCGGCACCGCCTCTTTTACAATTACTCTGAACATTATTTGCATATTTGATGCACCGAACGATTTTGCGGCTTCTATAAGACTTTTATCCACTTTCTTAAAGCTGTTTTCAAACAATCTTGCTATAAAAGGTGCCGAAGCTACGCTTAAGGGCACCACAGCCGCCGTTTCACCTATAGATGTTTTAAATATAAGCCTTGTCAAGGGAATAATGGAAACCGCCAAAATTATAAACGGCACGGAACGTAGGGTACTTATCACCATATCAAGAATTCCGTATATGAACTTATTCGGCTTTAAGCCGTCATTACCCGTATACATAAGAACTACTGCAAGTATAAATGCCGCTACTACCGAAATCAGCACAGCCAGAACGGTCATATACAGAGTTTGACCCAAAGCGGGAATTATTATCATTTTAATATATTTTTCTATATCATTCATGTGTATACCTCCACTCAACGTTTTTGGACTCAAAATACTTCACTACCTTGTCTTCATCCTCTTTTTCCACATTAATGATAAAAGAGCCCAAAAGCTTGTCTCTGTAATTATCAAGACCTCCCCATACAATAGAAAACACTATGCCCGTTTCTTTTGTAAGCTCTGAAAGAATTCTGTTGTTTTTTCCATCCTCTCTCCTTATAACCTCCAACAAAACACCGTTTTTTTCAACAGGCTGCAAGCTGTTTTTACCCAGCAGATCATTTAAAACGGGCGGTCTGTCAATGAAAATATCTTCCACTCTTCCACTTGCGGATATTTTACCGTTATTAAGTATAACCGCATTATTACAAACCTGCTTTAAAACATCCATCTGGTGCGTTACAACAACTATAGTAACATGCAACTCTCTGTTTATTTTTTTCAGCAGATCTAAAATATAGCTTGTTATATTAGGATCCAAGGCGGATGTAGCCTCATCACAGAGCAATATCTTAGGGCTCATCGACAAGGCCCTTGCTATCGCCACTCTCTGCTTTTGACCTCCGCTTAATTGCGCCGGCTTTGATCCGAGCTTGTCGGAAAGCTCCACAAGCCCCGCAAGCTCTCTTACTCTTTTATTTATCTCATTTTTTTCGTAGCCCCAACACTTCATGGGAAAAGCTATGTTATTATATACATTCTCTCTTTCAAGCAGGGAGAAATGTTGAAATATCATTCCTATATTTTTGCGAAACTTACGTAAGTCTTTTTCGGATATGTCTTTTATCTCCACTCCGTTAACCTTTAAACTGCCTTCGTCAAATTTTTCAAGTCCGTTTATACAGCGCAGCAAGGTTGATTTTCCGGCTCCGCTCACACCTATAAGCCCGAATATATCGTTTTCTTTAATTTCCAAGCTTATATCCTCAAGTACTGTCTCTTTGCCAAAACTTTTCTTTAAACCTTTAATTTCTATCATACAATCACCTGTCATAGAACATTTTTATTTTCACAAATACTTGTACAATAGTAAACCATTATATGAATTTTTTCAATATTTACTCCTATTGATAATATTTATCAGATAATTTATATATAGATTTTTTCTATTCCAAAAAAAACAAAAAATCACTGCAATGCATGAATATTCAATACATTACAGTGATTTAAGTTGCAAACAAAAATCGCCTTACTCGTTTACATATTTAGTTTCTAAAATTTCTTTTAAAGTTCTCCATCCGAGAACCGCACATTTCACTCTTGCCGGCATGTGAGAGATATCCCTCAAAACCGAAGCCTCGTCAAGCTCCGAAAGCTCTTCTTCGGAAGCCTCTCCCTTAATCATTCTGAGAAATATATCCGCCAGATGCAAGGCTTCATCCTTGGTTTTACCTATAACCAAATCGAGCATCATATCTACGGATGCCTGAGATATGGCACAACCGCTTCCCTCAAAGCTTCCCTCCGAAATCTTTCCGTTTTCTATATTGAGATTGAGAATTATATCATCTCCGCAGCTGGGATTTATACCTTCAAGTATAAAATTGGCTGTAGGAAGCTTCCTCTTGTAAAGAGGGCGCATATTATGCTCCGTTAAAATTTCATTGTAAAAGCTGTTATTTATCATAGCCCATCCTCTTTCTGAGCGTTTTTAAAGCCTCACAGAATCTAAGCACCTCATCTTTTGTATTATAAAATGCGAAGCTTGCTCTTGCCGTACTCATATGTCCCAAATGCCTGAGCAAAGGCTGGGCACAGTGATGTCCCGCTCTTACCGCAATATTGTCCGAACTTAAAATTTGAGCAATATCATGAGGGTGTACGTCGTCAACCGTGAAGCTTATAATACCGTGATGCTCAAGAGGATTTTCAGATCCGAGTATATGGATATGCCCGGCATCCGCAAGTTCGTCAAAGGCAAGCCTTGTAAGCTCATCCTCTCTTTCTTTTACGGCATCCATACCTATATTGTTAAGATACTTTATAGCCGCATGAAGCCCGACAGCTCCGCCCGCATTTACAGTACCCGCTTCAAACTTATGCGGAACCGGTGCATAAACGGCATCATATCTCGAAACGCTTTCTATCATCTCTCCACCATACAAAAACGGCGGCATTTTTTCAAGAATCTCCTCTTTTGCGTATAAAACGCCTATTCCCATAGGAGCCAACATTTTATGCCCTGAAAAAACAAGAAAATCAACATCTAAAGCTTTTACGTCCATCTTTGTATGAGGAACACTCTGAGCACCGTCAACAAGTATCAAAGCTCCCGATTCGTGAGCCAGCTTTGCAAATTCTTTAATAGGATTCTCACGTCCCAAAACATTGGATACATGAGTAATCGCCAAAAGTTTTGTTTTTTTGCTGAGTGCATTCTTACAGGCTTCAAGGCTTATATAGCCCTCTTCGTCACATTCCAGAAACTTAAGAGTCGCTCCCGTCTTTCTTGCAACATTCTGCCAAGGAAGGAGATTACTGTGATGCTCGGTAATACCTACAAGTATCTCATCGCCTTCTTTTATAAACTCCATACCGTAGCTGTATGCCACGAGGTTTACACTCTCGCTTGCATTTCTTGTGAAAACTATGTTTTCGGGCTTGTCCGCATTTATAAATTCGGCTGTGAGACTCCTTGCATCCTCATAAGCCTGAGTAGCCGCAACACTTAAATCATAAAGACCTCTCATAGGGTTGGCATTGGTTTTCTCATAAAATTCACTCAAAGCCTTTATAACCGGCACAGGCTTTTGAGAACTTGCCGCATTATCCAGATATGCCAATTCCTTACCGGAAATAAGAGGAAAGTCCTTTCTTATTTCTTCCCAAAAAAGAGCGCTCTTAGGCATTTTCTCTACCTCCTATAAAATCATGAACAAGCTTTATCGTAGGCTCATCCTCAATCTTTTGACAAAGCTCCTCTATTCTTGCATTTGCCATTATCTCGTAAATCTCTTCTTCCGGAATTCCTCGCGATTTCATATAGAAAAGGATCTCTTCATCCAATCTGCCTATTGTTGCACCGTGTGCACCTTCAACATCTTCTTCCGCACAAAGAATAACAGGTATGCTCTTATTGATAACATCGTCATCTATCAGAAGCACTTCTTCATTTTCTCTTCCGCTTGCGTTTACCGCACCCTTTTTAATGTCTATAGTACCCCTGAATGTCTTGCTTGCCTTATCTCTCAAAACACCCTTTACATCTATGCAACTCTTTGTCTTTACTCCCTCATGCTTGATTATGTAGTTCATATCAAGACGGTTGTCATCTTCCACAACATAAGCTATCTCGGTATCAAACTCGCTGTTTTTTCCGATAAGATCTACAGCCATACCGTCATAAGTGTCTTTTCCCGATAAGATCAATTTTATGAGCTTAAAATAAGAATTCTCCGCTCCTATACTTGAAATATCGTTAACGAACTTCGAATTTCCTTCAAATCTCTGAACCTGAACAAGTCTGAGCTTACTGTTTTTTCCAAGCTTGATTCTGGTCTGCATAGCTGCAAAGCCGCAAGCAAGTTCAGCGGCACTGTAGTCCATAATCAATGTCATGGAGCTGCCCTCCGAAATCTCAAGTTCTATTATACCTGCAAGGTTTTCATTTTTCTCAAGCTTAAGATTTATACGAAGCGCTTCCTCAACCTCCGTTGCCGGAGCAAGGAAAAACTTATGTGTGTTTATTCCCGCATCCTCTACAAGCTTAACAAATTCCTCTCCTACACCGGATGAGAACGCTTCGTCCACATCCTTTTTTAAAACATCATAGCTTATTCCCTTAGGAATTTCAAACTCAAGCTTAGCCTCTCCCTCAACGCTTGCCTCAAGCTTGCTTTGATTCATTCTGAGCCAACTCCATGTAGGGGAAGGCAGTTTATTTACAATCAATTCCATTTTCTACCCTCCTATCCTATACTTCCTATCATTTCAAGCCTTATGAGGTTATTCATCTCAACGGCATATTCAAGCGGCAACTCTTTTGATACATTATCCGCAAAGCCGCTTACTATAAGGGCTTTTGCATCTTCCTCGGAAATACCTCTGGACATCAGGTAGAATATGGATTCATCGCTTATTCTTCCTATGCTCGCCTCATGTCCCACATCGGCATCTTTGGTACGTATATCCATAGCCGGTATGGTATCCGAACGTGAAATGTCATCAAGCATCAATGACTGGCATGAAACGGCACTCTTTGAGTTCTTGGCATTCTTCGATATAACAACGGAGCTTCTGTAAGTATTGATTCCTCCGCTCTTTGATATGGATCTTGTATTTATGTATGAGGATGTGTCCGGTGCATTGTGAACTATCTTTGCACCCGTATCAAGATTCTGTCCTTCACCCGCAAAGGTAACCCCTGTAAACTCCGCTTTTGCTCCCTTGCCGTTTAAAATACTCATAGGGTACAAATACGATACCTTAGAGCCGAAAGATCCCGATACCCATTCTATTATACCGCCTTCTTCCACTATGGCTCTTTTTGTGTTCAAGTTATACATGTTCTTTGACCAGTTTTCTATAGTTGAATATCTGACCTTTGCATTCTTTTTAACAAAAATTTCGACAGCTCCGGCATGCAGGTTCGCAACATTATACTTAGGTGCCGAACATCCTTCTATAAAGTGAAGACTTGCTCCCTCGTCAACTATTATCAAGGTATGCTCAAACTGTCCCGCTCCCGGTGCATTAAGTCTGAAATACGACTGTAAAGGTATATCTACATTAACACCCTTAGGAACGTATACAAAAGAACCTCCCGACCATACAGCTCCGTGTAAAGCGGCAAACTTGTGATCCTTCGGTGTTATAAGCTTCATAAAATACTCTTTTATCATATCACCGTATTGACCGTGCAGGGAACTTTCTATATCCGCATAAATTACACCCATGGCGGCAACTTCTTCCTTAACGCTGTGATAAACGAGCTCGGAGTCAAACTGTGCACCCACACCCGCAAGCGAAGTTTTTTCGGCTTCCGGTATACCCAGTCTGTCAAATGTTTCCTTTATGTCCTCGGGAACCTCCGACCAGTCCCCTTTCATATCGGTGTTAGGTCTTACATAGGTTACTATATTGTCCATGTTGAGCTCGTCTATAGACGGTCCCCACGTAGGTATTTTCATCTCATTATATATTTCAAGCGATCTTAATCTGAATTCCTTCATCCATTCAGGATCGTTTTTTTCTTTGGATATCTGTTCCACAATTTCTTTTGTAAGACCGTCCTTAACCTTAAAAGAATCGTTTCCCTCTATTCTGTAGTCATAGATACTGCGATCTATGTCATCCACATAAGTTTTTTCTCTTACTTCTTTAGTCATACACTTCTCCCTATTCTCTTTCAAGATAAGCTTCAAATCCCTCATCATTGATCTTGTCTATCAAAGAAGCATCTCCCGTATCGACAATTCTGCCGTTCACAACAACATGCACGGCATCCACCTTAAGTGCTTGAAGAATTCGTGTACTGTGAGTGATAATGAGAAGAGTTCCGTCCATCTTCTCCTTGTACTCTCTTACTCCTTCGGAAACTATTCTTACCGCATCAACGTCAAGTCCCGAATCCGCCTCGTCAAGTATAGCCAAATCGGGCTTTAACATCAAAAGCTGGAACATTTCCGATTTCTTCTTTTCTCCGCCCGAAAAGCCTACATTCAAATCCCTGTCGGCATACTCATTATCCATTTGAAGTATATCGAGTATAGCATTCGCCTCTTTCTTGTATGCCATGAGCTTTGTACGTTCACCGCTTATCTGCTCCTTCGCCGTGCGAACGAAGTTTCCCAACGATACACCTGCAACCTCCAAAGGATTTTGAAAGGATAAAAAGATACCGTCCTTGGCTCTCTTATCTACCGCTTCATCCGTTATATTTCTTCCCTTGTATGTAATACTTCCGTTTGTTACTTCAAACTTAGGATTTCCCATTATTGCATGTCCGAGCGTAGACTTGCCGGCACCGTTAGGTCCCATTATAACGTGGGTCTCTCCTTTTTTAATTTTTAAACTGATATCATGCAGTATGGACTTTTCTTCAACCCTTACCGCAAGCTTATCTATAACCAAAAGTTCTTCAGACATGTAATTTCCTCCTCCAGAATCTGTCATTTATAATCAAAATTTAATAGTGCGCAACCTTATTACCGCTATATTATATATCTAAGCCGTATGAATTGCAATTAAAATTTCATAGTATTTAACTAGGAAATTAAACTTTATCTAATTTAAAATACTTCATATGCTCAAAGTACATATTCTTACAAAAAAACACAGGCTAAAACCTTAAGTTTTAGCCTGCTTTTTGACATTATGCCACAACTTGTACCGTTCCGTCAACATTTGTTTTGATAACTTTCACCGGACACTTCTTTGCACAAGCGCCACAGTTAGTACATTTTTCGTAATCAATCTTGGCTACATTTCCCTGCATGTGTATAGCATCATACTCACAAACCTTTGTACATAAGGTACAAGCTATACAGCCTACACTACATTTTGCTTTTACATCCTTACCCTTATCGAGCGAACGACACTGAACAACATGCTCAGCCGAGTAAGGTATCATTTCTATAAGTTTTTTAGGACAGGCGCTTACACACTTTCCGCAAGCAACACATTTATCCTTTGTTACCTTTGCAATTCCCGAAACTATATGAAGAGCATCAAACTCGCAGGCTCTTACACAGGAACCGTAACCCATACATCCGAAAACGCAGTCTTTATCACTGGTGCCCGGAACAACACTCATCATGTTACAATCCATGATACCTGTATAGTTATAATTTTTTGTCGTTTTATCTTTTGTTCCTATACAACGAACAAAAGCAACCTTTCTTTCCGCATTGCCTGCTTCAACTCCCATAATCGTAGCAATTTGTTCCGCTACCGGAGCACCGCCGACAGGACAGGCATTTACCGCAGCCTCGCCCGCAGCTATAGCCTTTGCGAGACCGTCACAACCCGGATATCCGCAACCGCCGCAGTTATTACCCGGCAAAGCTTCTCTGACAAGTATTTCCTTCTCATCAACTTCAACGGCAAACTTCTCACTTGCGATACCGAGCAAAATTCCTATAGTAATACCGACTATTCCGACAACAAGCGCCGACACAATTATTACTGACATATTTTCCCCCTATATAAGCCCTTGGAAACCAAAGAAAGCTATGGCCATAAGACCGGCTGTAATGAGCACTATCGGCATTCCTTTAAAGCTGTGCGGTATATCGTTAAATTCTATTTTCTCTCTGATTCCTGCCATGAGTATTATAGCCAAGGCAAAACCGCAAGCCGTACCGACACCGTAAGTTACACTTTTTATAAAATTAAATCCCTTTGAAACATTATCAAGTGCGACACCGAGCACAGCACAGTTTGTTGTTATAAGAGGGAGATACACACCCAAAGACTCGTAAAGAGCCGGCATATTCTTTTTTAAAACCATCTCCACAAACTGTACTAAAGCCGCTATGAGCAAAATGAAAACTATTGTTTGCAAATATTCAAGCTTCATCGGAACCAACACCGCCGTGTAAATAAGACTTGCCATGGCGGACGACAAGGTAATAACGAATATAACCGCCGCTCCCATTCCGGCAGACGTTTCTACCTTCTTTGAAACTCCAAGGAAGGGGCATAATCCCAAGAAACGACTGAGCACGACGTTATTTACCAAGGAAGCTCCGATTAAAATCAAAATCAGTTCTGTCATTTTATTTCCTCCCCTTTTTACTGTGTTTCACTCTTGCCCGCACAGGCACCGCAAGAGCCGCAGGAACCGCAAGATGCTTCCTCTTCTTTTCCTTCGACATTTGTTGCGCTCGGAGCTTTAAATTTATTTTGCAGAGCCGTGAGCACGGACAGTACAAAGAAAGCACCCGGTGCAAGTACAAAAATTGATATGGTGTAGCTTTCCGGAATTATACTTTTTCCGAATATAGCTCCCGAACCTAAAAGCTCTCTTACAAGACCTATGGTCGTCAAAGCTAAGGTAAAGCCCAGACCCATACCTAAACCGTCAAAGAAAGAATCAAGCGCTTTATTCTTTGAAGCATAGCTTTCGGCTCTTCCCAGAATAATACAGTTTACAACTATGAGCGGTATATATATACCGAGGGAAGCGTGAAGCGACGGGGTATAGCCCTTCATCAAAAGCTCCACGACAGTAACCAAAGAAGCAACTATTACTATATATGCCGGAATACGAACTCTGTCCGGTATAATATTTCTTAAAAGCGATATCAAAAGGTTGGACAACATAAGCACAAGCAAAGTTGATACTCCCATACCCAAACCGTTTATCGCAGATGTTGTAACGGCAAGTGTAGGACACATACCCAACATTAATACAAATGTAGGATTCTCTTTAACAATACCGTTATATAAACGTTCACTGGCTTTATTCATAATTTCTCTCCTACTTTGTCAATTTTTCGGCAACAAAATACTCTGCCGCATTTACCGCATTCGTAACCGCACGCGATGTAATGGTTGCTCCCGAAATAGCATTTATTTCAGCCTCTCCCGGAGCACCCGACTTTGTTACCGAAAGAGCTGCACCCTTTTTTCCGGTAAACTGAGAATAGAACTCTTCTTCCTTAGCTCTCATACCGAGACCCGGAGTCTCCGAGATTGAAAGAAAGGCTATTCCGTTTATGATATTTTCCTTACTTATACCTACGGAAATAGATACATCACCGCCGTAACCGTCGGCTGAAACCGAACTTATAACATAGCCTATAACATTGCCGCTCTCATCAAGAGCATCAACTATTTCATTGACTTTTACATTTCCGAAATCCTTTGATTTAAGCTCTTCGTTTACAGCTTCTATCATAGCGTTTTCTTCTTCATTGTTTTTAAACTCTTTTGCATCGGCAAACACTTCTTTGTAAGCTTCCGCCTTCGCCGCCATACTTGCCTTTTCTATAGGTTCTTTTGTGATTTGATAAACAAAGCCGAGGCTTATACCCGAAATAAGAGTTATAAGAAACAGTATCAAGGCGTCTTTAATGTAAGAATTTTTCTTCATTATTTTTTACCTCCCACTCCGAATGCTCGTGCCAAGGTATTCTTTTCGATAAGAGGAGCAACTATATTTCCGATAATTATAGCATAGCTAACGCCCTCCGCACTTCCGCCGAATAAACGGAAAAGCCCGGTCAAAAGCCCTATAAATACCGCAAAAACATACTGTCCTTTTTTGGTTACCGGACTTGAAGTATAGTCAGTAGCCATAAAGAAAGCACCGAAAATCAAACCGCCACCAAGAACATGGGCAAGTACATAGTTCAGATTACGCTCGCCGAAAATAAATACAAATACGGCAACCGTCAATATGTATGTAAGAGGTATTCTTAAGTTAATAACCTTTTTGACAAGCATATACACACCGCCTATCAAAAGTGCTATAGCCGAAACCTCTCCTATTGTTCCGGGTATTGTTCCCATGAACATATCAAACAAACCGAACTTATAGCCCGTAAAGAAGCTTCCCGCCTTCAAAGCCGCAAGCGGAGTTGCACCGGATAAAGAATCAAAATCGAGACTCTTCGCCGTAAAATTCGTCATTGTCTTGGCAAAGCTTATAAGAAGAAAGCATCTTGCGCCGAGCGCCGGATTCATCCAGTTTTGACCTATACCGCCATAAACCTGCTTAACCACGATTATCGCAAATATTCCTCCGAGTACGGCCTGCCACAAAGGAATGCTCGCCGGGAGATTAAGTGCCAATATAAGACCCGTTACAACGGCTGAAAAATCTCCCGTCGTTATAGGCTTTTTCATTAATTTCTCATAAAAATACTCCGATAAAACACAGGCGGCAACTGTTGATATAATAACCAAAAGTGCATTAATCCCGAACTGATACACGCCGAAAGCGGCTGCCGGAAGCATAGCTATGCACACATCCGCCATGATGCCCCTTGTTGATGAATTATCTTTTATATGAGGGGAAGCAGAAACATTATATAAATTACTCATTATTTGCTTACCTCCTTTTTAGGAGCATTTTTTCTGTCTGCCAAAATAGTTTGTCTCATAAGCTTAAACGCCTGAGTTAAAGGTCTCTTGGCAGGGCAAACGTATGAACAGCTTCCGCATTCTATACACTCCATACCGTGAACCTTTTCAAAATTCTCTTTATCCGTGCGCAAAGCATAATCCATCATTATTACAGGTGTAATATGGCTCGGACATGCTTCCACACATCTTCCGCATTTTATGCAAGGAGTCTCCGGCTGGTTTGCCACATCATCCACAGTCATGGCAAGAACGGATCCCGAGGTTTTGACTACCGGTATATCAAGAGTATACAGAGCCATTCCCATCATAGGACCGCCGCTTATCAATTTTGTAGGCTCGGTCTTGAAGCCTCCCGCAGATTCCACTACGGCACTGTGCAAAACACCGAGTCTCACTTTGTAGTTTGCCGGATTTGCGATCGCATCTCCGGTAAGACTCATTACTCTTTCAACAAGGGGCTTTGAGTGAGATACCGCATCGCTTATTGCTATAATTGTGGTGACATTTTGAACAACACAGCCCACATCAGCCGGCAACATTCTGTGATTAATTTCTCTCAGAGTTATAGCTTTGATGATGGAACGCTCTCCGCCTTGCGGATACTTTGTTTTTAACGGGCATACTTTTATTTTCGCCTCATTCTCGCAGAGCTTCGTCAAAACGTCTATAGCCTCAGGTTTGTTGTCCTCTATACCGATAACGGCCTTGGCATTATCAAATAAAGACAACACAATTTTGACCCCGTTAATGATGTCCTCCGGTCTTTCGAGCATCATGCGGTAGTCGCTTGTCAAATACGGCTCACACTCCGCCGCATTCACCAAAATGTAGTCAATTTCATCAGGCTTTGGAGGACTCAACTTTACATGGGTGGGAAAACCTGCTCCTCCCATGCCGACAATACCGGCTTCTTTTATGATATCCAGTATCTCCTGTTTCGACAATTTTGCGAAGTCTCTCTCTTGCCCGAAGCCATCGACCGTTTTGTATTCTTCGTCATTTTCAATGACAACACAATTAGACATAGAGCCGTTGGCTATACGCCTGTTCTCTATCTTCTTTACCTTACCTGAAACCGAGCTTATGATGTTTGCAGATACGAAAGAAGTAGCTTCGCCTATCTTTTGTCCCACCAAAACTTCGTCCCCCACCTTGACAACAGGGTTGGCGGCAGCTCCGATGTGCTGGAACATAGGATAGACCATCTCTCCCGAAATAGGGAGATCCTTAATAGGAGAGTTCATTGTTAGAGCTTTACCGTCATATTCCGGATGAACTCCTCCACTAAATGTAGGCATTCCCATTATTTTTTCCTCTTTCCTTTTTTTACTTTTGTATAATTTTACCATAAATGCTAACCAAATTTCAACATCTATGCCATTTATTGGTGTTCTTTTTAAAAAACACAGAAGGGCTTTTATATATTTAGCTCAATTTAATTCTCTTATCGGGAAGCTGCGCCAGTACAGTTGCAACAAGAACAAGTCCGCAACCGGTCATTTCTCTCATACTCATTTCCTGATGCAATATGAAATATGCCGCCAAAGCCGCAAAAACCGATTCCAAACTCATTATTAAAGATGCCATCACGGGGTTAACGCTTTTTTGTCCCAAAACCTGAAAGGTGTATCCGAGTCCGCAGCTCAGCACCCCCGTATATATTATAGGCTTATAAGCTTTTATTATATTCGCTATGGTTGGAGCCTCTCTTATAAAAGCCACAATAAGCGCAATAAGACCTGCAACAAGAAACTGCATGAGAGTTATGAGTATACCGTCACCGAGTTTTGAATATTTGTCTATAGCCATTATATGAAAAGAAAAAAACAAAGCTGAAAGCAAAACCAGAAGATCCCCTTTAGACAATACGAATTCTTCTTTCATGGTAAGAAAATAAAATCCCAGTATACTGATAAGAACGCAGACAAGCAGCTTTTTACCTATTTTTTCTCCCATAAAAAGCTTAAGTATGGGCACGATAATTATATATAAAACCGTGATAAATCCCGCTTTTCCGACACTTGTATATAAAAGTCCCGTTTGCTGTGACATGGCGGCAAAGCTTAAAATCAGTCCTATGATTAAGCCGCCTTTTACTCCGTACACAATATCCTTACTTTTAAACACTTTTTCGCCCGAGGCAAACCTGTCCCTATGAAATATAAAAAACACCGGTACCAAAAAAAGTCCGCCCAGTAAAAATCTCATTGCATTAAATGTATTTGGTCCCACGCTTTCCATTCCGACGGTTTGAAAAACGAAAGCCAAACCCCAAACCACAGAGGTAAGCGTAAGCAGGGCACCGCCCAAAATTGTTTTTGTATTATTTTTATCAACCATAATTTTTTCAGAGTAAAACTCCTAATCTCCTCCACAATATAAAAACCCGATAAAAATATTTTTCTCGGGTTTTAGAATACCTTTGTTAAAATCCTACATATAATCGGGAGCTCTCATTCCCAAGGCATCTATACAGGTATTAAGTATATCTTTTGTAAGGCTTATCAAAGCCAAATACGATCTTTTCTCCTTCTCGTCTTCCTTTGACAAAATATTTACGTCATGATAAAAGCTGTTAAAGGAATTTGATAAAGAGTAAATATACTGACAAAGCTTATGAGGTGCGAGTTCCGTATATGCTATGTTCATAACATCATTGAACTTCGCAAGCTCCAAAGACAAATTTTTTTCCACAACACTTCTTGCAGGAAGCAAATCGGATATATCCGCATCCGAACCGCCCGCCTCGGCGTATTTCTTCAGTATGGAACCTATTCTTACTATTGTATATAAAATATAAGGTCCTGTATTTCCTTCAAAAGAAGTGAACTTGTCCATATCGAAAATATAGTCTTTGGAAGCCTGATTCGACAAATCCGCATATTTAAGAGCCGCAAGCCCTACTGTTTGCGCTATCTTTCTTGCTTCTTCGTCCTCAATATCTCTGCCCGATTTTATCTTACTGTAAACACAGTCACATACGTCGGATATTAAGGTTTCAAGGCGCATAACACCTCCATCTCTTGTTTTAAAAGGCTTTCCGTCTTTTCCGTTTACCGTTCCGAAGCCTATATGTGTAAGCTTTTGCGTATCTTCTACAAGGGATGCGAGGCGTGCCACTCTGAAAACCTGATTAAAATGCATACTCTGCCTTACATCCGCAACATATATCATTTCATCCGGTTTATAAAGCTCCTGCCTTTCAACTATAGTTGCAAGATCCGAGGTTGCATAGAGTGCCGCGCCGTCCGACTTTCTTACAAGACAAGGCGGCATTTCGATTTTATCATCCTCCTTTGCAACATCCACAACCAAAGCACCCTTGCTTTCATAAGCAAGGTTTTTGTTTATTAAATCATCTATAAGCGCCGGTATATACTTTTGAACGTCACTCTCGCCTTTCCAAAGGTCAAAGCTTACATCCAACTTTTCGTAATTTTTCTTTAAATCCGCAACCGAAACGCTCAGTATATGTCTCCAGATAGCCGTGAACGCTCTGTCTCCGTTTTGAAGCTTGAACGTAGCCTCCATAGCCTTAGCTTTAAAATCCTCCGCTTTTCTTATCTCTTCTTCGCTTGCGTCGTCTTTATACTTGGTCTTTGCGGAAGCCGTAGGATATATTTCTTCAAGCTCGCTTATCGTAAACGGTGGGGTATCGGGATACTCTCCGGTAAAGCTTTCGTCGAAATAAGGCAGTTCCGGTTTTCTGCATCTTAACTCTTCAATGATGAGTCCCATTTGAAGTCCCCAGTCACCGAGGTGAATATCACCTAAAACCTTATCTCCCTTATATCTGAGAATTCTTTTAATACTTTCTCCTATTACGGCGGAACGAAGGTGTCCCACATGCAAAGGCTTTGCAACATTAGGACCGCCGTAGTCCAGAATAACGGTCTTTTGTTCTCCCTTTTCAAGTCCGTAGTTTTCTTCTCCGGACATATCTTTAAGGTATTTACACAAGCCCTCTTCGCTCAGTCTGATATTTATAAAGCCCGGCATAACGGCTTTAATCTCGGAAAACAATGCATTTTTTTCCAATTCCTTCGCAACGTCATTTGCTATATCTATAGGCTTCTTTCCTATCTTTTTTGCAAGAGCCATAGCCGCATTACACTGATATTCGCATAAATCCGGTCTGTTGGACAGACTTGCCGCAGCTCCCGCCGAATCGTATCCGCACTTTTCAAATGCCAGTCTTATATCTTTTGAAATCAAGTCTAAAATTGTATACATACTAACTCCATCTGTACTGTAAAATATAAAAAGCGACTCACGGGAAGTCGCTTATAAATATATAAAGTGTAAATTAAACTCTGGACAGATACTCTCCTGTTCTCGTATCTATCTTAATTTTATCACCAATATTTACAAATAATGGTACATAAACTGTCGCACCCGTTTCAACAGTTGCCGGCTTCGAAGCGTTTGTGGCTGTATTTCCTGCAAGGCCCGGTTCCGTTTCTGTTATTTCAAGCTCAACAAACAAAGGAGGTTCTACAGAGAACACATCACCGTTAAAAGAGCATATCTTAACCATTTCGTTTTCTTTAACAAACTTAAGTGCATCCCCAACCTTGTCATTATTCAAAGCTATCTGGTCATAGGTTTCCGTATTCATAAAATTGTGCATCTCGCCGTCGGAATATAAATATTGCATCTCGGCTCTGTCGATACGTGCCTGCGGGAACTTCTCCGTAGGACGGAAAGTACGCTCCACCACACTTCCGGTTCTTACGTTTTTAATCTTTGTTCTTACAAAAGCTGCACCCTTACCCGGTTTCACGTGCTGAAACTCTATTATCTGAAATACTTGACCTTCCTCTATCTCTAAGGTAAGACCGTTTTTAAAATCTCCAGCTGAAATCATTAACAATTTCCTCCCTAAATAACATTTGTGTTATATTCTATAATAAAACCTTATATTTCGCAAGGATTTTATTATAAATAATATGTATTTTTACTTATCAAGCAAATATATATCCGGCTCGAATTTATTACTGCTGTATGCGTTTATAATGGCTTTTGTCTCCTCTATGAGCTCTTTAAAGGCTTCGATTTGTATTTTTTCTCCTCTGAACAGAACTTCAAAGCGCATACCTACATAAGCCATACCGTAGCCGGCTTCCTTGTAGCCGTTCCTCAAATAAAATTTCTTTCTGGTAAGCCTTTGCGCATTATTTTTCGCTTTCCCGTCTATTTCCTCCAAGTCGAGAATAATCTGAAAATCCTCATATTCCCTGGTCATAAGCTCAAGAACCTTGCCTCCGTAACCCCTTCTTCTGAGATGAGTGTTTACTGTTAAAAAGTAAATGTATACACAGGGGGCTTTCTTAAAAACCAGATAAAAAGCAATGAAACTCTCCCCGTCATACACAGCCTTAAAATCTACTTCCCCGTGTCTTGTCATTTCAAGAATTTCGGATACCTCTATCCTCTCTTCTAGGGGAAATGCCTCCGTATTCAAAGCTTCAAGCTCCGCCATATGCAAAAATTCTTTGTCTATTTTTACCGTTCTTAAATTCATTTTTCCAATCCCTATTTACCTGTCAAATAAAAAGTCCGACATAACCCTGTTGCTCAGATCCAGCCCCTTCTCGGTTAAGAAAAGGTTCGGCTGTCTATAGTTTAAAAGCTTCAATAACATATTTTTATTAATCGCCTTTTCAAAAACACTGAACATATTGTGACCGAATTTTTTATAAAATTCACTACCCGACACTCCCTTTGTAAGTCTCAAACCCAAAATCATAAACTCTTCCATCTTATCAAATTCGCTCAGCTCACTCACATTTTGATATAAAGGTGTCAAATCCCTTGAAAAATCAAGACTTAGATAGGTGTTTAAATCCTTTTCAACATTAAAGCGCCTATCCATAACCATGCCGGATGCTCCGAGTCCGAGTCCCAGATACTCCTCCCCTGTCCAGTATCCCACATTATGCCTGCACTCTTTTCCGTCTTTTGCGTAATTGCTTATCTCATATCTTTCATAGCCGTTTTTCGCCAAATATTCCTTGGCAAACTTATACATCTGCCTGTCAAGCTCTTCGCTCGGCAAATGCTTTTTCCCCTCCTTGGTGGAAAAATATTTATGAAAAACCGTACCCTCCTCTATTATCAGAGAGTATACCGATATGTGCTCCGGCTTTAACATCACAACCTTTTTAAGGCCGGTTTTAAAGCTTTCAAAGCTCTGTGCCGGTATCGCATTCATCAAATCTATATTGACATTGTCAAAGCCCTCTTCCCTTACCTGCTGATAACTTTCCAAAAAATCATCATAGGTATGTATTCTTCCAAGAAGCTTAAGCTCCTTGTCGTTTGTACTTTGCAGACCTAAGCTTATTCTGTTGATTCCCGATTGTTTATAGTAGCCGAGCTTATCCTGATTTATGCTTCCCGGATTACATTCTATAGTAATCTCGGCACTTGCCTCCACCACAAAATTTTCGTATATTGCACTCATTATATCGCAAATTTGCGCACCCTTAAGAATCGAAGGAGTACCTCCGCCTATAAAAATCGTACTTATCTGATAATCTCTGTAATATTCTCCTTGAGCTCTTATCTCTTTAATAAGCTGTTCAACGTAAGCTTGGTGGCTCTCCTCACTTGCAGGTCCCGAAAGAAAGTCGCAGTATTTGCATTTCTGAGTACAAAAAGGGATATGGACATACAGTTCCAACCTTTTCTTCATCGTTTTACCTTCTCTTATCTATTCTTCATCCAACTTAAGCACGCTCATGAATGCTTTCTGCGGTATTTCCACATTGCCTACCTGTCTCATTCGCTTCTTACCTTCTTTTTGTTTTTCAAGAAGCTTTTTCTTTCTCGTTATATCTCCGCCGTAGCACTTTGCCAAAACGTCTTTTCTCATGGCTCTGACCGTTTCTCTTGCTATGATTTTTCCTCCTACGGCTGCCTGAATAGGAATTTCAAACAGGTGTCTCGGAATTTCTTCCTTAAGTTTTTCACACATTTTTCTTCCTCTCTCATAAGCGGAAGATGAGTGCACTATAAATGAAAGAGCATCCACCTGCTCCTTGTTTATAAGTATATCGAGCTTGCACAGTGTGGAAGGAACATAACCTTTTAAATCATAATCAAGAGAAGCATAACCCCTCGACCTTGATTTTAAAGCATCAAAAAAGTCATATATAATCTCGTTAAGAGGCAACTCATATTTAAGCACAGCCCTGTTTTCCTCTATATATTCCATGCTGATATAGGTACCTCGCCTTTCCTGGCAAAGCGTCATTATCGCACCTACAAATTCTTTAGTAAGCATAATCTCGGCAGATACTATAGGCTCTTCCATGTGCTCTATCTCACTAGACTCCGGCAAATTTGAGGGATTTGTAAGACTTATCATTTCACCGTTTGTCTTAAATACCTTGTATACAACTCCCGGAGCCGTGGTTACAAGGTCAAGATTATACTCTCTTTCAAGTCTTTCCTGAATAATTTCCAAATGTAAAAGTCCCAAAAATCCGCAACGAAAACCGAAGCCCAAAGCTAAGGACGTTTCAGGCTCGTAAAAAAGCGATGCATCATTTAACTGCAATTTTTCAAGAGCATCTCTTAAATCGTTATATTTTGCGCCGTCCGCCGGATACAGACCGCAGTAAACCATAGGCGTTACCTTTTTATATCCCGGTAAGGCTTCCTTACAAGGTCTGTTTGCATTTGTTATTGTATCTCCGACTCTCGTGTCTTTAACATTTTTAATACTTGCCGTAATATAACCTACCATACCCGCACTGAGCTCATCGCACTGTATGAACTGTCCGGCACCGAAATAACCGACTTCCACAACGGTTTCCTTGGCTCCTGTAGCAAGCATATGTATCATATCGCCTTTTTTAACGCTTCCTTCTTTGATTCTCACAAAAACTATAACCCCTCTGTAGGAATCATATAAGGAGTCGAAGATAAGCGCCTGCAAAGGTGCGGACACATCTCCTGTAGGTGAGGGAACCCTATGAACTATAGCCTCCAATACGTCCTCTATATTAAGACCGGCTTTTGCCGATATTCTCGGTGCATCTACAGCCTCTATGCCTATGACATCCTCTATTTCGTGCGCAACATATTCGGGATTTGCCCCCGGTAAATCAATTTTATTTATAACCGGGAATACCTCAAGATTATGGTCAAGAGCCAGATAAACATTTGCAAGTGTTTGTGCTTCTATGCCCTGAGCCGCATCCACTACAAGTATAGCTCCGTCACAAGCGGCAAGAGCTCTGGAAACTTCATAGTTAAAGTCAACATGCCCCGGCGTGTCTATAAGGTTGAAAATATATTCTTCACCGTCCTTTGCCTTGTAAACGGTTCTGACCGCCTGAGATTTTATGGTTATACCTCTTTCTCTCTCAAGTTCCATGTTATCGAGAACCTGAGATTGCATTTCTCTGCTTGTAAGCAAGCCCGTTTTTTCTATTATTCTGTCGGCAAGAGTTGATTTGCCATGATCTATATGAGCTATAATACAAAAATTTCTTATTTTCTTCTGGTCGATTATCGACATACTTTACCTCTTTTATTTCTTTCACGGGATAAAATCTTTCCCTCTTTTATCAACAAAATTGTCTATGCCCTTTTGCTTACATATCTTTTACTAAACATTTCGGGCGTCCACAACATATAATAACACATTACCCCTCACTTTATCAATTACAATATATTCTGAACCGCTTACTGTTTTTTTCCCTTTTTAATAATAATTCTATATAGATAATTAATTGTTAACGGCAACTCAAAGTGCTATACTGTTTATGTAACATAGTACTGTTTCAGGGAGGTAATTATGAAAAAAAGTATATTGTTTTTAAGTCTTATATTGGCAGGCTCCCTAAGCCTGTCCGCCTGTTCGGGAGCTTCAAGTTCTTCTTCCAAGGCGGCGACTTACGAGACCTATGTCGCTCGTGACGAAGCGAATGCCTATTCCGAAAATATGGCAGTCGGCGAAGCGGAGGCTTTAAGTTCCGGAGGTGCGGTAAACAAAGAGGGGGTTCCCGACACCGAAAATATCAACATAGAAAACGAAGCCGGCAAAAGAAAGCTTATAACAACTATAAATTTAAGTCTTCAAACTCTGGAGTTCGATAAATTCCTTGAAGATATCAAAACCGAAGTTAATAAGCATTCCGGCTACATAGAAAGCAGCGAGATCAATCCTAACAACTATTACTCACCTTACTATTCGCCTGAGGTAAATCTCAAGACCGCAAATATCAGAGTCAGGATACCTGAAAAGGAGCTCAATGATTTTCTCAAATTTACCGAGGGCAGTGCCAACGTGATCAGCAGATACGAGAATGTTCAGGATATTACGCTTAACTATGTGGATGTCGAGAGCAGAAAAAAATCCCTCGAAATTGAGAGAGACAGCCTTTGGGCATTACTTGAAAAAGCCGAAAGCGTTGATGCTATAATAACAATACAGGCAAGACTCTCGGAGGTCAGAGCCGATTTGGAAAATTATGAATCTCAGCTTAAGCTTTTTGACAATCAGGTTTCTTACGCAACTGTAAGCTTAAGTATTGACGAAGTAAAGAAATACGAGGAAGAAGCGCCTCAAACCGTAGGTCAGAGAATAGTAAGCGGTTTCAAAAGAAATATTTCCGGTATAGGAGACTTCTTTGTAAATCTTACGGTTGCAATTTTGGCGAACTCTCCTACTCTCATCCTACTTGCAATCTTTATTGCCGTTATTGTTTTAGTGATAAAGGCTTTTATTAAAAAATCCGCACTGCGAGCAAAAAAGATAAAGGAGAGCAAAGAAGAGAAGAAACAGGAACAGAAAACAGAAAATACGGATAAAGCCGATTAAGTATTAAAATCACCTTTTCCTAATCAAAGTTTCGGAATCAAACAATCCGATTTGATGGGAAAGGGTGATTTATATTTTATACAATAAATATTGAAAATCAAATAAAAGGCTGATATGATGTACCTTGCACGCAATAACAACAGTAAACTTAAAAATAGATATAAGTGAGTAATTTAAATATGAATAAAATTAAAGAAAACATCCTTTTTAATATTTTTCTTATAGCATTCTGCATATTTTTGTATCGTTTTACAGAAACTGTATTAGCGAAGCTGCCTTTTTTTGAGGGCTATTCTTTCTACAAATTTGATACTATACTTTGCTTTTTACTTTTCGTTATGTACATTCTCATATACCGCTTTTTGGCATATGAGAAAGACAGAAAGCTAAAAAGTCCCGACCTTGTAAAGGCTGTTATTATGGGACTCGGTATAGGAGGAATCGCACTTTTTTACTACCAAATTTTGGACTTTTTTGCCTCGTTTATGCCGACGGTATCGGAAAGCCTTGAAGAATTTGACGATATTTGGAAAAATACCGGAGAAAATGCCGTATGGATCCTGCTTTCAACAGCCATACTCGGTCCTTTGGTAGAAGAAATAATGTTCAGAGGTATAATTTTCAAATGTTCCGAGAGAATAATGAAAAACACATGGTTTCCCATTATCCTTTCCGGGCTTTTATTCGGCTTATGGCATGAACAGCCCGTACAGGTAATCTATACGGCAATTTCGGGACTTATTTACGGTTATATTTACAGTAAGAAGCGTTCTTTGAAGATACCTATTATCATACATATGGTAAACAACTTCCTTTCTTCGCTTCTTGACATAAGTACGAATGAAACGGTTCTGGATGTAATATCCTATACACCTTACGTATTCTTTTTACCTATGCTGTTTTGCCTGTTTTTGATCATAAAAGAAAAAGACGAAAACACGACAGCTTTAAGTTCCGAAGACAAAAATATGACAGTTTTATAAGAAATTTAAAAGCCCCATCGGTTTTTTGATGGGGCTTTTTTTACACCTTATTCTGTCATCAGCTTATAAACATCGCATCTCCGAAGCTGAAAAATCTGTATCTTTCTTCAACCGCCTTTTCATAGGCAGCCATAATATTCTGCCTTCCCGCAAATGCACAAATAAGCATTATAAGAGTGGATTCAGGCAAATGAAAATTGGTAATCAAGGCATCCATAATCTTAAACTTATATCCCGGATATATGAATATCTGCGTCCATCCGCTTTTTGCTTCAACAAAGCCTTCATCATTAGCCGCACTTTCAAGGGTTCTGCAGCTTGTAGTTCCTACACAGATAACTCTGTTACCCTGCTTTTTGGTTTCATTTATCATATTTGCGGCTTCGTCGCTTACTGTATAAAACTCCGAATGCATATTATGCTTCAGTATATCACTTTCTTTTACAGGTCTGAATGTTCCGAGCCCTACGTGTAGGGTCACTCTTGCAATATTGACTCCCATTGCCTGCAAATCACCCAGAAGTTCATCGGTAAAATGCAGTCCCGCCGTCGGAGCCGCGGCACTTCCCTCATGCTTTGCATATACGGTTTGATATCTGTTCTTATCCTTCAGTTTATGCTTTATATACGGCGGTAAAGGCATTTCTCCGAGCTTATCAAGTATTTCCTCAAAAATACCTTCATACTCAAACTTTATGAGTCTGTTGCCGTCATTAACCACATCCGTTATTTCAGCCTTTAAAATGCCCTCTCCGAAGATTAACTTCGCTCCGGGTTTACATTTTTTTCCCGGCTTTACCAAAACCTCCCAGATATCACCCGGCATACGCTTCAAAAGCAAAATTTCAACCTTGGAACCCGTATCCTCTTTTACTCCGAACAGCCTTGCCGGAATAACCTTGGTATCGTTTATAACCAGACAATCACCCTTTTTTAGATACTTTTTTATGTCCTTAAAATGCCTGTGTTCCATATCTCCGCTTTCCTTGTTAAGAATCAAAAGCCTTGATGAAGATCTGTCCACAAGAGGATCCTGTGCTATAAGTTCCTCCGGCAAATCATAATAAAAATCCTTTATATCCATATCTACACTTTCTTTCATCAAAATATATCTTAAAGCCCTATTCCGCAGAACTCTCAGCCTCCGAGCCTTCACCTTCCCCGGTGCTCTCTTCACCCTCCTGTACGCTTGTCTCCTGCTCACTTTCTTTCTCAAGACTTTCGTTTCTCAGGCTCTCCTCTATGCTTGCACTTTCGGATTCGGCAATTCTCTTGCTTTTTTCTTTTGCTTCCACACTCTCTTTTGTATCCTTCGGAGTTTTGAATTTTAAGCTTCCGTTTACAAAGTCTTTGTATTTGTCAGCTAAATTCACATCATCAACCACAAGCTTTGAGAGCTCCTCTTTAAGCTCAACATACATTTTCTGTACTTCTTTGCTCTCATTAATTTTTTTCATTCTGAGCTTTTGTTCGGTACTCATATCCGAAGCATCCAGTATCCTGTAACGTCCCGTATCCTTATCGGGAACCGCATAAGCCGCCATTATCATAGGTGCAAGAGTTTCAGCCTTCTTAAATTTAAGGCTCATTTTTGCATAAACTATGTACTCACCCTTCCTAACTCCGTCAACCGTGTAAACAATGGTATCTGCGCCGAAATACTCAAAAAGCTTGGACTCCTCTTTTAATTTTTCTTTTACGGACTCGCTTACAGATTCCGGGTTTTCCCCAAACAACTCGCAAAGCTTATCCGTGTCCGCTGTGATTCTGGCAACCTGATAATAATTTATCATATCTATCACGCCTTGAACCGCATCCTCCTTCATCTCGTCCGACGGCACGAAAATCTCACTTTGGGTCGCCGTCTCTTTCTTTTTATTCTTCTTTTTCATCCCCGAAAAAGTGTCCATACTGAGAATTATTATTATAAGAATTATTATAGCGGCAGGAATTGCAAGCATTTTCGAATACTTTATAACCATATATTCATCCAAGCCGAATATTCTTCTGTTCTTTTCGTATCTCATTCTTTCCTCCTGAATTTTTGTTTCTACCGGGCTCGGATTGCTTCCTCTACTCTCCGCTGTCCTTGCAAAAACGTTTATAGTTATTGAATTTTTTTAATATTTTTGTTAAGCTATATATGTTTTTGAACAAATCCGCACCCATAGCTTAATCGGATAAAGCATCAGACTCCGACTCTGAAGACTGAGGGTTCAAATCCCTTTGGGTGTACTTTTTCTTTGCTCTTACGACCGATTCGGTCAAAAATATCGCCATGGCTATTGCGCCGCTTATCTGCAAAGCTTCCACAAAATAATAATTTGCTTTTACCGTATCGTTTGACAATATGTAATATACCATCCTATATACAGAGCCTCCCGGCACGCTCGGCAAAATGCCCGAAACCAGAAATAAACTTACAGGTGTTTTAAAAATTCTCGCAAACACGTTACTGAGTACCGCAACCACGAAAGTCGACATAAATACAACTATAATAATGTTGGATGTAAATCTCTCGGCAGATAAATATACAAACCACGACAAAGCCCCTATTGCCGCGGCATACATAAGCAAACGTTTAGGTATATCTATTATTATTCCGAAAGCAAATACGACCGCGAAGGCTCCCAATGTTTTTATAATCATCATCTTCCCCTATCCGAAAAACTGTTTGAATATCCAAATGGCAACACCCGCACCCGAGACTATCGACAAAGCTATAACCACAGCCTCCAACATACGACTCGAGCCCGAAATATAGTCACCGTTAAGTATATCTCTGACAGCAGTGGTGAAAGCTATTCCCGGAAGTAAGGGCATGATGGAGCATATGACCACAAGTTCCCTGTTCATAACAAAAAGCCCCGATTTATTGAGCATATACGCCGAAAAAACCGCAAACAACGTCGTAAACATATTCACAAAAAAAGGGTTGAAGCCGTAATATGCAAAACCGAACAGAGAGCCGGCAAGCACAAGACCTATCAAAAAGGCACACAGACAGTCTATAAAGCTTCCGCCCAAGACCGCACCGAAGCCTGTACATACAGCGACATAGGCGATAAACTTAAGACGCTTCCCGTAGCAGCTCTTATGTTTTATATCACATAATAAATCATAAGCCTCAAAAACATCTATCTTTTTATCAGCCAAATCTCTCGATACTTCGTTAACTAAATGGAGAACATTAAGATTCGTATCCCTTCCCCGGACTCTCGAAGAAAGCGTATAAACCCTATTATCCTCCGTCCAAAGACTTATGGTTATCCCTGTCGATACGGCAAAAACGGTAAAGCTCGCAGTTTTTGCGGATGATAAAATATAGGTCAGCGTGTCTTCAACTCTCTTCATCTCCGCACCGCTTACTATCAACATCTCTCCGGCAAGCAAAGCCGTTTTTATAAGCTTTTTGTAATTCAAATTTCTTACCTCCGAAAAGCATACTCATTTTCCATCTTATCTTATATCTATATACAGCCTTTTTCAAGCTTTAAAAACAATATACACAATAAAAACACATTTAGCAAAGCCTTTAAAGCCCCCTCGAATATATACTTTTATATGATTTTAATGTATAATCACAACTAAACACTTTATTTTAGCACAAAAAAGAGGATAAAACATTATGAATGAAAAATCCATACGCATACTTGAATTTCCTAAAATTCTTGATATGCTGGCGGACCTGAGCACTTCAGCCCTCGGAAAAGAGCTGTGTAAGGAACTTTTACCCGCTACAGATATAGATTATATTAAAAAAACTCAAAAAGATACAAGCTCCGCTTGCGACCGTATACGAACCAAGGGGCAAATAAGCTTTTCCGGTCTGAAAGACATAAAGGCAAGCCTTAAACGTCTTGAAATAGGCTCGTCTTTAGGAATAAACGAGCTTCTATACATAGGCGACCAGCTTCGTGTCGCAAAAAGAGCCATAGTATACGGTGTACATGAGAATGATATAACTTTTGAGCCCGACAGTCTCGAAAGCGATTTTCGCCTGCTTGACGATGTGAAAGTTCTTGCAAAAGAAATAGAAAGATGCATACTTTCGGAAGACAGTATAAGCGATGACGCAAGCCCTAAATTAAGCGGCATAAGACAAAAGCAAAAAAACATCGTTTCCCGTATGCACAGCGAGCTGAATCATATAATGAACGCGCACAGGGATTACCTCACCGAAGCCATTATTACACTTCGTGACAATGCCTATTGTCTCCCGGTAAAGGCGGAATTTAAGAATAAAGTAAACGGTGTCGTTCACGACCAAAGTGCCTCCGGCTCAACCTATTTTATAGAGCCGATTGCCGTAATACAGATGAATAATGAAGTAAAAGAATTGCAGATTGAAGAGAAAAAAGAAATAGAAAAAATCTTGGAAAACCTAAGCAGCATGTGCCTGCCATATACAAAAGTGCTTGAAAGCAATCAGGACATTCTTGCAAATCTGGATTTTATTTTTTCCAAGGCAAAACTTTCTTCAAAACTTAATGCAAGTGAACCGGAATTTAACAATGATTATTATATAAATTTGAAGGATGCAAGACATCCTCTTCTCGACACATCAAAGGTTGTTCCTATAAATATAAGTGTAGGTGGCGAGTACGACCTTCTTGTAGTTACGGGACCCAATACGGGCGGAAAGACGGTTTCCCTTAAGACAGTCGGGCTTTTTACTCTTATGGGACAGGCGGGTCTTCATATTCCGGCATTTAGCGGCAGTAAGCTCAGCGTATTCACCGATGTTTTTGCCGATATAGGAGATGAACAAAGTATAGAGCAAAGTCTTTCCACCTTTTCCGGACACATGAAGAGAATAGTCGAAATTCTCGAGAAAGCGGACTCCCGTTCTCTTTGTCTTTTCGACGAGCTTGGTGCAGGTACGGATCCTACTGAGGGTGCAGCTCTTGCAATCGCGATTCTTTCCTTCCTGCACAGAATGAAGACAAGAACTGTCGCAACTACACATTACAGCGAGCTTAAGGTATTTGCTCTTAATACCTCGGGAGTTGAAAATGCTTCCTGTGAATTTGATGTCAATACACTCAGACCTACTTATAAGATACTTATAGGTGTTGCCGGGAAATCCAATGCCTTTGCAATATCCAAGAAATTGGGCTTACCCGAGTATATTATCGACGAGGCAAAGCAGCATATAAGTGCGGATGAGCAAAGCTTTGAAGATCTTCTTATAAAGCTTGAAGAAAACAGAAAAATAATAGAAAAAGAACGTGCAGAGGCACAGGAGCAAAAAGAAGAAATAGCGAGACTTAAAAAACATTATGCGGACAGAGACAAAAATCTTGACAAAAGAAGCGAAGACATAATTAAAAAGGCAAAAGAAGAAGCTTATAAAATACTTGCTTCAGCTAAGGAAACAGCCGATGAAAGCATTAAAAACATCAATAAAATAGCTTCCGGTGCCGGTCTCGGCAAAGCGCTCGAAGAACAAAGGCAGAGACTTCGTGAAGAGCTTAATAAAAACGAAGCTAAAAGCGATATAAAAGCAAACAGTAAAGCTAAAAAAGTCGAGAAAAACAGGGATTTAAAAATAGGTGATAAGGTGCATGTTCACTCCCTTAATATAGACGGAGTTGTTTCAACTCTCCCGAACGACAAGGGACTTCTTTATATTCAGATGGGAATGCTTCGTTCTCAAGTGCACAAAAATGATTTAAGCATAACGGAGGCTGTAAAAGAAGATAATAAAACCGTACATAAATCAAAATCATCCTCCTTTATGAAGGCTGCAAGCATATCCCCTGAGATTAACGTTATAGCTATGAATGTGGACGAAGCCTGCGCCGTACTTGACAAATACCTTGATGACGCCCTGCTCTCACACCTTAACAGTGTAAAAATCATACACGGAAGGGGTACCGGAGCCTTACAAAAGGGAATACACGCTTACCTGAAAAAGCAAAGCTTTATAAAGTCATACCATCTGGCGGACTTCGAAGAGGGGGGAACCGCCATTACAATAGTTAATTTTAAATAGGGAGTTTTTATATGGTAGAAAAACAAAGAATACTTATAGTAGACGATGATGAAAACATAGCGGACCTCATTGCACTTTACCTCATGAAGGAATGCTATGAAACCTATATTGTTCACGACGGCGAAGCCGCAATAGAAAAGTTTAAGGAATTTAAACCTCACTTGGTTTTACTGGATTTAATGCTTCCGGGAATAGACGGATATCAGGTGTGCAGGCAGCTCCGCAGCTCTTCGACCATTCCCATAATTATGCTTTCCGCAAAGGGAGAGGTTTTTGACAAGGTTTTGGGGCTTGAGCTGGGTGCGGACGATTATATAATAAAGCCGTTTGATTCAAAGGAGCTTGTCGCAAGAGTAAAAGCCGTTTTACGTCGTTATCAGGCACCTCTTACAAACATAAACGAGACTCATCAAAACGGTGATTTTGTGGAATATCCCGACCTCATAATAAACCTGACAAACTACTCTGTCGTATATATGGGTAAAACTGTGGATATGCCGCCGAAAGAACTGGAGCTTTTATACTTTCTCGCTTCAAGCCCTAATCAGGTTTTTACGAGAGAACAGCTCCTTGACCATATTTGGGGCTATGAATATATAGGTGATACAAGAACCGTGGATGTGCATATAAAAAGATTGAGAGAAAAAATAAAAGACCATGAAAGCTGGAATATAGGCACTGTCTGGGGTATAGGCTATAAATTTGAGGTTAGGAGCAAAGGACGATGAGACTTTCTTTATATGTTAAGCTCATACTGGGCTATATCATATTCGGAGTTTTGTCCTTCATTGCCATAGCCGTACTGTCATCAAAGCTGACCTATAACTATTTGCTTAAGTCCAGAGCTTCCATACTCTACGACGAAGCCAATCTTATATCCGGCACCTATTCCGGAAACTACAGCGGCGATGACATAAAGCTGGAGCAGGCATATCCTCAATTACGACTTGTAGGCACTTTTTTACAATCGGACGTTTGGATAATGGATAAAGACGGCAAAATAATTCTTGATTCTGCAGGTAAAATGGATTCCAAAACCATAGAGAACTTTAATCCTATTATGCTCAGTTCAAAAAAATCCTTTGCCACGGGTAAATTTTTTGACTCCTTTGATTACGATGTTTTAAGCGTTATCGCCCCTATTGTAGGTAACTACAAGACTTACGGCTATGTCGCAATACACCTGCCAATAGACAGGCTTAAAGCCGATGAAAACGATATACTTAACATTGTTTATTTGACAGGTTTTATTATATTTATTTTATCCCTGCTCATACTGCTTATTTTCCATAAATATATTTATATGCCTCTTAAATCCATCACAGAGGCGGCAAAGCAGTATGCCGCGGGAAATCTCTCCTACAGGCTTAAACTTGACAGCAATGACGAAATGGGATATCTTTCCGACACCTTGAATTTCATGTCCGATGAACTTTATAAGGCGGATGATTACCAAAAAACCTTTATCACGAATATCTCTCATGATTTCAGGTCTCCTCTTACCTCCATAAAGGGATTTCTGGAAGCCATACTTGACGGCACGATACCTGATGATATGCAAGCCAAGTACATAGAAAGAGTTCTTACGGAAACGAACAGGCTGACAAAGCTGACCGAGGGAATCCTGACCCTTAACAGAACGGATGCCAAGGGTTATATACGAAGAACAAATTTTGACCTTAACAGAGTCATAAAAGATACGGCAGCAAGCTTCGAGGGACAATGTCTTGATAAAAAAATCGTTTTTGAACTTACCTTTTTTGATTCCGTATGTATGGTAAATGCGGATATCGGTAAAATACAGCAGGTTCTTTATAACCTTATAGACAATGCTATCAAATTTTCCTCCGCCGAATCAAGTATTTTTATAGAAGTCAGAAAAAGGTATGAAAAAATCTTTGTAAGTGTTAAGGATACCGGAATAGGTATTCCGAAAGACAATGTCAAGAAGGTTTTTGACAGATTTTACAAGTCGGATTCATCAAGGGGAAAAGATAAAAAGGGTACAGGCTTGGGACTTGCCATAGTAAAAGATATATTAAACTCTCACGGTGAAACCGTTGACGTAATAAGTACCGAAGGAGTAGGAACGGAGTTTGTATTTACCCTAAGTCCGGCACGAGATGCGGAAACATAAAACATTTACATTATTGTAATGGTATTGTTATTGATTTATAAAGCAAAAAGTCTTATTATTAAATTATATTTCCTACGGTTTTATTAGGCGTATATAACAAAAAATATTGAGAAAGGAGTGCTTAATGCTTACGCATTAAGAGCATTTTTATGAAAAAATTCAAGATTTTTATGAGTATTTTTCTTTCAACCGCTTTTATAGCCACGGGTACTATAGCTGCCCCTCTTACTACCGTTTATGCGGATGAAACTTCCGAAGCCAAGGATTACAGCATAGGTGAGCTTTTCTGGGACGACACGGACAACAGAATCATAGCAAGCTGGGATGAGGCTGAAGATAAAACAGGATACAAGGTTAAATTATTTAAGGGAAACAAGGGTATCAGTACCTATTTTTCCGTAAATAAACCTAAATATGACTTTACCTCTCTTATTATAGAAAAAGGAACCGGTACATACACCTTCTACGTATACTCTACCAAACTCGGAAGAGATACGCAAAAAGCTTCTCCTGCTTTGGTTGTAGATTCCGATCTGCTCTCCGATTTAAAAAATGCCCGCAAAAGAAGCGACAATTCAAATAATTCCGGTCCAAGTGCTGATTACAGCGGTGCGAAAACAGGAAGAGCCGGCGGTCCGGGTACGGCAAATATTTTCCAAAACCCGAACTACAGCGATGTAAGCGGTGTAAGTACGGCCAACAAGGGTTGGGTATTTGCAAATAAACATTGGTATTTTGTGGATGACAACCACACTCTTGCATCCACTTCGTGGAGACATGTAAATGACCAGTGGTATTTCTTTGATGACAAATGCGTTATGAGAACCGGTTGGATTGAGTGGAAAGGGCTCTGGTACTTCTTAGACCCTAACACGGGAGCTATGTGGTATAACGCCACTACCCCGGATAACTACTATGTCAATGCCGACGGTGTATGGGTTAAGTAAGCTTTAAGCTTAGTTTCTTTGTCAGATGACAGTATAAACAGTTTTTAATGCCCACAACTTAAAAAGTTGCGGGCATTTTTATATGTGGGGAGAACTGACTTTTAGAAGTTTTCCAAAAATCTTCTTGTCCTTTCATTTAGAGGATTCGTAAAGACTTCTTCCGGACTGCCCTCTTCTATGATTTTACCTTCATCCATAAATATGATTCTGTCCGCTATTTCCCTTGCAAAGCCCATTTCATGCGTAACTATAATCATCGTACGTTTATGCTCGGCAGCCAGATTTCTCAGTATATCGAAAATTCCAAGTACCAATTCGGGATCTAAAGAAGATGTCGGCTCATCCAATAAAATAAGCTTAGGATTTACCGCCATCGCCCGTGCAATACCTACTCTTTGCTGCTGCCCGCCTGATAAACGGGAAGGGTATTCATTGAGCTTATCCAATAAATCGACCTGCTCCAAATACTGCAAAGCTTTTTTCCTCGCTTCCTCTTTTTCGGTTTTTTGAACTGATGTCATAGGTAACATAACATTTTCAAGTACCGTCTTATTTTTAAACAAATTATAATTTTGAAATACCATGGATGTTTTAAGCCTTAACTTCCTAATCTCTTTTTCCGTACATTTTTGAGCATCTACTTTGATATTATCTATTTCTATAATCCCTTTTTCCGGTCTCTCAATATAATTAATACATCTTAAAAAAGTAGATTTCCCCATTCCCGATGGTCCTATTATAGCTATAACCTCACCGGCAGATGCCTGAAAATCTATCCCTTTTAATACATCCAATTTCCCGAAGCTTTTATGCAAATCCTTTATCCTAATCATTCAGATTCTCCGTTTCGTAATTGTTCATACATAGCCGGTCTTACATAAGGCTTTCCAAGTTTTCCGTAATGTAAACTTTTATCCACTGCTACTCCAAGCTCCATATGGTCTTCAAGCCTTTGACTTATCATGTCTTTATGCTCGGGATAATCTATATAATTCATGGTCTGTATAATACCTTCCGTTAAAGGCTCAAATTGTTGTATAGGAAGACCTACACCAATTTCATCATCTCCCCAAGAGCACATTTTTCTTGTACCTGCACATAAGATTGAAAAATTCATATTATTATCTTCAAACGGTCCGGCTGTCAAATCCGCACATACCCCTTGATTTCCCGCCATGTGTAGACCCTTAGGTACACCCCATTTGTACGTATAACCCTGAACCACACGCATTAATTGATATGCATTAAGCATAAAAATAACAACATCCGCATCTTCAAGCTGCTCCAAGGGTCCAAGTTGAATTCCATATATTTTCTGCTTTATTCTTGAAATATCTTTTGTTACAGCCTTTGCAATTGCACGACTTTCATAGAGCTTTAAACTATAATACCTTTGTCCGGATTCCACGCACTCCATTTCTTCATCCAATCCCAAAGCCTCTATAGCGCACCTGCATGCAAAGTTTCCCAAATAGGCTTTAAAGCGGTTTCCGTCCATTGCATGCCTTACCATCATACAATAGCTTGTTTTTCTTCCGTATTCGGCAACCTTCAGATTGTCATATTCATGCTTAAAATACAGAAATCTTACACCTACAATATTTCTTTGAAGTCCCAGTGCTTTTGTAATCCTGTTTACATCTTTGTTTTTCATCCCGTTTTCTCCTACAAATATTTGCAAATCTTTGATTCACCGTGACGCAGTAGCTGTTCCACTACAACCAATACTATCCAATACACGACTCCTACAGATATATATGCCTCAAAGAAATTTAAAGATGAGGCTGCCAGAATTTTAGCCTGTGCAAGTATATCCACAACTCCTATCATAAAGCCTATAGCTGTATTTTTTATCATTGAAATGAAAGAATTTCCCAGTGCGGGAAATGCCGCAACAAATGCCTGCGGAAGTATTATTTCTTTATAAATATTTACGGGACTTAAGCCTATGGATAATGCCGCCTCTACCTGTCCCTTATCTACGGACAACAAACCGCCCCTGATAATCTCGGAAATAAAAGCAGCCGAATTCATCGCTATAGTAATGACTAAAACAGGTCCTCCCAGCAAATTTCTCATGATTGGAAATATTTGCGGCAGTCCGAAATAGAAAATAAACAGTTGTGTTATATAGGGTGTTGACCTGAAGTATGATATATATAATCCCGTTAATATTCTCAAGGTTTTAAATCTACATGTATAACAAATCTCTAAAAATAACCCTAATACCAAGGCAATTGCAAATGCAATACAACCCAACCATAATGTATACGGTACTTTAATCAAAAGCTTAGGAAAAGTTGAAAAGAAAAAATTTGTATCGAAATCCATTTCAAATCTCCTTTAACCAAAATGAAGCTGTCGCATTAAAAGTATAGCTTATTGCCGCGACAGCCCCGTTATGACTCATTCATTACTCAGTGATATTTTCTTTTGAAATATCTCTGCCGAAATATTTCTTTGATAGCTCGGATATTGTTCCGTCCTCATGCATTTGCTTAATCGCTTCGTTAACCCCGTTTATCATATCGGCATCAACATTTTTTACAAACGGAAAAGCATTTTTATCAATCAGAACCGGCTCGCCGATTAATTTAAAGTTGTAGTCTCCCTTTTCATTAATCTTATCAAAAGATAATACCGTAATCGGGAATGCATCATAATGACCTACCTTAAGTTCATCATAAATATTTCCCTCCGTCGTAACCAATTCTATCTTTTTTCCCTCCGGAAATCTATCATTTATTTTATTTAAAGCCTCTTCCAACACGGTCGCAAAATCAATGCACACCTTCCTTCCCTGCATATCTTCAATGGAAGTAGCAGGATCATCTCCTCTAACCGCCAATTTTATGGCATTATACCCGTATACCTCACTGAAGGTATATTTTTTTTGTCTTTCTTCCGTCACTGAAATTTGACCTACAATGGTGTCATATTTACCCGAGTCCAAGCCCTCAAACATTACGGCATAGTCCCCTACAACTTCAAACTGAACCTCATAACCCGCTCTTTTGCCTATTTCTTCCATGATATCATGCTCAAAACCTGTCAGCTTTCCGTTATCATCCGTATAGATAATAGGATAAAAAGAACCGTTAGCAGCAACTTTTATTACCTTGTCCTTACTTTCCTTTGCGGTGCTACCTTCATCACCTGTCTTATTTGTTCCACATGCTGTAAATAGTACCATGCACATTGCAAAACATAGTATGATACTGATAAATCTTTTTTTCATAAGCTTCTTCCTTTCATACAATTTATACTAAAATGATATCATATAGTGTATTTCTTTTCAAATTTATATATTCTATGTAACTACGTGACTTATAGGATATTTCAATAAGCAATAATATTGACATTTATAATCAGTATGATATAATTTTGATATCAAAATTATATTTGTGGACGACAGTCCGGAAAGGAACACTTATGAAAGAGAAAGTACTTAAAGGCACAGGTAAAGGCTTGTTTATGCTTATTGTATGTTTGCTGACAATAGTCGGAGGCACAGGTATCATTTTTTACGGAGGAATGGAGGAATTTCCTCCGGCCGTAATACTCGGTTTTATTTCCGTAATATCGGGTTTTCTATTAATAGCCGGAATCAAGGCGGTCAGACCTCAGGAGGCAGTGGTTTATACACTTTTCGGTAAGTATATAGGTACCCTCAAAGAAGAGGGCTTTCATTTTATAAATCCCTTCGCAATCCCGTTTAACCCGGCTGCACATACGAAACTCGGACAAAGCGGAGATGTTAAATCAAGCTTGATGTCGGATGCGAGTATGGGAAAGAAAATCTCTCTAAAGGCTATGACGCTCAGCAATTCGAAGCAAAAGGTCAATGATGCCTTGGGAAATCCTGTGGAGGTCGGTGTTGCGGTAATTTGGAGAGTTGTGGATACAGCCGCCGCAGTATTTAATGTGGATAATTTCAAGGAATATCTTTCTTTACAATGTGACACCGCAGTAAGAGATATAGTAAAGCTCTATCCTTATGATGTGGCACCCGATATAGATACTACCGGTGACGGTATTGCCGATGACGGAAGTCTTAGGGGCTCAACGACGGTGGTTGCGGACAGGATTAAAAATCTTATTCAGGAAAAGGTTGACATAGCCGGTCTTGAAATAGTTGAAGCCAGAATAACCTACCTTGCATACGCTCCCGAAATTGCATCCGTAATGTTACAAAGGCAGCAGGCAACGGCTATAATAGATGCTAAAAAGGTAATAGTGGAAGGTGCGGTAGGCATGGTGGAAATGGCACTTGATATGTTGGAAGAAAAGGGTACGGTTAAGTTGGACGAAGAAAGAAAGGCGGCTATGGTCTCAAATCTTTTGGTAGTTCTTTGCGGAAACCATGAAGCACAGCCTGTAGTAAATTCAGGAAGCCTGTATTAAGCGGTAAAGGGATAGTCATGGCAAAGAAACAGATCCCTCTAAGAATAGGCGAAAAGCTTTACAATGCATTGGCAGCTTGGGCAGAAGATGATTTTCGCTCCTTAAACGGACAGATAGAGTATCTGCTTACGGAATGTGTAAAGCAAAGAAAAAAAGACGGTAAGTATGTGGGCGAAAAGATAGATGAAGCTATAGAGCTCGATATTGAATAAGATGATAAAAGTAGTAGGGGACTTAACTCATGTAAGTCCCCTACTTTTTATACATCCATCACCTTTATCTCTCCCGTCTTCCTGCATGCCCTCATATCCAGAAGCCTTTGGTTTGAGCTGCCCCTAAACTTAAGGCTTATATTAAGAAGCTCCGCCACGAAGGGACCGTCCACAAGCACGTCTATATTGTCAAGAATACTTTCTGTATACTCAGTGTATGCTCTTCCGCCCTTTATAAAATCTTCCTTGTAGATATAGCCGGTATAGCACCAAATATCCTTGCTTTCTCCGAACCTTTTTCTAAACTTTAAGATGAGCTTTGCGACCTCCTCCTGATTTTTCGGGTCGAGAGGTTCGCCGCCGAGAAGACTGAGACCGCTTATATAATACGGCTCTATGGAGTCCAATATTTCATTCGCGACCTCATTTGTAAACTTTTTGCCGCAATTAAAATCCCACGCGGACTCGTTAAAGCAGCCCTTGCAGGCATGTCTGCAGCCTGAAACAAAAAGACCGGTTCTTACTCCCAGTCCATTTGCTATATCATTATATTTTATATTTGCATAATTCATTCTATATTCCTATAAATGCATTACTCTGTCTCTGATTTCCTGTGTTCTTCCCTGATTCCAAAATTGGGTCCCTATGTAACCGCAGGTTCTTCTTGCCACATTCAACTTATTTTGATCCCTGTTTTTGCACTTAGGGCAAATCCACTCAAGCTTTCCGTCATTTTCCTCAATCAAAATTTCTCCGTTAAAACCGCACTCCTGACAATAATCCGATTTTGTATTAAGCTCCGCATACATAATATTTTCGTATATAAAGCCTAAGAGCGACATAACTGCGGTAATATTGCCCTGCATATTCGGAACTTCAACATAGCTGATGGCTCCGCCCGGAGAAAGCTTCTGAAACTCACCTTCAAACTTAAGCTTGGTAAAGGCATCTATCTTTTCACTGACATGCACATGGTAAGAATTTGTAATATAGCTTTTATCAGTAATGCCTTCAATAATACCGAATCTCTTCTGCAGGCATTTTGCAAACTTATATGTCGTGGATTCAAGAGGGGTTCCGTAAATAGAATAATCTATATTTTCCTTTTGTTTCCATTCACTGCAACGATCGTTCATGTGCTGCATTACAGAAAGAGCGAAAGGCTTTGCACTTTCATGAGTATGGCTTTTTCCGGTCATATACTTAACGCACTCATACAGACCCGCATATCCGAGGCTTATGGTTGAGTAGCCGCCGAACAAAAGCTTATCTATAAACTCTCCCTTTTTAAGCCTTGCCAGAGCTCCGTATTGCCAAAGTATAGGCGCCACATCGCTCGGAGTTCCAAGTAAACGCTCATGCCTTGCTCTGAGAGCCTTATGGCACAAATCCAGCCTTTCATCAAAGACGGACCAGAACTTATCAACATCCCCTCCGCTTGAAAGAGCCACATCAACAAGGTTTATCGTAACCACACCTTGATTAAATCTGCCGTAATACTTTGGCTTGCCGTTTTCATCAACATAAGGTGTAAGGAAGCTTCTGCAGCCCATACAGGTATAGCAGTTTCCGTTTCCGTTTTTGTCAATCTTATACTCAAGCATTTTCTTTTCGGAAATATAGTCGGGAACCAGCCTTTTTGCCGAGCATTTTGCGGCAAGTCCGGTCAAATGATAATACTTTGAGCCCGGAGTAATATTGTCCTCTTCAAGCACATATATAAGCTTAGGGAACGCCGGAGTTATCCATACTCCGCTCTCATTTTTTACACCTTGGATACGCTGTAAAAGCATTTCCTCTATGATAAGGGCAAGATCCGCCTTTTCTCTGTCGTTCTTTGCCTCATTTAAGTACATAAACACCGTAATAAATGGAGCCTGTCCGTTTGTAGTCATAAGAGTAACCACCTGATATTGTATGGTCTGTACTCCTTTGTTTATCTCCTGACGCAATCTTTTGTTTACAATATGCTCTTTTCTGTCGGCATCCACATTTAAGCCGTACATTTCGGCATCAACCTCAGCCTTTATCTTTTGTCTGCTCACATCGACAAAAGGAGCCAAATGGGTTAAGGATATGCTCTGACCGCCGTATTGGCTTGAAGCGACCTGAGCTATTATCTGAGTAGCTATATTGCAGGCGGTTGAAAAGCTGTGCGGCTTTTCTATAAAGGTTCCCGAAATCACGGTTCCGTTTTGAAGCATGTCCTCGAGATTTACGAGGTCGCAGTTATGCATATGCTGTGCAAAATAATCGGCATCATGAAAATGCAGGATACCTGCTTTATGAGCTTCAACTATATCGCTTGATAAGAGTAAACGCTCGGTTAAATCCTTTGAAACCTCACCTGCCATATAATCTCTTTGTACACTGCTGACAGTAGGATTTTTATTTGAATTTTCCTGCTTTACCTCTTCATTTTCACATTCTATGAGGGAAAGGATTTTCTCATCGGTAGTGTTGCTTTTTCTTTTCAGGTTTTGTACATAACGATAGGTTATGTATTTCCTTGCAACCTCGAACGCTTTTTGCTCCATAATCCGGTTTTCAACCATATCCTGTATTTCTTCAACATTCACGGCTCTATTCATTCTGCGACAGTCTTCCTCAACCATTGCCGCAATATTGTCTATCTGCTTTTTCGAAAGACGTTTATCCTCATCTACAACGGCATTCGCCTTATGAACCGCCGCAATAATTTTAGTTATGTCAAACTCGAGTTCCGATCCGCTTCTTTTTATAATTCTCATACAAAAACCCTCTCTTTATATCTAAAAACCTCAGTTTTTTAATCTTTAAATTATGAGTCCCTTCTTGGGTGTGCAAATTTGATTATACCACTATATATAGATTAGTCAAGAAAATAATCCACTGTATACAGTGGATTATTTTTGATATTTTATGAATTATTGTAGACTTTTTCACTTGACAATCAGAAAAACTATGCTCCTCGGCTTTATTACAAGGCTTTTGATTTCTCCCAGTTTTTCAGGCGCTTCATACAGGCTTTCAAGCTCCTCGTAATCGCTATCCGTATCAAAGAGCATATACCATGACAAACCCTTTCCTATATGCGGCAAGGAAAATTTGTGTTCTTCCCAGTGCATATTATACAATATATATATATCTTCAGAATTTTCTTTGTCAAAGTATTTTCCGCTGTAATAAATCCCCAGTTGTCTGTTATGAACATCAAACTCCGCCTTCCATGCCTGTACCCCATGCACAGACATATCCGGCATTCCGCAGGATATGGTATCCAGCATTGTAAATTCTTTATCTGAAGAAAAAATCTTATATTTTTTTCTTAGAGAAACCAGATACTTAAACCAGTTAAGTCTGTTTTCATTTTTCTTTAAGATTTTCCAATCAACATAGAAAGTATCGTCATCCCTGCAGAATGCATTATTATTTCCTTTTCTTGTATTTCCGAACTCGTCACCTGAACATATCATAGGCACGGAAGGGCTTAAAAGGCTTAGAACCAAAGCATTTTTATAAAGCTTTTCTCTGAGGCTTAAGACCTTCTTTTTAGAGGTTTTGCCCTCAGCTCCGCAGTTCCATGAGTAATTGTAAACTATGCCGTCCTTGTTGTCCTCACCGTTTTGCTCATTATGCTTCATATCATAGGAAAACACATCCATGAGGGAAAATCCCTGCATATCGGCAAGATACTTAAGTCTTTTGATCTTGGGATTGCTTCTTATTCCGGCAAATACCTCATTAAGTATGCCCTCATCACCCTTTAAGAATCTTCTCATGGTATTTTGAAAATTATCATTATATACAAGAAGATTTTCCCTTTTAAAACCCTCATCTATGTATGATGCCAAAATTTTTGTTTTACTTAAGCCGGCATCGTTTATTATGCTTTCAATATCAAAGCTTCCGCTTAAATATACTCCGTCCAAGTGATATTCTCTAACCCAGTATCTTAATACCTCAAGCGTATAGGCTGTATCTTTTTTATCGAAATAAAACTCCTGCCACACCTCTATATCGGCTTTATGATAGGCATTTACCATTGATTTGTATTCGGAAACAGGGTCTCTGTTCTTCTTTGTACAATAGCTTGCCTTGGGAGCGAAATGTCTTGCCGTCTCATAGCCCCATATATCAAGTCTCTTATCCTTTCTGAGCTCGAGAAACTCCTGTGCTGGCATAAGAAGTACGGTATTTACACCGAGGGACTTTATATAATCGAGTTTTTCCTCCAAAGCAAAGAAAGTACCCTTATGTACAACCTTTGAGCTTGCGGACTTTGTAAAGGCACGAACATTGAGTCTGTAAACTATACTTTCGTTAAGCTTACGATTCAAAAAAAATCCGCTTTCTTTACAAAGATCTTTTTGCCTTATAGCAGAGCGTAAAGGATTTTCATACTCTTTTCCGAAGCTGTCCCTGCCCGAAAAAACCTTTCCATAAGGGTCTTCAAAAATATTGCCCTTGGAGTCCGTAAAATTATATTCCACACCTTCCTCTAAATCCTCTTCAAATTCAAGGCTCAAAATCCATATATTTCCGACTCTGTCTTCCTTAGGAAAAGAAATTTTTAAAAAATGCTCTTTTTCGTTTCTTTTATACAGCAAAAGAGCCGGATCCTCCGTATCAGCTTCAAGCTTTACATTCATTACCCGACCTTCACAAAAAAGACCCATGCGGTAAATATCCCTCGCTTTTAGTACCTTATACTTCATAATCCTGCTCCTTTATTCATTTTTATATATCGAGTACCACTTCAACCGGACAATGATCTGAGCCCATAATATCCGAATGTATTTTAGCCTCTTTAATTTTATCCTTTATACTGTCAGAAACAATAAAATAGTCTATACGCCACCCTATATTTCTGGCTCTCGCTCCGGCTCTGTACGACCACCACGAATACATGTCGGTAGCATCCGGATACAGATACCTGAAGGTATCCGTAAAGCCGCTGTTTAAGACTATACCCATCTTTTCACGCTCTTCATCCGTAAAACCGGCATTTTTTCTGTTGGTCTTAGGATTTTTCAGGTCAATCTCGGCAAAAGCCACATTTAAATCTCCGCAGTATACCAGAGGTTTTTTAGCCGCAAGCTCCTTAATGTAAGAAAGAAAAGCATCCTCCCATGTCATTCTGTAATCGAGTCTTGCAAGCTCATTTTGTGAATTCGGGGTATAACAGGTCAAAACATAATAGTCTTCAAACTCCGCCGTAATAACTCTGCCTTCCTTGTCGTGCTCCTCAATTCCCAGACCGTAACTTACGTTTAGAGGTTTGTCTTTAGTAAATAAAGCCACACCCGAATAACCCTTTTTTTGGGCATAGTTCCAGTAATCGTAATACCCCGGCAAATCAAGCTCTATCTGACCTTCCTGAAGCTTCGTCTCCTGTAAGCAGAAAATATCCGCATCAAGCTCCTTAAAGACATCAAGAAAGCCTTTTGTAACCGCAGCTCTAAGCCCGTTTACATTCCAAGAAATCATTTTTTTCATAAAACACCAATCTTTCTCTCTACCTTAAAAAACTTAATCGTCGTTTGCTTCATCCTCGGATACGGAGAAGGTAAATCTCTTTCTCGCCATTTCATCCGAATCGAGGTATTCGTCATAGGTACTCATTTTGTCTACAAGCTTTCCGTTAATAATTTCCATAATTCTGTTGGCTGTTGTCTGCACAACCTGATGGTCTCTGGAAGTAAAAATAAGAACTCCGCTAAACTTCATAAGTCCGTTGTTGAGAGCCGTAATACTTTCCATGTCAAGATGGTCGGTAGGCTCGTCAAGGATAAGAACATTTGCACCGCTTATCATAAGCTTTGAGAGCATAACTCTTACTTTCTCTCCTCCCGAAAGCACCTTTACCTTCTTGATTCCGTCATCACCCGCAAACAGCATACGCCCGAGGAAACCTCTTACATAGGTAGCATCTTTTTCTTCAGAATATCCGGTCAACCACTCGGCTATGGTTTCATCGCCCGAGAAATCCTTGGTATTGTCCTTAGGAAAATATGACTGTGTAGTTGTAAGTCCCCACTTGTATGAACCCGAATCCGGCTCCATCTCTCTCATAAGTATCTTGAAAAGGACTGTTTTTGCCCTTTCGTTCGGTCCCACCAAAGCAACCTTATCATCTCTGTTTAAAACAAAACTGATGCCGTCAAGAATTTTAACTCCGTCTATAGTCTTTGAAAGGTTTTCAACGGTCAAAACTTCATTTCCTATCTCTCTTGACGGTCTGAAGTCTATGTACGGATACTTTCTTGACGAAGGTCTGATATCGTCAAGCTGAATCTTTTCCAAAGCCTTTTTTCTTGAGGTCGCCTGCTTCGATTTTGAAGCGTTAGCCGAAAAGCGCTGGATAAATTCCTGTAATTCCTTAATCTTTTCTTCTTTCTTTCTGTTAGCCTCTTTCATCTGCTTAACCATAAGCTGACTTGATTCATACCAGAAATCGTAGTTTCCCGTATAAAGCTGAATCTTGCCGTAATCTATATCGGCTATCATCGTACATACTTTATTTAAGAAATATCTGTCATGAGATACCACTATAACTGTGTTCTCAAAATTGATCAAAAACTCTTCAAGCCATGCTATAGCATCCAAATCCAAGTGGTTTGTAGGCTCGTCAAGAAGCAATATATCAGGATTTCCGAATAAAGCTTTTGCAAGGAGAACCTTTACCTTTAAAGCACCTGTAAGATCCTTCATCATAGAATAATGATGCTCCGTGTCGACACCCAAACCGTTTAGCAGGTTTGCCGCATCGCTTTCTGCTTCCCAGCCGTTCATTGTAGCAAATTCACCCTCGAGCTCCGCCGCCTTAATACCGTCTTCGTCACTGAAGTCTTCTTTCATGTAGATTGCTTCTTTTTCTTTCATTATTTCATAAAGACGCTTGTTTCCCATTATTACGGTATCGAGAACACTGAACTCATCATATTTAAAATGGTCCTGTTCCAAAAAAGACAGTCTCTGCCCCGGAGTGATGGCTATATCTCCGCTTGTAGAATCAAGCTGTCCGGAAAGTATTTTCAAAAATGTCGACTTTCCCGCACCGTTTGCACCTATAAGTCCATAGCAGTTACCTTCCGTGAATTTTATGTTTACATCTTCAAATAAAGCTTTCTTTCCCAGTCTTAGTGTTATATTATTTGCACTGATCATCTTACTTTCCTTCCAAACCGAACCTATTTCCTAAATGAACCGTAGCTTTTTCCGGCAACCATACCGCCTCTGTAGCTTGCAAGCTCGGATACGGTTACCAGCTGATAGCCTCTTTTTATAAGCTCCGGTATGAGGACAGCCGAAGCATCCGCAGTAGCGGAGTGTATATCATGCATAAGTATTATGTCACCGTCTTTTACCTTTGAAAGTACGGCATCTATAGTCATTTGAGCATTTTTATGTTTCCAGTCAAGAGTATCTATGGACCAAAGCACATTAGGCATTCCCAAAGCCGAAAATGTATCATAAGTAGCTCGGTCAACACCGCCGTAAGGCGCTCTGACAAGCTTAGGTCTTACTGAGCTTGCCTGCTGTATGGCATCATTTGTCATATTAAGAGCCTGTCTTCTTTCAGCTTCGCTCTGCTTAGGCAAATATTTATGAGCCCATGTATGGTTTCCAAGCTCATAACCGTTATCCGCCATTTTCTTAACCAATGATGCATTCTTTCCTACATTGCTTCCCACCATAAAGAAGGTGGCCTTCGCATTGTTTTTCTCAAGTATGGCTATGATACGCGGAGTTACCGTAGAACTCGGACCGTCATCATAGGTAATTGCTATCATAGGTTTGTTAGGGTCTATGTTTGAAGACTTAGCCTGTACCTGGTTTATAGGAAGTTGCTTTGACTCTGCAGGCTCTCCGGCACCTTTTTTTGTAATGGAAATGACAAATCCCGATATATGGGTTCCCTGTCCGAAATCTCCCGCAACTTCTCCGTTCTTTACCCAAGCACCGAATTGACCGTTTTGCAAAACCTTATAATAAATATCATAATTTTTTGCCAAATCTCCATTCAACCAAACCTTAATAGCTTCCAGAGGCTGGGCTCCCATGTCCGCAACTCCGGTTTCGGCTCTGTTTTCTACCGCCGGAAGCCAGCCTTTTCCGCTTGAATTCACTTGGTAAACTACAGTTCCGCTCATGCCTGCCGGCTGATTGACAAGTCCTATCTGTAAAGCCGAAGGATAATTACTTCGGAAGTACACCTTGGTATTGTCTGAAATCTCTTCGCTCCAGCCCGCTTTCGGTCCTTCCTTTGAAAAAAAACCTTTATATGAAACACTCATTCCTTCATCCGCATAAGCCTTATGATTAAACGCAAAAAGGCTTACGAGAGATATGGCAAGTAAAGCCGCTAACATTAAATTTTTCTTGATTGTCGCTATCATCATCTATCTCCTCTTTTATTATTTTTTCTGCTTTCTCCGGTCAGATAATCTATTTCTATACCGGGCTGAACATTAAAAACGTACACACAAAAGCAAATACTCTCTCCCTTATCCTCAACTGAATAGGCTTCCATAAGAACCCCGTTCGCAATAAGGTCTTTATCCTTAAAAACAGGAGTTACTCTGTACAGTACATGTTTTTTTGTTTGTCTTACATAATCCGCAACCTCGATTTCGAAGGGCAACATACCTTGTGCATTGAAGTACCTTGTTCCCGTAATAAGGTTTAGAGGGTTATCATTCTCTCCGGCAAGCGTATGTGCAATAAGGTGACATCTGTTGTACAGGTAATTTCCTTCTACAAGTCCGGAATACTTTTTATTTCTCCAGCCCGAAGGCCTTACACCCGAAATATCTCCTCTCTCGCCCGTAGGCATGAGGTCCGTTCCTATATTGGCAAATGCACTGCCGCAACGCCCCAGAGAATCAAGGCTTGAATACTTCTCAAAGCTCGCCCTCGAATAAATCTCATAATCCTCATTTGTAAAAAACGGCAAATTACCGTTTACTTCTTTATAAGGCTCACCTTCATATCTAAGCCCCAACTCAAGAACATCGGAGTAAGAAAATATTTTCTCTTCATTTCCGAGCATTCTTTGTACTCTTATATCAAAGGTATCGAAAAACACCTCCTGTAAATCTTTAAATCTTCCGCTTGCCAATGCACTTATGATAAATATTATCAAAATAATAATCTTATACTGCAGGTTAAGCGTTTTGTCTTTTAACTTTTTTTCTCTTTTACTCATAATTTTCTAGTATAAAACAGCCAATACCGCGGACAGAGCAATGTATACAAAGAAAAACAGATAAGAACAGTAATCCGCTCTTTTATATTCAAGAGGTTTCATCTTTGTCCTTCCCTCTCCTCCGTGATAACACCTCGCCTCCATAGCCATCGCAAGGTCGGTAGCCCTTCTGAAAGCCGATATGAATAAAGGAACCAAAAGCGGAACCATCGCCTTCGCCTTTTGTATTATATTACCGCTTTCAAAGTCGGCTCCTCTTGCCATTTGCGCCTTCATAATCTTGTCCGTTTCTTCAATTAAGATAGGTATAAATCTGAGAGCAATAGCCATCATCATAGATATTTCATGAACAGGCACCTTTACAGCCTTTAAAAAACCCAGTCCCTTTTCCAAACCGTCCGTCAGAGAATTCGGTGTTGTTGTAAGGGTCATAATCGAAGAACCTACTATCAAAAATATCAACCTTACAGCCATTAAAATCGACAGGCTTAAGCCTTCTTTTGTTATTTGCAGGAAACCCCATTTAAAAATCGGAGTTCCCGCCGTTAAAAACAAATTAAAGCCTACGCTTATAAGGAGTAAGAATACTATAGCCTTAAGCCCCTTAAGCATAAATTTAAGCGGAACTTTTGAAAGCACAACGGCGGTAACAAGATATGCGCTTGCCAGCAGATAGCCCTGATAGGAGTCCGCCACAAACAGGGATATAATGAAAATCATAGTCCCGAAAAGCTTTGTTCTCGGGTCGAGCCTGTGTAAAAAGGAATCTATGGGATAGTATTGACCTATGGTAATATCTCGTATCATGGTTTAGCATCCTTTCCCAGAGCCTTTAAAATAGCATCCTTTGCTTCCTCGACGCTGCTTATATCATCATCTATATCAAGCCCCAGCTTCCTCAAATCTCTTACTATATATGTAATCTCAGGAGCTCTGAGCCCTATACTTTCAAGGAGTTCTATATTTTTAAATACTTCCTTCGGCGTACCGTCAAGAACAAGTTCTCCCTTATTCATGACAAGTATCTTATCGGCGTATTTTGAAACATCTTCCATTGAATGTGAAACCAGCACTACGCTCATTTTGCTTGCTTTTTGAAGCCTGCTCACCTCTTCAAGTATCTCTTCTCTTCCCATAGGGTCAAGTCCTGCCGTAGGTTCGTCAAGTATTAGCACTTCGGGCTTCATCGCAAGAACACCGGCTATAGCCACTCTTCTTTTCTGCCCTCCCGAAAGCTCAAAAGGTGATTTATCATAATATTTTTCATCCATTCCCACCAAGCTTAGGGCTTCTTTTGCCCTTTCAAGAGCTTCTTCCTTGGAAAGTCCCTCGTTGAGCGGTCCGAAACAAACATCGCTTATTACGTCAACCTCGAATAACTGGTGCTCCGGATACTGAAAAACGAGACCTACCTTCTGTCTGTGCTCCTTAAGCTTATAATCATCCGCATATATATCTTTACCGTTAAAATATATCTTGCCGGAGCTTGCTTTTATAAGCCCGTTTAAATGTTGTATAAGCGTCGATTTACCGGAGCCCGTATGCCCTATAATTCCTACAAAGCTTCCATTTTCAATTTCAAAGCTTATATCCTTTAAAGCCACGCTTTCAAGCGCCGTCCCTTCACTGTATGTATAATTTAATTTTTCCACCTTCACAGACATTTCTTTTCTCCCATGAGCAAAGACAGCTCTCTCATAAACTCATCCTTGTCCGTAATACCGGGCGGTAAATCCAGTCCTTCTTTCGCCAGCCTGTAAGCCAGATCCGTTACTACAGGTATATCAAGTCTCAATTCTTTAAGCTTTTGTACTTCGGAAAACACCGCCTTAGGAGTATCATCCATAACAATCCTGCCCTGATCCATAACTATTACTCTGTCTGCCTTCGTTACCTCTTCCATATAGTGAGTTATAAGAACAATAGTTATTTTCTCCGCTTTATTCAGCTCTCTTATTGTTTTTATAACCTCTATTCTTCCGTTCGGGTCAAGCATAGCCGTAGGCTCGTCAAGAACTATACACTTAGGCTTCATAGCCATGATTCCCGCTATTGCCACCCTTTGCTTTTGACCTCCTGAAAGTCTGTTGGGTGACTTGAGCCTATATGCGCTCATACCCACACTTTCAAGGCTTTCATTAACCCTTTTCCAAATTTCTTTTGTTTCTATACCGATATTTTCCGGACCGAAGCCTACATCTTCTTCCACTATATTTCCTATTATCTGGTTATCCGGATTTTGAAAAATCATACCGACGGTTTTTCTTATATTCAGAAGCTTATCTTCATCCTTTGTGTTATAGTCAAGCACTATAACATCTCCCTCGCTCGGAGAAAGAAGACCGTTAAAATGCTTCGCCAAAGTGGATTTGCCCGAACCGTTATGCCCGAGAACAGCCACAAAGCTTCCTTCCTCTATGTTCAAATCCAAATTGTCTATTGCCGTCTTTTCTTCTTTGATATCGGACTTTTCATCCCTTGTTATATACTTAAATATAAGCTTTACGGCTTTTATAATTTCCATTATATGCTAAGTCAATCTGTCCTTCCTATAAAAAATACCCCTGACGTAAAACCAGGGGTTTGATGTGCGTGAGAAGACTCGAACTCCCGACACCTTGGTCCGTAGCCAAGTGCTCTATCCAACTGAGCTACACACACATAATTTAAGACATGTACTGTAACATGCCTTTAAAGGATACAGCACCCCGGCAAAAAAGTCAAGTTATTTTTGCTCTTTTATCTTGCTTATAACCTCCCAAACGCTATCGGGTTCAAGCCCCAATTTCCATACCGCCGCCCCGGCAATATCTTTTTCTATTGCATAGTCGATTTTCAGTCCCAGAGACTTTTCCTCTTCCATCCAAATATACGATGTAACCCCTTCTACACTTCCCTCGCCGTAATACTGTCCCAACTCGTCATTCCATGTAAGATTAATCGAATTTTTTTCCACCCATTCCTTTGCCGCCTTGATTCCGAGAGCCTTGGAGCCCTTATCCGTCCAAACCCTCGTATATACGGGAATCGCATTGATAAGCTTTTCCTTCGGCACTTCCTTTAGGGTGTCGTCTATTGCATTTCTTACAAAAGATATGGAAGCGACGCTTCCGGGTTCGGATCCCGAATAATGCTCGTCATATCCCATATTGATTATATAATCCACCACCTCCGCCTGCCTGTCTCTTCTGTAAAACTGATTAAAGCTTGCATAGTTCGGATTATCAACCGACAAAATAAGTCCGTTATTTCTCATTTCCACACTCAGCTCCCTTATGAACTGAATGTAATGCTTGGCGGTTTCCTGTTTCAAGGTTTCAAAATCTATATTTATACCGTCAAGCCCGAGTGTATTTGCATCGTTTATCAAATTGGAGATGAGATTTTTCCTCGCCTCCGTACTTGATAAGATTTCCAGTGTGCTTATGTCCTTACTGAAATTATCAATAAGCGCCCACACCTGTATACCTTGCCTATGAGCCTTATCCACATAGCTTTTATCGGCAAATGAGCTGTAATTTCCTTTATTGTCGGATAAACTGAACCATGTAGGCGAAACCACGTTTACTCCCTGAGTATTTGCTATCAGGCTGTCGAAGCCGGCATTGGACTCCTTATTCGTAATCTGATGCCAAGCTAAAACAACCTTTGAATTAAGACTTATAGAGGTATATCTGAAGGGTTTAAAATCGCTTTTTCTCTGTGCCTTCATAAAATTATGCAATCCCGTTTTTTTGACATATCCCACATAACCGTCGCTTGTACTTACCTTTACCCATTTAAGGCTTTTTGACTTCAGGTTTTCGTCGCTTATATCGTCAAGGACAAGCTCAAGATTTTCACCTCTGCCGAGCGACTTTACTATTCCGTGGTTAAAACCCGCACCGCTTCTTATTTTAATCTTTTTAGCGGTGCTTGCGGTAAGATAATCCGTAAATTTATCATTTATAAATACTCTTTTCGCATCTTCGCTGTCATATATATTGTAAAGTATGTCGGTATATGTAAGAACAACGCTCCCCGCTATATAGGGTTGGTCATTCTTTTTGATAAGCAAATTTTTTTTGTTTTCTCCGACTGTAGTATAGTTACTGTAAAGAACACTGTCGGGAGTAGTGTATATAAGAAGCTCGTCCTCTTTGCTCCAGTAAAACTTATCGTTTAATATGCTGCTTACCCAATCGAGAGGTAAATATATAATACCGTCCTGCTCCACCGCCTTTGCGGATTGAAGCTCTCCGTTATATATCAGGGCGACTTCTCCGGCTTCAAGCCCGTAGTATGCCTTCAAGTCCTCCACCTTATTGTTTGCTCCGAGCTCTTCGAGCTCGTTTCTGAATATATAAATTCCGAGTACCGCTACAAGTACCAGAAGTATACCTAAAATCGAAATAACACGCTTTCTCATATGTTAATCAAAACCTCCAATGTGATAGGCACAATTATACCACACTATCAAAGATTTTTTCATAAATTTTTATTACTATTTTCAGTACCGTCATGTTAAACAAAATTAAGGACTTATTTCGAGGTTTTCAGCCTCAATCTAAGTCCTTTCTTTTGTTTTGATTTGTTTTAAATCCGTCCTTAAAATGTCCGTGATTTTATTTCACTTCTACAACTCAACAAATATATTACATTTCATATATCCAACAAACTTTAGTAACTGTCTTTCACTTTTATTTTATTAAATCTTATTTCTTTTAATTTCCCACTGACATCGTCGACGAAATCAGCCATATAATAGCTTTCTTTATCACAAACCTTCAGTATTTTATACCATTCCTTTTTTGAACTGCTGTATTTACCGTCTACAAATATACTTACGCCCTTATCCTTAAAGTGCTCCAATCCCTTTACATAAGTCTCCCTGTCTTTCTTACTCAAATAACCCTCACCCATAACTTTCCTCTTTCCAAAGACCCTTACAGAAACCTTTCGTAACACACTGTTTCTATAAACCGAGTTTATTTTTAAAAAAGGTATATACCGGCATATCGATATCCAAGCTTCCGTAGGTATAAGGGTACCTGTGTATGCATATATCATATTTCCTATTAAGAACTTTTATTGTGTCTTCATCACCGAAACAGGTAATGAAAGTCCACGTTTTATACTCATCTTCAACTTCCGTATATATAAGTCTTGAGAAAACCTTAACAGCCCAAAAGCTTGATGAAAGAACGAAAATTCCGTGGCTCTCCTTCTTAAAGGCTTCGCCCTTAGCTTTCGTATATATTCCGTAGTCCTTTACGGCATATTCATATCCGTTTTCAAATATCGCTTTCTCACTGTTTTCCTTAGCATACACATCTACCCCCAAAACCTTAAGCCTGTCTTTTACATAGCTTTCCTCGCCCATATCCTCGCTTATCAGGCAAACCTTTCTGCCCAAGCAAAACTTTATATATCTGCTGAGGGTGATACTTATGTGAGTTACTCCTACACCCGATTCCGAACCGGTAATTCCTATTGTAAATATTTTATTTCTTTTATGCATTCAATCAGATTTTTCTTTTCCTTTACAAAATTCACATCGCTTTTAAGCATAGCCTTAAATATATCGTTTCTGTCTTTTCTGCTTTCCATGATATTTGCAAGAAAAGGAAAAACGAAATAATTCTTTCTGTCAATTTGCCCGGAAATAAAGAACTCCATTTGATCTGAACATAGATTATACAGAATTTTAGAATTTTTAAGCCTTGATATTTTCTCAATGGCTTTTTTATTTTGTTCCTGTTGCCAAATATTGCCTCCGCAAACCAGAACATTCAAATCAGCTTCATCTTCAAGCATTTTTTCCATATCCGTACCGTAGTCTCTGACATAAATGCTTGCACTGTGTTTTGAATAAGCATTTTCATGCCCATTCCTTGGTTTAATAAAAATTTTGTTCAGTTTAAACGCACCGTACTCGTCACATTCCCTGACATAGGTTTGTAAAAGTACATTCATGTGCCCCGAATCGTTACACTCCTCATAGATAGCCGCTACCCCGTTTTCCCTGAGAAATGCGGTAAGTCCCAGAGCAATATAGGTTGCTCCCGCTCCCTTTGCGCTTGCGGCTACGGCAATTTTTCGAGATGATGTGTTTTTACATTTGTCAAATATAGCCTCAAGCTCCTTTTTGAGTGTTTCGACACTGTTTATCCTCAAATTTTTATCTTCATATAAACAGGCACTTATCAAGGAATTAAGCTCCTTGCCCCACGACATCGGCAGATCAAGCTTTTCGTTGGGAAAATATGCGGTTCCGGCATAATACATGATAGCACCTATCGCATAAATATCTGTTTCACAACTTACCTGTGCTTTCGTCCATTGCTCCGGTGCCGCAAAATACTTGTTCCCGTATCCGTCGGAAAAATTCATTTTCTTAAAGCTGTAACAGGCATGATCAAAATCTATTAAACTTACATTGTTATCGTGAATTATAAGATTACCCGGATGAATATCCAAGTGTAGAATGGGTTTAGATTGACTATGCAGATAAATAACGGGATCACAAAGATTTATACCCAGCTTTATTATTTCGCCTTTTGATAAAATCCCTGTATTATGAACTCTTTCGTATAAGGTTTCGCCTTTAATGTATTCCTCTATTATGTAGAGGTAATCCTCGGCTTCTTCCATGTCATAAATAATAGGTATACCCGGATGTCTGAGCTCTTTAAGAAGCATGGCTTCTTTTTTAAATTCTTCACAACAGGTTTTATTGTTTAAGGGGACTGCCTTCATGGCACGAAAAACACCTAAAGTCTTGTGTCTGACAAGGTATACCTTTCCATTTAATCCGGCTCCAAGCAGCTTACAAAGCTTGTACTTGCCTGAAAAAGCCTTTTCCGGTTCTATATTTACACCTCCTTCTCTCATCTCGTAATTATATTATGGACTCGGAAAGCCGGAGATACAAGTCGGAAAATTCATTCGGGCGATATGCTATAATGTTTACACCATATTGTATGGCTCATATATAAAAATATTATATTTTGTATATTGAACTTTTCAGCCATATAGTGTATGCTCTTGGTACCGATACCAAAGTATTTATCTTAAATTTTTTAGAAAGGAGAATTATGAAATTTGAAAAGATAAATGATAAACAGATACGTTGTACCTTGGATAATTCCGACCTCGGTGAAAGAGGTATCAACCTGTCGGAGCTTGCTTACGGAAGTGAGAAAGCCAAGACTCTGTTTAGAGAAATGTTACAAAAAGCCAGCGTAGAACTCGGCTTCGAGACAGAAAATTCTCCTTTGATGGTGGAGGCTACTCCTCTGTCTAATGAGAGTTTATTACTGATTATCACAAAAATAGATGATCCCGAAGAATTGGACACGAGGTTCTCAAAATTTTCCCCTAGTATCGAAGATGAGTTGAATTCTCTTATCAAGCATATTGAGAATATAAACACCTTGGAAGGTTTGTCGGAGCTCAAAAAGGAGGCTCCCGTTTCCGAACCTGCAGATAAGGAAAAAAGCGAGTACTACTCACGTGCCTTTTCTTTCGAGAATCTCGATACGGCAATAGCGGCTTGCAAAGGCATCAAAAATACCGACACTAATATAAACAGCAGCTTATACAAAAATCCTTCAAACGGTCTGTTTTATCTCACACTCAATAACAACGCCTTACCGGACAATAACATTTTTGTCGCTACCTGCAATATCTTATCCGAGTACGGTAGAAAAATTGCATTTTGGGATTCAACAAAGGCTCACTTTGACGAACATTTCGAACTTATCATTAAGGATTATGCCATAAGTAAACTTGCAGGCATTTAATTTGACACAATAAGCCGGTTTGCTCTAAGCAGAACCGGCTCTTACAAACAAAAATAAGGACTTGCTTCCCTTGGGAAAGCAGGTCCTTATTTTTTAAGGCATACTTAAGCCAATACTTCGTTAAGCTGTGAAACAAGCACGTCAACATCTATTCCGTGAACCATGCAAGCCTCTTCCAAAGTCTCCATTTGAGATGACGGACAACCGAGACAATGCATCCCCGCTCTCATAAGGATAGGTGCCACAAGCTCATTCTCCATAAGCAACTGTCCTATTGTCATATTCTTATCTACCTTCATGATAATTCCTCCTTAAAGTATATTGTGTTCTGTATATGATAATACAGCAAAAACTTAATTAAATATGTAACCTCTGTTACAAAACATAAGTACAACCCCAGTATATCAAAATAGAGCCTAACACGCAAGTTTTATAAGTTTATTGTACACTGTATACAAACATTCATTTTGCCTATTAAGCTCATTTGATTTCATACAAATTTAGTATAATTTGATAGCAGTTTGATATACCTAACTGCCGACATTGTATATTTTGCAAAGCATAGTACGTAAACATTGATTTTTGATTTTGAATGTTATACAATAACTGTGCGTTGAATAACAATAGAAATAAGGAGGATTCGTGATATGGCATATACAATTACAGATGCTTGTGTAAGTTGTGGTACTTGCGAGCCTGAATGTCCTGTAAATGCAATTTCTGCAGGAGATACACAATACAATATCGATGCTGATGCTTGCATTGATTGCGGAACTTGTGCTTCAGTTTGTCCTGTAGAGGCAATTACAGCTTAATTAAAATTTAAAAAGATTTAGGCGTTCACCTATAGTGGACGCCTTTTTCTTGTTCTTAAAATATAAAGTTAAAACTCTACCTTGCTATGTTGAGGAACTTTGTAAGCTCCGGCTTCCAGAGAAGATTTACGGTACCTATAGGGCCGTTTCTTTGCTTGGCGATAATAACCTCAGCCTCATTGGGCCTTTCCGTATCCTTGTGGTAATAATCATCCCTGTATAAAAACATAACAACGTCCGCATCCTGCTCTATGGCTCCCGACTCTCTCAGGTCGGAAAGCATAGGTCTGTGATCCGGTCTTGTCTCACAGGCACGTGAAAGCTGAGATAAAGCTATAACAGGTGCCTTCATTTCTCTTGCAAGCGCCTTAAGCCCTCTCGATATACTTGATATCTCCTGCTGTCTGTTTTCGGAAGACTTTCCGCTTCCCGACATAAGCTGCAGATAGTCTATTATAATAATGCCGAGCCCCTTTTCAAGTTTCATCTTTCTGCACTTGCTTCTAAGCTCGTTAAGGCTTATTCCGGGAGTATCATCTATGATAAGAGTAGACTCACTCACGGAGGTTACCCCGTGCACCAGATTTTCCCAATCATCGTCATTTAAGTTTCCTACACGAAGCTTTTGAGAATCTATGCCCGTTTCCATGGCAATAAGTCTGTTTACAAGCTGCTCCTTACTCATCTCCAGAGAAAAAACAAGGCAGGGAAGCTGTTTTCTCATAGTAACATGCTGTACAACATTAAGCACAAAAGCGGTCTTACCCATAGAGGGTCTTGCCGCGATTAAAACCAAATCCGAAGGCTGGAAACCGCTTGTTTTGTAGTCAAGGTCTATAAAACCCGTCGGAACTCCGGTGACAGTCTCTTTGGTTCTGCTCGCCCTGTCTATCATCTCAAAAACATTTTCGGCAACCTCGGCTATAGGCGTAAATTCGGCACTTCCCTTTAGCTGTAGTAAAGAAAATATATCTTTTTCCGTTTTTTCGAGTATGTTCTCAAGGCTTTCACTACCTGCATAACAGGTGTCGGCTATCTCTTCGTTTATCTTTATGAGCTGTCTGATTACAGACTTTTCCTTCACTATTTCGGCATGAGCCTTTATATTTACCGTCGTAAGAACGCTGCTTACAATCTCCCTTAAAAAGTCTAAGGAGCTGACCTGAGGCGGAACCTCTTTTTCTCTGAGCTTATTTTGAAGCAAAACGAGATCCACATCCTTACCGCTGTTATATATTTCCACTATACTGTCAAATATTACCCCGTTTTGCTTGGAATAAAAATCGGAAACCGCCAATATTTCCAATGCCGTAATTATGGAATCCCTGTTTAAAATCATAGAGCCCAAAACCACCTGTTCAGCTTCCAAGCTGTGCGGTAATACTCTTTTTAATAAAGCTTCTTCCATTTATTTCCCCAAAACTATTCTTCCACAACCTTTACCTTCAGGTTTGCCTGAACCTTAGGATGCAGCTTTACACTTACATTATGTGTTCCGAAAGTTTTTATACTTTCTCCCACAACTATTTTTTTCTTATCCACTTCAAGTTGTCTTTGCTTAAGAAGAGCCTCATATATTTCTTTTGTTGAAACCGAACCGTAGGTTCTGCCGTCTTTACCTGCTTTGATACTTAAAGTAATTTCCGACTCTTCTATCTTTTTTGCAAGCTCCTTAGCCGCCTCAAGCTTTTCCAAAGCCACTTTTTCTTCATTTGCCTTTTGCAACTTCAAGGTATTGAGGTTGGACTTTGTCGCCTCAACTCCCAATTTCTTAGGCAAAATAAAGTTTCTTGCATATCCCTCGCTCGCCTCTACTATATCACCCTTTTTACCTAGGCTTTTTACGTCTTCCAACAATACTATTTTCATTTTATACATCGCCTTTCTCTATCATATCTTTTATAACCGCTTCAAGTCTTCCAAGTGCTTCTTCAACGGATATGTCCTTAAGCTGAGCTCCCGCAACGGTTCTGTGTCCGCCGCCGCCGAGTTTTTCCATTACAAGCTGAACATTGACCTCGTCTATACTTCTCGCACTTATGTATATTATATCATTATACGGAGTAATTACAAAGCTTGCCTTTATTCCTACTATATCGAGCAAAGCATTAGCCGCCTGAGCACCCACCACGGTAGGGCTTTCCACCTTTGCCGCTTCACAAACGCTTATGGCATAGGAGTCCATATATACCTTTGTAGCCTCTATAATCTTCGCCTTTGCTCTGTAATTATCAAGCTTATCTCTAAAGAGCTTTCGCACTCTCGTAATATCGGCTCCCTTTCTCTTTAAGAACACAGCCGCTTCAAAGGTTCGTACACCCGTCTGATTGGTAAAGTTCAGAGTATCTATAACTATACCTGCATACATGGCATCCGCCTCCGCCTGTTTGAGTTTAATATCATCGCTTATATACTGGACTATCTCTGCTACCATTTCACAGGCGCTGCTTGCAAAAGGCTCCACATAAGAAAGTGTTGCATTATCTATTATTTCGCTGCTTTGTCTGTGATGGTCAAGTACAACTATAGTGTTAATCTTTTGTAGAAGCTCGGGTACTTCGGTGATACTCGGTCTGTTTACATCAACAACTACAAGCATGGTATTGTCATCTATTAAAGGCTTGAGCTTATCCCCCGTAAGAAACATATCCTCCGGATATTCACCGTTATGAAACATCTCAACAAGAGGCTTTAAGGAAGCATTAATATTTCCCACCGCTATATGCGCCTTTTTATTGAAGAATGTGGCAATTCTCCATATACCGACAGACGAGCCGAGAACATCTATGTCCATGTTCTTATGCCCCATAATTATAACTCTGTCTTTGCTCGCCATAAGCTCTCTTAAAGCATGAGCCTTTACTCTTGCTTTTACTCTTGTATTTTTCTCTATGGTCTTTGACTTTCCTCCGAAGTAGCGTAGGGTCTCGCCGGTTTTTACTACAGCCTGGTCTCCTCCTCTTCCGAGCGCCATGTCAATAGCCTGCCTTGCATACTCATAGTTTTGCGTATACTCATCGGCACCCACACCCACACCGATACTGAGCGTCATACTCATATCGTTTCCTATGCTGACACCCTTAACTTCTTCAAGTATGTCAAACTTGACCTCTTCCATTTTCAAAAGATTTGAATTTTGCACAAAAAAAACATATCTGTCTTTTTCAAGCTTTTTTACTATGGCATCATAACGCAAAAAGTATTGGTTTATCCTTCTGTCAACCAAGGCTTCCAATAGAGAACGTCTTACTTCTTCAATGTTTTCCATTACTTCTTCGTAATTATCGAGATATACGACTCCCACAACAGCCTTGTTTTCTTCCACCTCTTTTTTTGCATCTATCAAATCCGTATTATCATAAAGATATGCGACAAAAACCTTTTCGTTTTCAAACTCGGTTTCTTTTACATCAACTCTGTATTTTCTTTCCCCCAACTTATAATAATCTTTTCCGTAGCCTGCTAAAATCTCATTTAAATTAAAATCCGGAAAGACTGCGGTAACGGAATTCTGCAGCTTCGGCAAGGTACTCATCCTCTCTTCCAAAGCTTTATTTTTCCAAAGTATACTCATATCTCCCGAAAATATCATATACGGAATACTCATTTCCTTATACAGGCTCATCATGGAATTATTACTTTCCATTGAAAATTTTATCAGGCTTCCCAAAATCATATTTTGAGAACTCGTATATATAAATATGAGCAGGCTTATCGAAAAAAGAGTAAATACAGCTACCACGACGGCACTTTTTTTATCGAAAAGCATAACTGTGCCCGTCATGACAATCATAATCAAAGCTATGATTATAGGCCATCTCAAGTAACTGCCCAGTAATTTCTGTGCCCTTACCTTATTGTCCATTCGCTTATTGCTCCTTCCTGTATCGTGTTTCTGAATTTTTCGATACTTATATCGGAATATGATAACATATTTGAAAGAAAAATTCTATATAATCGTAAAAATAAGGACAAGCTTTAGAGCCTGCCCTTGTTAGATTTGTTGTTCTCCGGATTAGCATATTACAATTCTTTATTTAAATATAACGTCTAACCTTTTTCATATAATCCTCATAGCTTTTCCCGAACTTTTCTATACACCATCTCTCTTCCGAGAGAATAATACGATGAGCCGAAATTTGGAAAATTAATACCGTTACAAACATTATTAAAGATTGTATTAATAGTGATGCTCCCAAGAAATAAATAAAGTAAGCTACATACATGGGATTTCTTGAAAATTTATAAATACCCTTCGTATTTAAACCCTCATCATTCGGGAAGGCAAAACATACAAGAGAAATTACACATAACAGTATACCGAGCAAAAATAAAACTGTCCCTAAATAAAATTGAACAGAGTAATCAACTTTTACTGATGATATCATCAGGCATAAAAATAATACTATATTCGATATCTGATAGATATAGTATGCAGGTTTTTCAGATTTTAGTATCGGAGCAAAATATCCGGCTCGCTGTATAGCTTCCCTTTTTATGATTAATAATAATCCGAATCTTACTGTTAAAAATAATAGCAAAAGCCAAAATCCGCCCATTATAATTTCTCCTTGAAAGTTTATTCCACTGAATACCCGGCACTATTTCTCCTTATTCTCTCGGGAATATCGGACTCACCAAAGACATATCCGCCTCTTCAAGCCTGTAATACGTTCTCCAGTCGTCAAAGCTGTGCACCTCATGCTCTTCTCCGTCGACAGAGTCCTCAGCCGATATCTTTATACCCTCAAAGACCGGCTCTCTTCCCTCTTCCATAAGAAGCTCCATTATTTCCTCGTAGCTCGGCTTACCTGTAAGTACAACTTCAAGACGTGCTCTCAAGCCCTTTTCTTCAAGTTCCTCAAGTTTTTCCTTTAAATCCGGAAATTTTTCATAAAGTTTTTTATTGTTCTTTGGAAGCTTGTCTGTTGTAAACGACAGCTTAACGGCATCCTCCCAGTAGTACATGGTTGTTACATACGGACAGTTCTCCATATTGGATTCCAAGAATTTACGAGAAAAAATATCCACATACCTGCTTCGAGCAAGAAGCCAGTCCTCCGTCATACGAGGCTTAATCATTGTTTCTTCATTTTGGAAATTTACATACAAAGTTTCTTCGGATGATTCGTAATACCTATGAGCCCCATAATATCTCGTGTTTACACCAAAATAGGGCTCTCCTCCTACTGCAATAACCCTAAATGGAATCTCATATATTTCAGCATACTTCATTTCATAGTCTATTGTTTTTTCCATTATCTTTTTTACATCAATAGTTTTTACAGGCTTATCTCCACCTATTTCATAGAGCTCAACATTCACTCTACTTATATTTTCCCCTTTTAACTTCTTAAATTCATATAAAGGAATAGACGGAAATATATACCTATATTCCGCATCTATAGCAACTATGTATTTTGAGGGAATACTGCTTGCCATATAGAGGGTATCATTATCATCTCCAATAAGATTTATATAATAATAGTCGTTACCCTCTCCCTCAAAATTGCTTGCATAGTAATCTGTTTTAAAAATTTTCGTCTTAACACTATCCTTATATACCTCTCCTATCTCTTCATCCTCAGTTTTACACGAAAACAATAGTAGAGAAACAAAGAATATAAAAAAACATTTTAAAAACCATCTAAGCTTATTTTCCATTTATTTTTTCTCCTGAAATACTTTTTTAATCTTTTGGAAATATGGGGCTTAAGACCGGCATATTAACTTCACTTTCTTTATAGTATCTTCTCCATTCATCAAAGCTTTTAACCTGATGCTCTTCTCCGTCTACAGATTCCCCCTCTTTCACAATCACATTTTCAAAAGAAAACTCCTTTCCGTCCTCCTGTATAAGCTCCGCAATCTCTTCAAAGTCGGGGGCACCTGTAAGCACTATGCTTAGCTGTAAATCTTTACCTTCTATTCCCTCTTTTTTCAGTGTTTCAAGCTTTTCTTTTAAGTCCGGAAACTTCTCATAAAGCTTCGTATAATTTTCAGAAATTTTTTCTGCCCTATAGCAGTTTACATCGATTCTACCTTCCCAGTACAGATTTTCTTCTATATAAAATTTAGCTTCTGTTTCATCAGCCAGCTGGGCAAACAAAGGATCCATGCCTTTAATTTTCTTAATCTTTTCTGCAGTAGGAACGCTCTCACTTTTAACATAATCCTTATTTAATAAGTCTATATATACCGACTTTTCTTCCCATTCCTGATTTTCTTTTACTGAATGAGGATAATACTCTATATCCACTTTTACACAAGCTTTATTATCTATAGATACTCCTTCCAACTTTCTGGCATAACAATAACTATCTTCATATCTATCCATAATCTTTTTTATATCTATTATATCGACCAACTTATCTGTACCTATCTCATACAGACTTAAATTCAGTTTACTAAATGTAGGTTCAGGAAAATATTCCATGAGTTCATCATTATTTTGTAAATCAAAACTACTTTCAATCTCTGTATCTATAGCCATGGTATATTTTGAAGGGATACTTTCATTAAAAAAGTCATTATAAAGTATTCTATCTGTTCCTTCCTCTCTGATATTTATGATATAGTAATCATTCCCTTCTTTTTCAAAACCGCTACCATAATAATTATTTTTTTCTATCTTCTTGATAAGATAATTTTTTACCCAATATTTTTTTTCAGGCTCCGAAGTATCTGCCTTCTTAGTGCAGGAAAAGATACATAAAATCAATATAGAACAAAGAAATATAGCTATTTTATTTTTCATTTAGTTATTCTCCTTAATATTCTCTCGGAAATATCGGACTCACCAAAGACACGTCCGCCTCTTCAAGCCTGTAATACGTTCTCAAGCCCTTTTCTTCAAGTTCGTCGAGTTTTCACTTTAAATCCGGAAATTTTTCATAAAGCTTTTTATTGTTCTTTGGAAGCTTGTCCGTTGTAAACGAGAGCTTAACGGCATCCTCCCGGTTATATGTCATATTATCCTTAAATACAATTTCCTTTGTACCTCCCATAAGGTTTAAAAAGATTGACATTGTCTCTCTATTCATTTATTGGTCCCTTCCGATATAAGTGTTAAAGGCGGCTCTGAAGTTGATATCTTCCCCCTCATTGATGTACTCGTTGTATGCCTCATTAGCCTTAGCCGCAAGATTATTAAGCTCCTTCGGCTCCATATTCCAAACATCAATTCCACCCATACACACTTTATATATGTCGGAATCTTCTCCTCCTATTTCTTCCAAGAATTTATCTTTCGCTTCCTGTGCGGCATTTTCATATTGCTCTTTTAGCCCAAGCAAATCAAGCAGACCGTTTTCTCTCCATCTTCCGGCTGCCATAGCCGCAGAGGTATCATACCTTCCGTATGAAATTATCTTCTTCGTTGATTCATCATCACCATATTGCATAGTCGCACCTACTGCAAACCAATCAATTTCATCAGAAACAATAGGCTCTGTCTCTGTTTCTTTATTCTTTGTCTTTGCGTTCTTTTTCTTCTTTGACTTTTTTGATTTCTTTACTCTCTTCGTCTTTTCCGATTTACCGGCACTTTTTTCCGTACGCTTTGTCTCCTCAGTACTTTCGGAAGAAATCTGACCCACACAGGCAGATAATGACAAAACACTAAGGATTACGATACACAAAAATACTTTTAAAAATTTTTTCACTCTCCTTATTAATTATTGCGCTTACCTAGTATTTTAAAATAAGGGATGCACGTAAACATCCCCTATCCGACACACTTTTAAATACACACTTTTTATTTTATTGTTCTCATATCAAGACAATTTAATTGTATCATGTTCTTAAAGAAAATCAATGTTTTATTTATAAAAAATTTCTCTTTTTTATTTAAAAAGTTTTATTATAAAGTTTGCTACGGATATTTTTCAAAATCATAAATATTAAAATAAGGACAAGCTTTAAAACTTGTCCTTACCCTTCAATTCATACTTATTCACCTGCTATTTCATACCATCTTATCTCATTTGCTTCCATTTCAAGCTCAAAACTCGAACCGTCACCCCTGTATATGCATGTCTTTTGTTTTTCGTAGGTATTGTTTACAACACAGTATTTATTATTTTCAACGTAGGCATGTACCTCCACGTTGAAGTTTGACGAGAACCACTTCTTTAAATTGTCCTCATCATGAGTAGCCCACAATACGGCTCTGTAAAAAATTCTGCTGTTCTCAAAGGTGTAAGGTAAACCGCTTATATATACTCCTCTGCCTTTTCCGAAGTCCTTTACAGCCATTTGAACTTCTTTGTCCCTCTGTACAAGTATCCTAGTATCTTCGAGAGCAAATATATTTTTCTTTCCTTCACCGAAATCCGGCTCTTTTGTGCAATCCTCAAGAATAAAATGCTCTCTGTCTTCGTCCCAGTTGTACTTATCGGTATTAAGATTAAATCCTCTTTCTTCCTCTACACCGAGAATATCGGCAAGCTGAAAAAATCTTCCCTGATATAAATGTGCCGCCGGTTCTCCTACACCTATAAAAGCACCGCCTTCATACACAAATTTCTTTATTTTTACATTAATGTCTTCCCGTATCCAGTTTTCTCCGCCCGTATATGCCGTATCGGCATCACCTATATTTATTATCAAATCAAATTCATCGGATAAGTTCTCACAGTTTACAATATCTTCAAAATTTATAAATTTCACATCGAAAGGCATTCCGCTGAGCATCTCTATTATTCCGAAATATGAATAATTTTGCTTATAGTATATGGCATGATGTACCATATGGTTTCCCCATGCTCTCATCTTGCCCCAGCAGTTTAAAACCGCCACTCTCTTTATACAGTAAGGCTTAACATCCTTTATATTTTCATATAAAAGTCTGAATTCATCGCAAACCTCGCTTATATATTTCATAAAATCCGGAAACTTCAAAGCAAGCTTTAAGTAACCGCCGTAGCCTATGCGTGAGATAGGGCTTCTCAAAATGGCACGCCTTGCCGTTACCCAGTTATACTTAGCCTCTTTTACAGGATCTCCTCCTTCATAGAAGGTATCCGGGAAGAAATACGGTAAGAATCTTCCCTCCGTGTATTTTACTCCTTTTATATCGGAAAACAGCCTTACGGTGGCTCCGTTACCGACACTTCCCACCACGGCATCCATGCCTATCTGTGCAAATTCTTCCATGAAAGGCTCCATGCCTATCCAATGGTCTCCCATAAACATCATGGCTTCCTTGCCGTATTCATGGACTATATCGACCATTTCTTTTGCAAGTTTCGCAACCTCTCTTCTTTGGAAAGCCTGAAAATCCTTGAATTCCTTTGAAGGTATTCTGTAGGTATTATTCATATAGCCTTCGTCTATAATGAACTCCGGTCTGAATTTATAGCCTACTTCCTTTTCAAACCGGTCAAGTATGTATGGACTTACCGAAGCCGAATATCCGTACCAGTCTACGTACTTTTCCCTTGCCAGTTCGTCAAATATAAGTGTAAACTGATGGAAAAATGTAGTAAAGCGTATAACATCCACATAGCTGTGGCTTTCAAGATATTTTCTGAGTCTTTCCATGGAATAAGCTCTTGTCTTAGGCTGTCTTACATCAAAGGTAATCTGAGGCTCGACGTCCTTCCAGTCGTTTACAACGGCATTATACATGTGTACCGGATCCCACATTATATAGGCAAGAAAGCTTACACTGTAGTCATGAAAAGGTATGGCATCCGTAATTACGACATCTCCCTTTTGTTCGTCGTAAAACCATTTATCGACGCAGAGCGCTTCCCCTTTTGTTCTGTCCATGACTTCCCACCATCTTTTAATATCGTCACGGCTATTGACTTTAAGCATATCGGGATAGAGGTTTTCCATCAAATGTATTCTTAATGTATCCTCAATCGCCAGATGAAATTTCGTACTTATATACATCTGCTGGATTTCATCCGGATTTGCCTTTGCCCAATCGTTATCCTTTCTTGTAGTGTAATATGTAGCGTAAATTTTTGCCTTGCTTTCTTTTAACTCGGCAGGAAATTCGGTTCCGTCGCAATCACGAAGAGCATCCGCTCCCCAAGCCTTCATTACCTCGAGCGTTTCCGGAACTATATCCGTATCCGTCGGTATGGTTACTCTGCCAATATTCTTTTCCATGTCTATACTCCCGTATTTTGTTTTATTATGCTTAACTAAGCCCGAAGGTGATTTCCCTTCGGGCTTTTTCTTAGTTTTCCGTTGAATAATTCGGTGCTTCCTTTGTAATATGTATATCGTGAGGATGGCTTTCTTTGAGGGCCGCACTTGTTATTTTTATAAATTCGGCATTTTCCTGTAAACTTGGAATATCCTTGGCACCGCAGTAGCCCATTCCCGAACGAAGACCTCCGAGAAGCTGATATACGGTATCCTCAACATGTCCCTTGTATGCAACTCTTCCTTCAACCCCTTCAGGAACAAGTTTCTTTGCATTAGCTTGGAAATATCTGTCTTTGCTTCCTTTTTCCATAGCAGCCAAGGAACCCATGCCTCTGTATACCTTGTATTTTCTTCCTTGGAAAAGCTCAAATTCTCCCGGAGCCTCATCACAACCTGCAAAAATGGAACCCATCATACATACGTTTCCGCCTGCCGCAAGCGCCTTTGTAACGTCACCCGAATACTTGATACCTCCGTCCGCTATTATAGGAACTCCGTAAGACTTTGCAACCTCATAGCAGTCCATAATGGCTGTAATCTGAGGAACTCCTATGCCTGCAACAACTCTTGTCGTACAAATGGAACCCGGTCCTATTCCGACCTTAACGCAGTCGGCTCCCGCCTCGATTAATTCCTTTGTAGCCGCCGCCGTAGCAACATTTCCGGCTATAACCTGCAAATCCGGATATTTTTCTTTAATCATCTTCACACAGTTTATTACGTTTTCCGAATGTCCGTGTGCAGAATCCAAAACAACCACATCAACCTTTGCATTAATAAGAGCCTCACATCTTAAAAGTACATCGTTTGTAATTCCGAGAGCCGCACCGCAAAGCAGTCTTCCCTGGTCGTCCTTTGCCGAATTGGGATATTTTATCTGCTTTTCAATATCCTTTATGGTAATAAGGCCTTTAAGATTTCCGTCTTTATCAACTATAGGCAACTTCTCAACTCTTGCTTTTGCAAGAATTTTCTTTGCTTCTTCAAGAGTTATTCCTTCCGGCGCCGTAACAAGGTTATCCTTTGTCATACACTCCGAAATCTTCTTGTTATAATCTTCTTCAAACTTCAAATCTCTGTTAGTAATAATACCGACGAGCTTACCGTTTACAGTTATAGGTACTCCTGAAATACGAAATCTTCCCATCAGCTCGTCCGCATCCCTAAGTGTATGCTCGGGGGACAGGAAAAACGGATCCGTAATAACACCGTTCTCTGAACGCTTTACCTTGTCGACCTCTGTAGCCTGATCTTCTATGCTCATATTTTTATGTATGACACCTATTCCGCCCTGTCTTGCTATAGCTATAGCCATTCTGTGCTCCGTAACCGTGTCCATGCCCGCACTCATAAGCGGAATATTCAATTTAATTTTCTTTGTTAAATATGTAGTTATGTCAATCTGATTTCCTATAACATTTGAATATGCCGGTTGTAAAAGAACGTCATCAAAAGTAATGCCTTCCTTAATTATCTTAGCCATTTTCCCTCCTCGAACGAAATAAAAATTTCAAAATAGTTAGTTATAAATACTAGCACCTTAAGTATGTTTAGTCAACTATCTTTTAGGGAAAATTTTTATTTTTCGGTCATAAAAAAAAGGCTTAAAATTTAATAAAAACTCTAAATCTTAAACCTTATATATGTTAACTTTTAAGCCAACTTTGACTTTGCGGTATTTGCCAAGGTCTCGAATGCTTTTGCATCGTTAACTGCCAAATCTGCCAAAATCTTTCTGTTCATTTCAATACCTGCAGACTTCAAACCGAACATAAATTTTGAATATGATAAACCGTTTAATCTTGCAGCAGCATTGATACGTGCTATCCACAATTGTCTGAACTGTCTCTTCTTCTGCTTTCTGCCCGCATAAGCTGTTGCCAAAGCTCTCATAACCGACTGCTTAGCGATTCTGTATTGTTTTGAACGAGCTCCTCTGTAGCCTTTAGCTAATTTCAAAACTTTATTATGTCTTCTTTTAGCGTTCATAGCGCCTTTAACTCTTGCCATTTTACTTCCTCCTTCTTAACCTCGTCCTACAGATATGGTAAAATCTTCTTCATAACTTGTGAGTTTGTTGCATCCGTTACTATATCTTTTCTAAGATTTCTCTTTCTCTTTGTTGACTTCTTAGTTAAGATGTGGGATTTGTAAGCTTTATTTCTTACTAATTTACCTGTTCCTGTCTTCTTGAAACGTTTTGCTGCAGCTCTGCTTGTTTTTAACTTAGGCATGATTGTTCCTCCTTAATAATATCTCTTTCTAAGATTTCTTGGCTGATAAAAACATAATTAGGTTTCTGCCTTCCGCCTTTGAAGGTTTATCTATTACGGATATATCCGCAAGAGCTTCGGCAAAATCATCAAGTATGTACTTTGAACTGTTCATTCGAGTCATCTCTCTACCTCTGAATCTAAGGGCAACTTTTATTTTATTACCCTTTTCGAGTAACTTTCTGGCTGAACTCAGTTTTGTATTAAGATCATTAGTATCAATATTCGGAGATAAGCGAATTTCTTTGACCTCGATTGTTTTTTGTTTCTTCTTGGCTTCTTTATCGCGCCTTGCAATCTCATACCTGTATTTTCCGTAATCTATAATCTTACATACAGGCGGTTTCGCCGTTGGTGCTATAAGTACCAAATCAAGTCCGGCTTCATTTGCCTTTGACATAGCTTCACTTATTGAAACTACACCCAGCTGTTCTCCGTCTTCACCTATAAGGCGAACCTCTTTGGCTCTAATTTGTTCATTAATTAACTGTTCGCTAATTGTCGTACACCTCCTAAATATATTATATTATCAACCATATTGCTTTTTCCGTAAAGAAAAAGCAGATAGAAAACTATCCGCCAAAAGAAATTACACCTAAATTGTGTAAAAACTATTAACCCGGGACACCCGTGTGCCAAGGTGAGGCGAACCTTCTTTCTTGTTTATAACCTCATCTATAGTAAGCTATTTACTCTACTTTGTCAAGCAAATTCTACAAAAACACTTCGGTGTTTGACAATCCTCTCCTTGTAAGGTATTGTATACATTATAGGCTTTAAGCCTTTAATTTCTTCAGAAGGGTATGAAAGAAAAATGAAAAAAGGATTTTTAACGGGTCTTTTATTGTTCGGTATTTTTTTCGGCGCCGGAAACCTTATATTTCCGCCGAATTTAGGTAAGCTGTCGGGTGAAAACTTTAATCTCGCGATATTCGGCTTTATTCTTTCGGGAGTCGGGCTCGCCATTTTAACACTTGTTGTCGGAACTTTGGATAAGGACGGCTTCAAGCTCCAAATGTCAAAGAAAATATCTCCGGCATTTTCTGTCGGTTTTCTTATAATACTGTACTTGGCAATAGGACCTTTTTTTGCAATCCCGAGAACCGCCTCAGCCTCTTTTTCCATGGGTGTGGCTCCTTTTACGGGTTCGGGTTTTCTTCCTCTGCTTATATATACTTTTTTGTATTTCGGAACTGCTTACTTGTTTTCTTTATTTCCGTCAAACATTGTATCAAGCATAGGAAAATTTTTAACACCGGTATTTATTGTTTTAATTATGCTTTTGGTGCTTTTGGGAGCGATTAAGTATAGAGATGTCGGCATCAGTCCCGCAAGCGCCGCTTATTCATCGGCAAAGGCTTTCAGTACGGGCTTTATAGAGGGCTACTCAACTCTTGATGCTCTCGCTTCCATCGCCTTTTCCGTTATAGCTGTCAATACTTTGAAAAAGTTTACTTTTTCTTCCCGTACCGAGTATAAAAACAGTGTATATATAGCAGGCATAACGGCGGCGGTACTTTTCAGTATACTTTATTACGGTCTTGCCTACCTCGGAAACAGGTTCCCCGTTCCCGATGCAATTTTAAATGACACCGATATAAACAACGGTGTTTATATCATAAGCAATTCGGCAAAAGAGATTTTCGGGAACTACGGCGGAATATTTCTCGGTGTAATGGTTATTGTAACCTGCTTTACCACCACCGTGGGGCTTATAGTTTCCGTTTCGGAATTTTTCTATGAACTCTATCCTAAGATAGGCTATAAGACTTATATGACAATATTTACCTTGATAAGCTTTGCCATAACAAATATGGGACTTACCACGGTCATAAAAATATCCTTACCGGTGCTGAGTATACTTTATCCTATGGTTATCGCCATACTTTTAATCATACTTTTGTCCTACGTAAGAAAGCTTTCGAAGCCTTGCCTACAGCTTACCGTAGGTATTACCTTCGTTATTTCTTTTTGTGATGTTATTATAAAAACCTTTAACCTAAAGTTTTTGGAGAATATTTTCTCTCATCTTCCTTTTTATGAGCAGTCCCTTTCATGGCTGATACCTGCTCTTATACTTTTGACCTTATCCGTATTTTTACCTGCCAAGGCGGAATAAAAAGGGGGTGTCGCAAAATCATCAAAGCGATGAGTGTGACACCCTTATTTTAATTATCTTTCGTTTACCTTATCCGCAACCGCTTTTGCCACAACATCGGCAACATCGGGTTCAAAGGCGGAAACTATGACATAATCTTCCCTTATTTCATCATCCGGAATCATACCTGCAAGCCCCACAGCAGCGGCGAGCTTCATCTCATCCGTGATTTTTTTCGCTCTCGAGTTCAAAGCTCCTTTAAATATCCCCGGAAAAGCCACAACGTTATTGATTTGGTTAGGCATATCCGACCTTCCTGTAGCCGCAACCCTTGCTCCCGCTTCCTTTGCATCGGAATAAAGGATTTCCGGCCACGGATTTGCCAGAGCGAAAACTATGGCATCCTTATTCATGTTTTTGACCATATCCTTTGAAACCAAATCCTTTTGGCTTACACCTATGAATACGTCCGCACCTACAAGGGCATCCGACATACTCATGTCTTTTTGCTCTTTATTTGTTATTTCGGCAAGTTCTTTTTTAACAAAATTATAGCTGTCCGCATGCTTTTTGTTTATGGCTCCTTTTGAGTCAAACGCAATAACATCTTTAACACCGAGCATCATAATAAGCTTTATTATAGAGTAGCCTGCCGCACCGGCTCCGGAAACAACAACCTTTACTTCATCCGCCCTTTTGCCCGCAAGCTTTAAGGAGTTTATAAGAGCCGCCGTAACAACTATGGCTGTCCCGTGCTGGTCGTCATGAAAAACGGGTATATCCAAAGCTTCGATTAAAGCCCTTTCAATTTCCACACAACGAGGTGAAGAAATGTCTTCAAGATTTATGCCTCCGAAGGTAGGCGCAAGAGCTTTTACCACGGCAATAATCTCTTTAGGGTCTTTGGTATCCAAAACTATAGGAACAGCGTTTACATCTCCGAATTGTTTGAACAGGCAGCACTTTCCCTCCATTACGGGCATTGCCGCTTCCGGACCTATGTCTCCGAGTCCCAAAACCGCCGTTCCGTCGGATATGACCGCTATGGTATTGGCTTTACTCGTATACTTGTAAGCCAAGCTCTTATCCTTGTTTATTTCCAAGCAAGGCTTTGCAACTCCCGGTGTATAGGCATAGCTTAAATCTTCGGGACTGTCAAGCTTTGCTTTCAGTCCGGTCGATATCTTCCCCTGCCATTCCTCATGCAGCTTGAGAGCCTTTTCGTAAACATCCATCTCTAAATCTCCTTATCTTAAACACTTTATTTCATTTGAAATTTACTACTAATCCTTATAAAAGTCAATCTTATAAGCTTAAAAGCTCTTTGAAAAAAAGTCAGATAAAATGTCAATGGCTTTGTAATACTTCTCTATATCCGCATACTCATTCGGTTTATGGCAAAGCTTGGGCTCTCCCGGACCGAAAAGCAGGATTTTCATATCGGGATTTGCCTGTAAAAATACCGAAGCATCGGTAAAATAATTTATTCCGCAGTATTTGGGAGATTCGTTTCTTTTACCTATACACTCACCCAGGGCAGTGCAAAAGCCGTCATTTTCAGCAAGATTTATGTTAGGTCTGTAATTTAAAAACTCATACTCCGCCTGTACCTGCATTTCTTTTAGGGCTTCATTTATTATCTTACTTATATCTTCTTTTGAAAAGCTTGTACTGAGCCTGATATCAAGCAGCATTTTTGCAAAATCCGCCGTCATATTTGCCGCAAAGCCGCCTTCGATTTTATTGAGCTGCACTGTGGAATTTCCCAAAATATCACTCTTCGACTTTTCGATTTTTTCTTTTATCTTCGCAAATATTTCAAAAGCCTTTTCTATCGCATTTACTCCCTGCTTCGGGTAGGCACCGTGGCTTGTCTTGCCGTAAACCCTTATTTCAAGCCATATACAGCCTTTTTGGGCGAGGGCTATATCAAGGGCGGTAGGCTCTCCTACAAGAATATGAGAAACCTCTCTCATATCGTTTTCTTTAATGAAGCTGTAGGCTCCCAAACCGCCTCTTTCTTCATCACAGGTAGCAAGAAACATCAGATTATATCGGGGTTTTATGTTGTTTTCCCTCATATAGGCAAGGGTATAAAGCATAGCGGCAAGTCCGCTCTTCATGTCGGAACTTCCTCTTGCATATACCCTTGTACCTTCCACTGTCGGTATTTCGGGTTTATAGTCCCATTCTTCAAGATTTCCGTATTCCACGGTGTCCATATGCCCGTTCCACATTATTGTTCTTGATGAATCCTCACCCTTTATATAGGCATATACGTTTGCATGCATATCATCTATTTCCGAAAGCTTTGCATCTATTTTATGTTTTATAAGATAATCGCAAATAAAGACCGCTATATCCTTCTCGTTATTCACTCCGTTGACGGAAGGAACGGATAAAAGCTCAAACAAAAGCTCCTTAGCTTTGATTTTATCCATAGTTCTACCTTGTTATGTAGTTTACTATATTTGCCCAAAGTTTATTGTAATATTTCCATCCGCAAAATTCAGGAGGTGCCCAGTGAGGTGCGCAGTCCGTGGTTACTACAGCCGACTTTCCTTTTCCGTATTCACCGTAAGCTATGAAAGGGTTTCCTTCCACTTCGGAAAGCAGTAAAGCATCTTTTTTTGCTATAGTCTTGTTGTAACCCAATACAAGAGGAATTTCCTCATCGATTCCCTCGAAAATACCGTGTTTTTTATCCAAAATTACGGGTCTTATTCCTTCACAATGCTCCATTCTGTCATCAACGTTCAAAAGCTCTACCGGTAAAACCTCGCTTACGGCGGTGTCTCCCCACTTTCCTTTTCCGTCTATACCGGAAAAGGTCATATAGCCGCCTACCATGAGCAAGGCTCCGCCTTCAAGCACATAATCTCTTATAAGATTACATCTGTTAGGTCTTACCTCGCTTTTTGAAAAGGTCATTGTCGGCAACAAAAGAGTATTGGCTCCTATATCCGAAAGTATTATGCAAGAATACTCCTTAAGCTCGCTAAGTTCAAAAGGAAAGCTGTCCATGCAAACATGGTTGGGCATAAAACAAACCTCATATCCCGCTTCCTCCAAAGCCGCCTTTAAAAACTTTTCTCCCGACTCATATACGGATGTAAAGAAAGTATCAAAACCTTTGACATGGGTAGTATGACTCATCCATGATTCTCCCGCAAACAATATCTTCTTCATTTTAATCCTCCTGTTTTTTTGCATATTCCAATATTAATTCGGCATATACCGATATACTTTTGTAAAACTGATCCAATTCGACATATTCGTCTATGGCATGACATTCTTTAAGATTTCCCGGACCGAATTGTACAACATCCGACTTTGCTATATTTTTCCAAAGTCTTGAATCACAACCCGCAGGTGAACCCACAATATCAAGCTTCTTACCGAGAGCTTCATTGTAAGCCTTTTTAAAAGCCGATACTATGACTGCATCCGTATCTTGCTCGAATGCTCCTCCGCTTTGATACATACTTATTTGAGGCTTGTTTTCGCAAAGCCACTCGTCACCCCTGCTTGCCAAATCTATAGTATCCGTAAACTCCTTGTACACGCTTTCATAGCTCATTACATTAGGCAGATAATGTATACAAAGTTCAAAACAGCAATCTCCGGCAACGGTTGAACCCGCACTTCCCCCGTGTATGGTTCCTACGTTAAGATTGGGAGCCGGAAGAAGCGGATGCTTATGAGTTAAGAGCCACTTGTGTTCAAGCTCCTCCAACGCACGTATAAGCTTTACAGCCTTTTCTATAGCCGAAACACCTGCCTGCTTTTCTCCCGAGTGATTTGCCCTGCCCGTAACACTTACTCTGAAAAACACAAATCCCATGTGCGCTGCTATGAGTTTTAAGGAAGTCGGTTCACATACTACAACAGCGTCCGCTCTTTCTCCGCTCATTATAGCCTGCATGGAGCCGTTTCCACCGCCTTCTTCATCGCATACACTGCATATTTTTACATTAACGGGAAGCTCTATATCGGCATCCTTTAAAAGCTTGACTGCCATAATTGCCGCCATAAGTCCTGCTTTCATGTCACAGCTTCCCAAACCGTAAAGCCTGCCTTTTGAAACGGTAGGCTCGTGAGGGGGATAAGTCCATTTCGTCTCGTCCCCCGGAGGCATGGTATCAATATGTCCGTTAAACATAAGAGTCTTTTTGGAACCCTTTGCCCCGAAGTCGGCATACAGATTATACCTGTCCTCATAGTTATGCCCCGGATTTCCTTCACCGTATTCTTCAAGACATTTTTTTATACTCTCTTCTCTCATAGGGTCTTTTCTTATACTGTCCGCCCCTATTTTTTCAAAGAGCTTATACAAATATTCCTGACCTTCTTTTTCCTTGCCTCCGTCTATGCCGTGCCCCAAGTCCCTCGTATCGATGGCAACCAAGTCTTTTAAATATCCCAAATACTCTTCTTTTCGTTTTTCAAGCTCATTTTTTAAGATTTCGCTGTACGAATTATCCATAGTTTCTTATACCCTGTTCTATGATATTCCAGAACTTTTCAACATCTATATCATAAGCTACGTCACAGTTATGCGGGCGCTTAAGATAATCAAACATATCGCAGTTTGTTCTTCCGTAGCTTTCACCGGCACTTATATCTATCGTAACATTAACATTTTTAGTCTTTAAAACACTGTTGTCTATTATGTAGGCACAGGTTACGGGATCATGCAAAGGACCTCCGTCCCAGCCGTAAACCTCTTTTTGCATTTTGTTGAAAAAGCCCATAAGATCCGCAAAAAGCTTTGCAGGTTTATTTCCTATTTTGCCCATTCTCTCAACTATCGAAGGATAACATAAAACCTTTCTGGTAACATCAAGACCTACCATGGTTATAGGCACTCCCGAATTAAATACCACGTGAGCCGCCTCGGCATCCGCCATTATGTTAAACTCCGCCGCCGGACTTACGTTTCCGTTCTGATATGAGCCTCCCATAAGTACAATTCTCTTTATTTTAGGCAAGATATCAGGATTCATTCTCATAGCCAGAGCCACATTTGTAAGAGGTCCTGTCGGAGCCAGTATCAGCTCTCCGTCGGCTTCGAGTATTTTTTCTATCATCAGGTTTACTCCGTGTCTTTTATCAAGCTCCTTTGTAAGTTCTTCAAAAACCGGACCGTCAAGTCCGCTTTCACCGTGTATATCTCCGGCAATTATCCTGTTTCTTACCAAAGCGTTCGGAGAACCGGCTGCAACCGGTACATCCATAAGTCCTAAGTACTGGCATACATTCAAAGCATTTCTTGCCGTTTTTTCGAGTACCTGATTGCCGGCAACAACCGAAATTCCGACAAGCTCAAGCTCCGGCGCCGCTCCTGCCAGCATTATATTTATTGCATCATCATGTCCAGGATCCATATCCAAAAAAACTTTCTGCTTACCCATATCTAAATTCCTTTCTGAATCTTTTATTTTAACGAAGATTTTCTCTTCTTTTCTTTATTTAATTTTGTAGCCATAGAAACGGCAAGTACAAATACTGTAACTATATAAGGCAACATAAGCACCACCTGACTCGGTACTCCGTAAGCCTGTAATCTTGAACCCACTGAATCGCTGAAGCCGAATACAAGACAGGCGAGAGAAGTAAATATAGGGTCGGCACTTCCGAAGTACATTGCCGCCACTCCCATAAATCCTCTTTGGTTAGTCATATTCTCAACAAACATTTTGGAATATCCTATGGATAGGTGAGCCCCCGCAAGACCGCCTATAAGCCCCGATATTGCTATCGCCTGATATTTCATCGCATTTACATTTATTCCCGCCGTAGCCGCCGCCAAAGGCATTCTTCCTACGGCTCTGAGGCGAAGTCCCCATACCGTTTTATAAAAAGCGAAGTACATAAGGATTATCAAAATAATTACAAAAATTTCCGTAATGCTCAGATCATTGAACAGTTCTCCCAATACGGGTACTTTTTCCAAAAATTTAAAATGCAGTCTGGGTATGACCGCTATCTTAGGGTCCGAAAAGGTTCCGCTTTGCTTTAACCATGTATTGAGTAAAAACTTTGTTATGGCTATGGCAAGCAGGTTTATTCCCATACCTATGGCACATATATCCGCCTTATACTTTATATGCCCTACCGCCATAAGCATGGCTATAAGCAGACCCGAAATCATGGAAACCGCTATAGCAAGTACAAAGCTTCCCGTCAAATAGCTGATTGCAACCGCCATAAAGGCTCCGACGAGCATTATTCCTTCCGTACCTATGTTGAGTATATCCGCCTGCTGCGTAAGACTTGCACAAAGCGCCGCATATATTATCGGAGTTGCGGAACGGAAGGTTGAATATATAAGCGAGGCATTAAATATCTTTGAAAAGTTCATTCTATTTTACCTCCTTCTTATTTTTCTTGAATTTAATAACAAAGTCCATACATGCAAATATTATAAATACCGCCGTAATGGTATCTACCAAAGACTTCGGAACACTTGTCGCCTGCTGCATGCCCATGGCACCCGCACGAAGGGCGGCAATAAACAAACTCATAAACGGTGCAAAAATCATATTGTTTTTTACTATAAGGGCGGCAAGCATTCCGTTACTTCCCAGACCGTTTGCAAAGTTGTTGAGGAAGTATCCGTGTACCCCCAAAACCTCTATGGCTCCCGCTATTCCTCCTATAAGTCCGCTGAGCATCATCGCCTTTATAAACACCGCTTTAGGGTTTACACCTACATATTCGGCATTTTCGGGATTTATCCCAACTTCTCTTATTTTAAAGCCCAAAGGACTTTTATATATAAGCCAGATAAAAAATACCACCGTAATTATCGCTATAAAAATACCGGTATTTAAAGAACTCGGTTTCATAATTTGAGGCAAAGTTACATTTACAGGAAGAGACTGAGCATTTGCAACTCCGGCACTCATAGGTCCGCTTACAAGGTAGTTGGTAATGTATAAGGCAACCGAATTCATCAATATGGTTGTACATATTTCCGAAACCTTGTAATAAGCACGCAAAGCCGCCGGTATAAGCGCCCAGAGGGCTCCGACCGCAGCCGCCGCCACAAAACAGGCTATTAATAAAAGAGGCTTAGGTAAAAAGGTCCAGTTTATGCCTACATAAGCCGCCGCTATACCTCCCAAAAATACTTCTCCTTCCACGCCTACATTGAAGGCTCCCGCTTTTGCCGCAACTATAAAAGCCGTGGATGTAAGCAGTATAGGCGTAAAAGCCGCCAAGGTCGTTCCGAGCTTAAGTCTTCCCTTAAAAGCTCCTCTGAACAAAGCCATATAAGCATCTACAGGGTTTTCACCTATCATAACTATGAATACGGCACCTATAAGAAAGGCAATAAGCATAGTAAATAAAATTTTAAGTACGCTGTCCAAGCTGTTTTTCAATTTACCGGTCATTTTCTTCCTCCTTCGTAGTTGCCGCTCCCATCATATACATTCCGAGCTTTTCTTCTTCGACCTCGTCATGGTTAAGTCTTCCCGTAATTTTTCCTTCATGCATAACAATGATTCTGTCCGACAAGGACAAAACCTCTTCCAAATCCGCCGAGACCAAAAGTACTCCGAGCCCCTCCGCTTTTACTTCCTGAAGTATGTTTCTTATAGATTCTATCGCACCTATATCCACTCCTCTCGTAGGTTGTGAGGCTATAAGCAGCTTTTTCCCCATGCTTACCTCTCTTGCAACTATGATTTTTTGCGCATTTCCTCCGGACAGTGTTTTTGCCTGAAGGCTTCCGTCGGCAGGTCTTATATCGAATTTTTTTATAAGCTCCTCGGCATAAGCCTTTTTCGCCTTTTCGTCTATAAAGCCGAATTTACTGAAACCCTTTTCGGCTATGCTGACCGCCGCAAGGTTGTCGGCTATAGAAAACTCCTTGTTTAAGCCTCTTACATTCCTGTTTTCGGGAATATGCGTAAGTCCCTGTTCTCTTATATATCTCACCGACTTGTTTGTTATATCCGCTCCGTCAAGTAAGACCTTGCCTTTTTCAACCTTTCTAAGCCCTGTTATAGCCTCTATAAGCTCGCTTTGTCCGTTTCCGTCCACTCCCGCTATTCCGACTATTTCACCCGACTTTACGTCAAGAGACAGGCCTCTTATTTTCGACATTTCTTTTTCACCCGAGGTCCATATATCCTTTACTTCCAGTACGGTTCCCTTTACATCGGACTTCTTTTTTTCTATATTTAAAAAGACCTCCCTGCCTATCATCATTTTGGCAAGCTCTTCCGCCTTTGTTTTGTCCTTATCCACCGTCCCTATGTATTCTCCCGCTCTCATTACGGAAATTCTGTCCGAAATTTCCATAACCTCGTTAAGTTTATGCGAAATGAATACTATGGATTTTCCGTCTTCCCTAAGCTTATTGAGTATTTCAAATAATCTCGTGGTTTCTATCGGAGTAAGAACAGCAGTCGGCTCATCCAATATGATGATATTGGCTCCTCTTGTAAGAGTCTTTATTATCTCCACCCTCTGAGCTTCCCCTACGGATATCTGGGATATTTTTTTATCCAGCTGAACATCCATATTATACTGATTTATATATTTGGAGACCATAGTTCTCGCACTTGCAAAATCTATCGTCAAGCCCTTCCTCGGCTCAAAGCCGAGAATAATATTTTCCAATACGCTGAGCTCGTTTACCAACATAAATTCCTGATGCACCATACCTATGCCCGCATCTATGGCTATTTTCGGATTTATATGCTTATATTCCTTATTATCTATGATGATCTTACCTTCATCGTGCGGATATATACCGTATAAAAGCTTCATCATAGTGGATTTTCCGGCTCCGTTTTCACCTATAAGAGAATGAATTTCACCCTTTCTAAGCTCAAACATACCGTTTCTTACGGCATGAACGCTACCGAAGGACTTTTTTATATTCTCCATTACAACAATATTGTTATCGTTCAAAGTCTTTATCCCCTTTTATCTTATAAAAGGGCGGGAAATCAAAGCCCCGCCCTTTTTGCGAATACAATTATTTTTTTGCGCCGAAGCCTTCGTAGTTTTCTACAACTATTTCTCCGGATACTATCTTCTTTTCAAGTTCTTCAACCTTATCTACTATATCCTGAGGGAACTTATCTCCCAATGCTTCCTTTATAGTCGAAAAATCCGTCAAGCTTACACCCTTATCGGAAACGGTAAGATAAGAAACGGTATTTCCCTTAAACTCATCCTTTACTACGGACTCTATTGTCAAGTAGCAAGCTCTGTCAACTCTCTTCATCATTGAAGTAAGTACATGTCCCGGCTGATCCTTATCCTGGTCAAGGTCAACTCCTATAGCGTACTTGTCCGCTTCCTTTGCCGCTTCAAGGATTCCCGGACCCGTTCCGGATGCAACGTTCATAACTATGTCCGCACCCTGCTCGTACTGTGCAAGTGTAAGCTCCTTACCCTTTAACGGATCGTTCCATGTACCCGCAAAAGACTGTAAAACCTTTACATCGGGATCTATATATTTTGCACCCTGCTCATAGCCTATATAAAAATCATGTAAAACAGGAATATCCATTCCGCCTACCCAGCCTATGATTTTGTCCTCATTAACTCCCGGAACATCCGTCTTTGTTGTGAACATAGCCGCAGCGGCGCCTGCAAGGAATGAACCCTGATTTTGTGCAAAGCTTACCGATACTATGTTGTCACCCTCAACGGTCGTGTCTATGATGGCAAACTTAACATTAGGATAAGAAGGTGCGGATTCCTTTAAATACTCCTCAAAGTTCGAAGATGAACATATAACAAGGTCATATCCGTCTTCACAGGCAGCAATAAAGTTGGCTTTCCACTCCTCGGCTGTTGTTCCTTCAAGGTTTTTAATCTCAACCCCGAAGTCCTTCTGCGCCTGCTGTGCTCCGGCATTACAGGAGTCGTTGTAGGATTTGTCACCCAAGTTTCCCGAATAAACTATACATACTTTTTTGGTTCCTTCTTTTCCTTCCTTCGCGCCTCCATCGGCATTTCCCGATGATGCACAGGCAACCAGCGTGCTTGAAAGCAAAGCCGCAAGCGCCAAACCGCAATAAAATCTTTTTTTCATATAGAGCCTCCTTTGTACTTCTTAATAAGATTTTATTTGATAATAAAACAGTACAATAACTAAGTCAATACACCACTTTATTTTCGTCATTATTGCAGAATTTTCACCTTGTTTTTTGTGCAACTTCAACAAGAGCCGCCGGTTTTCACCTGCGGCTCTCTTCAAATTTTTTTAATTCTCTGTATTTTATCTTTTCATAAGTTCTTTATACTTGCCGAGATAATACTTCATTTCCTCAATAGTATCCACTCTCCATTCCCAGTTCGGACTTCCCACCGTTCCCGGAGTGTTTATACGACCGAGGCTTCCGAATTCCATGATATCCGCCATAGCGATGATAGCATATTCAGCCTCACTTTTAAGTATAAATTCTATAGCTCTTTTTGAAATACCCCCGTCCTTTATTCCCTGCTTTTTAAGGAATTTCTTCAGCTTCCTGTAAGCTGCCGGACTGAGGCTTTGGCACCACTCAAGGAGCGTTGCATTGTCATGGGTTCCGGTATAATAGATAATTTTTGACCAGTCCTTTGCAAGCTTTGAGTCAAAGGCATATTTTTTCGATAATTCCATATCAAATTCAAATATTTTCATGCCTTTTAAGTTAAAGTGTTCTTTTAACACCATAACCTCAGGTCTCAAATCTCCGAGGTCTTCGGCAACAAGCTCCTTGTCTTTCATATCGGCAAGAATTTTCTCAAGCACTTCATAGCCCGGAGCCTCAATCCATTTGCCGTCTATAGCGGTTTCGCAGCTTGCTTCCACTCTCCAGAATGTGTCAAAGGCTCTGAAATGGTCCACTCTTACTATATCGAAAAGCTTCGCATTATAGCCTATTCTGTTAGTCCAGAACACATAATTCTCTTTTTTCATATTGTCCCAGTCATATATAGGATTTCCCCATCTTTGTCCGGTCGCCGTGAAATAATCGGGCGGAACTCCCGCTATATAAGTAGGATTATATTCCTTATCCAACAAAAAGTTCTTTTTTCCCGCCCACACATCGGCAGAATCGAAACCTACATAAAACGGAACATCGCCCATTATTTTAATATTTTTTTCATTGGCGTAGGTCTTTAACTTCATCCATTGTGTGTAAAAAATAAACTGTATAAAATAAGTATATTCAAGAAATTCTTTAAGCTCGGGCGAGAAGCTTCCTGTTTCAAGGCTGTATTCCTTATCTTTTTCTTCCCATGTATTCCAGCCGGCTTCCTTATTTTTATGCTTTAAGCTTCTGAATACCGCATAATCCTTAAGCCAAGCCTGTTTCTTGAAGTTCTTATACTCTTCGTTTTGTGAAGAAGCTTTATTAAATTCTTCAAAAGCTTCCTTAAGATACTTTTCCTTATAAGCTCTGACAGCATTGTAATCAATCTTTGTACTGTAGCGGTTAAAAGGTTCAGGTATCGACTTTAATAAACCGTCTTCATGAAGATATTCGAGACTTATGTATATCTCGTCTCCTGCAAAGGAAGAATAAGGCTGATACGGAGAGTTCCCGTAGCCCAAAGGATTAAGAGGCAAAATCTGCCAGATACCCACATTGTTGTGATTTAAGGTGTCCACCCATTCATAAGCAAAAGCTCCGAAGTCTCCTATCCCCAGTCTTGAAGGGAGGGAAGCTACGGGCATTAAAATTCCTGCTTGCTTCATTACTACGCTCCTTAGTTTAATTTCCAAATGTCTTCATTGTACTGTGCAATGGTTCTGTCCGAAGAAAAATATCCCGCTTTTGCTATGTTTACAAGCATCTTTCTTCCCCATTCCTTTTTGTTTTCAAAATCCTCAAAGGCTTTTTCTTTGGTTTCTATATAATCCTTAACATCAAGAAGTGCCATAAACCAATCCTTGGTAGTCATATCCTTATACAAACGCTCTAAATTTACCTTATCGCCTATTTTTATAAGCTCTTTGTCTATGATAAAATCTGTTATTTCCTTGATAAGCTTGTCTTCCTTAATAAGCTTTGCCGGGCTGTAGCTGCCCTCTTTGTAAAGCTCAATTATTTCATCGGATTTCTTGCCGAAAACGTATATATTGTCATCTCCCACAAGCTCATGTATTTCTACGTTCGCTCCGTCTTCCGTTCCCAAGGTTACAGCACCGTTTAACATAAACTTCATGTTTCCCGTTCCCGAAGCTTCCTTTGAAGCAAGAGAAATCTGCTCGGAAATATCGCAGGCAGGTATGAGTTTTGATGCCTTGCTGACATTATAGTTTTCAACCATAACTATTCTGAGGTAAGGTCTTACCTGCTCATCATTTTCAAATAACTCCTGAAGACAAAGTATCAAGTGGATAATATCTTTTGCTATGGTATATGCAGGTGCCGCCTTTGCTCCGAATATCATGGTTATAGGAGTCTTAGGGAGCTTTCCTTTTTTAATCTCTTTATACTTATATATTGCATACAGAACATTCATCTGCTGTCTTTTGTATTCATGCAACCTTTTTATCTGAATATCAAAAATGGAATTTTCATCTATATCAAGGTTTTGCGTACTTTTCAGGAAATCCTTAAGTTCAAGTTTGGCATCTTTCTTTATTTCCTCAAGCTTTTTGATAACAGCCTCGTTATCCTTATACTCAAGAAGCTTTTCAAGCTTTGAAGCATCCCTTAAATAATCTTTTCCTATAAGCTCGTTTAAATAAGCCGAAAGTCTGTGATTACAGTGAACGAGCCATCTTCTGAAGGTTATACCGTTAGTCTTGTTGTTAAACTTCTCCGGATATACCTCATAAAAATCCTTAAGCTCACTTTCCTTTAAGATATCCGTATGCAAAGCGGCAACACCGTTTACGGAATATCCGAAGTGTATGTCTATGTGAGCCATATGAACTCTTTTATCTTTATCTATTATGTAAAGCTTTTCATTCTTAAAGAGCTTTCTTACCTTTTTATCGAGCTTTTCAATAATAGGAACAAGAGCAGGCACTACCTTTTCAAGATATTTTAAAGGCCACTTTTCAAGAGCCTCCGCAAGTATGGTATGATTGGTATAAGCACAGGTCTTGCTCACAAGATCGCAAGCCGTATCAAAATCAAAGCCGTAATCTTTTGTAAGTATGCGGATAAGCTCCGGTATTACCATTGTAGGGTGGGTGTCGTTTATCTGTATGCTGACATACTCGTTAAGCTTTTTAAGGTCTCCGCCTCTATCCAAGGTTTCTTTGATGATAAGCTGAGCCGCATTGCTTACCATAAAATACTGCTGGTAAATTCTGAGTAAATGCCCCGCTTCATCACTGTCATCCGGATACAAAAACAGAGTAAGACAACTTTTAATATCCGTCTTGTCAAAGCTTATTCCTTCTTTAATAATACTCTCATCAACACCTACAAGATCAAAAAGATGCAACTTGTTACAAGCTTTTTCATAACCCGGAACCGAAATATCGTACATCTTTGATTTTAAACTGAAATCCTTAAAAGGTACCTCAAAGCCGATATTTGTTTCCTCAAGCCAGCTTTCTTTCTCAATCCACGAGTTTCTCAATTCCTTTTGTTTATTGTCTTCAAATTTCTGTAAAAAAAGTCCTTCATGGTAGTTTAGACCTATTCCGTCTCCATTTAAGCCGAGATTGGCTATGGAGTCAAGAAAACAAGCTGCAAGTCTTCCGAGACCTCCGTTACCCAAAGACGGTTCCGGTTCAAACTCTTCCACCTCCGAAAGCTTATGACCGTTCTTTTCAAGAAGTTCCTGCACTTCATCAAAAATACCGAGGTTGATAAGGTTGTTTGAAAGAAGCTTACCTATCAAAAATTCCGCAGATATATAATACAGCTTCTTTTTGCCCTCATTTTTCTTTAAAGAAGACATCATATCTTTAGTAAGCTCCAAAAGCGCATAGTAAACTTCTTTTGTACTTGCCTTTTCCAAAGTCTTTGAATATTTGTTTTCAAGTATTTGATTTAATTTCTTTTCCATTCATTCTCCTATTTTTTAGAAATTATGCTTCTTATTTGTCTATCACACTATAACCGTTTATCCTCAAATATGCAAGCTATAAAATTTTCTCTTTAATGCCTGCCCAAAGCCTTTTCCTGCTTCCTGTCCCAATAAATTCTATTCTTCACTTTCTTCAAGCTCCTTTAAAGCTTTTGCTTTAAATTGCATAAGGGCGAGCCGCTCAAGCTTGTTGAGAGCTTCCGCTCCTACACCCTTGGCAATCGTTTCGTCTCTCCACGAGGAAATTATCTTTTCTTCCGGCAACTCCTCATAGGCGTCATCATCCTTATCAAGTAAGGTATTTGCAAGCCTTTCCTTTAACACCAATATATGATAGATATACATTTTAATATCTTTTTTAACGGGAAACAGAACTTTAAGTCTTGTCTCTTCCCATTCCTGCTGCTCTTTTCCGAAGGGATAAACCTTTTTAAAATATCTTTCTTCTCTTCTTTTTTTCTTTTCCTTTGACTCAAAGATAAACCATGACTCAAACACCGAGCTCACCCCTTATTTACTGTATTTTTTTTCTATTTCTCTTATCATATCAACTCTTGCCGTATGTCTTCCGCCCTCATAAGGAGTGGCGAAAAATTCGTCAACTATCATTTTTGCCATTTCAAAGCCTACCACCCTCGCCCCGAAAGCAATAATATTGGCTTCATTATGCATAGCCGCCATACGTGCGGAATACGGCTCGGAACAAACCGCCGCCCTTATTCCCGGCACTTTGTTTGCCGCAAGACTTATACCTATTCCCGTGCCGCAAATAAGCACTCCTTTATCTATACGCCCCTCTTTCAGCGCTTCTGCAACCGCAAGACCCGACACCGGATAATCACATTTTTCACCTTCTGCGCTTACTCCGAAATCTATGCACTCATATCCTTTTTCTTTTAAATGCTCCATAATAATTTTTTTAAGTTCCACCGCCGTATGGTCGTTTCCAAAGCCTACTTTCATTTCTTTACAAGCCCTTTCTTATCTTATTGTAATTTATCAGCGAACCCGCCTTAACTATTTCTTTTTCTTCATTTGTCATATCCTGAATATGCAATTTTATTTTTTTAATACCGTCTTTAATTATATAAGCTTCTATACTGTTAAGGGAAGTATCGAGTTTATTTCTTATATCCGGCACAAAAATATAATCTCCCACTTCAAAATCCGGCTCCCCGTCAAGTACAAAAGGCAACATTCCCCAGTTCATTACATTTGAACGATAACGCTTCGTCGCATAATCTCTGACTATATTTGCAAGACCGCCTATAACCCTTTGACAGCTTGCCGCCTGCTCTCTTGCCGAACCGTCACCCGGCTTGTTCGCATATATTACGGAACCTATTTCCGTAGAGTTCGCATCTATACCGGCAAAGCCTTCTATAGTCCTTATTTTGTCAAATATACCCTTTAATTCCGGGTCGGCTTCAAATATATTTTTACCTTCTCTCCTTGCCTTTTCTATTCTGTCCACAAGCTTTGAACGCTTAACATAATCGGGATCTCTTCTTGAAAGAGTAAATTCGGCAAGTCCCAAAGGATTTGAACGATATGAGGATGTTTCTCCCGAAGGTATGAGTTCGTCCGTCGTCGTAACCTCGTCAAGTATTTTAGAACATACCTTTAAGAGTATATCGTCCGTAAGCTGTGTCATTTCAGGCCAGTCCTTAATGTTAGGTCCGTATATCAATTCGCCTTCATTTACCTTACCGTAACCCATATATACCCTGTTTTCGTATATTGTTTTGTCATAGTCATATTCCGGAACCTCATAGCCGTCATGCATATCCGATGCCGAGGTGAGAAGCCCTCCGTTTGCAGCTGTTGCCGCTATACTCCTTGCATCCATGAGGGCAACCGCCGACATCTGTCCCGAGCCCGGCTTCGAGCCTTCTCTGTTAGGGAAATTACGTGTCGTATGTCTTATACTGAGTCCGTTGTGATGAGGGGTGTCTCCGGCTCCGAAGCAAGGACCGCAAAAGGCGGTTTTTACAACTGCTCCCGCCGCCATTAAGTCAGCCACGGCACCCTTTCTTGTTACGTCTATGAATACCGGCTGCGAAGACGGATATACGGCTAAGTTGAATTCATCAAAGCCGCAGCTTTTGCCTTTAAGTATATGTGCCGCTTCCATAACATTACTGTAGTTTCCTCCGGCACAGCCTGCTATTATTCCCTGAGAAACTCTCAGTCTTCCGTTTTCTATCCTGTCCGTAAGCTTAAAGTCTTTTGCCGCTTCACCTCCTATTTTAAGAGCTTCCGCCTCCACGCTTCTTAATATATCTTCAAGATTTTCATTTAATTCGTCTATGGTATATGTGTTGCTTGGGTGGAAAGGCAGGGCTATCATAGGCTTAATGCTTGACAAGTCCACCTCTATGAGACCGTCATAATAAGCCACCTTACCGGGCCTAAGCTTTTTATAATCGGACTGCCTTTTGTGCGCCCTTAAAAAGCTTTCCGTGTCCTCGTCCGTTTCCCATATCGATGAGAGGCAGGTCGTTTCCGTCGTCATGACATCCACTCCGTTACGATAATCCGTTGTCATTGAGGCTATGCCCTCTCCCACAAACTCCATAATCTTATTTTTAACATACCCGTTTTTAAATACCGCACCTATTATAGCAAGAGCGATATCCTGCGGTCCGACTCCCGGCCCCGGCTTTCCTTTTAGATAAACACAGATTACTTCCGGTCTTTTTACATCATAGGTATCCTCCAGAAGCTGCTTTACAAGCTCACCTCCGCCTTCACCTATAGCCATGGTTCCCAGAGCGCCGTACCTTGTATGGCTGTCCGAGCCAAGTATCATCTTTCCGCATCCCGCCATCGTTTCCCTTACATATTGATGTATAACCGCAATGTGCGGAGGTACATATATTCCTCCGTATTTTTTTGCCGCGGAAAGTCCGAATAAATGGTCATCTTCATTTATGGTACCTCCCACCGCACACAGAGAGTTATGACAATTAGTAAGCACATAAGGCAAAGGAAATCTCGTCATTCCCGAAGCCTTCGCCGTCTGTACGATTCCCACAAATGTAATATCGTGGGAAGCCATAGAATCAAATTTAAGCTTGAGCTTATCCATATCCTTCGAGGTGTTGTGAGCCTTTAAAATACCGTAAGCGATAGTTTCCTGAAGCGCTTTCTCCTTGTCCGCCCTTTCCCCCGTATATTTCTCAACAAGCTCTTTATCTTTTTCTTCTATTATAGTTTTTCCGTCTAAAAGAAAAACTCCTCCTTCATATAGCTTTACCATAATTTCCTCCGATTTTTTCATTGAAAATATTATAATACCACTGTAAAATATAGGCAATAGCAATATTTATTATGGTATCTATAGTATAAACCTTATAGGAGTAAATAAATGACAAGCAAAGAATTATTATATGTTAAGACTGTCGTTGAAGAAGGCTCTGTATCTCTTGCCGCAAAAAAGCTCTATATGTCACAGCCTTCCCTCTCTCAATCCCTGAAACGAATAGAAAGCGGCTTGTCCTGTGAGCTTTTCATGCGTTCCGCAAACGGGCTCAGGCTTACACTTGCGGGCGAAGAATATTATAAAACGGCAAGCAAGATTTTAAGAATTTACGACGATATGCAGATGCAGTTAAGCAGCATAAACGATTTAAAAATAGGTAAAATAAATTTGGGTATCACAAGACATCTGGGGCGCCTTATACTGCCTGAAGCAATTTCAAGCTTTAGAAAAGATTATCCGAATGTTGAAATCAATATATCCGAGGATACCTCGAAAAATCTTGAAAAGCAGTTGATAAGCGGGGAAATAAGCTTTGCTCTTATGCATATTTTACCGGACTCCGACACATCTCATCTGGAATGCGAGGTCTTATCCGACGAAAGCTTTGTAATACTTAGTTCTCCCAATGATAAGCTGGATAAAAAGGCAAAGCTTACGGATAAATACAACTACCCCCTTCTTGATATAAAGCATATTAAGCATCTTGATTTTATAAGCCTCGGCAAGGAACAGGGAATACGACAAATGAGCGATTTAATCCTTAAAAGAGCTGGAATAAATAAAATCAACAGCGTTTTGAATGTCAAAAGCTATATGACGGCTCTTGAGTTTGCGGCAAAGGGTATGGGCATTATGATCTTCCCCGAGGAATATATACATTACTACAAAACCAAAGGGGAATTTTCGGGAAAAAACGATTCTTTGAATATTTATTCCATACCCGTACAATATAAACCCGTCTGGCAGCTTTGCATAGCTTATCCCAAAGACGCATTTTTATCCAAGGCTGATAAAATACTTTTGAATATCATAAGAAAGAGGAATTATAATGAGTAAAGGAAATATACTGGGCAGTGAAAATATAAGCAAGCTTATACTCAAATTTGCCCTTCCTTCAATTATAAGCCTGCTTGTAAGCTCGGCTTATAATATAACAGATCAGATATTTATAGGAAATGTGGTGGGAATGCTCGGAAATGCGGCTACAAACGTGGCATTTCCCATAGTCACCTTTACCACAGCCTTGGCGCAGTTTATCGGTGTGGGAACAGCCGCAAATTTCAATATAAGTATGGGTGAAAAAAAAGAAAAAAAGGCAAGAAATTATCTGGCAAACGGTCTGATTCTTTCTTTTATTCTCTCCATTTCTATTTTGATTTTTTCTTTAACATTCACAAAAGAAATTCTCATATTCAGCGGAGCCACGGATACCGTACTTCCCTTAGCTTATAGCTATATGAGAATAACCTCCTTCGGACTTCCCTGCCTGCTTTTTTCAACTTGTTGCGCCAATTTGATAAGGGCTGACGGAGCACCCGCATACTCCATGTATTGCAATGTTATAGGTGCCGTTTTAAACGTTTTCCTTGATTGGCTTTTTATGTATCCTTTAAACCTCGGAATAGAAGGAGCCGCCTATGCTACTATAAGCGGACAGCTTCTTTCGTTTATGCTTTCCTTTGCATATTTTTTCAGATTCAAAAGTGTAAAGCTTTGTTTTGAAGCTTTCAGGTTGAAGCTTCATTATGTGGGCGGTATATTTAAGCTGGGAACTTCAAATCTCATAAACCTCACTATTTTAATGCTGGTAAATGTTATACTTAATAATATGCTTAAAGCCTACGGTGAAAAATCGATATACGGAAGCGACATACCTCTGGCAATATCCGGAGTGGTATCGAAAATCGCAAGTATACTGACGGCTATGTCTGTAGGGCTGGCACAGGGCTGTCAACCGATTTTGGGCTTCAATATGGGAGCAAAAAACTATATCAGAGTAAAGCAAACCTTTATACAGGCTATAGGTATATCCTCCGTCTTTTGCGCCGTCGTATTTTTAGTTTTTCAGTTCTTTCCCGACCCCGTACTCAGAATATTCGGTAACGGAAACGATCTGTACTTTAAGTTCGGTCGTGCCTATTTAAGAATTTATATGTTTATGGTTTTTTCATACGGCATACAGCCCATAGCAATAAACTATTTTTCCGCTATAGGAAATGTAAAAAGCGGTATCTTCCTGTCTATAGCAAAGCAGGGGCTTATCCTAATCCCCTTACTTTATATTTTTTCATATATATGGGGAATAGACGGAACTCTCTTTGCCGGACCGATATCCGATTTTACGGCAAGCGTACTTTCATTGTACCTGGTATTTAAGCATATTAAGAGCTTAGGCATATAGAAAAAGGACGGTATAACCGTCCTTTTTCTATACGTTTTGGAATCCCTTTCCTATTATCTCGCTTGAGTTTGTGATCATCATAAATGTACCCGGTTGTACCTTCTTTATGTAGTTTCTGAGCTTAACCGCCTGAGTTCTTTTCATAGTTGTAAGAACTATAGTTTTTTTATTGTGTGCAAAAGCTCCCTTTGCCTCATAAACAGTAGCGGAACGGTTTAACTTATGTATGATAAAATCACAGATAGGCTCGGGATCGTCACATACTATGGTAAAACACTTGCAAAGATTTATATTCTCTATTACTCCGTCTATTATAAACGATTTTCCGACAAGACCCACCGCCGAAAACAGACCGTTTGTGACTCCGAATATAAAAAACGACATAACAACGGCAACAACATCGACAACAAAAAGCATCATACCGATGTCATTTGAATCCGTATATTTTTTAAGTATCATCGCAAGTATATCGGTTCCACCGCTGCTGGCACCCACATTAAAAAGTATTCCCGTCGATACGCTGGGAATAAATATTGCAAGAACCATCTCCAGAAACGGCTCCTTTGTAAGAGGCTGTGAAAGCGGAATCAATCTTTCAAAAAGCCAAAGGCATATAGTAAGAATCACACTTGCATATATCGTTTTTATTCCGAACGATTTTCCGACAAATATAAAACCCAAAACAAGAAGTAAGGTATTGGCTATATTCGTAAACTGTGTAGCTGTTAACGGGGTAAGCTTTTCCACCATAGATGCATAACCTGTGACACCTCCGAAGGCAAACTTATATGGGAACTTAAAAAAGTAGATTCCCACCGCCATACCGATAATACTCAAGGTAATTATGGTATACTCAATAAATACGGTTTTTATTTTTTCTTTCATCTGAACCTCTGTTATATACTTTCTTATAATCAAAAAGCAGGATAATCATCCTGCTCTTATTATAATATATATGTATATCTTATTCAACTACATACGGCATAAGAGCTATATGTCTTGCTCTCTTTATTGCTACCGTAACCGCTCTCTGATCCTTTGCACAAGTACCTGTAATGCGACGTGGAAGAATTTTTCCTCTTTCGGATACGAATTTCTTTAAAGTAGCCACATCTTTATAATCTATAGTGTGTTCACCGCAAAATACGCATACTTTCTTTCTTCTACGCATACCACCGACCGGTCTTCTTGTTCTTTGGCCATCAGCTTTATCTGTTTTATTAAATGCCATGACAATAATCCCCTTTCAAGATTCTAGTTAAACGGAAGTCCTTCGTCCTCAACTCCGTCCGGAATGCTCATGAATCCGTCACTGCTTGCAGATGCAGGTGTAGGTCTTGATGCAGGTGCATAGTTTCCTCCCATGCTTGCATCGCCTGCCCCTTTACTGTCCGCAAACTCTTGATCCTCAACAATAATATCTGTTGTATAAACTCTCTGACCTTCCTTATTGGTATAGCTTCCGGTCTGAATACGTCCCGAAACAAGAACTCTCATCCCTTGTCTGAAATACTTTTCAGCAAACTCGGCAGCCTTGTCAAAAGCGACACAAGGAATAAAATCCGCTGTCTGCTCTCCCTCGGCACCTGTTCTCTTTACTCTTCTGTCTACCGCAAGTGTATATCTTGCAACAGCCATCTGACGTTCTCCCGTAGAATACCTAAGTTCAGGGTCTCTTGTTAATCTACCCATTATAATAGCTCTGTTCATACAATCACTCTTTCTCTATTAAGCCTCTTGCTTAACAACCAAATATCTTACTACGCTCTCCATAAGACGGATATGAGCCTCTAATTCATTCGGACAGTTCTTATCTTCCGCCTCGAATTTAATGAAGTAGTAAAAGCCTTCTTTCATCTTTTGGATATCATAAGCAAATCTTTTTTTACCCCAATCATCAATATCGGTAACTGTACCGTTGAATCTTGCGATATAAGCCAACGCTTTGTCAAGCTCCGCTTTCTTGGCTTCGTCCTCGAGCTTACCGTTAAGCACAAGCGCCAATTCATACTTGCCGATCATATTCTATACCTCCTTTTGGTCTTTTGGCCTCCGAACGACTCGGAAGCAAGGTTTTGTGTGTTACAAATAAGTATTGTAACAAATCGGACGGGAAAATGCAAGCAGGTTTTTGACTAATTTTCCTTTATCATCATGTCTATAATCTCGTCGTTGGTAGACTTCATTCCTTCTCTGCCGAGTCTTCCCACGTTTTTTATGGTGGCTTCTATGCCGTCCGCAACAATTCCGTCTCCGGAGTAAAATTGTTGCCCCGACTTATACATGGTATAACCGAAAATACCCGCATCAACCGCTGCCGCTATCTTAGCCGCACAGGATGACTTCGCTCCGTCGCATATCATTCCCGAAAGTATTGCCACGGCATTCACAACGGTGTGCTCCACTTCCTCGAAACCGCCGCCGCATAAATACGCTATTCCGGCTCCGCTTCCCGCTCCCGCGCTTACCACACCGCAGTAAGCCGAAAGTGTGCCTATACCTGTTTTTTGATGTATTGCAGTCAAATTGGAAAGTACCAGAGCTCTGTACAGTTTTTCTTCCTCTACGCCAAGTTCCTTTGCATAAACTATTACCGGAACCGAAACAGTTATGCCTTGATTTCCGCTTCCGGAGTTTATAATTACCGGAAGCTCACAACCGTTCATCCTTGCATCCGAACCTGCCGCTGCCATAGCTTTTGCTTTCGTTTTAATGCTGTTTGCATCACTTTCCATCAAAACCTTGCCTATATTGGCTCCGTAATTATTTTTCATACCCTCGGCGGATATATTCATATTGCAGTCTATCTGGGCTTTTATGATTTCCCTTACGTCCTCTAAATCCACGCTCAAGGCAAAATCCCATATGTCCTCCATATTAAGTACACTTCTGTCCGTACCTTTATCGCCGCAATCTGTATATGCCAAATCCTGTTTGAGAACTTTTCCGTCCTTTTCTATGGATATGACATTGGTGTGCTTATCCAGTATATGCACCTTAACGCAGGAACCTTTTGCATAAGCAAAGAGTATTATCTCAAAGGTCGCTTCTCCCTTTAAGTGCTCCACCTCGATAGAGGCGGTTTGTGCATACCTTTGTATTTCTCCCGACTTTTCTGCAGGCATATAGGCTATAACCTCCAGCTCCCTGTCAGGGTCTCCGCCTATTATTCCCGCACAAACAGCGGCTTCTATACCCTTTAACTTTCCTGTATTCGGTATAACGACCGATTTAACATTTTTAATTATACTTGTGCTTACCTTCACTTCCACTTTTTCAGGCAAAGCTTCCAGATATTTTCGTGACAGAGCTGCCGCATATGCCAAAGCAATGGGCTCCGTACAACCCATAGCCGGCTTCAATTCTTCCTTCAATATCTGCAAATAGGAATTATACTTATCACTGTTTTTCTCCATAGCTTGTACTTTTCACCTCCATCTTTTTTAATCTTCTGTACAAGGTTGAGCGGGATATTCCCATGATTTTATATATTTCTTTTTGAGTTTTTCCCTGTTTTATAAGCTTTTCCAAATAGTTTTCTTCTATCTCTTTTATAGATATCTCCGTAGAGGATTTTTTCGTGCTGAGATTCTTATATATATTAGAATCCGACTTTATCATACTCTCTATCAGGGTATCCAGTTCCATAAGCCTGTATTGCTCTCTCATCTGCCATAAATCCATAATTACGGTTTTTGAAACCGAAAAATCTTTCTTTTTATAAACACCGGCGTAATACTTGACCGCACTCTTTATAAACCCGTCAAAAAGCTCGTATTCTTCGTCTACATTATCTATGTCTATAAACAAAATATCGGACAGATATTGATACAATTTCTTACTGAACAAACCGCTTTCACTGAGCTTATATAAGTTTTCGGAGGTACAGAATATAAGCCTCACCCTTTCTTTAAAAGCCCTGTCATTTTCTTTTATGAAATCCGCCAGCCTGTCCTGAACATGTAGGCTCATTCCCTCAGGCTGTACTATTACCAGGGCACCTTTTCTACTCATCTTCAATATTCCGTATTCACTTATAAAGAACTCATCCAGTAAATCCCTGTATATATTTTGCATGTATATAACTCTGATATCTTCCAGCCTTCTTTCCGAATAGTTGAAGATAGCCTTTGCCAGAAGCTCATTTAGTGCATTATCCTTACTGTATATCAAAATATCTTCGCCTTTTCCGGCTAAAATCTTCGCCTCTTCCAAGACTTCCTGTTTTATGTATTTTGAAAGCCACGGGAACGTCACCAGAGAACCGCTTAAATGAAGACTTTCCTTTTTCTCCGTACTTTCATGCTCCTTAAGTCTGCATATAAAACCCTTATCCTCTATACTCAAGGTTATCGGCTCCAAGCTTAATATGCCGTAGAAAAGAGTTTCATTGTACTCTAAAGATATCTTTATATTGTCAATTTTTCTGTTCTCGGCATATAAGCTTAAAATGTCCTTACATATTTCCTTTAAATTACGAGGCCTGTAAAGTATACTGTCTTTTTTTTCAAACAGTTTTCTGAATGCCTTATTGGAAAATATTATATTTCCGTATTGATCCGTATACACCAAAGCTTCATCCGTAAAATTCAATATGGACTCTATCTTTTGCATTTTATTTTTCAAAGACTTTTTTTCATTAATCTCATTTATGCGTATACCTATCAAATCCGCCATACTTTCCATGAAAAATAAAGCCGATTCAAGTTTTTCGAATAACTTTTTCACCTTGGATTTTTGCAATATAAGTGCGAGCGCTCCTATAACTCTGTTTTCGTATCTTATGGGCACCCCTATAAAACCTTTCATTTTACAAATTTTATATTCCTTGCACTTTCTGCAGCTTTCTATATCCGACTTGTCTTTTATGTATACCTTATCGTTCTCGCTGAGAACCGCAGCGATTAGCGAACCTATCTTTATATCATTATACAAAGAAAAATACTTTAAAGACTTTCCTATGATATCCATTTCTTCATCTACAATAATTACATCCGTGTCCAGTACATCGGCTATAACTACCGCAAAGTTATCTACAAAACTTTTAATCTTCTTACTTTTCACTTACTCAGCCTTTGTTTTTACATACTCTTTTGCTATTTTTCTTATCAACTCAAGTCTTGATTTATCTATATCCTCGGAAATGGTACAATCAGCTCCCAAACCGACACCCTTTGTACCCGCCTTGTCGAGGATATCATAAATATATTCTTTTAAATCCTTTTCGCTTCCTGTATACAATATACTTCCTTTTGCATTGTCAAAGCCGCCGATTACAGGTTTTCCTTCAAATATCTTCTTTCCTTCCTCTAAAGAGATATTCTCCGTAAATACCGCCCAGTTGAAGGCCTTTACCGGATAATCTTTGTACCATTCAAGCTTATTTGTGTATTTTGCATAGCCACAGATATGCAGGATAATGTTGTCCGTAAACTTATTTATATAATTTAGCAACAATAAATCCAGACTTTCAACATGTTCTTTATGAAATTCATGGCTTATACTCTTGTCCTGTACAGCCTGAACGCTGTAGTACACTCCGTCCACCTTGGTTTCTTCAAACAATCTTTTTACAAGTATTTTTATATCATCCGCTATTAATCTTGCCGCCTCGCATACCGCATCCGTATCTTCTCTTAAAAGTCTGACAAACTTTGTAAAATCTTCATCATACTCCTCAAAACGAAGTCTTATATATTGAAGTGGAGAAAAAATATTGTAATATTTGTATACATCATCTCCGGCATATTCGCAAATTTCCTTCACATACGCCACCTGCTTGTTTATCCACTCGTGGTCTTTACCGACAGACTTAATCTCTTTAATCTCTTCTATAGTTTGTATATTTTTCTTGCAAAGAGACGGATGCCCGAAAAAGCCGTCCGACATTATCTTTATAAAATCGGGTTTTACTTCATCTATGTATTTTTTCTGCTCTTTTACCACAGTTTCATAGACTTTCTCGTTATCATAGTTATAATGGTCATGGAAAGAAACAAAGTGATGCCAAAAAGCCACCGGTACCGTTTCCGATTTTTCGTTGTTTAAAAAGCTGTCTAAAAGTTCTTTTCTGTTCATAATCATAACACTCCGCTACTTAATTATATTTTATTTTTTGATACTTATGTGAAGCATCCGATATAGACCTAAGTTTATTGTCATCTATATCGTTAGGAACGGAACAGTCGGCCCCTATCACATAGCCTTTATATCCGTTACTTGAAATCAATTTCTGCGCATATTCGGCAAGTTCTTCGTCGCTTCCCGTGTCTATAAGAGTACCCGGGCTGTTGGCAAAGCCTCCTATCACACATTTTGCATTAAAAATCTTTCTTCCTTCTTCTACGGATATATTTTCTATGAAGGATGCCCAGTTATAAGCTCCGGCTTTGTAATCCTTATAGTAAAGCAGGTTATTCTTATGTCCCGCATAGCCGCAGATATGCAAAATATTGTATTTGCTGTACTTATTCGCAAAGTCAAGAAGCTCAAACTCCGTCGGTCTTATATATTTGTCATACGTTTCCTTACCGTATTTGGGACTTTGAATATTTTGAACGCAGTAATATATTCCGTCCAGATCCGTTTCTTCAAACAATTTTCTCACCAGTATTTTCAGGTCTTTTTGTATTTCCAAGCCGGCTTTTCTAAGCTCTTTCGGGAAATTTTCAGCCAAATACACAAAGCTGTCAAAATCCAAGTCATGAAACTCAAGCTTTATCCTTATCACCTGTAAGGGTGCGAAAACATTATAAAACGTAAAAACTTCATCCTTAAATAAATCAACCAGCTTCTTTACGTGCTTTATCTGCTCATTTATCCACGGATGATCCTCACCTATGCTTTTGATTTTCAGCAGATCTTCGCCGCTTTTCAACTTGTTTTCCATCACCGGAGGGTAACCCATAAAACCTTCATTCATAAGCTTCATCATATCGGGATTAATCGTTTCGTAATACTTCTTATGTCCCTCGACAACTCTTTTGAGTATGTTTTCATCCTCCAAGCCTCTAAACTGCTCTTTTCCCAGTATAAAGTGATGCCAAAATCCTACAGGAACTCTTTTTACTTCCTCGTCTTCAAATGCTTTTTTCAAAAGTTCCCTTTTATTTTCCATCACAGTTTTTCCTCCACCGCTTCCATTAAACAAACAAGCTGATATGACATGGTAACCGCTCCGGGGTCCAAATGTCCCACACCCTTGTCCGCCTGATATGTTGCTCTTCCTTTTACTGCCTGCATTTTTGCCGTTTCCTCGGCACCGTCTATAGCAGCCTTTTTTACTTTCTCACATAAGGTTTTATCATCATCATTTTTTTCCAAGGCTTCTTCGTAAGCCTTAACCGCAGGGTAAAGGCTGTCTATCATGGTTTTAAAGCCTTCCTTCGCCTGACCTCTGGACATAATCGCTTCAAGCATCGCTTTTAAAACTTCACATAAGTTTTCCCTATTAAGAAATTCCACATCCTTTAGAGTTTTTGCCGCCGCCAGATATGCACTTCCGTACAATACGCCGGAAGACCCTCCTATAACGGACATCATAGTCTTTCCTATCTCCTTCATTCCATCGGACAAGCTCATAGCTTCAATGTTTTTTATATTTTCATTGATTTTACCGAAGCCCATGTCCATGTTTGCCCAATGGTCTCCGTCTCCCGTAGCCAAATCCAAATCGGTAATGTATTCTTTATCCTCATGTATTTTTGTATATGCCTTCACCATATATGCGGCATAATCTTTCATACTTAACTCAAAACCCATAATTTCACCTTTACCCTGCTAAATTTTCCAAGCCGGAGTGTCGCAAGGCGCATCTAAAAGCTCCTTAAGCTCCTCATCAAGCTTCATTAAGGTCAGTGAACAGCCCGACATATCAAGAGCCGTCGTATAATTCCCCACCATATTCCTGTATACCTTTATATTTTTCTCTTCCAAAAGCCTGCAAACCTCTCTGTTTAAAATATAAAGCTCCATAAGCGGTGTTGCTCCCAGTCCGTTTACCAAAAGAGCTACCTCACTGTTGCTGTAATCATAGTCCTTTAAAATCTTCTCAAGCAATACCTCGGCTGTTTCCTTTGCGGACTTTATGGCAGTTCTTTCTATACCCGGTTCCCCATGTATTCCCATTCCGACTTCCATTTCATTGTCAGCCAGTACAAAGCCCGGTTTGCCGACTGCCGGTAAAGTGCAGGCACTCATTGCCATACCCATACTTCTTATATTTGCTATAGCCTTATTTGCCGCTCTTTCCACTTCTTCAAGAGAGGCACCTTTTTCAGCCATGGCACCCGCTATTTTATGAACAAAAATCGTGCCGGCTATACCTCTTCTTCCTGTGGAATAGGTGCTGTCCTCTACAGCCACATCATCCTTTACTATAACCCTTGCGATTTTTTTGTCATCCGCTTCCGCCATATCCTGTGATAAGCCGAAGTTCATGATATCGCCCGAATAATTTTTAATAACAAGCAATACTCCCTCGCCTTTATCGACTCTTTCTATGGCTTCGCTTATTCTGTCGGGACTGGGTGATGAAAATATATTTCCCGCTACCGCCGCATCAAGCATACCTTCGCCTACATAACCGGCGTGTAAAGGCTCATGTCCCGAACCGCCTCCGGATATTACTCCCACTTTCTTTTTCAGATTTTTTCTGACTATAAGCTCAAAGCCCGGAACATATTCCAATTTATCCTGATATGCCATCTGCATACCTTCCAATGCTTCTTTTACAACATCATTGGGATTATTAATTATCTTTTTCATTTTTTCCCTTTCTAAGCTATTCCTAAATAAGCTTTTCTTATCCTGTCGTCTTTTGCTATGTCTTTCGCATCTCCGCTGAGGCTCACAAGCCCGTTTTCGAGTACATAGGCTTTATCGGATATGGATAGAGCCATATTCGCATTCTGCTCTATAAGGAGTATGGTAACTCCTTGCTTATTTATTTCCTTTATCATATCGAATATCATCATTACAAAATTCGGTGCCAATCCGAGAGAAGGTTCATCCAATAACAGCAGCTCCGGAGACGACATAAGCGCTCTTCCCACCGCAAGCATCTGCTGTTCTCCGCCTGACAGAGTTCCTGCGCTTTGCTTATATCTTTCCTTTAATCTGGGAAAAAGCTTGTATACTCTTTCATAAGCTGTGTTTATATCATTCTTTGAACTTACGGTATAGGCTCCAAGCCTCAGGTTTTCTTCAACGGATAATTCGGGAAATACCTCTCTTCCTTCGGGAGATATCCCTATGCCGAGCTTACTGAGCTTATAGGTGCTTATATTTGTTATATCTCTATCTTTAAAGCTTATTTTTCCCTTACTGCTCTTACATACTCCCATAACGGAATTAAGTAAAGTTGTCTTTCCCGCTCCGTTACTTCCTATAAGGGATACAATCTCACCCTTGGAAACCTCCATATTTATGCCTTTTAGAGCATGTATGACACCGTAATGTGTGTGTAAATCACTTATTTTAAGCATTTGCCGCCCCTCCCAGATAAGCCTTTATAACATCTTCGTTTACGGCTATTTCTTCCGGCAATCCGTTCGCCACAGGTTTACCGTGGTCTATAACATATATTCTGTCCGATATGTTCATAACGACACTCATGTCATGCTCTATCATCAAAACCGTATATCCCATTGTTCTTATCTTTTTAATAAACTCCATAAGCTCAGCTGATTCCTTGGGATTCATTCCCGCCGCCGGCTCATCAAGCAATATAAGCTTCGCTCCTGTTGCAAGGCATCTTGCTATTTCCAGCTTTCTTTGCTCTCCGTAAGGCAGATTCGAGGCATACTCGTCTCTTCTGTGGTCAAGCCCTATGGATTTCAACAGCTCTATTGCTTTTAAGGTCTCTCTGTCTTCTTCCCTTTTGAATTTTCCGGTTCTGAATATACCCGAGAAAAATCCGTATTTAATATTAAGGTGTGAGCCTATCAATACGTTTTCTATCACTCGCAGATCATTAAAAAGTCTTATATTCTGAAAGGTTCGTGATATACCCGCTTTTACCATGTGTATAGGTGCTTTGTTTTGTATTTCTTCACCTTTAAAAATTATCTTTCCCTCATCCAAGGTGTAAACCCCTGTAAGTATGTTGAAAACCGTTGTTTTTCCGGCTCCGTTCGGACCGATTATACTTACTATCTCTCCCTCGTTCAGTTCAAGACTCACTCCGTCAAGAGCCAATATTCCGCCGAAGCTCTTTTTTATTCCTTCTATTTTAAGCATTACTTCTTTTTTCATCTGCCACTTTCCTCAAGCTTGTTTACTCCCTCTTTTACGCTTTTTGAAAGAACATAAGGCAATACGCTCTTATATCCCAAAATTCCCTGAGGTCTGAATCTCATCATTATTACAAGTATAATACCGTAAAGCACGAACCTGTATTCCATAAGAAATCTCGACACCTCCGGAAAGGCAATAAGAATAAGCGCACCTATAAACATTCCTCTGAGCGTTCCCATTCCCCCGAGTATAACTATACTGAGAATAAGAGTGGACACATCAAAGTTAAAGGTGTTAGGGTCTATATAGCCTATAAGAACCGAATAAAGACTTCCTCCGAAAGCGCAAATCATGGCGGATACGACAAATGCCGTTACTTTATAGTAGTTGATATTTATACCCATCATAGTTGCGGCCAGCTCATCGGTTTTTATAGCCTGCAAAGCCCTGCCGGTCTTTGACTTTACAAGAAGATAGCAAAATATGCTTACAACTACAACCGTTATGAGCATCATATAATATAAGCCGTAATTACCCACGGTAAGAGTAAAACCGAAAATATTCGGCTTCGGTATATTCTTTATTCCCAAGGTTCCGTTTGTCAAAGCGGTAAAATTCATTGCCGTCATCTTTATTATTTCACCGAATCCGAGTGTTATTATGGACAAATATGTTCCCGAAACCCTCAAACTCGGAAGTCCCAGTATCATTCCTATAAGACCGGCTACAATCATTCCCACAAGACTTGCCGCAAAAAAATTGAATCCGTGCTTTACAACCAGTATAGAACTTGCATATGCACCTATCGCTACAAAGCCCGCATGTCCCAAGGAGACGAGTCCCGTATAACCCGTAAGTATGTTAAGTCCCATAGCCAGACATATATATACGCCTATTTTTATTATTATGGTCAGAAAATATTGATTGGAAAATACAAAGGGCAAAATTGCAAATACCGCAAGCGCAAATAAAAGCAAATATATCCTATAGGTATATGTGGTTTTTTGAAATTTATACATTAAATTTCCTTTTTTTGCATCTTTATTCATATCTATACCTTTTTGATACCTTCCCTTCCAAAAAGTCCGTTAGGCTTTACTATAAGTACTATTATCAATATAACAAAAGCTATGGCATCCCTGTATGTAGAGCCGAAAAAGGTTGCCGCCATACTTTCGGATACCCCTACTATCAAGCCTCCGAGCAAAGCACCCGGCAGGCTTCCTATACCGCCGAGTACGGCTGCGGCAAAGGCTTTAAGACCCGCCATAAAGCCCATATTCGGGTATACTATCTGATAGTATCCGCCCACCAAAGCTCCCGCTATGGTGGCACAGACTCCGGCTAAGAAAAAAGTAAATGCAATTACAAAATCCACATTTATGCCCATCATCGCCGCCGCTTTTGAATTTTGTTGAGTCGCCCTCATTCCAAGCCCTATCTTGGTTTTGTATACAATAAACATAAGTATGAGCATAAGCGCAAAGGATACCAGACACATCATTATCTGAGTATGTGTCAAAACGGTATTACCGAGCTTCACACTTCCCTCTCCGAATATGTTATTGAAGTTTCTTTTTTCAGAGCCCAAAAATACTATCAAAAGGTTTGTTATTATATTTGAAATACCTATAGTTGTTATGAGAGAGGCTATAGGCTTGGACTTTTTCTTTCGTAATGGTTCAAGTGCAAGCTTATCTATACATATTCCGAGAATACCCGTCAGTATCATCGCGGCGGCTATACCCGCCGTCACACCGAACCTCATCCCTATAAATATCATTGCCATTTCGGCTCCGAAGGCATATATGGCTCCGTGCGAAAAATTAACGAGACGTAATATTCCGAATATCAGAGAATAACCTACAGCTATAAGAGCATACCCCATTCCGAGAGCCAAGCCGTTAAATATTTGTTGTACAAGCATCGTAATTCCTCATTTATTTCATCTTTGTAAACTTTCCGTCTTTAATCGTCACCTTTACAAAATCCTTGTCAACGTCTCCGTTCGAGTCAAACTTTGTATCTCCGGTTACACCCTTGTAATTCATTTCATACAGCTTATCTTTAACTTTTTCGGAATCCGTCGTATCACATTCTTTAATTGCCGTAAGAAGCAAACCTACCGAATCGTAAGCCTGTGCCGTAAGTGCGGACGGAGCCGCTCCGTAAGCCTTTGTATATTCATCAACAAACTTCTTTACGCTTTCATCATCCGATTCCGAGAAGAATATTACAGGGAAGCAAACGCCTTCAACCGCGCTGCCGCCGAGGTCTATAAGCTGTTGACTGTATGAGTTTGAAAATCCTACTATTGCTATATCGGGGTTTATCTGTTTGTACTGCTTTGCAACAGGTGCTACAAGATTGTACATTCCGCAGCAGATAACAACATCGGCACCCGCCTCGTTAAGCTTTGTTATAGCCAAAGAATAATCATCCGATCCTTCCATTATCTCTTCATGTGCTACAACCTTGGCACCGTTACCCTCTTTTTCTACAAGCTCTTTGATTATTTTAGACGTACTTGTTCCCCAGTCCGTCATTATTGATATTATACCTATATTTTTCTTCCCCAAATCATTGACAGCTATGTCAACGCTCGCAGCTCCTTCTTTTGATATGACCGTATTATTTCTGAATATATAATCTCCTATCACGGAATAATCAGGGTGAGAAGCCGAAGGCGAAATCTCTATTATTTTATTTTCCTGATATAAAGGAGCCGCCGTCATGCAGACACCTGAAGAAAAGTGTCCTATTACTCCCGCAACTTTTTTATCCGATACTATTTTTTGTGCTATCGTTGTCGCTTCCTCAGCCGTGTTCTTGTCATCATAGCGAACAATTTCGACCTGCTTTCCCAGAACTCCTCCGTTATCATTCCATTCCTTGGCTTTTTGCATTGCAGCATTGTAAAAGCCTATACCGTACTCGGAATTGTCTCCCGTCATAGGTGCGGCAACCGCTATTTGTATAGTGTCACCCTTGGATTGACCTGCCGCATCTCCCTCTTGTTTTGCACATCCTGCCGATAAACCTGCCAACATGGCAGTCGCTAAAAGTATAGCTATTTTTCTCTTCATACGAAGCTCCTCCTTATTTTTTATGTATAATATATTATACATAAATAAGTCAGACAGTTCTATACATTTGTCACTTTGATTTAAAGTTCGTGTAAAGATTACAGATAATAAGGAGCACCCTTTAAATTAGTCTGTCTCAAATATACAAATTCACTATATGAATGTATCATTTTGACACATTTACTATAGTTACGACGAAATAATATTTAGCTTGACATCTATATACCAAACGGTATATAGTATTTTATATGAATAATAATACAAACAGCAAAGAAAAAATTTTGGAATGCGCATTGCAGCTTTTCAGCGAAAAAGGCTATGAATCCGTGGGAATTGCAGAGCTTACCGAGCGTGCGGGAATTACCAAACCGACACTGTATTATTTCTTTCAAAGTAAGGAGGGAGTTTTTAAGGCAATTCTGGAGAAATACTACAAAGACTTTAATGAGCGGCTTAAAGAAGCCTGTACCTATGTTCCGAAACCCGGAGCTTACTATGAAGACGTTTATCCCGTGCTCAAAAAGCTCATAGGCTTGTATTTTTCGTTTGCCGAAGAAAACACCGCCTTTTATCTGATGCTTTTATTTTTGTCCTTCGCACCGCCGATGGCAAGAACAACTGTAATCACGAAACCTTATTTTGCAGAACAATATGAAATTGTTAATACTCTGTTTTGCAAGATTTCGGATACACATACCAACCTTAAAGGGAAAGAATTTGAGTCCGCCTGTAATTTCATTGCTTTAATCAACTCTCATATAGGTTTTTGGTATCAGGGTATAGGCACTTTGGATGATGAAAAGACAGAACGGATCGTTAAAAGCTTTATGCACGGAATATTTTCATGATTTGTTTGCTTTAAGAAAAAACGGAGGATTATTATATGTGGGCAACAGACAGTATATTTTATCAAATTTATCCCTTGGGCTTTTGCGGAGCTCCCAAAAGTAATGACGGGGAGCTCGTTCCGAGGATACTCAAAGTTATAGATTGGATTCCTCACCTGAAAAGGCTCAATGTTGATGCCGTTTACTTTTCACCTGTGTTCGAATCGGATCGTCACGGTTATGATACAAGAGATTATACCAAAATAGATTGTCGTCTCGGAAGCAATGAAGATTTTGCAAAGGTTTGCAAGGAACTCAAAGAAAACAAAATCCGAGTGGTTCTTGACGGTGTATTTAACCATGTAGGCAGGGGCTTTCATGCATTTAAGGATGTTTTATCAAACAGAGAAAGCTCGCCTTATAAGGACTGGTTCCATATAAATTTCAGCGGTAACTCCTGCTATAATGACGGCTTTTGGTATGAGGGATGGGAAGGTCACTTTGAACTTGTCAAGCTGAATCTTGACAATCCTGCGGTTAGAGAATATCTGTTTTCCTGTATCCGCGCTTGGGTGGATGAATTCGATATAGACGGCTTGCGGCTTGATGTGGCTTATTGCCTGAACGAGAGTTTTATACGAAGCCTAAGACAGTTTTGCGATACACTTAAGCCGGATTTTTTCCTGCTTGGAGAAATTTTATTCGGCGATTACAATATAAGGGTAAATCCCGAGATGTTACACAGCTGCACCAATTATGAATGCTACAAGGGACTTTATTCTTCCTTCAACGACCTTAATCTTTTTGAGATTTCCTACTCTCTCAACCGTCAATTCGGAAAAGAGGCTCATGCCATTTATAAGGGTAAGCACCTGCTTTCCTTTGCGGATAATCATGACGTTACAAGAGTTGCGAGTATTTTAAAGGAATCTAAGCATTTGCCTTTACTGTACGCTATGCTTTTCGGTATGCCGGGCATCCCTTGCATATACTACGGCAGTGAGTGGGGCATTTCTGGCGTAAAGGAAAATAACAGCGACGATGCGCTTCGTCCTGAGCTGTCCGCACCCGAATGGACGGATTTAAGCGAGCTTATCGCTTCTTTAGCCAAGCTTCATAAACAATACAAGTCTCTGCTCTACGGTGATTACAGGAGTATTGTCCTCACAAACAGACAGCTTGTATTTGAAAGAGCATTTGAAGAAGAACGTATATGGATAGCGATTAATGCCGACAGCCAAGCCTACCATGCCTATTTTAACGGAGTAAATGCAGGTGAAGCCCTTAATTTATTAAGCGGAGAAGGAGTTTCACTGCATGATGGATATTTACTGCCGCCGTTTAGCTTTTTCTTTTTTAGGGTTTAAGACTGTAAATCGGGTGGGAGGCGGTGACTGACCGCCGTTCTCTCACAGCACCGGTTCTATGTCAAATATAGCTTTATTGTACTTATTTTTATTAATTACATACCTAAGTCCTTCTATTCCTGTATTCAGGACAAGTTCTTCAGGAAACTTCGCCTCTTTAAGTAATGCTTCAGTATAGGAAAAATCCCCTATATCTGTGTAAATATGAGCATCTGTGCCGCATATTATATATACTCCATACTTTTCACAGCTTTTAAGCAAGGCTAAAATATTTTCTCTTGCACCTTTCCTTACCGAATCGGGATTCAACGAAGAATTGTTTAATTCCAGCGCCACGCTATGTTTTACTGCCTGCTTTGCAAGTTCTTCATAATCCAGAGGGTATCTTGAATCATCCGGGTGCCCTATAATTTTTACATAAGGATTTGACATCGCACCTATGTAAGCCCTCATATTTTCATCCACAGTTCCGGGTTCTATACATAGCGTATGAAGACTGGCAATTATATAATCCACTCTTTCATAGATTTTCCCGCCTATGTCAAGATTTCCATCAAAGTCCATGATATTGGCTTCTACTCCCGCATATACTTTCATTCCCTTGTATTCTCTGGGAATAACCCTGAAATTCACAAAATAAAGTTCATTGGTAGAACCATCAAGTGCCGGGGCATGATCCGAAAATCCGTAAGCTTTAAGCCCCAGCTCGTACGCAAAGCGTATATTTTCCATTATAGTGCTGTAAGCATGCCCACTTGCTATAGTATGTGTATGCAAATCATATAATAATTCCATATCTTCTCCTTATAGGTTATACCTCGTAAGCCACTAAGCTTTCCATTTCATTTATCCTATGTATAAAATCACTTCTCTCCATTTTTCTTGACAAAATGATATCACATTTCAAATTAAAATTCTTTTCATCTTTTCTCTCAATATTTATACAGCTTATTTCCATACCCATCACCTCAAGCTTTTTTATCACAGTATCTACTTTTCCCGTTTCTCCGCTGACAAGAAATACTGCTTGTGCCCTTAAAGGCTCTCTAAAAATTTCAACTTTTCTATGGAATAAATATTGCATAAGCAATATGAGAACAGTACCCTCAAATCCCAGAACATACAGCCCCGACCCCATCGCCATACCTATGCCCACAGTCATCCATATACCTGCCGCTGTGGTTATACCGCTTGCAAGCCCCTGCTTTCCTATAAAGATGAGACCGCTGCCGAGTATGCCTATGCCTGATATTATCCCTGCAGCGACTCGTGATATATCCACGCTTGCTCCCTCGACAGCTATTACATCTAAAAATCCGTATTTTGACACTATCATCATAAGTGCAGAAGCCATAGCCACAACAAAATGCGTCCTTACCCCTGCCGACTTCATCCTGCTCTGCCTTTCTATGCCTACGGCAGTTCCACAAAGTCCTGCACATACCAGCTGAAACAAAAATATTCCGTCGTTTGTTAAATTTTTTATCATTATGCCTCCAAAGCCAAAGGTTCAATACTTACAAAAGTTCAAGCCTTCCTATTCCTATCCTTTTTTTGCTCTCTTTGTCAAACATCAAAATCTTCTCATCTATAATTGTTATCGCTACCTCTTTATCCACTTCATAGTCCACACTTCCAAAAACTATTGCAGATATTATAATATTATCAAGTTTCAGCTTAACAGTAGTTTCCATACCAGTGGGAAGTGTAGCATAAATATGCACTTTTGCACCTTTATCTCCTATGGCTATATGCTCAGGACGTATTCCTAAAATCGCAGTTTCAGCCTTTATATTTAATGCCTCTTTTGTCTTGTATCTTGCCCTAAGTCCACAAAATTCCACTTCTGCCGTATTTCCTTCTGCATATAATACCTTTGCCTCAATAAAATTAATGGTAGGGTTACCCATAAAGTCTGCTACGAAGATATTTCCGGGCTTATTGTAAATTTCAAGTGGAGGTGCAAACTGCTGTAATATTCCGTTTTCCATAAGGCAAACCTTAGTTGAGAGCGTCATAGCTTCCATTTGATCATGTGTAACATATATAAAGGTTGAATTTGTGTCCATGTGCAAACGCTTAAGTTCCGTACGCATCTCACTTCTTAGTTTTGCATCCAGATTAGAAAGCGGCTCATCCATAAATAAAACCTCAGGCTTAGTCGCGAGTGTTCTTGCTATTGCTACTCTTTGCTGCTGTCCACCGGAGAGCTCACTTGGAAATCTGTCAGCAAATTTTTCTATTTTGAGCATAGCCAAAAGTTCGTTCACCCTGTTCTTAATATCTTCCTTTTTCCATTTAAGGTTCTCAAGACCGAAGGCTATGTTCTTATAAACAGTCATATGAGGCCACAGAGCATAATTCTGAAAAAGAAAACCTATGTTTCTCTTATCCGGTGATACATTTATGCCTTTTTCAGCATCAAATACCACCGTATCGCCTATAATTATCTGTCCTTCCGTTGGTGTTTCGAGCCCTGCTATCATACGAAGAGTAGTAGTCTTCCCACAACCTGAAGGTCCAAGCAATGTGATAAATGCCCTATCTTCAATGTCCATATTCAGATTATCGACTCCTACAAATTTATTGCCAAACTGTTTTCTTATATTTTTTAATATTATTCCCGGCATACTAATTACCTCCAACACCTTTATCTATTGATGCACCCGTTAACTTGTTTATAGAAAGATTTACAAATACCACGATCATAATTATGAGTAGGTTGATTGCATTCCCATACTGTGCCGCACCTCTTTCGTTATAGGACATAAGTATGGTTGTAAGTGTCTGTGTTTTTGAACTTACAAGCATTATGAATAATGATAATTCTCTCATACATGATACAAAAGGCAATAGGAAACCTGATATTATACCAGCTTTTTGTATCGGTATAATTATCTTAATCATACGCTTTACCCATGGTACTCCATATATAGCAGCTGCTTCTTCTATTTCGGGCGAAAGCTGCAACATAGAATTCATTCCGGCTCTCGCCGCAAACGGCAGATATTTTACAGAACCTGCCAGTACCAAAATAAGGAATGAATTTGCCAAAAACGAAAAGTTGGTTGATATGGCAAGATATACAGCACCAAAAGCCATCGAAGGTATTAAATATGGGAAAAATGAAAGTCCGCTTACAAGTCCCGCAAGCTTTGTTCCTCTCTTCCTCACTACCGCATAACCTATTATAATTCCAAAGCTTCCGGCCACCAACGCACAGGTCGTAGAAAGTATTAAGGAATTTTTAACAGCCAGCCACAGCCTTGCTTCCTTGAGTATTCCGCTATCACCTACAGTTGTAGAAACTGTTCCTGCCTCTCCTATCCAATAATTTAGTGTCATATTCGACAGAGAATAATCGCCCGATTTTATAATTACCGACTCAAGTGCAAAAGATATAAGCGGCATTACACATACAAATATAAGTACTGCAGAAAGCAAACCTGCAATTATATACTTTCCTGCCCTCAAATCAATCAAAGATATCTGTGATGATTTTCCGGTAATCGTAGTATAAGAACGTCTTTTTCCTATAAGTACATTGTTTACAAGCATTACAAAGGCTCCAAGAGCGACCATAAACATTGCAATAATATATGCCTGGCCTATAGCTGTGGTCTGTAAGGTTTTCATCTTAGTAGTAAGCACATAAAAATTTACCGGTGAGCCGAGATAAATAGGTACTGCATAAGAACCCATAACACTGGCAAATACAAGTAAAAATGTAGACAATACTGCCGGCTTTACTATAGGTAAAGTAATATGTATTAACATCCTAAATCTGCTTGTCTTTAACATAGTTGCCGCCTCTTCAAGGTTTGCATCCATATTTCTAAGTATACCGCCTATGAAAATATATGCAAATGGCGCATAGTGCAACCCCGTAACTATAACAAGCGGAACAAGTCCATATACAAACCACTGCGGTGCCTGCCATCCTGTAACCGAATATATAAAACCTGCCGCCCCTGTACCTACTCCGGGATTCTTAAACATATTAAGCCAAAAAAGAGCAAGTGTCCACGACGGCAATATGTAAGGGAATATAAATGTTCCTGAAATGAACTTTTTCCATTTTAAATTAGTTCTTGTTATAAGCCACGCTACCGTTCCTCCGAATATCAGTGCAAATATTGCTGATAAAGCAGACAGAAGTATAGAATTAAGCATAGGTTCATAAAAATTAATCAAGCTGTATTTATTAGCTTCCGTAAATAAAAGTTTCCCCCAGCTTTTAAGAGTAAGCGTACCTTTTGTTAATCCCGGAAACACTGCCATATCCGTAGCATGTACTACAAAAGTATGCCTTACAAGCTCAGTCAGCGGATAAAGCGTAAGCAAACAAAGTGCTGTGGCAAATATAATTAAAATAATATTGGCAGGTTTGGATAAAAACACTTTTACATGATTTCTTATATTGTTCATAAGTCCTCCATAATTACTCCAATAATAAAGCTGCCGCAAAAATCAGCGACAGCCTTCTATTTTTTACTTGCTTGTAGAATAGGTTATAAAGTCAAGTATTCCATTTGCATACGCCTCACTTAAATAATTTGTATCTTCTTTAATAAGACAGTTTTTCCAGAAATCAAGATCCTTGTCACCTTCCAATGGAGTTATTTTAGTGTTCGCAGAATACGTTCCTATATCAGCAGCCTTAGTTTGGAAAGCAGACTTAAACCCTTTTTCCGTCATAAGAAAATAAATGAATAGCCTTGCAGTATAAGGTCTGTCTGTATTCTTTATCATCTGTAAATACATAGGGTACATAAAACCGCTGAGACAATCGGGCTGTTTTTCCTGATAAGCCGCTACTGTAAGATTTTCCTGCTTTACACTGTCATCTCTTAATTTAGAATATACTATAAGTCCAACATTACCGCCATTTCCGTCCGAAAGCTCTGTAGCTATATCTCCATCACCTGAACCGAATGTTACATTAGGCATAAAATTCTTTATAAACTGGTAGCCTGCATTTTTACAATCCTCATCAAGAACTATATCTTTTCCATAAAACTCTTTATATGCTTTTTCCAGCTTTTCCGAAAATTCAGGAGCGGTAAGTCCCGCAAGAAAGTTTTTATTAACAGACTCTTTGCTTATATCCTTCATGAAAATCTTACCTTTGTACTCCGGCTCCGTGAGCTGCCATACATTAACTATCTCCTTAGCTTCATCTTTATTATTGTAAATAAAAAGTTTATTGTAATAATAGCATACTAAAGGGGCTTTATCTTCATCTTTAATCTCATCTTTAAGATAAGGTGGAATATAATTTTCTACATATTCAAAAGCTTTCAACTGGGTCTGGAACAAATAAGAATCCTGAAGCAGTGCAACATCCGCTGTTTCCTTTGAATTTGCTTCAAGCTCTGTGGTAAGCTTTGTATAAAGATCCTGCCCGCTTTCATTATAACACTCACCTTTTATGCCATACTCCTCGGTAAAGGCATTCATAGCCTTCTCGACTCTGCTTGTAGGAGAATATACCATAAATGTTCCGGCATCTTTAGCTGATGCTTCATCCTGTGCTGCCTTTATAAGTTCTTCAAGGCTCATATTCTCCGCCATATCTTTATTTGTCTCCGGCATAACTGCGGAACCGTCATTTTTAGTTCCATTACCACAAGCTGTCATTAAAAATACCATAACCCCCGCCAATAAATAACATAAAAATTTCCTTCTCATAACTATCCTCCCTTAATTAAAACTAAATACATTATATTTTTTACAATAACTCAGACAGCCGGATACTTAATTTGACCGGACAAGTTAAACCCATTATTATAGGAATATCAAAAATAAATATCCGTCGTTCTTATACCTTGCCTGAACTATAATTATATTTTAATTAAATATAAAAATTTATGTTATATATGCTATTGACTTTTATCTTTAAAATTTTGACATTATTAGATATACTCAAACTTAATATACTCTCTTCTCATTCCGGTATTCTTTTGGCGTAATTCCCATGATTTTCTTAAATATCTGAGAAAAATAATTACTGTCTGTATAACCTACCTGTTCAGCGACTTCCGCTATTCTTATATCAAAATTCGCAAGCAGTCCTGCTGCAACATTCACCCTGTAATGTGTGAGATATTGCCCAAATGTATAACCTGTTTCCTTCTTAAACAACCTACAAAAATACGCAGAATTTATATCCAGATATTCCGCTGCTGTGATGTTTGAAATATCCTTTCCATAATTATTTCTTACATATAAAGCAGCCTCTTTTATATAATTATTTCTTGCCTGTATCTCCTTTTCAATTTCAATTTTTTTCTGAGACAGAGAACTTCCTGATTGTAATTTTTCTCTTACTTTTTCTATGCTGTTCCTCAAGTCTTCGTATCTAAACGGTTTCAGAAGATAGTCTACCGCTTCCAGCTTTAACGCACTATGTACATAAGTAAATTTCTGATGAGCCGTTAAAAATATATAGCCTGCCTCTATTTGTTTGTTTTTTAATAATCTCACCATTTCTATGCCGTCCATCACCGGCATTTCTATATCCGTTATAACTATGTCCGGTCTCAGCTCCTCGACTATTTCATTTCCTTTTTTACCATTTGCAGCTTCTCCTACTACCTCGCAATCAAGCCCTTTCCAATCAAAAGATTTAATTATACCTTTTCTTACATAATATTCATCTTCAACTATAACTACCCTTAGCCTATTCATTTTCAGCCTCCATTTCAACCGGAATTTTTATGCTTGCTTTTAACCCGAAATTATTTTCAAGTATCAATCCATATCCCTGCCCGTAGGTGAGCCATACTCTTCTATGTACATTGTATAAACCGAGATGAGGTGTTTTATTTTCAGTATTTGAAAGATTTTCAATAATATTGTTAAGGGTTTCTTTCTTCATTCCCTTTCCGTTATCCACACAGCTTAGATAAATATCATCTCCCATTCTTTCTGCTTTTATAGATATATGTAAACTTTCATTATCCGCAAAGCCATACTTTACTGCATTTTCTACAAGAGGTTGTATCAAAAGCTTTAATACCTGACATTCAGATGCCTCCTTAACTATATCTATATCATAAGTGAATACATCTTCTCCATAACGTATACTCATTATTTCCAGATAACGCTTTATATATTTTAAGTCTTCTTTTATACTTACCTTTTCATTCTGATTACTTGCGTTATAACGTAAAATTTCTGACAGAGCCAGTACCATATGCTCCGTAATTTCGGGTGAAATACGGCAGATATGCCTGATATTATCAAGAGTGTTAAATAAAAAATGAGATTTAAACTGGCTTGCAAGCTGTTTTACCTGCTCATAAGCTACCTCTTCAGCAAGCTCTTTATTCATTTTCATATGCTTTTTTAAGTTACATAGCATTTCATTGAAGCATTTTCCTATATTTTCAAATTCTATGCTGCTGTGTATCTCAAGATTTGTATTTAAATCTCCGTTTGAAACCCCTAAGAAAGCATCATTTAACAGACTTATATCTTTTGTTGATTTCCTCGCCGCCCTATCTATACCTACTGAGCCAAATGTAAAAATTATTATAAAAACAAGAACCGAACTTATTAAAATAGCTATAATTACCTTTGCCGCAACTGTATAGTCTGAAATTGTATATATAGAAAATCCTTCGTAATCAAGCTTCTCATTATAAATATAATAAAAACCGTCCTCAATCAACCTAAGTCCCTGTCTGTCTCGAAAATCTTCATTAAGTTTTCCTATATTATCGGTAAGCCTGTATACTTCCGGCACTATAGTCCAATAGTCCTTTTGAGTAAGAGCCACCTTTACCCTTTCTGAATAAAATAACGAATTAAATCTGTTTGCATTTATTCTTAAGATTGCATAGGCTGTTCTTCCGCCTTTATCCTTTACTGCCCTTCCTAAAAATACCGCCTTTTCTTTTCCTTTAGATATATAAATATTAAGTTTGTCAGGATGTGACTCCGTAAGTTCTACTATATTCCATTGTCCGGAAATTATATTATTTTCTTCTTCAGATATCGGTGTAACATTGCTTACATACACATTTTTATTGCTATCCAACATGTAAATATCTGCTGTAAGACCGGTTTCAAAATAAACTTTATATAAATTTGTGAGTATAGTATGCTGCCATACCGTAGATACATCTGCAAGTAAAATGTTTTCCGTTTCTTCAAGACTTAACAGAAATCTATCATAAGAAGATATGGTTTTATTTAAAATAGTTTTTACATCACCGTTTACAGCATGATTTTTATGTATCCCCCATAATAATCCTATGCAGACAACAAGTAATATACCTATTATTTCAAGTCCTAAGGCTCTTATAAATGATTCATGTAAAATTATATTTTTTAAGTTATCCTTAAATGAATGTATGACTGTGGTTTTATTTCTGTTCATGTTTTTTACTCTCTGCTTTTCTATCATTATACAGCCTTTTTATTTCTATTATATCCACAGTTTACACTTTTGTACACTTACTATAATACTACTTATTTAATTTTACAAAGATTTTCTATTATTGTTATAATTTTATCTTTCTAATTTATATTGTGTTAAAATAAGTGCACTCTGATGCTGTATAATTTTCCCGTACATTTAACACCGTTGTGTACTCTTTCAGTGTTTTTTTATAATATCCTTTTTAAGCCCGATAACATATTTCCATCAATTTTTTATGTTATATTTCAACAATAAGAGGGGGAGAAAATCATATTTCCAAGATTTTCTCCCCTTCTTATTGTTGAAGAATTATATTTATAGACTTTTTATCGGGAACCTGAGCTCAAGGTCCTTCATAATTTTACATCTCATAGACTTTGTTTTTTCTATGTAAAATAAACTCCTTTCCATTAAATGCCCGGTCATGAGCACACGCCTAATATACATACATGCCTCCACAACTCTAATCTTCATTGACCCATTCCAAATCCCTATACCTGATAGCCCATATAACAGCCGATACCGATACACTTATCATAAGCAAAAAGCTGAGTAATATATATTTCAGGTCGGGAAACAGTTTCATTCCATAAAACAATTCTCCTATTCGCGATATATCAAGCCACAACACCGGCGCATATGGAGAAAGAGATTCACCCATATTATATACCGCAACGGACCATACTATAATAACGGAAGCGGCTACTACAGCAATATTTCTTTTGAATACCAAGCTTACGGCAAACATAAAAATACCGAGAAATGATATGAACAAAGTACTCAGCCCTACAGATAGAAACAATGCTTCAACAGGTTTTAATCTCACCAGCACCTCATAGGGGATATAAATATTAATAGCATATACTTGAGAGGCATTTGTAAGCGATAGAGTATGTATTATTTTCCCCCATTCCGCAGTCAATTCAACATTGGGAATGCAAAGAATTATAGGAACTGCACACATATATGAGCAGAAAAGGAATGCTGTTTCACATATACTTAAGATGTGTGACAAAGCCCACTTTAACCTGCCCATCCTAATCAACGAGTACATCTTACTGTATTGTAAAAAAGGAACATCGGAAAACAAATACACACAACAAAAGCTTATAATTGTTCTGAACTTTATATGTACCATCATAAGCGGATATATATAGGGTGATATCGGACAATTTGTTTCCTCTATAAAAGTTCTTATAGAGGACAGATTTACCCAAACAAATCCGACATATATAAGACATAAGCTTCTAAATCTTGAGCTTAGGAGTTTATGCCTTGTTAATTCGAAACTATAAAATAGTATTTTCAATTTATCCATCGGCAATCATCCTCTTAAATCTTATATATATAAATACTGTAAGAAAAAATGCCAAAATAAGAGCTACTATATTCGACCATAAAAGCGTCAGCCACTCGTTATTCCATATATTATAATAAGGTGAAAAAATATAGTATATATCCAAATATGGCGGCTTATCCGGAAATTTTCCGGATAAATCCACAATCAAATACCATACAACGGCAGGAGCCGCATATATTATAAGCTTATTCCTTATAAACAGCGAGATGGCAGTGGAAAGAAGTGCCAATACTCCAAATAAAGTCCCCACCTTATATGCCGTAACGGCAACATACAGAACAAGCTGATTATTCTTTATCATATCCGAAATATCCAATAAATAATCTGCTTTATATTCCAAAACACCCCATTCGTATCTAAGCCCTAAAAGGAAGGTGAAAATCAGACTTCCGATAAACATGGTTATAACCGCCGAAGAAAATACTACAATCGCTTTAGACAGTATCATTACACCAAGTTTATTTCTTACAAGTTCGGATCTATAATAATTATTTTCCAGATCCTCACATAAACCGGAAGCATAAGGAAGGCTGCAAAACATAATTACAATTAAAAATGTTATTGAAGGAAAACTGTCCACAAAAGAATGGATCACTCTTATTTCATTATAAGGCCCTACAAGAGAAAACATAAAAACTCCGACAACACCCAATATTCCCAAAATAAACCTATATCCCTTAAAACACCTTATAAAATTATTTCTTATTCCCCTCATCAATACAAACATCATAATATAAGTTCCTTGGCTGTCTGTGCATCTATAATCATTTGAAACGGTGTATCATCTCCAAGCTCGCTCATAGTAACTACCCAAGCCGGGCGTAGTGTATACTTTTTTTCACCCTCTTTAACACATATATAGTATAATTCAAGTTTATTTACAGAGTATTTTTTCTCGTTCAAAATATCATTGTACTTCTTTGCTATACAAGCTGATATCTTATCCATATCCGCAAGCACAACTTCTTTATTCTTATCTGAAAAGTCAAACATTCTGTCCATACTCAAAAATCCTATGCCTGAGCTTGAATATAAAAGCTGTATGGGAGCATTGTAATCATTTATATCGGCATCCGCATCCATGTATTTATATCCTACGGGAATACCGTTTACACTCTGTCTTATACATAGATAATAACAATTATCCTTACTGTTCCAGTCAGCTTTATAGGCGGATTTATCTATTTCACCTTCCATATCGATTACTTTTTCGTTCTCCTTTAAGGTTTCATAGTCTAAAGAGTACATATTTATAAAATATTCACTGCCCAATCCCGCTCCCAGACTGTCAAACTCTTTGAGTATAGATTCCTTAGCCTCTTCCCTGCTTGCAAAGTCAAAATCTATATTCTTCATATATAGTTCCGCATTTCCATCATCTTTATATAACGAAAAAGCGTTGTTTACATATCTATATAAATCTGTATAGAAAAATATTGCGGTAGGGGAAACTGACAAATACTCATCTTTTTTTCCGCTATAAGAATCCATATCATCATGGCTTTCTTCTTCCACCACTTCAATATTGCTTAGCAGCTTATCTTTAAACTTCTTTTTATCAAACTCTCTTATCATCGGCTTATAAGATTTCGCCTTCATATTTGCAGCCGAGTGTGCCAGCACCTCGGCATCAAATTTAACACGTTCTATCTCCATGCCGAGTTTTTCAGGAAAGTTTTCGCTTATCTGAGATGTTGAAGATGAATCCGTACTTTCATTGTTAACAACTGCTTGCTTTGTAAGAGTTCCTTGGTCGCTTGAAGAAGATGCACAAGCTGTCATCGCTACCATAAGCATAGGTATAATATATTTAAGTTTTATTTTCATTGATAATCTCCTTTTCGAATACTTAATCTTATTAATAATCAAAAACCTCTCTTTCAAATATTATTTTTCCCTTATATTTTTCAGCTTACCCGCATCTATTTCATAGACATAGTCACAGAGAATATCGATATCTTCCCTATTATGGCTTGCGAGAATTATAGTCTTTCCCTCGTCTCTAAGTCTTGTAAAAAGATTTCTCATATCTTCAACTCCCTGTTTATCCAATCCGTTCATAGGCTCATCCAAAATTAATATATCCTGACCTTCCATAATTGCCTGTGCTATAGCTAAGCGCTGTTTCATACCCATAGAATACTTACTCACCTTCTTTTTAGACAAAGGATCAAGTCCTACGAGCTTCATCACTTCCTCTACGTGCTTTTTATTTCTTTTATTTTTAATTTCGTAGAGGTATATTAAGTTATCTATACCGCTTAGTTCGGATATATACGCGGGAGCTTCTATTATTACCCCCAAATTAAAGCTGCTGATATCAGAATTTGGCTTACCCTTGATTGTGATAATTCCCTTGTCCGGCTTTATAAACCCGCATATACTCTTAAATAAAACCGTTTTACCCGAACCGTTATATCCTACGATACCATATATAAATCCTTTCTCGCAGTTTAAATTTATATTATCCAAAACTTTATGTTTCCCAAAGCTCTTTGAAACATTTTGAATTGAAATAATATTCATGAACACACTCCTTTCCGTATTTTAAGTCCTTTTCTATTATATGAGCTTTTATTTTTATGAATTTGCCTATTTTTGAATTATACCAAATAACAGCATATTATACGAAAAATGTAGTGAACTGTATGGTTATTTGTAATGAAATGCTTTTTTTATAAAAAATAAGCGCAACCGATATTATGTATATCGATTACGCCTACTTATTTTCTTTATCAACAGTATAAAATGACCACAACTATGAATAAACTATCTTCATAATCTATTTGTATAATACCGTTATACCTTTCCGCCACCTCTCTTACGCTTTCCAAGCCGATTCCGTGACCTTGTTTTTCTTTTTTTGTTGTTTGGAACCTTCCCTGAGATACGCTTATATTCTTATATGAATTTCTTATTTGTAAAATCAATCTGCCTTTTTTATATTTTAAAGTTATCTGTAATTCTTTCTTGTCGGCTTCTTTTAACGCTCTAACTGAATTATCCAACAGATTTCCAAGTAGTGCCGTCATATCTACATCGGATATTTGTAGTTTTTTAGGAATACAAACATCAATATATAGGTTTATCTCACCAATATTTTTAAGTTTATAATTTATAATACTGTCTACTACCAAATTTTCGGATTTACACACTTCCTCTTTTCTGTTTATCTTTGATAATAAAGTATCAAGATACTGTTTATATGAATCCGTTTCTCCCCTTTCATATAATGACTTCAGCATAAATAAATGATTCTGTATATCATGTTTAATCAAGGAGATATTTTCGTTATCAGTCTGTATCATTTTCAGCTGCTGTAAATATGATTCCTCTTGCTTTTGCAGGATAAGCTTTCTATTTATCTCCTGCATTGCAAAGACAACATAACTATATAATTGAAAACTCACTATATTAATTATCGTAACAGATAACAATGCGATTAATATTTGCAGCTGCTCATGTCCTGTTGCTATATTGAGAAATAGAAGCATTATAACCAAACTCGCAACCGGTATACTTACCACCCCTACCCAAAATAAACCGGAAACATCCCCCGATTTCTTTATACTGAATTTTCTTTCAGAGAGTATTATTGATACTATGTACACCAGTATATTTGTGCAAATGATAAGATAAGCTGAATGCAGTTCCTGCACTCTGAAAATAAATATCTTTTTATATTCAAACAAAGACATGAGAATTATTTCAACAGCAAAAATAATCAAATAAACGTATATGGTAGCCGTTATACGATGTTTTAATGTCCCTCGATAATTGAATGTAATAATAAAAATACTTATTATATTAAACAGAAGAAAAACAGCAGGAACCGGAAGGATAATAAAAACCAACACACTCAAAACATAATACATAATATATGACAGCAATTCAACCCATCGGTTAATACCCTCTCTTTCAAAAAATATATTCATTAGTTTAGAAACGGAAAAAATCCCCAGTATATTGCTGATTAAAAATACTCCCTGTACCAAACTCATTACTATAGCCCTTTCCTCTCCAACATCAGCTCCAAGTTTCTTATTTCCTTTCTTTTGCCCCTGCTTATCGGGATAACATCTCCATTTGACATTATCAGCTCTTCAAACTTAAAGCAGCTTATAAATTCGTAATTTACAAGATAGCTTCTATGTGGATATATAAAAAAATCAGGTAATACTTTACTTAGGTTTTGTATATTGTCGTAAAACACATATTGCGTTTTACAACTTACCAGCTTAATTTCTCTACCTCGGCTTTCAAAGTACAGTATGTCTTTGTACGGAACTTTTACTATATTTCTAAGATTTTTAAATTCAAAGAATTTATTTTCCTTTCCCGAGATTTTAATTGCCAGTCTTATATCATTTATAATTTTTGAAATATCTACCGGTTTTTGAAGAAAATGCAGGGGTTGGACGTCAAACAGCTCCCTGTCATAACCGTTTTTAGATGAAATATATACAATTTGAGTTATATAGTCATCCATTTCATCCCTGATAATACGTCCTACATCTACACCGTTTAATTTTCCGTCAAGTTCAATATCCAAAAAAATCAGATCGTATAAATTTTCTTCTCTTATATCGGATATTAAGGCATCTCCGCTGTAGAATATATCTACACTGATATCCTCACACAAAACAGTTTTTGCCATGCTTAAAATAATATCTTTAATTTCATCACATGTAGCTTTAACATCGTCACAAACAGCAATTTTAAACATAATAATCCCTCAATATCTTATATCTGAAATGAAATTCACATCACATTATTGCTCTTTTGATTACATTATAAACAAACGGCAAACATTGTACAAGCTGTACATTGCCTTCTACTACGAGACGATTTTTAAAAAAAGGTGAGGACATTTCCCCTTAACTGTCACGTTAATCGGAATTATATCCTCACCTCCATCTTGTCAAAATATCGAATTTTAAAACTGCTTTACTTTATCCAAACTCCGTTTGTATCTACCTTATAGCCGTCGCTCGTAGATTCATTTACCGCCATGCTTCCGTCCGACTTGAGGAAATACCACTTGTCATTTGTATTTACCCAGCCGGTCTTCATGGCTCCCGATACGGTATCGAAATAATACCATTTATTGGCTATTTTAACCCAAGCTGTCGCCATAGAACCGTCCGCATTAAAGTAATAATTTACATTATCAACTTTTACAAGACCTGTACACATATATTCATCTTTATCAAAAACATACCACTTCGAATCAAGCTTAGCCCACTGATTTGATGCAAAGCTTATCTTTGAGTTTGTCACTTCCGCGCTTGTCTCAAGCTTCCACTTACCGCCTACATTAGCCCATTTCCCTGAATTCAACGAAGCCTTGTCTGTAGTGACGATCTTTGCGGGACTGAGATTTGTTGTACCCGCCTTTGTGCCTGCACCCGAAGCAAGCTTGGTACCTCTTGCTCCGCCGCCGCCCGAACCGCCTCTGCCGGAACGTCCTGAGCCGCTTCCGCCTGAGCCGCCTCTTCCCGAGTTGCCCGTTCCGCCTGAACCTGTGGAAGAATTATTACCGCCCGAGCCGCTTCCGCCCGCATTTTGATTGTTTGAACCGCCCGCATTTTGGTTACCCGAACCGTTCTCGTTCAGTCTGCCGAGCTCTTCGAGCTTACCCCTAAGCTTATTTATAGCGGCATTCACACCTTCTTCAGAAGCCCATTCATCGGTATGCACTGCATTTACTTCTCTTAAAACGGCTTCATAGGAATTTTTAAAACTCTCAGCGGCATTTCTATACTTATTTCCGTTTTTTGCCGTTTCCGCTTCTCTTATCTGTTCGTTTAAAACATTTGTCTGTTGAGATACCCCTGTTAAAGCACGCTTAGCTGTACGCAGGGTATCAAGGCTTTCATTAATTGTTCTTTGTGTTTTTCTTGAAGCACCGTTAACTACATCTTTTGCAATCCTTATTGCATTTTCATAAGCCGAGCGTTGCTCCGGTGCGGCAAACTTAAACTTTATACTTTTTTTAACCGTCTCCTCAGCGGCAATTTCTCCTCGCAAGTCCGTATCATTTGTAGGAACAAGAGCGGCTTTTCCTGCTTTCAAATCATTTATCGCTCTTTCTATACTCTGCACCATTATATCTATTTCAAGATCTTCGGTCGGATCCGGAAGATTACCTATTCTTTCGGCTTGTTCTAAAACATTATCGTAGTTTTCTTTGGCATCCGGGTCTGCACCTGCATAATCAGCCGTATTTTTAACAGCCCTAGCTACAGTTATCTCCTCCGTCAGCTTCTGTTTTGCACTACGCAAAGCCGCTTCCTTTTCAGGGGATGCATAGGCTTCAAATTCAGCTAAGCCCTCATTCTCTTCACCTTGTACATTAACGACATTCTCTGCCGAATTATCCGCATACGATGTAAACGGTGTCACAGCAGTAAAAAATAAAGCTGTACTTAATCCCATAGCAAAAACCGCGTTTCTTTTTTTCATTCTTTTCTCCTTATCATTCTTTAATTAACATACTTTTGAATCTATCTTTTTTAGGTTAGAATAAAGAGTGTTAAATCCGTGTTAAGAACGCTTTTGCATTTATTGTTAATGTAAAAAGCAGGCCGAAACTTTTCTAAAAGTCTCGGTCTGCTTTTTATTTAAGGGAACACGATTTTTGTGCTCATCAAACTATGCCCACGGATCTGTCGATTGCGGAATTCTGATGTCCGAAAGACATAAAATATCGTTCAGAAACCACTGACCTGTTGAAGGCTTTTTTCTAAGCTTTATCGGTCTTTGTGAATCCGCACCGCCACTTTGCACATACAGGGTAGCATAGTTTTCATTTGTAAATGAATAAGGATTCTCATATACCGTAATCTTATAAGGAAGCAAAGGTGTATAGTCGTTGGTGTTTTTTGCTCCCTCAAAGAACGAAAAGGTTTTATATTCCTTGCCCCTGAGTCTGTCTCGCAAAAACTGCTTTTCCATAACGCTCATAGGCTCAGGACCACGCAGGTAGTCCACCATAGCATGTGTGGTCTCCACATCATTTTTGTAATTACACAAAACCAATAAAGAAAGAGCCGCCGTCTTATACGGAGAGTCAAGGTTTGCCTCCGGCAAGGCTTGAAGTGCCTCAAGACTTCTCGGAACAGAATCAAATGTAAAAGTGAATTTTTCCATATTTGCCTCCTTTTTGTATAATATTATGAATATTATAACATATTATCGGTTTTGTTTCCATATCAGGCTTATATTTTTCGTCTTTTTAAGGATTTCTTATTTGTCTGTTTCTCAATATTTCAACCACAAAAAACAATTGAAGAAGCTCTTGTGATTTTCTTATTTTTGCTTTTAAAATATCCGGTCATCGTATCAATAAATATCTGCCGGCCTATCATCCAAAATACCCTCCTCCGGTTCACACTTCATCTCAATACGGCTGTCGATATCTTTCCTGCACAAAACCGCCACCAGCTCACAGTTAGGTGTTTGAGGAAACATATCGACGGCAAGTGCTTTTTCAAATACATAGCCGCCCGCCTTCAAAAGAGGTAAATCTCTCGCAAAAGAGCTCGGCTTACAGGCAACGTAAACTATTCTTTCCGCCCTGAAATTCATTATTTTAGGTAAAGCCTTCGGATGTATGCCGTCCCTCGGCGGGTCAAGCACTATTATATCCGGCTTTATTTCAAGCTCATCTATAAGCTTTAATACATCTCCCGCTATAAACTCGCAATTATCTATTTTATTAAGCCTCGCATTTTCCCTTGCCGCTTCCACCGCTTCCTTAACTATCTCAATACCGTATACCTTATCCGCATACTTTGCCAGAAGCTGGGAAATTGTCCCCGTACCCGAATACAGGTCAAAAACCGCCTTTCCCTTCGTGTCGCCCATATACTCTCCCACAGCCGAATATAAGACCTCTGCTCCCAAGGTATTTGTTTGAAAAAATGAAAAAGCGCTTATCTTAAAGCTCAATCCCAAAAGCTCTTCCGTTATATAATCTTTACCGTAAAGTAAGCTCATTCCCTGATTAAGCACGGCATCCGCATAGGAATTATTTACAATATGCAGTATACCCTCGATTTTATTTTCAAGCAGACCTTTTCTTTCAAGTGCCAGCATACACTCCTTCCAATCCGAAATGTAAACCTCCAAATCTTTATTTAAAGAAAGTCGCGACCTCTCATCCTCGCTGAGCTTGTTGGGGTCTTCGCATTTTTCCATATCCGTCGTCGTTACCAGAGCCAGCAACAATTCCTTATTTTTCACACTTCTTCTTATCAACAAATGTCTTAGAAAGCCTTCATGCCTCATTTTATGATAAAAAGGCAAACCTTTCTCTTTAAAAAATTCAAGAGTTTCCTGCAATATCAAATTAAAGTCATTGTGCACAATATTGCAAATATCCGTTTTTACTATATCATAAGTTGAAAATTTCTTATGCATTCCGAGACACAAAGGACCGTCCTTGTATTCATCTCCGAAGCTGTACTCCATCTTATTTCTGTAAAAATTTGAAACAGGGCTTCTTCTCACACCTTCCCACTTAAACTCATCCACCCTTTTAAGTCTTCTAAGCTCTCCGTTTTCAAAGATCTCAAACTCATCTTCGTTTGCCTTGTCAAGCAGAGCCTTCATCTGCCTGTCTTTTATTTCAAGCTGCTTATCATATTCGACACTTTGGTATAGACAACCGCCGCAAATTCCGTCCAAAGTACAGCCTTCTTTTGTTTGTAAAGGAGATTTTTTTACCGTTTTAAGCACCCTTGCACTTGCCCTATTTTTTCTTTTTTTTACTATGACAAATTCCGCTTCCTGCCCCTCGATTACCTTCTTAAGCTCCACGGTATTATCTTCTATTTTCACATATCCCGTATCCGGAAAGCTCGTAACTCCTATCTTGGCTGTGTACACCTCACCCTTTTTCATTAAATTACCTCTTTACTTTTAATGTTTACGCAAAAAATCCGCAGCTGCCGCCACGGATTTCCCTAATAAAAACTTTTGACTATTTATCTGTATCTTCTTTTTCGATGTCTTCTTCGTCATCCGCATCAAAATAATCATCATCGAAGTCATCTTCGAAATCATCATCATACTCTTCCAAGTAATCCGGTGTCAAAAATTTATAAACTATATAAGCTATGGCAGCAACCGCAGCAACCGCACCTATAATAGCTAGTACCCAAAGTACAGTATTTTTCTTCTTTTCATCATCTCTTAACTTACTGAGATTGTTAAGACTTGTAAGTTGTACAAGTTCATCCAATTTAGCTAAAATGTCCTTACCCATAATATCTCCTTTCAGCGAACACGTTAGTTTTACATTACATAACTAAGCTAAAAAATATAAATTGTTTATCCTGTGATATAAAATGTAATATGCTATGATTATATCATATATCCTTATACTTGGCAAATACCGATTTGATATTTTTTTATATTTTTTTTAGTTTTGCAAAAGCGAGGGAAACTCTCTTCAAACCGTATTTATCAAAATTAATGGCAATCCTGTAATCATCCTTAGTTTCTTCAATCTCGGTAATGCTTCCTTCCCCGAATTTAATGTGACTTACTCTGTCGCCCACGCAAAATTCCATATTCTCCGCCTTTTTAGCCAAGAACTCTTTCCCGAAACTAAGCTTAGGCTTGGGCGGCTCTATTCTTGAAGCAGACTTCGGTCTTTCGTCAAACTTGTTCCAAGGCAATCCGTCCCCGAAAGGATCTGTCTGCTTTTTTCTGATATAGGAAGTCCTGTCAAGGACACGTTTTTCGAGAAGCTCATCCGGTATCTCATCCAAAAATCTTGAGAAGGTTGAATATCTTACCTGCCCGTTCACCAATCTTGTTTTTGCAAGAGTGAGGGTAAGCCTCTTCATTGCCCTTGTTATACCTACGTAACAAAGTCTTCTTTCTTCTTCAAGCTCATCCCTATCGATACTCGTTATACTCATTTCGCCCGGGAAAAGTCCGTCTTCCATTCCCGCCATATAGACATAAGGAAATTCAAGCCCTTTTGCCGCATGTAAGGTCATAAGAGTAATTCTCGAAGCTTCATTATCCATCCTGTCTATATCGGATATGAGGGCAACGTCTTCCAAAAAATCGCTTAAGCTTCGGGTCTCATATTCCTTAGCCTTATTTATAAGCTCCTCTATATTATCAAGTCTTGTTTGCGACTCTATCTCACCTTCAAGCTTCAGATGCTCCCTGTATCCCAAATCTTCAAGTATGTATTCAATCAAGGATGCTGTATCTATGCCTTCTTCCATAAGCTCCCTGCACCTGAGTATCTCCTTACAAAAATCCGCAAATTTATTCGCGGCGGATTTTATATTGTCAATCTGATAACTCAGCCTTGCCGCTTCAAAGTAACTTGTATCGTATTCTCTCGCAAAGGCGGCGAGTTTTTCCATACTGAGATCCCCTATGCCTCTTTTCGGAATATTTATGATTCTTCCGAAAGACACATCGTCCTTATCCGAGGAAATAAGCTTTAAATATGCAAGAATATCCTTTATCTCTTTTCTTTGATAAAAGTTCACTCCTCCGACAATCTGATACGGAACATTAAACTTTATACATCTTTCTTCCAGAAGTCTCGATTGAGCGTTTGTTCTGTATAAAACGGCATAGAATGAATAATCCTGCGACTTTTCCTGTTCTCTTATATCTCTTATGATGGCATCCGCTTCCTCATTTGCACTTGCAAACTGCCAGAGTCTTATTTTTTCTCCAAGCTCTTTATCCGTCCAAAGAGTTTTGCCTTTTCTTCCCTTATTGTTCTTTATAACCTCATTCGCCGCCGACAAAATATTTCCGTGTGAACGGTAATTTTGTTCCAGCCTTATGACCTTTGCCTCCGGATAGACCTTTTCAAAATCAAGTATATTTGAAATATTGGCTCCCCTGAATTTATAAATGCTTTGGTCATCATCGCCCACAACACAAAGATTTCTGTACTTACCCGCCAAGAGCTCTATAAGTCTGAACTGCGCCGTATTGGTATCCTGATATTCGTCCACCATAATGTATACAAATCTTTCTCTGTAGAAATCAAGTACATTTTCATTTTTCTCAAACAGTTCTATGGTTTTAAGTATCAAATCGTCAAAATCAAGCGCATTGTTTTTTCTGAGCTCTTTTTGATATTCCTCGTAAGCTTTAGCAAGCTTTTCTTCCCTCAGATCTATTGCTTCTTTTATAGCCTGTGCAGGTGTTCTCAACTCGTTTTTACAGGATGAAATATAGTTTATGATATCCCTCGGCTTAAACATTTTGTCGCTTAAAGCCAAACTTTTCATAGCCTTTTTCACCACCGTCCTTTGGTCCTCGGTATCATAAATACCGAAATCACTGCTGTAACCTATATTTGTGATAAAACGTCTGAGTATTCTTACGCAGCTTGAATGGAAGGTAGCCGTCCACACTCTGTCGGAATTTGTATCTCCCAAAATAAGGCCAAGTCTTTCCTTCATAGATGCCGCCGCTTTATTTGTAAAGGTTATAGCCATTATATTAAAGGGGTCTACACCGCTTTCGATAAGATAAGCAATCCTGTGCATGAGAACCCTCGTTTTTCCCGAGCCGGCACCTGCCAGAATAAGAAGCGGTCCTTTAGTATAAAAGACCGCCTCCCTTTGCCTATCATTTAAGTTTTGATAAATGTCTTTCATAATCTTCCTTAAATGTTTACTTCTATCTTCTTAAGTTTCCAAATATCTCTTACATACTCTTCTATCGTTCTGTCAGATGAGAATTTGCCGGCATTTGCCGTCTGTGTAAGCGCCATCTTAGCCCATGCCTTTTTATCCCTGTAAGCTGCATCAACTCTTTTTTGTGCCTGAGCATAGGAATCAAAGTCTTTTAAGATAAAGTATGTATCCGCTCTGTCACTTGAGTTGGTATTAAGTAAAGAATCATAAATATCTCTGAACAGATTCTTATCTTCCGGAGAATAGAAACCGTCAATAAGCTGTATCAATACCTTCTTAATATCGTTATTGGAATTAAATATTTCCATAGGATTATAGTTTCCGTTCTTTTCATATTCAATGACCTCATCGGAGCTTAATCCGAATATAAAGGCATTTTCGGCACCGACTTCATCAACAATCTCAACGTTGGCACCGTCCATAGTTCCTATGGTAGGAGCTCCGTTAAGCATAAACTTCATGTTTCCCGTACCCGAAGCTTCTTTTGAAGCCGTACTTATCTGCTCGCTAAGATCCGCCGCCGCAAATAAAATCTCCGCATTACTTACTCTGTAGTCCTCTATAAATACAAGCTTTATCTTACCGCCTATGCTCTTGTCGTTATTGATAACATCCGCAACCGCGTTTATAAGCTTTATCGTAAGCTTGGCTCTCTTATAGCCTGCCGCCGCTTTCGCACCGAAAATAAAGCTTCTCGGTACCATATCAAGGTTAGGATTTTCTTTAAGCTTATTGTAAAGACTCATTACATGCAAAATATTGAGAAGTTGGCGCTTATACTCATGCAAACGCTTAACCTGAATGTCGAAAATCGAGTTAGGGTCAAGCTCTACACCGTTATGCTCCTTTATGTACTCTATAAGTCTTAACTTGTTTTCATACTTTATCTGCATAAACTCTTCGAGCGCCTTGTCATCGTCAATATAAGACTTAAGCTTTGAAACCTCGCTTAAATCGGTAATCCATGCATCACCTATTTTATCGCTTATCCATTTTGCAAGCTTAGGATTGGCATGAAGTAAAAATCTTCTTTGAGTTATACCGTTTGTCTTATTATTGAACTTTTCAGGCATCATCTCATAAAAATCTCTAAGTTCCTGATTCTTTAAGATTTCCGTATGCAGCTTAGCCACTCCGTTTACGGAAAAGCTTGCCGCAATAGCCATAAATGCCATGCGAACCTGATTGTTGTACAATATAGCCATATTTCTTATTTTAGACTCGTCATTTCCGAAATGAGCTCTTATTTTATCATTAAAGCGCCTGTTTATCTCTTCAACTATTTGATAAACACGAGGAAGCAAAGATCTGAAAAGATCTATAGGCCATTTCTCCAAAGCCTCGCTCATAATCGTATGATTGGTGTAAGCAAGACATCTTGTCGCTATGCCCCATGCCTCATCCCAGTCAAGTCCCTCTTCATCGAGAAGAAGCCTCATAAGCTCGGGAACCGCAACCGTAGGGTGAGTATCATTCATCTGGAACACGAGCTTTTCTGGAAGCTCATGTATATCACTGTATTTTTGCTTAAACTTTTTAAGAGCCGTCTGCAATGTAGCCGAAATAAAGAAATACTGCTGTTTAAGTCTAAGCTCCTTTCCGGAATAATGGTTATCGTTAGGGTACAGGACATTACATATATTTCTTGCAAGATTCTCCTGCTCTATCGCTTTGTGGTACTCTCCCTTATCAAAAGCATCAAGGCTGAAGTTCACGATAGGCTCGGCATCCCAGATACGAAGCGTATTTATAACGTTATTGTTATATCCGACTATAGGCATATCGTAAGGTATTGCTCTTACGCTTCCGTAATTTTCCTGTACGAATTTTGCCCTTCCGTCAACAAACTCCACATGTACATCACCGCCGAAACGCACCTCACAGGCATATTCCTCACGCTTAATCTCGAAAGGAAAACCGTTTTTGAGCCAGTCATCAGGCTTTTCCACCTGATAACCGTTCTCGATTTTTTGCTTGAACATACCGTAATGATAACGTATTCCCGCACCGTAAGCCGGATAACCGAGGCTGGCAAGGGAATCAAGGAAACAAGCCGCAAGCCTTCCCAGACCTCCGTTTCCGAGAGCAGGATCCGGTTCCTTGTCTTCAATGGTATTTAAGTCAAAGCCGAGCTCTGCAAGTACCTCTTTTACCTCATCCACGGCACAAATATTGATGATATTGTTTCCCAAGGCTCTGCCCATAAGAAACTCCATCGACATATAATATACAATTTTTACATTTTGCTTTTCATACTCTTTGTGGGTGGCAATCCACTCATCCATTATTATGTCTTTTATTGCGTAAGAAAGAGCCTGATAAACCTGTTCGTCGGTAGCTTCCGTGATATCTTTTCTGTACAGAACCTTTACATTATCAATAATACTCTCTTTTAAATGTTCTTTATCAATATTGGCATTTTTCATTATAAAACCCCTTTAAATCTTCTTAACGCTCACGATCACATCTTCGCCGTTTAAGTTCCACTCTTTTTCATATCCGGCACTGCAATCATAGCTTATTTTATCACATAATACTTCACTCATTAATAAAGCTTCGTTTGCTTTTACTATATCGGCAAGTTTATCGTTATTCTTTATGCAAAGCTCTATATGGTCCACAACCTCAAATCCGGCTTCTTTTCTCATAGTCTGAACCTTGGAAATAAGCTCTCTTATATAGCCTTCGTCAAGAAGCTCCTTTGTAAGCCTTATGTCAAGTACAACGGTAACCTTGTTATTTCCTTCGCTTACATAATCATCGCTCTTAACCGTATCTATAAGTAAATCCTCCTTGGAAAGACTCACTTCCTCGCCGTCAAAGTTAAACTTAAGCGCACCCTCGTTTTTCAGCTCTTCCATAGCCTTTGCTCCGTCTATGTTCGTAAGCGCCTCTTTAATCTTACCCAAAAGCTTGCCGTATTTTGGTCCTACCGTCTTTAACTGCGGCTTGAAGGAATATGAAACAAAGCTTTCCACATCGTCCTTAAACTCTACATTCTTTACATTGAGCTCTTCTTTAATGATTCTTGTATACAACTCGTCGAGAACCTTATCCGCCTTGATGTACATATTTCCTATAGGCTGACGATTCTTAATATTGGCTGCATTTCTTGCCGCTCTTCCCATTACAACTACGTTAAGAACCTCATCCATGCTGTCCTCAAGAGCCTTATCTACGAGGCTTTCATCCGCAAGCGGGTACTCGCACAGATGTATACTTTCAGGTGCCGTCTTATCCACGCTTCTTACAAGGTTCTGATATATTTCCTCGGTCATGAACGGTATAAGAGGTGCCGCAAGCTTTGATAAGGTAACAAGCGCCGTATAAAGGCTCATATAAGCGTTTATCTTATCCTGTTCCATTCCCTTTGCCCAGTATCTTTCACGACAACGACGTACATACCAGTTTGAAAGCTCATCCGTAAATTCCTGTAAAGCTCTTGCAGACTCCGTTATACGGTAGTTTTCCAGATGTGTATCCACTTCTTTTGTTAAGGTGTTGAGCTTTGACAAAAGCCATTTGTCCATAACGCTCAGCTTTTCAGGCTCCAAGCTGTACTTCGTAGGGTCGAATTTATCTATCTCGGCATAAAGCACATAGAAAGCGTATGTATTCCACAAGGTTCCCATAAACTTTCTCTGTCCTTCGGTAACCACCTTGCCGTGGAAACGATTAGGCAACCATGGAGCCGAATTAACGTAGAAATACCAACGTATGGCATCGGCACCGTACTCCTTTAAAGCTTCCATAGGGTCTACAGCATTGCCTTTTGACTTAGACATTTTCTGTCCGTTCTCATCCTGAACATGTCCCAAAACTATAACGTTCTTATAAGGTGCCTTGTTAAATATAAGGGTGGATATCGCAAGCAGGGAATAGAACCAACCCCTTGTCTGATCCACAGCCTCCGATATAAAGTCCGCCGGGAACTGCTGCTCAAATAAGTCCGCATTTTCAAAAGGATAATGATGCTGTGCAAAAGGCATTGCACCCGAGTCGAACCAACAGTCTATAACCTCGGGAACTCTCTTCATCTGCTTACCGCACTTCTCACACTTAATTGTAACATCATCTATATAAGGTCTGTGAAGCTCTATTTCATCAGGGCAATTATCGGACATGGACTTAAGCTCCTCTATGCTTCCTATACTGTGCATGTGTCCGCATTCGCACTGCCAGATATTAAGCGGAGTACCCCAATATCTGTTTCTTGAAATAGCCCAATCCTGCAGATTTTCAAGCCAATCACCGAAACGTCCTTTTCCTATGCTTTCAGGTATCCAGTTAATCGTATTGTTGTTCCTTATCATATCCTCTTTTACGGCGCTCATCTTGATATACCAGGATTCTCTCGCATAGTATATAAGAGGTGTATTACAGCGCCAGCAATGAGGATAGCTGTGCTCGAAATTAGGGGCCGCAAAGAGCTTTCCGTCTTTCTCAAGTGCTTCCAGCACAAGCGGATCCGCTTTCTTAACAAAAACTCCCGGCCAGTCCGTTTCTTCAGTCATTTCACCCTTCGCATCAACAAGCTGTACGAAAGGCAGGTCATACTCTCTTCCAACTCTCGAGTCGTCCTCACCGAAAGCCGGAGCGATATGAACTATACCCGTACCGTCAGTCAGGGTTACGTATGAATCACAGGTTACAAACCATGCCTTTTTCTCCGATTCCACAAACTTGAATAAAGGCTCATATTCCTTGTATTCAAGCTCCTTACCGATAAATCTTTCCTTTATTTCAAAGTTCTCTTTTAAAACCGGCTCCACGAGTGCCTCGGCCATTATGTATGTATAGCCTTCATGCTTAACTCTTACGTATGTTTCATCCGGGTTTACGCAAAGAGCAACGTTACTCGGTAAAGTCCAAGGTGTCGTCGTCCATGCAAGAAAATATGCATCTTCGTTCTTTATTTTAAATCTTACTATAGCCGAACGCTCTTTTACATCTTTATAGCCCTGCGCAACCTCATGGCTTGATAAAGGTGTTCCGCATCTCGGACAATAAGGAACTATCTTGAAGCCTTTATAGAGCAGACCTCTGTCCCATATTTTTTTTAGCGCCCACCACTCGGATTCTATAAAGTCGTTGTGATAGGTTACATAAGGATCTTCCATATCCGCCCAAAAGCCTACCACGCCCGAAAACTCTTCCCACATTCCTTTATACTTCCAAACACTTTCTTTGCACTTTGAAATGAAAGGATCCAATCCGTATGCTTCTATCTGTTCTTTTCCGTCTATCCCGAGCGCCCTCTCAACTTCAAGCTCTACAGGTAATCCGTGGGTATCCCAGCCCGCTTTTCTAGGAACCTTATAGCCCTTCATTGTACGGTATCTGGGAATCATATCCTTTATTACACGTGTAAGTACATGTCCTATGTGCGGCTTTCCGTTTGCCGTAGGAGGTCCGTCATAAAACATATAGGTTTTAGCGTCTTTTCTGCTGTCTATACTCTTTTTGAATATATCGTTATCAGCCCAAAACTTTTCTACTTCTCTTTCTCTTTCCACAAATTTTAAATCTGTAGGAACTTTCTTATACATAATTTTTCCCTTTCTATATTTCCTCTTTTTTGAACATAAGAGCAAAAGCCGAAGTAAGTAAAATACAGGATGTCCATATTATTCTCGCTCCGAAGCTTTTTGACAATACGTATCCGACTCCCGCTCCCGTTACAAAAACACAAATAACAAAAACATAATGCAACGATTTTTTCAACAAATCCGAATCACCGGTTCTTATGTAAGCACTCAAGGTTTCCATGGCACTGCGTATATTTCCTATACACATCGTACTGGCATAGGCATGTCCTTTTACTTTTCTGAATGCCTGTACCTGCATGGCACACGAAAACGATGTTAATGCATTGGCAAAGAGATTTGCCCTGTCTGAAACAGGCAATATTCCCACCGCAAAAAGCAGTATGATCTCTATCAAGAGTACCGCTTGGCGCCAATGTATTTTTGTCGCTTTTTTAAGCCTTCCCATAAGCTGCTCGGAAACAAGTATGCCCAAAGCAAAGGCGAATATCGGCAAAAGATACTTTAAAGCGGCTTTTATATCTCCGTCTCCCAATCGAGCCGACATCAGAACCAAGTTACCGGTTTGTGCATTTGCAAACACCTTCCCTCTTACAAAATAAGAATAGGCATCCTGCAAACCTCCCGACAATGTAAGTGCGATCATAACGGCATTTGATTCGGACATCTGTCCTTTTTTCCTCATAAGCCATCATTCCTTTACTTAAAAAAGCCCGTCCCAAACAGGACGAGCTTATCGTTTACCACCTATTTACATACAAAATATGCTTTCCCTGTAACGTAGGATAACGTCTTAGCCTAATATAGAATATCCGCTTTTTTGCTTTCGGCTTCAACTCTATTTCGGTAAGCGACTCAAAAGTGATTTTCAAATTAATATCCGCATTCGGCTTCCACCATCCCGAACTCTCTGTAGCTTCATCTTAATCATACTGTCTTTATCATAGTCTTTTCTTATGCATGTTAAGTAGTATACACTACTTAATAAAATTTTACAAGTATTCCCCTCTTTATTCTTCGTACTCTATTCCGAGCAAAAACAATCCCTGTGGGGGCATGGTCTGTCCGGCGAGATTTCTGTCTTTTGCCTTAAGTATATCATATACCTCGAAAGCTTTAATCTGCCCCATCCCCACTTTAAGTAAGGTTCCTACGATTATTCTGACCATATTATAGAGAAAGCCGTTTCCGCTTATTACTATTTCCAAGACATCTCCGTTTTCTTCCATGTCGAGGGAATATACGGTTCTTATAGGGGAAAGCGCCGTGGTCTTTACTGAACACATACTTGTAAAATCATGTGTTCCCACAAAGTAATTGCAGGCTTCCTTCATACTTTCCGTGTCAAGCTCGTAGTAGCAAAAATGAGAATACAGTCTTTCCGTAGGAATATTCGTCCTTCTGTTAAGTATTCTGTACATATAGGTCTTTACACATTCCCTTTTTCTGGGATGCCAGTTTAAGCTCACCTCATCGGAATATTGTATTCTTATATCATCAGGCAATCTTGCATTTAAGGCAAAGCAAAACTTATCCGCCTGCATTTTCATGTCGGTATCAAAAACTGCAACATTTCCGTAAGCATGTACACCCGAATCGGTTCTGCTTGCTCCTATAACCTCGATCTCTTCTTCGCACAATTCGCTTATTGCCTTATTTAAAACTCCTTCCACGGTTATCGCATTCATCTGTTTTTGCCAACCGCAGTAGTTTGTCCCGTCATAGGCTACAATTAGTCTTATTCTTCGCATATAATCCTATCCTTTATAAAAATAGAGTGAATTAAAATCCACTCTATCATAAAAACTATTCACCTAATCCGGATCCTATAGCCTGAGTTAAGGCTTCCATCGCAGCAGCCTCATCCTCACCGTCACATACAAGGGTAATTTCATCACCTGACTTAATTCCTGCCGCCATAACGTTTAAAACCGACTTTGCAACAATCTTTTTATCTCCGGCTTCTATTATGATGTCCGATTTGAACTTCATAGCTGTCTGAGATAAAACTCCTGCCGGTCTTAAATGTAGGCCTGACGGATTGTTGATTTTTAGTACTTTACTTAACATAAATATCCCTCCTCCGGTATTTTGGTTTGATTATAGCTTATTCATATTGATTAGTCAAAGCTATTATTTACTAATTTTGATGCTGCATTTCCCTTTTCGCGGCACTCCTTTTTGAGAATGAGCAACCGCAATAATTCTGCCTGTATAAATTATGCTCACCTGACAATTCTACCGAACGCTTATATCCGTTCTTTTTCTTAAAATCACTCGGAAGGTACTTTATACCTATCTTTGCTCCTACTTTTTCTCCGATTTCGCACAAAACCTGCGAGTCCTTCATAGGGCTTATGCTGAGTGAAGTGGCAAAGTAGTCAAAATTATTTCTCTTTGCGACATCCGCCGCATCCAGAAGTCTCATTTCATAACAGATGTGGCAGCGTTCTCCTCCCTCTTCATCTTCCTCATGACCTTTCACAAGCTCATGAAACCTCTTAGGCTCATAAGCTCCTTCCATAAAATCAACTTTATAGGATAGGTTCATTTCGGCGATCAGTCTCTTTTCCTCTTCGACTCTCAGATTATATTCTTTCGGATTATCAATATTGGGATTGTAGAAATATATGCATATATCAAAATATTGATTCAGATATTCCATGCAGTGTGAAGAGCAGGGGGCGCAACATGCGTGTAAAAGAAGCTTTGGACGTATACCCAAAGCTTCCGAATCTTTAATTATAAGTTCCAGTTCTTTTTGTAAATTTCTTTTGTTCATATCTTAGATAAACCTGCCAAGTTTTATTGGAGAAAATCTCTTATTCTTTTAGATCTGACCGGATTTCTCAACTTTCTCAAAGCCTTCGCCTCTATCTGACGTATACGCTCTCTGGTAACCTTGAACTCTTTCCCTACTTCCTCAAGAGTTCTCGGATGTCCGTCTTCAAGACCGAATCTCAAAACTATAACCTGTCTTTCTCTCTCCTTCAAGTCTGCCAACAAGGTGTCTATATGCTCTCTGAGCATTACCGTTTCAACATTTCCTTCCGGCGTAAGTACGTTGTTATCCGCCACAAAATCTCCCAAGTTGGAATCATCCTCTTCACCGATAGGAGTCTCAAGAGAAGCCGGCTCTCTTGCTATTTGCATGATTTCCATTACCTTTTCTTCGCTTGTTTCAAGTGCAACGGCAAGCTCGGCAACACTTGGTTCATAGCCAAGCTCCAAGGTAAGTTTTCTTTGCATCTTGCTCATTTTATTAATGGTTTCAACCATGTGAACAGGCACTCTTATTGTCCTCGCCTGGTCGGCAAGCGCCCTTGTAACGGACTGTCTTATCCACCATGTTGCGTAGGTACTGAGCTTAAAACCCTTTGTATAATCGAATTTTTCCACACCTTTTATAAGACCGAGATTGCCTTCCTGAACAAGGTCCAAAAAGCTCATACCCCTGCCGGTATATCTTTTCGCTATACTTACGACAAGTCTCAGGTTGGCCTCTATAAGCTTTTGTTTTGCATATTCATCGCCTTCCTGCTTACGTTTCGCAAGCTCCAGCTCTTCATCTCCCGATAAAAGCGGTACCGTGCCTATTTCTTTGAGATACATTCTGACAGGGTCTTCCGTTCCCACACCTTCAAGAAGATCTATAGCATCGAAGTTGATTTCTTCTTCGTCTATATCTTTCTCAAACTCGTCATCGTCAACATCATCATCAATAAATAAGGCACTGTCACTTAACTTATCTATGTCTACCGGAAGATCCTCGGGTGTACTTTCAACAACTTCAATATTGTTATTGTCCAAGTAGGTATAGATTTGCTCAATAGTATCCGTCTCCAGCTTATTTCCCTCGAAGGTATCGTTAATAAAATCATAATCTATTCTATTATCGTTAGCCAAGCCCTTTTCAATCAAAATTTGAATTTTAGCCAAGAATTCTTCCGGAGTCATGTTCAACTTGTTCATATTTGTATTATCTTTAGCCACCAAGATGCATCCCTTCTTCCCAATTAATAAGACTTATAATTATACAGTAAATATTATATTTTTTCAAGTAAATTATTTATAAGTATACATACCTCTTATACTGATCTCACCGCCAATCAGAGCCCTCTTTTCTCCTCTTTCGTCAATAATCGAAAGTTGACCGTTTTTATTAATTTTGCCTTGTTCGGCTTGATATGAAGTATAAGCTTCAAAGACAGTTATATTTTCTCCCACTCCAAGCAAATATGAGTTGTACTCATCAAGTACATAGGATAAATCGCCCACTTCGGTAAATTTAAAATACAGCTCATAAAATTCCTTTAGAAAATCTCTGATAACCTCTTTACGACTGTATGTCCTGTGTGTTTCAATAAACAGAGAACTTGCCGTTTCTTCCAGTTCTTTAGGGAAGCTTTTTGTATTTACATTTATGCCCATCCCGCAAACCACATATTTTATTCCGTCCATATCGGCACTCATCTCCGTAAGTATTCCGCACAGCTTCTTTTTACTTACAACTATATCATTAGGCCACTTTATTCCCACTTCCTTAAGCGTTCTTTTAAGAACACGTACAAGAGCCAAAGCCGCAAGCAGGGTAATCATACTTGCTTTTTCACTCCCTAAAGGAGGATGTAAAAGCAAACTCATCCATATGCCTGTGCCCTTGGGTGAGCTCCATGTTCTGCCTCTTCTGCCTCTTCCCGCAGTCTGCTCGTCGGCAACCACAAGTACATCTGTACTCACATATTCATCCGCCAATCTTTTTGCAAGAAGATTAGTCGAATCCACACTGTCTTCAAAAATAAATTTTATAGGAATATTATTGCTTCTTAATTCCTCCTCCAGTTCAAATTTATTTAAGGCTTCTTCGGAAGAAATCAGCTTGTATCCTTTATTACTCCCCGCCTGTATATTATATCCTTCCTCTTTAAGTGAATTGACTGTTTTCCATATTGCAGTTCTTGAAACACCCAAGGTGTCGCAAATTGTCTGCCCCGATATATATTCACTTGAGGATTTCAATAATTTCAGAACCTCTTCTTTAAGCATACATCCCCCTACAAAGTTAAAATACTAAGTATTGTCATTATAAATAAAGATACGGAAACAAGCATAAGCAGGGCTCCGTAGCTCATTTTCCAAAAACTTTTTCTTGCCTTCAGGTATCTTGAACCTAAAACATAACTGATTATGCCCGAAATACTGAAAATGAACGAAAAAAACACAGGATGTGCTTCCGGATATAAAAATACCCACACCGAAAGTACCGTTACCAGAACACCGCCGAGCATTATCAAAATATCTATCAGAAACTCCTTGCTTCCTTCTATCTTATTCATGTTCATGTCTTCTCTGCCTCTCAAGCTCATACATAAGAACCGATGCCGCAACCGCCGCATTTAAAGATTCTACATTCTTATGCAGAGGAATCTTTATAAGTTCATCCGCCAAAGCGCTTATTTCTTTGCTTAAACCTCTTGACTCGTTTCCTATCAGGAAAGCACTTGCTCCTTTATACGACACCTCGTCATAATATGCCTCACCTTTAAGATGGGCGGCATAAATCCTTACCTTTTTTTCTTTTAGGCGTTTTATGCTTGAATACAGGTCATCGGTATAAATGTGCATAAGTCTGTTTATAGCTCCCATAGCGGAACGTATCACCTTGGGATTATATATATCGGCACTGTTTTTATCCATAATTACGGCATCAAAGCCTGCCGCTTCCGCCGTTCTGAAAACAGTCCCTATATTTCCGGGATCCTGCATGGTTTCAAGTATTAGTAAGGCACAGTTTTCCTTCTTAAATACGTCCTCCAATTCAAACTTTTTTTGTTTGCAAACAGCAAGAACACCTTGCGGACTTACAGTATCGCTGATGTCCTTAAATACTCTGTCCGAAACAAGATAATACTCCGTCTTTTCCAAAATCGTCTTCGTTTCTTCGGACATTCCCGCAAAATAAGCTTCGCTTATATATATTCTGTCTATATCCGTATGTGAAAGTTCAGAAAAAATTTTATTGCCCTCCGCAATGAAAAGTCCCTTTTCTTTTCTCAGAGAAGCCTTCTTTGAAAGCGCTACAATTTCCTTTATAGCTTTATTCGCAGTAGAATTTATCATCCATACTCTCCAAATCGTTAATCCAAACATTCATGCAGGCATCGCTAGGCATCCTCAAATCACCTCGCGGTGAAAGGCACACGGTGCCTACCTTCGGTCCGTCCGGCATGCAGGAACGCTTGAACTGCTGAGTAAAAAATCTTCTGTAAAAACTCTTAAGCCATTTTAATATATATTCTCTGTCGTAAACACCTTTAAAAGCAATGAGGGCAAGCCTGTATACTTTTTTTGGCGAATATCCGAACTTAAGCATATTGTAAAGAAAAAAATCGTGCAGCTCATACGGTCCGACCAAATCTTCAGTTTTTTGACTTATTTTACCGTCTACAGGAGGTAAAAGCTCAGGGCTTACCGGTGTGTCCAAAATATCATACAATATAGACTTAATCTCATCACAAGACATATCCGCATAATATCTTATCATATATCTGACTAAGGTCTTCGGTATGGATGCATTAACAGCATACATAGACATATGATCTCCGTTATACGTAGCCCAACCGAGAGCCAGCTCCGACAAATCACCGGTTCCTATAACAAAACCGTTTACTTTATTAGCGTAATCCATAAGAACTTGCGTTCTTTCTCTTGCCTGTGCATTTTCGTAAGTGGTATCATGCTCATCGGCACTGTGTCCTATATCCTGCAAATGTCCGCTCACGGCTCTTGAAATATTAATCTCCTTAAGCTCCGCTCCCAATGCAAGAGTTAAATCGCAAGCATTTTTGTAAGTTCTGTCCGTTGTACCGAAAGCCGGCAACGTAAGAGCTTTAATGCCTCTCCTGTCAAGACCGAGTAAATCAAAAGCTTTCGTTACCGAGATTAAAGCCAATGTCGAATCAAGTCCGCCCGAAATACCTATTACGACGTTTTTTACATTTGTATGCTCCAAACGTTTCTTTAAGGCGTATGCCTGTATATTATATATCTCTTCAAAGTGTGTACTTTGCTCCTCCGGCAAGGTTGGAATGAAAGGATTGACATCCATATGCCTCGTAAGCTCGGTTCTTTCGACATTTATTAAAAAATCCAAACAGGTATATCCCTCATCTTCAAGAACAAAGGTGTTACTCTTTTGGCGTAAAGTATTCAACTTTTGTATATCAAATTCCGTTCTAACGGCGTTTGCTTTAAACTTAGGGCTTTGAGCCAATACACTGCCGTTTTCGGCTATAATATTATGCGCCGAAAAAACCAAATCTCCCGTCGATTCTCCCTCTCCGGCACTTGCATATATGTATCCGGCATAGAGCTTCGCACTTTGTGTGGCAACCATACTGAGCCTGTACTCCGACTTTGAAACTATCTCGTCACTGGCTGAAAGATTAACTATTACATTTGCTCCCGCCAAAGCATGATTTATACTCGGTGCATTCGCCGCCCATAAATCTTCGCATATTTCGGCACTTACTTTAAGCTCGGGATAGGACTCGGGGCTCATAATGATTTTTGTTCCGAACAGCACTTTTGTTCCGAAAATATCAAGCCATGTATTTTCCATTCCCCTTGCACTTACAAAGTATCTGCCTTCATAAAATTCGTTATAATTAGGTATAAAGGTCTTAGGAACTACAGCTATAAGCTTTCCGGCATTTATAACCGCAGCCGCATTGTACAGCTTTGCCTTATATCTGAACGGAAAGCCCACAAAAACAAGTACCTCCTTATCTTTTGTGCTTTCAATAACGGTCTTCAGGCTTTCCATAGCCTCATCAAGCAAAGCTGTTTGAAAAAACAGATCTCCGCAGGTATAAGCCGTCACTGCAAGCTCCGGAAATACTATGATTTTTGCTCCTTCCGAACTTTCTTTATTTATATGCTCTATGATTTGTCGGGCATTATATTCGCAATCCGCAACTCTTACTTTAGGGCTTACGGCACTGACTTTTATAAAACCATCCCTCATTACAGCTACCTTCCTTTACTTTAATGTGCTATCTTCCAAAATAAAAGCATGATTTAAGGGACCTCGCCCCTTTCCTAAATTCATCATGGCTTCGATAGCATATCTTACATATTTTTTAGCTTCGCAGACAGCTTCTTCCATGCTCATTCCCTTAGCCAGATTTGCAGCTACGGCGGAGGACAGCGTGCACCCCGTTCCGTGAGTATTAGGGTTATCAATCTTTTTCCCCCTATAGCGAATAAGCTTTTTATTATAGTATAATAAATCATCCGCATTATCGGCACTGTGACCGCCTTTTAGAAGAACCGCCGTCTTATATGTCTCTCCCAAATACTCTGCAGCCTTTTCCATATCATCCTGTTTTCTTATTTGAAAACCCGACAATATCTCGGCTTCGGGAATGTTCGGAGTAATCAAATCCGAAAGACCTATAAGCCTCTCCTTTAAAGCTTCTATCGCCTCATCGGAAATGAGCTTCGCACCGGATGTGGCTACCATAACCGGATCCAGCACGATATTTTTTGCTTTGAAACGCTCTAAATTGAGGGCAACACAATCTACAGTATCCTTTGTACCGAGCATGCCTATCTTTACGGCATCGGGAACAATATCCTCAAATATACTTTCAAACTGCGAATTTATAAATTCGGGTTCTAGAGCAATAAGCGCCTTTACTCCTATAGTATTTTGAGCGGTCAGGGCGGTTATAATACTCATGGCATATACCCCGTTAAAGGACATGCTTTTTATATCCGCCTGTATTCCCGCACCTCCGCTGCAATCACTTCCCGCAACGCTCAAAGCTGTTTTCATTTCTTTTCCCCCGTCAAGCTTCACTTATCTTAAAGTCCATATTTTCCAGTCTTTTAATTAAAGCTCTTGTTGCTTCTTTTATATCCGTATTATTAAAAACGGCTCCCACTACTGCTACTCCGCTTATTCCGGTCTTTTTAAGCTCATGAAGATTGTCAAGCTTTATTCCACCGATGGCAAATACCGGCACCGGACTTATTTTACAAATGCTTATAAGTTCATCTCTACTTAAAGCTATCGTGTTTTGCTTGGTTTCAGTCGAAAAAACGGCTCCGCAACCCAGATAATCCGCACCCTGCAAAATAGCTTTTTTTGCTTCGGTAACATTGTGAACCGTGGCACCTATTATTGCCTCCTTGCCCAAAAGCTCCCTGGCTTCGCATATATCCATATCATCCTGACCAAGGTGAACTCCGTTTGCCCCGGCTTCTCTGCAGATAAAAGGACTGTCGTTTATTATGAGAAGTGCCTCATATTTTTTGCATACAGCCTTAATAGCTATAGCATTTCTCAGCTTTTCCTCGTAGGATAAAGTCTTATCTCTGTATTGGATTATTCTTGCTCCGCCCTTTATAGCCTCCTCGATACGGCTTTCTATGCTCATATCGACAGGAGACCTGTCATCGCTTATTACATAAAGCAAATACTCTTTCAAACTCTCCCCCTGTTTTGATCTTACGAAAGAATAAAATTAGATTTCCCCAAGCTTGGCAAGCATCTTTGCAGGGTCTTCTTTGGCCTTTACTTTATCATTTGCATCTATAATAATTCCGTTTTCATCTATGAGATATGTGGTTCTTACCACTCCCATCGAAACTTTTCCGTAAAGCTTCTTTTCCTTCCAGACATCATACTTTTTTATAACTTCAAGCTCAGTATCGGAAAGTAAGGTAAAACCTAAATTATACTTTTCTTTAAAGTTTTTGTGGCTTTTTACACTGTCCTTGCTCACACCCAAAACCACAGCTTTTTTATCAAGTATCTGAGGATACAGCTCACTGAAACCGCAAGCCTGTGCCGTGCAGCCGGGCGTATTATCCTTGGGGTAAAAATATAAAATAAGCCTTTTACCTCTGTAATCGGATAATTTATGTTCTGTCGAATTCTCATCAAGTAAGGTGAAATCCGGTGCTTTAGTTCCTATTTCCAGCATAATATTCCTCCATAACTAATACATATACAGATATGTCAGCTTGTCATACTCTATATTGTTCTTTTCTATTACTTCTATAAGTTCTTTTTCAACTTCAAGCTCCGCTCTCCATGCAAAGCCGCAACCGGCACTTACTTCCGACGGTGTAGGTATGATTCTCCCCATTTTCTTATCATCTTTGAGTAAGGACTCGAGCTCCAAAGCTCCTCCCACCTTTTCAAAACTTATGACTAAAACCTTTTTCTTTTCTCTCATAACTTATGGCTTCACAACATTTGTTGCTTTCAACTGTTTTTCAACGATTTCGTACATATTGGTAACGGAACCCACTTCCAATTTATCCGCTATGTTGTAGTGGTTCAAGCAAGTTCCACAAGTCATTATTTCAACTCCCGCAGCCTGCAAGGTCTTCAGATCCTCTATACTTGCAGATCCTTCAGTTGTGATAAAAGCTCCCGAGTTATAGAATAAAATTGTCTTCGGCAAAATATCTGCCTGTGTTAAAGAAAATATAAAGCCCTTCATCAGGTTGCCTCCGAGTACTTCGTCGCCCACACCCATATATCTTGAAGCAATAGCTACAACAACATTGCTTTCTTCTCCCGTAAGGTCATTTGAAGCTTCATCGCTTGCCTCACCTATACTGCACACATATTCCGTATCGCTTTTCTTAACAACACTGAACTCACTGCCTTTTGATTTTGCAAGCTTTTCAAGGTTTTCAACAGCTATTTCATTATCAACACTTATCTCAACTCCCTTTGCGCCCTCGTCAAATGCCTTCTTTGCCTTTATTACAGGCATAGGACATGCATCTCCCATAGCATTAATTACTTTCTTCATAATCTTTTACTTTCCTTTCTGCTTGTTTATTATTATATATCCATTTTAAAATGGCCATACTTATTATTATCACATAGCCTATTATACTATAAAAATCGGGAATTTGCTGTAAAAATATAAATCCCATTATGGCGGAATATATTACGTGAGTATAGTCGAAGGTACCTATTTCCCTTGCCGGTGCATAGGTGTATGCCTTCGTTATACATATCTGTCCACCCATGCCGCAAAGTCCTGCTCCCATCAAAATACAAAACTGCTGCGGGTTCATAACTTTAAAGTTACTCAGCATAAACAAACCTGAAACCAAGGTTGAAAAAAGCGAGAAATAAAAAATAACCAAATCTCCCGGCACTCCCTTGCTTGTAGCCTTGCGGACAAAGGTATACGCTATGCCTGCGGCTAAACCGCCCATCACGGCAACAGCTGCCGGAATAACACTTATATCAAAACTCGGTTTTATAACAAAAACCGCACCTATAAAAGCAAATACCGTTATTATCCAATCAAAGGCCTTCGGTCTCTCATTTAATATAAAAAAGCTTGCTATCATTGCAAAAAAAGGTGCCAATTTGTTAAGTATACTTGCATCGGCTATATTCATGTGGTCTACGGCATAAAAATTTCCCAAAACGCCCAATGTTCCGACAAAGGCTCTGAAAAATACATACTTTCTGTTTTCTCTTGCGATAAAAAAGCTTTTTACATCCTTACACACTAAAACAAATGAAAATACCAAGGCAACCACATTCCTGAAAAACATCTTCTCAAATACGGGCAAATCTCCTGCAAGCCTTACACATAAAGCCATAGCCGAAAAAAAGAAGGCACTTCCCAGTATGTATAAAACGCCTAAAGTCTTTTTACTTTTAATATTTTTCATGCTTTTCCACAAGCTAAAAGCTTGTTTTAAACTCCTCACTTTCAAGGTCTTTGTTCATCACCATGTTTAGCCTGTCCATACTCGTATTAATAAGCAAATCTTCCGGGAAATTACATTCTTTTAAAAGCTCAAGCGCTTCATCAAACCTGCCAACATCGGTACATATATGTGCATCGGTATTTACAATGATGTATGCTCCCTGTTTTTTCGCTTCCAAAAGCATCGATTTAGCGTTTTCTCTGCCACCTTTTCTTGCGGAATTTTTCCTTAAGGATGAATTGTTGAGCTCCAAAACCGTGGATGTGGCTATAGCTTTCTTCACCAGCTCCTTATAGTCTATAGGAAAACGCGAGTCGTCGGGATGTGCTATTATTTTTATATTTTTATTTTCCATAGCGCCGAAGTAGGCACTCATGCTCTTGTCAAGGCTGCAAGGCTCTATACATATACTGTGCATAGCCGCAATAAGATAGTCCAGCCCCTTTATTACATAGTCCGATACGTCTATTCCCCCCTCGTAATTTATAATATTGGCTTCACAACCTGCAAAAACTCTCATATCTTTATAATTACGCGGCACTACTCTCAGATTTTGAAAGTAAATATCACAAACACTTCCCGGAACGCTTGAAGCATGCTCCGAAAAGCCGTAAGCTCTAAGTCCCCTTTCATATGCCGCTTCTATATTCTCTTTTAAGGTACTGTATGCATGCCCGCTCATAACAGTGTGGGTATGCAAATCAAACAATAATTCCATAATCCTCCTTGTAGATCTTCACGTCTCATTGAATTATAATACCTTTTGTATTAAAAACACAAGTAGTAAGATAAGTTAATTATTGTTTATACATTCTTTAATTATACTGTAGGGATAGCCTTTTCTTCTCAGTCTTGCTACAAGTCTTTCCAGCTCTTTTCTGTTTTCAAGCAAACTCTTTATATCGTAATTTTTTAAAATACACTCTATCTGAGCATATTCATCCACAAATACTTCTTCCATGTATAGGTTGATTTCACCCGAATCCAAGCCTTTTTTTCTCAACTCGTCTTTTATTTGTACTTTGCTTTTACTTTCTTTGTAGCATTCTATATAGTCCCTTATGTAAGCGGAGTCGTTTATGTAGCCGTGCTTTTTACAATACAACACCGCAAAGCGCACCACCTCCTTGGGGTATTCGGCAGCTATCAATTTTTTAATTAGTTCTTTTTCTGTTTTATCTGAAGATTTTAAAATATACATGAGCCTTGTAACGGCTCTTTTTTTCAGAAAGGGGAGGATGTCCGTATCATAATTTTTTACATCCTCGCCTATTTTGATATTAAACAATTCAAGTTCTTTATTGTATAGAGGAAAAGCAAAGCCCTCATCAATCAGTACCTTGCTTTTCTTAGAATTTATAGGGTAAATGCTTACAACACGCACTATTTGTCCTCTTCATCAATAACATAGTTTATTACTTCATCCAAGTCGTCTCCCGTGTCATTGATTATGTCGTCACCGTCAAGATCGAGATCAAGGTCCAAGTCAAGATCCAGATCCTCGTTTTCATCACCGTCCGAGTTTTCATCCTCATCTAAGGTGGTTGAAGAAAGAGTTCCTTTTTTCTTAGCCTTTGTTTTTGTTTTCTTAGAGCTTTCCGGATCTTCCTTATACTCTCTTATCTTCTTCTCAATCTCGTCAAGTACGGCGGTGTTTTCCTCAAGATATTTTCTTACATTTTCTTTTCCCTGACCGAGTTTTGTATCACCGTAAGAATACCATGCACCGCTTTTTTCTATTATGTCTCTTTCAACGGCGGCATCAAGAATCTCTCCCGTCCTTGAAATGCCGGTGCCGAACATAATATCAAATTCCGCCGTCTTGAAAGGAGGTGCCACTTTATTTTTAGACACCTTAACCTTGACTCTGTTACCTACCTGAACATCGCCCGTCTTTAAATTATCTATTTTCTTAACCTCAAGTCTTACACTTGAATAGAATTTTAAAGCTCTTCCTCCCGTGGTCGTCTCACCGCCACCGCCGTAGCCTGTGGAAATCTTTTCTCTGAGCTGGTTGATGAATACTACCGTACAGTTGAATTTACTCATAATACCGGTGAGCTTTCTAAGACCCTTACTCATGAGTCTTGCCTGTAAGCCCATCTGTAAATCGGACATCTGCCCCTGTATCTCCGCCTTAGGTACCAAAGCTGCAACCGAGTCTATAATAACTATATCCACAGCGCCCGAAGATACCATAGTTTCGGCTATGGCAAGTCCCTGCTCTCCGTTATCCGGCTGAGAAATGTAGAGATTATCTATGTCGACACCTATACCTTTTGCATAAACAGGATCCAGAGCATGCTCGGCGTCGATAAATCCTGCAATACCGCCGGCTTTTTGAACCTCGGCAACCATGTGCAAAGCTATAGTTGTTTTTCCCGACGACTCATGTCCGTACAATTCTATAACTCTTCCTTTAGGTATACCTCCTATACCTAAAGCCATGTCAAGACCTATTGAACCTGTAGGGATACTTTCGATGTTTATATTGCTTGCCTCACCAAGCTTCATAACGGCACCTTTTCCGTACGTTTTTTCAATATTTTTAAGAGCCGTTTGCAACGCCTTCTTTTTTTCTTCTATATTCATAAATCCTCCGAATAAATTGTGAACATTTGTTTGATAAATAGAATATAATACTTTTGTTCGACTTTGTCAATACCGTTGTGAAATAAAATAGAAATAATACCTTCATGATACCATAGCCCGTCCGGGCTTTCAAGACGTTTTTCGGCGGTTTAAGGCAATAACTTTTCTCCTATTCCACTGTATATCTCAATATGGTTTTCCGTTTTTCTTCGGCAGTTCTGTTTTTATCGCTCAGGTATATCTCCCTATGAGATTTCTTATTTCTTCTAAGCTTAAGCTCCTTTGTAAGCTCATCCATCTTTTCGAAGGATAAAGGCTCCTCATCATAACTTCCTATATGTAAAATTTGAATCGCCTTAGTACAGGGAAACTTTTCCAAGCTTATTTCGCCGTACAAAGCATCCGGTTTTTTCTTTTTCACATTCAAAAGAGCTGTATTAAATATTTCATCACTTATAAAATCCGCTTGCTTTATCATGAGCGTGTATCTAAGCTTACTTTTATCTAATATGCCTTCTTCCTTTTCCTCCCATTCTCCCTCCAATGGATAAACCGTAAAATCTTTAAGCTTTTCATCGCTTTCGTCTTTCATCCTGCTTTTAAACAGCATCTTAATAGAGTATGCTACGGAATAAAGAGCGGAAATCCTTTTTGAAAAACCCTCTTCATTAGGATCTCCCTCTCCCTTTATTGTAATAAAGCTTTGTTCGGGTATATCCCTAAACTCCGCTTTTTGCTTTACTCCGTAAATATTTTTTTCCGACTTTTTCCACTCGTATTTCATTTTGATCTTCTCCTTTGATATATTTTCTATCATCATACAAAAGAAAACCTGACATCTGTTGTCATATTTAAACTTACACAGCAAAAAAATCACGCAAATAAGGCTACTCCGTCAATTCCTCCAAAGAAAAATCAAGCACCTTGGAAAGCTCGGACAGCTTAGTTTCAATTTGATAGCCGATTTTACCGGCACTGAATATAATTCTATCCCTGCCCTCGGCACTTTTATCTATGAAGGTTTTAAAGCTCTTTTTCATGCCTATAGGAGAACATCCTCCGTGAACATACCCCGTTAAAGAAAGCAAATCCTTGGACTTAAGCATTTCCACGCTCTTTTCTCCCGAAACCTTGGCAGCCTTTTTTAAATCCAGCTCCTTTTCCACAGGAATAACAAAAACATAGTTTGTTCCTGATTTCGAACTTGTTACCAAAGTTTTAAAGACATCCTTGGGATTCTGTCCCAGTATATTTGCCACTTCAAGTCCGTTGGTACTCGGAGTATCAACATAGCAATGAGAGGTGTAGCTGAGTTTTTTACTGTCCAAAATACGCATTACATTTGTTTTTTCTTCATGCTTTGCCATTTAAACCTCCTAAAGCTATACCATTTCTTCCGGATGAAACACCCTGTCAAACTCATTTTCATCAAGAAAACCGAGGCTCACACAGGCATCCTTCAAGGAAATATTTTCCGCAAATGCTTTTTTTGCCGTTTTAGCCGCATTATCATAGCCTATATAAGGATTAAGAGCGGTAACAAGCATAAGAGAGCGCTCGAGATTTTCTCTCATTCTTTCCTTATTTGCCTTTATACCTACAGCACAATTTACCGTGAAGGAATGTATCGCATCCCTTAAAAGTCTCACAGACTGCAAGTAATCATTGATTATAAGAGGCATATACACATTCAGCTCGAAATTTCCCTGAGAAGCGGCTATACCTATGGATGCATCATTACCCATAACCTTTACAGCCACCATGCTGAGCGCCTCACATTGCGTAGGATTTACCTTACCCGGCATTATGGAGCTTCCCGGCTCATTTTCGGGTATGAAGATTTCATAAAGACCGCAACGAGGACCTCCCGCAAGCAAACGTATATCATTGACAATTTTAAGTAAATTTGCCGCCAACGCCTTCAAAGCTCCGTGAGAAAACACAAGCGCATCCTTACTTGTAAGGGCGTGGAACTTATTGTCCGAGCTTATAAAGCTTGTATCCGTAAGCTCCGATATCTTCCTTGCGACAAGATCCGCAAAGCCCTTCGGTGCATTAAGTCCCGTTCCCACCGCAGTACCTCCGAGTGCCAGCTCTCTTAAAGAATTACTTGAAAGCTCCAGCATGGTTTTTGTCTTTTCAAGCATGGCTCTGTAACCGCTCAGCTCCTGTGAAAAGCTTATAGGCGTTGCATCCTGCAAATGAGTTCTTCCCGTTTTGATTATTCCCTCATTTTCCTTTTCAAGTCTTTTAAAGCAGATAGCAAGCTCATCTATAGACTCATATAAGCCGTTTTCAAGACTTAGAATCGCCGCAATGTGCATAGCTGTAGGGAAAGTATCGTTTGAACTCTGCGACATGTTTACATCATCATTCGGATGCAAAAGCTTTTTTCCGGCAATTTCGTTACCTCTTCCGGCAATAACCTCGTTCACATTCATATTTGACTGAGTTCCGCTGCCGGTCTGCCACACAACAAGGGGAAAATGCTCATCCAGCTTTCCCTCATATATCTCATCACAAACTCTGCATATTACATCCTTTTTTTCGTTATCCAAACCTCCGAGTTCAAAATTTGTCAAAGCCGCAGCCTTTTTTAATATTGCGAAGGCTTTTATTATTTCCTTAGGCATCTTTTCACCGCCTATTTTAAAATTTTCAAAGCTTCTTTGTGTCTGAGCGGCATAATATTTATCCGACGGAACTCTCACCTCTCCCATGGAGTCCCTTTCAATCCTGTATTCCATTCTATATAATACCCCTTATTTCGCTGATATTGTCAATCTTATTTTCTTCCAAATACTTTTCAATGCCGTCAATAACCGAAAGAGCGAGTCTCGGATTCATGAAGCTTGCCGTTCCTATCTGCAAAATGCTTGCTCCCGCCATAATAAATTCTATGGCATCCTCAGCACTTGTTATTCCGCCCATTCCCATAACCGGAATTTTCACGGCATGACTTACCTGATGAACCATTCTGAGTGCGATAGGCTTTATTGCCGGACCCGAAAGTCCTGCGTAAACATTATCGAATACCGCTTTTCTTTTATTTATATCTATTGCCATGGCAAGAAAGGTGTTTACCAAAGAAATTCCGTCCGCACCCTCGCTCTCTACAGCCTTCGCAAGCTCAACTATATCGTGAGCATTCGGCGAAAGTTTTACAACAAGCTTATGTCTGCACTTTTTTCTGACAAGAGCCACAACATTTGCGGCAACACAGGCATCCACTCCGAAGTTCATACCGCCCGCCTTAACATTCGGACAGGAAATATTAAGCTCAAGTATATCTATATCATGCTCATTTATAAGCTCCACAGCCTCTATATAGTCCTCAACAGAATGTCCGCCCAGATTGACAATATTGACAAGATCCAGCTTATTCATCCGGGGATTTTCATTTTCCAAAAATGCCCTCACTCCCGGATTTTCAAGACCTACGCTATTCATTATTCCGGCGGGCGTTTCCCAGATTCTTATACCGTCATTTCCGGCTCTGTAGTTAAGAGTTAAGCCCTTCGAGGAAATTCCTCCGAGCCTTTGTATGTCAAAATATTCATTGATTTCTTTTCCGAAACCGCAGGTTCCCGAAGCAAGCACTATAGGGTTTTTAAAGCTTATACCCGCAAAATCCGTTTTTAACCTAGAACTCATTTCCAAACACCTCTTTTCCGAGCATTACCGGACCTTCCTTACAGGCTCTTTTATTTCCGCTTTTCGTTTTACAGGTACATACCAGACAGGCTCCTATACCGCAAGCCATACGATTTTCCATAGAAACGTACAGTCTGTCCTCAGTCCTTTGCTTCTCACATTTTTTATACAGAGTTTTCATCATTATTTCAGGACCGCAACTCATTATTATGTCATAATCCTCGGTATTTACATCATCCGTTATGAAACCTCCGACATTTATCACGAGCTTATCCGCCAAAGCTTCAAACTCCTCCTTAAGTATTGCGACATCGCTAAATCCCAGATATATATCTATAATACTGTCTCTATTTACCTTTCTGAGTTCTTTTGCGGTAAGATAAAAAGGGGCTATACCCACACCGCCGCCGACCAAGGCGATTTTGCCCTTTTCCGAAGGAAAACCCGTTCCCAAAGGTCCTTCAAGGCTGATTTCATCCCCCGCCTTAAGTCTTGAAAAGATTTCCGTTCCCTTTCCTACGACCTTATACAAAAAGCTGACACTGCTTTCATCGGCATCATAAATGCTTATAGGTCTTGACAGCACCGGATACTCATCCCATGCTCTGAGCATATAAAATTGTCCCATTTTTGAATTGTTTTTTTCCTCTACCTTCATAAGATAGAAGTCTTTAGATAAGCGGACATTTGAAATGATTTTTGACATAAAGACTCCTTTTTTTTAAGTTAACGTAACGTTTAGATGATAGCACAAAAAGTAAGGAAATACAATTAACATACATTGAAAGTCCGACACTCGGAAGAAATGTCGGACTTTCGATATAAAAGCGAAATTATAAATATTATTGTCATTTTAGGACACTTAACTATCATTTCCTAATTATACATACTAAGCTTAGAGATAGCATAAGTACCGTTAACAGTATCATAATACACTATTCCTGCATTAAAATAAAATTCATCCGGATTTTCACCGCTTGCTGCCATCGTCTCCCTATATGAGGCATTATATGCGGCAAAATCGGCTTCAACAGGATCTTCATCGGGAGCCTCCTTCTTATATATGTCCAGCTTGGCATCCTTCGTTACAAATACGGAGCCCGAGTATATTATATGTGAAAGAGTGCTTACTTGAGAATCGGAACGTTTTATTTTAATAATATACTTATCACTTCCTTCAGGCTTGACAAGCTTAAGTTCGGAATCAAGGATTTTAGACTGTTTAAGTCCTATACATTCACCGCCGAACTCTTCATTATATCCTTCTTTTTCCGTTACGGTGCAAAACAAATTATTTCCTTTCAAATAAAAGCTGTATCCGGCTTCCAGCGGTGCCGCCTCCTCCTCTGAGAGTGTACTTGTAGCAAATATATTTGCATTGGTAATTTCGTATACCCCATCTCTGTCTATAACGGTTGAATTTTTAGTGCCTTTATAAAAACCTTCACCTACGACATCATTATATCTGTCCGTCTTAAGTGTCATTGGAAGCTTAGGATATTCGCTATAGATAAACTTAAACGGAGCGATAAAATCACTTACCGTACCGTCCAAACCTACAAAGTAACCGTCAGGTGTAAACTCCTGGGAGTACATTCTACCGTCTTCTCCGAAATAGTAGTCTTTACCATCTATATTCTTCCAAGAGTTTTTGTAAAGTTCACCGTTTTCATCATAATATATATAATCCTGTACATAAAAGCCTCGAACTTCGGGATTGTAAAATATACTCAAATTATTGTAGGCTATCCAACCTTTATTTAAAGGTTTAGGATCTAAAAATACATATTCATCCGAAATATTTCCCTCGGCACTTACATCTCTCTTATAAATAGGAATGGAGCGTACAGTCTCAAACTTATTAATTGCGGTACTTGTTTCCGTCACTGTTGAATTTTCAGTAAAACCGTAATATACGGCATTATCCGTCAAACCGACTAAGTTTGCTTTATCGGATATTATTTCCGGCTTACTTCCGTCAAGCTCACAGGAATGTATATTTCCGTATGAAGCTGAGCTGTCAGGATCCGATTCACTCAGTATAAAGAGCTTATCATTAAGTACGAAAGCGGTAATGTCATAAATCCACGGTGCTTCTCCTGTATAAATAAGTTCATCGCCTCTTCCGTCCAAAAATACCCTTCTGACAACATTTTCCTCATTATTTCCTTTTTTAGATTGAGTATAATATACATATCCTTTGTAAATAGTGTAATAAACGGCATCAAAATCTTTGATAACAAGCTTTATCTCTTTGCTTTCCGGATTAAGCTTTTTGAGACCTTCTTTGTCCTTAAAATATAAACCGTCGCTTGTAGCATTAACAAGAGGAAAATCCGTAGCTATATCCGCAGGTATGGTATGTAAGAGCTGTACGTCAAGGGTATCCAAATCCATTTGATAAATCCCCTTACCGGCTGCAACTTCTTTATTAAACGTAAAGTAAAGCTTTCCCTCGGCAAGAGCATCCAATACAAGATAAAAAGTATCGGTATCAAAAGGCATAAGCATTTCTTCCTCGCTTCCGTCCGCTTTTGATCTGTAAATAGCTGCGGAACCCGGTATGTTTTTGTCATTTACGGCGGCACTGTAGTATATATAATCTTTATAGTAATACATTTGCCCCGGTGTATTCTTACTTATAAGATTTAAGCTTTCACCGCCGGAATATGAATAAATCTCGGAATTATCATATTGACTCTTAAGAAAAATATTCGTTCCGTCGGTAGTAACATAACTGTTTCCTAGAACATTGGAAGCCGGTGCCGTATCTCCCAGTGAACTTATCCGAGCAAGAGGACTGTTACTTTTTTTATTTTTTTTCTTCTTTTTCGAAGCTTTCTTATCTTGCCTGCCTTCTGAAAAAGTCTCTTTTCTGATGCTGTCCTTCTTTGAAGAAAAAGCTTGAACACCTGAAAATATCGCACTTATCAAAACAACGAGTAAAATTACGGCAGCTATAATAAGTACTTTAATTTTAGCAAATCCTTTACTCTCTAAACTCATAGGAACCTCCCTTATAATAAATTATAATAAAAATCTTAACAGTATTATATCATACACAAGTCTTTATATGAAACCTTTTTCATATAATAAGTTTAAAATATATCTTTATGTGAGTAAATACAAAAAAAGACAGCGCCTCACCTTTTTAAAAAGAATAAAACTCCGTCTTTTAATGTTTACTCTCTATTTTGTTGTGCTATTGAAAGACGGTTTAATGCAAAAGCCTTAACTATTTTAAAATGAGATGTACGAAAGCTTCACTTTCCTCCAAAAACTCCGCATTAATGTAGTTATCTCCATCGAAGTGAAGAATATCGCCCGGCGTAAGGATATACTCCGTACTTTCATTTATAAAAGCCTTAACCTTTCCCTTTACAACAGTGAAGGTTACGTTTGCCTCCGGATGATTATGCTTCGGAATTAAGTCTCCTTTTACTCCCGCTTTCTTAACTATAGTAAAATTTCCCGCCTGTAAAACAAGACCTGTTTCATTATATACTTTTGACATACTGATATCTCCTTAACTTTATTTTTTATATTTAAAGTATAGTAAAATACTAGGAATTAGTATGTAACACAGGTTACATTTCTATATGTATTTTTAGTCAAACATACTCATCCATGAAATAGCGTAAGTACCTTTAACGGTGTCATGAGATACTATCTTACCATTGAAATAAAATCCGTTCACACCTCCCTTAACATCTGTAAAAAAATCGACAAGTCTGCTAAAAGTAGCTTTAATAGGCGGTTCATCAGGGGCATGTGCGTGATATACGTCAAGTTTGGCATCCTTGGTCACATATACCGAACCTGAGTATACTACATATGTGAAAGGTCTTACTTTCTTACCGTCCTTTACTTTTAGAATATACTTATCGCTTCCTTCCGACTTGACAAGCTTAAGTTCTTTATTCGGAAGTATCGACTGCTTAAGTCCTATACATTCTCCCCCGAATTCTTTATTATAACCTTCATTTCCGGTTACGGTACAAAATAAATTTTCCCGTTTAAAATAAAAATTCTGACCTGCCTCCGGCAATACCGCTTCCTTTTCGGAAAATAAGCTTGTAGCCAGTATGTCCGCATTTGTAATCTCATACACTTCGCCTCTGTCTATAATAGTTGAAGCTTTATTGCTCTTATCAGATTCGTCATATTTATCCACGTTGACCGTCATTTCCGCATCCGGATATTCACTGTATACAAACTTGGACGGAGCCATAAAATCGCTTACCGTACCATCCGAACCTACAAAGTAACCGTCCGGTGTAAACTCCTGAGAGTACATTCTGCCATCTTCTCCGAAATAATAATCTTTACCGTCTATATTCTTCCAAGAGTTTTTGTAAAGTTCACCGTTTTCATCGTAATAAACATAGTCCATTCTGTAGGTGCCTAAAACATCGGGATAATAAAATTTACTGAGACTTTTATAAGATGCCCACGCTTTATTTAAAGGTCCGGGATCCAAAAATACGCTTTCATCCGAAACCTTTCCCTCAGCACTTACATCTCTTTTGTAGGTAGAAAAGGTACGTGTAAACTCAAATTTACTGATTTCTGTACTTTTTTTTGTCACCTCCGAATTATCGATAAATCCATAGTATATGGCATCATCTGTCAAACCTAACAGGTTTGCCTTCTCGGATATTACTTCCGTTTTGCTTCCGTCAAGTTCACATGAGTGTATACTGCCATATGAGGCAGGCGAATCAGGTTGGGATACACTTAATATAAAAAGTTTATTATTGAGTACAAAAGCCGTAATATCATAAATCCACGATGCCTCTCCGGTATAAACAAGCTCATCCTTTGTTCCATCTAAAAGTACCCTTCTGACAACATTTTCAGTATGCCCTCCTTTTTGAGAACGGGTATAGTATACATCTCCTTTGTATATAGTATAATAAACAGCATCAAAATCTTTGATAACAAGCTCTGCTTCTTTACTTTCCGGATAAAGCTTTTTAAGTCCCTCTTTATCCTTAAAATATAAACCGTCACTTGTAACATTTACAAGCGGAAAGGTGGTGGCTACATCCGCCGGTATAGTATATAAGTGCTGTACATCAAAAGTATTGAGATCCATTTGATAAATGTCTTTACCATCTGCCGCCTCTTTGTTAAGTGTAAAATAAAGTTTTCCGTCAACAAGAGCATCCAATACAAGATAGAACGTATCAGTATCAAAAGATGCAAGTAATTTCTCTTCACTTCCATCTACTTTAGACCTGTAAATACCTACGGAGCCGGACAGGCTTCTGTTATATACTGCGGCACTGTAGTATATATAATCTTTATAATAATAAATATGCAACGGTACATTGTTACTCACAAGATTTAAACTTCCTTTGTCTGAATATGAATAAATCTTTGAATTATCATATTGATTTTTTAAAAAAATATTTGTTCCGTCGCTAACAACGTAGCTGTTTCCAAGAACATTGGAAGCCGGTGCCGTATCCCCCAAAGAACTTATCTCAGTAGGATCAAGATCTTTTTTATTTCCCGACAAACTCTCTTCTTTACCGCTTCTCTGTTTTGACGAAAGAGCACGAATACCTGAAAATACCACACTTATCAAAACAACGATCAAAATTATCGCAGTTACAATAAGAAGTTTAATTTTAAAAAATCCCTTACCCTCTAAACTCATAAAATCCTCCATTACAATAAATTTCTAGATACGTTTTTTTGTTATATAATAAGCCGCAAACAAATATACGGTACATATTATCCATATAATAGGCTCCGCCATTACCGCACCCATATAACCTATAGCGGGTATAAAAAAGGCGGCAAAGAAAATCTTAAATACAAGCTCTATAACACCCGATAAAAGTGGTGCTATCTTATATTCCATAGCTTGCATACAGGCTCTGAATGTACACAATACTCCCAAAGGAAAAAAGAAAAGTACACAAAATCGTAAATTAAGCAAAGCCTTGTCCATAGTTTCGGCATTTCCGCTTGTGATTATCATTGCGAGCATAGACTTACCGACAAGAAAAATAAGTACTACGGCAAGTATTCCCCAAACTAAGCTTAAGACCATAAGAAGCTTTATAAAACCCTTAATTCTGTCATACTTTCTCGCCCCGTAATTCTGGCTTACAAAGGTGGAAGCGGCAACGGACAAGGCGGCTATAGGCATCATGAACATTTCAAGTATTCTTCTGGATGCGGTTTGAGCGGTTATTACGCTTAAGCCGAGCTTATTTATTCCTTTTTGTAAAATTATACTTCCCAAGGAATAAGCCGACATCATGAGCCCCATGGATAAGCCCGTTGTAAACATCTCATTGAACAAAATAGGATTAAACTTGAAATCTTCCCATCTCGGGAGCAAATCCTTATACGTCTTTACAATAAATACGAAGCTGAGTACAGCAGATAAAATCTGTGATATTACTGTTGCAACAGCCGCTCCCGCAATACCGAATTTAAAAATAAATATAAAAAGCCAATCCAGCACTATATTGCTTATACAGGCAATACCCAAAAATATCAAAGGGGTTTTACTGTTTCCCACAGCCTGCATAAATCCTGCGCTCATATTATAGCATATTGTAGCCGCAAGTCCCGATAAAATAACAAAAATATAGCTGTACGCCTGCTTATATATACCTTCCGGAGTATCAAGCCATCTAAGTAAATACGGGAGTAAGGGTAAAAATATAAGTGTAAGGCTTACACTTATAAGTAAATTCAGGCTCAGCATGGTTGCAACGGCTTTTCTTAAACGCTTTTTGTCATTTTCACCGAAGATTCTTGCAATTATTATACTGTAGCCGTTATTAAGTCCGTTGGCAAAATTTATAAGTACCGAATATAAGGGAGCCGTCGAGCCTACGGCGGCAACCGCCTTATCCCCCAAGCCGGCACCGACCATCATTGTATCAGCAAAATTATAAATCTGCTGAAACAAAAGACCTGTAAATACCGGTACTATAAACGCAAATGCCAGCTTTAAAGGGTCTCCCTTTGTCATGTCCAATATTTTCATCCTAAACCTCCGGATATTTAAGTAAAGTAAGCAGCGTAGGGGTCAGTCCGTACAGGCTGCATGAGGCTTTTACTTCTTCAAGCGCTTTTTCTTTCTTTTGTTTTGATTTGTTTTTATTTAAAACCGCTCTTATAAGGATATTTTTAGGGGTATGGCTGAAATCCACAAATTCCAGTATATCCGTATCATAGGAGCTGTATTCCAATAAATTTGCTCTTATACTGTCGGTGAGCAAGTCACAAAACCTCGCTTTAATAAGTCCGTAACGCCCCATAAGATTGAAGCTTTGAGCCGAAAACTGCCCGGCAAGCTCATGCTGGCAACAGGGAACACAAAAGATCATTTTTGCACCCCACTTTATAGCGTTAAATAAGGCGTAATCGCTTGCCGTATCACAGGCATGCAAACTTATAACCATATCCGGTATAAAATCCGCCTTATAGCCGTTTATATTTCCAAGCTTAAAGCTAAGCCCCTCATATCCGTATTTTTTTGCGGCGGAGTTGCAATTATTTATAACCTCTTCTTTTAAATCAAGTCCTATCATATTTACCTTGATATGCTTTATATTACAAAGGTAATGGTACACCAAAAAGCTTAAATACGACTTTCCGCAACCGAAATCTATTATATTTAAGCTTGTACATTTTTCTTTTCTGACGGCATCGTCTATTATCTCTATAAATCTGTTTATTTGCTTATATTTGTCATACATGGACTTTACGACCTTGGCTTCTTTGGTAAATATCCCCATATCAACAAGCACTTCCAAGGGCTTACCCTCTTCAAATATATAGCTTTTCTTCCTGTTGTGTGCACTTTGTATTTTTAAGGGCTGTTTTTTATTTTGCTTTATTCTGCTCGAAAATACCTTCCCTTTTTTACTTATCTTAATTGAGTACTCATAAGATTCCGACCATGAGTTAAATTGCAGGAAATCTCTTCCGAGTACATCGTTGCACATAATTATAAGCTCATCCGAATTGACATTTTCATGAAAAACCTGCTTTTGAGTATACTTGCTTACCTGAAAATAATCCTGTTTTTTTTCAATGTCGAACTTGATAAAATCCGTATTCGTTTTACCGGTTTTACTGATGACCGCCTTAATTATATTATCCGAAAATATTTTTTGAAGTTCTTCCAAAATCTCACTCATAAACTCTCCCGATACAAGATTAAAATATTTATATATATCAAAAAGACGAAAGCCTTAGGCTTTCGTCTTTACTCTGCGGGGAAAGGGACTTGAACCCTCACGATTATACCATCACTAGATCCTTAGTCTAGCCTGTCTGCCAGTTCCAGCATCCCCGCCCGTAACACGAAAATTAGTATAGCATAAGGCGAGGTATTTGGCAAGCACTTTTTAATCAAATATTTCTGTTGCTCTGGGAAATATTCCTTTCATTTTTGCAATAGCCATTCCGTAGTTGATTATCGGCACATCAAAGTCCTTTATAGTTTCAAGTCTGGCTTTCATAGCCTGCTCTGTAATCATGCAGGCTCCGCAATGTACCACAAGGGAAATATCCCTTAAATCCGCTGAAAAATCATTCCCCGAACTGAATACATACTCAAGCTTTACTCCGGAATATGTCGAGAGCCATCCCGGCATTTTTACCGTCCCTATATCGTTACACTGCCTATGATGCGTACATGCCTCGGAAATGAGCACCTTATCCCCGTCTTTTAAGGAATCCAAAGCACGCAAGCCTTTTATAAATTCAGAAAGCTCTCCCTTATATCTTGCAAAAAGGATGGAAAAGGATGTAAGCTTAACATCCCTTTCCAAAACCCCTGCAACGTATTCAAAGACCTGTGAATCCGTTATAACCAAATCGGGTTTAGCCTTAAGCCTTTCGATACTTTCTTTAAGCTGTTCGGGCTTACAGCAGCTTACAGTACACGAATGTTCAAGCAATTCCCTCAAAACAAGCTGCTGAGGCAGTATTATCCTGCCCTTCGGCGCCGCCTCGTCAATAGGAATAACCAAGACCACACTTGAAGCTTCCGGTATCAAATCGGCTACGATATATCTCTTTTTTTGAAGCCCCGCTTCAAAGCTCGCCAGCATAAGCTTAAGCTTTTCGATATTGAAGGCATCCGCCGTGCTGACAATCACGCTGTTCAACTCATCAAAGCAGGCTTCGCTGAATTCGGAATTGTAAAGCTCAAAATCCGGTTTTTCATTTTGATAGCCCTCATACAAATCCGCCTTGTTAAAAACCGCAATATAAGGCTTTTTCTTATCCTTAAGTTTTTTAATAAGTTCAATTTCTTTGCTGCAAAGTCTTCTTTTATATTCAAGCACCACTACGGCTATATCAATAAGCTCCAGCTGTTCATAAGCTTTATTAACCCTTAAAGTCCCGAGTTCTCCGATATCATCCAGTCCCGGCGTATCAACAAGAACAACGGGACCTACAGGTAAAAGTTCCATGCTTTTTTTTACCGGATCCGTTGTGGTTCCCAAAGTATCACTGACTATAGAAATATTTTGAGCGGCTATCGCATTGACAAGGCTTGATTTCCCGGCATTTCTGAGTCCGAAAAAGCCTATATGTGTACGCTCTCCCGAACTTATATTGCTAAGTCCCATCAAATTTCCTCTCACTGTCTCTTAGAATCTGAAATCACGTTTGTTTGAATTTTTTATATCTTCAATATGGTTTATGGACAAAAGTCTTGTTCTCTCGTTAGGAACCTTTTGTATCTGCTCATCTATGAGCTCAAACCCGAGTTTCTTTGTTTCCTCGCTAGCATAATCCACCATGTATTCGGTCAAGGTCATAAGAGCATTAGGTTGACAGCAGTTTACAATCTGACCGCTCTTGCAAAGAGCCATAAATCTGTCGCCCGTTCTTCCCTCTCTGTAGCAAGCCGTACAGAATGACGGGATATGTCCGTTTTTAATGAGCCATGCGACAACCTCGTCCAAGGTTCTTTGATCCGACACGTCAAACTGCTCCGAATCGGTAGGTCTTTCCTCCGTCGTATAACCGCCTACACTTGTTCTGCTGGCACCGCTTATCTGCGATACTCCGCAGTCAAGAAGTCTCTCTCTTACCTTTTCGTTTTCTCTTGTGGAAATGATAATACCTGTATAAGGCACCGCTATTCTTATGAGTGCCGTTATTTTTGCAAATATATCATCCGAAATGGAATTGTCGAAAGCATTCGGATCTATATCATCCGCCTTCTTTATACGCGGAACCGATATGGTATGCGGTCCCACACCTTGAACTTTCTCAAGATGCTCGGCATGCATCAAAAGTCCCGCAAACTCGTATCTGTAACCTTCAAGTCCGAATAAAACTCCGAGTCCCACATCGTCTATTCCGCCTTCCATAGCTCTGTCCATAGCCTCGGTGTGGTAAGCATAATCATGCTTAGGTCCGTAAGGATGGAGCTGCTCATAGCTTTCCTTGTTATAGGTCTCTTGGAATAAAATATATGTACCTATACCCGCCTCGGCAAGCTTTCTGTAATTTTCGACCGTTGTTGCGGCTATATTTACATTTGCTCTCCTTATAGCACCGTTTTTGTGCTTTACGCTGTATATAGTCTTAATCGATTCCAGTACATACTCTATAGGATTGGTTACAGGGTCTTCTCCAAGCTCTATGGCAAGACGCTTATGTCCCATATCCTGCAAAGCTATAACCTCCGCCTTTATCTCTTCCTGAGTAAGCTTTTTTCTGGCTATATTCTTATTTTTGATATGGTACGGACAATACACACAACCGTTCACACAATAATTTGACAAATACAAAGGTGCAAACATAACTATACGATTTCCATAGAAGGTATATTTAATTTCTCTTGCAACCTCATAGATTTTTTCGGTGATTTTTTCATCCTCACATGCGAGCAAAATTGAGGCTTCCCTATAGCTCAGTCCCCTGCATGTAATTTTCTTGCCGTCTCTTTTCGGTCTTGCCTTTTCAAGCAAGTCCTCGATAAGAGGCAGGTTGTCTTTGTTCTCGTCCGCATACTTAAGTGTTTCTAAAATTTCTTCATGACTGATAAATTCTTCAGCCTTCATAGATAATGGATTATATTCCTTCATATTTTTCCCCTCTCTTTAGGGTCAGCATACTTCCCCCTAAGATTTATTTTTTAAAGACGTTTTGCGTCTCCACGTACATTTTCAACGACATGTCCCACACTGAGCATTCTCTTTTCAAGACCGTTTTTGTGCTGTGCCGCCTCATATCCCGTACATATTTTATTGTTATAGAGCTCATATTTTTTTCTGACTCTCTCCGGCGAAAGGTTAGGCATAACAACGTTTGCACCTGCCAATATCCCAAGCTCCCTGCCTCTTTTATCTATAGTTCCGAGTGCAGTTGTCGCCGGCAACAATATGTTGGGCTTTATAAGCCTTATGATTGAAAGAAGATAAGTAGTAAGCTCGAGACTTCCCGCCTTTTCTTCCTTAAACGGTGTCTCCGAATGCGGAATAAAAGGACCTATTCCGCACATAGCGGGGCTGAACTCTTCGATAAACTTTAAATCTCTTGCAAGAAAATAATCTGTTTGATACGGCGAGCCGACCATAAAACCGCAACCTACCTGGTAACCTATTTCCTTTAGAGCTTTTAAACAAGACATACGTTTATCAAAACTCATATTCTTCGGATGCAAGAGCTCATAATGCTCTTTTGTCGCTGTTTCGTGTCTGAGCAGATACCTGTCGGCACCCGCCTCATATAAGCGCTTATAGCTTTCGTAACTTCTTTCTCCCAGAGAAAGAGTTATCGCACAATCGGGAAAAAAAGCTCTCATATCCTTAATAATATCTTCCAAAATATCATCTCTGTAATAAGAGTCCTCTCCTCCCTGCAAAACAAAAGTTCTAAATCCCAGTTTATATCCTTCTTCACAACAATTCAAAACGTCCTCACGCAAAAGTCTGTATCTTTCCACATTTTTGTTTGAATGTCTTATTCCGCAATAAAGGCAGTCATTCTTACAAATATTGGTGAGCTCTATAAGACCCCTTAAGTAAACATGATTGTCGTACACGGCTTTTTTTTGTTTATCCGCCAATTCTTTAAGAAGGTTTCTCGATTCTTCACATCTGTTTGCAATAAGATACTCATATTCCTTTACATCTAAACTGTGAGTATCACTTAGCTTATTTATAAGACTTAACAGCTTGTTATCCATTTTTCTCCAAGCTTGCTATTGCCGTCTTAACTCCTACGCCTTCCAATTTTCCAAGCTTACCCGCAAGCGCCGAAATCGTGTCCATGCTTGTATCCACTGCAAGGCTTATAATATTGATACCCTTCTCCTTATAAGGCAGTCCCATTCTTCCGATTATAGAGTCTCTGTACTCGTGTAAAAGTGAATTTATAAGATCCACCGATTCCGAATCCGACACTATAATACTGATAACCGCAACTCTTGTTTCCATACCTTTTTTCCTCCTTTTTCTTTTTTATAAGCTTTTAAAAAGCCGTAAACCGTATAAATACGGAAGTTTCACAAAATTATTATCTCGCAAGCTCTATAGCTTCCTTAAGCTGATTATCCGACTCGCTTCCTATTACGGCACCCTCGTCAAGCTCAACCGTCTTATCAGGCTCTATACCTTTTCCGTGAAGATCGAAGCCGCTCGGAGTATAGTAATGCTGAGTAGTGATTTTTACAGCAGTTCCGTCATAAAGGTCTATAACATTTTGTACTATTCCCTTTCCGAAGCTCTTTGTTCCAACCAAGGTTCCTCTTCCGAAATCTTTGATTGCTCCCGCAAAAACTTCCGAAGCGCTCGCCGAGCCGTCATTTATAAGAACTGAAGTAGGTATATTGATTTCATGCCCGTCTTTGGAATAATACTGTTGACCCATACCTTCCTTATCTGCAGTATAAACAAGCAAACCGTCAGGTAAAATATAGTCAAGCATTTCAACCGTTCCGTCCAAAATACCCCCCGGATTGTTTCTCAAATCTATTACAAGCTTTGAAACCCCTTTCTCCTCCATACTGTCTATAGCTGATTTAAACTGTTCCGAAGTAACCACATCAAACTGTGAGATTGCTATATAGCCTACATTTCCGTCAAGAACCTTGCTTTCCACGGTAGGAACCTCTATAGCTCTTCTTTCAATATCAAACTCCTTCTCCTCTCCGTTTCTGAGAACCGTCATCTTAACGAAGGTATGCTCCTCGCCCCTAATATGTTCTCTGACAAGAATATCCGTATCCATTCCGGTTACTTCAATATCTCCGACCTTATATATGATATCCTCAGCCTGTAAGCCTGCTTCCTCACTCGGACTGCCCGCAAACACCTTAAGTATTTTAATGATTCCCGTCTGAGGATCTTTAGATATTATTGCACCTATCCCTTTATATTGCCCGCTTGTTTCTTCCATAAGAGCTCTTGTCTCTTCCTCCGTATAGTATACGGAATACGGATCTTCAAGCCCCGACATATAGCCTTTATATATTCCGTCCTCAAGCTTCCCTGTGTCCGCTTGGAATAAATACTTTTCGGAAACTATATCCTGTAAGCGTTTAAGCTTTTCCTCCACCTGCTCCATATCAAGGCCCTCGGAATTATCAACCACAGTGCTAGGATCTACATCAACCGTCTTCGTTGAATCGGGTCCTATAGTTCCCGACAAGACCATATTCACAATCACGGCAAACATAACGGCACTGCTTATAAGTCCTATAAAAAAACCTACTATAAGCCCTTTTATAAAGTCCTTCCCTTCCTTTTTTCCACCCGGATTATATCGCTGCTCCGAAGTATGCATAGACTCCTCCTTGGTTCTTGAGTACCCTCCTCTGAGAGTCTCGTCCATTACCTCATCATTGAAACTTTCTTCCATTAAAAACTCCTTCCTGCCCTGTATATTAATACATCTCCTACCAAGAAAACCCGGTAAGAGATGTGTCCGATAAGCTATTGTGCTTTTTCAACATATTTCATATACTTCACTACCATAAGTGCAATTTTAAAGGTAATGGCATCCTCAAACACTCTCAAATCAAGGCCTGTAGCCTTTTGCAACTTATCCAATCTGTATACAAGCGTATTCCTGTGTATATATAACTGTCTTGAGGTTTCGGAAACATTGAGACTGTTTTCAAAGAAACGATGTATGGTAACTATTGTTTCCTCATCGAAATCATCAGGATTTCTTCCCTCAAATATCTCCTTTATAAACATTTTACATAAAGGTATAGGAAGCTGATAAATGAGTCTTCCTATTCCGAGTCTTGAATAGGCTACTATATTATCATTTTCATAGAAAACCCTTCCTACGTCAAGAGCCATTTTAGCTTCTTTGTACGAACGTGATACTTCTTTTATTTCTCCGACCACCGTACCGTAAGCTATGTTAACTCCGTAAACATCCTTTTCTTCAAGTCCCTTTATTATAGTTGCCGCTGTAGCATCAAGCTCCTTGTATGTGTAAATATCGTCAAGCTCTTTTACAAGGATAAGATACCTTTCATCTACCGCAGTAACAAAGTCGTTCGGTGAATCGATAAATAAATTCTTGATTATCTCCAAAGAGTTGGTATCGCGTATAAATTTTGTCTCTATAACATATACAACTCTTCTTACAGTGGTGTCGATATTGAGTTTTTTAGCACGATTGTATATATCCACCAAAAGCAGGTTGTCAAGGAGCAAATTCTTTATAAAATTATCTCTGTCATATCTTTCCTTGTAAGCAACCAATAAATTTTCAATATGATAAGCAGCCATTTTGCCGATCATATATGTATCATCAGTATTTCCCAGAGCTATAAGCACATACTCCAGTTGATGCTCATCAAATACCTTAAAAAACTGAAAGCCGCCTATCACTTGAGACTCGGCAGGGGATGTAACAAAAGAAATCACGGCATTTTCATATTGTGTAGTATCATTGAAAGTCGCTGCCAAAATCTTCCCTTCCGTATCACACACACATAACTCCGTTCTTGAAATACCCTTAAGTCCGTCTATAGTGCTTTGCAGAATCTGATTTGATATCATACCATTTCTCCTTTTAAAACGTCTAACAAAACTAAGTAACCAAATACTATTACTTATCCCACATTATTTTAAGCAAAATCAATAATAACAATGCTGTTCGTTTTATATATAATAAAACATTGTAACAAAAAAGGCAAGTTGATTTTGTTCATTTTGCCTTTTAAGAGTTTAATATTTTCATTTTTAGTTTAAATTTTCTATGAAGCCTTCTCCAAATACCTCTCTCGAGTCCGACAGGGTAACAAAAGCGTTTTTATCTATCTTGGCAACCAGCTCTTTAAAAGCTCCCAGCTCTTTTCTTCTTATGACACAAAAAAGCATTTTCTTTTCCGCCTTTGAATACATGCCCTTTGCCTGTATGGAGGTAACACCTCTTTCAAGCTCTTTCATAATAGCTTCCGCAATCTCTTCCGCCATATCCGAAATTACAAAAATCTGTTTCGAGTAATTTACACCTTCAACTATATTATCGCTTACCTTCGTAACTATATAAACGTTTATAAGGGCATACATAGCCGCCTTTATACCGAATACATATATTCCGAGTATTACTACAAGTCCGTCAAGAACCTGAAGTATTTCTACAACGGATCTGTCTTTCAACTTAAGCTTAATGAGCCAAGCAAGCATATCGGTTCCGCCGGTACTTGTTCCGTGTCTGACGGTAAGTCCTACTCCCACTCCCGTACATATACCTCCGAAAACTGCTGATATTATCATATCGTCTTTAAACAAAGACATGGATGCAGCAGGCAGTACCTTAGGCAATATATAAAGAGCAAATGACAACATAGCGGTAGTGTATACCGTTCTTCTTATGTATTTCCATCCTAAGAATTTATATGCCGCTATAAAAAGAAAAGCGTTTATAACCGTATTTGTTACCGCAAGAGGGACGTGTAAAATTCTGTCGAATACTATCGCCAGACCCGATACTCCTCCCGTTACAAGACCTATTGAATTATATATGCTTACAATGGCAAAAGCTATTAAAAACGCTCCCAGAGTCATCCAAAAATACTCTGCTATAATACCGTAATACTTTTTCATCTTTCCTTATCCTATTTTTTTAATATTATTATTTTCTATAATTATTTTGCCTTCCTTTAAAAGGTGCCCCACAGCTCTTTTAAAAGCATTCTTGCTGAGTTTAAAGTTACTTTTTATAAGCTCGGGATCCGCCTTGTCGTCAAAGCCGAGAGATCCGTCTCTTTCTTCAATGACCTTGTAAATAAGTGCCGAGTCTTCTTCTATCTGCTTATATGCCTTCATTCTGGGACTTATATCAAGCTTTCCGTCCTCTCTGACTTTTATAACTCTTCCTTTTATCTGCATTCCCACGGCATACTTGTCAAATACCTCTTTTTTCGGTACCGCCCCGTAGTATTTGTCATCAACCGCAATCAAATACTCGAAATTCTTGTTTTGGTACACGGTTCCCGTAACTTCATCATCCTTTTTGTAAATATCCGTTATCTGCAAATACGGATAAATTCTCATCGTAGCCGCAAGTCTGCCGCTCCTGTCCACATACATATATACAAGAACATCATCACCGGCTATCGGATTTCCTTCCATTTCCTTATAAGGTAAAAGTAAATCTCTTTCCAAACCCATATCAAGAAAAGCACCCACTTTCCCGACATCCTTTACTTTGAGCCTTCCGAGCTCTCCGCATTGAAGCTTTGCAGGTCTTAAAGTTGAAATAAGTCTGTCACTGCTGTCTTTATATAAAAATACATCGAGTTTATCGCCGACCTTAACATCCCCCAACTCTTTTTTAGGTAAAAGTACCGACTCCTGTGAGTCGGCGGACTCTCCCAAATAAGCTCCGAAGTCTTTAATCCTCAAAACCTCCAACACTTGTCTTTTTCCCAAATCCATATTATTCCTCAAACTTTCTCATACTGACATAAGCAAAGGTGGCACCCTGCCCGTTATTCAGTTCAACTATATATCTGTCATCCGCTTCCACCACATAAGGGTATATAACATCTCCTAATAGAGCCATTTTCTTGTACCATACGCTTATGTTTGAAAGCTTAAGCTTAGTGTTTATACAATCTCTTGCAAGATCTATGTAAACAGCATTATTTACGTGATTGTTCGTATCAAGATGATACTTTTGCACCGGTATACCATCCAAAAGCTTACCCCCCTCGTAATGAGGAGTTTTTTTGGAAAGCTCTTTTGACATTTGAAGCTTTTCCTTAGGAGCTTGAATATAAGGTAATATTTCTTCATCCTTAGGCTTTGCCGGAATCATATTTTCCGTATCAAAGAAAAACCATGTAGAATCCGCTTTTACAAGATATTTACCCTCTGCATCCTGCAAGGCGAAGTTACGATAGCCGTAAATCCCTTTAAAGCCGTGGGCATTTGTGCTTACAGTAATCTCCTCGGCAAGCCCCGGCAGACTTATTATATCTATATTCCAGCTCGCAAGCCACCATGCTCTTTTGTTTTTCTTTAAATACTCTATACCCAGTCCCAAGCTCTCAGACTGAAAAGTGGAACAGTCCTGCAAATAATCCATCATGGATTTTATGGATAACCTTCCCGTGCTGTCCAGTTCACTGTACCTTACCTTACTCTTAAAAGAATACATCCCTTTAAACCTCTCACTATATCAGGGCGATAAAATACTCAAATATTTTCACGCCGTCCGCCAAACCTTCCTTTTTGAACTCCAAACTCATTCTTTCCGGGTGGAACTGCACCGCAATAAGTTTGTGTTCTTTCGATTCCACGGCTTCTATAACTTCGTCATCCGAAAAAAGTAAAGGTACAAGCTTATCTGCAAGTTTCTTGATTCCTTGATGATGCCATGAATTTATACGAAAAACTTCTCCGTAGGTTTTCTCAAAAAAGCTTCCCTTCTGCGCTCTTACCGAATGCTCGTTATCTATTTTTTTTACCTCATCCAAGGGAATATGTGCTTCTTTATTTTTCAAATCCTGATAAAGACTGCCTCCGAAGTATACGTTTATAAGCTGCATACCCCTGCAGATTCCCAATACAGGTTTATTGTTTTTTATAAAGAAATCAAGAACCTCCAGTTGAAGTTTATCAAAATCGGTATCCGGATCTACGGATCCGTTTATCTCCTCGTTATAAAAATGCGGGTCAACATCTCCGCCGCCCGGTATAAGCAAGGCATCACAAAGCTTTGCCTTTTCCTTATCCAAGCCCTGTATAACCTCGCAACCTAAATACTCGAGAACCGCCTTGTAGTTTTCCGTCTTGTCCTCGTATCCAAACAGTGCTATTTTCTTCATAATATCTCCGTAATATGCTTATTTTTAGTTAAATCCATAGAATTTTTGTGTTATTTTATAACCCAAAATAGATACCTGTCTGCCTGCTTTTCCCGGAAGGTTCATACTTTGTCCGAGGAAGCCCCAGCGGATTCTCATGAAAAGCCTGAAATTCAGATTTCTTAAGTAAAACCATATCTCTTTTTTCTTCAGGAAATTATCTCTGTCTCCCGATTTTATCGCAAGAATGGAGCAGATAACCATCATTATCTCAAGATAAAGTATCATATATTGTCTGAGCCTTTTATTTTCAATTTTATAAGGATCATAGTAAGACAGCATAAGCCTTGTAACTCTGAGCTGCTGGTCTATTCTTCCTATCATGACAGCCTCGTTTACCGACTGATCCTCTCTTCCTATAAAATACCTGTAGAAGTTTACATCAAGATAATACAATGTTTTTACGTGAGGAAGAGGTTGATACACAAAAATATTATCTACATAAAAGGTATGCTTAGGCATCTCCATACCGCAATCAATTAAAAGCTGTCTTCTGTATATAACCGAATGCATAAGTATGTACTGTCCCGGAAGAAATCTTCCCACATCATCCCAAGTAATTATTTTTTCGGTAGGAATGGCTCTTCTGTAGTTTATTACTTTTTTGTGTTTTTGCCCCTCTTTTTCGTAAACATAGTTTGAAAGAAGCATATCCACCTGAGATTCCTGTTCATTTACAAGGTATCTTAAGGTTTCAAGTATCTTTCTGTAGGCATGCTCGTCAACCCAGTCGTCACTGTCCACAACCTTAAAATATTCACCTGTAGCGGCTCTTAAACCCGACATTACCGCATCTCCGTGTCCGCCGTTTTCTTTATGCACCGCCTTACAGATACCGGGATATTTTTGTTCGTATTCGTCGGCTATCTCCTTCGTATTGTCCTTTGTAGAACCGTCATTTACTATAAGTATCTCCACTTCTTCCCCGCCTATAAGCAAGGATTCTATGCATTTACGCATGTAAGCGGATGAATTAAAGCAAGGTATCGCTATACTCAGTAGCTTCATCCTCTAAATCTCCTTTCAATTTCAAAGCATTTTTATAAACAATAACAGCAAAAAATATGGTTACCGCCGCCATACAGCCGATGTAAAGCCAAAGACCCGCATTATCTTCAAGTTTAAAATAATATCCGAAGGCATTATATGAAAGCGTAACCGAGCCCAAGTTTGCAAGCATGTGCCCCAGCACACACCACAAAACATTGTTACTCACCTCATATGTGTAAGCAAGTATAAGCCCTAAAACAAAGGCATATATTCCCTGCACAATATTTCCGTGGAAAATTCCGAAAAAAAGCGCACTGATGAAAATGGCGGACATTTTTCCGAAAAACCTCCTGATAGGGGTATAGCACATTCTCCTGAACATGTATTCCTCAACTATGGGTGCCATTAAAACCACATAAAAAAACATTGACGGTATAGGAGTGCTTAAAGCCTTGCTTGTCTCCACAAATACCTTATCCTTTTCCACAAGCCTCGATACCGCGGGTATATTCATTACAGCGTTAATCAAAAGTGCTATGGACACCAAAAATATGACAAGTGACGCCAGCTGGCGTCCGCTTGCACGCAAGGATTCTTCTTTTTCCTTGTCTCCCAAGAGCTTTTCTCTCCTGATGAGGTTTAAAACCACCAAACCCGACATGGTTATAAGAGATGACTTGTAGACAATTTCCATATCCATTTCTCCGTCATATCCTGATATCACAAACATAACAACCGTGACGGACAGATTTAAAAATACCGGGAATAGGGCAAAAAACATGACATTAAAAAAGGAACGTATCTTTCCCATTGTCTTACTCCTTAAATTTGATTTTCAATCATTCTAAATACATACTCAAGAGCGAAGGTATACCCCAAAAGTCCCATGCCCGCTATTTGAGCATCACAAACCGATGCAGTAACGGATTTATGCCTGAACTCTTCTCTTTTATGAATATTAGAGATATGCACCTCTATTTTAGGGCAGGAAAAACATTCAAGGCAATCTCTGATCGCATAGCTGTAATGAGTAAATGCTCCCGGATTTATTATTACAGCCGAAACCCCTTCCGTATAAGCCTCTTGCAGCTTATCTATTATGAACCCTTCCGTATTGCTTTGAAAAATTTCTGTCTCAAGCTTTAAGCTTTTTGCTTTTTCCTCTATAATATCACATAATTGCTCGTAAGTCTTATCTCCGTATTGATTTTTATCCCTTATCCCCAAAAAATTTATATTGGGACCGTTTACAATCAATATTTTCATCACTAACCTCTTATTTTTTCTCAAGAAACTCAAGTATTGCCGCTTTTGCCTTCTCTTTGGTTTTACTGTCCACCTTTTTACCCTCGTTCCAGTATTCCCATGCGAAAATCCCCTGATTTATAAGCATATCCAAGCCTGAAACGGCTTTTTTTCCTCTTTTTATAAATTCCTTCATAAATGAAGTTTCCAAAGGCGTATACACCAAATCGATACCTGTTCGACATTTTTCATAAAAGTGCGAATTTGAAATAATTAAATCTAAATTTTTAGGATACATACCGACAGGTGTGGTCTGAAACACGATATAATCCTTATGTTCCAAACACCCTATAGAATCGGAGCCTTCAACATCCTTAAACTCAAGTACGCTTAAAGCTGTATCCGAAAAATTCACATTTACGCTTTCCAAAAGCTTATATATCTTTTGTTTTTCTCTGCCTATAATCGTAAGGCTTTTTACTTTATGCAAAAAGCACAGATAAATAACGGACTTTGCAGCTCCTCCGCAACCGAGAACAATAACATTTTCTCCTTTTATACTTATGTTATTTTCCCAAAGAGCGAGTGCCAAGCCCTCCATATCCGTATTGTAGCCAATATATGAAGCACTCTTTTCATCTCTCACTAAAGTATTGACCGCCCCTATAGCCCCTGCCGCTTCGTCAATATGCGAAAGATAGGGGATGACCGCCTGTTTATAGGGTATTGTGATATTTATTCCGTGTACACCCAAGGCAAAGGCACCCTTAAGTGCCGTCTCTATATCATTCTCCACCAAAAAAGGAACGTATACCGAGTCTACGCCCATACCGTTCGATAAAATTCTATGTAAAAGGGGTGACAGAGAATGCTCCACCGGATTTGCTATTATGCCGCAAACCTTGGCTTTTGCACTAAACATATCCCAACCTCTTCTTTTTACTTTTTTTATAAAAGTATAAGATCAATTTCTCCGGTATTCTTTTAATGACTATCTGTAACTCTTCTTTTTTATTTATGGGTTTTACAAGCACGGATCTTATTCCGCTTACATTTGCCCCGAATATATCGGTGAAAATCTGGTCGCCGACAAAAACAGTGTTTTCCCTGTTCGTATTCATCATCTCCAAAGCTTTAAGATATGACCTTTTAGCGGGTTTTCCCGATTTATATATATATTTCGAGCCGACCGCAAGAGCAAAATCCTTAACCCTCTTTTCCTTATTGTTTGAAAGGAGAACCGTGTCAAAGCCCAGACTTCTGAGATTCTCAAAAAACTCTTTATCTTTAGCGCTTGCGGGGCTTCCGTGAGTGGTAAGAGTATTATCTATGTCAAACATAAGTCCTTTTATGCCTTCTTTTTTAAACTTTTCAAAGGGTATGTCTTCTACCTTATCAAAATCCATAGTAGGATAAAAAATCTTCATCTATTTTTCCTTTGTAGTGTTTAAAAGCTTTTTAAGCTCTTCCATAAATGTGTTTACATCCTTGAATTCTCTGTATACCGAAGCAAACCTTACATAAGCAACCTCATCAAGCTCTTTGAGCTTTGACATAACAAGCTCACCTATGGCACTTGCGGGAATCTCCCTTTCTTCTATGGAAAAAATCGCAGTTTCGATTTCATCCACGGTTTTCTTAATATCCTCGCTTGATACCGGCCTTTTATGGCAGCTTCTTATGATACCCGCTTCTACCTTGCTTCTGTCGTACGTTTCTCTTGTATTGTCTTTTTTCACTACAATAACGGGTATGGTTTCCAACTTTTCATAAGTCGTAAAACGCTTTGAGCAGCTTTCACACTGTCTGCGCCTTCTTATGGAAGAATTATCGTCAGACGGTCTTGAGTCTATTACCTTAGTGTCTACTGCATTACAAAACGGACATTTCATTATTACCTCCTCAGGTTTTCAAAGTGTTTTAACTATGGTATAACATTAAATATCAAAAGTCAATAAAAGGGGGACTATATGAAAATAATAACAAAGAATATTAAGATGCAGCTCAGTTTTAAACCTGCCGCCATCCCCGACATTTCCAAATGTCTTTTTTTTGACATAGAAACAAGCGGTTTCAGTCCAAAAAACTCTGATATATACTTAATAGGTATAGCCTATTTTACCGATGAATGCAATCTGTTTTTTAAACAATGGTTCCTTGAGGGGCTTTCCGACGAAAAAAAAGCTTTAACGGAGTTTTATCATACCCTGAAAGACTTTGATTTTTTAGTACATTTTAACGGCGATAATTTTGATATACCCTTTGTAAAATATTGTTTGAATTCGTACTCTTTGGAGAGCGAAGCCTTGGATAATATCAAGAGCCTTGATATTTATAAGTCTGTTCGCCCTTTTAAAAATATACTCGGAAGAGACAAATTAAATCAAACTTCACTGGAAGAATTTCTAAAGCTCAAAAGAGATGATAAATACAGCGGAGGAGAGCTTATAAAGGTTTACAAAAGCTATATGCAGGAAGCTACCGAAAATGCCGACCTGCTTTCTCTTCTCCTTTTACATAATGAATGTGATATTTTAGGTCTGGTACGGCTTTCTGCCTTGCTTAACTACGAAAGTTATTTTAAGAGCGATTTTTCTTTACTTTCTTATGAGATTAGCCGAAGCTTTGTAAAAATAGACTTTAAAACTCCTATAAAGCTTTGTAAAAATCTCGAATATACATATAACAATATAAGAGCGGAGCTTAAATCGGAAGCTTTATCTTTATACTGTCCGCTTTTTGAAGGAAGCCTCAACTACTACCTGCCTAACTATAAAGATTATTTTTATCTGCCGAAGGAGAATATTTGTATACACAAAGACGTAGCCATGTTTGTAGACAAGTCGGCTAAAGAAAAGGCAACAAAAGAAAACGCCTTTTTAAGCCGAAACGATACTTTTCTTTGCATAGAGGGTAAGCCTGAATTAAAACTCTTTTCCGAAAGCTTTGATTCTCCGCACAAATACGTCATTTTAAGCGAATTTGATTTTGAGGGTATGGCTAAGCTTATAAGTTCGGAGGTGCTTAAAAATCACAAAAAAGGGAAGACGATTTAACACCGTCTTCCCGAAATATCATTTACCTCTTGAAGCTTACTTCAAAAGCTCCGTCAACTGCTCTATATTTTTCTTTCCGAAGCTTACCTTGTCATCATCTATGACCATGCAAGGTACACTCATAACCTTATATTTGTCCTTCAAATCTCCGAAATGATTGATATCGTATGTAGCGACTTCTATATTCGGATTTAATGCCGCAATACGCCATGCCGCAACAACAAGATCCGGGCACATGGTACATGACAGAGAAATAAGAATTTTAATCTTTCTTTTCTCACTCAAGGAAAGAACCGCCTGTTTTGCAGTCTCATCCAGAGCCTGACCCGGTCCCGCAATATTGTAAAGTCCCAAAATAAATGAGGTGAATTCGTGACCTCCCGGTACGCCGTGGAAGCTGTGACCGCTGTACGAGCCGTCCTCTCGTATTATTCTTACGCAAGGTCTTAAAACATCCGCAGTATCATTTTTTACAACACTGAGTTTTTCCGTAAGTCCCGCAAGCTCATTCATATAAGCTTCAAGCTCTTTTGATATTTCTCTGTCGTCAAGGCAAAGCTCCAAAGTAAGCTTTGAGCTCATTCTGTCAAAGACGGTATTTAGCTGGATAAGCATATCGCTTGTAAATATCTCCGATGAGGAAGTTATATCCGCACCCTTATCTGAAGCTCTCTGCTCTTTTTTTACATTGCTTTCACGCTTAGGAGCCTCAGGCACGATTCCCGTCTTCTTTTGCATGGCAGCCGCATATTTTTCAAGCTCGGTCGCCGCCAATGCTCCGTCACCCACTGCCGTTACAACCTGTCTTAAAGGCTTGTCACATACGTCTCCGCTCGCATAGACACCGTCAATACTCGTTTTTTGGTTTCTGTCCGTCCATATATAGCCTCTGTCTGTAAGCTGAAGTTTATCCTTTACAAGCTCCGTTTGAGGCAGGAAACCCGCAAAAACAAATACACCTATGTTATCATCCGATGAATACTCGAAGTTTTCTCCGGTTTTATTGTTTTTGTATACAATCCTGTTTAAAAAGGTTTCTCCCGAAACCTCGACAAGCTCGGTATTTGTAAGCACCTTTATCTTGTCGTTTTCTTTAACATGTCGGGCTGTCGCCTTGTCACATTTAAAATCGTCTCCGCGAACTAAAATAGTAAGCTTCTTTGCATATCTTGTAAGGAAAACACTTTCTTCAGCCGCTGCATATCCTCCGCCTATCACAAAAACCTCTTTATCGGTGAAAAATTCTCCGTCACAGGTTGCACAGTACGCAACCCCTCTTCCCTTGTACTCCTCTTCACCCTTAAAGCCTACGGTTCTCGGTCTTGCTCCCGTAGCCAACAATATACCGAAAGCTTTATAATCTCCCTTGTTTGTATGTACGGTTTTGATATCTCCCTCAAGCTCAAGACTTGTTGCATCAGCTATGGCAAATTCAGCTCCGAAGCTTGACGCCTGTTTTCTCATTGTTTCCGTCAGGGTGTGACCGTCCGTACTTTCTATACCCGGATAATTGACAACCTCGTTGGTTATTCTTATTTGTCCGCCGAAATTTTCCTTTTCCAATACCAATACTCTGTAGCAGGCTCTCGCCAGATACAGGGCGGCGGTGAGCCCCGAAGGCCCACCGCCAATAATTACAACATCATATAAATGTTCCATATACACCCCTTTTTTTATCTTATAATGCTCCTACTAAATCCAAGCTAGGCTTTAATGTTTCCTGACCCGGCTGCCACTTTGCAGGGCAAACTTCATTTCCATGCTCATGTACGAACTGGCAAGCCTGAACCTTTCTGAAAAGCTCCTCCGCATTTCTTCCTACGTTTCCCGCACTTACTTCATACGAAACTATCTTTCCTTCAGGATTGATAATGAAGCTTCCTCTTTCAGCAAGTCCGTTTTCCTCTATATAAACTTCAAAATCCTTTGATATTACATGAGTAGGATCTGCTATCATAGGATACTCAAGCTTCTTAATTCTCTCTGAAGCATCATGCCAAGCCTTATGTACGAAGTGTGTATCTGTAGATACTGAATAAATCTCTACTCCGGCAGCTTTGAAATCCGCATACTTGTTCTGTAAATCCTCAAGCTCTGTAGGGCAAACAAAAGTAAAATCCGCAGGATAGAAGAAGAATACACTCCACTTTCCAAGCAAATCAGCCTTTGAAACCGTCTTAAACTCTCCCTTGTGGTAAACCTGAGCTGTGAAATCAGCTACTTCTTTGTTAATTAATGACATAATTAAATACCTCCTTATATTATGGTCTGAGTATCTCTCAAACCTTCTTTTTATTATTTACCTATATATTAATACCATATATTCTCTAATAAATCAAGTAATTTTGATAATAATTATCATTTTTATATAAAACTTTAAATCTTGACCCCAAAATGCTTTGAAACTGCCGCAGACCCGCTCCTTAATAGCTATTTAAATAAAATTATACTACTTTATACATTTAAACAGATAATAACTCTTTGCCGCATTCTCGTATTTAGGGTCAAATCCGTGCTTTTCAAATATTGTATTAAAATTATTGAGAATAAAAGAATAGTTATAGGTTACAATTATTGCACTATCCAACTCTCTATCTTCGGTAATAATTTTATTCTCATTGCCTATCTTAACCCAAACACCATATAAACCGTTATCCTGTAAAATAAGTTTACATCCCCATTCAGTTCCATACATACTCTTTTTATATGGAATAAGTTTGTTTCTCAGGAAAATATCTGCTTTATCTATATTGTTAATATTCATATCTATTTCTTCAGGTCTGATATACTTTGTCCATATTTCTTCAGGATCCAGCCTTCGTAATACATAAAAGAATGTATATACCGTCATCTCACCCTCATTTACATAGGTAAAGTTAATATATTCTGTTCCCATATCTTTTTCTTTTACGATGTATTTCTCATCTTCATAAATCACATACGCAGAATATTCATATACCATATCCTTTGTACTTATTTCCAATATATTGTCATTCTCTTTTATCCAGTAGTTATATTCTTCTAACAATTCTTTTAATCTGTCAAACATTTTCTTACTCCTATTTGCTTAAGCCAACCTTCGTTAATCATATATTTAATACTAATGCGTTTACCGCATCTCATCACTTACCTTAGTAGAACTTTTTTATATGACAAAGGTCTCCTATAACTTATATTTTATCATAGAAGACCGCTCCTTAATAGCTATTTATTATAAACTACAATACTATACATCCAAATAGATAATAATCCTTTGCCGTATTTTCGTATTTAGGGTCAAATCCGTGCTTTTCAAATACTGTATTAAAGTTATTGAGAATAAAAGAATAGTTATAGGTTACAATTATTGCACTATCCAACTCTCTATCTTCGGTAATAATTTTATTCTCATTGCCTATCTTAACCCAAACACCATATAAACCGTTATCCTGTAAAATAAGTTTACATCCCCATTCAGTTCCATACATACTCTTTTTATATGGAATAAGTTTGTTTCTCAGGAAAATATCTGCTTTATCTATATTGTTAATATTCATATCTATTTCTTCATGTCTGATATACTTTGTCCATATTTCTTCAGGAGCCAACCTCTGCAGTACATAAAAAAATGTGCATACCGTCATCTCATCCTCATTTACATAGGTAAATTTAATATATTCCCTTCCCATATCCTTTATTTTTACAATGTATTTCTCATCTTCATAAATCACATACACAGAATATTCATGTACCATATCCTCTGTACTTATTCTCAGTACATTATCTTTCTCTTTTATCCAGTAGTTATATTCTTCTAACAATTCTTTTAATCTGTCAAACATTTTCTTACTCCTATTTGCTTAAGCCAACCTTCTTTTAACATATATTTAATACTAATGCGTTTACCGCTTGGATCCATTTTTATATACTGAGTTCCTCCTCCCGGTTGGTCAAACCATGGCGCTATTTCTCCATAAGTAAACTCCATATCCTTGAGCAACTCATACTCATAATAATCCCCATATCTTACATGTACGGCTAAAGATCTCATTTCCGGAGTGTCATTTATTCCTCCCAAAAAACCTCCGCTAGGTTCACCATATCTGCTAAACTGAAATTAAAATACTATTTTACTTATCGTTTTCTCTTTTTCTTTCATACTCCTTTTTCCATTTTTTTGCCGACTCTCTCCAACCGGGACGCTTCTCTTTTCTTACAATAATCTCTACTTCAGATTCCTTCACTGTCAGTTCGTATCCTATTATTCCCGGTCGTTGCATACCCAACTTTTTTGCCTTTTCCTGATCATATGTAAACAATATAACATATCCTTCAGGAGTTCTCGGAAAACCGGCCACCCCCATTTCTACTCCTTTATATATGGCGGTATAATAATAATAGTAATAATCATTCAAATCCCAGAAATATATCTCTCTTTGTGTTCTTTCATTTGTATCTTTATCATATTCTGCCAAATAAATTTTTTTCTCATTCCACAATACATCCAATTCATATTCCTTACCTTTGTAAATTCCGTATTCTCCAAATTTATACCTCATTTTTCTACCGTCCTTTTTATTTTATAATATTAAAGCTTCCATCTTTAAATACAGCATAAAGCTTCTTTATCTCATCACTTACCTTAGTAGAACTTTTTTATATGATAAAGGTCTCCTATGACTTATATTTTATCATAGAAGACCCGCTCCTTAATAGCTATTTATTATAAACTACAATACTATACATCCAAATAGATAATAATCCTTTGCCGTATTTTCGTATTTAGGGTCAAATCCGTGCTTTTCAAATACTGTATTAAAGTTATTGAGAATAAAAGAATAGTTATAGGTTACAATTATTGCACTATCCAACTCTCTATCTTCGGTAATAATTTTATTCTCATTGCCTATCTTAACCCAAACACCATATAAACCGTTATCCTGTAAAATAAGTTTACATCCCCATTCAGTTCCATACATACTCTTTTTGTATGGAATAAGTTTGTTTCTCAGGAAAATACTTGCTTTATCTATATCGTTGATATCCGCACCAATTTCTTCATATTCTATATACTTTATTTGTAATTCTTCAGGATCCAGCCTCTGCAGTACATAAAAAAATGTGTATACCGTCATCTCATCCTCATTTACATAGGTAAAATTAATATATTCTCTTCCCATATCTTTTTCTTTTACGATGTATTTCTCATCTTCATAAATCACATACGCAGAATATTCATATACCATATCCTTTGTACTTATTTCCAATATATTGTCATTCTCTTTTATCCAGTAGTTATATTCTTCTAACAATTCTTTTAATCTGTCAAACATTTTCTTACTCCTATTTGCTTAAGCCAACCTTCTTTTAACATATATTTAATACTAATGCGTTTACCGCTTGGATCCATTTTTATATACTGAGTTCCTCCTCCCGGTTGGTCAAACCATGGCGCTATTTCTCCATAAGTAAACTCCATATCCTTGAGCAACTCATACTCATAATAATCCCCATATCTTACATGTACGGCTAAAGATCTCATTTCCGGAGTGTCATTTATTCCTCCCAAAAAACCTCCGCTAGGTTCACCATATCTGCTAAACTGAAATTAAAATACTATTTTACTTATCGTTTTCTCTTTTTCTTTCATACTCCTTTTTCCATTTTTTTGCCGACTCTCTCCAACCGGGACGCTTAGCTTTTGTTACAATAATCTCTACTTCAGATTCCTTCACCGTCAGTTCGTATTCTCGTATTCCCGGTCGTTGCATACCTAACTTTTTTGCCCTTTCCTGATCATATGTATACAATATAACATATCCTTCAGGAGTTCTCGGAAAACCGGCCACATCCATCTCTACCCCTTTATATATGGCGGTATTATAATAATAATAGTAATCATCCAAATCCCAGAAATATATCTCTCTTTGTGTTCTTTCATTTGTGTCTTTATTATATTCCGCCAAATAACATTTTTTCTTCTTCCACGATATAGCGAGTTCATATTCCTTACCTTTGTAAATTCCGTATTCTCCAAATTTATACCTCATTTTTCTACCGTCCTTTTTATTTTATAATATTAAAGCTTCCATCTTTAAATACAGCATAAAGCTTCTTCACCCCATCTTCTACCACATATATTTCTGTCTTATCAGGTATTCTTACAACAGTATCATACGGTATCACATATTCAGGTATGTCTATTTTACTCGAGCCCGTAAATCCGTTTCCTATCATCGGCGGCAATACGGTATGTGTTCCTCCAAGCTTCTTACCGAAAGGAATATCAATCTCGGTATCTTTTAGCATCGGAAACTCCATTACTGCATACTTATTCCCTCCGGACGTAAAAGGCATCTCTTCAACTCCGTTCTTCATGAACTTATAATCCAACCGGTAAGCCTCTACGACATCGTCATACCTCACCGGTCCTTCGGGATGATAAGCCTTTACACCCAGATAACCTCTTATCTTGTTAAATCTTCCATTGTCATACTGGATTTTTTCAATACTTTTTTAAATATGCGCAAAAGCCTTTTTTGATGTCTTTCTATTTCTTCCTTGAGTGAATTATTCGCAATTTCATTGCTATACTTCACTTCGCCGATATCATCCGAAATCTTATCGCTACCTTTTAATTTACCTATATCATCCAAAATGTCATCACTATATTGCAACTTCCCGATATTACCCGGAATCTCATCACTGTATTGCAATTTTTATTTAACTTTTATCATATATCTCCCTAAGCTTGTCCATTGCCGCCTTGTTCGAATACACCGAAACTTCCGGAAAGCGCTCATAATTCGGGAGCATTTCCAAAGTAAGATAGTCATTGTAGGATATTGATTTCAGTGCCTTCATTACCGCAATAAAATCAACATCTCCCGCAAATACATCAACAAAAGCTCCAAGCCCGTGCCCCGAAAGTCTGTAATCACAAATATGTATCTTTTTGATGTGCTTTCCCAGTATCTCTATCCAGTCCTCCGGATGAGCTATATACATAATATTTCCCACGTCAAAATAAGCACCCACATATTCTGAGTTTATCGTATCGAGAAGAGCCCTGAACTCTATAGGAGACAATAAAAATCTGTTCCAAACGTTTTCTATTCCTATAGAAACCTTGTAGAGACTTGCCGTTTTTTCCAAGTCGGAAAAGAGCTTTAAAGCCCTGTCATAGGCTATATCATACCTTACCCTTTTTTCTTCTTTTGCAAAATCGCAGGAGGTATAGCCCGGAATAACAAGTATGGTGTCGGCTCCCAATATACTCGCAAACTCAAGCTGTCTTTTTATTATTTCTTCGGCTTTTTTTCTTGTATTTTCATTATTCGAGACCGGATTGTTGTCCCATAGAGACCATGCACCCACGCTGGGTATTTCAAGACCGTAATAGTCGGCAAGCTTTTTTATCTCCAAAACCTCAGCTTGACTCATTGTCGGATTCAGGTAGCCGTTTTCGCTCAGCACCGGCTCAACACCGTCATAGCCTGCATTTTTAATCAAAGAAAATGTATCCTTAAGTTTTACTTTATCCGAAAATGAGAACATACTGTATGCTAATTTCATGTTATTCTCCTATATTTTTATAATCCGGCACAATCGCTTTTTTTGTTTCAAGAGACTTCTTGATTGCTTCCATAACTGCCATGGTATCACAAACACTTTGCAGGCTTACGATGTCGGAGCATCTGTTTTCCCTTATACATGAAACAAAATGTTCCAATTCTTTTTTATATGCATCCTCGTCCTTTATATCAATGCTTTCAATTCCTTTTTCACTGTAAAGCCTTGTATTTCTGACTGCCGCATCTATATTCTCAAGATTTTTTCCGGCTTTCATTTCATATTCGAGACTCGCCTTATCGCCTACCATACAAAGCTTCATAGTAAAAGGATAATTTTCACTCATTTCTATGATACCTTGTGCGCTTGCAAAAATATCATTTTTAAAATTAAGGCTTGTAGAAACAAAGTTCCACGCTCCCGAGCCTGTTTTATAGCCGCCCGCATATACAAGTTCGGGTCTTCCGAAAATATAAGTAAGAAAATCCACATCATGTAAATGAAGATCAAATAAACCGCCGCCGCTGCTTTTTACGTCTTTGTACCATGCACTCCACACGGGAAGGACGGAAAGCCTTTTCGCCTCGACAAATCTGATGTCTCCAAGCACACCCTCCTCATACATTTTCTTTGCAAGTACATATTCTTGCCAAAATCTCAACACCTGAGCAACATAAAGCCTTGCATCGTTTTCTCTTACCGCATTCAGAATACGTAAGAAGGCTTCCATGCTCAGGCTTATAGGCTTTTCACATATTATATTTTTTACATGCTTACTCGCTTTTACTATATATTCCTCATGAAAATTGGTGGGAAGGCATATATCTATAAAGTCAGGCTTATTATTTCTTAGCAGCTCTTCAAAATCCGATACATATTCACAGGAAAATGTATCTTTAAACTCTCTTCCCTTTTCTTCACTTTTATCCATTATCGCCACAAGCTCTACGTCCTGCATCTCTTTGTACGCCTCGGCATGGGTTCGCCCCATATTGCCCGCTCCTATAATTGCCGCTCTTATCATCTCTTTCCTTTCATACCGGCAAGATTGCTGAAAACCACTGCCGCCGCTATAATTACACCGGTTATAATTGTTTGTATATATGTTTCAACTTGAAGAATATTCATTGCATTGCTTATTACTCCCATAAGAACGCAGCCCAGAAATGCCCCGAATATACTGCCTTTCCCGCCTTCAAAGGTTACTCCGCCTATGATTGCCGCCGTCAAAGCACTCGTTTCATAGCCTATGCCGGCATTTGCGGTAACGGAGTCTATTCTCGAAGAAAAGACCATAGCCGCAACGGCACAAAGTACCCCCGATAAAGAATAAACGGCTATTTTATACGTATCAACGGCTATTCCGCATAAATAGGCATTTTTCTCATTTCCTCCTATAGCCGTAAGTCTCTTTCCGAATACGGTTTTATTCATCAGAAAATACGACAGGAGTACCATAAAAAGAAGCACCAAGGTCATTGTGGGAAATATTCCTAGAAGCTTTGTTTTACCAAGAAAATTAAAAGCTCCCGAAAAGCTCATAATACGCCCGTTTGATATTGTAAGGGCTATTCCGTAAAATATCTGGCTTGTTCCCAAGCTTATAATAAGCGGAATACATTTGGATTTTGATATTACCACCCCGTTCAAGAAGCCGCAAAATAACCCCGTCAGTATGCCCAAAGCCGCTACCGCCGCTAAATTCATACCTTTTTCCACCGCCTGAGCCATGACAACGGCGGATAAAACCATGATATTACCCACGGACAGGTCTATTTCGCCGCTTATGAGCAGCATACTCATCGCCATCGTAAGTATGCCTATGACCGATATTTGACCGAATATGGTAACTATATTCTTAATTCCGATAAACTTATGGTTTATCATGGCTACAACCGCAACAATCAAAAGTATTACAAAAATCAAAAGCACCCTTTGATCTTTTAATAAGTTTTTTTTAATGTTCATACTATTTTACCCCTAATGCCTTTTCAATAATATTTCTCTCATTTATCTCCTCGCCTTTTAATTCCGCCTCTATCCCGTTTTTTCGTATGACCAAAACTCTGTCGCTCATGGATATAAGCTCGGGCATATCGGAGCTTATCATAATTATGCTTTTCCCCTCTTTTGTAAGCTTTGACATCAGACTGTAAAATTCCGCTTTTGCATTAATATCTATACCTCTTGTCGGCTCGTCAAAAATATAAATTTCCTGCTTTGTCAAAAGCCATTTTGCAAGTACAACCTTTTGCTGATTGCCGCCCGAAAGATAAATGCACTCAGTTTTAGAATCAGCCGTCTTTATACGCAGGCTTTCTATCAAAGGCGTAACAAGCTTTATCTGTTTTTTCGTATCTATGAAAAAACCTTTTATTATCTTTCCCAGACTTACCAAAGAAATATTATCAAGTACACTTGCCCCAAGCATAAGCCCCAAACCCTGCCTGTCTTCAGGTATGTGAGCAAAGCCCTGTTTTATTCCTTCCTTCGGATTTTTTATCTTTATTTTGTTTCCGTTTATAAAGATGCTTCCTTCGTAGAATTTATCGGCACCGCTTACAGCTCTTATTATCTCGGTTCTTCCCGAGCCTATCATTCCCGAAAGACCCAGTATTTCTCCCTTTCTCAGATAAAAGCTCAGCGGCTTTGAGGCTTTATTCAATTTAAGATTCTTTACTTCCAAAACCACGTCTCCGATTTCGTTCTTTTCCTTAACATAAAAGCTGTCTACGGGGCGCCCCACCATATCCTTTGTAATAAGCTTAAGATCCGTGTTTTTCTCTTCATTGTTGTATGTACTTACGGAAATCCCGTCCCTTATTACGCTTATCCTGTCGGCTATTTCCCTTACTTCTTCAAGAAAGTGCGAAATATATATGATACCTACACCTCTTTTTGCTATCCTTTCTACAAGGCGCAAAACCTTTCTTGCATCTTCTATATTAAACATAGAGGTGGGTTCATCCATAATCAATATTTTAGGGTCGGTAACAAGAACTTTGAGTATTTTCACAAATTGCTTATCCGCAACGGATATATCCTCAACCTTTGAAAGCGGATTCAGCGTAAGCTCAAGCTCCTTCATATATTCTTCCGTTTTTTCAAGCATAGCCTTAAAATCATACAGAGCGCCGTTTTTACTTATCTCATTACCTATGAAGATATTTTCGACTATATTCATAGGCGAAACCAAGTCATTTTCCTGATATATGATACCTATACCCAGATTTTTGGCCAGCTTGGGGCTTAATTTGCCGTAGCTTTTTCCGAAAATATTTATTTCTCCCTCGTCAGGAGTATGCGCTCCCGAAAGTATCTTCATGAGGGTTGATTTACCTGCCCCGTTTTCACCTACGAGGCAGTGTATCTCACCCTTATAAAGATTGAAATTGATATTTGAAAGAGCATAAACAGATTGAAAGCTTTTTTTAACATTTTTTATTTCAAGAATCTTCTCTCTTTCACCGTTCATCTTCCTACCTATTTTTCGTATACATATTTATAAGCCGCATCGTAATCGTCCCACGCTATAAAGTCATCCATTTTATCGGCACTTACAGGCAAAATAGGAAGCGCCTTGAATTTTTCAACTTCTTTCCCTTCAACAACACTTTCATAGAGATTTTTAAAGGTCGTAATTCCCTGTATGGAAACGGGTGCGGTCATATTGGCAGCCTCTATTCCGTCTTTAAGCATTTTGTAATCATCCGGTGAACCGCCTGTGGAAACTATAGGAATATTGTCCATTCCCGCATCTTTAAGAGCCTGATAGCAGCCCTGTGCCATAAGACCGTTATTTGCAAAAACATAATCAAATTCTTTTCCCGAAGATATTAAATCCGTCGTTATGTTATATGCTTTTTCGGTCTGCCAGTCCCCATGCAGGGTCGCAACTATCTCTACCTTGTCTCCGAACTCTTCCAAGGCCTTGTCTATACCTTCCTGATACTTTTCATAAACTCCGGCTCCCTCCTGTCCGGCACAAAAGAATACCTTAGCTCCCGGCTTCTTTTCGGCTATGAACTTTATTGCTGCATAGCCGATATCGTCGTACTTGCAGGCAACACTTGCTATGTAATCGCCGGAATTTTCGTTCATCTCAAAGTTTTCTATAGTTACCGGTATTCCCGCCTCATTTGCCATTTTAACAAGAGTCGCTCCCTGCTCAGTTGATATAGGGAATACGGATATTCCGTCAACCCCCTGCTGTATCAAAGACTCCATAGCGGTTACGGATTCTTCCGGGCTGTTCTTGGAATCCAAAACAAGCGTCTTTACCTTTACATTCTGCTTTGAAGCCGCATATTCAAAAGCTTTTGCGGAATACTCATTCCAAGTATCCTTCATATCGTAGGCAATATAACCGAAGGTGTACTCGTCCTTAGTCTGCCCTTCCTCTTTTGTATCCGCTTTTTTTGTTTCTCCCCCGCTAAGAGTGCTTTCGTTTGTTGCACCGCCTTCTCCCGTACAAGCTCCAAGTGCAAGCATAAGCCCCGCTGCCGCAAGCAGCATAAATAATTTTGTTCTTTTCATAGAATCCTCCTTATTTTTATTTGTATAGGGTATTATTACCCTAATATCTTCCTTACAGCACATAGCCTCTTTCTTTAAGATAAAGTACCGACTCTTCCACAGCCTTACTTACCTCCTCAATATCCTTTACGCCGTCTTTTGTAAATTCAATTTCTATACTTAGAGGGCAGAAATTGTTTTTTTCTTCCAGCTTCTTAAATATATACTCAAAGTCTACATTTCCTTTTCCAAGTGCCGGAAAATTCCATTCTTTATTTTCACCCGCTTTATCCTTTATATGCATATAAATGACTTTATCCATACATATCTCTATGTCCGTTTCGGGTCTGAGCTCCGAATAAAAAATAACATTAGCCGTATCATAATTGATTCCCACGTATTCGCTGCCTATCTTGTCTGTAATCTCTTTCAGAACAGCCGCACTTGAATGCTTTCCGTGAGTTTCGATAACAAGCTTCATATCCTCTTTCTTAAGTAAGGGAAGCAAGGTCTTCACATTCTCCAAAAGCAGCTCGTCGCTCTCGTTTTTATCGGACAGATGAGCCTCTCCCACGGATGAAACTATGTATTTAGCCCCGAAAAATTTTGCCAGATGAATATTGCAGATAAAATCCTTAAGTCTTTCCTTGTCCATAAGATTGCAATGTCCGCTGAAGCCTATGCTTTCAAGCCCCAAAGCACTCATTCTGTCTTTTATACTCTGAAGGTATTCAAAACTCATATCCTTGTATACATGCTCCGTCCAAGCCTTTGTTGCAGTCAGCTCTATATATCTAAAGCCGAGCCTTGCCGCCTCATTCAGGGCTTCTTCCACACTGAATCCGTGATAAGTATTCGTATTAAGCGCAATAATCCTCTTCATATTTCCCTCCGTATAGATTTTTTGATTTTTCATAACTTACTTACAAATATCTTTTTATAATTACACAAACTTATGCACCTATGCTATAATAATCTTATACAAATAAAACATAGTTCCTATATGACTTGTGCAATTATTTAGATTATACTGTATTTTTAACTACGAATAAAGGAAAATATATGAACTCTCTAAACTTTTTTTGGAACAAGGATATTTATGCTCAAAACGAAAGCTCAAAGCTGTTTTTGAGGGCTATGAGAGAAAATATTTCTTTTCATAAGGCACATTGTCCCGAATACAGGGCAATCCTTGAGGCTATGGATTTTGATGAAGATATTTTACGAAGCGAGGGGAAGCTTTACCGCATTCCTCCGCTTCCCACTCTTTTTTTTAAAAGAAATACTCTGCTTTCTCTGCCCGAAAACAAGCTTAGGATAAAAGCCACCTCTTCGGGTACAGGGGGGCTTAAAAGTCGTGTCGCTTTTGACGATAAAAGCTTTTATTACGGAATGCAAATGGTATACAGATTCTTTTCCTACTACAAGCTTATTTCTCCAAAGCCTTGCCATTATATAATACTCGGTTTTGAGCCTTCAAAGGAAAACAAGGTCGCCGCGGTAAAAACCGCATACGGAGCCAGCATGCTGTCTCCTGCCTTAAGCCGTACCTATGCCTTAAAATTTGACGGTACTTCATATAAAATAAATCTTGAAGGAATTGTACATACACTTAAACAACATGCAGATTCGCCTTTTCCTTTCAGGTTTTTGGGCTTTCCGTCCTATATGTATTTTCTGCTTTTGAAGCTTAAAGAAAAGAAGCTGAATTTTAAGCTTAAGGAAGGTTCCAAGGTACTTTTGGGAGGTGGCTGGAAGCAATTCTCAAAGGAAGAGATTAAAAGAGAGCTTTTTACCGGCTTGATAGATGAGCTTCTCGGTATAAACGAGGACAATATTCACGAATTTTTCAGCGTGGCGGAACATCCCGTACCTTATATGAAATGTAAAAACGGGCATTTTCATGTACCTGTTTACAGCCGTGTCATCACACGGGATATTAACACTTTAAAGCCCCTTCCTTATGGAGAAACGGGAATTCTGAACCTTATGACACCTTATGTAAGAAGTATGCCGCTTTGCAGCGTAATGACGGATGACCTTGCCGTGCTTCATGAAGCCGGCAGCTGTACCTGCGGTATTCCTACCGCCTCTTTTGAACTTAAAGGTAGAGCCGGAGTCTCGCAAATCAAAACCTGTGCGGCAAATATACTTGATATCGGGGAGAAATTATGAATCTGATTTACGGAAATATTGTAGATAAAGGTGAAGCCGCCAAAATAATAAAAAAGCTCGATTATTATATACTTAAAAGTAAAGCCGAGCTTCCTTTAAAAACCGAACTTCTTATATCCGCCTGTGATAGGCTTTCGGAATGTCTCGGCGAAGGAGAACTTGAAATATTAAAAAATATGGGGATACCCGAAGGCAAGGCTAAGCAGGAGCTTGAAATCCTTAAGCTTATGCTTTCAAAGGAATATTTACAAAAAAGATTGGAAACGGAGCTTGGCAGAAGGGATATTTTTGAATACTCAAACGAATATATTCCTTACGGATACGGCAAAAGAGTGCAACAAAGGCTTTTTCCTTTAGGTACCCTTTTTCATATATCCGCCGGCAACTTTGAGCTTCTTGCCGCTTTCAGTATAATAGAGGGCTTACTTTGCGGAAATATCAATATAGTAAAGCTTGCCTCCTCGGATGACGGGCTTTCTCTTATGTTGCTTAAAAAGCTTACGGATATAGAACCGGTGCTTAAGGATTTTATTTTTGTTTTTGATATTCCGTCAGATGATACCGAAAGTATGCAAAGAATATCCGAGATTTCCGACGCCCTTGTTGTTTGGGGCGGTGATGAAGCTATAAAAGCCGCACGAAATCTTACAAAGCCCGACACCCGTATCATAGAATGGGGACATAAAATAAGCTTTGCCTACGTATCCTACAAAAAAAGCCTCGATGAAATTTCGGACGAAGCTCTGCACTCCCTTGCCTATAATATCTGTGATACAAAGCAGCTTCTTTGTAATTCCTGTCAGGGTATATTCCTCAATACCGATAAGTTCGAGGAGCTTCAAGGCTTTTGCAAAAGATTTTTGCCCATATTGGAAGAAAGTGCAAAAAATGCAGCCCAAAAAACGGATACACATACTCTTGCCGCAAAATCCCTTGAGATATATACTGAAATGCTTGAATCCATGCTTGATAAGTCCAAGCTTGTCTTTCGCGGAAACGGTGTCAATATTATAGCCTACAAGGACAGAAGACTTACTTCTTCTTATATGTTCGGAAATCCTTGGGTAAAAGCCTTACCCGCACAGGATATACTTGAAACCTTACTGCCTTATAAAAACTATTTGCAGACCCTGGCCTTAATCTGCCCTAATGAGGAGAGAAATAAATTTGAAGATTTATTTTCAAAAACCGGCATAGTTCGTATCTGCAATGCCGAAGATATGTCTGTAAATTACTGCGGTTTGCCTCATGACGGGGAATTTTCGCTGAGAAGGTATCTTAAGATTATGACATACGAAAGATAGACGGGAATATAATCTTAAAAAATATGTATAAATTTTACACAAAAAATACCTCATGTGCTATAATGATAAAAGCATGGAATATTTAGGAGGTAAAATATGATTATAGAGGTAAGCGTATGTAATTGCTATGCTTTTGAGGATAATATTACTTTTTCTATGAAGGCAGATATGCGAAACAAGAAGTTTGGAGCCAATGTACGTAAAGAGAATAATTTTAATATACTCAAAACCGCCGGAATTTATGGACCCAATAATTCCGGAAAGACTTGTCTTATAAAATGTATTCGCTCAGTAAAAGAAATTTTATTAAACAAGAAAAGTGATTTAATACCCAATATATTTACAAAGGACACTGTATGTAAATTGGGTATAGTATTTATGGCATCAGGCAGGAAGTTTTCTTATAAATTTGGATATGATGCGGTAAAAGAAGAATATATATATGAATCTTTTTCTGAAATTCTAAGGGATAAACATGGAAATGAAAAAGAGGAAAGTTGGTTGGAAAAGGATACCGTAACAGGAATATTCAAAGCAGTCGATAAGGATTTGCAAAACATGATCCCTATGATATCAAGTAATAATCTGTTGTACTATTTGATTGATACAAATAAGTTTGAAAAGCTCAATGAAATGAAGAATATTCTTATAGATTTCGCAGAGAAAATAGACGTTATTAATATGAATAACATACCTATGGAACATACTATTGAACTCATGAAAAATAAAAATGAGTTGCAGCAAAAAATAGTTGAGTTCATAAAAAACGCAGATTTGTATATGGATAATTTTGAATATGTCGATATGGATAAAATTAAATTAGAATCTGTAGAGTATGCAAAAAAACCGGAAGAAAAAGTATTTGAGGTTTTAGACAATATTATTGATCAGATCAGATTAGTATCTACTTATAAGGGAGTTCCTGTGCCAAGTGTTCTTTTTGATTCTACCGGAACCAAAAAGATTGCGGCAATTGCAGGCTATGTTATCGAAGCACTTGAAAAAGGAAGAATTCTTGTAGTAGACGAGCTGGACAGCAGTATACATTTCAAGCTTACCAGAGCTATTGTGGCAATGTTTAATAATGAGCTGAACGAAAATGCACAAATGATATTTACAGTACATGATATTAATCTTATGGATTGTAAGAGACTGTTCAGAAAAGAACAGATTTGGTTTGTTCATAAAGATAAAGAGGGCGTATATATGTACTCACTTGCAGATTTTACAGCTTTACAAGGAGTTAGGGATACCTCGGATATTATTGAAAAATATAGGAAAGGAACTCTTGGCGCCCTGCCGGATCCGGAGTTAATCAACTCATTGCTTAGTATTAAAGATAACTTAAAGGGGAATGAGCATAATGAAAAGAAAACTTCCTGATTTTTTTGACAAACGTAAAATCTGTATTATATGTGAAGGAAACGAAGAATATGAATATTTGAATTGTTTAAAAAAGCTTAAAGTGTGGAGCGAAAGATATGATATATCGTTGGTTAATGCAAATGGCAACGGTAATATCCCTGCAAGGTATCAAGATCGTTACCAAAACGGCTCTTATGAATTAGTTCTCATATTTTGCGATACAGATAAAAAACCGTATGAACAGTTTGAAGATATTAAGAGAAAAATCAATGAGTTCCATGCAATTGATAGCGCCGCCTCAAGAGTGATTATTTTCGGAAACCCATGCACGATGCAAATTATAATAAAGCATTGGACCGATGAAAACTTGAAGTCCTCTGCTAAAAAAGTAAATTCTGAACTAATAGAAAAATTCACACAAGTTAAACTCTACAAAGGGAAGCATGAACAAATAATCGAAGTTATGAAATATATTACAAACGAAAATTATGAAGATATGAGATTCAGAATAGAAAAACTAAGCCGCAAGGATTGGGACGTAGGCAGTACTAATTTTATAGACTTTATAAAGCTGTTTGAAAGTAATAATGATAGTTGGATTAAAAATATTAATGATGAACTGGAATCCTAAAGAGTATAATACCTAAACTGCCGAAGACATTCAGGATGCGCTCAAAGATCTGTTAGATGGAACCATTAAAGAGATGATGTAAGCAGAAATGGACAACTACCATTCGAAACCGGGGACAAATATATAGAGAATTGAGCGTCATGTATGCAAGACCTCTCTCTGAGTAACAAAAAACGGACCACAAAAAAAGGACTCTCGTCTCCACCCGAAAGTCCTTTTCTTCTTTTATCTTTGTAAATTTTCAAGCCACTCCAAATAGTAATCTCTTGACTTCGCCTTCTCGGCATCCGTTTCAAATTCTCTTGTTTTTTCGTCAGCCAAAGCCTTATCCTCAGCCGAAAGACTTCTGTCCGCAAAGCCGAAAGCAACCGTATTTTCCTTGCCCGCATGCCTTTTTATAAGGTCTATGTAAGCCGTCATATAGGTTATTATATCGAGCTTATTCTCCGTACTCGGATTTTCCTCATATCTGTTCAAGGCATTTTCAAGCTCGGTCATATACATTCTTCCGAGGTCATGCTCCACGAGCATTCCGTGTCTTATAAGCTTTTCAGCCACCTGACCGAGTTTATCGAGCATTATACCGAAAAGTATCTGTTCTTCTTTTCCGTGGTGATGCTTGTCCGCATAATTTCTTACAAAATCTATGCCCTGCCTGAAAAGCTTCACGTCCGGTTCTTTGCCTTCCAATATTTCGCAACACTTTGCTTTCATAAAATCGGCAAAACGCACTATGTTATCATGCTCAGTAATGAGCACCTCTACACCGTAAAACATCTACACTCTCCTTCTAAGCTCAAAGCTCGGTTTACCTTCAATCGGCTTAAACTCTATCTTGCCGCCGTCGAAAATTCCCGCCATAACGCTCTTTCTTATTGCATAGTAATTCTTGACATCGCCCATAAACTTTGTCCAATATTTTTCATGTATATCCTCAGTCTGCACAAGAACTATATTGTCTTCGCTTTCCTCGACGATTTCTATTACTCTGTCACAAGGCATACCGTTTAACATAAGATTGTTAAAGCTTGCATAAGCTTCCTCTATACTGTCTCCCGAATAAGCGTTTTTCTTACCGAAATCAAAAGCTACCTTAAGTATTTCCGAAAGCCTGTTCTCATCTTCGCTTAAGATTGCCGTAGTAATAAAGGCAAGTCTTTCCTCAACAACATTAACTCTTTCCTGAAGCCAGCCGTGAATATTCATTCCGTCTATCAGGTCTTCAAGATTTCCGTTTTCAAGAACACCGCAAACCTCATCTACGCTTTTCACAGCTTCAAGTCCGTAAGCTTTTTCCTTTGCAAACTCAATTATATTTTGTGTCAAATCATTCTCAAATTTAATTTTTGTAAATAACCAGTAATGTATAGGTCCTAAAAATGCGCTCATAATACCTCCTGCACCAATAATATTTCCGTTTTTGCATAAATACATCATAATTTACCTTACAAAAGCTATGATAGCACTTTTCGGCTTTATATTCCGTAACAAATATTACATTTTATACAGGACAGATTTAAAGATTTACCTTATTCTATGTCTACAGAACCGACATTTGTGCTTATATTTAAGTCAGCTTTCCCTTCTTTATTTTTTGCTCTGAAATATGAACCCTTGTCAATTTCAATATTTTCAAACTTGTATCTGTTATCTATACTGCCTATGTCCGTACTTACTTCCGCAAAAACATCGGCATCTTCAGGAAGCCTTACATCCACACTTCCCACATCACTCTCTATTGTATATTTTCCTTTAAGTTCTCCTTCAAGCTTTAAGTTTACCGCTCCCACGTCCGACTTGATATCGGCAGAACCGAGCTTTGCCTTTACATCAATATGTCCCGCATCGCAATCTACAATAAGGCTGTCCGCCGTACCTTTAAAATCTATCGCTCCGGCATCGGAATCTATGTTTATATCAGTGTAGTCTCCGTATATATCCGTACTTCCCGCATCCGATTTTATTGTAAGCGCTCCTTTATAGGTATTAGGCAGTTTTATTTTAACGGTCCTGCCTACTCTTCCGAATATATCTATCATAAAACCTCTTTTTTCACTTATTTCCACATCAAGTCTTTCATCACTGACTTGTGTATCAACTCCAAACTTACTTGAATCCGTATAAATGAGCTTTATTTTTTCACCCTCATATGTACTTATGTCTATGCCGCACATGGAAATATTATTTAAATATACCTCATTAATATTTTCCGCATCTATTTCTTTCTCACTCGTACCGTATGCTGAGCCTTCCCTATCAGAAAATCTTACGGCAGGGTTCATCAGCAATAACAAAAATACTGAACCGAAAGAAACTATGGAAATTACCAATAATATAACAAGTGCAAATGTAAGATTGATTTTCTTTTTCATTATATATACTCCCTCCTTTTTATTCTGCGGCTTTTTTAACAAGCTTTATATTTTCTTTTACGTATGCCAAGGTTCCTTTGTAGAAAATCTTTCCCAGCAGCAAAAATATAACTGTGAAGAATATCCCTGTAGACATAAGCCCCAATCCCGTTAAAAACATAATCAGTCTTCCCAGAGGTCTGCTAAGATCCACAAAAGAATATATCAGCTCATTTGCAAAGGGAACCACGGAAACGATCATTACCATCATTCCCGCTACTATAAGGCTTATACTGCTTGCAATAAGTCCTATAAGTGCTCCTAAAAGCCCCATGTAAATCCCGAGTACAAAAACAAGATTGAAAAAGCCCAGGGCTATACCGGCAAATATGGCTTTGATAAGATTAAAGTGTCCCGGTGAACTTTCGGATTTTTTTACGGCACCTTCAAATCTGTACTGTCCTGCAATGTTTTCGGGACTTCCCAGCTCTCTGGCTATGTCTTCTTCCTTTTTTCCCTGTTCTTTACCGATGTTGAAATGCTCTTCATAGTCATAAACAATTTCTTTAATTTCTTCTTCTGCAAGTCCTCTTAATCCGTCTCTTAATCTTTGTAAAAACTCTTGCTTATTCATAACTCCTCTTCTCCTATATTTCTTCTACATCCATATCCAGGACATGTGTTACCTGAACCGCAAACTCGGTCCACTCTTCCTTTAAAAGTTTGTAGCGCTTCACGCCTTTCTCGGAAATTTTATAATACTTCCTCGGCGGGCCTTCGCTGGACTCTTTAAGATAGGTAGTGCAATACTCCTCCTTTGTCAATCGCCTCAAAAGCGGATATATAGTACCTTCACTGAGCTCTATGCCTCGTGATATCAAGTCGACTATTTCATAGCCGTAGCAATCCTTTTTGCTTATAAGAGACAAGACACACAGCTCCAACACCCCTTTTTTAAACTGGGTAACCATAGGCTCTACCTCCTGTCTTTTTCTGCCTTACCTTGTTACTGATTAGAGTATATCACAAGCTACTTTGTTTTACAAGGTACTAGGCAAAGCTTTTTTATGGATTTTATTTACCTAATTACAAAAGAAGGCTTTAAGCCGCTGTTTTAGACATAACAAAATGAGCTGTCTGCTCGATAAATCTCTTTACCGGACAAACAGCCCTATATAAATTCCTCTTATTTATTCATTTTCCATACAACTTAAAACCTTGTATAAAAGTTTATATAATTCTTCAAATTCTTCCGGACAAATATTTAAGCACTTTTTCATCTTGGGAGGAACGCCTGCAGCCTCTTCTCTGAGCTTACTTCCGGCTTCCGTTATGCTTACCAGCAAAACTCTCTCGTCTTCACCGGATCTCCTCCTTGTAATATAGCCCTTGCTTTCAAGCTTCTTAAGAACCGGGGTGAGCGTTCCCGAATCAAGATAAAGCTTGTCTCCCAACTCTTTTACACTTAATTGCTTGCTTTCCCACATAACCATCATAGCTATGTACTGGGTATAGGTCAAATCCAAGGCATCCAAAAAGGGCTTATATCTTCTTACAATCTCTTTAGAGCATGCATACAGAGGAAAACAAAGCTGATTTTCCAATTTTAGCGCTTCATATTTATCGTTGTTCACTTTATAGTAACTCCTTTATTTTGGTTTCTATTTTAGCCTTACTGTCTATAGGCTCAAAACGGCAAACTACATTACCGCTTCTGTCAACAAGAAATTTCGTAAAGTTCCACTTAATATCCGAATTATTTGCATAAGCCGGATTTATTTTAAGCAGATGCTGATGTAAAAATTCCGCTCTGTCCTCGTTCTTGTCAAAACCTTCAAATCCCTTCTTCTCCTTGAGAAGTTTAAACAACTCGTGAGCAGCCTCGCCGTTTACCTCTATCTTTGAAAACTGAGGGAAGGTAACGCCGAATCTTGATGAGCAGAAGCTTCTTATCTCATTATCGGAGCCCGGAGCCTGATGACCGAACTGATCGCAAGGGAAGTCAAGAATCACGAAGCCTTCATCCTTATACTTTTCATACAGCTCCTGAAGCTCCTCATACTGAGGTGTAAAACCGCACTCCGTTGCCGTATTAACGATAAGTACAAGCTTGCCCTTGTATTCGGACAAATCCGTTTCCTTACCTTCTATGTTTTTTACCTTTATATCAAATAAACTCATTTTTACCTCTTTCTTAAGCCAAATGCTCTATATAGTTAACTGCCGCAAGTCCCGCAACGGCTCCGTCGCCGGCTGCCGTGGCAAGCTGTCTTACCGCCTTAGTTCTTGTATCACCTGCTACAAAGATTCCGTCAATACTTGTCTTAGTATCTTCTCCCGCCACAATATAGCCGCTCTCGTCAAGCTTTACCGTAGATGCGAATATACCGTTTTCCGGAACCTGCCCCACTGCCACAAAAAGACCTGAAACCGGAAGAGTTCTCTCCTCACCTGTATTTTTATCTTGAACCGAAACAGCCTCCAGTCCGTCTTTTCCCACAAGCTTCTTTATGTTGCTATTTAAAACAAACTCTACGTTTTCCTTTTCTTTAAGCTTTTCTACAAGAGTTTCCTCCGCTCTGAATTCGTCTCTTCTGTGTATAACATAAACCTTGTTACAATAATTCGATAAGAATGTAGCATCCTCAATAGCGGTGTTTCCTCCTCCCGCCACGGCAACATCTCTTCCTCTGTAGAAAGCTCCGTCACAGGTTGCACAGTAGGATACTCCCATTCCGAGCCATTCATCCTCATTTTCAAGACCGAGTTTTCTGTTTTTCGCACCCGTTGCAAGAATAACAGCCTTAGCTTCATAGCTTTCTTTTGCCGTTTTTACAACTTTTAAGCTTCCCTCGGACTCTATACCCTCAACCTTTTCATACTTGACAACAGCTCCGAGCTGTACAGCCTGTTCATATAAGCCCTGTGCAAACTCAAAGCCCGATATATTTTTTATTCCGGGATAATTCTCGATTTCAGGAGTGTTAACGATCTGACCTCCGTGTGTAAGCGCTTCCAATACAAGAACGCTCTTTCCCGATCTGACTCCGTATATAGCAGCCGATAAGCCCGCCGTTCCCGCACCGACTACGACTATATCATATTTATTCATTTCGTTTTCTCCTTCCGATTAAGCAAGTTTTATTTCACAAGGTTTAAAATCTCATCCTTGCTTATAACGCCTATAGACTTGTTAAACTCTTTTCCGTCCTTAAATACTATTAAAGTAGGTATCGTTCTTATGTTGTACTTCATAGCAAGCTCCTGATTCTCGTCGGTATTTACCTTGCCTACCTTAAAGCCTTGTGCCTGCTTTGCAACCTCTTCGATTACCGGTGAAAGCATTTTACAAGGTCCGCACCAAGGTGCCCAAAAATCTACCAATACAGGAACATCGCTGTTCAAAACTTCCTCTTCAAAATTATCTTTTGTTAATTCTATTACTGACATAAATTAATTCTCCTTTTGACTTATTATTATATGGATTCCATAGCTTTTTCTTAAAAACAATTTAATTTTACACAATCTAATTGCTTTTGTCAAGTATTTTATTTTCTTTCCTCTACCAATCCAAATATGCCTTTCTCAGCAAAAATCTTGAAAGCATTTTTTTATAATACCCTAAATTCAGATATTCATACATCCCCGCTTTTTTCGCCCTTTTATAAAGCTTAAGTATCAGACTTCTGTAATACATATAGAATTTCCGCCTGCTTATATTTTCCGGCTCCACCACCAGATGCAGAAAATCCCAATACTCTATCTTATTTGTAATAAGCCTGTCCCTGTATTCCTCAAAAAGAGGGGTTCCCGGAATAGGAGTGAATATAGAAATAGTCACATGCATAAGCTCATGCTTTACTATCCAGTTGTAGAGCTCGTCAAAATCTTTTTTCGTTGCCGAAAGCCCTACTATCATAAGTCCTATACACTGTGCCGAGGTGGCATTAATCACTTCTACGGCTCTTGCATTATGCTCCTTGCTGGTACCCTTATTGTAGTCGTTAAGCTCCTCATCGCTTATAGCTTCGAGACCCACCAGAAAATACTTAAAGCCTATATCCGCAAGCTCCTTTATAAGCTCGGGGTGGCTTGCTATAAAATCCGCCCTCCCGTAGCATACATAAGTCTTTTTTATATTATTTTCTTTTACAAGCCTTATAAAATCTCTTAATCTTTTCTCATTTACCAGAAAGTCGTCATCGGATATGGTTATATTTTGTACGGATATTCCCTTTAACTCTTCTATAACGAGATTCAAATCCCTTTCCCTGTATCGTCCGTGGTTAAGTAAGGTGCAATAACAAAACTTACAATTATAGGGGCAGCTGAAAGAAGTCTTTATATTTGCCGCTTCAAGCAGATCCAAATACCTGAAATGCTGTTTATTTTCGTAAAAAAAGCTTCTGTCGGGTATAGGAAGGCTGTTTATATCTATAGGCACCATGGCATTATTTTTCCACTCACCCCCAAGCTTATAGCATAGCCCGTTTATATCACCGAGCTTCTTGATTAAGCTTTTATTTACAATATCTTTTTGATTAACAAGCCCCTTTTCCAGACCTATGTAGGTAACAATTTCGACAAATGCATCTACGGACTCGCTCCTTGCTATATAGTCTATACATTCCGTATAAAAAACCTCAGTATTGATCTGGGCATGAACGCCTCCGACTATTGTGGCTATATCGGACTTATACTTTTTTGCCTGCATGCAAAACTTCTTCATCATATTTTCCTGAGTTATGTAGCCCGTTATCGCCACCACATCGGGCTCATACTCTTTAAGCACGGCTCTAAAGGGCTTATTCTGACAGATATAATCGTAAATCATATCTTCATAGCCCGCCTCCTTTAAACCCGTATGCAAATATTCAAGCTCTAAAGGCTCGGAATCCAAAATATTTGTAAAGCTTAAAGTATTGGGAGCACCCGGTCTCACAAGTAAAACTTTCATGCACTTCTCCTTTTACCTTTTCCCGCCGCTTTGAAAAAGTTCTTTATGTATACACCTATCAAAGTATTAAATCCGAAAGCCATCTTAAGAGTGTTTCTTATAGGAAAGGCTCTTAAGGTATAAAATACCGAATAAGGGCTCATATTTACGGCAAATGCAAACTTAAGCACTTCCTTATAGTATTCGTCAAGGCTCATTTTTGACGGCATGATAAGTACATCCCCGAAATTCCATTTCTCATAATCGGTTTCATCATATAAAAGCCTGTCCCTGTACTCCTCAAAAAGAGGTGTGAGAGGGTGAGGATTAAGAGGTGAAAAGGTCATAAGCTCGGGTCTTAAAAGATTTTTATATTCCAAAAGTCTCTTAAAATCGTTTTTGTCCCAGTCCGGGTGAAGGATGAAGGAGCCCCAGCAGGCAATTTTATTTTTCTGGAGTATTCTTGTAGCCCTCAAATTCTCGTCCGTTGTAGCCGCCTTATTGTACTCTTTAAGCTGCTTGTTATCAAAGCTTTCATAGCCCACAATTACGGCAATCAGTCCGTTTCTTGAAAGTCTTTTAAATAAATCTTCCTTTTCCAGTATGGAGTTGACTGAGCCGTAGCATATATACTTCCTTTTGATTTTTCTTTTCTCCAAAAGCTCACAAAATTTTTCCAGCCTTTTTCTGTTGATCAAAAAATCATTGTCGCAAATCATTACATAAGGCTCTTTTAAATCGCCTATCTGCTCAACTATCTGCTCTATCTCGACCTCTCTTAACTTCGGACCTTCAAGCTTCCAGCGCACACAGAACTTGCATCTGTTTCTGCAACCGAAGGATGTCTGAATTACCGCACAGGGCTGAAAACCGACATATTTGTAAAGATGTCTGTAGCGCTTGCTGCAAGCCGTATCCGGTCTTACATATTCGTTATAGCAGCCTTCCACCGAATTCTTAAAGCCGAGCTCTCCCGAGAATATTCCCGGTATTGTCTCTTCCTGTTTTTTGCCGGAAGCTATGAGTTCCATAAGTTCCTTATAATTTGCTCTGGTAGTTGACTTAAACACATGGTCTACGTAAGGGCTGAAAAAAGAATTGGGATATACCATAGCCTGTACGCCTCCGACTATAACCTTTATGTTTTTATTGTAACTTTTTGTCATTTCAGCTATCTTCAAAACATTTTCCACATCGGTACACTGAGATGTTATCCCCACAACTTGAGGCTTAAACCTTTTTATATAATGTATAAGGCTTCCCTTAGGCTCAGCCATAAAGTCCGCCAATATGACCTTATGTCCCTGCTCCTTTAATATTGTAGCCACACACTCAACTCCCAGCGGTTCTCCGAAAAGAAAATTTTTTACCGTAGTTATTTTTTCATTGACCCAAGGTCTTACAAGCAATACTCTCATTAGTCCTCCTTATTCCCCAAGATACTCAAAAGCATTTCGCATAAGACTTTCGGTATAAAACCGCTTGCCAAATGCATATATTTTACTTCCTTTTTTGCTCCGAGTCTGGATTTACTGTAAGCTGTGGTTTGTCCCAAATGAAGCCTTAGACACTGCTTTTCGTAAGCCAGCTTCACCATATATATAAGCATATTCAAATAGGTATCGTATTTTCTGTTGCTTTCCTTATCGACTCCGCAAAATAAAAATACCATTTCTTTTTCAACCTGTTTTATCTGAAAAAAAGCCGACAATTCATTGTCCGTTCCGCGAATTTGATACATTTTTGCATCCATCCTTTGGAAATATTCAATTTTCAGCTTTTCAAGTTTGCCCTCGGAACGCTTATATACCTGTTCATACAGACTGTAATGTTCTTTATTGAAATCCCGGTTCGGCAATTCAGAAATCTTTAAATCCTCCGCCTTAGAAAGCGCTCTCTTTAATCTTCTTCTGTGCCTGCTCTTTAAACTCTTAAAGAAGAAGTCAAAATCCTCTCTAAGTTCCATACTGTAGGTTCCCAAGGTATGAGCCTTCGGTACGGGAAGCCTGCCGTCCGTATTAAGTATTAAAATCAGAGGAAAGCTCTCCAGATATGCGGCAAGAATGCTAAGCCCATCTTCACTGCACACAAAACCCGGTGCTGCCACGGACAGAGGGATGCCTGCAACCCTTATATCAAAATCCGGTCCGAAGCTCGTGCTGAAGGTAAATAAATTGAGCTTTAATCTGTAGCTTACCATAATAATGTTGTTCTCTTCATCTATGTGGTAGCTTTGCCTGCAATAATTCACCTCTTCCAGAAACATCAGAAAAGCTTTTTTCATAAGTACATTGTCTTTTGCAATCTCATCCCAACAATCCGGAAGCTTTTTTGCACTGTCATAGACCTTAAAACCGCAAATCATAGGACTTCCTCATAAACCTTAAAACTTTTGTATCTGTTTTTCATAAAACGTTTCGTAATAGCCGTAGATTCGACATTCGTTTCCATTATCCAACCCGATTCCAGATATGTGTATTCCTCACCTTTTAACTTATAAAGATAAACAAGCAGGGCTATTACGGCACCGCTGTTTTTATATTCCGGCAAGACCCCGAACTCCGTAATTTTTACGGTATCGGTTTTCATTAAATTTAATTTATAGCCCAGTACGGAAAGTATCCCGAGCTTTTTCCCCTTTGCCAAAAATCCGTTAAAATCGGGATACCACAGCATAAAACCTACAGGCCTTTCGTGGTAGTAAACAAACAGGAGATTTTCTTCCTTTATGACATATCTGAAGGAAGAAAGCAACTCTATATCCTCAGCCTTTCGTGCGGTATAATAATATTTATGGTTTACAAATGCCTTATTGTTTATCTCCGTATACAAAGATGCCGTTTCCTTGATATTTTTAAAGTCCGCCTTTCTTATACTGAAATTCTCCGCTATGTAGCGGTTTAATTTCTCGGGCAAATTCACATCCATGTCGGAAATCTTTATCCTGTAGCTGTAAAGTATATCCGTCGCTTTCATATATTTTTCTATATGTCTGATGTAATATTCTTTATTATACGCACTTCCGAAGCTTACAGGACTTTCAAACGAATCCGCAAGAAGCCCCAAACCGTAATTCACATGCAAATTTAAACCGAGCAAAAGCTTCGTTGCCGATTTTTCCTTTGCCTTGAGCTTTGCAAATTTATAAATCTCCCCGAACACCTCTTCCTTGTCGGTAAAATCCAAAAATGCTATCTGCATAGTATCGGGCATCCTGTCGATTACCGCCAAAACAAATACCGCCTCAATTCTTTCTTCATCTGAGTACAGTAAATACGGCTCTATATCACTACCCTTTGTAATGCAGGCTTTTTTATCCAGAATATCCGGCAGTGAAATAGACTGCAAATCCCTGAACAGCTCATCATCCTTGTAAATTTTCTTTTGAAAGCCTATGAAATTTTTATAATCCTTCTTTTCAGCTTTTACTATATGCATAGTTTCTCTTTTCTATTTTAAATTATGTTCGGTGTCAGCCTCTTTTTTATTTGATACCTATAATAAAGGTTGATTGCCATGTAAAACAAATATCTGCCCGGAAATTTAAAAAACTCTTTTCTGAGTATGGTTCTTTGCATTATACTTCCGATCTCAAATACCTTCTCATACAATGCCCAGTATTCTCTTGTAAGCTCCTCGGGGCTCATATTTGCAGGTATGTGCACAGCCACACTTCCGTCATAGCTGTACATATCTTCTATATAGATTCTTTTTTCTTCAAGCATCTGCTTATGGTAGAAGGTTCCCGGAATAGGAGTAAGTATATAAAATCTCGGCACAACTATCTTGCACTCTTTTATAAAATCGGCGGTCTTTCTTATGGAATCTATCGTGTCCGCATCCGCTCCGACCACCATCTCCGTTGAGATATCTATTCCTACGGACTGTATATTTTTAATAAGTCTTTTGTAGTCCGAGACCTTAGCCCATGATTTATTCATGCTGTTAAGGCTTTCCTGCACTATACTTTCAAGCCCGAAGCTGAGCGTCATACAACCGCTTTTCGCAAGCTTTTCAAGAAGCTGCCTGTCATCTCCTATATCTATGGAGCACTGACTTATCCATGTCATTTTCATGGGTATTATATAATCCAAAAGCTCCATCATATACGCCCTGTTTGACATAATGTTATCATCCAAAAGCATGAACTTGTTAAAACCCAAATCCTTTATCTGCTTTATATCCCTGACAACATCCTCTATGGGTCTTCTTATATAATGATTTCTATACAGGCAATAGATTGAGCAAAAACTGCATGACTTCGGACAGCCTCTCCCCGCCTGTACCGGCAACATGTCTCCGATTTTTTTATCAAGTATTAAGTCAAACCTGGGTAAAGGCGTTTCTATCATTTTTATCGGCATATTGTAAGAGCTTTTAAGCTCTCCTTTAAGATAATCCTTAAGCATAGCGGGATATGCCAACTCTCCGTCACCTATTATCACGCTGTCGCAGTATTTTTTCGCTTCCTCGGGCATCAGACTTACCATATATCCGCCCATAAATACAGTTTTTCCTCTTCTTTTAAACTCTTTTGCGATATCTATACTTCTTATAACGGCATGCCCCATACTTCCTATGCCTACTATATCCACATCCATATCGAAGTCTATATCTTCTATCGTTTCCAGAATTATTTTAACTTCAAATTCATCGGGAGTCATAGCCGCAAGTAAGGGCATTGCAAGCCCGACAAAATAAAGCTTTGATTTTTTTATGGGCTTTTTATCGTGATCATAAGGTGAGGATTGTATAAGTACAAGTTTTTTCTTTTGCATACGACTACCTGCCTTTTATAATCTTTCCTATGTACTGCATGGTGACAAATTGGCTTCCCCACCACATTTTAGCCACTTCCTTCACACCGTATTTTCTAAGCATTTTGATTATATTTTTCGGTCTTAAAACTATACTTGCATAGGTTCTGATAATTTGATAATAGTATTCTCTTATGCTCATATGCTCAGGTTCAAGCACTATATGCGCAAGGTCCCACATGGCATAATCTTTACGTGATACCAGAATTTTATCCTTATAATCGTCATAAATATCCGTTCCCGGTAAAGGTGTCAGAGGCTGAAGATTTACAAAGCTTACATTTAAGCCTACTATATAGTCCTCTATCTGTTTAAAATCCTGTTTTGTAAAATCGGGCTGTAAAATCATGGTGGCATACAGCTCTATGTCATATTTTTGAAGAATTTTTATGGCTTTTTCGTTATTTTCAAGAGAGCTTCTTTTGTTAAAGTCCTTAAGATCCTTTTCCCTTACCGACTCTATGCCTACTATCACCGCACTTAAACCGTGCTTTGAAAGTCTTGCTATGATCTTTTCATGAGTCGCTATAAAATCAGCACGTCCGTACACGAGAAAGCGTTTATCTATTTTTCTCTTTTCCAATTCGTCACAGAAATCATTTAACCTGTCCTCATTGAATAAAAAGTCGTCATCCACTATATATATTTCTCTTTCCTTAATGCTTTCAAGCTCCTTCATAACTCCGTCAAGCTTTCTTGCATAGTATTTTCCGCCGGTTATTTCCTTACAAAAGCAAAAGCTGCAGGTGTAAGGACAACCCAGTGAGGTCTTTATAAGTGCACAGGGATTATGAAACATATAATAGTATCTTTTTCTGTACCTCGCTACTGCCTCTCTGTCGGGCGGAAATTCGCCGAAGGATGATTTTCTTACATAGCTTCCGCCTTTTATATAGCTTCCCTCTATGTCCTTTTTTTCTTTCCTCTCCATTACCGCATCCGTTATTTTAAGAAAAGTCCCTATAGGATCGGAGCATATAATATAATCTATGTATTGTGATAAAAAGTCTTCCGGTACAACCTCCGCATGAACTCCTCCTACAACAACCGTAGTATCTTTTGACAAGGACTTAATCTTTTTCGCCATTTTTTTGACCGTACCCACATGGGTAATATAGGCTGTCATTCCAACAATATGAGGTTTATATCTGTCTATAAAAAATTCAAGCGGTTTTTTCTCGAGTATCATATCTACGATTTTGACACTTGCTTTATTTTTATCTATATTCCCCGCCAAATATTCAAGTTCCAAGGGCTCACATATCATCACATGCTGCAAGCCTATGGTTTCCTTAGGCGGTTTCGGACGAATCAACAATATACGTATTTTCTCAGCCACAAGTTTATCCTCTTTTATATACTACAGCCGCTATATTAGGCATGAAAAATGCCTTCTTTATACGATAAACGCCTACGACCTTAAGCTTATTCTTTGCAAAGCTTTTAAGTTCTCTCACCGAGGGATAATCCGCCTTTCCCGTCGTCAGCTTTAACACACTGCAGGCAAAGGCATCATAAAGATTATTTACCGAAGCACATACAACTATAATATGCCCGTCTTTCTTTAATAAATCCGCCATATCCGAAATTGCTTTTTCTTTATTTTTATAGTAGGGCAAGGAATGAGTACAAGTAATGATATCAAAGCTGCCCTTAATGTTTTCTTTTATATTACTCACATCGCTATGTACGAGCTTCGCCTTTATTCTACAGTTTTTCAAGGTTTTTTCCGCCTGCCTGAGCATATTTTTTGAAAAATCCGCTCCGCTGAGTACAAATCCCTCTCCAAGCTCAAAGTACACCTGCTCCAAAAGCTGCCCCGTTCCGCAGCCTATATCAAGCAAGCCTCCTTTTTTTAAATTCAACCTTTTAATAATACTTATAACTTTATCTCTGCTTGGTTTTAATGAATATTTTTGTACCCAAAGCTTATCGTAATAGTTTGCCCAGAAATCCCATATCCCTTTCATATATCCAGACCTCCCCGCATTTTTTATAATAATTATATCTATTTCAACCAATAAATCAAGCTTTACAAAGTTTATTTTTGTATAAATATATGAAATTTTCCGATTTTCGGCTTTACAAGCAAAAAATCTCGAATTATAATTATTTTACAAATAGTTCTGTAGCTTGAGCTTTGTATATATTTATAAAGGAGGCTTATCTGAAATGAAAAATATTCTAAAAACAAAAAATCCTGTTTCAAAATCATTACTTGTAATTGCCAAAGAGTTTATTATTTCCGTGCTTATTGCTCTCGTACCTATGGTTTTATTTATACTGTTTAACTCCATATCCAGCCCCCTTTACTTGGCTTTAGCGCTTTCCGATGGTATTTTAAGTTTTGTTTCTTCCGTTCTTTTATTTGCACTCTTTTTCAGCTTTGCGATATTTTTTCCTCTAATCTTAAGCTTGCATGAGCTAATCAGGTGCTTTAAAGGTTCCGTAGCCGGAACTTATTATCCGCCTTTTTATGATTTATTTGTCTTTGTTTTTTTCGTGTGTTATGCACCCTTATATCTCATCTTTATGAAAAATGCGTATGAATTTACCTTCTCCGGACTTGATATCCTCCTTCATATACATTATTTTAAGGGTCAGGTACACACCGTTAATATTTCTTATGCGATAGTTATGCTTGTCGCAGCCTTTATAGCTTTACTTTTTTTGAGTTTTAAAAAGCCCGATAAGCCTGCACCTTTTTTTACAGGTTTGGCTTTATCCGGCTTATATTTAGGCATTATCTTCGCCTTTTGGTCTTCCAAGCATATATTAAGCTATTTGATGACTTTCGGTTTCGGTTCTGAAAAGTGGTTTGCACCTATAGCTTTTTTAGCTCTTACAGCGCGTTTAATAGTTAAAGATATAAGAGCTTCTATAAAGAACCCCGAAGAAAAAAACTCTGCACCTTTAAAAGGTATAGACAGGTATCTCGAAAATCCGATCTTGCGACCGATACTTGCACTTATTCCCGTCATACCTTTTATTATACATTTATCGGCTTCATAGCAGGGTCTCTTTTATGCTTCCAAGCATACCCTCAACTGTAAATTCTTTTGCGGTCTTATATACCTTAAGACCGCTTTTTTTACAAACTTCGCTTGTTACCGGACCTATACTTATAATCTTGTCTTTAAGCTTATCCCTATCATCCGTCATTTCATACAGGGCTTCGGCACCCAGACCGCTTGTTACCGTGATATAGTCTACACTGTCTATGATACGATTAAGCTCATCCTTTCTCCTGTAGTCCTTTATGGTTTCATAAAGTGCAACATCCGAATGGTCTATACCCTTATTTTCAAGAAGCTCTATTATTTCCTTTCCTGCCTGTCTTGCACGAAACAAAACCACTCTGTCCGTCTTCTTTAAAGTCTTTAAAAGCTCGTATCCAAGTTTCTCTCCCGTAAAAACATCCGGAACGATATCGGCTATAATACCGTGTTTTGCAAGACTTTGTGCCGTACCTTTTCCTATTACGGCAAACTTGAGTCCTGCAAGCTTTCTTATATCCGTTCCCCGGTTTTTCAGATAAGAGAAAAAAGCATCCACACCGTTCGAGCTTGTAAATACGACGTGCGTATAATCCGAAATATTATTTATATATTCTTCAAAATATTGCTCCTGTCTTAAAACGGTTTCTATGAGACTTAAACAAAGTCCCTCGGCGCCCTCCTTTTTTATTTCGGGTAGCATCTTTTGACACATCTGCCTTGTACCCGTTATCAAAATTTTCTTTCCGGTGAGGAGCTTTTTGTCCTCATCCTTCATAAGCCTTAAGGAAGCCGCCTCACCTACTACAATTACGGCCGGTCTTTCTATATTCTCTATTTTCTTTTTAAAATCGGGGGAGCCGCTCTCAAAACCTTCCTGCAGCTGCCCCAAAGTAAAATCATGTCTTTTTTTATCTTCAAGACTTCCCTTACTTACTATACTTACCGGACAGGATCTTTTTTTCCCGAAGTTAAGTAAAGACTCTACAATATTCCTAAGCTTACCCAATCCCATCATAAATACAAGAGTTCCTTCAAGCTTAGCCAAATACTCGTATTCTAATGATGACTTTTCTTTATTATCCGCTTCATGCCCCGTTATAACATGAAAAGAAGAGGCGTACTTTCGATCGGTGACGGGTATCCCGACGCTTGCCGGTGCCGAAACGGCTGAACTTACCCCCGAAACAAGCTCAAAATCCACTCCTTCATTCATAAGATAAAGCGCCTCTTCCGCACCTCTCCCGAACACATAAGGGTCTCCGCCCTTGAGTCTGACAATATTTTCATACTCTTTACTTAAATCCGCCAAAAGTTTATTTATTTCTTCCTGCTTCAAATAATCCTCACCGGCTTTTTTACCTACATATATAAGCTTTGCGCTAAGTCTTGCTTCATTAAGTAAATTAAAGGGTATCAAATTATCATAAACGATAACGTCCGCTTTTTTCACCCTGTCAAGCGCTTTTAAGCTTATCAATCCCATGTCGCCGGGTCCCGCCCCGACAAGACTCACAACAGACATAATTTTTTCTCCCAAAATTCTAAAATGTTTCTTTCAAGACAACAGCAAGTCTTCTTGCTTCATTCCTTGCCTTTTCGAATCCTTCCGTAATATGCTCATACCTCAAATTCAGATTGCGGTCGGCATACATTAAATCTATTTCGCATATATCGTCCTTAAAATCACAATATATGCCGCAGGGTGCGTTACAGCCGGCTCCTGTACTTAAAAGAAATTCTCTTTCCACCAAAAATGCCTTGCTTGTATTTTCACAATCAAGGCTTTTTATAAGCTGTGCGAAATCTCCTTCCCTGTGCTCTATTGCAAGAATTCCCTGACCCGAAGCCGGTAAGAATTCCTTCGGATTCATGTATTCAAAATACAGGTCTTCAAAATCCTTGTTTTCAGAGTATGCCTCCAGCCTTTTTATGCCGGCTCCCGCAAGTATTATCGCATCATATTCGCCGCTTTTTAATTTCTTTATTCTGGTCTGAATATTTCCTCTTAAGTCTTTAATCTCTATATTGTTATTTATCTTTTTTGCCTGTAGCTGTCTTCTTAATGAGCTGGTTCCGACCGTCTTTCCCGGCGAAAAATCCCTTAGTTTTTCCCCTGTAAGGCTTATCACAACATCACTCGGATCCTCTCTTTTGAGTACCGGACTGATGCATAAACCTTCGGGAAGCTCAAGCGGTATATCCTTAGCCGAGTGAACCGCCATATCTATTTTACCGAGCAGCAGAGCTTCTTCCAGTTCTTTTGTGAAAACTCCCTTACCTCCGAGCTTAAGTAGGGAAATATCCTGTATTTCATCCCCTTTGGTTGACATGGGAACTACTTTTATATCAATACTTTCATCAAATTTCTTTATGGCTTCACATACTATTTTTGTCTGTAATAAGGCAAGCTTGCTCCTTCTTGTCCCTATTCTGATTTCCTTCATTTTAAAACCTTTCAAGCAACTTTTTTATGTTTTGTGTAAATATATTTCTTATTGCGGAATATTCGCCCAGACCCTTTAAAACACAGTATACCTCATAGCCTTCAGCTTCAAAAAGGCTTTTCCAAGAGTCCTCTTTATTTCCCGCCATATCCTCTTTTGCATGTTCTCCCGCCACTATCATAAAAGGCTGCAAAACTATCTTCTTAAAATTCTTTTTCCCAATCTGCTTTAAAACAGTTTCAACATAAGGATATGCCTCTACGGTGGCCACATAGACATTCTCATAGCCCATAGCCTTAAATCTGTAATCAAGAGCCGCATAGGCGGGATTTACATAGTGATCCGTTCCGTGTCCCATAAGTACAAGAGCCGCATCCGTTTCCTTACTTAAATCAGTTTTACAGTCTGACTTTATATCATCAAATATATCCTTCGCCGTGATTTCAACCGTTTTTTCGTAGTCCTCATCATCCGTAAGCAAAGGCTTTCCGAAAATAATTTTTTCAAAATATGACTCGTATTTACGTACATCCCTTATCATATTATCATTTTCTATACCGTTGATGATGTGAGTCGGCTGAACCAAAAGCTTTTTAATTCCTTCCTTTTTCATCCTTTCCATGGCTTTTTGCACGTCATCCACTTCAAGCCCGAGATTTTCCCTAACTCTTTTCATTATGATTTTGCTTGTCCACGCCCTGTAAACCTTCACATTTTCATCTATTTTTCTTATATCGTTTTCTATGGCTTCTATAGTTTTTATCCTTGTATCTTCATGGGTTGTACCGAAGCTTACCACCAAAACCGCCTTCATTACAGTTCTCCTTTTTCAATAAAATCCGCTATTTCAAGGGCAAAATATGTTATATAAATATCCGCTCCGGCTCTGAAAGCCGCAACAGCCATTTCTTTTATTATGTTGTCCGCATTTATATAGCCCAATCTTTCACCCGCCTTAACCATGGCATACTCTCCGCTGACGGAATACGCCGCCACCGGAATATCACAAATTTCCTTCGCCTTTGTTACTATGTCGAGGTAGCTCATTGCAGGCTTAACCATGATAATATCAGCTCCCTCCGATATATCCTCTTTTATCTCCTTAAGTGCTTCTCTTGCATTCGCAAAATCCATCTGATAGCTTTTTCTGTCTCCAAAGCTCGGTGCCGAGCCTGCCGCTTCTCTGAAAGGACCGTAAAATGAAGAGGCATATTTTGCGGAATACGCCATTATCGGAATATTCTCGTATCCGTTTTCGTCAAGGCACTGCCTTATATGGGCAACTCTTCCGTCCATCATGTCGGACGGAGCTACCATATCCGCTCCCGCCTGTGCATGGCTTAAGCTTATTTTCGCAAGATACTTAAGTGTTTCGTCATTATCCACATATTGCTCATGTACAATGCCGCAATGGCCGTGATCCGTATATTCACACATACACACGTCACTTATAATATAAAACTCCGGATATTCTCTTTTAATGTAACGTATCGCCTCCTGTACGACTCCTTCCTTTGCATAAGCCGAGCTTCCTACTTCGTCCTTATGCTCCGGTATACCGAAAAGCATTACATTGTAAACACCCGCTTTTAAAAGCTTTTCAAGTATTATTTTACACTTGTCCGTACTGTATCTGTATTGTCCGGGCATAGCTTTAATCTCTTCGTATATGTCTTTGCCTTCAGCTATAAAAATAGGATATATAAGGCTGTCTTTCCCGAACCTTGTTTCCCGAACCATTGCCCTTATTCTTTTATTACCTCTGAGTCTTCTTGCTCTTTTTATCATTCTTCTACCTTCTATCAATATCTAAGTTTATTTTCAAAATCCAAAGCTTTTTCAAGCTTAAGCCTTGTTTCCTTTACCTTTAGATGATTTTCGCCACCCGCATTTACAGCTATACATACATTATCATCCACTATTACTGATGGAAAATAAAAGCTGCAATCGCTTTTATCAGTACAGGAATTATATAATATCCCTCTTTCCTTAGCTAAAGCAGTTATCAGGGAGTTAACTTCAATTTTATCCGTACAGGCGAAAACCATATCCGTTTCTTTTATATCATCTTCCTTAAACTTTCGTTCTTCATAATCCATACCGTATTCTTTTATTAAAGCCGCAACCTTTTCCCCTATTTTTTCGGCTATTACTTTAGGCTTGCAATCAAACATAAGCATAGTTTTTAATCTTCTTGCCGCTATTTCACCGGCGCCGACAAAAAGTATGTTTTTCCTGCTTAAATCCATAAATATGGGGAAATGTCTATTCATACCGAACCTTTCTTTGGACTTTATATGAGTTATAAAGATATTTTCTTCTTGACTTTGACAATTCTTATGATAATATATCTATAGCACTTAATCAAGTGCCTATGTATTTTATTTGCAGAAATGGCGGAATTGGCAGACGCGTACGGTTCAGGTCCGTATAGTAGCAATACTGTGAGGGTTCAAGTCCCTTTTTCTGCATTTTTATTTTTAAAAAAGCTTGGCAAAACGCCAAGCTTTTTTTGTATCTTTGTAAGCAAATCTTTGCTTTTATTCATTCTTCATGCTTTCTTCCTGCTCGGAATTAAGCTTTTCTCCATCCTTTTGCGCATCCTCCATACTTCCTCCTACTCCGGCAGGTCCTATGTAGTAGTTGCTGAACGGATCTACACGGCTTGTTGTTTCCACAATAGCAACCTCTTCCCCTATTCTTCCTTCCAAATAAGCTAAATATTCCTGTGATTGAGTTTCACGCTTTTTGTATTCTTCTTCCAGAACCTGCTTGATTATACTCTGTCTCTTCTCAGCCTTTTCCTGCAACTTTTTATAGACACCGTTCTCTTTAGAAACCAAGCCCTTACTTTGAGCATATTGAATAGCTTCATCTAAGCCCGCCTTTTCGTAGCCGTATGTTCCGGAGACAGCATACTTGTTGTAGAGAATACCTGATTTATGACTTCTTACTCTGTTAAGATAAAGGGTTTGCGTAAACGGCTCCCAATTATAAAGGCTGTTGGCAGCTTCGCTAATAGTGTAAAGTTCCGCCGTTAAAGTTCCTGCATCGCCTGCATTGGCATAATAGCCTTCTCCCGCCTTGGCAATCTCTTTTAACAGAGCATCCTGAGATGCATTTACATTAAAGCCTATAATTCCGAAAACTATATTCGTTCCCTTATTTTTCATTTCCTTTGCCGCCGCTACCGGGTCTCCTCCGCAGGTTTCTATACCGTCCGTAATAATATATAAAATATTGACTGTATTCTCACCCTCAAGTACGCTCAAGTCTTCCACACCATTTTTAATGGAATCGGCTATTGATGTCCAACCCGTCGGTTCAACTAAGGCTAAAGCTGCAGTAATACCTTCCGGATTTAAAGTTTCAATCGGATAAATAAGCTCATTTGCACCACAAGATTCAGCCTTTCCCGAGTCCTTATTGTTTCCCCTGTGACCGAATACCCTCAATCCTACTTTGGCATTTTGCGGAAGCTGCTTAAGAACTTCGGTAATGGAATTCTTAGCTATATTCATCATAGTTTGACCGTCAATCTTTTTTGCCATGGAGCCTGAGGCATCCAACACTATTTCTACATTTATCTGCTTATTTTCGGCAATACTTTGTTTTGTGAACGGATCTTCCATATCATTCTTAAAAATGACATAACTAAAACGATTGATTTCTTCAATGGCGGAGTAATCAGATGCAGCTATATATAATAACTGATTGAAAAAATGATCTATATCCTTGTCTGTAGCATCGGCGCCCAAAGGCTTTTCTATCTTGTCAACCTCCGCTTGCATTCCTTTTTTCCATTCTTTTTTAATATCACCCCATTGCTGAAGCGAGTATTCCTTTTTTTGATGAGGAGATGGATATAGTCCCGCAGGGGCATTTATAATCCCCTCATAACTGTAATCAGGCTCCGGAATATCGCCATTGACACCCTTTCCTATCTGATTTTCATTTTCTCCCGAAGCTTTATTTCCGGATGTGTCATCTTTGTCATCAGTCTTTTCTTTTTTACTTTCTTCGTTTTTATCCTCCGTCTTTTTCTTTTCATCCGCATCTGAAGATGAAACTCTTGTCTCTTCCTGCGTGCTTTCCTGCTGCTTCGAACTGCACCCTGCCAGAGTACTTGTTACCAATACTGCACTTATCGCCAGTATCCAAAACTTTCTTTTCATTTTAACTACCTCCCTGATTAAACAATATCTCAGTCACTGCTGCAAAATTCAAATTTTGCTTAAACCTTGCCTGAGATACACACCAAAAGATTTGATACATTGTATCATTTTTTATACCTGAAAGTCAATAATTTATAAAAGCTCTCACTCGTTCTATATTTTCTTGTTCCTGAATCTGCATTTCTCTATGTAACCACTTATGATAAGCTGCCCTTGAAACGAAAAACTGTTTACACATCCGATTAATGCTCCAACTTTTGTTTTCGTAGAAATATTTAATTGTCATATATTTTGATTCATAGTGTTGTTTATCAAGCCTCACATCCTTTCGAATTCTTTCACTTTTTTTTAACAGCTGTACCAACTTATCGTTTTCTTCAAGTTGACATTTTAGGCGCTTGTTTTCTCTACGAAGACGTTCCAGTTCATCTGCTTCATTATCTGTTTTGTGACGACCACGTTTATCCGGTAAGCCTTCTTCCCTGTTTGTATCATGTTTCTTTACCCATAAATAAACTTGACTATATGAAACATCATTAAGGCTTGCTGCTTCTTTGTAATTACGATTGTGTTCAATGCAATATTTAACTATTTCTTTACACTCTTCTTTAGTTGTTTTTCTTCCAAAAAGTAGTTTTGCTTATTTACCTACTTATGGAGTATCGTATCAATACTCCATATTGATGTACTTTTTAAGAATGGAGAAGGGCGAAGCTCACAAGGACTTTACGCTGCACACAGGATTGCAGACAAAATTTTCGGGGATATAAGAAGGGTTCTGAAGGATCTTGAAAATATGCCTTTCAAAAGAGAAGAATTCTATGATTATTCACGTCCCGACATTAAAATAACACTTATAATATTAAATATAGTTTATAGTATTAATGCCGTATTTTCTAATTCCGGCAACAATTATGCCCCTTAAAAAAACCGATGACAATATCTATAAAACAAAGCGTCCTGTTTATATAGATATTGTTATCGGTTTTTATTAAAATTCAAATTTTTCTTTCACGGCCTCATACACCGCATTTCCCTCGCATGGGATACAGTCCTCCACATAGTTCCACCAGAAATATCCTCCCACATACGAAGAAGAATAGTCAGGCATTGAGTAATACTTGTTAAACATCCTTATTTTACTTTTTTCATCCGCATCCTTTGCAATGTTTCCGCATTCCCCTATTCCCAGCTTTGAATTCGGAAAAAGCTCCTCAAGTTCTGCAAATACCGTCTTCCAGTCCGGTATATAGCCCTCATTTTCATCTTCGTAGTAGCTTATAAAGCTGTAGTCAACACCTTCCCTGATTTCATTCGGCAGATAGCTTCTTATCCACTCAAACATATCTCTTTCATACTCGGGATTTTCGTAGTAAAAGGTTATAGCCGTCTTTTTCCCCTTTGATTTTATCTCCTTATAAGCCGCCGTAATTTTGTCGGCAATCAAGGTATTGTCCTGTTTTATCCACTCCTCACCGTTTACCTCGTTTCCTACCTCCCAGATATCGACATAATCCCCCAGATATTCATATGCCTCGGCAAAACGGGCTCTGTAGTCTTTTTCATCCTCATACAGATTCATCTCGTAGGAGTCTACAGGTTGTGCCATAATATAGGCAACATCGTGTATTTTTTCAAATATTTCAACGTATTCCGATACCCCGGTATCTTTGGACATTACTATTCTTACTGTCGGCTTTTTTTTGAGGTTTTTTAGGGATAATACTATTTCCTCAAGAGAAACATCCTCATACCAGCTGTCATCCACAGTCAAGCCGTATATCTTCTCCTGCTCTTTGGGACTTTGCTCACGGGAAGGAAAGATGTATGCAAAAAACACAACAATACAAACAAGCAAAAGAATATGTACTTTCTTACTTCTCATATCCGTTTCCTCTAAGTTCTCTTACTTAAAGCCATTGTATAAATGCCGTTTTATCCGTACTGTTATAACCCGCTTTTTTGTAAAAGTCCAATGTACCTTTCTCCTTGGAGCCCGTCAAGAGCATCATCTTATAACAATTATTTTTTATCGCTATCTCCTTGGCATAATCAAGGCACTCCCTTGCATAGCCTTTTCCCCTGTAGCTCTCGTTTGTAACTACATTTTCAATAAATGCATAGGGCCTCACATTTCTCGTCAGATTCGGTATAATAACACAAACACAGGACGAAATTATTTTTCCGTCTATCTCATTTACGATAATATGATGGTTCTTATCTTTAATAACGGTATTCCATGTATTTCGTAAATGTTCGGTATCCGCCGGAATATCCTTCTCATGTAGAAACAAATATAAATTCAAAAGTTCATATAAATCTTCTTTAAGTGCTTCTCTTACCATAATAACTCCTTATAAGTTCAAAGTATCAAGTATAGACTTCAAAGCTGCACTTTTTGCCTGCATACATGCCGAATAAAGAAAATAAAAATGCATAATACCGAATAACAAAGCCTCAAAAATTCCTACTATGCAAAATGTTTTTGCCGATGACTTCAATTTCAACCCTTCCTCCTTTGTTTTAGCTTTTGCAGCCTTTTTCTCAAAAACGTATGCCATTAAATGCCAAAAAAGGGTAATCAGCAAAATAGATATCGGAAAAAACAGACTTTCTGTCTTGTTTCCCCATCTGTCTATATTTCCCGCCAAATCATAATGCATGGGTATAGTATCCGGTATAAGCCTGAATACCGTAATTGTAAGCACCATAGGAAGCATTGCAATAATCCACATAATCTTTTTCATTTCTTATCCTCCAAAATCTGTGAACCATATAAGTAATTCATTAAACCGCCGGTATCAATCCCCTCACCAAATGATTTTTTATTTTATACTCGTATTATGAAAAATTTTCAATCATCCAATCATACACCCGATCTCCGAATATTCTTTGTATCAAAACCATAGGCTTTGCCATATAACCTACCAGATAGCGTGTACGAGGTCTTTTTTTCATAACAGCTTTTCTTATTGTTCGGGCAATTTTCTCCGGATTGGTAACCGCCTTCCCCGAATATATTTTAATCATACCCTTAGCCGTAGCCGCCGCGGAAGTCTCATACACACCGGCTTTTGACGTTTCTTTAAGGTTATCCATAGCTATACTTGCCCAGTTTGTTTTGATTACTCCCGGTTCAATAACTATTACATCAATACCGAAGTCTGAAAGCTCAAGCCTGAGGCAATCTGAAAAGCCCTCCACCGCAAACTTTGTTGCGTGATACCAGGCTCCGAACTTTGTCCATACCTTCCCTCCCACGGAAGCTATGTTAACGATCTTGCCGCTGTGATTTTCTCTCATGCAGGGTACTACAAGCTGAATCAGCCTTGCCATACCGAATAAGTTTACTTCGAACTGCCTTCTTGCCTCTTCTACGGGAACATCTTCCACCGCACCGAAGGAGCCGTAGCCCGCGTTATTGACAAGCACGTCGATTCTTCCGCTTTTTTTCAGTATGTCGTCAACACATTTCACCATACTTTCTTCGTCTGTAAGGTCAATATAAACGGGTACTATTTTGTTCTTTTTTAAATCTTCCATTTTTTCGGTACGTCTTGCCGCCGCATAGACAATAAATCCGTTTTCGGCAAGCTCTATTGCCGTACTTTTTCCTATTCCGGATGATGCCCCCGTAACCAAAGCTACTTTATTCATTACAATCCCTCCATTTATGAACTATGGCGATATATATTTTACTCCGCCAACCGTTCCATCGCTTTATCTATAATCTTTGCTTTTATAATAGTTTTAAAGAAGTCTTTACATGCAACTGAAATTTTTCCCCTATACCGCCCCAACAAAGTTTTTTGAGTTTCTATTCCCAGGGATTCAAAAATATGGCATGCAACATATTCACTTATGCAGCCGTTCGTATAGCTCATTTCTTTATTTTTCTGCGGCTTTGCCGGAAGCTTCAACATATAATTTTCACCTTGAAAAACTATACCTATTTTTGTCCCGTTTTTTCCGCCATACATACGAAGTTTATTCACGGGCACATTGCTAAAGTCTATATCCATCTGTCACTCTCCTAATCCCAGATATTTTTCCCTCAAGGCATCCGCCTCTTCTTCCGTAATCTCATTACTGTAAAATGCCGAATTGATAGAACCGTACAGTTCACCCCAAAGACAATCTAAAAAAGGGGATTTAATCCTTTCTCCCTCTTTCCATGCTTCAATGTCATGTTTTAAATACAAAGGCAATGTTCGCTCCAATATTTCCATTTTTTCGTCACTTAACATACTGTCCCTCCTAATAACTATCTAATGAGAGTCGCTTATATATATATTGTAATTCAATGTACATACAATATCAAGTTATACAAATATAGAAGAATTGAAACAAATAAAGCGCTTTCTTGCTTTTCTCCCCTCCTATAGCTATAATACATACCATAAAACACACTCCACAGGAGAAAGCTATGAAAGAAAAAAACTCCAATATCATCCTCTGCGGTTTTATGGCAAGCGGAAAAAGCAGTGTCGCAAAACTTCTTGCCGCAAGGCTCAATATGCCCTTCATAGACAGCGATGAACTCATAATAAAAAATTACGGACTCGGCATACCCGAAATATTTGAAAAAGGCGGAGAAAGTCTTTTCAGAGAGCTTGAATTTGAAGCAACCAAGGAACTCGCAAGTCTTAAATCCCATGTCATAGCGACAGGCGGCGGACTGCTTACCTTTAAAAGAAATTTTGAAGTGCTGAAAAACAGCGGTTTAATAATATATCTGGAAAGATCTTTTGAAAGTATCTATGAAACTATAAAGGGGGATGAAAAAAGACCTCTGGCTTCAACAAACACAAAGCAGACCTTACTTGCTTTATACGAAGAAAGGTCTGCAAAATATAAGGTTCACTCCCATATACGGATAACAAATAACGGGAGCATAGAAGATTGTGTTAAAAAAATATGTGAATATTTGAAGAAACAGGAAATATAAAGGTTTAAACAAACTCGATTATACGACCTTCGCACTCGTTTATAAACTCATAATCGTGCGAAACTATAATTACCGTTTTACCCTGCTCTTTTAAGCTGTGTAAAAATCCCACCATTTTACTCATACTCTTTTTACATAAACCGCTGGTAGGTTCATCAAGAATAACAAGAGGCTTTTGTGAGACCATACACATAGCTAAAAGAAGTCTCTGCTTTTGCCCTCCCGAAAGGCTCTGGGGATGGGCATTTTTCTTGTCCCAAAGCTCAAAGTCTTTCAAGACCTCTTCCTTTTTCAAGTCATCATCGGAAACTATAGAGATTTCTTCCCATACTTCATCGGTGAAAAGCTGATAGTTCACATCCTGCATAACAAGGGAGATTATGTTCTCTCTCTTTTTTATGTTCTTTCCCTTATAGACAAGCTTTGATTTTCGACATTTATTCAAACCGCACAGACAGCGTAAAAAAGCCGTTTTTCCTATACCGTTCTTCCCGATTATAAAGTAGATATCGGAAGAAAAAGATATATTGAAGTCAAAAAGCTTCTCTTTATTTTTATAACCGAAATCAAAGTTTTCACACAGCAAAGTCCGAGACTTGTCATAATCCTTGGAAAAAAGAGATTTAATCTCGACATTCTTGAGTTTGTCCTTTGTAGTTTCATACAGACAGCGCAAATTATAAGATGCAATCCGAGATTTTGTATCCTCCTTATGCAAGTCCCCGCACTCAATACAATCTGCCTTCTTATCGTCAAGTATTATCAATTTATCCATAATCTCGCTAAGATAATAAAGCCTGTGCTCGGCAACTATTACCGTTTTTCTCAGATTTTTAAGAGTGTGCAAAGCCTTTTTAAGCCTTTGTATGGCCTCCGTATCCAAGGAAGATGAAGGCTCATCGAATATATATATTTCATTATCAAGACAGGCAACGCTTGCCACCGCAACCAACTGCTTTTGACCGCCCGAAAGCTTAAAAATGTCCCTGTCCAGCAAATCCTCTATATTCAAAAGCTTAGCATACTTATCTATAGTTTTAAGTATCTCTTCTCTTTCTATATTTCTGTTCTCCAAGGCAAATGCCATTTCATCGGTGGTATTTACCGTATAAAACTGTGTTTTCGGATTTTGAAACACCGTAGCTACAAAGTCCGCTCTTTTATCAACGGCAAAGTCCTTGATACTTGTGTCGTTAAAGAGTATATCGCCGCTTACCTTTGCATTTTCAAACTGTGTAGCCACTCCGTTTATCAATTTTATCAGAGTGCTTTTACCGCTTCCGGAATTGCCCGTTATGACATTTATACTGCCTTTTTCAAAACATAAATTCACGTCGGAAAGAATGCATTCGTCCTCATATTTTATACTTATATTGTCAAGTCTCAGCATATCCCCCCCTATAAAAATTTAAAAAACAGCACAAGGAAAAATGTATACAAGCCCAGCAAAATATAGTCAACAAGTCTAAGCTTCGCATCGGATATACTGCTTCTTTTCTTTCCTATGACCATTCCCCTTGTCATTGCCGATACCGCAACATCGTCGGCACATCTTGTCGCACACATTAAAAGAGGAACTATCCTGTATTCAAGCAGTCTCATAGGATTTTTATAATTGTTTCTAAAACTGATGCCGTGCATTTTTATAGCCTCTTTTATCTGACTGTAATCTTCCTTTATTGAATAAAAGAAACGAAACATTAAAGAAAGAGGTATAATTATAAACTCCGGCAACTTCATTTTTCCAAGCGAGAAAACTATATCGCTCATACTGCTTGTAAAAAGCGCATAATAGCCCATCATAAATCCGGGAAGCATTCTAATCAGTATACCGTTAAGTAAAAAGATAAATGCCGACAGTAAACCTATGTTTTTATACGGAAGCTTAACCGATAAAAACCATACTATAAGTACGGATATACCGCCTTGTAGGAATATTTCAAAGCAGCGTTTTGCATTTTCATCCTCTTTCTTTTTCAGAAAAACAAATTTGAGCTTTCCGTGCCATAAAAGCAGAACAAAAGGAAACAGGCAAATGACAAGTGAAACGGAGGGAAGCCTGTACTGTAGGTTTCCGTTTATACATATAAGCCCCGTTACGGCTGTCATATACAGTTTGGTTCTGAAATCAATCTTAGGCATACTAAGCCATACCCGCTTTCTTAAAGTGTTTTTCAAGTAACTTTACTCCCAGTCCCGTGCCCAGATAAGCCCCCAAACATGCACTTACAGATATAGGAATGAAGGTCCATATAGGCATTACCGAAAGCATCCTGTCTACAAACTCTTTCGTATAGCCCGAAGTAATAAGCTTTTGTATATAGCTTTCCCTTGCTATGTACATAGGTAAAAGATTGCATGCCGCAACCAGAAGAAATACCGTATATGCAAGTCTTGCCTTAAATATGCTCTTATATGAACCGCTTTTCATCACAAGCTCCGCCAAAAGAGCTATGATTATGGAACCCGGCATTACGTATACCCCATGACCGGAAAGTGAGAACAAAAGTCCCGTGAGTATTCCCAAAATCAAAACCATACCGAATTTATTTATTTTCGTACTGTAAAGCATAAATACCGGAGCGGATACAAAACCGCAGATGAACGGTACTAAAGGCATTAAAACCGGTATAAGACCTATCATACCCGCACACCAAAATGTTACCAAGGTCAATACTGAAAAGACCGAGGCATTGACCAAATCTTTAACTGTAAACTTATTCATACATCCTCCTAAATTCTAGTAAACAAATTCTCCCGCCATATCGGCTCTTTTCGTCAAAAGTCTGTAAAGCTCCGAGTTTCTTAAAAGTTCTTCATGCTTTCCCTGTGAATCCAAGCCGCCTTTATCAAGCACTATAATATTATCCGCATTTTCTATAGCTTTTAGCCTATGCGAAATAATTATTACCGTCTTACCCTTTATAAGCTTGTTGAGACTTTCCTGTATAATCATTTCATTCTCCACATCCAAAGAGGCGCTTATCTCATCAAGTAAAATTATAGGGGCGTCCTTTAACATTGCCCTTGCTATTGAGATTCTTTGACGTTCTCCTCCCGACAGCTTGGCTCCGTTTTCACCTATCAAGGTATTATATCCGTCTTCCAGAGCATTAACAAAACTGTCACAATTTGCCTTCTTTGCCGCCTCTAAAACTTCCTCATCGCTCGCATTAGGATTTCCGAGTCTGATATTTTCCATTATGGAAGCGTCAAAAAGGATAACATCCTGAAAAACTATGGAAATATACTTAAAAAGCTTTTCCGCCTCGACCTTTTTAATACTTTTTCCTCCTATGTATATATCGCCTTCATCATAATCATAAAGCTTGGAAATAAGTCTGAGTACGGTGGTTTTTCCGCAACCGGACGGACCTATAAGAGCCGTAACCTCATTTTGCTTTATATCAAGGCTTAAATTATCTATGATCTTAGTTCCTTCCTTGTATGAAAAGCCTACATTTTCAAGCCTTATGTCAAAGCTGTCAAGCTCTATGTCAAGACCGTCTTCAATCTGATTCGCATACACTTCCTTGACCCTGTTTATTCTTGCATCGGCATAAAGCAGAACCGCCATATTCTCGTAAAGACTGCTTACCGCATCCACTATTCTGATCGATGCAACTACATAAGCAATGAGGTACAATAAACCTATTTCACCCTTTGTATACAGAGATATTCCTACAAAGGCGGTTGAAGCGAAGCTTAATTTCAATATGGCATTCGACATTGTAACCGGTATGCCCTGTGAAAACTCGGATCTTATATGTATCTTCTCGCTGTCCTCAACAGCCTCCAGTATATCAGCTTTAACCTTGTCTTTAAGCCCGTAGCTTTTTATCTCCTGAGAAAGCTCTATCGCTTCCTGAAAAATCTCGGAATTTTCTCTTAGTCTCTTATAGTATTTCTCCGCCCCTCTCATTTGCAGCTTCCTCGAAAACCAAAGAAAAAGAGAGCTTAACAGTATAGGCAGAACAAGAGCTATACCGAGAACCGGCTTTGTAATGACCGACATCACAATTATAATCACAAAATATACTATAAAAGCGAGTCCCTGCGGAAGAGCGTGGCTCATAGCCATTTCTATATCACTTACGTCCTGCATTATAGTTTGTGAGATATCGCTCAAATCATGCCTTGAATAATAGGACAGAGGCAGTTTCTTTAAAGCCTGTGCCAGCTTTACTCTTATATTTTTTGCCTCTTTATATGTTTCGTCATAGGTCGTTTCATAAGCTTTATTTATAAAATAAAACATAAATACGGCTACTCCCGCCATGAGCGAAAGATAAAATACCAAACTTCGAATCTTACCCGCCAAAACATCACTTACAAAAAGCATAAGTACAGTTATGGGAATCATATAGGCTATGAACATAAAAAATGAATACACTATGGCGCTTAACATACCTTTTGCACCGGTTTTTGTAAGTCCGAAGGTTTCCTCTAAATATCTATTCATAAACCCTCCATTCATTGGCTTTATTAAAGCTGTCCTGTAAATATTTATACTTCCCGTTCTTTTCTATAAGTTCCTTATGGTTTCCTCTCTCTATTATTTTACCCCCGTAAATAACCAGTATTTCATCAACATTTACTATGGAGCTGAGCCTGTGTGCTATCATTATTACAGTCTTGCCCTTCATTAAATTGGAGAATGCCTGCTGAATCTGATATTCATTTTCCGGGTCGGCTGCCGCACCGGCTTCATCCAGTATTATTATTTTTGCGTTCTTTAGAATTGCCCTTGCTATAGCTATTCTTTGGGTCTCGCCTCCCGAGAGGTAAACTCCTTTTGAGCCTATAACGGTATTTTCTCTTTCCGGAAATTTATCCAAGATATCATCACAGCATGCGCTGTGTAAAGCCTGCATTACTTCTTCTTTTGTAGAGTTAGGATTCGCTAACCTTACATTATCATAAATGCTTTTCTTAAACAACTTGGTATTTTGAAATACAAAGGCTATATTTTTCATAATGCTTTCTTCCGTATAGTCTTTTAAATCCACATTTCCTATGAGAATTTTTCCCGAATTCAAGGGATAAAAGCCCGATATAAGCTTTGCTATAGTAGATTTTCCGCCGCCCGAAGCACCTACTATGGCATAGGTTTTTCCGCCTTCAAGCTTAAAGCTTAAATTTTCAAGAACGAGTTCATTTTCATAGGCAAAGCTTACCTTGTCGAACTCTATGTTATAACTTTTCATTTCGGAAACATTACCGAAGCTTATACTTTTACTTTTCATATCTTCTATAAGCGTTTCCAGCTTTTCAACAACCATCTGCGCCTGTGAGTGATACATATTGACATGCATAACCTTCATAAGAGTGCTGTAAACAAGACCCGAAAGGCAGGCGAAGAATATGAGCTTTGCCAAGATAACATACATATCGCCGTCATTTCTTATGAAGAAATAAGCGAAAGGTATAGGCAAGACAATGACTATGTTAAAAATTACCTGAAACAGAACATAGGGTATTCTGCATGACAGGCTGTAGTTAAGCGTATCCGTCGAATAAGCCACTATGGCATCATAAAAGCCCTTAAAGCTTTCCACCGAGGTTCCGAATATCTTTAAAACCTGCATGCCTCTTACGTATTCAACCGCCTTGGCATTCATCCTTTCTATGGAACTCATATACCTTTCCATAAATTTGCTGTCACCCATTAAAAATGCCATAGGCAAGCCGCCGAGAATTATTACAAGAATCAAGAATATTCCCAATCGTATGTCTACATAAAACATAAGCAAAAGAAGCAATATAGGCAATACGAAGGCACCGGTGATATCCGGTATGAGATGCGCCACTATAGTGTGAGTTTGCGCGGCATTGTCATCAATAAGCTTTCTTACCTTTCCCGACGGATTAAGGTCATAAAAGCTGAATGACGCTTCCATCAAATTCTGTGCCGCAATTTTTCTCAGATTGCTTTCAAGCCTGAAAGCGAGCAGATGAGATGACATCAGTGCAATAAAATATGTCACTATATACAGAATCAGATAAAAAATTATATACGTCACATATAAACCGGCTTTTTGAGTGTTCTTAAGTATAAATATACCTTCCAAAAACTTCCACAGATACCAAAACGGAAGCACCCAAAAGGTAGTAGCCAAAGCCGATAAGATTACTGCGGCATAGCCATATACGCTTTTTTCCTTCGCATAAGAAAACAGCTTCTTATATAACTTCATTTTGTCCCCCTCCTTAAAGTTATAGTTAGTACCGACTAATCAGTCTGATTTAATTTTATTTATCTTTCATAATTTTGTCAATATTTACGCATACAAATACAAAATAAATACAAAAGAGGAGTATACGAATGGGTATCTTAGTACTTTAATTCAAATATTTACAACTTTTTCCATTGAATACAGGAAGGTCTTTTATAGGTAATCAAAAATTCCCTGATACAGGAAAACATAACTTCCAAGCTGATAACTGCACTGACATCCGGCGTCCATTCTTCGCCGCCGGCATTAAAAGTAACTTCTTTTCGATTATCCTCATTGTAGGACAACCACATCTTACCTTCAGCATTTTCAAAATAATTCACGGCGGCATATTCCCCGTTGATACAAATAGCCATACAAGGATATTCCTCCTCTTTGCTAACCCAAATATCACTTTTTTCACTTGCCGCTTTACTCACAAATTCCATGGCATCGTCCATTGAAGCAAAATTAAAATTTCCCATATCGGTACTGATTATTATCATTTATTCCTCCGTTAATTCCAATACAGAGAGGGTATGACTTATTTAAAATCACACCCTCTCTGTATTTTTATTAAAAATAAAATTTAATTCTCATAAATTAAGCAAAATATACTCTTCTTTAAACACTCGGCTCTTTAGGGTTAACATACTTGTTTCCCACACCGTCGGCGGAACCGTTGATAAACGTAAGTATTCCCTGCTGATTTGTTCTGAGCTCGGTGTCGTTATCAGTCTTAACCTTGGTATTTTTCATAATTCTTCCGGACTTATTTATTACATAATTCACATAAGTTCCTGTATTTGTTCCCGGAATAGATATGATTTCATATCTGTCATCCTCAGCCAACTGAAGTCTTCCTTTGTAGTAAAGGTAACCGTTCTTAACACCCGTATACCCTTTTCCCGTTGTCTCTTGGAAGTAGAAGGTCGAAGTGTTTCCGTCGTTATCGGTAACAGTTCTCTTTCCCTTTTGAACATAACACTCGGATGCCTTGCCCAAGTCGTAAATGTCATAATCTCCCGCACCTGAAAACACTCTTTGCAAGCCGTAAACCGGAGTTCCGTTTTCATTAAAAAGATACTGCTTTCCGTTTATTTTAACAAAATCCGAAGCTCTAAGTTCGGATGAACCTGCCGCCTTAGGCTCTCCCTTAGTATCAAAGTAGAACCACTCTACAGGATCGTCATAGCTGCCTGCCAATTCTTCAGGCGGTTCTACGGAATACCACCCCGTTCTTATGCCTCCGTCCTGATTATAATAACGATAAGCCTTTATAGGAGCACTTGAATTGCTTCCTACATTAACCCAACCTGTAACAAGCTCACCCTTATCATTAAAAGCGTATTTTTTGCCGTTAATATTCTTTTCTACATAGCCTGTGCTTGATGAAGCCCCCGGAACATATTTCTTACCGTTTGCTCCGAAATAATACCACTTCTTGTCGCTGTTGTCGGCATCTCCCATATCGGGACCGCTATTAGCATTGTTTCCGTCGTTGTCAAAAGGATACAGCCTTTGCCAGCCTGTCACCATGACACCGTCGCTTCCCATGTAGTACATATTTTCCAAAATCCATCCGGTAAGCATTTTACCCTCTTCACCGAGATAGTAGTTCTTTCCGTCGATCTTAATCCATTTGGAAACAAGCTTCTTGCCTTTTTCATCGAAATAATACCATGAAGAATCGATCTGCTTCCATGTTTTTGTTATGATACGTCCGTCTCCGCCTACATAATACTGCTCCCCGTCCGCCCATGAATTTGTAAGCATGGTTCCCGAGCTTCCTATGTAACGCCACTCGTTATCTGCTCCTCTTCTCCACTCGTTGTAAACTCTATTGTTGTTTTCATCAACATAAGTCCAGTCGTTTCCGGACTTAACCCAACCCGCGGCATAAGTACTGAATGTACTTGCAAGAGCAATGCCGGCGGCTGTCAGGCCTATAATCAGCTTTTTATTCATAATATATATATCTCCTTATTAATACATATCCTTAAAGTTAAAGATATATTTTCAGTCTTGGAGTCAATTATATAGCTTTCCGACATTTTAATCAATATATACCTGTTTACGAAAATCTGACATTTTGCTTTTTCTTAAACTCTGAGAGCCCAATCCGAGCAGTCTATAACCTTTGTTGCAAGCCCTTCATAAAAATCGGGCTCATGACAAATAAGTAAAATACTTCCCTTATAATCTTTCAAAGCCCTTTTTAATTCATCCTTTGCATCCTTGTCAAGATGGTTTGTCGGCTCGTCCAGTATAAGTATATTACTCGGTCTGTTTATAAGCTTACAAAGCCTTACCTTCGCCTGCTCTCCTCCGCTTAAGACTCTGACCTGACTTTCTATATGCTTTGTCATAAGTCCGCACTTTGCCAAAGCGCTCCTTACTTCGTACTGAGTGTATGCCGGAAACTCCGTCCATATCTCCTCTATACAGGTTCTTGTATTTCCGGGCGGCATTTCCTGCTCAAAATATCCTATTTCAAGGTAATCTCCCAATGAAACTTCACCCGAAAGAGCTTTGTTTAAGCCGAGTATACTTTTTAACAAGGTGGTTTTTCCTATTCCGTTGGCACCGAAAAGTACCGTCTTTTCTCCTCTTTCCATAGTCATATCTATAGGACGGGACAAAGCCTCTTCATAACCTATAACAAGGTTTTTTGTTTCAAATATTATTTTTCCCGGAGTTCTCGCTTCCTTAAAATTAAATTCCGGCTTCGGCTTTTCGGCTGCAAGCTCTATTATCTCCATTTTATCAAGCTTCTTTTGTCTTGACATAGCCATATTTCTTGTGGAAACCCTTGCTTTATTTCTTGCAACGAAGTCTTCAAGCTCCGCTCTTTCCTGCTGCTGACGCTTGTAAGCCGCTTCAAGCTGAGACTTCTTCACCTCATAGACTTCCAAAAATTTATTGTAATCCCCCACATATCTGTCAAGCTTTTGATTTTCCGTATGGTAGATGATATTAACCACGCTGTTCAAAAAAGGCATATCGTGAGAAATTAAAACAAAGGCATTCTCATATTCAAGCAGATACCTTTTAAGCCATTCTATATGAACCGCATCCAAGTAGTTTGTAGGCTCGTCGAGAAGTAAAATATCCGGCTTTGCAAGCAAAAGCTTTGCAAGTAAGATCTTGGTTCTCTGTCCTCCCGAAAGCTCGCTTACATCCTTGTCAAGCCCTATATCGCTTATTCCGAGAGCCTTGGCAACCTCTTCAACCTTTGCATCTATCATATAGAAATCATGTGCGGTCAAAAGATCCTGTATGGTTCCCGACTCTTCAAGCATTTTCTCCATTTCATCGGGATCCGCCGTCGCCATGCTTTCATATATATCGTTCATCTGTTTTTCCAGATCAAACAGGAACTCGAAGGCACCCTTAAGCACATTTCTGACACTCATGCCTTTTTCAAGAACGGCATGCTGGTCTAGATAGCCCACTCTCACATTTTTTGCCCATTCAACCTTACCCTCATCCGGAATAAGCTTATCCGTTATAATACTCATAAATGTGGACTTACCTTCGCCGTTGGCTCCTATAAGTCCTATATGCTCACCTTTTAACATTCTAAATGACACATCAGAAAAAATGGCTCTGTCTCCAAAGCCATGACTGAGATGTTCAACATTTAAAATACTCATACGTCTCTCCTATTATATCTTTTCTATACTTTTTATGCCTTTTTCAAGCTTGCTTCTGGCTATCATAAGCTGATGCCCGCAACCCAAACACTTGATTTTTAAATCCTGTCCGACTCTAAGTACTTCCCATAAATTGGTTCCGCACGGATGCAGCTTTTTTAAAACAAGCTTATCGCCGACATTTATATTCATAAATACGCCCTCATTTTACACCACTTCATTTATAAATACTCTGTTTACAGTCTTTATTTCCCTACAAAAATCCGCTTTATCGCATTCTTTATACCCGAAAAGCCAAGAAGCAAGCTCCGCTATATGAAACTCCATAGCGAAAGCATCCGGATTTGTTTCTTTAAGAACCGAAGTCTCAGAGCCTACGATCCAGTCAAAACAACCGTTATTCTCACTTATTATAGGGTCTTTTACTCTTATTTTAAAGGTCTTTTCTCCATCCTCTTTAAGCCTTATATGCCTCATAAACTCTTTTAAATCAACTATTCTGAACATATAGGCTTCTTTTTTCGTATCGCTTATATCGGCATAGGCTTCATTACAGATAAAGTCTCTTTGTTCCGTTTTTTTTATGCCCCAGTATGCTTTATATGCCGCAATCTTGTCGGCATCCTTATAAAGCTTGATATAGCCCTTTTCGGATTTCAGCTCCGCCAGATACCTTTCAAAGTTTTCCTCATCCCTGATACAGTACATATCATAACGCCTCGAAAGGGTATTATTTATAAATCCTATCAGTTCTCTTTTATCAGCTTCGGTATAAGCCGTCTCTTCAAGCCTTTTACCTTTTTCGTTAAACTCCGTCTTTTCAAAGTTATTTACAAAAACAAAATCAAAGGGTTCATAATAGGCTCTGTCGGCAGGTAAAAGAAAGGTAAAAGGCTTGTTTTCCTTATACATATCATTCAAAAACTTATGGATGATACTGCGCATCAGACCTTTTCTTCTGTGCTTTATATCGGTCGCAACAGCCACTATATAATCTATGATATATTCTTCGTCAAACACCTTAAACCTGTACGGGTTAAGCTGTGCCATAGCCGCTATTTTGTTGTCTTCTTTAACAACAAGTATTTTATTATCCTTTGTTTTCTCACTGTAATAATAATCCACAAAGCTCTCGCTGTCCTTGTTAAATGCCTGTTTGTACAGCTCTTTTGACAAAAGCTTTTCTTTATCGCTCAAATATTCAAGCATAAGGCCTACTCCTGTTTTTGTTTGATATAATACTTTCTTGCATAGTCTATAGGGTCATAGCTTTCCTTCGCTTTCCTTAAGCCCTCTATTCCCAAGTCGTCTTCTCTGTTGACAATATCCACATCCGGAAACTCGTTGACCTGAAATTCCTTATTTATGAACTGATACAAGCCTGTTATCTCGGGATTTGCCTTTTCTATATGAACAACCGACATATTATGTCTTTTGTTAAGGCTTCCTATGGTAAAAGCTTCAAGCTCTCCGTCCACATACACTCCCGCCATGTGTATATTTAAAAGCTTACAATTTAAAAGCACCTCATGTATGCCCTCAACTTCGGGATCAAGGTGTTTTTCAACCTCCTGTCCCTTTTGTATTCTCCACTTGTCAAGAAACTTAAAAACATCGTTTCTGTCGGAACATGCAAGATTTCTATATTCATATCTTCCTTCATAGGTTTTAATAAAATTGTTGTAAAGATTTTTCTTTTTATGCAGCTTACGCCCTGTAAGAGTCCTCATCCTCTCACCCGAGTATATATAGTCCTTAAGCTCCGTTTCTTCCTTAACTTCAAACTTTTCCTTATCAAGATTAAGTGCCAGAACTCCGTCCTCATCGGCAAGATGTATTTTAAAGGTTTTTTTCAAAACCTTATTAAAATACTCCACCGTCAGGTTGAAGCAATACTCCAAATCTTCTTCTTTGCATAAAGGCATGGCGGAAAAAGGAGATTCTTCATTACTTCCCATAAGCCATAAAAGACCTACGTCCTCTCCGTCCCTTTTTGCCACTGCCGCCTTTACATTATGGTAATCTTTCCATATAAAGCTTTCAAGGCTGACACTGTCACAGGTTTTATTGTCTCTCAACTCATAAAACTTATTGTAATAATGCATGTCCTCGGCTTTTACTCTTTTAAATTCCAATTCTTCCGCTCTCATATTTTCTTTCCTTTTCTTGCATTTAGAGCAATTATAACATTAATGCCCGTAAAATGGCATAAAATATTTATTAAATTAATTGTGCACAATGTTTTTTATTGTAAAAGAAGCTTTTGCCGAGCGGCAAAAACCTCTTCCTATTTTTTATAAATTTTTGGTATTAAGATTTCTCATTGAATTGAGTACCGCTATAATCGTAACTCCGACATCGGCAAAAACCGCCGTCCACATTCCCGTGTATCCGAAAGCCGTCAGTATGAGAACCACAACCTTTACTCCCAAAGCAAAGACAACATTCTGTCTTGATATGGAAAGCGTCCTTTTTGCAAGCTTTATGATCCTTACCAATGCACTCGGCTCATCACTCATTATCACCACATCCGCAGCTTCTATAGCCGCATCCGAGCCTAAACCTCCCATAGCTGCGCCTACATCCGCTCTGGCAAGAACAGGAGCATCATTAATTCCGTCTCCCACAAAGACAACACACGAATCTTTAGTCTTCTTGGCAATGACTTTTTCAAGCTCATTAAGCTTATCTATAGGTAAAAGCTCCGCATAAACCCTGTCTACACCGAGACTTTCACAAACTCCTCTTGCAATCTCTTCGTTGTCTCCGGTAAGCATGACAGTTTCCTTTACTCCCGACTTTTTAAGGCCTTCTATGGCGGATTTCGCGTCTTCCTTTACTCTGTCGGAAATAACGAAGCTTGCTATAAGCTTCCCTTCAAGAGCCAGATAAATTATTGTACCTATGAAGTCCGGCTTTTCAAAGCTTATATTATTCTTTGTCATAAGCTTGTCGTTTCCGAGTAAAACCTCTTTGGAATCTATTTTTACACTTATCCCGTGACCGCTTATGTCAAGCAGATCCTCAACTCTCGTCTCATCGAAAACGTATTCTCCGTACTTGGAAGTAAATTCCTTTTTTACGGACAGAGCTATAGGATGGGATGAATAATTTTCGGCATAAGCCGCAAGCTCCAGAGCGACTTTTTCTTCCGTATCAAAGCAATCGATATGAACAATTTCAAAAACTCCCTTTGTAAGAGTTCCCGTCTTATCAAATACAACCGTTTCCGTATCCGCCAAAGCCTCAAGATAATTGCTTCCCTTAACCAAAACTCCGACACTTGAGGCCGCACCTACACCCGCAAAAAATGACAGCGGTACGGACACAACGAGAGCGCAAGGACAGGACACGACTAAAAATGACAGGGCTCTGTACATCCATACGGAAAACATATCAAAGCCGGTGAAAAACGGCGGTATAAATGCAATAACGACAGCCAAAAAGACTACTATAGGCGAATAAATCTTTGCAAATTTAGTTATGAAGGTTTCGGACCTTGATTTCTTACTGCTTGCATTTTCAACCATATCTATAATCTTGCTTGCGGTAGACTCCGAAAACTCCTTTTCGACCTCGAGAGTAAGCAAAGAATCCGTATTTATAAAACCGCTGAGAACCGTATCTCCTTCTTTTGCCTTTCTCGGAACCGATTCTCCCGTAAGTGCCGAAGTATCAAGCATGGCACTTCCCGATATGACTTTTCCGTCAAGAGGTACTTTTTCCCCGGGCTTTATGAGGATTTTGCTGCCTACCTCCACATCATAAGGGTCCACCGCTTCAACTTCTCCGTCTTCTTTTACAAGGTTTGCATAGTCCGGTCTTATATCCATAAGCTCCGTTATGGATTTCCTCGACTTGTCAACAGCCATAGCTTGGAAAAGCTCCCCAACCTCATAAAACAGCATAACGGCAACGGCTTCCGCAAAATCTCCCAGACAAAAAGCTCCTATTGTGGCTATGCTCATAAGAAAGTTTTCGTCAAATACCTGTCCGCCTTTTATATTATTGAATGCCTTAAGCAGTATACTCTTTCCGACTATGATATAAGCAAGTATGAAAACGGCTCCGGCAATGTAATGCATATTCCAAAAAGGAAGCCTGTTTATAATCATTCCCGCAACAAAAAGCACAAAGGCGCCGAGAACCTTATTCAGTCTTTTTTTCTGTTTCCTGTTCATAAACTACCTCTTTTATGCTCTCCTTAATTCACAATCCGGTTCTTCTTTTTTAATAAGTTCAAGAACCCTCTCCTCCACCTCTTTGATGTTTTCGGCTTCAAAGCTTAATTTTTGTGTTATAAAGTTTACGCTTGCGCTTATCACTCCTTCAACACCTGCAATCTTATCCTCCAGCTTCTGTGCGCAACAGGCGCAATCAATACCTTCAAATCTGTAAACTCTTTTCATTTGTCTCCTCCTTTTAATCCCTATGTGCCAAATGCTCCATAGCCGTCTCGAATATCAGCTTTACATGCATGTCATTCAGCGAATAATAAACTGTTTTTCCGTCCCTTCTGTGCTTTACCAGTCTGGCTTTCCTGAGTGTTGCCAGCTGATGAGATATGGCGGACTTCGTCATACCCAAAACATTGCATATATCACACACACAAAGTTCATGCTTATCAAGTGCAAATAATATTTTCGTTCTTGTAGGATCCCCTATTATCTTAAAAAACGTTGATATTTCCAAAATTTTGCCCTCGGGTAACATACTCTCCTTAATATCACTTACAGCACCCTCATGTATTATATTGCAATCACATACATATTCCGATTTCGGCATCTTTACCTCCTATAGTTAAGTGGTTGCTCAACTGTTATGCTTGTATTATAGTTGAACATATGCTCAACTGTCAAGTGTTTTTTATTCTTTTAAAAATAAATCCAACATGATAATATATCTATGTAGATATATTCTATATATTATTTAGAAAGATTGAAAGAGTATTTTATAAATAGCATAGAATTAATAATACCGGTCGATAAACACAGAAACTTAAATCAGTTTAAGAAAAACACTTCCAAAACAGCTTCGGAGTACAGACTTAGCCTAAGTCAATTTGCCGTACGGAAAGCTTTATACAGTAAAGAAGAATTACCGTATCTATAAGAAATCAGGAGGAAAACTGTAATGAACAGACAAATAAAAATCAAAATAAAAGGATTCAGAACAACGGACGGAGCCGGGGTAAGTCTTGTAAGGGTATTGGGGCAACAAACAATGAAGGAATTTGACCCCATCCTTATGCTTGACTCTTTTGACAGCACAAATCCGGATGAATATACCGCCGGCTTTCCCATGCACCCTCATAGGGGTATAGAGACAATAAGTTATCTTTATAAAGGTAAGATGGTTCACAAAGACAGCCTCGGCAATGAGGAGACGATAAGCAGCGGAGAACTTCAATGGATGAATTCAGGTTCCGGTATTTTGCATGAGGAAATGCTGCCGGCGTCTGACAGGCTTCTGGGCGTACAGCTTTGGCTGAACCTTCCGGCAGAAGCCAAAATGTCAAAACCGAGCTATAGAGGTATTAAAAATGCCGATATAAAGGAAGTAGAATTTAAAGGCGGCCATTTAAGACTTCTTGCGGGCGTGTACAAGGAATATGAAGGTCACAAGAGAAAACATCTGCCTATAGACTACTATGATATTCACCTTGAACCTGACAGCGAGTTCTCGCTTGACACTGCTTTCGATGCCTCCGCTATGATTTTTACTCTCCTCGGTGAAGTTTTTGTAGAAGGAGCAAAAATAGAAGAAAAGACTGCCGTAAAGCTTACAGACGGAGATAAACTGACTATCCGAACCGGAGAAAAAGAAGCTCAAATTTTATTTATAAGTTCTAAAAGACTGGATGAAAATATCGCTTGGGCGGGTCCTATAGTGATGAATTCTGAAAAAGAGATTCAAGAAGCATTTACAGAGCTTAGAAATAATACTTTCATTAAAGATAAAACAAAGTACTAGAATATAAATAATCAGGGATTTATCCGGACGGCTGAAGCAGCTTTCGAAGAATTCCCTGATTTTGTTACGATATTTAATTCCCATCTATTTTAAACTTTATCACTTCACCGAACTTTTCATCAAGTACATACACCTGTGAGTTCCCGACATTATCATAATCACGCTTCAAAGCGACAAAGCTGTCCTTATATTTTATCGCTCCTACGCACTCTCCGATATTTGATACTATCTTTTCGTATTCATCCGACTTCACCTCGTTATAGGTATCTTCGCTCAGATTAATCTTGGAAATGTCATCCGTTTCGGATAAGGCATTTTCCTTAAACGAATAAACATAGCCTTTCTTTTCGTCAGCTTTATTAAAAACCAGATAAGTATTATCGACTCTCTCGAGTAAGGCTTCATCTCCCTGAGTCTGCTGAAATCCTAAGCCTTTCGTATCAAGTACCGTATTCAGCTCCCCCTGTTGCCTGTCAAAAATCAAAATTCCTTTTATGCAAAGAACACCGATATAATCATCATTAACAAAAAATGTTATAGGAGTATTTGCTCCCGGTTCATTTTCCAAAACCTTATCCTGTAGGCTCTTATCAATGTACTTATCAAGAGACGAATCAGATACAAACCGATAAGCGGTATTTTTATTTTCAAGCTCGGGTTCATTTTTACCGCAGGATGCCAAAATTCCGACAGCCACAAAAGAAAAAATCATGAAAAGCAAAATACTTCTGTTACTTTTAAATCGCTCCATAGCCATACCTCCTTTAGATTATTTTGAATTTTTTAAAACTGCTTTTATATAAACTACGCACTTGGTGCGAGCCTGTTACAAATTAATAAATCTCCCTCTTTGATTATCGTATTACCTCTAGGTACTATTACCTTTCTTCCCCGTTTTATAAGTATAATCAGGCTGATGCTTTCATTGGAAATATCAGCGATTTTTTTGCCTATGTATTCGTGCTTTTTTGAAACACTGATCTCCGTAAGCTCCACCCCTTTCATGTGCTCCGCCTGCGTGGCGCTTAAAACCAGTCTGTCTCCCGCTTTAAGTATCGTGCTTCCGTTGGGTACGGATATATTGCTCCCGTCTTCCTTGTATACAATAAGAGTTTCCGGGGGCAATACAAGATCTCCCACCTTTTTACCCGTCCATGCATGATTTTTCGGCAAACTTATTTCTATAAACTGTATGGGAAGCTCTTCGGAATAGTCCGTAAAAGTTTTCATGATGTCTTCATCCCTGTCTATCATATCGAGCTTTTCCGATATTTTAGGAAGTAATGCCCCCTGTATTAAAATAGACATAAGCACGATAAAAAATACCGCATCGAAAATCTCCGTTTTTACATTGCCCTGAGTCATTACCATTATGGCAAATACGATGGAAGCCGCTCCGCGAAGTCCGGCAAAGGACACAAGCAAAATCTGTTCTTTACTGCATTTAAAGCCTTTCAGTATGAGCCATACAACCGCCGGTCTTGCCAAAACGGTAAGAAAGAGCATAATACTTATCGCCTCTGCAGCTATACCCGCAAATCTCGAAGGAGCGGCAAGTAAGCCCAAAAGGAAAAATATCAGCATTTGCATGAGCCCGGTCATTCCGTCAAAAAATATAACCAGATTCTTTTTTGCCGCGATTTTTGAATTTCCTATTATCAGCCCCGCTATATACACGCTCAGATAGCCGTTTCCACCCATTAATGAAGGGATTGCATATGCCGCCAAAGCCAGACCCACAACAAAAATTATATTGAAGCCTTCCGTTCCGAAGTGAATCTTGTTTATCAAAAAAACACTCAAAAAGCCCAGTGCCAGACCGAATACTATTCCTACGCTAAACTGAAGGGCTATGGTGCTTATCACAAAACCCGCGCCCATTTTACCGCCGAGCAGTTTAATAAAAACTATGGTAAGCATATAGGCTGAAGGGTCGTTACTTCCGCTCTCCACCTCAAGAAGAGAGGCCGTATTATGTTTAAGTCCCAGCTTTTTCGAACGTAAAATTGAGAAAACCGATGCCGCATCGGTTGAAGAAATAACCGAACCCATGAGCATACCGCTTATCATATCCATTTTTAGAATAAAATGACAAAAAAGCCCTACCGAAAAGGCCGTCATAAAAACGCCGAGGCTTGATAAAAGTGCCGCTTGAATAAGTACCGGCTTTGCCTTGGAAATATTTGTTCCGAAACCTCCGTAAAACATAATAAAAATCAGTGCTGCCGTGCATATATCCGCAACAAGCGAGTAATTATCAAGCTTTATTTTAAGAAGTCCGTCCGTTCCGAAGAACATACCGAGCACTATAAAAGCAAGGAGCATAGGAACTCCTATGCGGACGGAAATTTTATTAAGAAAAACACATATAATGATCACCGCCGCGGCAGCCAAGATAAATAAATTCACATCGACACTCCTTATTTTTGAAATTCAGAACCTAATCCTTTATTAAATCCTTAACCACTTCTCCCGCAATAATAAGTCCCGCTACAGCCGGTACAAAGGCTATCGAAGCCGGAATCGCTCTCCTGCCCGCAGGAGTGATATCCGCCCCTGCCAAAAAAGCATCCCCCGAAGGCTTTATGGCTTCTTCCTTTGAATACACAACCTTTAATTTCTTTATTCCTCTTTTTTTCAGCTCCCTCCTCATAACCTTTGCGAGAGGGCAAATACTTGTCTTGTATATATCGGAAACCTCAAAAGCCGAGGGCTCAAGCTTGTTTCCGGCACCCATACAGCTTATTATTCCTGTTCCTGCTTCATTTGCCTGCATAACAAGGGCAAGCTTTGCCGTAACCGTATCGACCGCATCCACCACATAATCATATTCTCTAAAGTCGAAGCTGTCCTTTGTTTCGGGCAGGTAAAAGCATTTATGCGTCTTTACCGTACAGTCGGGATTTATATCAAGAATGCGTTCCTCCATAACATCTACCTTATATCTTCCCACACTCTTTCTTGTCGCTATTATTTGTCTGTTTATATTGCTAATGCAGACTTTATCGTTATCTACAAGGTCTATAGCCCCTACTCCCGACCTTGCGAGAGCCTCCGCAACATAACCGCCGACTCCGCCGATTCCGAAGATCGCAACTCTTGAAGCTGCAAGTCTTTCCATAGCTTTTTCACCGAGTAACATCAGTGTTCTTGAAAATTGCTCCAACATATCTGTCCTTTCTATTCTTTTAAGTGAAAAAAATCATATACGGCTTTTGCAGCCCTTTTATCCATTCCGGCAACATTTCCAAGCTCTTCCACACTTGCCTTCTTAATATGTTCTATTTCCTTAAAGTGCCTGATAAGTGACTTTCTTCGCACTTCTCCTATACCCTTTATATCGTCCAGACTTGACTTTACCATGGTCTTTGTTCTTATACTTCTGTGGTACTCTATCGCAAATCTGTGTGCCTCGTCCTGAATTGCCGTTATAAGGTGAAACGCCTCGCTTCTCGTATCTATAGGAAGCTCACGGTTATTGTAATATAAGCCTCTCGTTCTGTGCTTGTCATCCTTGACCATACCGCAAACCTTTATGTCAAGCTTCAACTCCTTAAGTACCTCAAGGCAGACGTTCACCTGTCCTTTTCCGCCGTCCATAAGTATAAGGTCCGGCAGCCTTACAAAGCTTTCATTTTCATTTAAAGCCCTCATAAATCTTCTTGTCAAAACCTCACGCATTGAAGCGTAATCATCCAGCCCCTTTACGGACTTAATCTTGAATTTTCTGTAATCCGAGCGCTTAGCCTTACCGTTTTCGTATACAACCATGGAACCCACGCTCATTTCACCGCTGATATTGGAAATATCGTAGGCTTCCGCCCTTACTATTCCCTTTACGCCTATAAGCTCTTCTATTTCTCTTAAGGCCCCTACGCTCTTTGCTTCCTCTCGCTTGAGCTTTTCCCTATCCTTTGTGAGGATAAGCTCCGCATTTTTCTTTGCCAGCTCAACAAGCTTTTCCTTGTCCCCTTTTTGCGGCACTACAAGCTTTACTTTGGCTCCTCTCTTTTTTGTGAGCCAATCCGCTATAAGCTCTTCGTCGGAAAGCTTATACTGCAACCAAATTTGAGCCGGCAAAAAAGGAGTACCTGCATAGAACTGCTTTATGAAGCTTTCTACAATGCTTGCCTTATCATTTTCATAGGTCTGTATATAATGATGTTCTCTCCCCACCATCTTGCCTTCACGCACAAAGAAAATCTGTATAACCGCATCTCTGTCGTCCTTTGCGAGTGCCACAATATCCCTGTCGGTAAGCCCGTCACTGCTTATCTTCTGTCTTTGTGCCACATGAAGAAGGCTGTTTAACAAATCCCTTTGCTTCGCCGCCTCTTCATACTCCATTTTTTCGGAAAACTCATTCATTCGCTTTCTGACCTCGTTTATAACAGGTTCAAAGTTTCCGTTTAAAAAATCAAGTGCTTTTTTCACCTGTAAATTGTAAGCTTCTTTGTCGGTATAACCGTAGCAGGGCGCATCACACTGATGTATGTGATATTCAAGGCAAGGTCTTTCCTTACCTATGTCCCTCGGTAAAACTCTCGAACAATTTCTTATCTTAAACGCCTTGCATATAAGATTAATGGTGTCCTTAACCGCTCCCGCACTCGAAAAGGGTCCGTAATATTTCGCCTTATCCTTTTTAAGCTGTCTTGTGAGCGTAATTCTCGGAAAATCTTCCTTCACGGTGACCTTTATATAGGGATAGGTCTTATCATCCCTGAGCATGGTATTGTATCTGGGTCTGTGCTCTTTTATAAGATTATTTTCAAGAATCAGAGCTTCAAGCTCGGAGTCCGTAACAATATATTCAAATCTTGCAATTTGAGAAATCATCTGCAAGATTTTGGCACTCTTACCTCTGCCCGACTGAAAATACTGCCTCACTCTGTTTTTTAGGGATATGGCTTTTCCGACATATATTATTTCGTCCCGACTGTTATGCATAAGGTAAACTCCGGGAAGCTTAGGCAGCTTTTTTAATTCCTCTTCTATCACAAATGCCATTTATTTTCTGAGTCTCTCTCCTTCGTATTGTTCTCTCATATCGAGATACTGTATAAGTGAAGCAACCTGTGCTCTTATATTTCCGCCGAAATTTTGTATTCCCAAAAGCTCGTATATACAATCCAAATCTATCTGAGAAAACTTGGTCTTATACAAAACAAGAGCCATTTTCTTCGCCTCATAGGTTTCCGCATCCATAAAAGCAAGCAAATACTCACTCGCTTTTTTGCTTCCGCCGTTTTCTTCCTCGTGTGCTTCTTCACCTTCTTTAGTTTCTTTGTCTTCACCTGTTTTTTGTGCGCTCTCGTGTTCAAATTCTTCTTTTACAAACTCAACCTGCTCAAATCTGTATTCCTGTTCCACATTGGGATATTTTTCTCTGTCCACCTCCGACATAAACATATTGAGGGGTCTCGCATACACTTTAAACTCTCCGTATAAAGCCTGATATACAACAAGACTCTCGCCGCTTTCGCTATGAATCGCTATATTTATTATCTGGTATAATCTATTCTTAAAATGCCTGTAAAATTCTCCTGCTCTCGGAATATGTCTATCCATACATCCTCCATAAAAATTAAAATAAGTATTCACATTATAGCATATATATGCTAATATATAATACATATTTTTAGGAGAAAGAAAACATATATTCAAATTTTTTCGGTTTAGGTCGGTACGATGGAGTGCTTGTCTAAACTTTCTTTACTTTATAAGTGTTTTTCAGTTTTGGGGAGGATTTTATCAATGAAATTAGGTTTTGACAATCAGAAATACCTTAGTATGCAATCCGAGCATATAAAAGAAAGAATATCAAAGTTCGGTGACAAGCTTTATCTTGAATTCGGCGGTAAGCTTTTTGATGATTATCACGCCTCAAGAGTATTACCGGGCTTCGCTCCCGACTCAAAGCTGTCCATGCTTATGCAACTTGCCGATCAAGCCGAAATCGTAATTGTGATATCCGCAAACGATATAGAAAAAAATAAAGTAAGAGGCGATTTGGGCATTACCTATGATGTTGATGTGCTCCGTCTAATCCAGTCATTCAGAGATAAGGGACTTTTTGTCGGAAGTGTCTGCATTACCCAATATTCAGGTCAGAGAAGTGCCGACGAGTTCAAGGCAAAGCTTGAAAGCTTGGGTATCAAGGTGTATAAACACTACCTTATAGAGGGATATCCCAGCAACGTAAAGCTCATAGTCAGCGAAAACGGCTATGGCAAAAATGACTACATAGAAACGGGAAGACCTTTAGTTATCATAACGGCTCCGGGTCCCGGAAGCGGTAAGATGGCTACCTGCCTGTCTCAGCTTTATCACGAAAATAAAAGAGGCATAAAGGCCGGATATGCAAAATTTGAAACCTTCCCTATATGGAATCTTCCCTTAAAGCATCCCGTAAACCTCGCTTATGAAGCGGCTACGGCTGATTTAAATGACGTGAACATGATTGATCCTTTCCATCTCGAAGCCTATGGAATTACTACCGTAAACTATAACAGGGATATAGAAATCTACCCCGTTCTTGCAGCTATATTCGAGGAAATTTTCGGAGAATGTCCGTATAAATCCCCTACCGATATGGGCGTAAATATGGTGGGAAACTGTATTTTTGATGACGAGGTCTGTAAAGAAGCAAGCAAACAGGAAATAATAAGACGTTACTATAATTCCTTAAACAGACTTGCAAAAACCGAATGTTCGGCGGATGAAGTCTATAAAATAGAGCTTCTTATGAAGCAGGCTAAAGTAAGCACGGAAGACAGAAAGGTTGTGAGCGCCGCCCTTGTTAAGGCGAACACAAGCGGTTTACCGGCGGCGGCAATGGAGCTTAACGACGGTCGTATAATCACCGGAAAAACAAGCGACCTTTTAGGAGCAAGTGCGGCTCTCATACTTAATGCCGTAAAAGCTCTTGCAGGTATAGACGATAAGGTTCACCTCATATCACCGGAAGTAATAGAGCCTGTTCAAACCTTGAAAACCACCTATCTGGGAAGCCATAATCCGAGACTTCATACCGATGAGATTCTTATAGCCTTATCGGTATCGGCGGCAACAAACGAGCAGGCAAAGCTTGCCCTTGAACAGCTTCCTCTTTTAAAGAATACGCAGGTTCATACCAGTGTTATGCTCTCAAGCGTGGATATAAAGACCTTCAAACGCCTCGGTGTACAGCTTAGCTCCGAGCCGCGATATGAAAGCAAGAAAATCTACCATTAGTTTTAATATTGTTTTTTATTGACATCATAAATCTTTAATGACATAATAATGTGGTTAGTAAATGCTAACCACATTTTTAATCTTTATATCAAAGAAAGGGAAAAATTATGAAAAAAAGATTTTTGTATGCAACTTTACTTGTACCGGCTTTAGTTACGGCTTTAACCGCATGTTCTTCTTCCAAGCCTGCCGAAAGTCAGACTTCTTCGGAAAGTTCAAGTGCTGAAGAAACGGTGAAGGCTTCCGACAAAGAAGCTTCCGATTATGTGTATGCCAAGATTGATATACCTTATGCGGATTTCTACTACGGCGAATTAAATGATGTGGAACCTGAAAAGGATACCGCTTCTTTAAAAGCAAATCTTGACGCTGAAGATATGGTTGAAAAAGCGGGCTTTAGAAAAGACGGCGAATATGACAGCGTAAGCTCACCAACCGGAAAGAAGATAGAAAACTTCAAGGCGGCTTACGGAAATGTAGACGGCGAAACCTCCGAAATCATAGGAGCAAGCAAGGTCAATATAGCAATATCCAAAAGTCTTTATGAAGATGCCAAGAAAGCCATAGAAGAGAAAAAGGAAAGCAAAAATCCTCTTTTGAAGTTTGTCGAAGAAATCAAAGAGACAAGCGAGACCGAACCTGCCGATTACAAGGTTTTAAACTCTGACGGTACTTTCAGTAAGACTATAGGAAAAACAAAAAAGGATACTTCGGCAAAAGCTGAAATAACAAGTACCTCAAACTACGGAAACTACGAAATAGAAATAAAAGAAAATGAAGAGCTTGATCCCGATACTATTATCGGTGCCCTTCTTGAAACAGATGACGGCAAGAAATACGGTTTGAAACATCTCGACAATATCTGGACAAAGCCTACGGAGCTTGCATTCTCCGCTGCCGCTTTTACGGATGCCGGACATAAGGCTGAGAAAGAATTTGCCCGTTTTGCCGATATGCAGGGTAAAACCGTTAAAAAGATTACCTACCTTGTTTCGGATGCGGATGACATCGAGATAGAGACCTCCCTTTTTGTAAAGAATCTTGCACCTGCCGAGTATAAGGTAAGCGGCGATGAAAAGGTTGCTTACAGTAAGGACGGCACAAGCGTGAACTACAAGCTTGAAACAGGCGACAAGGAATATAAACTCTCACGCGTTATATCAAGAAAAGCCGACCTTGACATAAGCAGTGTAAAAACGGATGAAACGGGTACTTTGCTTCTTCCTAAAGACTACACTCCGGGTACCTACCAGCTTGTATTTTCAAATGACGAATACACTGATGTTTCATTCAAGGTTTTACTTGAATCGGGCTTAAAGGCGGAAGACTTCAGCTTTGAGAATAATAAGCTTACTCTTAAAGAAAATGCAAACGAACTTGATATAAAAACATATATAGCCTCAACAAATTCCGGGAAAATCGGTGAGAACGAATATAAGGGCGGTAGAGGAAGAAAGTTAGGTAAGACAATCTTTAATGAAGACGGAAGCATAAACCTTGACGCAAGTATCAAGTCGGACAGCGGAGAAACAAAAATCTTTGATGGAGCCGATAAATTCCCTGTAAGCATAAAAGCGGACGGTTATCCTGATATCGAATTTGAGGTAGTTAAGTAGTGAATACGCTTTTATGTATAATACTCCTCTTAGGTCTGATATCGCTTTTTGATAAACAGATTAAAAAATACTCCGTTATACTATACGTATTAAGTGTACTTATCTCCTGTATATGTATTTTTCTTCCTAAAAAATTTGATCTGATTTTTTTGGACTATATCATAAACGATATTTTACGAAGAGGAAGCCTTGCTACCGCACTCTTCATCATTGTAATGTATGCGGTCGTATTTCCCTTTAATAAGGATTTAAAGGCAAAGCTTATGAAGCTTAGGGGAGAGCTTGCCATTCTTGCCTCCCTCATAACCTTAATACATAACATACATTTCGGTAAAAAATATTTTGTACTGCTGTTTACGGATGTTTCTCATCTTAAGGCGTATGAAATAAGTGCGGCTGTACTCTCTTTGTTTATGATTATACTGCTGTTTCCTCTTACGTTTACCTCTTTTGTATCTATACGTAAGAAGATGAATCCCAAATCGTGGAAAGCCCTTCAGAGGTGGTCATATCTGTTTTATGCCCTCCTGTATGTACATATAGTGCTGATATTCAGTCGTAACCTCTTACTCGGAAAGCCGGGATACATCTTTAATTTTATAGTATACACCTTGATTTTCGGTATCTATCTGATACTCAGATTAAGAAAGTATATTATTAAAACTAAAGAAGAGGCAAGCATTAAGAAAGCCGACACCCTAAGACTTTGTCTTTGTATGCTTATCGCCCTCGTCTGCGTTCTTTCCTGTGTACCCTATTTTACGGTTTACTCCGAAGCAAAGGCGGTGAAGGGAAACACGGTGCAAAATATGACCGAAGCCGAAAGCTCTTCCGACGGTGAAAATACTTCCGAAGCGTTGGATGCTTCGGATGCTTCCGAAACTAAAAACTCTTCGGGATTTACCGACGGAGTCTATGAAGCCAAGGCAGCAGGCTACAACGGCAATGTTTTTGTCAGCGTGACGGTAGAAGGCGGAAAAATCACCGATATTAAGGTTACAAAGCACAGCGAGGACGACGAGTATTATTATGATACTGTTGACAAAGTAATTCCCGATATTCTTGAAAAGCAAAGTACGGATGTAGATATCGTAAGCGGAGCGACATCCACAAGCGAAGCTATAATCAAAGCTGTAAACAAGGCATTGGAAATCAATAAATAAATTTTGAGCTTTTACAGGCACGGTTTTTAAAGCAAAACTGCCTGCAAAAGCTCTTTTCAGTTAATCTTAAGCTATCTGTAAGTTTAACTTCCGGACTTTTTATCGTATAATCTTATCAGTTTCATTTATGGAGGAAAAACATTGAATAAGAAAATAAAATACCAAGCGATATTTGCTTTATCCGCTTTTTTAATGACAATAAGTTCAAGCTCCTGTTTGCATGCGGGAGTAATACAGTATAATGCAGGCGCCGGCGCTTCGGGTCCCGGCTCGGAGACTTCCGTAAAAACCTTCGAGTTTGAAAAATCGGATATGTATACACCCGAAAAAATGGAGTCCGACATTAATATATTAAAGCAGAAATATGAGGGCATAAACGTTGATTCCATAGGAAACAGCGTGGACGGAAGAAGTATTTACCGCATCAGTGTGGGAAACCCGAATGCCGATAAAAAGATTCTTGTTATCGCTTCCATTCATGCCAGAGAATACATCACCACACCTCTTGTAATGCGTCAATTAAAAGAGATTCTTGATAAAAGAGCTTCGGGAGATACTACTTTAAATGATATAAACGTCCAGTTTGTACCTATGGCAAATCCCGACGGTGTAATTATCTCTCAGGGCGTAGGCTTTGACGGTCTTGTAAACGAGTCTTCAAAACAAAAAGTAAAGGACATTATAGAAAGCTGGTCTGAATGGGAACTCAAAGAAAATAAGGATAAGTATAACTGGTTCCTTAACAAGTGGAAAAACAATGTAAACGGTGTTGACTTAAACCACAATTTCCCTACCAAAGGGTGGCCGAACCGTCCGGATACGAGGGGAAGAGCTTCAAATGAATTTTATAAGGGACCGAGCGGCGGTTCCGAGCCGGAAACACAGGCTATGATGAAGCTTGCAAACGAGCAGAATTTCAGCGCCGTTTTAAACTACCACGCCCAAGGGCAGATTATTTACTGGTCCAATATGCATGCTTCCGATGAAGTCCTTAAAAAAAACAGGGCTATGGCGGATATAGCTAAAAAACACACAGGTTATGCTCTTGTAGATCCTTCAATGGACGGCTCACGCTTCGGTACGGGATTTAAAGACTGGCTTGACGGAGAAAAAGGCATTCCCAATATTACTTTGGAGGTGGGACTGGGCACTTCTCCTGTAGAAGAATACCAGATAGAAACTATCTGGCAGCAAAATGAGGGACTTCTCCCCGATATCATGAATTATGTTTTGGGAAGATATTCATCCTAAGTCTAAAGATATTTTTATAATTTTTCACATAAACAGGGGGCTGCGAAAAAGCAGCCCCCTTATCCTATTCATATCTTACATTGCAAACAAATCATTCAAACTCTCGGACATTGTCGGATGAGTAAATATAAAATTTGCTATATCCTTTGCTTTAATTCCATAATCCATTGCCAGCTTGATAAAATTGATCATCTCATGTGATTCTTCGCAAAACAGTTCCGCTCCGAGAATACTTCCGTCCGCTCCGATCAATGCTTTAAGCATACCGTCGGTTTTTTTGAGAACCTTCGCTTTCGGAATTGCATTGCTCATAAGGCTGACAGCTCTGTATTCAAGCTGTGCCGCCTTAGCTTCCTTCTCGCTCATTCCGACACGCGAAAACGGCGGATTTATAAATACCGAATACGAGAATACTCCTCTATTGTTAACACTGCGTTTATGCTCCCCCGCCATATCATCCAGAATAATTCTGCTGTCGTCCAAAGAAATATATGTAAATTGCAAATTACCGCAAACATCGCCCGCAGCCCAAATATTTTCAACACTTGTTCTCAAATGCTCATCCGTCTCCACACCGCCTCGTGCGCCCAATCTTATACCGGCATTTTCACATCCCAGATCATCGGTATTCGGTCTGCGACCTACGGCAAGAAGAATCGCAGCTCCCTCCAAGGCTTTGGCTTCACCCTTCACCTCATAGTGCAGGCAAGCTCCTTCAATTCCTGTTATCTTGGCACCGGTAATTATCTGTACACCCTTCGCCTCAAAAATCGAGCGAATTGATGCTGCAATATCTTCATCTTCTCTAGGTAAAAACACATCTCCGTCCTGAACAACAGTTACCTTACTTCCGAAATCCGCATACATTGAAGCAAACTCAAGACCTATATAACCGCCGCCGACAATAGTAAGTGTCTCAGGCAAGTCCTCAAGATTCATAATAGATTCGGATGTATAAACCTTTTTATTTCCGTCCACACCCTCAATTTCCGGAATACGGGTTAATGATCCGGTATTTATAATAAACTTCTCTCCTTCGATTTCTACACTTCCGTCCTTTGTGGAAACAACAATATGCTTCTTATCCTTAAATGTCGCCGTTCCGTCAATAATATCCACTCCGGCGCTTGCAATCTTATCGTAATTAGCTTTACGCAAAGCGGCTGTAAGCTTCTTTTTTTCGGCTACCGCTTCTTTGTAGTATTGGGCTTTTACTGAAAATTCAGCATCCGGAGAGCTTTTAGCCTCGGTTATAAGACGCTTTGAAGGAATACAGCCTACATTAATGCAGGTGCCTCCGTACATATTTTCATCCTTTTCAATAAGAGCGACACTTTTTCCCGCTTTACTAAGCTTGGCCGCAGCAGTCTTTCCCGCTTTTCCAAATCCGATAACTACTACATCATATTTTGTTTTCATAAAATTACTCCTTATAAAATACTATTATTATATTATGCTCTCTATATAATTTTGTCTTTTAAGTTCGTCAAAATCTTATCATATACGGACTATATCCAATTTCGTATTGACTTTTCTATTATATCAAATCTTATATTAGCTTGCACTATTATTTTGGAAAATACCATTCAACAACTGTTTGATGTTCACTATGGAAAAACTGCTTTTTATTTTCTGCAACTTCTCTTATTTCTATCAATGTAAATATCTCTAATTATAATCTGTACATCTCCACCAAATTATTGTTGAAACACATCCCAAAATACTCACCCCAAATAAGCTGATTATACTCCCTAAATTAAATATCATTTTTCCTGTAATACCGCTTGCGAGTGCAGGAACAGACCATGGAATATATTCACCCAAATTAAAAGCTGAACCAAGCTGAGAGAAAAGAACTGTGAAAATGATAAATGCCAATGGCGATAAATATCCCCGACCTAAGCAAGCAAAAAATGCAACCGGAGTAGAGAGCAAGATAGTAAGGGTAGTACAATAAGCAAAAGTAAATATACCTTTAAAAACGGTTATTGAGTTCCAATCGGAAAGTCCAATCAATTTACCGGCTAACAATCCTAATATAAGTGCAATAATTGATATAAAATAACTCCATAAAGCGATAACTATAAACTTGGATAATACAATCGTCTCTCTTTTTATCGGAATCACTAATAAGTCTATCATAGTTTTATCAGAGTATTCTCTACCAAAAACCCAAGATGTTGTAAATCCAAAAATAAGTAAACCTCCAATAGAAATTACTTGTGATAAAGACATAAGATATGATGACCAATCCGTTATTCTCATCATCTCCATTTTTGCAGAAATCAAACCGAGATTTTTAAAAGACTCCGGATATTTCATCATAGCTGCAAATATCCCGACAATAAAAGGAACGAAACAGATAGTACAAGCGGTTATTATCGAAAGTTTTGATTTTATCAGCTTTCTCCATTCAATTAAAATACAAGAAAGGATCTTATTCATTTTCATTCTATGCTCCTCTATTACAGTCATTAAGTATTCTAAGAAAATAATTCTCTAAATCTTCTTTTTCAACAGTCAGCATTTTGGGTGGATAACCTGCATTAACCAGCAATGTGGCAATCTCTTCCGAAGATTCCACGGACTTTGTATCAATCAGTTCTAAATAACAGGAATTATTTTCCAAGTCTGATTTGAAATTCACTTGATAACCCTTAGCAGATAATACTTCTTTCATAGCCTTGTTGTTACGACCACTTACCAACAACCTTTTTTCTAAATACAGATCCAACTCTTTACTTTCAACTTCTCTTATGAGTCTACCGCCATGTATAATTACTATTCTGGTTGCAACTTTAGATATTTCTTCCAGCTTATGGCTTGAAATAAGAACAGTTGTACCAAGATTATTTGCTAATTCCTTTAATAGCTCTCTCACTTCAATGACCCCAAAAGGATCCAGTCCATTTGTCGGCTCATCAAGGATTAAGATTTTAGGCTTATGAATAATAGCTTTTGCAATTCCTAAACGAGCAACATTTCCTAAAGAAAGGTGCTTTACTTGTTTATCTTTATATTGATCCAGTTTTAGTTTTTCAGTTACCCAATCAATAGCATCTTTATTTCTAATCCCTCTTAGCGTACTGACAATTTCCAAATTTTCCTGCACAGTTAAATCCGGATAAGAATAGGGAGTTTCAATAATATAACCTATTTCATTTCGAACCTCCAAATTATATTGGTCTATCTTATTTCCTTGGATATAACATTCTCCTGATGTAGGTTTTATCAATCCTAACAGCATTCTCATAGTCGTTGTTTTTCCTGCGCCGTTCAGCCCTAAAAAACCTACTATTTCACCGGCGCTTATTGATAGATTCAAGTCGTCAACAACAAGAGTTTTTCCATATTTTTTAGAAAGATTTACTGTCTTAATTGTCTCTTTCACCATTATCCTCCTCAATAATTTGTCCAACAATTCCTTGTATTAGTAATTTTAATACCTCATCAAATTGTTTTTCACCGATTTCTTCAATATGTAATATACTCATAGCAATCGTTCTGAATAAAGCGGAAACAATTTCTACCGATACACTTTCTCTAATATTGATTCGGGACACAATTTTTTCAGCCATTCTATCATCTAATAGATGATGAGTTGTTATTACTTCTTTCGGTAATTTTCTTATGAGTAATTCCATTTCATGATTTTTGAATATCGTAAACACAAATGAATATCGAAAATCCTGATAAAAATTATATAGTAACCGCACAAACCGATCTGTATTTATTTGATTTTCCTGTTCTAATTGCTCTGCCAAACGATTCATTATATCCATTTGATATTCTTCTAAGACTGTAAAAAATAACATTTCTTTTGAGGAATAAAAATTATAAAAAGAACCCTTGGAAATATCAACCATTTCCACCATTTGGTCAACTGTTGTTTTCCTAACCCCATATCTTTGAAGGCATTCCTTTGCAGCTTTATGTAATTTCTTTCTAATTACTTCTTTTTCTTTATCAGTAAAAGCAGTAGCCATAACTCCCTCCTAAAAACTATATGACTATTTTTATATTTATAGTCATAGAATATCATCTGAAATTAAAAATGTCAATATGTTCTCTTTATAAAAGTATAAGCTTTCAATAGCCTTGCTTTTGACTATATTCTTCTCACTACCGGGCGAGCTCGGGACTTTACCCTATTAAAAATGCGTGCCGTTAGGCGCACATTTTTAATAGGCTGTCACTTTAACGATTGACAAATCATGAAGTGGCGGAATACAACACCTTAGAATTATTTATTCTTATCTTCCTGTTTTTTCCTTTCAACCTCTCCCCGGAGCACTTTATTAAAACAGTTTCTATAATAGGGTCAAACCAAGGCTCGTATACTCAAAAAATAACCGTCTGCCAAGAGTATATATAACAGATTTTTGCCTCCGACGCTCCTTTGAAATAAGGTATTCTCTGAACGGATTAAAAAAAATAGGGTTTTTCACATCTTCATATTTCCTATATAATATTTTTGCGGCAATACGCAATTTACATCAATGAGTCAATCGAGAGACTTGAAAAGAAAAAATCCAAAATTCCCTTTTCTATTCTTCAGTTTTCGGTAATAAAAAAGAAGTAACGGCGATTTGCTTTTACTTCCTTTCAATGACTTTTTTATTGTTTTACTTCTATAAACCGGAAATTATCTACTTCTTTTTAGCAAAAATTTCCCGGTCTATTTCTCCTCTGCTTTGCCTGATGTATTCTTTTGCCCTCTCTTTTGACATAAAATAACGCCTTCTCCCCTTTGTAAAAGAACCGTACTCAATTGCCGTTTTCGGACAACAGCTTATACATGCCATACAATGCGTACACCGTTCTTTCCACTCAGGCTTTCCATTTACAAGCTCAATATTTCCTAATGGGCAGTTTTTCTCACAAAGTCCGCATGATATACAGGCATCAGTTGCATGGAATTTTTTAGATTTAACCATATATTTGAAAAACAACTCATTCACAGGTCCGCTTTTAATTTTATCTACCAATGAAATAGTATGGTCATCAAACACTTTCCTTACCTTTATTATATCTGATGCCTTTAGCAATACATTATTTGCACTCTCAATAGTCTTCCGCTCATTTTCCGGTTGTATAATCGAGTACAATGCCACATAATTATCTGGCATAATAATTGTTTTCATCCCCATGAATTCAAATTTTTTATCTGAACAAAGTTTCCTGATATAACTTACTGCATTTCCATTATCTCCACCACAATTCATAATAAAATACGCATATGAGTTTCCTAAAAATTCACTTTTTCTTATAAATTTTTCAAATATATGCGGCATTCTCCATGCATATGCCGGACACACAAAAATGTAAGGTTTATTTGAATAGAAATCCCCCGCTGCTCCTTTTTTCATATAGGAAGAAGAATCTACAGCTTCGTCATCTAAAAGTTCAGATAATACCATGGACAAATATCTGCTATTTCCGGTTCCGGTAAAATATATAATCATCACTTTTATCTCCTCTAAAATTCTTCACCGCTTCGATCCGGAAGCTCTTTACATATCTGAATGGAATTCTGCAATAACTCTATAAGGCAATTAAAGCATTTCATATCCGGATCAAGATAATAGTAATTCATGGTTCCCTCTTTACGCATTTTTACAATTCCCGCATCCTTCAAAATCTGAAGGTGATGCGATACTGCCGGTCTTGACAGATTTGTTTTTTTTGTTATCTCAATTACTCCGGAACCGTTGCAATCATTCATCTGCATCATTTCAAGAATAATATATTGCCTGGACGGATCTCCAAGTGCGGTCAATGTTTTCCGGCAAAAAACGAATTTTTTTGCAAGCTGCTCTATATCTTTTTTTGTATGCATACTTTTTCTCCTCTGATTATCGGTTTATACGGATGAACAAAGTATAGCATATATTTTTTGTTTTTAATTATTCGTAAAGAAAATCAAGTCGGATATTTATTTAAAGATAAAAATAAAAGACGGTTTATTATTTTTCTTAAGTGATGCCGTTTCTTGCTCTCTTTTCTCTGTACTGTCTACATTAAATGCTGATTGTATATAATACCTCTTATGTCCTTTGTTTATAACAAAATCAACCTCAAGCTGAACCTTTCTTCTGTTGCCCTCTTTCTTAAAATCGTATTCTACCACACCGACATCTATATTGTATCCCCTACGAAGTAAGTCGTTATAGATAATGTTTTCCATAATATGTGTATCTTCTACTTGTCTAAAATCTAATCTTGCATTTCTAAGACCTATATACGCAAAATAATATTTAAGCGGCGTTGAGAAGTATCTTGAACCCTTAACATCATATCTGGCGGCATGGTATATAACATATGTCTCCTCAAAGAAACTAATATATTTGGAAATTATATTGGAAGATATTTTTATCTGCTTCTCCGACAAAAATCTTCTTGAAAGTTTAGTCGGTTTGGTGAGTGAACCAATGGCGGAAGATGTGAAGTCAAGCAGTAATTCAAGTAGCTCCTTCTCATTTTGTATGTTATTTCTTTCAAGAATATCCTTTATAAAGGTTACATTCTTTTTTTTGCTATCAATATAGGGATTGCTTACAGCCACAGATAATTGAATTTCATCAATAAAAATGTAGTATATTTGATTTCTGTTTTTAGTTTTTTTCTTAATGTACTCGTTCAATCTGAAAAGATTCCTATATTCAAGATATCTATTTCATCAAGTGCAAATGTTGTGATATAACATAGTTTTAACATCTTGACCTAATAAGTTAAAATATTTAGAAGGAAAAGAGGTAGTTATAATGAGAAAATATTTTGAGCCTGAATTTAAGAAGAAGATTGTTCGTCTTCATCTTGAGGATGGGAGAACCATCCGTAGTCTTGCAGCGGAATACAGTATATCCAAAGCAAGTATTTCTAACCGGGTATCCCAGTTTCGCAAAGAATGCCAAAATAATGAAGAAGCCAAAGCCGATTACGATTATATGAAAGAGAACCTTAATCTTAAAAAACAGTTAGCAGAACTTCAAAAGGAAAATGATTTCTTAAAAAAAGCGGCGGCATTCTTTGCAAAGGAAATCGATTAGCGGCATATCGATTTATTAGAGAGCAACATGAGAAGTTCGGTCTACGATGGCTTCTCAGAAAATTAAGCATCTGCCCTAACGCATATTATAATTACTTAAAAAAACAAAAGGCAGAGTATCATCAGAACAAGGCAGAGATAAAATCAGTTATATCTAATATTTATCATTCCCATGGAGGAGTGGACGGTTACAGAACTATTCATGCATATTTAACTCGTAAAGGCTATAGAATCAGCCGTTTAACAGTTCATAAATACATGAATACGGAACTAAAGCTATATTCCGTAGTCCGTAAGAGAAAACCTGCTTATGAATATGGAGAAGCTCATAAGGTATTTGAGAACAAGCTTGTGCAGGATTTTAAAGCAGATGATATTAATCAAAAATGGTGTACTGATTTTACTTACCTTGCACTTGCAAATGGTGACAAGAGATATAACTGCTCTATAATTGATCTGTATGATCGGAGTATAGTTGCAAGCATTACGGGTAAACATATAACCGCCGCCTTAGCTAAAGAAACCTTGCAAAAAGCTATAGATTCTCAGCCGGGAATAAATACAAGACGGCTTATGTTACACTCAGATCAAGGGAGCCAGTATACTTCTAAGGAGTTCACAGAATATTGTACTAAGCTTGGAATCACACAAAGTATGAGCAAAGCAGGGTATCCGTATGATAATGCGCCGATGGAACGATATTTCAATACTTTAAAAAATGAGCTGATCAACCTGCACAACTATCACACAGAGAAGGAGCTTTACACTGCTATAGAAGAATTTGCATATACTCAATATAATCATGTGAGACCACATTCTTACAATAATTATAGAACGCCCTTTGAGGCACGCTATGGGGCTTAATTGCCCTATAGCAGCAAATTAGGTCATACTGTTACAAAAATGCTTGACCACAACAGTTAGGAATGAAAGAGACATAATGCCCCTCACCTATAAACCTGAAATAAGACCATGGTTGGTAACCTAAAAATAAAAAAACTCTTCGAATTTGAAATATGAAGAAAAAAAAGACAGCCTCAAAAGCTGCCCAAAAACCAAAAATAATCATTATATTTCTATAGTTTTTATTTACAAGAGTTAGTTACTGTTTTATGTTTTGTATGCTTAACCATTCTGAAGAAATAGTTAACATTCTATCTCCTAAACCTGTTCCCTCTATTAATTTCAAAAACAATCCTGTGGATACCAATTGAATGAACCCCCATTCCCATATACTCTGAATATCTATTCCTGTTTCTTTAAATAATAATGAGATACGCTCCTTCGCTTTTTCTATTGGGAAGTCTTCAAATTCATCTATCCACTCTCTCATGAGTACGCCAAGGTCATATCCTGGCTCTCCAATTATTCCATCAGGATCAATAAATTTAAACGATACTGGGTCATCGTTGAGCGTTTGTAAAATATTACCTGGGTGTGGATCTCCATGAACCAAAACCGGTTCATATAAATTAACACTTATTAATCTCGACTCCAAGTATAACATAGCTCGCTCAATAACTTTTTTATCGCAAGGTTTCCCAGTTTTTTCCCAAGAGTCAATTATAAACTCCCTAAACCACTGAATTAATTCTTTCATGGGCTTTAGACAATAATTTTCATCTATAGTAATCCATGTTTCCTTTAACAAAGAGCAGATAGTCTTTATTTGCTCTTCTGGCGAATAGGTTAACTCGTACATAGATAATCCTAAGCACTCTAACAGCATAGCCTTTTTTTCGATATCATATTTAATAAGTTTTGCATATCCATATCCATTTGCGATTTTATAGGCTTCTACCTGCTGGACAAATACTGAATTCCCTTCTAATTGAGGAATAAATATCTTCAATATACACTTTTTCCCATTGATTGAAGTACACCTTACTACAAAAGCTTCTGACCCTCCTTCAATAACTCCCTCTAAAGAAATTTCCCACTCTTTTCCAATGCCCTCGATCAAAGCGTTTAAGTTGTTTTTCCATTTAATCCCGTCAACATCTAAAGCAGTTAACTTTTTACCAACATCTTCGGGAATCAATTCATTCCATCTAACCATTTAGTTTAATTCTCCTTTTTAATATTATAACATTTATTTCCATATTTCTCCATTAATATTCTCATCACAATCTTAGCTTAGTGTCAAAAAAGAGGGCAGCTACCAAGCCACCCTCTTACTACACATTATTCTCCAATAATCTCTTTAAGCTTCTTCAAAATCTTATCCCTCTTCTTCATCAAAGCCGGAGGTGAAATATTCCTGTCAGATGCGACACTTCTTAAAGACTGTTCTTCAAAGTAGATCTTCTGTATAATCTCACGCTCTTCATCCGTTAATGATCGAATTGCTTTTCTAAGTTGCTCAATGAGCATTTGAGTTTCCACGATTCTTTCCACATTCATACTCTCATCTTCCAGATCCGTTAAACCGCGATTGTCAGAGAAGTTATAATCAATAAATTTGAAGTCCAGCCTTCTTAGATATTCTTCTCTATTCTTCTGCCTCTTATATGCCTGAAACACCTCGTCGCTCACATAGACTTTCTTTCCTTTAACATAAATATACTTTGTGTTTTCCATTTTAATCCTCCTAATTGTTTTCAAATGCTTGTTTTTGCTGACTTTGGTTGAAAACAAAAAAGGAGGACTACGAATTTTCTCCATAGAATCCTCCTAAAAATGGGCATAAAAAAAGACCCAAACGCCATGCGTCGAGGTCTCACTCCAATTGTTGTGATATAACATAGTTGTAACATCTTGACCTAATAAGTTAAAATATCTTAGAAGGAAAAGAGGTAGTTATAATGAGAAAATATTTTGAGCCTGAATTTAAGAAGAAGATTGTTCGTCTTCATCTTGAGGATGGGAGAACCATCCGTAGTCTTGCAGCGGAATACAGTATATCCAAAGCAAGTATTTCTAACCGGGTATCCCAGTTTCGCAAAGAATGCCAAAATAATGAAGAAGCCAAAGCCGATTACGATTATATGAAAGAGAACCTTAATCTTAAAAAACAGTTAGCAGAACTTCAAAAGGAAAATGATTTCTTAAAAAAAGCGGCGGCATTCTTTGCAAAGGAAATCGATTAGCGGCATATCGATTTATTAGAGAGCAACATGAGAAGTTCGGTCTACGATGGCTTCTCAGAAAATTAAGCATCTGCCCTAACGCATATTATAATTACTTAAAAAAACAAAAGGCAGAGTATCATCAGAACAAGGCAGAGATAAAATCAGTTATATCTAATATTTATCATTCCCATGGAGGAGTGGACGGTTACAGAACTATTCATGCATATTTAACTCGTAAAGGCTATAGAATCAGCCGTTTAACAGTTCATAAATACATGAATACGGAACTAAAGCTATATTCCGTAGTCCGTAAGAGAAAACCTGCTTATGAATATGGAGAAGCTCATAAGGTATTTGAGAACAAGCTTGTGCAGGATTTTAAAGCAGATGATATTAATCAAAAATGGTGTACTGATTTTACTTACCTTGCACTTGCAAATGGTGACAAGAGATATAACTGCTCTATAATTGATCTGTATGATCGGAGTATAGTTGCAAGCATTACGGGTAAACATATAACCGCCGCCTTAGCTAAAGAAACCTTGCAAAAAGCTATAGATTCTCAGCCGGGAATAAATACAAGACGGCTTATGTTACACTCAGATCAAGGGAGTCAGTATACTTCTAAGGAGTTCACAGAATACTGCACTAAGCTTGGAATCACACAAAGTATGAGCAAAGCAGGGTATCCATATGATAATGCACCAATGGAACGATATTTCAATACTTTAAAAAATGAACTGATCAATCTGCACAACTATCACACAGAGAAGGAGCTTTACACTGCTATAGAAGAATTTGCATATACTCAATATAATCATGTGAGACCACATTCTTACAATAATTATAGAACGCCCTTTGAGGCACGCTATGGGGCTTAATTGCCCTATAGCAGCAAATTAGGTAATACTGTTACAAAAATGCTTGACCACAACATTATTAATATATATATAAATCTCATACTTTAAGCACAAATACCCACCTTAACCGGTACTTTATTTTTATTTTTTCAGCAACTAAAAAACGATTAGAAAAATATCTAATCGCTACTATATTAAGGTATAAAACCGGCTTTTCCCCAATCCTGAATTTAGCAATCCAAAGCTACTTGATTTTTCCCTTACCCCTATCCACTCTTCTAAAATCACAATCCGAAAGGTGATCATTAACCATTCCTACCGCTTGCATAAATGCATATACAATGGTTGAGCCGACAAACTTAAAACCTCTTTTTTTCAGATCCTTGCTTATCCTGTCCGAAAGTTCGGTTTTTGCAGGGACTTCTTGCACCTTCTTCCAAGAATTGATAATAGGCTTATGATTTACAAAGCCCCATAAATACTTACCGAATGAGCCGAACTCCTCACATACTTTAAAATAAGCTCTTGCATTGCTTGCAACAGACTTCACTTTCAAACGATTTCGTATGACTCCTTCGTTTTGAAGAAGCTCCTCTTCCTTTTTTTCATCATAGTTTACAACTATCTCAGGGTCAAAATTATCATAGGCTTCACAAAGCGTTTGCATTTTATTTAGCACTGTAAGCCAACTAAGCCCCGCTTGCATTCCCTCTAAACAAAGCATCTTAAACAATTCCTTATCTTCAAATACGGGAATTCCCCACTTCTCATCATGATATTTGCGTTCAAGCTCATTGTGGTTCGCCCAATCACACCTTATTACTTCTTTCGACATACATTTTGTTCCTTTCTTTTGAAAAATAATTGTACCATTAATTTCCATTCCTTTCCATAACTAAGACCCTGCAAATAACTTAATTTTCGCCAAAACGAAGGGCGAAGGATAACTCATACAAGCCATCCTTCGCCCTAAGGGGTACATGCCTTCATCTCCGGCAATTATTCCAAATAAACTTATTATAAAACAGGTATAACTATCTCAACACGCCTGTTTTTCTGTTTTCCTTCCGGAGTGGAATTGTCCGCAACCGGTCGGCTTTCACCATAGCCGTTTGTAGTAATTGCAGCCGTAACACCGCTCTTTTCAAGATAATCCTTAACCGAATTTGCACGGTTCTCCGAAAGAACCTGATTGTACTCATCACTCGCATCCGAGTCGGTATGTCCGTCGATTTCGAATGCGGTAACTCCGGCTTCTTTTAATACGCCGGCAAGATTATCCAATATTTCCTTCGCATCATCTCTTATATTGTACTTATCAACATCGAAAAGAACTCCCGAATCCAAACTTATAAGCAAGCTGTTCGCTTCTATTGCCGGAATAGCCGGAATAGCTGTCAGCTTAGGTAATTTACCCGGTTTTTCAAGAGGTTTTGCATCTACCAAAGCGGTCTTATCACCTTTTCTTATATGTGCCTGTCCGTCACCGTCATTCGTTATGCTTAAATCAAGCTTAGTATTATCATAGCTTCCGCTTCCGTCACCGTCATTGGTTATGGTAATGTAATCACCGTCGCCTATTTCAGCCTTATACATTATAGTGCCGTCACCGACTATAATACTGATTCCTTTTTTATCGTCCTTATAGACACCGTTACCCTCGTCGTCCACCTGTAAGGATAGACCTCTTTTCATATCCTGATACTGACCCGCACCGTCGGCATCTACCTGCAATGTGATTCCCGCGGCACTGTCTATGTACTGACCTGAGCCGTCTTCACTCCTTTGTATCACAAGACTTCCGTCCACATACTGACCTGAGCCGTCTCCGTCGGTTTGTACCGTTTTTTCTCCGTCAGTATACTGACCCGAGCCGTCTTCCGCGAGCTGCATGCTGGAATTTCCCGAAACTATATTTCCCTCTTCAACCCTTACAGGTGTAACCGTAATACCGGGTACTGAAGATATTTTTTCCGTCATGCTGAGAGTTATTTTTGCATTGGGATTTTCTTTCACCAATAAATTCGGCAACTCGGGTATCACTACCGCCGGTATCTCTCCTACGGCATAACCGGGTACAGCCATAGTGCTGTCAGCCTTACCCTTCTTAGCTTCCTTGGTTTCTTCTTCGGTCTCTTTTTCCTTCTTTTTTCTGTCTTTCTTCTTTTTTCTTGCGGTATCCTTCTCAGTAGTCACCTCGGTTTCTTCGGAGGTTTCTTCCTTGGTTTTAGAGCCTGCGCAGCCGTTCATAAGCGTGAGTAATGATAAGGCTACAAGGGTTACTGCTAAAATTTTTTTCTTCATGGCGATTCCTCCTATTTAGGTGAGCTTAATTTTTTTTTACTGTCTTCTTTAGGTGCGGATTTACCTATTACAGGAAGCGGTGTCGGGATATTATTTTTTTCCGATGCCGCTTCCGTAACTGCCGCTAAACTTGTGTTTTGAGAACTTGTGTTACCTTTACTTACATTGGCGCCGGAAGCGGAATCCGTTCCGTTTCCGGGCGTAGGTGTTGTACTTTGGCTTTCTCCCGTGTTATTTTCGGTCTTTCTTTCCGTCATAACACCGTCTTCACCTATGTCGTAAGTCTTTGAACTATATTCTGCACTCGAATTTTTTCTGAGTGTACCGTTTGCTTCAAAGTAGTATAATTTTTCATTAAAGTTTACAACTCCGGTCTGCATAATACCCGACTCATTGAAGTAGTATCTTGCTCCGCCTATGTCCTGCCAACCGGTTTGCATCTTTCCGGTACCGTCCATATAGTACCATCTGTCCTTATCCTTTACCCATGAGGTTTGGATAACTCCGTCCTTGTCTGCATAATACCATGAGAAATTTGTATTAATCCAGCCCTTTGCTATAACTCCGCTGTCTTGAAGAAAATATATTTTATTATCGGCAGAAACAAATCCTACCTTCATCGCTCCGCTTTGACCGAGCAAATATCTCTCCCCGTTCAAGTTTATCCAACCGCTTTGCATAACTCCGGCTTTATCCAGATAATACCATAGGTTGTTTTCATTTACCCAACCGGTCTGCATTTCTCCGCTTTTGCTGAAATAGTACCATTTGTTGTCAAACTGTCTCCATCCCACGGCAAGCTTTCCGTCAGTCTCGTCAAGGTAGTACTTTTTATTATTTTCAGTATACCAGCCCTTTCTTGCAAGACCGTTCGCATCTACATAATAGCTGTTTTTACCGTCATTTATCCATGTGTCTTTTTGCATCACATAGTCTTTGTAATAATAAGTGTTTCCGTTTATGGTTCTCCATGTGTTTGCGGGAATGAGAGAGCTGAAATCTTTATACTGGAAATCTATATCGACATTTCCTTTAAAACCGTCCACTCTTCCGGTTTCGGTCGCCTGCCACATTGCCGGGTTCTTATACACATGTTTTGTATTATATCTGGCAACCCAGACATCCAAATCCTTTATACTGTCCATATCAAGCTTATTGGCTATCCAATAATCATTGGCATAGATCATAGGATAATAACCTGCCGCCTTGATTTTGTCGGTAAAGGCTCTGATAATAGCGGTAAGCTCCGCCTTGGAAAGCTTTCCCTGAGTATTTGAATCCTCCACATCAAAAGCTACCGGATAGGACACGGGATAATCTTTAATAAGATTAATGACAAAATCCGCCTCCGCCTCCGCCATCTGTACCGTAGTTGCATACGAGTATATATATACACCGAGTTTTATATTGTTTTTTACGGCATTCCTCGCATTATAATCAAACTTGGGATCCACCTTGCCCTTGTACCTTGTACCAAGCATGACGAAGGTAACATCATCTTTGGCAACCTTAGCCCAGTCTATATCTCCCTGCCAGTGAGAGGTGTCTATACCTCTCGCATAAACGCCGCTTAAAGTAGAGCCGTCAAGCATTCTGTATACACCCGGTGTCTGCATTGTCCACTGTTTGTCGGCAAAGCTTACAAGTGTACAAATTACCGTCATACAAAGCACCAAAACCGGTATAACGCCAATCTTTAAATACTTTTTCATAAATCTCCTTATTACTCTACTTAGGACCCGAAGTCTGTCCCGGTGTTAAATTTCCGTTTGCATTGTTTAAAACCGGAGCCGAGGTGTTGTTTGTATTGCCGCCTGTAGGGTTCGGACTGTTTGAATCCGAGGAGCTCGTTGTTGTATTTGTGTTTCCGCCGCTTCCTCCCGGTCCTCCCGAACTGTTTTCGGAATTCTTGGTTGATGGTCCCTGCGAGTTACCCGAGCTTGTATTGGATGAAGCATTGTGATTACTGCTTGCCTTACTTGCATTAACGGCATCCTTAATGGCATTTCCGTCTATGGCACTTGTAATATTCGTTGCATTTGAAGCACCTGTAGCATCAAATGTATAGCTCTGACCGTCTATAGTCTTTGTCGTACCTACAACCATCTTACCGTTTTCGTCAAGGTAATAGAATACATTATTAATCTTTAACCAGCCCTTTTGCATGTGTCCGTTTGCATTGAAGAAGTACCAAACACCCTCTATCTGCTTCCATGCGGTTGCCATCTTACCTAAGTCGTTGCCTTCGGCTTGATCCATGTAATACTTGTTTACTCCGTCGCTTAACCAGCCGGTTTTCATAACTCCCGCCGAGTTGAAGTAGAAGTAATCCGAATTTATTTTCTGCCAGCCGCTTAGCATCTTTCCGTCCGTAGCAAGGTAGTACCAGTCATTACCTATCTTTGTCCAACCGAAAGCCGCTCTTCCGTCCGGCTTGAAGTAATACCATGCATTATCCATCTGACGCCAGCCTGTTGCCATAATGCCGCCGTTTTTCATGTAGTAGTATTTGTTGTCTATTTTCAACCAGCTGTTTGTAACCATGGTTCCGTCGTCAAGAGTGTAGTACCACTTGTTCTTATCCTTAATCCAGCCTATGTTCATAACGCCGTTAGGCTTAAAATAATACCACTTGTCATTAATCTTTTTCCAGCCTATGCTCATGCTTCCGTCCGATAAATCCATGTAGTAGTAGCCGTCGCTTGTCTGTATCCAACCTTTATGAACACTTCCGTTATTATCATAATATAACCATTTGCCTGAATTGCTTACCCAACCCTGAGCGGCATGCGTCTTTATTGCGGGAGCAATTCCGAGTGCCGCCGTGAATGCAAGTAAGGCAAGCACACTTTTACTGCTTATCTTCATAATACCTCCTAAATTGTCATTTAGTATAATTACTTAGTATAACATCTTATCAACTACATTTAAAGTTACAGTATTATAAAAAATTATTACTTTTTATGACTTATCCTTCCATATTTTGAATGCATATTTGTAATAATCTTTTGCATATCTGTACATTTTCAATGTATAATCTCCGAAGCTCTCACCAAGATTTGACTTGTAAACAGCCCATAAAGCCCACAAATATCCGCCTAAAGCCATGTATGCATAAACCACTGCACGGTCGGCTTCTTCCTCTTTACCGTCAAAATAAAGAGATATAAGTTTATTTGTTTCTTCCAAGTCGAAATATGAATAAATTGCCATCATAGCCACATCTATCAAGGGATCCGACATAGCGGCATATTCCCAATCTATGAGAACCGGCTCTTTACGTCCTTTCACAAAAATGAAATTATCGAATACACTGTCAATGTGAGAAAGTATCTTCTTTCTGCCGAGGCGCTCAAGCTTATCGTAAAGCTTTATCATTTTAAGTTTTACATCTTCATGGTCTTCGAAGCTTATCCCTCCGCTCTTTTCACAAAGGCTTTCATAGAATTCTATTCTTTCCTTCAGGTCAAAGCCGTGATCCACCTTTAAAGACGCCTCATGAAGCTTATGCAAAACCTTTAAACACGCTTTTATTTCCTCCTCGCTTTGAGGATTTGCATTATGCGAGCCTTCATAATACTTCGCTATTTTGTAGCCGTTGTCCGCATTGAAATATATTATTTCTTCCGAAATGTTCATTCCTCTTATGGCATTATAATTATTGTATTCGCTCTTTCTGTTGATCAGCTTATCCGTACCCTTCCCCGGTATCCTGCAAATATAGCTGTTGTCATCCACATCAAAAAGAAAGCTTTTATTAGTCATTCCGGCTTTTAAACAGCGCAAATTGCATATCTTAGCCTCAGGCACCTTGAAAATCTCGGAAATCAGCCTCATAGCTTCATTATCGGAGCTTCGATTATATTTTTCGTCAAACTGCCTCAGCTCCTCCAAATTTTCAAATTCATACACATTGTCACTGCCCTGCTTATTGATATACATAGGACTTTTAAAGCTTTTTTTTCTTTTTAGGGCTTCTATAAAGACATTTTCCCAATAAAAATTATCCGTTCCCTCTTTGTTGTAATATTCTTCAAGTATAGGCAAAAATTCCTTGGAAAACTCCCTGTCCATATATACCGGACCGTACATTACATAAGAATCCTCCGCACCTATGCTTACATCCGTGATTATGCCCTTTTTATTGTACTTTAAGCCCCATTCTCCGCTTCTTCCCTCCATATAGACACTGCTGTACCATGAAGCCGGCTCGTAGGTGTTGAACATATTGTTCCTTATCCAGTTGTCCGAAGAAAGAAGGTAGGTATTGCTGTCGTAGAATAAATCCTTGGCATACCAAAGTGTGGATATTGTATTTTTCCTGCTATATTCAGGATTATATAAAAGTTTTACTTCGTACTTGTCTATAAGGTAGTCGAATTTCTCCTTGAGATAGCCTACAACTATGGTAATATCTCTTACTCCTACTTCATGAAGCTGCTTAATCTGCCTTTCGATCATTCTTTCGTCATAAACCTTCAAAAGCCCCTTAGGGGTTTCAAAGGTCAGAGGTACAAAACGTGAGCCGAATCCCGCCGCAAAAATCACGGCTCTGTCGACCTTTGCCTTTTCAAGCTCTTCTTCGCCTTTTTTTGTGAGACTGAGCTTATCATCCTCTTTAAGTATCAAGCCGTTTTCAACAGCGCTTTTGAGCACTTTGTTGACCATCCCCAAGGACATTAAGCTTAAACCCGACAATTCTCTTTGGCTGAGCCTGCCGTCCTTAAATAATTCTCTTGCCAATAAAATAAAATCAGTCATAAATCTCCTACCTTAAGACATACGTAAAAATCATATCAATGTTTTATAAATTCTTTACCGTTTCGCTGACCAGATTCTTAAAGTCCCTCGATACTCTGTCCGCCGTTTCCTGTACTTCCTTATGGTCAAGCTTCTTATCGCTTACCCCTGTAGCCATGTTCGTAATACATGAAATACCGCATACCTTGAGTCCCGCATGGGTAGCCGCAATAGCCTCACATACCGTACTCATACCTACCGCATCCGCTCCCAAAGCTCTGTACATTTTAATTTCAGCCGATGTTTCATAAGCCGGACCTGAAAGCTGTATATAAACTCCTTCTCTGAGACCGATTCCGAGTTTTTTTGCACTCTCTCTTACAATATCGCTCAATTCCTTACTGTATACCTCGGTCATATCCGGGAAACGGGTTCCCAACGCTTCTATGTTTTCGCCTATTAAAGGACTTGGAACAAAGCTGCTGATATGGTCATTTATAAGCATGAAATCACCTACATTAAAGGCTTCGTTTATACCGCCCGCGGCATTGGTAAGAACAAGTTTTTTAACCCCCAGCATTGCCATGATTCTTGTAGGCAATACAACATCCTTCATACTGTAGCCTTCATAAAAATGAACTCTTCCCTGCATAATCACTACAGGTACATCCTGCACATATCCGAAAACGAATCTTCCCTTATGTCCCACAACCGTAGATACCGGGAAATTCTCTATTTCGGAGTATTCAAGAGTCTTAACTATGTTTATCTCATTTGCATAGTCACCGAGACCTGAACCCAAAACTATTCCTACTCTCGGCTCAAAATCCACCTTTTTCTTAACACTTTCCACGCATTTTAATAATTTTTCATAAGCTTCATTCATCTTATTCACCTCTTCTATCATTTTCCAGTGCGACAAACAATTTGTTCTTTATATCATCATCGGCAAAAACCGTTTCTATACCGTTTTGTATAAGCAAAATCGTCTCATCGTCATTTACGGAGAAATTCTTTTCAACAAATTCAAATTCCTTACACAGGGAAGTATTGCTTACCGTTCTGTTGTCGGTATTTATACTTACAGCCAGTCCTTCATTGAGAAACTCTCTTAAGGGATATTCGGATAAAGCCTTAACCGCCTTGGTTTGCATATTGCTTATAGGACACATTTCTATGCCTATTCTTCTCTCCTTACACAGTGCCTTAACCTCGGGATTTCCTCTCATTGCTATCCCATGGCCTATTCTTTTTGCTCCGAGAAGTATCGCCTCTTTAATATTATCGAAGCTTCCGCATTCACCGGCATGGATGGTAAACGGCATTTCAAGGCTTCTCACGTACTCGAACAAGGTCTTAAACTCTCCCATAGGATAAGCCGCCTCGTTTCCGGCGAGATCCGCCGCGCATACTCCCTGCCCGAGATAAGCCCTTGCCGTTTTTATCATAGACATATTTGTTTCTGTGCTGTGATGACGCATATTACACACTATCACATTGTAATAAATACCGCAAGTCTTCTTTGCCTCTTCAAGACCTTCAAGTACCGCCTCTATGACCTTATCACAGCTTAAGCTTTCGTTTACCGACAGCATAGGAGCAAACCTTACCTCAACATATTTTATATTTTCATCCTGTAAAGAAAGCAAAAACTCCCTTGAGGCTTTTTTTAAGTTTCGGTAACTTTGTAAGCACTGCAACGGGAGTTCAAATTTTTTCAAATAATCAGCTAAATTCGGACAGTCATCATCAACTCTTAACTCCCCGGCCAAAACCTGTCTTTTTAACAATTCGCTGACACTTTCAGGTGTCAGCGAACCGTCAAGATGACAGTGCAAATCGAGCTTTGTTAGTCTTTTAAGCTTTTCTTTTTGCATTCCGTCTCTCTTTCTTATTTAATTTCTTCCACAGTTACAAGCTCAACAGGAACTGAAGATGCATCCGCAGCTACAGTATCGTTTCCGACTTTTATCTCACCGTCGCTTAACTTCTTGTAAAGTGCTTCGTAATCATCCTTTGTAAAGTTCTTAAACTTTGATGTTTCCATAGGAAGTTCGATACCGTTGCTCTTTGCATCAAGAGTTACGGAAACGCCGCCTTCAAATTTATCATCATAGAAAGAAGCTACAGCATCATAAACAGAATCTCCGAGGTTCTTCATAGCTGAAGTAATAACCGTATCGGACTCTCCGGACTGGTCTACATCAACACCGATAACAACTTTTCCTGCACCTTCCGCAGCCTTCATAACAGAGTTTCCTACTCCGCCGCCGCAGGCAAAGATACACTCAACATTATCGTTGTTATACCATGAAGCCGCCTTTGACATGTTCTCAGGTGAAGCGTCAAAGTTTCCTACATAAGTGTACTTAACGCTTACATCTCCCTTGCTTAAGCCGAGGTCTTTAGCTGCCGCATCCGCTCCCTGTATAAATCCGTAACCGAATCTTACAACTGCAGGAACTGCGATACCGCCCATAAATCCGAGCTTTTTATAGCCGTCCTTTACAGCCGCATAGCCTGCCATGTAGCCTGCCTGCTCCTCCGCATAGAAGATCGAATGTACATTGCTCTCTATCTTCACTTCTCCTTCGTTTGTAGGAGCCGCATCTATTATTACGAACTTTGTGTCCGGATACTTTGTCTGTGCCTGATAAACAGGATTCTCAAACAAAAAGCCCGGTGTTACGATAAGCTTGGCTCCGCCTTTAACAGCCAAATCTATGGCATTAAGACACGCCTCATCGGATTTTTCGGCAGGCTTATAATACTTGTGAGTTATGTTATGCTCTTTTGCATACTTCTCCAAGCCTTCCCATGAACCCTGATTGAAAGACTTATCGTCTATGGTTCCTACGTCCGTTATAAGAGCAAGCTCATATCCTGAAGCACTTGAGCCCTCATCCGTCTTAGCCGTGCTCTCTCCTTCCGCCTGCTGTCCGTCCGTAACCGCTTGGCTGCCGCCTGTTTCCGTTCCCGGCTTCTGAACCGCACACGCACTGAGTGTTGCCGCAAGCATTGCACCTGCAATAACCAAACTTAAAAATCTTTTTTTCATGTTTCCTCCTTTTAATAAACATCAAGTTTATTATCTTTTATTAGTGATATTGCCGAACTTGTACCGATTCTGTCACAACCGGCTTCAATGAAGTTTTCCATATCCTCGATACTCTTCACTCCGCCCGCTGCCTTTATCTTTACGTTTTCGCCAATATTTTCTCTGAATAACTTAATATCTTCCATGTTCGCTCCGGAAGTACCGAAGCCTGTGGAAGTCTTTATGTAATCGGCTTTCGCATTTGTTACGGCTTTGCACATGGCAATTTTTTCTTCTTTGCTCAAATAACAGGTCTCCACTATAACCTTTAGAATCTTTTTCCCTACCAGATGCTTTAGGGTAGCTATTTCTTCCTCAACCTTTTTGTATTCGCCGTTTTTAACATCGCCTATATTTATGACCATGTCTATTTCATCCGCCCCGTCAAGCAAAGCCTTTTCCGTCTCCTTTACCTTTACAAGAGTATCATGATATCCCAAAGGAAAGCCCACGACCGTACATATTTTTATTTTGTCGCCGTATTCTTTTTTAACCCTTTTTATGTATGAAGGCGGTATGCAGACCGAAGCCGTGTTATACTCTATCGCTTCATCGCAGAGTTTTTTTATATCCTCCCATGTAGCAAAGGCTTTAAGTTGTGTATGGTCAACATGCTTAAGAATCTCTTTTATATCCATTTGTTTCCCCCTTAATTAAAACCTATAAACACCTGTTTTGTCAACCTTGGCATATATTAAGGCTTTGTGTTCAGGCTTATTTTGTCCTATTTCAACAGCCTCCTCATATCTTTTTGCCGCCGTTTGGAATAATTTTTCATCATCGGCATACAATGTAGCTATGGACTCACCCTTTTTCACATAGTCTCCGTACTTTTTATGTATTATTATTCCGGCACTGTAATCTATATCGCTGTCCTTCGTTTCTCTTCCGGCACCGAGCATGACGCTTGCAATTCCGAGACTTTCGGTATCCATGGCGATAATATAGCCTTCTTTATCCGATATAAGCTCATAGCTGTACTTAGCCTTTATAAACTTATCGGTATCCTCTATTACGCTTGTGTCTCCGCCCTGAGCCTCTACCATCTCAACAAGCTTTCTTAAAGCGCTTCCGTCTTCTATGGCTTTTTTAGCCATCTTCATACACTCGTCAAGGCTGCCTTTTTGAGAAAGGAACAGCATATTTGCCGCAATGTTTAAGCAAACTTCGGTAAGATCCTCAGGTCCTTTTCCCCTAAGAGTTTCTACCGCCTCTATGACCTCAAGACTGTTTCCTATGTTCTTTCCGAGAGGAATGTCCATGTCGGTAATGAGAGCCATGGTATTCTTTCCCGCATTTGTACCTATATCAACCATTTCCCTTGCAAGCTCTATGGATGAATCCACCGTCTTCATAAAGGCTCCGCTTCCCGTCTTCACGTCAAGCAGTATACAGTCGTTTCCGGCAGCAAGTTTTTTACTCATTATGGAAACAGCTATAAGAGGAATGCTGTCAACCGTTGCCGTAACATCTCTTAAAGCATAAAGTTTTTTATCAGCCGGAGCAAGATTACCCGATTGACCTACGACACTTAAGCCTGTTTTATTTACAATATCAAAGAAAGCTTTCTCATCAAGACTTGTTTTAAATCCCGGTATTGCCTCCAGTTTATCTATCGTTCCGCCGGTATGTCCCAAACCTCTTCCCGACATTTTTGCCACCTTCACGCCGAAGCTTGCAACTATAGGAGCAATTATAAGTGTTGTCTTATCTCCCACTCCGCCTGTCGAATGCTTATCAACCTTGGTTCCTTCTATGCCCGATAAATCAACCATATCACCGGAATGTGCAACGGCAAGAGTCATATAAAGGGTCTCTTCCTTTGTCATCCCCTTAAAATATACCGCCATAAGAAAAGCCGACATTTGATAATCGGGTATATTCCCTGCAACATATTCGTTAACAAGATACTTAATTTCGCCCTCATCAAGCGCAAAACCGTTTCTTTTTTTCATAATCAAATCGTACATTCTCATAAACTCTACCCCCTTTACTATCTGCTTCCCTTATCATAAGGTATACCCTCGGCTCTCGGCGCCTGTGATTCTCTCGACATAAATGCAAGAACCAATAAGGTCGCTATGTACGGTATCATTTTATATACTTCATTCGGCATATTGAGACTTTTAAGTACCGGAATGGATGAATATGCACTTGCCATCGTTTTCATTATTCCGAAGAAAAACGCAGCCATAAATATCTTGTTGCTTCTCCACTGACCGAATATCAACACCGCCAATGCGAGGAAACCGTAACCCGCAACCGTAGCGTTAAAATTGGTGGATGTAGGAACTACAAAGACAAGTCCTCCTATTCCACCCAAAAAACCGGAAATAAGCACACCCGAATATCTTATTTTAGCGACGTTCACTCCGACGGAATCGGCAGCTCCCGGATGCTCACCGCAGGCTCTGAGTCTGAGTCCGAATCTTGTTCTTTTAATCACAAATGCAGCTATTATATAAATGGCAAATCCTATATACGTCGTAATATATGCATTTCTGAAAAACAAAGGTCCTATTAAAAAAATATCTCCGAGTACAGGAACCTTGTCTATATGGAAGGTATCGTTAAACTGAATCTGCTGCATTCCCTGCACCGTACGTGCAACAAAAATCGCAAAAGCCGGAGCAAACATATTGAGCGCGGTACCGCTTATCGTCTGGTCCGCCTTCATATTTATCGCCGCAAAAGCATGTAAAAGTGAAAATAAAGCTCCCGTTACTCCCGCAATAAGAAGGGCTATTATAAGCAAGGTCTGACCGCTCATACTGTTTCCCATTATATTTATAAAGAAAATTCCGGTAAAGGCACCCATTACCATTATTCCTTCCAAAGCGATATTTATAACACCGCTTCGCTCGGAGTACATGGCTCCTATTGCAACTATCAAAAGGGGAATGGCAAAAAACATGGTTTGTTGTGTTATAAAATATACAATATTCATTTACTTTTCCCCCTTCTTTACTTTTGTCCCGAGTTTTGCAATAAAGCTCCTGAACAACAGGGACAGTGCCGCGCAATATATGATAGCCGCAATGATTATATCTATAACCTCCGGCGCAAAATCAAATAATTGCATGTTATATCCGCCTACAGTTATATAGGCTATAAATAATCCCGAGAACAAGACTCCTATAGGATTGGACTGACCGAGCAGGGCTACCGATATACCCGCAAAACCCTCAGGTGCTATTACATCCAGAACCTGCAGGTATTTTCCCGAATTTGCGAGGTATAAAAGCGCTCCGCCCACACCTGCAAGGGCTCCCGCAATGATCATGGACAAAATAACCGTTCTTTTTTCATTAATACCCGCATACTTACTTGCAAATTTATTCTTTCCGCAAGCCTTAAGCTCATATCCCAAGGTTGTTTTTTCAAGTATTATATAAATAATAATTACGAAAGCGATTACTATTAAAATTCCTATATTTATACTCGTTCCCGGGAATATAAGATCCAGCCCCGCCTTAGGAAGGTTTGCCGTTTTTGCAACCGCCATAGATTGGTTTTTTACCTGATTGTATACAGTGGTTCTTATTCCCATATTAACAAGATACATCCCTATGTAGTTCATCATGATGGCGGAAATAACTTCATTAACGTTAAAAAATGCTTTAAGAAGTCCGGGAACAAAGCCCCACACGGCTCCCGCCAAAAATGCGGCGGTGACAGCCGCAAGGCAATGTAAGCCCGAAGGCAGAAAATTCCATTTGACACCTACGTAAATTGCCGCAAAGGCTCCCATTGTAAACTGTCCCGAAGCGCCTATATTGAAAAGCCCCGTTTTAAACGCAAAGCCTACGGACAGTCCCGTCATAATAATAGGGGTCGCTATGTAAAGCATCTGCCCTATTCCCTTGATTCCGTCCGTAAAACCGCCTTGAACTATCATCATAAAGCCGCCGTATGCCTGAGCCGGATTACTTACTATAAGTATTATAAGACCGAAAATAAGACCGCACACAATGGCAAGTACGGAAGCAAAAAATCCCGAAAAACTCTCACTCTTGAAAAAATTATTTTTAAGCTTCATTTACCGCACCTCTTTTTGCGCCCGCCATATAAAGACCAAGCTCTTCTACACTGATTTCCTTAGGTTTTACATCCGCCACTATTTCGCCCTCGTACATAACGAGTATTCTGTCACTCACGTCCATAACCTCGTCAAGCTCCAAGGATACCAGCAAAACCGCCTTACCGTTATCCCTCATATCTATAAGCTGCTTATGTATGTACTCTATAGCTCCTACGTCGAGACCTCTTACCGGCTGTACCGCAATTATAAGCTCCGGATTTCTGTCGATTTCCCTCGCAATGATTGCTTTCTGCTGGTTTCCGCCCGACATTCCTCTTACTATACTGTTTTCTCCGTGTGCGGAACGTATATCGAAGCTTTCTATCAGTTTTTTTGCATAAGCTTTTATAGCATCAAACTTAAGAAAGCCGTTTTTCTGAAACTTGTCGGTATAATAGCTTTGTAAAATAAGGTTTTCAGCCAGAGTATAGTCAAGCACCAAACCGTGCTTATGTCTGTCCTCCGGTATATGAGCCATACCCGAAATACACCTGTTTCTTATACTTTCCTTGCTTATATCCTTTGAATTCAGGAAAATGCTTCCTTCATCTATGGGTGCAAGTCCCGTTATTCCGTATACGAGCTCAGACTGACCGTTTCCGTCTATTCCCGCTATTGTTAGAATCTCTCCTCTTCTTGCCTTGAATGAAACGTTTTTAACCGCATCTTTACCGTGCTTTGACTTCATAGTAACATTCTTAAGCTCCAAAACCGTCTCTCCCGGCTCGGATTCTTTTTTGTCAAGCTTGAAATTAATCTTACGTCCGACCATCATCTCGGACATTTCTTCTTTTGTCGCAGTAGCAACATCTATAGTACCTATATACTTGCCTTTTCTTAAGACGCTGCATCTGTTTGCAACCGCCTTTATCTCATTGAGCTTATGTGTAATGAAAATTATGGATTTCCCTTCCGATACGAGCTGCTTCATAACCTTCATAAGCTCGTCTATTTCCTGAGGTGTCAAAACCGCCGTAGGCTCGTCAAAGATTATAACTTCATTGTCGCAGTATAATGACTTTAAAATTTCGACTCTTTGCTGCATACCTACGGTTATATCGCTTATATAAGCATCAGGATCTATCTTGAACTTATATCTTTCACTGAGCTCTATGACCTTCTTTCTGGCTTCATCCATTTTAAGAATGCCGGATTTTACGGTTTCGTGACCCAAAACTATACTTTCGAGTACGGTAAAGTTATGTACCAGCTTAAAATGCTGATGCACCATACCTATACCCAAATCGTTCGCATCATTCGGATTCTTGATATTAACTTCCTTGCCCTTTATCTTGATCTGCCCGCTTTCAGGCACATACAATCCGAAAAGTATGCTCATAAGAGTGGATTTTCCGGCTCCGTTTTCTCCCAAAAGAGCGTGTATCTCTCCCTTTTCAAGCCTTAGAGATATGTCGTCATTAGCCTTAAAATCTCCGAACTGCTTGGTGATATGGTTCATTTCCACAACATATTCCATGAAATTTACCCCTTTCTACGCCAAATCCTTAGGTCCGAAACCAAAGGGCAGTATGTCCTTTAAGCTATAGCCCTTTATCTTTCCTTTACCGTTTGCCAATATAATCTCAAAGGTATCGGGATTACAAAACTCCGCCATAACCTGCCTGCACACCCCGCAAGGTGCACATAGCTCATCCGGCTCGCTTCCTTCCTTAGCACCTACAACCGCAATTTTCTCAAACTCTTTTTCTCCCTCCGATACCGCCTTGAAAAAAGCGGTCCTCTCGGCACAATTTGTAGGAGTATATGCGGCATTTTCTATGTTGCAGCCGTGATAAAGCTTTCCGCTTTTTGTGAGCAGCGCCGCCCCCACTTTAAAGCCCGAATACGGTGCATACGCCATAAGTCTGGCTTTTTTCGCTTCTTCAAACAATTCAATATCCGTCATCCCTGTCTCCCGAAATCCTACATAATTTTATCTTTAAAGCTTATTCCGTCGGTATTATTTTCCACCCCGAATATATCCAGAATAGTAGCCGCTATATCGGCATAGCTCTTTCTTGTACCCAGATTAACATTCTTTTTAATATTTTTTCCGTACGCCAAAAACGGTACACATTCTCTGGTATGGTCGGTTCCCGAATAGCCCGGGTCGCAACCGTGGTCGGCTGTAATCATTACCACATCCGTATCTTTCATTTTTGAAAGAAAGCTTCCGAGCTGCTCGTCAAACTTTGATACCGCCTTAGCATAGCCGTCAATATCTCTTCTGTGACCGTAAATCATATCCGTATCAACCAAATTTATAAATCCGAGTCCCTTAAAATCCTTATCCAAAAGCTCTATGCTCTTATTCATACCGTCCACATTGTCGCTCGTTCTTTGGGTATGCATAATACCCTTTCCCGCGAAAATATCGTATATCTTACCTATTCCGTAGGTCTCATAGCCTGCCTCCACCAAGGCGTCAAGCATATTGTCTTTAGGAAGCAGGGAAAAATCGTGTCTGCCCGAAGTTCTTGTATAGTTACCCTCTTCGCCGGTGAAAGGTCTGGCAATAACTCTTCCCACACCGTGTTCTCCCTGCAAAATCTCTCTCGCGATCTCGCAATATCTGTAAAGTTCCTCAAGAGGAACAACGGATTCATGCGCCGCTATCTGAAAAACACTGTCGGCGGATGTATAAACTATAAGCTTTCCGCTATCCACATGCTCCTTACCGTAATCCTTTATTACCTCCGTTCCGGAATAAGGTTTGTTACACAATACACCTCTTCCCGTACGCTTGCTGAATTCATCCAAAACCTCCTTAGGAAAACCGTCGGGATATGTAGGCAGAGCCTTAGGAGAAATAATCCCCGCCATCTCCCAGTGTCCTATTGTGGTATCTTTTCCATTTGAGCTTTCTTCAAGCCTTGCATAGGCACCGAGCGCATCCTCCCTGTGTCCAAGATAAGAAGCTCCGTCTATGTTACTCAGACCCAGACTTAACATATTCGGTGTATTGTAATACTTGGAACCGCTTATTGTTTTTAAGGTATTTGCACCCTCATCTCCGAAAGCTTTAGCATCGGGAGCATCCCCCATTCCGCAACTGTCCAAAACCATCAAAAAAATCCTTCCAACCATCTGTTGCACCTCCTTCATTCTTCCTACTATAATACATTATTTACAGAGTTCCGTCAATTTTCATAATTTTATTTACGAACTTGAATTTTAACTGAAAACAGGATGTAAACCTAAGCTCACATCCTGTTTGATTATTTCTTAAAAACATATACTTTGCTTATGATATAATTTAAAACTATCACTATTACCTGTGCAGCCAGCTTAACCGGAAGGCTTGCGAATTTAAGCCATGTTATGAACACCAGAATGATTATTTCCTCTATAACCAAAGTAAAACCTCTGCCGGCGGTGAAGGAAAGCATCTGCTTTAAAAACTGTGTATTCGTTTCGGTTTTACCGTCAAAGACCCAAATTCTGTTGGTGAAAAACTGAAAAAGTACACAGATAAGCCAAGTGATGACATTCGCAATCAGCTCATTAAGCCCCACACTTATATTCAAAAAATAATATAAGGCTATATTCAGAAAAAATGCCAAGCCGCCAAAAAACAGATACAGTAAAACCTCTTTATTTTTTTTATAAAAGGGTTCGAAAATATTTAATACGGGAAGAGACATAAGTCTGTCAAAAATATTGGGACCTCTCATAAAACCTCTTACTCCAACTCTTTATAAACCGTACTGAGCTTCGCTTCCTCAAACTCCTCCGGAGTTCCGAAGGAAACGTGTTCGTCCGTATTGAAATTTTTAATTTTAAGCTTGTCCTTTGCCATTTCGTTATACACTCCGCTGACAAAATACTCAGAATAAGAGCAGTTATCCAGATATTTTCCTACTTCTTTTTCAAAGATCTGTCTGTTTTTAAAGTAATATGCCCCGCATACGGCATCATTGCTTATCGCCTGTTTTTCCACGGTTCTGTTAACAAAGCCTTCTTCATCAAATGCTACAAAACTGAACTTGGGATCTTCGGATTTAAAGGTCAGTAAAGCTCCGTCAAGCTCATTAAATCTCTCAAGCTTACAAAAGTCGGCAAACTCCCTGCATATAAACAGATGGTCACAGTCGTTAAACATTATAGGTCTGTCATTATCTATATTTTTAATTCCCTCCATACAGGTGAGAACCGCTCCCGGCAAAACCTTTTCTATAATATTGATTTTTGCTTGCGGATAATACTCATAAATTCTTTTATCTATGGAGAACTTTTCCACATGCTCTCTTAAAACCACAAAGGTAAGACTCTCAACATCGGTAAACTTTAAAATAGACTGAGCAGCCCAATAAAAAAACGGTTTTTTGTATATTTCTATAAGCGGCTTCGGAAGATTAAATCCGTGATTTCCGAAACGGGTTCCGCCGCCGCCCATAGGCATTATCAAATTCAATTTAGACATATACTTTCTCCTATTATAACCTGCTTAACAGCTCACACTCGTTTTCTATAACTCTTCTAAGCCCTTCTTCTATATCTATCTTAGGACTCCATCCGTATTTTACCTTTGCATACGAGTTATCACAGAGCGAGTATTTGTTTATCTCTTCTTTAAGAATTGACTCTTTGATTTTGTAAACTCCCTCGAATAATTCCGGATACTTTTCCCAATAATGGGCATCACTTGCGTATTCGGGCTTAATATCTTTATTCATAATTTTTGAGGCAATCGCATACATCTCATTTACGGAATAATTCTTTAAGGACGAGCAGTTTACACAGTCAAAGCCCTCTCCCTTCCGAACCGCAAGAGCGAGGTCAACCAAATCATCGACGTAAACATAGTCTCTTCTCTGATTTCCGTCCGAATGGAATACAGGCACCCTGTCATAATACAGCTCTCTAATCATATAGGCGACAAAAGGCGGCTGTTTTCTCAAGCAATCTATATGAGGACCGTAAACATTGGCAAATCTTATGCAGGTAACACTCATACCGTAGGTATCACAAAAGGATTGTGCAAATCTTTCAGCAACATATTTTGTATTCGGATATATAAGCGTAGGAAGTTCAAAGCTTTCTTCTTTTGTAGGAAAGTTTTTATCATTCTCATAAATTGCATTTGTACTTGCCTGTATAAGCTTTTTAATGCCGTACTTTCTGCCGTTCTCCAAAAGGTTTACAAGCCCGACGGTATTTACCTCTATCGCCTCCGCCGGATTTGACTGGCAGTCCGGAAGAGGAGCTATTCCCGCCAGATTATAAATATAGTCCACATCGCCTTTTTGAAGCAGGGAAGCTATACCCTCTCTGTCTCTTATATCCATCTTTATAACTTCTTTTCTGAAGTCATGCTCCTTAAAAATAAGATTATCTTCTTTGCCGTAAGAAAAGTTATCGATCAAAATCAGCTCATCCTTATTTTTCCAAAGTCTGTATGCCAACTGTGAACCTATGAAACCTGCCGCACCCGTAATTAAAATTTTCATCACTCAAACCTCCTTAGTTGATTTCATAAATACATTCAGCCGCATAGTCATCGATTATCTTAGTTCTCATCTCCGACTCTATATATCTTTTTCTGTTTCGAATGTATGTAAATAACATCTTAAGCAAAGATATGGAGAACTTTATGATTTTATTGTTGGAAACCTGGTCCTCTTCTCTCCACGAAATAGGATAAAACAGCATTTTCTGTTTGTAATAACAATATGCCAAAATCATACAGTCATTAAAATAGAGTGTATCCGGATACTTCAGATAATAATCGCTTTTTAAGGTTTCCGTCTTGTACATATTAAGCCCCGAGCCCAAATCATAGACCTTTCTGCCTACTACAAGAGAGAACAGTATGTTAAATCCGTAATTTCCCCATATTCTTAGCTTTGAGTATCCTAAAAGCTTGGAGCCTTTCATAAATCTTGCACCCAATACACAGTCATAGTTTGTATGTTTACCCTTTTTAATGAGCGGTATAAAATCCGAAATATTGCCTTGGTCATCTCCATGCAGCACTATCACATAATCAAAGTCGTTTTCTATGGCATACTTAAACGCCACCTTATGAGAACCGCCGAGCCCGTAATTTTCATTATTCCTGAAAAGTTTGATTTTTAAATCCGTATCTATGCTTTTAAGCTTATCTATAACAGCCTGCTCTCCACCGTCCGTACTCCTGTTATTTATTATAACGGCTTCGCTTATATAGTTTTTGATTTCTCCGTTTAATCGGTCTATGACACGTACTATCTGCTTCTCGCAATTATACATAGGTATAAATACCAATATTTTATCCTTCATTTTATCACCCTCTATGAATACCCTTTTACTACAAATACATTTGCTCCGCTTTCCTTTGCCGCAAGAATTCCCACTTCCGAATCTTCAAAAATAAGACAATCCTCCGCTTTAATATTAAAATGCTCCATAGCTTTTAAGAATCCATCGGGCTTAGGTTTTTTATTTTTTACATCCTCCCCCGCTATTATAAGTTCAAACAAATCAAGTCTATCAAACCTTGAAAGTATTTCTTCGCAGTTTTTTCTCGAAGCCGTCGTTACCACAGCCGTATAATAGCTTTCTTTTATACTCTTTATAATATTAAAAAGATGGGTATTTTCCCTTGCTTCTCCCAAATACTTTGCATAAAATCTTTTCTTTGCGGCATGTATTTCTTCTATATGCGAAATATCTTCCTTCATAATCACGGGCAGAAACTCCTTATAATGCCTACCGTTGCAAGCCGTGTAGAAATATTCCTTATCCAGACTGAAGCCGAATTCCTCCAATGCGCTTTTATATGCCAGATAATTAAGCTCTCTTGTGTCAAATAAAGTTCCGTCCAAATCAAACATAGCCAGTTTATTTTTCATAATTACTCCTCAAAGCGTGTGATAACGTCATTAAGTACCATAAGAAGTCCCGCATAAAACAGCAAGGCTCTTTTTCCGTTCTTTTCGATTTTATAAGGCATAAGCCGTAACCAATGTATTATTTCGTGGTAATATATGCTTTTAACCCTCTGCTCATCGAAATTCTCACTCATATAGGCATCCAATTTCGCAAAAAGCTGTGCATAAGCTTCCGACTTTATAAATGTAAAATCTATACGATTTTCACTACTTTCCACATTGGTCGTTGCCATCAAAAACTCGTAATTTCCGTGTATGGACTGCAAAAGCTTTCCGTAATCGAGATTAGGAGAATCATGCACATTACCCGTATTCGGGTCTATAATGTAAAAGTCGTCATCCTTACCTGTATTTCTCACACAGATAATATTTTCTATAGTCAAATCTCCGTGTATATCCGAATACTTATCTTTCTCAAATACCTTTTCCAAATGCTCTCTTGTCAGATACTTCATATAGTAAGGCAAATTTTTATAGCTCACACCGTTTATTATAATATCCTCATATTTCATAAGCGGCTTTAGCCTTTTTGCCTTCAGTATTTTATCCGTATTTTTATCCACCTTGCTTGCTATATACTTATCTATAGTATCCTTGTCCGCAGCTCTCTCGGAATTTTTATACAAGGTGTTTTCAAGGCACTCCAAAGCCTTCTTCATAAAGCTCCACGAGTATTCGTAAGGGCTTGAATGTGCGTAAGAAAACAGACCTATGGTATTGTTGTTGTACGGCATATCATAGTAGCAGCTCCCATCGTTTTTTTCATAATTCAAAATTTCCGGAAGCGGTATAAGGTTCCGGTATTTTTTCAGCCACTCCACCTGCTCATAAAGCTTGTCGGCATCGGCATCAAAAGCGTATTTTCTGAAAAAGGTATTGCCTCCCGCCGTACACAAAATAGTTGTTGCATTCGAGCCTGCCGAATAGTCTCTGAGTATAAGAATATTTCTGTTGATTTCAAGGTATTTTTTAATATATTCGTTCTTTTTTCCCGAAAAATACAGCTCAAGAAAGTTTCTTCTCTCGTCTTCATTCGTATGCGGTAAAAGGTTTATATACTTTTCCTCATCACTGGACGCTTCAAGCTTATTATCCTTAAGGAAAAGCGATACAAACATAAGTAATACGGATGGAACAAGGTAATATATACTGTAGTAGAGTACATTGTTTCCCAATGAAAAACCGCTGTTTTTTATTGAATTTTTAGCAAAAAGAGAAATAAATATATCCGTCCATGCCGCCGCCTCTCCGCTTTTTTTTAAAAAGCTTCCGAAGCACCAATAAGAAACAATGTAAAGAAACCACATAGACACATTTATAAGTAAAAGCTTTGCTTTTGAAACCTTTGTCAGTATATCCTTGAAGCTCCATATCAGCGCCCATGAAAATTTAAGAATTTTCCCTTCTATATATGGATTAAAAAGCCCCGCTATAAACCTTACAAAAACCTTTACCGTTTTTCTGAAAAAATAAACCAAGGCTATTGTAAAAATAAATATACCTGCAAGTAAAATATAGTATCTGAATGATACGCTGCTGTCTCCCCCTATTTCCATAATACTGAATGTACCGAAAATAAAGCCCACGGCTATAACATCAAGACATCTGTCTATTATTACGGTTGCCAGAGCAAAACCCTTGCCGTCCTTCATTTTCCTGCCCGCAATATATGCTCTGAGCAGGTCTCCCAGCTTAAAGGGTAAAAAGTAATTTACTATATAACCGCAGGAAAGAGCCTGTATAAGGCTTTTCTTTTCCGGCTTTTCATAGGTCTTTACAAAAAGCTCCCATTGAAGAACTCTTAAAAAGTGTGCAAGACAAATAATCAATATAGAAAGTACCAGCATAATAACACTCCTTACAAATCCTTCGATTTCATGATTTCCAGATTTTTCAGTCGGAATTTCTCTCCCTCATCTCCGCCCGATACCTTAATCTTAAAGCCTTTATGCTCGTTGAGCAGCCAATTTATATTAAGTCCCAAAGGGATGAAAAGTCTTCCGTCGCTCATCTTACAATTAAGGTAGTTTTGTCTTCCCGACTCGCCTTCCCAGCTTACTTCAACGCTACAATCTTCATTTACCGCTTCCTTTGTAAAATACTTAAGCAGTTTGTTATCCATATTATCGAAGCTGCTCTTGTTTTTTCCTTCTCTTTCCAACTCCAGATATATATAATCACTTTCTTTACCCGATAAAACCCTGTCGAATTCAACATTGATTTCAGATGTATCCTCAATTACCTTTGTTCCAACATCCGTCTCCATATAGTTTTTTTTCAAAAAGCCGAAAGATTTACCTAAGGTTTCCACACCCTCCACTTTAGTAAGCTCCTTGAAGCTGTTCCTCTTATCACCGGCTTTTAAACCCATCTTATCCGCTAAATATACCGGAATGAATGCCCCTCTTTTCTCATCGTATACATAGCTGTCATCAGTGAGCAAAAACTTGTATATATTATGATTTCTTTCTACAAAAACTTGGGCATCATATATAACAGGCTTATTTTTCTTCATTTTATCCAGTTCATACTTACTTGTTTTGTCGGACATGATCGCAACAGTACTCGGTTGCTCCCATGCTTTGAGCTTAAGAGCTTCATAGGATGATAAATCCATTCCGAAGAATGAAAGCTCTTTGTCATACTCCAAGAATTCTTTGCTCGTCTGTGCAAACTTATCCAAATCCTTTTTCATAAAACTCGGTATAAAGCCTTCACCCAAATTCGCATATTTTTTACTCTCTTCCTCGGATACGTAGGCATATATATCGTGCTGCTCTCTTACCTTTACAAAGTAGCTTGAAACAATACTCGGATATATATTCACATTAATCATGTAAACAAAAAATAAAACTGCAAGGCAAATGCCGCTTACAATATTCTTTTTTATATGTTTGCTGAATAAAATATATAAAATAACCGCCACGGCAGGAAATATAATTTTACCTGTTCTGCTCAAAAGATCGTATTCATCCTGTCTTTTCATCGTCAAAGTACAGCATACAATAAGAATAAACATTCCCGCAAAGCCCCACTTACCGCCGTTTAAGTACTTTTCAACATAAGAGGACTCATCTTTATTTGCACTTATTTTTATTAATATATAAAACAGAAAAACTATTATAATAATAGGAATCATATATCTTATTCCGTACCACAATGCGCGCCTTAGGTACTCCGCACTTTCCGGTAAATACGGCAAGAGCAGAGGCGAAACCTCCTGCCCGAATGTAGGACTTGCATTGCACAATATACTCTTATCCGAATACAGTAATATATGCTTTATAAGCCCCACCGTAGCCGGCAAAAGTAAAATTGCAAAAATAATTTCACAGATAAGGACTATGCAGAAGCTTTTTTCTTTAAAATAAGTTTTGTATTCCTTTTTTATAAAAAATCTGTATAGATTTATCAGTGCCAAAGGCAGAACACCGAATACACAGGCAGCTCCGAATACCGGATAGAAAAATACGATTATATAGCTGCATATAACAAAGCTTTCCAGCCAATATCCGCTTTTATTTTTCAGTTCAGGCAAGAATAATATCAAAATGTATACAAGTATAAGATTCGCTCTTATGTATGAATTTGCCAAGGGAAACATAAGCGTAAGGCAAAGTATCTGTTTATTGTCAAGATATCTGCTCAACAATAAAACAACCGCTACGCACACAGAAATATTAAATATTGATATTGCCATATTTGCCCCGTTTAAGCCCATTCCGAAAATATTTTCTATAAAGCCTATAGCAACGGGAAAAGCTCCGGAAACCGGAAAAGAATTGATATAAGGTATCTTATGATGTAGAAATATCTGATTAAAGCTTATTACATCTTCTCCCAAATGATGAACGTCCTGTACAAATCTTCCGGTTTCGGTATATCCGAATATTATAGCGGTACTTATACATGTTGCGATACTTACGCTGAAATCTTTATTATTCCACTCTTTTTTTACATAAAAAATATTCCAAATTATCAGTACCGAAATCAACAGGTAAAAAAATACTCTTACCTGTAGGGGATGATTTACCCTTAATATTTCACCATGATATTCATATTGATTTTTCAAATATAAGATCAATACAAGGGGATAGACACATTGAAAAACTTTAAATAATCTGTTTTGATCTTTGTTTCTGAAGAAAAAATAAAATACAAAGTACAGCACTCCCGTAAAAATCATAACCTGCCTCGTATCCACCTGCTTTTCAGCAAACAGATATGCCACAAAACAGGCAAAAACGGAGTACAAGCTATACTTTATAACATTCTGTGTAACATCTTCCTTTGATATAAGGCTATATACGGTTCCTACAGTTAAAAATACAAGAATAAGCTCAGGTCTTATTCCTCCCGCATATATTCCGATCAAAACATTTACCGTTATCAACAAATAAATAGTCGGATCTTCTTTTTTTGTGTCTTCTTTAATTTTTTCGCTTCCCGACTTAAAAAAGAAATTGAAGGCAAATACGACAAGCAGTAAAAGTAACAAAACCGACCGGAACATGTTGTTTTCCAAAATGGCATTTGTTCCGTTAATTACTACCCATTCACCCACATATTCATCTATTTTCATAACAGAATTACCGTATAGGATATAGCCGGAGCAGAAAATGAACATTCCTATAAAAAACAGACATACAAACAAGATTAATGTTTTTTTATCAAGATTCAGCTTTTTCATCTTTAAAATCCTTTCACTCTAAATACTGTCTTCATTATATCACTTTTTCAGAAAGTGAACTATATAAATTTATCTTCTTCTCTTCCGTAAAAAAACATATATTGTTGTATGACTCCCGCGTAGCCTTTATACTTTTCAACAGGGAAGCTTCCTTCATAATACTTGTCGCATATCTTCTTGATCCAAACATCCACGGGAAAGGAATCTATTCTGTAATATCCGAACAGGGCGACACAGTTTGCAACCTTTATGCCCACACCTTTAAGGCTCATTAAAGCTTTTAAAAGCTCCGTATCGTCAAGTGTACAAAGCGCTTTAAGGTCGCACTCCCCCTCCGCCACCGCCTTTGCGCTTTCTTTTATGTAGAGTGCTCTGTAGCCCAAGGAGCAAGCCTCAAGCTCCTTCATGCTCGCATCCGCTAAAGCATTCGCCGAAGGAAAGGCAAATCTTTCCCCGTCTATTTTTTCGCCGAACATTTTCGACAGCTTTTCTATGCTTGATTTTATGGCGGGTATGGATTTTCTTTGTGATATTATAAAGGACATCAGCATCTCCCAGCTATCCTGCTTTAATATCCTTACTCCTCTTCCGTATGAGGCGGCTTTGGTAAGAAAAGCATCATCTTCCGGAATATCCTTTGAGAATTTTTCATAATCCGTATTCAGATCAAAATATTCTTTCCAGAAAGCTTCAAATTCTTTCCTGCTGCAATCAAATTCGTACTCCGAATAGGAGATACCGTCTTTTTCAAGCAAGGATTTTTCTTTTATATGCAAAAATTTGTTTTGTGCAAGAAGCTCATATTCCGTAGCTGAGGCTTTGTTAAACCTGAAAATCTGACCGCTGTCGGCAATCTTTCTCATATCAAGATAAGGGTTTGATACTATCATTTCTTCCTCCTAAATCGTCTTTACAAGTACACCGTTAATTTCAACATCGTCATCCGCCGAAATAATTATGCATTTTTTCCCGTCTACAAAACCTGTACTTAAAAGATGCATCGATTCGGCATCTATTTTTATGCTGACCCCCGGTCTTTTAAGCTCCACCTTTCTTGTATCTATAATATTTTTTGCGACCGCTTTTACATCCGCCGACTCGAGCTTTTCGTATATTTCTATACTGTCGTTATCCGCTCCGGCTTCCGAAAGCACCTTTATCATATCGTTTTTATCAAGGATAAGCGGCTCCTCGCTCTCGTCCTGCTCATGCAGCATTTCGTTTATCTTCTCATAAACATTAGCCATAACCTCGACATTTATGTCTATTGCCGCTTTTTGTATGGATGAAAGCACGCCCTCCTTTTGTTCTTCAACCGTGAGAGGCGGCATTACATCGAAGATTTCCGTAATAAAATCCGGCATTATTTCATTTATTTTTTTCGTAAAATAGAGTGCCTGATGGATATCCGTCTGTCTGTCGTTAAACGCAGGAAACAAAAAGCCCTGCATAGGAGCATCCACTACCCAATCTCTTACTCTGTTTTCCATGCTGTTTTTCACGGCATTGTAGCCAAGTGCCGCCTTACTAAGCTTTACGGGACAAATACTGCATAAAAGGGCATGGTAGACCTCATCGCTCGCGTCATTAAGCTCGAGCTTGTCCTTTGTTTTACCCGGGATATCATAGACAATATCTATAAGTATTATGTAATAATTTTCATTGTAGTCGTAGCTTGTGATAACCTTTTTAAAGAACTCGGATATAAGCTCTTCATCATCAAGCTTACTTTGTCTGAGCTTATACAAAAATTCCCATGCCCCGCCTTCTTTTTGCGCATCCGGCGGAAAATCGATATTCAGCAGATTTCTCCCCAAGGTTCCCGACAAGGTTTTTCTGAATATGTCCTCATACTTGAAGCAATCCTCTTCGGCTAAAGAATAAAAAGCATCTTTGGATGTAAACTTTACCTCCTTTTCTGCATCCACATAACATGCCACCAGCTTGGTTATTATGTTATTATCTTTTTTAAATTGTTTTTTTATCTCCGCTACATCAGCTTTATTCATAATCTCCTACCTTTCAACCAAACTGTAAATTACCGCATTTACAATGGCGGCGCAGATATTGCTTCCGCCCTTTCTTCCTCTTGCCACTATACTCGGAATATCCGTACTCAGTATAAGCTCCTTCGACTCAACCACGTTTACAAAGCCCACCGGAACTCCTATTATAAAATCAGGCTTAAAAATGTTTTCCTCGTAAAGCTCATACAGCCTTACAAGCGCCGTAGGAGCATTTCCTATAGCACATACTATATTGCAAGCTTCTTTTTCTCTTATTTTTGCGGCTTTTTCCATGCAGACGGCAGAGCGTGTAAGCCCTCTTTTCTTTGCCTCTTCCACAACATCTTCATCCGAAATAAAGTTTCTGACCTCCGCATTAAGCTTGGCAAGAATACTTTTATTCATCCCCGCCATAGCCATCGTGGTATCTGTAACTATTACCGTTTTCTTATCAAACAGAGAAAAGAAATGTTCCATCGCATTGTTATGAAAAACCAAATTATCCTGATAATCAAAATCCGCGGCTGTATGTATACAACGTTTTACAACCTTTAATTCCTCCTTTGTGAAGGAAGAAAGAGCTTCTTTAGACATTTCGCTCTCTATTATTTCCATACTTCTTTTTTCTATAAGCTCAGGCTTTACAATTTCTATCTTTCCCGACATTTTTACTCCCTTAAATTCCTATTATTCTGTAAATTTCTTTCATATCTATATTATTTCTTATCAAGTCCGCCAACTTATCATATTCCTTCTCACGGTATTCTTTTATATCGGAAACCTCGCTTAAAGCTATTCCTTTTTTCTCGGCTATATGAGAAAGCAGGGCATAGGTAAAATCTTTGTTGTCAAAAAGTCCGTGAAAATAAGTTCCGAACACATTTCCTTCTTTATTTATCGCTCCGTCAAAACCTCCGTCAAAAAGTTCAAACAAGGCTCTTTCTTCTCCCATGATTTTCGTTCTTCCCATGTGAATTTCATAAGCTTCTACAAATTTATTTTGAAGTCTGTCAAAGCAGGCTTCATTGCAGATAAGCTTAGCCTTTACCTGTAGAGTCTTTTTATTTTCTTCAAAGACGGTTTTCGTATTTAAAAGCCCCATACCTCTTTCGGTTTTTCCGCTTTCCGCATTACAGCTATCCTCCAGACACTCTCCGAGCATCTGATATCCTCCGCAGATACCTATGACCAAAGCTCCCTCCTTAGCCCGTCTCATAATGAGAGCTTCCAATCCGTTTTGTCTTATATCCAAAAGATCCGCAAGGGTATTTTTACTTCCCGGCAATATAATTATATCGGGATTTTTAAGCTCCTTTGCACTTTTTACATAACGAAGGCTGACATTATCAAACCTCTCCAAAGCATCAAAATCCGTAAAATTCGAAATATGTCTAAACTGTATTACGGCTATATCCACTGCTTTTTGTTCTTTTTTATCCGTAAGTCTTTCACTTAAACTGTCCTCGTCGGCTATATCTATTCTTGCCATGGGAATGGTTCCGAGAACCTTCTTTTTAAGCTTTTCTTCTATCATGGCAAGCCCCGGAGCAAGTATGCTCACATCACCTCTGAACTTATTTATTATAAGCCCTTCTATCCTGTTTTTTTCATGCTCCTCTAAAAGCTCGACCGTACCGTACAGGGAAGCGAACACTCCTCCTCTGTCTATATCTCCTACCAAAACCGCTTTGCAATCAAGTATCTCGGCAAGCCCGAGGTTCACTATATCATTTTCTTTAAGATTTATTTCCGTAGGAGAACCTGCTCCCTCCACTATACAAATATCATACTCTTTTGCAAGTTCCTCGTATGCTTTTTTGATATGGGGAATAAGCTCCTTTTTCTTTTTAAAATACTCCTTTGCGGGCATATTTCCCATTACTTTTCCGTTCAGTATCACCTGAGAGCCTGTGTCCGAATTAGGCTTAAGCAATATAGGATTCATATAAACCGAAGGTTTTGTCCCCGCCGCCTGCGCCTGCATTGCCTGCGCCATACCTATTTCATATCCGTCTTCCGTTATATATGAATTGAGCGCCATATTTTGAGATTTAAAGGGGCATACCTTATAGCCGTCCTGCTTAAGTACTCTTAAAAGTCCGGCGGTCACAAAGCTCTTTCCCGAATTTGACATCGTCCCCAAAACCATCATAGCCTTCATAAAAATACTCCTTCAAACCTTTTATAAGCCTTCTGTTATCCTCTCTTGTCCTTATCGCTATTCTGTAATAGCTTTTGTCCAAGGAATAAAAATCGGCGCAACAACGTATGAGAATCTTTCTTTTAAGCAAAAAACTCTCCAAATCCTTTTTTTCATTTTTTAAACAAAAAAGTATAAAGTTCGTATGCGACTTATACACCTTAAAACCCAAGCCGGAAAGTTCCTCGCTCAAATACCTTCTTTCTTTTTCTAAGTAAAAAAGATTGGCGGCCCTTATCTCATCGTACAGGTCGATCGCCCTAAGTCCGGCTAAAAATGCCGGTGTATTTATATTCCATGTAGGGCTTAGGGCATCGAATTTTTCTAAAATCATACTGTCGGAGCAAAGCATATAGCCGAGCCTCAGTCCCGGTATTGCAAAAAGCTTTGTAAAAGAGTGCAGTATAATAAGCCGGCTGCAAGCCTCCACTCTATTTACGAGACTGTTTGATTCATCCTTAACGAAGTCCATAAAGCACTCATCAAGAACAAGATATATGTTTTTTTTTATGCACTCCTCCAGAATTTCCGAAAGTACAGCCTTATCAATAAGACAGGCGCAAGGGTTGTTGGGATTGCAGATATACAAAGCCGTAACATCCCCGGTCAGTAAATCAAGTATATCCCTTTCCACACGCATACTGTCTTTGTTCATTACATAAGCTGTTTTTTCCGTTTCATATGCAAGAAATGAGCTTTCGTACTCGGTAAAGCCGGGATGACAAAATACAATCTTTGCCTTCTCACCTTTTTTGCAAAATACCGAAAAGATATTTGCAAGCTTATATATAATGTCGGTTGCGCCGTTTCCGCATCTGATAAAGCTTTCATTTATTTCTTTCAGAGCCGAGATTTTTTTCGTGAGTTTTCGGTACTTTGTTTCGGGATAATACACAAGCTTATCCGTTGATTTTGTAAGTTCATCCTTTATTCTTTCATCCAAGCCGAAAGGACTTATGTTTGCCGAAAAGTCAAGTATTTCATTTTCCTCACTATGAAGCATTTCGGAAGCTTCAAAAACTCTTCCTCCGTGCCGAATCTTGTTATCCGTCATCTTAAACCTCTAAACCTGTTTTCTGTACTCATGAGAAAAGTTTTTGTCATACAGCTTTGACAGCTCGTATTCATTTCCCAAAAAATCTCCCACAAGAGTTAAAGCGGTTTTGGTAATTCCCGCCTCCTTCACAAGAAGCGCTATATTTTCAAGTCTTCCTCTTACTATTTTTTGTTCCTTCCATGATGCCTTGTATACAACGGCAACCGGCGTATCCTTGTCATAGCTTGTCATAAGCTTTTTGCTCAGTTCTTCTATTGCTCCCACACTTAAAAAAACAGCCATACTTGCCCTATGCTTTGCAAGCTCCTCTATCTTTTCTTTTTCGGGCACCGGAGTTCTGCCTTCCATTCTTGTGAGTATTACCGTTTGCGTAACTCCCGGAAGAGTATACTCCATTTCAAGAGCCGCAGCCGCAGCCAAAAACGAGCTTATTCCCGGAATAACTTCAAATTCTATTCCGAGAGCACAAAGTCTGTCTATTTGCTCCCTTATGGCTCCGTATATGGAAGGATCCCCCGTATGCACCCTTGCCACAGTTTTTTTCTCTTCTACGGCTTTCTTTGTAATATCTATAACTTCATCAAGATTTAAAAGAGCGGAATTATATATTACGGCATTTTTCTTCGCATCCTTTAAAACTTCCTTATTCACAAGAGAACCGGCATATATTATAACATCCGCACTATCTATAAGCTTTTTCCCTTTAATACTTATCAGCTCGGGATCTCCCGGTCCCGCCCCTATAAAATAAACCTTAGACATTATTTAACCTTCTTTCGTCCAAAAAATAAAACACGGAACCCAAGAAAGGACAACAAACAATATACTTGCAGTATACATAAGGTCATTGACCCTTCTTATATCTTCGGCTTCCGGCTTCCTAAGCTCATCCCCTATATACTCTTTCTCATATTCCTTTCCGAAATAAGAGGCAGGACCGGCAAGTCTGAGCCCCATAAGCCCCGCCACCGCCGCCTCTGTCTGTGCGGAATTCGGAGAAGCATGCTTAAATCTGTCTCTTTTAAAAATTTTATATCCGTCTTTTATGTTCATATCAGGAAAGAACACCGCCGCTCCCATAAGAAGAAAAGCAGCCAATCTTGAAGGTAAAAAATTCAAAACATCATCGAACTTGGCTGAATAGAAACCTATTTCTCTGTATTTTTCATCTTTATAGCCTATCATGGAATCAAGGGTATTGACGACTTTATATACCGCCGCTCCGGGGAGCGAAAACAATATATAATAAAATATCGGAGCCACCACTCCGTCACTGAAATTTTCAGCCACGGTTTCAATGCTTGCCTTTATTATTCCTTCCTCATTAAGACCTTCGGTGTCCCTTCCCACTATCATCGAAAGCGCCTTTCTTGCCTTTTTTATATCTCCCTCTTTAAGTGCGGTGTAAACCTTCATACTCTCGCTCCTTAAGCCCCTGCAAGCCAAAAGCTGATATAAAAGCACTGTCGGAAGACTCATAAAAATCAACTGAAGAGCAGGAATGTATATAGGTGACAGCAAAGGATTCAAAGTATTTCCAAAGTATATCATAAGTATAGTAACAAACCAAACTATATCATAGGGTATGTCATAGAGTATGTCATATACGAATTGTACCGCTAAAACACAAATACACAGAATATAGAGTCCGTAGGTTTTCATTTTTGATACCGTATTTGTCAAATCTTTTTTTCTGAAATATTCTTCAAGTTTTTTTATAAATGCCCCGAAAAACCTTACCGGATGCGGAAAGTTATGCGGGTCTCCCAAAAGCAAATCCAAAACAAATGCAAGGCAAAGTATCGCCCATTTCATATTCCCCGTCATTTATATGCCCTTTCTAAGATTTAAAAATAAGACCTGTCAGTATCAAAAGTATGAGTTCGCACATCTGAAAAAAATGTCCGCATAGATCGCCGCTTACTCCGCCGAAATTTTTCTCTGCCATATACAGATGAAAGGAAAAATACAAAGCTGCACAGATAACTATAACAGCTGCTCTTATATTAATATAAATAAGCAGGACGCTCATAAGGACAATTATCAAAACAAGGCAAAAAATACTTTTTTTCTTGTCCGCCGGCTTTGTAAAGGTAGCCGCCAAGCCGCTCCCTCTTGCATTCTTCATGACAAGCAGGGAAAGCGTCGAGTATGCCCTTACAATAATCGCGCTCAGGGCAAAAAGTAAAAGCTCCGTAAAGCTTTTTATCTGCATCATGGCACCGAAATAAAGAATGAAATATATTATTCCTCCCATCAAAGCATAAGCACCTATGTGACTGTCTCTCAATATTTCGAGTTTTCTCTCCATGCTCTGATTTGAGCCTAAGGCGTCACAGGTATCAAGATAGCCGTCAAAATGTATTCCGCCGGTATAAATAATGGAAACAACACTGAGTAAAGCAGCCAAAAATACACTTTCAAGCTTAAGCATTATTCCAAGCTTCCACACAAGTATATATATGAGTGCCTCAACAAGCCCTACAAGCGGAAAAAATATCAGCACGTACTTCATATTTTCTTCCTTCCATTTTGCATAGGGCAGGGGTAAAATCGAATACATATTAAAGCTCATCAATACAGAATTAAAAATATTCCCCATTTACTCCCCCTTCTATAGGTATCGAAAAAACAAGTTCAAACACTTTCGCGGAATTTTTTATGAGCTTAATATGCAGAGCTTTCATAAGCTCTATATAATCCAAAGTTTCCCTTCCGAAGCTTTTCTTCGTTTCTTCGCTGTCATTAAATATATCATTTCCCACGACAATAAGCTCAAAACACTTTTTATCAAGCCTTTGCAGCTCCTCCCAGAGCTTTTTTTCGACTTTTTTATTTTCCTCAACAAGGTGTTCGCCCTTAAACTTAGTATTTGCAACAAGATTCGCCATACATTCAAGCAAAACCACAGAACCTTTGTCTACCTCGATATCGGCTATATCCTCATATTTTTCCACGGTAATAAAATTTTTGTCTTTTCTTTGCTTCCTATGCTTTTCGACTCTTTTTTCGTCTTCTTCATCATATACCTTCATTGTTGCAAGATATATTTTGTTAAGCTTATTTTTTGAAGTCGAACTTATTCTTTGTGCTTCCTGTTCCGCAAAAGAGCTTTTTCCGCTTCCGTTGCCCCCGTAAATGTATATCATTTATTTTCTTCTTTCGTATTTTTCTACTTTTATGTCACTGAAGGTAGAGTTTTTATTATATACGGCAAGCGCCATATCAAGAAGAGAAAACATAAAGGTCGCTCCCGTTCCCTCTCCCAAACAAAAATCTCCGAAAATAAGCGGGCAAAGTCCAAGCTCCTTAAGTATCTCCTTTGCCGCCGGCTCCGTACTTTGGTGAGAAGCGAGTATGTAGTCCCTGCAATTTTCGTTCAGGCGACAGGCAACAAGAGCCGCAACATTTGTTATAAGCCCGTCCATGACTACGGGAAGTTTGTGTATGGCGGCACCGAGAAATACTCCGCAAAGAGCGGCAATATCAAAGCCTCCCACGTTTCTAAGTGCCTCAAGAGCATCGTCCTTATCAAACCGGCGCGCCTCTATGCTTTCTTCTATAACCCTTATTTTTCTTTGTAAAAGCTCATCGCAAAGTCCCGCACCTCTGCCCGTAAGACTTTTAACGTCCTTTTTAAGTAAAACGCTGCAAAGGGCGGCACTGGTGGTAGTGTTTCCTATACCCATTTCTCCGGTTCCGAGGAGGGTATAGGCTTCTTTTTTACACTGCCTTACCATATCTATTCCTACCATAATTGCGCTTAAAAGCTGCGTTTTCGACATAGCCGCTTCTTTGGCGAAATTTTTTGTTCCGTCCGCAAGCTTTCTGTCAATCAAGCCCTCTGCACTCGTTTCACCCTTTATCCCGACATTAACGGGAATAACCTGTGCCTTTGTAAAGCCTGCAAGGGTATTAACGCTTGCTATACCTCTTGCAAAATTTTCACTGACGGTTTTAGTCACTTCAAACCCCGCCTGAGAAACCCCCTCTTCAACCACACCGTTATCGGCACACATTACAAGAACTGCTTTTTTATCTATATTTATATTTTCACTTTCGCTTATAGCCGCTATTTTGCTAAGCGCACTCTCAAGCCTGCCCAGTCCGTCAAGGGGCTTTGCGATATTGTCCCAATGCCTTTTTGCAACTTTTTCGTATTCTTTATTACTTGGCTCTATCTTCGCAAGCTCCCGCTTCAATCTGTAGGAAAGGCACTGCTCCGTAAGTCTTTCCGGCATACTTTCATTTGCCTTTAAATATATGTGGGGATAGCCCGCAAAGATATTTTTATAAGCATGTATACAATCCCATTCCTTACTTTTGTTTGCTTTTACGGCATGACAGGATGAACCCGGATTTGTGCTGTCCCAATGGTGAAATTCATGAGTTTTAAATTTTTCCCCTTTTGCAAGAAGAAGGTTATCCTCCGATGCCTCGACTTCAATATAGCCGAACCTTTGAAGCTTGGGAGTTTTAAAGCTTTCAAAGTCGAAGCAGGACAGCATATCGTATTTTTTTTCATCAAGCCCTTCTATACTTTTGTGCATATACATAAAGCCGCCGCATTCGGCTATTGTTGGAAGCCCCTTTTCAACCGCCTCTTTTATCGCCTTTTTAATTTCATAATTTTTTTCAAGTTCGGCGGCATAAACTTCGGGGTATCCGCCCGGCAACCACAAAAGGTCTATACTTTCAGGCAGCTCTTTGTCCTTTATAGGACTGAAATTTACAATCTCAAAGCCTTTTTGTCTTAAAAGACTTAAATTTTCTTCATACATAAAGCAAAATGCCTTATCCCATGCCAGAGCCATCCTAAGCCTTGTAAACGCTTTCTTTTCTTTTACGACATCTTCTTTGGAAAATCCCTCTTCAAAAAAGCTCATGTCAACATTTTCTTCCAAGGCTTTTGAAATTTTAAGAGCTTTTCTTACTACTTCTTCCCCATCCGGCATATTTAGTCCCAAATGCCTGCCGGCTATGTAAAAATCCTCATCCTCATTAAGAAAACCCAAAACCTTAAGCTTACAAAGATCCTCTATTCTTTTAGACTTTGCCTCAAAATCGGCTTTTGTACATTTATTCATTATAAGAGCGCAAATTCTGTTTTTTGCAAGCTTATCATATCTGTGTATATATTCGTATATTTCGTTTTCGTCAAAGCTGTCGGTAATGAGACAAACCTTGGCATCAAGCTCGTTTGCAACCGTATAGGCGCTCGCTCTCGGCTCAAAGCCGTAAATTCCGTCATAATATCCCATAGCCGCCTCTATTATGCAGATATCGGAGTCGTTGTATTTTTGGTACAGCGAAAGCAGCTTTTTATCTTCTTTTTCCACCTCCAAAAAATACGGCTCCAGATTTATGCAGGCTTTTTTGCTCAAACTTGTGTGATAAGCAGTATCTATATAGTCGGGTCCCGTCTTATACGTTCTTACGCTGTAACCCTTATCCGATAAATATTTTACCGTTCCCAAAGTGATGCTTGTCTTTCCGGCGCTCGAATGCATGGCGGCAAGCATAATAGCTTTTCCCAATTTCTTACCTCTTTTTATTTTTTATTTTTGCTATCAGTACGGGATTACCTCCTATCATCATATTGTAGCCCGCCACCGTCTTGTTGTTTGCAAAGCTTATCCATGACAACTCATAGGTATATCCCGCTTTTTCATACTTTTTTACTATATTGTTTATTTGAGTAATCGTCTCCAAAGTAATTGCGGTAACAACAATTATCGCTTCTGGATTTTTTTTGTAAATTTTATCTACAATAATATCCAAATTTCCTCCGGAACCGCCTATAAAAATCCTGTCAGCCGCTTCCAAATCGTCAATGACCGTACTTGCTTCCGCATTTATGATTTCGATATTTGAAAGTTCGAATTTCTTTTTATTTTCAGCTATAAGTTCACAGGCAAGGGCTTTATGCTCTATTGCATAAACTTTTCCCCTACATACAAAATCCGCCATTTCTATACTGCATGAGCCCGAGCCCGCACCTATGTCATAGCAAATGCTGTCTCTGCAAAGCTCAAGCTTCGCCATACATACGGCTCTTATGTCCGATTTTGTCATAGGAACCTTATCCCTTAAAAATTCTTCATCCGCAAGCCCGAACAGAGTCCTTTTCGAGTCCGCCCCCTCATTTATAAAAATCAAACTTGTAAGCTTTGAAAATTCTCTTTCTTTGAGCTCTTCCGGCTTTCCTTTTGTATATTTTTCGTCACTTGCCCCCATATTCTCCGCTATACAAACCGAAACCTCCGATAGAGAAGAAGCGGAAAGCTTTCTAAGAATATAATTTACCTGTTCTCCTCCCGAGCTTAGGCTGAAGGTTTTTTCATTGTACTTTACAGCCTCGAAAAGCTCCGAAAGGTTTTCGTCTCTTCCGTGTACGCTCATTATTTTCATATTTGTATAGTCAATTCCGAATTTAGCACACATATAAGAAAAACTTGATATGCCGGAAAGTATTTCCAATCTACTTTCAGGATGAAAATAGCCTTTTGAAAGCATTTTTGAAAACTCCGCTCCAAGCTTATTTGTTCCCGAAAAAAAGCCCGTATCACCGCTCATAGCCACAAGTATTTTATCATTTTCCTTCGCTTCTTCATATATATACCTGCATATTTCCGTAGGATTGTAAGAAATATAGCTTCTGCAGTCTGCATCCTTTTTTATCTCCAAAGCACAATCCACAAGCCTTTTGGCGCCTATAATAAGATCCGCATTTTTTATTGCTTCATGCACCTCAAAAGTCATGGTACCTAAATTTCCTATTCCGAGACCGGCTATTTTGATATCCGCCTTCCGAGAAAACTTTACAAAAGCTTCGTCTTCGTTTGAAGCAAGCTCCTCCAACGCCTTCAATGCACTTTCAAGAGATATCCCTTCTTCTTTTCTCGGTCTTGTTATAATGAGAGCCTTTGCACCGGCTTTTTTACAAGCCTCTATTTTTTCAGAAAAACCGCCTATATCTCCCGACTGCTTAGTCACAAGATATTTACACCCGTACTTTTTAAGCATTGCAACATTGGAATCCGTATCAAAAGGTCCCTGCATTGCTATAATATTGGAATTGGGCACTCCTATTTCCTCACAAGCCGCAATCCCCGCAGCATTGGGCAAAACTCTCGGAAACAGCCTCTTTGTTTCAAGCTCTTTATACTTATGAAGCTCCTTCGAGCCCGTAGCTATAAGTATATTTCCGCTTTCACCCTTTAAGTAGGAAACTGCATCCTCTATACAAAAAAATTCTCTTGTATACTGTCTCAAATCTTCTTCCACATCCCTATCTTCACGCAAAACTCTTACGCATTCTATTCCCGCTTTCTCGCAGGCTTTCATTATATTTTCGGAAACTATCACCGCATAGGGATGAGTGGCATCATAAACCCTTCCGACATTATTCATTGTAAAGAAGGCTTCCATTTCGTTTTCGTCCTTTCTTCCTTCTTCAACTCTTATATTTTTATACTCTTCCAGCATATCGCTTCCGTACTCGGTCGCAACACAAACTATTGCATCTATCGCACTGTCGTCACAATATTTCGCTAAAATTCTTCCCTCACTTGTTCCCCCGAAAATTACCGTTTTTTTCATTGCACTTTATATCCTCTCGGTGTAACAAGCTTATCGCCTATAATCTTTGTTTCGGAATTTCCAACAAATACCGTTGTAAACATATCCGTTTTTGCGGTTCTTAATTCCGAAAGATTCAACACCTTTACCTCTTCTCCCTCTCTTCCTATGTTGCGCACAATACCGCAGGGTGTACTCCCCTCCTTATGCTCAAGCATTATGTCACAAGCTTTTTCAAGGTAATCATGCCTTTTCTTACTTGAAGGGTTGTATATGCATATAACAAAATCCGCCTTGGAGGAAAGTCTCAATCTTCTTTCTATTTTTTCCCACGGTGTAAGCAGGTCGCTTAAGCTTATAACCGCAAAGTCATGTATCAAAGGCGCTCCCAAAAGTGCCGCTCCCGACAATACCGCACTTACGCCGGCAATAACTTCTACTTCCACTTCGGGAAAATCTTTTCCGAGCTCCAATATAAGCCCCGACATTCCGTACACCCCCGCATCTCCCGAGCAGATCATTGCAACGGTTTTTCCTTCATTTGCCTTTTCAAAGCTAAGCTTACAACGCTCAATCTCTTGTGTCATAGGTGTGGTAAGAAATTCTTTATCTCCGAAAAATTCTTTCACGAGGTCTACATAAACGGTATATCCCACTATTATTTCGCATTCATCCAAGGCTTTCTTAGCCTCAAATGTCATCTTTTCAAAAGCTCCCGGTCCGAGACCTATAACATATATTTTTTTCATTTACTTTCTATCCTTTACTATAAACGTTGAAAAATATCCCGCATCCTCGGGAATTTCTTCTGCGCTTCTATATATTTTTTCATCTTCCATACCGCAGTTTTCAACCATCATGAGCTCTTTTCCTTCAAGCTTTTTTCTTAAATCTGCCACGGTCTTTCCCGACTTCATCAAGACCTTGGTTCCTTCAAGCTCCAGAGCCTCTTTTACACCGTAGGAAGCCGGTATTATATGTATACTCTCGTTGGCCGAAGCCAAGTCTATTGAAAGCCTTGCCGCCGCAGCACAAAAAGAGCTTACTCCGGGTATGATTTCCGCCTCATATCCCCTATCTTTTATTATTTTATGCAAGTATATGTAAGTCGAATAAATACTCGCATCTCCAAGCACAAGAAAGCCGACGTTTTTTCCTTCCTTCAGCTTCCGCTCTATTAAATCCGCCCCTTCCTTATGCGCTTTTTCAAGCTTTTCCTTGTCTTTCGTCATCGGCATATATATAGCCAAATTCTCTTTTTCCTCTATTTCCGGGCTAACCCTTATAGCGATATTATAGGAAACCGCTTCCTTTATATTTTTTCCCGCCGCCGCTATAACATCAACCTCTCTCATTATTCTTAATGCCTTTAGAGTTATCAGTTCGCTTTCTCCCGGCCCTACACTTATTCCGTACAGCTTTGCCATTTTATTTTCCCTTTTTCATTTTTTGTGTTATAAACTCCACATCCCCTGCCCTTGCAAGCTCTCCTTCGGACAGAGTGAAGGTCAGTATACCTATTTTCATTTTGTCTTCATCATCATAGTAATTATCTTTAGCTCCATGCTTTTCTCTTATTTTCTTTCCGAGTATGAGAGCTTTGCTCACTCTCTGCTTTGCATACCTGTACATCGAAATCGCAAGACTGTCCATGACCTCCTTAAGCACTCCCGCTTCTTTCAAAAACAATACACATTCATCCGTAGTATTGGCATAAAGAAGCTTTTTTGCAAGACACAAAACATCATTTGCATCCATATTTTTCGGTTCTGATTTAATGAGGTGAGCCGCTATAAGTTCGCACCTTGAATCCGCATCATTACTGTGTGTGTTCATAATACCGCCTGCAAGCTTTACCAGTTTCCCTATATGTCCCACAATAAGTAAGCCCTTACAGTCGTTATCCACAGCTATGTCTATGGCTTCGCCTATGAAATTGCTGAATTCCACACTCAAAGCTTCATCAATACCGAGTCTGTCGGCTATATAAGCCATACCGTAATTACCCGGAGCCGCAACTATATAATCGCTGTTCACCCTTTTACTTCTCATATCCACCTTTATGGTATCTATGAGAGCCTGTTTGCTCATAGGAGTGACTATTCCGCTTGTTCCGAGTATGGATATGCCTCCTAAAACCCCGAGCCTTTCGTTAAAAGTTTTTTTTGCGAGCTCCTCTCCCCCCTGTACAGATATTTCAACTAATATATCCTTGTCAAGTTTTTCCTCTTTTAAAACCTCCAAAAGGTGCTCTCTTATCATTCTCCTCGGAACGGAATTGACAGCCGCTTCTCCTACCGCCCTGTCAAGTCCCGGCTTTGTAACCTTTCCTACTCCTTTTCCTCCGCATATAAAGATAATATTTTCATCATCTTTATTAAGGTCTCTGTCGAGCAGAGCCTCCGAAAGCCTTTCTTTAAGCGCTTCATCCTCACAGGAAATTATTAAGTTTTTATCTAAAAGCCTCAAGCTTACATAGACCAAGGCTCCGTCGGTTACGTCGGGATCATCTCCCGAATATTTCCTTACCGCAAGACTTATATTCTTTGCACCGCGGCTTACGTCAAGAACTTCCAGATCCAGACTTATGCCCGCCGGCGTATTCACCCTTACAAGCTCAAGCTTTTTTCCCAGCATAAGCATTAATGCGGCTTTTGCCGCGGCGCAGGCACAGGTTCCCGTTGTATAGCCCGCCTTCATACCCATGGAAAGCTCTTTATTATATTCTTCCAAACTTTTACTCATAACTTCACCGAAACTCTTAATATTCTATACCGAGCCTTGCCTTTATTCCTTTATCGTACGGATGCTTCACCGCCTTTATGTCGCTTAAGTAATCACAAAACTGTGCTATCTCTTCGGGAACATCCCTACCTGTAAGTACCAGCTCCAGATCATCGGGTTTGTTTTTTATAAAATCAAGGGCAAACTTTTTATCTATCATATCAAAGTTATATGCCGCCATAAACTCGTCAATAACGAGCATCTTATATTCTCCTTCCTTCACCCTCTCGGAAATCTTTTTCATATAATTATTATAATACTCTTTTGCCTTTTCAAGCTTTTGTTCGGACATATATTTTATAAATCCGAAAAATTCGGTCGCCAATAATATATCTATATTCTCCGTTTTCTCCAGAAGCTTTATCTCACTCGAACTTCCGTCCTTAAGAAACTGTGTATACAAGACTTTAAGTCCCGCCCCCGCCGCTCTGAGCGCAAGTCCCACACCTGCGGTCGTTTTTCCTTTTCCTTCACCTGTATATGCATGTGTTAACGCTTTCATAGTATACCTCAATCTGACTTTTCAAAAAAAAACTGGATAAAAAAAATTACAAGTGTTATTATAAGATAAATAAGTAATTTTTAGTAGATGTAAAACATAATTTAAGAGGTTTTTATGAGTGATAAAAAAACAAGCGTAGATGCAACGCAAGGTTCCATAAGCAAACAAATTTTATTTTTCTTTTTCCCAATTTTATTCGGTTCCGTTTTTCAGCAGCTTTATAACACTGCCGATGCCGTAATTGTAGGAAACTATGTGGGTAAAGAAGCACTCGCCGCCGTAGGAGGAAGCACCGGAACCGTCATAAATCTTTTCGTCGGTTTTTTTGTCGGAATAGCCTCGGGTTGTGCCGTAATCATAAGCCAGTATTTCGGAGCAAAGCATTTAAAGGATATAAAAGACTGTGTTCATACATCCATAGCATTTTCAATAATTTCCGGTGTGGTAATCAGTATCTTCGGATTTTTCGGAACAAATATTTTTTTAACTTGTATGAGTGTTCCCGCCGATATTTTCCCTTCGGCAAGCACATATTTAAGTATAATTTTCTTAGGGATGTGTTTTAACCTTGTCTACAATATGGGAGCGGCTATTTTAAGAGCGGTCGGAGACTCGAAAAGTCCTCTGATTTTTCTGATTATAAGCTGCTTTACAAATATAATACTTGATTTAGTCTTCGTTGTCCTTTTTAAATGGGGAGTTATGGGGGCTGCCGTCGCTACGATAACAAGTCAGGCATTAAGCTGCGCTCTCGTTTTGTTTAAACTTGCTTCAAGCGATGACATATACAAGCTTTATCCGAAGGAGATTAAAATTCATCCTTATCATCTTGCAAAGATGTTCGGTCTCGGTCTTGCCGCAGGCTTACAATCCGTAATGTATACAAGCGCCAATATAATGATACAGTCTTCCGTGAATACTCTGGGGACAAACTCCATTGCCGCTTATGCTGCGTTTTCCAAAATAGATCCTCTGTATTGGATGAGCATGCAGGCTCTGGGAATCGCCATAACTACGGTAGCCGGTCAAAATTACGGAGCAAGCAACAAAAAAAGAGTCGGGCAGACCTTTCTTATTTCGCTTGTTATGGCTGTAGTAATAAATGCGATAGCTTCGGTAAGCTTTATAAGCTTCGGAAGAAATTTCTTCCTGCTTTTTACAAAGGACGAGGATGTTATAAGCATAGGTTTACATATTTTAAATATAATGGCATTCGGCTATCCTTTATTTATAATTCTGGAGGTATACAGCGATATACTCCGTTCAATCGGAGAGGTCTGGATTCCTATGATTTTAACAGCGGTAGGCGTGTGCCTTACCCGTGTTATCTGGGTCGGCGTAATGTTCCCTTCGCACAGGGTAATCGACTATATAATATATGCATACCCTCTTTCATGGGGAATAGCGAGTACATTTTTCCTTGTATATATGCACGGTTTCAGCCGGTTTTGGAAATGGCTGAGGAAAAAGGCATAAAGTCAAGGTTTAATTTAAAAAGTTTTTACAGCTGAAATTTTAAAAAAGGGGGAAGGTTTTTTATGAATAATTTTACAATATTCAAATGGTTTTTCAGACTTTTAAAAACTAAAGAAGGCAGAATGGTACTGTTTATTCCGTTTATAATTCTTGTAGCACTTTCGGGATATACAATTTATCAAACGGAATTAAATTCCAAGCCGGAAAGGGTAGAAATGCAGGACGGTAGCGGCGATATACTGCTTACCAAGAGAAGCGAGCTTATGGCATTTAAGCTGCCAAACGAAGTCGGTGAGATAAAAGATATTATCGGAGATGATATGAAGGTAACAAGCTACAATGTGTATTTTGACAGAGACAATAATATCAAATCCGCATTTGTTACTATAAAAGCCGATGAATCGGGTGCACAGGACATCATATCTTCATATAAAGACAAGTATAACTTGGAGGAAGGACTGTTCGGCTATGGCGGCAATGTAGAAGGATACGATATGGAGCTTCACTATGACAAATACAATCAAAGATTGGATATCGATTTGAAGAAAAATTCGTAGTATGAGATTATTAATATACGGTGCGGGGGTCATAGGTTCACTTTATGCCGTTTTATTTTCAAAAGCGGGTTATGACACCTATATTTATGCAAGAGGAAAAAGATTGGATGTTCTAAAAGCAAAGGGACTTCTTTATTTTGAAAATAGAAAAGTGAAAAAGGCAAATGTCTCCGTTATTTCCGAGCTTTCGGACGAAGATATTTACAATTTTATTTTTCTGACCGTAAAAGAAAATCAGCTCTACACAGCACTTAAGGAACTGAAAACAAACAGGAGTAAGTGCATTGTCACTATGGTAAATTCTACCGCAAATTATAATGAATGGGAAAAAGCTTGCAAAAAAGGCAAGCTTCTTCCCGCATTTCCGGGAGCGGGCGGAAGTATTGAAAATGATATACTGGATGCGGCTCTTACACCGCATTTTATACAAGCTACCACTTTCGCCGAAATTTCGGGCAAAAGTTCAAAAAGAACAAAAGCTCTGTCCGAGATTTTCAAGACTTCCCACATCCCTTACAGACAGGCGAAAAATATGCATATTTGGCAGCTTTGCCATCTCGCACTTGTCGTACCTATAGCGGATGCCTATTATGAAGCTCAAGATCCCAAAAAAGCCGGTAGACAAAAAAAGCTCATGCTTAAAACTGCAAGACGTCTGAAAAGAAATTTTCGCCTTCTGCAAAAGCACTTTAAGAAGCTTGAGCCTGAAAAAATGAATATTTTTCGTTTTCTCCCTCCTGCCTTATCGGCAAAAGCTCTCGGTCTTCTTTTTAATAGCGATTTCGGTAACAAGTTCATGTACAGACATTCAATGAAAGCCGAAGACGAAATGAAACAACTGCATAAAAAATTTTATGCCTATATGAAAACAATAAAAGCTTTTACACTCTGAAACCTTATACCGTCTATAAAAAACGTTATGGGTTCAGAGTGTTTTTTATAAACGCTCTACTTCATTTCTTTCTTTCCGAAGCATACCAATGCCGATGTGAACATTAGAGCAAAAATCAACACGGCACAAGGCAAAAACGGAAACATCTGAAAGCTTGCGTTCTCTCCTCCTTTTGTAAAATCATATAAGGAGCAGGAAACCAGACGACCGCTGTAGCAATAAGGATACATGAACCAAAACGATGTATTTGCAATCAGTATACCGGGTATAACAAGCAATAAATTAAGCCCTATAGAAAATACCGCCTTACTGAATAATACGGTAATCGCCCACATTACAGCCACACAGGGAAGCATTGTAAGAAAGAGCTTCGTAATCCATTTAAGCAAATATACAAGAGATAATGTTTCGTTAATTCCCGCACTTTTTGTAGCAAATAATCCCGCAATCACAAATACCGCAAGAAACACAAGTAAGTCCATAATAAGATAAAACAGTAATACGCAAAATTTTGCCGCCGAAAGCGCATATCTGTTAATCGGCAAAGCCAACATTTTCAATATACCCTTATTTCCCGTTTCACGGCTTTCTACCATCACGCAAACTACAATCATACTGAAAGGGAGCAGATAATAAGCATATACCAAAGCGCTTTGAATAAACATTGCCGCCCATGCATTGGTATATTCCGGTGTGAAATACCTGTAAAGATTTGATATACCGGAAATCACAACCAGTACAGGGGCTACGAAAATCAGAGGAATAATCTTACCTCTTTTAACCTTTAAAAACTCAATTTTGAGTAATTCCAAAAAACTCATAAGCTTTCCTCCTATTCATAAGACAGATTTTTTGCCGCCCATAAACCTGCCGAAAGTAAAATTAAGGTTTCGGATACCGCTATTATTGCAACGGTCATATCCGGCTTTGCACTCATTGCAATAGCAGGCTGAAACATAGTAACAAAAGGATGAATGCACAGCCATTTTGCATTTGACGAGGCAAAAACTATTCCGCTCAGGAAGCCTCCCACTCCCACTCCGAGAGATATCCATATATTTTCAAATCTTGATGCCGCCAAAAGCATAAAGGAAAGCACCGGCAATGATGTTAAAAAAGAATATCCCGCAAAATATAAGAGTGTACCGAGTTCAAAGCTTCCTGTCGGCAAATCACTTATTCCTATTTTATAAAAAACCGCATACTGTAAAACTATTGTGAATAAGAATGTAAACACCAAAATTAAAAACTTGCAAAAATACATAGTCGGAACACTTACAGGCAGCATATACATCTTTTTTACGGCACTACCCTTAAATTCCATGCTGTAAATAATACAGGCTGCAAGGATAATGCCGAACATATTAAGTATAGCCAACATTCCATAGATCTGTGTAAGAAGTATATCCATAGGCGCTAAAGGCAAACTGAGTAAAGTGTTTTTTCTTACAGCAAAATTTAAAAAAGCATATACCGCACCCAAAATTCCCACAACAAGCATTAAGGGGATAATTCCCGTTCTTTTTTCTTTTTGCAGCTCAACAGACAACTCTCTCATAGTATTACCCTCTGCTTTCTGTTTGCATTATCCCTTTCCACCATAGTTAAGAACATATCTTCCAATCTGTCAGCCGCAAATCCCGACTGCATTGCATCGGCACGTAAACTGTCTATACTTCCTTCAAAAAGCAGACGACCGTGATTAAGTATCCCTATGTCATCGGCTATCAATTCTATTTCAGACAGCATGTGAGAAGAAATTAAAATCGTGCAATCATAAAGCTTTGGCAAGGATTTAATCAAATTTCTTATCTCATGTATGCCGGACGGGTCAAGTCCGTTGGTCGGCTCATCCAAAATCAAAATAGGCGGTCTGCCGAGGAGTGCACCTGCAAGCCCCAATCTCTGCTTCATTCCCAATGAATATTTTTTTGCAAGACGGTCTCCGAACTCCGAAAGACCCACCAGCTCCAAGGCTTCTTCCACAGTATTTTCAGGTAACTGCAAAATACGCCTTATAATATCAAGGTTCTCCCTACCTGTCAGATTTCCGTAGAAGGCGGGTGATTCTATGAAAGAACCTACCTCCTTCAAAATAGCGATACGATCATCAGGGAATTTTTTTCCGTCAATCTCGAAGCTTCCCTTTGTAGGAGCCGTAAGACCCAGAAGCATTTTCATTGTTGTGGATTTTCCCGCACCGTTTGGACCTAAAAAACCGTAAATACTTCCTTTTCTTATATTCAAAGATACCTCGTTTACAGCGATAAAAGATTTATACTTTTTACTTAACTTTTTTGTTTTAATAATGTAATTGTTCATAGCAATATCTCCTTCCTGCCCTTATGATACTATGCCAACCTTATGTCAACCTTCCGGCGACCTTACATTTACCTTACTTTTATACCCAAATGTAGATTTTCATGATTTTATAGTATAATATGTCAATCAAAAAGGAGGTGCATTATGAACAATGATTACTTATTAGATAAACGTATACTGCTTGTTGATGATGAGCAGGAGCTTTTGGATATGCTCAAGTCCATTCTTGAAGAGGAAGGATTTAGACGTATTTCAACGGCTAAGACGGTAAAAGAGGCTCTTGACTCGGTGGAAAATTTTAAGCCGGAGCTTGCCATTCTTGATGTGATGCTTCCCGACGGAGACGGCTTTTCTTTAATGAAAAAGCTTAATGCCGACTTCCCCGTTTTATTTTTGACCGCCAGAGGCGAGGATGAGGATAAATTCAGAGGCTTCGGTCTGGGTGCGGATGATTATGTTGTAAAGCCCTTTCTTCCGAAAGAATTGTTATTTCGTATAATGGCTGTTTTAAGAAGAAGCTATAAGGAAGAAGACCCTATTGTAAAGCTCTCCGGCAGTGAAATTGATTTTTCAAGAGCTGAGGTAATAAAAAACGGTGAACACCTTCCTTTAACAGCCAAAGAACACAGCTTACTCCTTGCTTTATATCGTAATTCGGGAAGAATAGTGACCATTGATGCCTTATGTGAAGCCGCATGGGGGGACAATCCTTTCGGATATGAAAATTCTCTAATGGCGCATATACGCCGTATCAGAGAAAAAATAGAGCAAAACCCTTCTCAGCCGGTTTCATTGATAACGATAAAGGGCTTAGGGTATAAGCTCGTTTTGGAAGGGATGTAGCATGAATAATTTACCTAAGCTTATAAAACATTTCACAGCTGTCCTTTTATCAAGCTTTATCCTACTCTTATTTGTAAATTTAGCCTTACTGATATTTCTTATGGCCGGACAAATGCCTACCCGCGACGGCTCACCGTATACCGTGGCGGCTAAAACCGCTGATGCACTTACATTAAGCGAAGACGGCTATGCCCTACAGGATGATATTTTAACTTTATTGAAGGAAAAAGATATATGGGCTTTTATTGTCGATAATGACAAGCTTCAAATTGTATGGAACACCGATAATCTTCCGGAAACCGTACCCCGAGAATTTACACTGTCGGATATATCCGATTTGTCAGTGGGATATCTCAACGAGCACCCTACCTATGTAGCCAAAGTCGAAAACGGTATTGTTGTTCTGGGCTACCCGAAAGGCAGCTTTTGGAAGCATACAAGGGCAAGCTGGGATTATAATTTATTTACCGGTACTCCTAAAGCAGTCCTGATTATTTTCATTGTGAATATCGGAGTTATTTTTTTGATTTACATAGTTGTAAACATGAGGTTTTTAAAGCCTCTAAAGCCTATCACAAAGGGTATCAGAGACTTATCTTTGGGAGAACCCGTACACATTCCCGAAGCAGGTCTGCTTTCCGATATTTCCGCCAACATCAACAGAAGCTCGGATATATTGCAGGAGCAAAGGCAACAGCTTAGAAAAAAGGAAAGCGCCAGAGCAAACTGGATTGCAGGAGTATCTCACGATATCAGAACACCCCTATCCATGGTTATGGGCTATGCAAGCCGACTGAAGGATAATAAGAGCTTGGGTGATGAAGAGCGTAAGCAGGCTGAGGTTATAGTAAAGCAGAGTAAGCGCATGCAAAATTTAATTAATGATCTTAACCTTGCATCCAAACTTGAATACAATATGCAACCGATAAATCTTTCAAAACATAACCTGATTACCCTTGTTCGTCGCACCGTTGTGGATTTCCTCAATATGGATATTGAAGATAAATATCCTATAGAATGGGATACGAACGAAACCTTAAACCTCTGCTTTGTATATGCTGATGAAAAGCTGCTGCAACGAGCCCTCGGTAACCTTATTCAAAACAGCATGAATCATAATGAACATGGCTGTACAATTCATGTTTGTATCACCGAAGATGAAGGCTTTTATAATGTAAGTGTTTCGGATAACGGTATAGGTGCAACGGATGAGCTTATAGAAAAGCTTAACAACACTCCTCATTACATGCTCTGCGATGAAAATACAAACCGACAAAGACACGGTTTAGGCTTACTTATAGTAAAACAAATAGTATCCGTTCACAGCGGAACAACCCTTATAACAAATAATCCTTCCGGAGGCTTTTGTGTCAAGCTTATGCTTCCGAAGTGCAAAGAGAGTATATAAAATATCAAAAAGAGAGGCAAGCGCCTCTCTTTCATATTCTTAAACCTTATATTTTGACAATCACCCTACTTAACCTCAAGCGGTGTATCCTTTTCAGGCTTATCTCCGGTTTTCATATAAACCTTCACAATAAATAAAGCAAAGCATGCTATTGCAAAGCATATACCTATTATGTTTGATACTCCTCTATCCATTCTAAAACCTTCTCCTGCCTGAAGGATATAGGCTACAGATATTGCTGTCATATATACCGCCGGAATCGAAGCTAAAAAGTTATACTTTTTGCCTACATATTTGCACAGATATACGCTGCCTGCCCATAATGCCATCATTGCAAGGGTCTGGTTGGACCATGAAAAATATCTCCAAACAACCTGATAATCAAGCTTTGATACCAAAAAGCCCAAGCCTAAAATAGGTACCGTGAGCAAAAGTCTTTTCTTAGTATCCTTTTGGTCTATCTTGAACCAGTCCGCTATGGTAAGTCTTGCGGAACGAAATGCCGTATCGCCGGAGGTTATAGGACAAGCTATTACTCCTATCATGGCAAGGATTCCGCCGAAAAATCCCAAAAGCTTTGTAGACATATCGTAGACCGTATTGGAGTTACCTCCCTTAGCTGCCAAAAGCGCCTGTAAGCCTGTTCCCGCTCCGTCTTTATCATAGAAAAATGCTATAGCTGCCGCCGCCCATATAAGAGCTATGACACCCTCAGCCACCATCGCACCGTAGAATATGGTACGACCGTGTTTTTCAGCCGTCATACATCTTGCAATCATAGGTGACTGTGTAGCATGGAAGCCTGAAATAGCTCCGCAGGCTACGGTGATACACATAAGCGGCCATATAGGAAGCGCCTTAACAGCCTCGCCGTTTAAGCTTGTAGGATACATGTTTCCGAAGTGGTCCCAAATCTCAAGCATAGGTCTTTCTCCTGCGTGAAATAAGGTAGCACCGCCTATTCCGAGAGCCATAATTATAAGAGCAAGTCCGAAAATCGGATAAAGCTTTCCTATTATCTTATCTATGGGAAGCAAGGTTGCAAGGAAGTAATATATAAGTATTACTATAGTCCAAACCTGTACATTCAAAAAATCCGGTGTGAGCAGGGCAATGAGCTGAGCAGGTCCTACCATAAACACTACACCTACCATTATAAGAAGAACTACGGAAAAAATACGCATTACCATAGCCATTACGGGACCGAGGTACTTTCCTACTATCTCCGATATGGATGCACCGTTATTTCTTTCCGAAAGCATACCCGAAAGATAGTCGTGTACACCGCCCGCGAGTATGGTTCCGAAAACAATCCAGATATACACCACAGGTCCCCAAAGAGCACCCGATATCGCTCCGAATATAGGTCCGAGACCGGCTATATTAAGGAGCTGGATCAGAAACGCCCTACCCGTAGAGATAGGTACAAAATCGACACCGTCTTCGTGTGTATAAGCAACAGTTTTTCTGTCGTCAGGATGAAAAATGCGCTCTACAAACTTACCGTAAACAAAGTAGCCGCCTACCAATAAAAGCAGACCAAGCAAAAATGAAATCATAACTTTTCCTCCCACTTTAAAAATATACAAATATCAAAAGCGAATAAATTATTTTGTAAACAAAGCTACAGTACATCTTTATACTTTTGATACTTTTGTCATATATTTTAAGGCATTAGACACGCTTTTTCAATAGCCGCAGTAAATGTTATTTTTAATACTTATTTTCATCTATAGATAATAATTATATAGGTAAAATATAGGTTTATTTTAGTAAAACATCTGATAATTCGGTCTATTCTTTATCATATTTACACATAATAAGCCTATTGTTCATTAGATAAATAATGGGTATGAAAATTTTATATATACCCCTTATTTTCTTTCCCAACTCCTTGGTAAAATTAATATATCCGGTCTGCTTCAGCTTAGGGTTTAAGGCAATAAGTTCCTTTCCCTTCGTTACTCCGAAATGATACTCCGCATTCATTCTTTTTACCGCCTTGTTGGTCTTTGCCTTATTTACCAGTCTTGTTGAAAGGCAATCCAAATATAAATCAAACGAATCGAAATTATCCGTAAGTATGTTTAAAAATTCTTTGACCTGCTCCGGACGAAAATACATTATCACACCTTCGGAAATTATCAAAAGCTTTTCTCCCTTTGTATCCACTTCCTTTGTCCAGCTTCTATCCAGAGCGGACTTAGCTATAAACTTCACTCTTTCGTTTTCTTCAAAAAATTTCCTCCTCAGCTCTATAACCTCCGGAAAATCTACATCGTACCAATGTATTTTTCCGTTATCAACTCTCGTCAATCGTGTATCAAGACCTGAGCCTATAGAAACTATATGACAGGCGGGATATTTCTCTATAAACTTTTTAATCTCGTCATCCATTACCTTGGCTCTTGCCAAAATCCCCATATGATTCATTTTATCCTTTTCAAAAGACTCAAAATCATAGTCTATCATATCCACCATCTCAGCCGATTTTTTATCCTTTAACATCGAAGCTTCCGATCTGTAATCTCTCGCCCTCGCATCAAGCGTTATAAGCATTGTTTCCATAACACCTTCAAGTTTAATTTTCATTGCCTTTTCTCCTTAGAATTTAGTTAGGTCTCACTAACTCATGTAGCCAAAAAGACCTTTTCTTCACAAGAATTATACTTTTGATTAGTGCATATATCAACAATTTTTTTTAAATTTTTCCTTTTTTTAAAATTCATCTTACTTTGTATAAACAAATGGGGATAAGCCCGACGCTTATCCCGCAAAATTTATCCCTTCAAAAATTTCATACACATTTACTCCGTCAATATTTTCTTCTCCATACACACCTTCAACCGTAATCCTATAGCAATCTCCGCTATAATCACTGAAGCTGTCGTCTTTAAGCCAAAAATATCCGTATTCATCACTCTCCACATATTTTTTATCTATAATTATTACATCTACCCGATTCACGCTGTCACTATATACAGGAAGTATATACGAATCATTCGGTATAAAAGCCAATTTATTTTTTACTTTTCCGTTTTCATCAACTTCACTGCATTTAACATTCTTCACGGTATGTAGAATCACTTTACTTGTAACTCTTCCACGCTCATTATGCGGCTTCGGATAAACATCTTCTCCTACAAAATATTCATTATCGGAATACATCGTCCCCAGCACACTCCCTTCCGAGCTCAGCATAAAAGACTTCGTATCCGTAATAGTGCCCGATATAATCTCATATCTTTCGGCATAGCCATCTTCTTCCCAAGGACCAAGTTCTCTGGGAACACCCAGACTTTTCGGCGTAGGAATATCTTCCGATAAATTTGCAAGATCCAATACATAAAGCAAGGAGACTTCATCATCGTCAAACAAATACATATAGTATTTATCATCTTTTTTCACGATATATGTTTCTTCTCTATAGCACGATATCTTTGAAGTTTTTCCTTCACCGGCAAATATCTGTACATCTGTCTGATATTCGGTCATGGATTCCGTATCCTGTTCATATCCTGCCTCAACATAAACGGCTTCTCTTTTTCCGTCGCCGTCAATATCAAGGTACAACTTCATGGTATCGACCATAATAGGAAAAATATACTCTTCTTTTTTGTTTACATATTTAGGCTCAAATATATCTTTATTTTCTTCGAAATACACCGTGATTGTCTGCGGTCCGTCAGTATATGAGCCCAGCACTCCCGTATCGAAATATACGGTAACACCTTCCGGATTCACGGTCCAAACAAGATCCCTGTAATCATCCTCTTTAAGTTCCTGTGTATACTCCGAAGGGTTTTTAATATTGCTTTCTATATAATCTTCATCCGCCGCCTCATCTACCAGTTTAAAGAAAGTTTTATCATCTTTTACTACATCCCTGAACTCCAATTTTTTTCCTGTTTCTGTATCTATATTATAAGAACTTCGTGAATAATTGGTTTTTGCACCGTTATAATTTTTAGTATAATTGAGAAGGCTCACCATAGTCTCATCCGCCCTCATTATATATGTCTCGGTTTCATCCGTCATAGTTTTAGCCTTATAACCCGCCGATCTGCTTTCCATTTCCTCGGAAACCGTGCTTTCCAAATACTCTCTTTTTTCCGTAATTCTCTCATCCACTTCTTTATTATACTTTTCAAGTGCCTTGATAAGAGGGGCAAATTCTTCTCCGTCTTCTTTTAGAATCAGCTTATTATTTTCTATATAGTACAACAGTTCCCCTTCACCCTCATCCTGACGACGTCCTTCATAAATTTCTCGTAGCTCAAAGTGAGGAATTCCGGATAACTCTCGTTCATCTTCATTCTCATCCTTTTTCGACTTTTTAGATTCCTTTTCTCCTTTTTTTCTCTTTTTTTTGCTTTTCACAGTTTCTTCTATAGCATCCTTTTCCTTATCGGTATCGCTCCCGTCCGATTTCTTACAGGCAAAGAGTGCCGTAATACTTAGAAACGTCAAAAGTATTATTAATAAACCTCTTTTATACTTCATAGCATCCTCCCGAATTTTTTATATTTATCCGGATTATAGCATTTACATAATAAAAAATCCCCCTATAAAATCAAATTTTTATAGGGGGATTTTTTATTTATCCGACGAATACGAATATATATTCGTTATTCATTGAATACTATTTGCTTTTTTTACCGCAAAAAGCTTTACTTACTTTTTAAACCTGATATAAGGAGACAGCATTTCACCCAATCTCGGTAAAGACATAGTCTGGATATATGCTTTTCCCGGTCCTGTTACAACGGTATCAAACATGCCCTCGCCTCCAAGGAACATATTCTTCAACCCCTTAACCATCCTTATATCGATAGAACAGGTCTCTTCCACAAGTGCAACCAAACCTGTATCGCATACAACCTCTTCACCTGCGGAAAGCTGGTATTCTTTTACATATCCGTCAAGCTCCAAGAATACTGTTCCCGGTCCTGTTACCTTCTGCATTATAAAACCTTCTCCTCCAAAGAAGCCCGCACCGATTTTTTTCTGGAAGAAAACTGAAAGCTGAACTTCCGATGTAGCGCAAAGGAATGCCGACTTTTGACATATTATACTTTCTCCCGCTCTAAGCTCTTTAGCAATAATACTTCCTGCAAAGGATGAAGAAAAGCCTATCTCCGCCTGACCCTTAGCTGTGTAATGGCTCATAAAGAAGCTCTCACCGCTGAACATTCTTCCTATAGCTTTTCCTATTCCTCCCGTTGCCTTGGTTTCTGTTTCTATCGGACCTTTTGTCCATGTTCTTCCACCAACCTCACTAATAATAACTTCGCCCGGTTCCAGTTGCATAACAACTACAGGCAGGCTGTCGCCTTCGATTTGATAACGCATAATAGTCCTCCTTCATTTTATAGCCCTTTAGGCATTATTTATAATTATATTATATTGCGAATATCTTTTATCCGCAATACTTTTTACATCTAACGGTATCTTTACTAAAATCTTCCGCTTGCTCCTCCATGTCTTCCTCCACCGCTTCGTATCCTTATACTCGAACCACCGGAGCTGCTTCTTCCCCCGCTGCTTCTATAGCCTGAACTGCTCGATCTTCTTTTCATCCTTTGAGTCCTTGTATACAAGAAGGTTTCATTTTGCTTTGTAAGATTAAAGCTGTTGGCTCTTACATAATCCTTTGCGGACTTTTGCTCTCTGACACTTTTAAGCTCCGCTTCCAATATTCCCACAAAAATATGTGATATTAAAACAGCGATAGCCGCACTTATCAGAATCCACATCGGTCCCAAGGGTTTAACCGGTAAAGTCGATGCATTAAACGACTTACCCGATTGCGCCTGCATAACAATCGCACTTCCGGTATCCACATAAATATTAAATGCTTTGGTATAATTTTCATTTGAAAGGCTTCCAAGAAACTGCTCCGCCAGATATGTCAATGCTTCCGCTGTAAAAGCTTTGTTTCCGAAGCCTGTTGTTGAAATAGCCCACTCTCTGTCATAAACAGCAACCAAGAACAGAGCTCCGTCTTTTTCTTCTCCGTAACCATAGCCGTAATCATCATATATCCTGTCGGCTACCGAATTTACCTCCTTTTCATTGAGGCTCCTCTCGGTAACAACAACAAAATCAAACTGAAGCTTTTCACTTATACTGTCAAGCTTTTTTAAAAGTACACTTTCCTCATAGTCATTCAAAAGATCTGCTCTGTCCATAAGGCGCGGCCTACTCGCTCCGAAAGAAGTTATTGTAAATGAGGTTCCGATAAACAAAGCGAATATACAAACTAATATAGATGTAATAATCTTTTTCATAATCTTATTTCTCCCTCTACAATACTCCTGCAAAACGAAGCCCCCACATTATTCCGTATACAAGTACAAAAGTTCCTATTGCTGTAGTAAGTCTGTATTTCAATTCCGCCCCCTTATCTACAGGCAGATCACCTACAAACTTCCCCGTTTGTCCGTTCATTGCAAATGTATAAGTATTGCCCTTCCACTTTGTATTGAGAATCCACACCGGCAACAAAGCATATTCCGCCTTCGACTTTGAAAGGCTTATATTTGTACCTTCGGTTTCTACGGTATGAAATGATTCCACCGTTTTCGCAAAAGCTTCCACCATGCTCGTCCTTATACGCTCATTTGCACGTACTATACTTTCATCCATGCTTACATCGTATTTATCAGCCAAATATCCCGCAAGATAAGCGGTATTAAAATCCACAGCCTCATTTATATCGTAAGGCTCTATAGATTCCATCAAATCATCAGCCATCTTTTTCGAGCCGTCCACAGGAACATTGTCAAAACCCATGCTTCCCTCTCTTTCGACCATGTAGTAGTCTGTATAGGTATAGTGATAGCTGCTGTCGCTTGTTGTTCTGCGTCTTGTTGCCTTATATTTCATTCCGGCATCCACATCCGCATGGAACAGCCAAAACGGAACGTATATACCCTTAATCTCATCAATATGGTTTTCATCTTTAAATACTTTAGGTAAAAGACGTTTTCCCATAACATGCCTTTTAAGCCCTTCTTTTGCCGCATTTTTATCAAGCTTAAAAGGTATAATACGGTCGGGTCTGAGTTCCCCCGATAACTGTCCCGTCATAACGACAGGATTGTTACAATACGGACATGAGGTAGCCGCCATACTGTCATCTCCGACAATCTCCCCGCCGCAGGACTTACAGGTATACACCCTCAGTCTGTCAGCCTCACCTTCCGTCCATTCACTTCCGGCTGTACTCTCCCAAGTCATATTGCTTGAACTTCCGGAATTTAAAGTCCTTTGATATTCTTCCAGCGCCTGAGGTTCAAATTCGGTATCGCAAAAACTGCATTTCACTTTTTGAAGATTGGAATCGAATTCTACCGAACCGCCACAATTCGGACATTTATATTCTTGCATCTCCGACAAAGCTTTTCACCCCCTTATGCCATATCCTTATCATCAAAAGGATCTCCGCACTCCGGACAGAATTTAGGCGGATGATGCGGGTCGGCAGGTTGCCATCCGCACTTATCGCAACGGTAAAGAGGTGCCCCTTCAGGCTTTTTAGAACCGCAATTTTGGCAGAACTTACCTTGGTTAAGCTGACCGCAAGTACAGGTCCATCCTCCCGCCTGCGCCTGCTGAGCTTGCATTTGTTGCTGTGGCTGTCCGCCATAGCCCGGCTGCATCTGCTGTTGTTGCATCTGCTGCATCTGCTGTTGTTGCATCTGCTGTTGTTGCTGTACTCCCGCATTGTAGAAGCCTTGTGCCGCATTGAAGCCGCCTCCGCCTCCGTTCATAGCCATACCCATACCTACAAAACCGTTCATAGCTCCGTTAGGATTGTTTGCCGCTCCCTCCATCGCATTTGCGGTCGCATCGGTCATACGTCCCGCCATCATGAAAGGATTGCTGCCCATAGTTGCGGCATCCTCCATCTGATTGATTTTCTTCATATCCTCTTCCGTAAGAGTGATAGGGTTCATAGCTATAGCCTGTACCGTAATACCTCTGCGTTCCGCCCATTCGACCTTTAAAGCATCATTCATAGCCTGCTTTAATTCTCTCGTATGAGCCGGTATCTGAGCCGGTCTCAGCTGCAATTCCGATAAAGCTGCGAATGCAGGCTGTAAAGCATCCAAAAATTCGGTCTTTAATTGATTGTCAATATCACTTCTTCTGTATTCTCTTTCCACATTTCCGCATACTCTCGTATAGAAAAGTATAGGGTCGGATATTCTGTAGGAATACACTCCGTTACATCTTACCTGAACGGTTCTTCTCATTCCGATTTCTTTATTTACCACATCAAACATAAGCGGATTCGGTGTTCCGAATTTATTATCCATTATCTCTTTGGTATTAAAGTAATATACTCTCTGGTCCTTTGCGGTATCTCCTCCAAAAGTGAAACGTTTTACAAATGTTGAAAAGCTCGCTTTTATACTTTCCCCCAGATTTCCGGCAAAAATACTCGGCTCTGTCGAGCTGTCGTATCTGAATTCGCCTGTTTCCGCACAAACTTCAACTATTTTACCCTGCTCGACAATAATCATACACTGTCCGTCAGCTACCGCAATTATGGAGCCGTTGCTGATAATATTGTCACTGCCTTTGGTATTTGAAGAACGTCCTCCCATACGTTTACTCCCTTTAGCCACAAGTACATCGTTTTCCAGTGATTCACAGTAAAAGAACTCTCTCCACTGATCTGCCAAAACTCCCTGTGCCGCTCCCAAAGCCGCCTTAATTAATCCCATGATAACCTCTTCCTTTCAAATTTATTCTGTTAAATTCATTGTAAGCCTTTTATCAAATGAACGCCGAAAACCTCCCGAAATTAGGGATCTTATCCGGCAAATAACATACCTTCAAATAACTCATCTATACGCTCACCATCGACGCTTCTTTCCCAATCCTCTTTATCTAAATCGACAGTTATCCTGTAACACGGTCCTTTATAATCCTTAAGTGACTTATCCTTAAGATTATAACCCATTCCGTAATCGCCCCACGTTTCTTTTTCAACATCTTTCTCATCTATAATTCTGACATCAACAAAGCTTTGGGTATCACTGTAAATAAACAATAAATACGAGTCGCTCGGTATAGTAGCTTCCTGTTTAACATTTCCTTTTTCATCAACTTCTTCACAAGAAATATCTTTTAAACAATGTATAATCTGATCGCTTGTAACTCTATAGCGTTCTTCCTTTGCTTCCGGAACGGCATTTTTTCCTATACGCCATTCTTTGCTTCCCGAAAATGTACTCAGTACCTCACCGCGTGTTTCTCCTATAAAGGACTCCGTATCGGTTAAAGCCGGTCTCAAACTTGTATAAATATATTCGTTATCCTTTTGCACCGCTTCGGAACCTCCATAAGGCAATCTGATATCGTAGATATCATCCGTCATACTGTAATTCATGGCGTCAAGATCCACTCTTGAAAGAACTTCCGAATCATTATCCTGTCCTAAGAATAAATACATATAATACTTACCGTCTTTTCTTATAAGATATGCCGAACCGCCGTAACCGTAGGCTCTTACACTTTCTTCTCCTACAAAAACTTCTAAACCCGTATTATAGATATCGTTATCCTCATATACCTTCTCATATATACCCTGTACGTGTACAGGCTCTCTTTCTCCATCACCGTCCGTATCCAAGCTCATAAACATATTTCCCACCATCACAGGGAAAATATAATCTTCTTCTTTGTTTACATACCTATCATTAAACATTTTATCGGCTTCGTCAAAATATACGCTAATAATTTGAGAGCCTGCACTGTACGGTCCTAAAATATAGGTATTAAAATATACGCTGACACCTTCCGCATTAACCGTCCAAACAAGATCCTTATAATCGCCGCCCTCCAACTCTTTTGCATACGTTGAAGGTTTTTCCAAATTATCATAAGGATATTCCTCATCCACCTTTTCATCCAGTATTTCAAAAAAGGCTTTTGTATCTTTTACAACATCTGTAAACTTAAGCTCCTTACCTGTACCCGTATCATAATTACAAGAACTGTAAGCATATCCCGGATGCACTCCGCCGTAGTCCATCGTTCTTAAGCTTACTACACTTACTATACTTTTATCCGCCCTTATTACATAAGCCTCGGTCTCATCGGTCAACATTCCTTTTTTAGAAAAATAGTCCGGTTGATCGCTTCTTATTTCCTCCACGTATTGCTCCAGCTCTTGACGTGCATCGGCGGTAATTTTGTCGACTTCCTCATTATATTTATCAAACGCCTCGGCAAGAGGTTTGAATTCTTCCGAATCATTGTCTAAATGCAAGTGAAAGCTTGTCAGTTTATACAGATAGTCATAATCGGCATCATCTTCACTCTCTTTATCATCATGTATCAATTCCGTTATATCTAAAGAAACATGCGGCTTTTCGGATACCTCTTTTTGCTCTTTTTCCTCAGTTTCTTTTTTCTTATCTTTGTCTTTTTTACTTTTTTTCTTAGTTTCCTTTTTGCCGCTTTCCTCAGTTTTCGTTTCATCCTCGCTATTCGATTTATTGCAGGCAACAAACACAAACATAAGTAAACATATAAAAAACACTGTTAATAAGCTTCTTTTATATCTCATATTTTCCTCCTTGAACTTTACAAAATAAAAATTTAAAGGTACTTTCGTTTGTGTCATAATAAGCTTTGAGGTTGTTTTTGTCCCCCGTAAAACCACCCTTTTTGCGGGGATTTTCCCAATATTATCCGATGGATAATATTGGTTTTAGTCCTCCTCTGCACTGTTGTTTTCCATTAAGGTACAATACCTGAGCATAAGCTTGAGAGAATTCACCGATAACTTGCTGTAAATGTTCTGATTATGATATCTGAGAGTGCTTTCTTTTATATTTGCTATTTCCAAAATTTCTTTCGCACTATAGCCTTCTCTGTATAAGTCAAATATCTTTTTTTCCGTTTTTGTAAGTGCATTGATTCCTTCTATAAAGCTTTGGAAATTTTCCGGATCTATTTCTTTTTTTCTGTCATATTCAAGGCGCTTAATCTCCTGCTTTAAAACACTGATTTTTTCATTATGCACCTTTTCCTTTTTTTCATTCTCCTCTTTCAAAAAGGTATGAAGCTCCTCAAGCTCCGTCGGCAACTTGACACCGTCCTCTTTTATGCGGGTATTTTTAAGCTTTTCTACGCTTGAAGCTAAGCCTCCGGCATACTTTTTACTCAAAAAAAATGAAACTGCCGTCACAAGAATAAGCATAAAAATAAACTGTGCCGTTATTTTTGCAATATTATCATAAACTTCCGACTCATATTCTTCTTTAGTTGTCATCACGTATAATCTTAAGGGCTCGGCTTTATCAAATAAAATAATATCCTTTGATATGCCCACGCAGTCAATACCCTCTCCCTTATACTCATAGAGGTTTTTTGTGATTTCTTTTTCTCTAAAACTCAGCTTTGCGGTATTGTAAGCTTTACCGCTACCGCTTAAGCTCATTCCGAAGGCTGTATTACGCTCTGCCGCTGACGGCTCCGAAAACAATAAAGTCGTAAATTCTTTTAAGTCTGTATTCTCAGTATACTTATCCTCAAAAAAAGCTTCATCTATTTCATATACGCAGATACCGTACAGCTCTCCCCTGCTTCCATAAATCTTTCTGAGAAAATAAAGCTTCCTGTCCGATAATGTGAGGAGTTTGTTTCTGTCTCCCGCTTTAAATCCGGCAAAAAGTTCATTATTTTCATAGCTGCCGTCAAGAGCAACAACAAAACCGGAGCTGAGAGCCGATGATATTTCTAAAGTACCGATTCCGGAAAGCTTACTCTTAAGTTCATCCATATACTCTTTAGATGTCTTGAGATCATCGAAGCTTAAATCCTTACTTTCAAGGTATTCTTCCACAAGCCCTCTTGACTCCTTAACCATGTCGTCACTCATAGCCGAAAGCAAGTCAAAATGTAAGCTTAAACGTAAGCTATATATATCCGCCAAAGATTTTACCGAGTTTATTGTATTCGTTCCCTCACTTTTTAAAGCCCCAATAAAAAATAAGCTCAAAAATGACAGGGTCAAAGTCAAACCCGCCAATCCGAGCATATAAAAAAATAATTTTTTATTTAGAGATTTTAGAGAAAACAATTTCATAATACTTCCTCACTTACTGAAGATACCTATTTTGATTTAATTATACCGCTTAGAAGATATTTTTTCCACAAGTTTTACAAAAGCTCTCTGCAAAATATATTTTCAGACTTTTTGCCTTGCCATATTTGAGTTTTGGTATTTTTTATCATCCGTGACTTCCCTGCCGAGGCAGCTCGGAGCTGTAAAACTCCTTGCAAGCTCAATATTGTCAAACTCTATTTCCGCCAATATAAGCCCTGCAAGATCTCCTTCAAAAATATCAGTTTCGACAAATAAATCAGCATATTCGGCTCTATAAGTTCTGATATAACTTTTTATTTCTTCCTTTTTGCTACCGTCAGTGCAGTCTGTTTCAAGATACTTTTCAAGAAACTCAATAAGCTTAAGCTTATATCTTTTCTTTTTTATATATGTACCTTCAACCTTCCTGCTTAAGTTTGAAAATTCTCTTTCATCTATATCTATATTGTATTCTTTCCTGCATAAAAGTCCCGATGACTTATATGTGAGTATATAACTGTCGTCCGCCTTTCTTATCCGTATTACAGGGTCAAAGCTTATATAAGCCTGCTCTATCTCGCAAGGCTTATATAAGCTTAAAAAACTGTAAAATCCGGGTAATAAGAACTTTTTTTCTATTTCAAGTCCCATATTAATTAAGTTTAAGCATAAGTTCATTTGTTCTTTCTATGAACCTTGCCATTCTTTCGGGACTTAAGGATGCATGACTTAAAAGTGCCATATCGTAAAGCTGCTCGGAAAGTAAATTAAATTTCTCGTCCGAAGCCTTTTCCATACTCTTTACAATTTCGGAATTTCCGTTCAAAACCAAGGTCTTATCATCATTTGAGCCGAACATGGAAGGATCAAGTCCCATCATTCCGTATTGCTTCATCATCTCCTGCATACGTCTTGATTCCTCGGATACGGTAATCATTGAGGCAAGCTTCTCATCCTTTAATCCCATTACCTTAACTAAAAGCTTTTCGTCTTTCAAGGCTTCCTTTACCTTCTTTGCAAGCTCCTCATAAGCTCCTTCATTTCCCTTTTCATCCTCACTCTTCATATCCTCATTGACATCCGCATCTATTCTGAAGAAACGAAGTCCCTCATTTCTCACTTCCAGACTGCCTATGAAAGGAGTATCTATACTGTGGGAAAGTATAACGGCATCCTTAGCGTTTGCTTTAAACATATTTATATATGCAGCCTGTTCTTTTTCATCGCTTACATAGTAAATCTTTGTTTCTTTTACTTCAGTAACTTCTTCCTTTTCCTTATCTTCGGTCTTTTCAGGCTTTGTATAGTAGTGTGAAAGCGTATTGTACTTTCCTTCTATATTCTTAAAGAGTATATAGTCGCTCATCTTATCCGCAAATTTTTCGTCCTTAAGACAGCCGAACTTAATAAACGGAGCTATATCGTCCCAATATTTTTCGTAGCTTTCTCTTTCCGTCTTGCACATACCCGAAAGCTTATCAGCCACCTTCTTTGAGATGTACTCGGATATTTTCTTTACAAAACCGTCATTTTGGAGAGCCGATCTTGAAACATTCAAAGGCAGATCCGGGCAGTCTATAACCCCTTTAAGTAACATTAAGAACTCAGGAATAACCTCTTTTATGTTGTCCGCAATAAACACCTGATTATTGTAAAGCTTGATTATTCCCTCTATACTGTCATACTCGGTATTTATCTTAGGGAAGTAAAGTATACCCTTTAAGTTGAAAGGATAGTCCATGTTTAAATGTATCCAGAATAAAGGCTCTTTATAATCCTTGAATACTTTTCTGTAAAACTCCTTATACTCCTCTTTTGAACATTCGTTAGGATGCTTAGCCCAAAGAGGCGTGGTTTCATTAACGAGTTCCGGTCTTTTCTTTATTTTATATTCATCCTTTGCAGGGCTTACAATAACAGTTTCCTTCTCGCCCTTATCATTTTCTTTTTCTTCTGTTTTAGCCTCTTCAACTATATGCTCCACGACCGTATCGGTGTCAAGTAAAGCCTCAGCCTTTACAATCTGAGTTTCCTCCGTCTTATCCTCATCTATAAAATAGATTTCAACCGGCATAAAGGAGCAGTATTTTTCCAATACTTCTTTGACTCTGTATTCATTTGAAAACTCATAGCTGTCCTCATTAAGGTACAAGGTGATTTTTGTTCCTCTGTCCGTCTTATCCGAGTCCTTCATTTCAAACTCGGTTCCGCCCTTGCTCTCCCAATATACAGCCTTACTTCCTTCTTTATAAGACATAGTTTCTATGCTGACCTTGTCCGCTACCATAAATGCCGAATAAAATCCGAGTCCGAAGTGTCCTATTATCTGGTCATCATTTGCCTTGTCTTTGTACTTCTCCAAAAAGTCCGCCGCTCCCGAAAAAGCGATTTGATTTATATATTCCTCTATTTCACTTTCCGTCATTCCTATTCCGTTATCTGCAAAGGAAACAGTCTTATTCTTGGAGCTTACCGAAACGAAAACTTTATACTTATCGTCTTTATTTTCATACTCGCCTATTAGAGACAGCTTTTTTAACTTGGTAACCGCATCGCAGGCATTGCTTACAATCTCTCTTATAAAAATATCATGGTCGGAATACAACCATTTCTTTATTATCGGGAAAATATTCTCGCTGTTTATTGATAAATTTCCTTTTTTACTCATCTGATACACCTCTTATCCTGTTAATATTTTTTGTATGCAAAAAAGAGTAGTTACCTACTCTTTTGCCTAAATAATTTTATGCTGCCGTTTCTGACAAAACACTGTGAGATTTTAAGAACTCGTCGAACTTATCGTTCTCTCCGTCAAACTTCACAGTTAAAGCTCTTTTCAAATCCATGCTTAAAACACCTATAAGCGATTTTCCGTCTATTATTACATGTCCACAATATAAGTCTATATCAAAATCACACTTACCCGCCAAATCCACAAAGTCTTTGGCGTCTTGCACGGATGAGAGTCTTATCTTAACTTCTTTCACTCTAATCACCTCTTTCAAGTCAATCCGATGTTAAATCTACACTTTGTTATTATAGCTTATTTCTATGCTAATGAACAATTATTATATAGTTTTACAGCTTAATGTCAAGTCTATTTAGACAAATTTAATTTTTTATTTATATCATCCACTATGCTTTTAAGCCCTTCTTCGGAATACTCATAATCCTTTATATCTATCATATCCTCGGGAGTCTTGTCAAAAGCATTTTCTCCAAACCATGTAAAAAGCCTGAGCGTATGCTCCTCTCTCTTTTCAGGAGGAATCCATCTGTAATTTTTCTGCGGCTCAACGGCTATTCGATACCTCAAGCCCTTATAGCTTCCGGTAAAGGCTTCTCCGTACTCGTAGTAGCCAAGATTTAAAACATCTTTATACTCCACCATTTATATTAAATACTCCATAGCCTGTCTTATATTGCTCACTCCTACCAGCTTCATCTCACCTTTATATTTTATCTTGTCTAAATTTATTTTAGGCAAGATGCAGGTGTCAAAGCCCAGCTTTCTTGCTTCCTTTATCCTGTACTCCGGAAGGTTGACCGCTCTTACTTCACCCAAAAGCCCCACTTCTCCGAATATAACGGTTTTATCATCTATACTCTTATCTTTTAGGCTCGATATAAGAGACAATACTATAGACAGGTCGAGAGCCGGCTCGCCGAACTTCATACCGCCGGCTATATTTATGTAGGCATCGTAGGCTGACATATTAAATCTGCACCTTTTTTCTATAACGGCAAGAAGAAGGTTTAATCTGTTAAAGTCCGCACCTGCCGCCGTTCTTCTGGGCATTCCGAAAGCTGTCTTCGTTACAAGTGCCTGAACCTCCACAAGTATGGGTCTCGTACCTTCTATCAGACAGGCAACCGAAGTACCGCTCGCTTTTTCGGGTTTTCCGCTAAGCATATACTCCGAGGGATTTTCGACCTCTGTAAGTCCTACATCTCCCATTTCGAATACTCCGATTTCATTTGTAGAACCGAACCTGTTTTTTACCGCTCTGAGTATCCTGTAACTAATCTGCCTCTCACCCTCGAAATACAAGACCGTATCAACCATGTGCTCGAGTACTCTGGGACCTGCAACCTGTCCTTCCTTTGTAACATGTCCTATTATAAATATCGCGATATTGTTAGACTTTGCGATATTCATAAGAACATTGGTACTTTCCCTTACCTGAGAAACGCTTCCCGGACTTGCCGCAAGCTCTTCCTTAAACATAGTCTGTATGGAGTCTATTATCACTATTTCGGGCTTTTCATCATCAATAACGTAACTCACGGTATCAAGATTGGTTTCACACAAAAATTTAAGCTCTCCCTGTATGTCCGCGAGCCTTGTCGCCCTGAGCTTTATCTGCTTAAGGCTTTCTTCTCCCGAAATATACAATACCCTCCTGCCCGATTTTGCAAGATTTATGCACATTTGCAAAAGTATTGTAGACTTTCCTATGCCCGGATCTCCGCCCAAAAGCACCAATGAACCGCCTACTATTCCGCCTCCCAAAACTCTGTCAAACTCCGGCATACCCGTGGTGTAGCGATCCGCCTCGATAAGCTCTATTTCGGAAATATAAGCGGGCTTTACGGCTCTTATTCCGGAAAAAGCCGTATCTGAAGTTAACGAAGCTTTATCCACAGGCTTAAGCAGTCCCCCCGGAGCTTCGACTATACTGTTCCAAGCCTTGCAGGAGGGACACTGACCATACCAATTAGGAGTCTCACAGCCGCATTCCTTGCAAAAAAATAATGTTTTTGGCTTTGCCATCTTTCTCCTTTATTTATAATTTTATTTTTTTATCAATTTGATTTTTGCTTTTTTAGCCTCTTCAAATTCTGCGGACAATACAAGCTTTCCGCTCATATTGGTTTTTATGTCGCTGCTAAACACATCGTTTATGTATACGGCATATTCCTTAGATTCTTCAAGCTCCACCGTTATCTGTAAATCTCCGAAGCTCTCGACCTCAAAGCTCACTCCCGAAGCCGAAAACTCAAAGTCTCTTACACTGCTTCCCGGAACGGATTCATACACCAACAAACCGTTTTTTTCAAGCTTGGTTATCTCCTTAAAGGTCTTCACCTTATACAGATCGCCGTTAAATTCAAAGTCTTCTTTTTTAGACTTCTCCTTTAGATCATAATCTCCAAAGTTAAGTTTTCCGTTTTCTACAAAAATAAGTTCTTTTGCAAGTGACATTTTAAACCTCCGACCAAATTCTATACATTTACTAACTCTTTAGGGTTAAAAACAAGTTCTTTTTCATCCTTGTCCATATCGACAAATACGTCTTCCCCTTCCTTTATTTTACCATCTAATATATATTCTGCAAGTTTATCTTCAAGTAAATTTTGTAAAGTTCTTTTTAAAGGTCTGGCACCGTATTTTTTATCGTACGCCTTATCTATAATGTACTCCTTCGCCTTCTTTGAAAGCTCTATTCTTATATCCATCTGCTCATTCGTTCTTTGCGTAAGCTCTTTAAGCAGAATATTGATAATATCCTGCATATCTTCCTTACTTAGCTGATGGAACACGACCGTCTCGTCTATTCTGTTTAAAAACTCAGGCTTGAACATTTGCTTCAGCTCTTCGAAAACCTTGGCTTTCATATCGTTGTATTCTCTTTTATCATCACTGCTTGCCGCAAATCCGAGGAGCTTAGGTTCTATAATATTCATAGCGCCGGCATTACTCGTCATTATGATAACGGTATTTTTGAAACTGACCTTTCTTCCTTGAGAATCGGTTATATGTCCGTCGTCGAGAACCTGCAAAAGTATGTTGAAAACGTCCGGATGAGCCTTTTCTATCTCATCGAAAAGTATCACGGAATAAGGATTTCTTCTTACTTTTTCGCTGAGCTGACCTCCCTCGTCATAGCCCACATAGCCCGGAGGAGAGCCTACCATCTTTGAAACCGAATGCTTTTCCATATATTCGCTCATATCAACCCTTATGAGCGAGTTTTCCGTACCGAACAGGGCAAGGGCAAGAGATTTACATATCTGTGTTTTTCCTACTCCCGTCGGACCGAGGAAAAGAAAGGAGCCTATAGGTCTTTTCGGATCTTTAAGTCCCACACGTCCTCTTCTTATTGCTTTTGCTACAGCCGTAACCGCCTCATCCTGTCCCACAACACTTTCATGCAGAGCTTTCTCAAGGTTTATAAGCTTCTCACTCTCATCTCCCGTAAGTCTTTTTACAGGTATCTTGGTCCAGAGCGCAACCACATCGGCTATATCGTCCTCTCCTACAATAAGTTTTTTACTTTCCTTATCCTTCTTCCACTTTTCTATTATTTTATCCAGTTTTTCTTTCTTTTTTTCCTGCTTTTGCTTAATCTCACCGGCTTTTTCGTAGTTTTCGTTTTTTATGGCTTTTTCCTTCTGTATTTCAAGCTTAAGCAGGCTTTCGTTTATCTCCTTTACTTCCTTCGGCTCTACAAAACCGTTAAGTCTTAATCTTGATGATGCTTCATCGATTAAATCTATGGCTTTATCCGGCAAAAATCTGTCGGATATATATCTTGCCGAAAGGCTTACAGCCGCCTTTAGCGCCTCATCGCTTATAGTAAGACCGTGATGCTTCTCATAAGCCGACCTTATTCCCTTCAAAATTTCAAGGCTTTCTTCCTCTGTCGGCTCTTCAACCCTTATAGGCTGGAAGCGCCTTTCAAGCGCCGAATCCTTTTCTATATGCTTTCTGTACTCTTCTATGGTTGTAGCACCTATGAGCTGTATTTCACCTCTTGCCAGTGAAGGCTTTAATATATTGGATGCATCCACAGCACCTTCGGCTCCTCCCGCTCCTATGATGGTATGAATCTCATCAATAAATAAAAGTACCTCTTTTGAAGTGCTGACCTCGGCTATAACTCTTTTTATACGCTCCTCAAACTCTCCCCTGTATTTGGAGCCGGCTATCATAGCCGATAAATCCAAGGTAACCACTCTTTTGTCGCCAAGTGTCTCCGGAACGTCGTTTGCAACTATTTTAAGAGCCAAGCCCTCCACAATAGCGGTCTTTCCCACACCCGGTTCTCCTATAAGACAAGGATTGTTTTTTGTACGTCTGCTGAGTATTTGCATCAAGCGATTGAGCTCATTTTCCCTGCCTACAACCTTGTCTATTTTTCCTTCTCTTGCAAGTGCCGTAAGATCCCTTGAATATTTGTCGAGCACAGGTGTAGAACCCGCTTCCGCAGTATCCGAATCTTCCGACCTGTCCTCCGAACGTATTATCGAGGAGGCTTCCTCCCCCATAGCTGCAATAAGGCTTGCATAAAGCTTTTGCAAATTGACACTCATCGTTCTTAAAAGCTGATTTGCCACGCTGTCCATATTTTTAATGATAGCCATCAATATATGTTCGGTTCCTATAAGATCCGATTTAAAACGTAAAGCTTCTTTTTTTGCTTCCATGAGTATATTGCTGCTTTTAGGAGAGTACACTATCTCTCCCTGCTTTACCTCTATGTTGCTTCCTCCGCTCAAAAGTCTGTCTATCAAGTCCGTAAGCTTTTGTTCACTTACCGAATTATCTGCAAGTACCTTTGCCGCAACTCCGTTTTCTTCTTTTATAAGACCCATTAAAATATGCTCGGTTCCTATAAAACCGTGTCTTAAGTTATATGCTGATTCCCTTGCCAGAGAAAGGGCATTTAATGCGCTTTCCGTATATCTGTTTTCCATATTTCTCCTCTTTAATCTTTCTACTGCATGAACTCATCATAAAGCTCATCTATTATCTCATGCGCCTCTTCCCTGTTTATATTGTTGCAGATACATCTTGCCACAACCACGGAAAGTTCTTTTTTCATTTGATTTAAAACCCTGAGTTTATCTATATCTATAGATATAACGGCACCTTTTCTCCTATCCAATTTCAAAAAACCTTCCTGCTTCAAAATGGAGTACGCCTTATTCACCGTATGCATGTTAATGCCTATCTCCTCGGCAAGCTGTCTTACCGACGGCAGCGAATCCCCCTCCTTTATTCTTTCTGTAGCAATTCCCAGTATAATTTGATTGCATAATTGTATATAAAAAGCTTCGTCACTGTTAAAATCTATAAATATTTCCATTACACCTACCTCCTCTTTCATATTCTTATCATATTTAATGTGATAAGTGTTATAGTTAAAGTATAACAGCAAGTACCGAAAAATGCAACTTTAAATTTTAAAAGCCCTCTTTCCATTGACATATTTGAAACTGAGCCGACTATACCTGCCAACCATCCTTTACTGAATGCAAAGAATTGCCTGCTTACACCTCATGTTGCCTTCGCCACAAAGGAGTCTATGAGTCTGCGCGCAAAAATTGTATTTAAAAATCTTAATAAATGGCTTGAAGGAATGCAGGTAAATGTGATATTATAATATGCGGGTTGGGCAAATACCGTTTTTAGGCTTAGTTTGTTCTCGTATTTTGAGAGCCTTGGCCCGATAAATGTTTAAATGGAGACGTATCGAAGAGGTCATAACGAGCTCGACTCGAAATCGAGTTGCCTGCAAGGGCACGTGGGTTCGAATCCCACCGTCTCCGTTACCGATAAGGCTGTGGCAATGTGCTTCACAGCCTTTTTCATAAAAAACCGTAGTCATTTTTTAAGGTAGGATATCTAATATGAAAAATAAACAGTCAAATTTAAAAATTATATTTGTGCTCTTATTTATAAGCGGAAATTTTTTAAAATCTCTGGGCTTATGTGCTTTGTCCTTTGCTTACGCTTATGTCCTACATGCTATTTCAGGTTTGTTTAATACACCCATACCTTCTTTGCTTTCCTTGATTTTTATATTTCTGAACTTTCTTTACATTTTGCTCAGAAGTTTTGTTACCAATAGAATATATGAATATAATATGAATTATTTGGATGATATATTCGGAACTGATATTGCTTCTATTAAAAAGATCAGATTAAAGATGTTTTATATTTATTTATTTCTTTTCCCTCTTGCTTATTGGATCTTTATGTACATTCCTCTCGGTGCTAACATGTTTCAGCATGTATTAAGATTCCTTTCAATCTCATGCGTAATTTTGTCTGAGATGATTTTGTATTTGAAAAGACGTTCCGAAAATGAGTATATATACAGCGAAACTTCGACTTATAATAATTATTCCGAAAGTTCCGATATTTCTTGGGTAAAGGTGATATTTTTCATTATTATAGCGATTGTTTATTTTTTAGAAGTACTTATCTACCATCTGGGCTTTCTACTTGCAGGAACTAATGAGGCTCTTTTTAGAAATTGGTTATAATATCGAGTAAAACCGGCACCATCCTGTAATCGGAAGTGCCGGTTTCTTTCAATTTTTTATAGCTGTTAAAATAGTATATGCACCGTTAAAGTCTATTTAAAACATTCACAGCAATCAAGTACATTACTGTTTGCAGTATAACAAATACTACATTTACCGGAAAAAATTTCATGTACCAAGTACCTTTTGTCTGCTCCTTACCGTCTTCAACATCCGATATTTTCAGTATTATCATTGTAAGGTTATAAATATATAAGGCAAAAGTTATAAGGATGAGTGGAATCATAATAAATCTATTTAAAATATTTATACTACCATGAAAAAACTCGACAAGAAAAAGCCTGTATGTTATCTCTTCGATACTGTCTATAGGTCGGTATGCTATAGTGTATGTAATATAAGACGTTATAGATTTAAGCTTTAATATCAACAGGATAATTGTTGCCACATCAAGGGCAGTCATAAGCTTCTTTTTCATCATCACTCTATTCCTCCTTTACAGCACTTTGCAAAGTCCGATTTATTTTCGATAAATTTTAAAGGTATGTATCTATGTACAATATATACCATCAGAATACTTGTGTCAATATCAGTGGGAGGCTGTAAAGCCTATACGCAAAGCTACACGCATAAAAAGAGCTGTCCGTAAACAGGACAGCTGCTTTAATCTTACAATATTTCACTTTTTCTTTCCAAAAGCTTGGCTCCTGCTGTACAGGCAGGGCAAAAGCAATGTTTTCCGCCCGCTTGTTTTACCTCCTTAGCCTTCTTCTCAAGGCTTGCCGCCATTTCTTCTCCGAATGTGGACTTTCCGGCTTCGGAACCGAAAAATTCCATTACATCATCAATAGTCTCTACACACTCACCTGCATATTCCACAAGCTTTTTCGCAGCTTCTTTCTCCTTGTCCGTGCCCACAGCCTTAAGATAGGCTTGTCCTGCTTCCTTAAGCGCCGGATAACAGCTTGGAGCGTCTATCATTTCCTGTACCAACACCTTGATTTCCTTCATGGTAAATTCCTCCTGTTTTTATTTTATTTCAAAACCGTTTCACAAGAACTATTGTCTTTTATTTTCAAGCTTTCTCACAAAAGCATCCAAGTGCCTTTTTGTAAGTCTGTGAAACAGTGCACTGTTCTTAAATATTCGGACAATAACAGGGCTCACGGCATAATATATCTTGACAAAAAGTTTTCCGAAAAGTGTTTTTTGCAATACCTCATCCCTAAAGTTCCTTAATACGAGAACCTCATCACAGTCATAAGAACCATAAACACAGGTTGCTATATAGCAGCCTTCCTTTTTGGTATTTGCCTGTTCTTCTTTCGTTTCCGGTTTATTGTTTTCCTCAGTAAGAAAAAATGCTTTTCTTTCTATAGGCAAGGCAGCTATAGTCTCCTCTATCTTGCTCTTTATATACGCTTCATTTACACCGTACTTTGTCCAAAGCTTAACTATAGGAATACCGGCTTCTCCGCATATACGTGCAACCTTAATATCTCTTTCCTGCCTGTCTTTCCTTTGATGAGTTTCATCGTTTATTTCTATAACCAGAATCGGTGCATATTTCTTGTCAACAACGAGAAAATCAACATTCCTGAAAAGTTCGTTTCTATACCTTGCATCATCCAATCTGTCAATAAATGTCGCCAAATTGGATTGAGCCGAAAGTTCATATCCCTCCGGTAAATTTCGCTTAATCGCCTCCGCAAACATAAGCTCTGTCGGTGTTAAGATCGAGCCTTTTAAATTGTAAAGAAATTTGTCGTCCATAATAACTCCCATATCTTTATTTTATGATAAGAAAGGGCAAGAGCCCTTGTATCCCTATTCACATTATAAATCACTCTCCACACTTTGTCACCGACAAAAACTGATATTCTTCCTACAATACTTTGCTTAAGAAGCTTTTAAGTCTTTCATTTTTTGGATTGGAAAAAAACTCTTCCGGTGAATTTTCCTCAAGGAAATATCCCTCGTCAAGAAACATAACTCTGTTGCTTACTTCTCTTGCAAAGCCCATTTCATGCGTAACAACAACCATAGTCATTTTCTGTGCGGCAAGGTCTTTCATGACGCTTAAAACTTCTCCTACCATCTCGGGGTCAAGAGCCGAGGTCGGCTCGTCAAAAAGCATAACATCGGGCTTCATACAAAGAGCACGGCAAATGGCGATACGCTGCTGCTGTCCTCCCGAAAGCTGAGACGGGTAAGCATCCGCTCTGTCCGCTAAACCTACCTTGTTAAGCAAACTCATAGCATAACTTGTCGCATCTTCCTCAGTAATTCCTTGCAACTTCATCGGTGCTACCGTAAGGTTTTTGAGTACCGTCATGTGCGGAAAAAGATTAAACTGCTGAAATACCATTCCCATTTTCTGCCTGTGCTTGTCAATATCCGTATTTTTATCAACTATATCAATGCCCTCAAATATAATATTTCCGCTGCTTGCCTGCTCCATCCTGTTTAAGCAACGCAAAAAAGTGGACTTTCCCGAACCCGAAGGACCTATTACACAAACGACATCCCCCTTATAAATATTAACATTTATATCCTTGAGTATTTTTTTACCGTCAAAATCCTTGCACAGGTTCTTAACTTCTATCAAAATCCTTTTATCGCTCATTTTTCTTTAAACTCCTTTCAAGCAATGAAACCAAATAAGAAAGTCCCATCACGAGAACCAAATATATCAGGGCAACAATCAAAATAGGGGTAAAAGGAGAGTATGTCTGACCTCTTATGATATCTCCCGCCTTTGTCAAATCCTGCAAAGCTACATAACCCGCTACGGAGGTTTCCTTCAAAAGCACAATAAACTCATTTGCCAAGGTAGGGAGTACATTCTTAAACGCCTGGGGGACTATAACTATACTCATAGTTTGCGCATAATTAAAGCCCAAACTTCTCCCCGCTTCAAACTGTCCCCTCGGAACGCTCTGTATACCCGCTCTGAAAATTTCCGCCTGATATGCACCGGAGTTTATGGCAAATGCCAATATGGCAACTAAGGTTTTATCTATACGTACACTGTTAAATATACCGAAATATATAAGTAAAAGTTGAACTACCACCGGCGTTCCTCTTATTATCGTCAAATAAACATTGCATATAAAATTAAGTACCTTTAATTTGCCCGTATTATCATAAGTATTTCTTATAACGGCAACTATAACTCCTATTATAATTCCCAATAAAAGCGCACAAACTGTTATTATTATGGTCATTCTCAAGCCGTCAATTATGAATCTCCACCTATCCTTTTCAATAAGGTTTTGTTCTATACTGTTTATAATGCTTTGCATTTTTCTACCTTTCCTCAGTAAATAATTCTAAAAGCCGGAGTCTTCTCCGGCTTTTGTCCGCCTCTATTCAGCTACTATGTATTTAGAGATTATACTGTCTATAGTTCCGTCTTCCTTAAGCTCTTCAAGAGCCTTGTTAATCTTTTCCGCCAAAACCGTATTTCCCTTTTTGAGGGCTATCGCATACTCTTCCTCAACAAAAGCTTCATCAAGAATCTTAAGGTCTATCTTTCCTTTTGTATAGTACTTCGCCGGTTGCTCGTCAACTATTACCGCATCCACCTTGCCCTGAGACAATGCCTGAATAAGCTCGAAGCCCTTTGAATAACGCTCAAGTGTCGCATTCTCTATATCGGAAGCGTATATATCACCCGTTGTTCCAAGCTGAACACCTACAATTTTTCCTTTTAAGCCTTCGGAATTCTGTATATCCGAACCTTCCTTAACTATAATTACCTGCTTAGATGAAGCATAAGAATTTGAAAAATCAACATTTTTCTTTCTGTCCTCGGTAACGGTCATGGCAGCCATACCGATATCGGCTTTACCTGAGGTAACCTCCGGAATAACCGAGTCGAAGGCTATATCATTTATAACAAGCTCCAGTTCAAGCTTGTCCGCTATAGCTCTTGCTATCTCCGCATCTATACCTACAATCTGATCCTGTTCATGATACTCATAAGGTGCAAACTCCGCATTTGTCGACATATGAAGCTTTCCGTTCTCCGTAAGACCGTCTTTGTTTACTCCCGAACCGCAGGCAACAAGTCCCAGTCCCAATGCCAACGCTGCTCCTGCCAATAAAATTTTTTTCATAATATTTTCCTCCGAAACATTCATTAATTTATCTGCTGACTATGTTATACATCACTTTTTGTATAAAATCAAGTCTTTTTTGAATATTTTTTTATTTTATGCATATATGCGTATATTTTAAAACTTTTATACACTGATTCACTCTTAAACCGTATAAAAATATATACCGATATACTCCGTAAACACAGACTATATCGGTATATAAATTTATGAAACAATTATTTATTTGTTATTGTCTTATGCATCGGATCTTGAGAAACCGTTTTTCATAGCACAGCTCACCTCAAAAAGAACATTGTTCAAAACGGTATCCGTCTGCTCTTTTGCGATCTTTGCGATTTCTTCGTTAGCTTCCTCAAGCAGCTTTATTGTCTGCTCCTTATCAAGCTTTTCCGCCGCCAGCTTTCTGTCGTACTCATGAATTACATGGAAGGTATCCACAGCAAGGCTTATCTGATAGCGCTCTATATGAGAAGCACACAAAGCATACTGAGCATCCGCCAATGCTCCTATGAGGCGGTTAGCCCAGTAGAAGTTTTCCGTAGTAACCTTGGCACTTGTATTTGCAAAATACTCCGGTGTCTTTTCAATATTTGCATAGAAAGGAACAAAGCCGTTAAATGCATTTGAACCGAGCGCAATCCACTCAAGAGCCATATATTCAGGTGCAACATAAGGACGAAGCTGAGTAAGCTCAAGTACACTGTTTCTGTTTATTCCTATAGGACGGAACATTCCTCTGTTGCTCGGATCTCCATGCTTTCCGTAGCAGTTAAACTCCGTACCTTGGAAATATGAGGAAAGTGTATACTTAATATCTTCAACCGTTATTTTCTTCTCAGGCTTAAAGCTCCACGGAATATCGTCCGAAGTCGGAGTAAAGTCCGCATTCGGCCCTTCCCACTTATATGTCTTAGGATTAAAGTATCTTCCTATAAACCAAGCTCTCGGCGTGTTATATGTATGATCCGCATCGGAATGGCTTCCGAAAGCCGCTCTCGGGTCAAACTTTCCGTCAAAAGAAAGATCCAAATGATTGTCTTTAACAAACTCTCTGAGGTCTTCCGAACAAAGATGCTCTTTCTTTGCACCGAAAGCATCTTCAAAATCAAACTTATCTATACCGAGCTGGTTAGGCATCACAACGTACTCGTCATCCGGCACTCTTCTCGCCATCCAATGGTGTCCTCCTATTGTTTCAAGCCACCATATTTCATCAACGTCCTGAAAGGCTATACCGTTCATCTCATAGGTTCCGTACTCCTTAAGAAGAGCACCGAGTCTTTCTACTCCCTCTCTCGCACTGTGAATATACGGAAGAACGAGTGTAACCATGTCCTCCTCTCCTATGCCTCCGGCTCTTTCCGGCTTTCCGTCCTTTGCCGGAATAAGCTCTACTAAAGGATCCGCCGCAAGAACTCTCTCATTGCTTGTAATGGTTTCGGTTGCCGTCATAGAAATATTTTCGGAATTTATACCTGCCGTATCCCATATACCGTCTTTATCTATGGCGTTCGGCAACACCGTACACCTTAAAGGATTTCCCGGAAGCTCTATCTCCACGTGAGAAAGAACCGACTTGTAAATCTTAGGCTGATCCTCCGGCTGCTTAACTATAAACTTCTTTGAAGTAAATACTCCCGCCGGTGAATCATGATTCCTTGCAACCATAGTTGAACCGTCAAAACTTGCTTTTTTTCCTACTAAAATCGTAGTACATCCCATAACCTTTACCTCCTTTAATTACATTAATTAAATTAAACTATGCTAAAGCTATGCACTCTATCTCAACCAGTGCCTTCTTAGGCAAGGCAGCTACAGCCACACAACTTCTTGCCGGATATGAACCGTCAAAGAACTCCGCATAAACTTCATTTACAGCCGCAAAATCATTCATGTCAGTCAGGAAAATAACGCACTTTAAGACATTTTCCTTATTGCTGCCTGCCGCAAGTAAAATCTGTTCCATGTTCTTTAAAGAATTTTTCGCCTGAGAAACCACATCCGCTCCCAGCTCACCGCTTTGCATATCTATACCGAGCTGACCGGATACATAAATTGTATTTCCTCCCTTTGCCGCCTGAACGTAAGGACCTATAGCCTTAGGTGCTTTCTCCGTTGAAAATACTTCCTTTCCCATTCTGTTCCCTCCTTATGTTTTATTTATATTGGCTGTCGCAGTATCTGCATCTGTAGACCATTTTTTGTCTGTCTGCCAGATAAAATTCCTGCGTCAGTTCCTTTTCTATACTTGTAATGCATCTCGGATTCTTGCATTTTATGATATTTACCACCTTTTCAGGCAAATTAAGCTTGTGCTTATCCGCTATTTCTCCGTCCTTTATAACGTTTATGGTAATCTCGCTGTCAAGAAAACCCAAAACCTCAAAATCTATAACTCCCGGATTACATTCCAGCTTTATTATGTCTTTTTTGCCTTTCAGCCTTGAACTTGCATTTTTTATAATGGCTATGGCACAGTCAAGCTTATCAAGTTCCAGATAATTATATATTTTCATCGCATTTCCCGGATTTATATGATCTATAACGATACCGTTCATTATTCGCCCTATAACAAGACCCGTATTGTTCTTCTCCGACATTTCTATACCTCCAAACCGAGTAAGTTCATAATAAGAGCCATTCTTACATAGACTCCCATCTTTGCCTGCCTGAAATAAGCCGCTCTTTTATCGGCATCTACCTCCGTGGATATTTCATTAAGTCTCGGCAGCGGATGCAAAACGAGCATATCTTCCTTGGTAAGCTTCATCTTTTCCGCCGTAAGTATGTATGAGTCCTTAAGTCTTAGGTAGTCCTCTTCGTTAAAGAACCTTTCCCTTTGCACCCTCGTCATATAAAGTATATCAAGCTCCGGGAGAGCCGAGTCTAACGAACTCATTTCCTTAAAATCCGCTGACGATTTTACCAAAACATCTTCTCTTATATAACTCGGTATTTTAAGCTCTTCGGGCGATATGAGAACAAATCTTATATTTTTATATCCTATAAGACTTTTTATAAGAGAGTGTACCGTTCTTCCGAACTTTAAATCTCCGCATAAGCCTATGGTCATGTTTTCTATATTTCCTTTTAAGGTTTTTATAGTCAAAAGATCCGTAAGTGTTTGTGTAGGATGCTGATGTCCGCCGTCTCCCGCATTAATTATGGGGATTTCGGAATACTTTGAAGCAACATAGGGCGCTCCCTCCTTAGGGTGTCTGATTGCCGCAATATCCGCATACGCAGATATAACGCGTATGGTATCAGCAACACTTTCTCCCTTTGCCGCCGAGCTCGAATCGGCAGAAGAAAAACCAAGCACACTACCCCCCAGCCTCAGCATTGCCGATTCAAAGCTAAGTCGGGTTCTCGTACTTGGTTCATAGAATAAGGTTGCCAATATTTTTCCTTTACACACTTCGCAATATTTCTTTGTATCATTCATAATATTTCCGGCAAGCTCAAGTAAAGCGTCGGTTTCCTGCAAAGAAAAATCAAGCGGTGTTATAAGATGTCTCATCATATCCTCCTTTTTAATAAGGCATTAAAATAAAATCTCCACTTCAATTATATGCCGACCATCGGCTTTGTCAAGCTATTATGTCTTAAAAAATCTTGCTCTTTCAACAGCCGCTTCTATATCTCCCTTTACAGTTTTCTCTATAAGTTCCGTAAGTCTCTTCGGGGGTATTTTCATACCGTCTATAAACCAGTTAAGCAGCAAAGAAATATAAGCACTTGTATAAAAACTCACAATAAAATCCTCATATTCCTTTTCTATAAAATTGTCCTTTTTTATTCCGTCCACAAATGCCTGCATCAAATGTTTTGCTTTTTTAAATATAAACTTTTCCATGAGAACCCTGCCCATGCTGTTATACGCACTGCGAAAGAGCTTTTCATTTTTTTGAAGGTAATCCATAAAAAGTAAAATTCCTTCTTCCCATGTTTGAACATCTGTGCTCTTATCCAGCAAAATCACAGCCTCCGTGTCGAAAGTCCATTCAAGCAAATCATATATATCCTTAAAATGATAATAGAAACTTGAACGTGTTATATCGCAATCTTTTGCTATATGACTGACCTTGATTTTATCAAGAGGCATACATTCCATTCTGAGCTTTAAGGCTCTTGCAAGGTTCTTTTTCGTTTTTAAGGAAATTTCATCATTTGTCATAGTTCTACCTATTTTTTATATCAACTATCCTTGTTCCGTGTACCGCTTCAACCTTAGGAAGTCTCTCCAAAAGATTTTCAAGATTTTTAAAATCAAGACCTCCGCCCGGCATTATACTAACTCCGTTTCTTATTCCGCACTCTACATAGGCTTCTAAAACGGATAAATTTTCAAGTATATCCCTTCTGTCTTTGCTTCCATGCGTTAATACGGTATCAACACCCATTTCTCCCAGCTCTTCTATCTTTTCAAGCCTCTGTTTAATAAGAATATCTTCCCCTGTTTCGGAATACAGTGCTATATGGTCAAATGCCATATGAAAAGTGAATTTTATTTTCGGATTTAAAAGCCGTGCCGTCTTTATGAGCTCCATCATATACTTTTTATCTATATCTCCGTCGCTCGTCAGAGCTCCCGTCACTATCCTGTCGACACCTGCAATTATAGCACTTTTCATGTCCTTAAGCATGATATTTTTTTCAAAATCCTTGTACACAAAGTCTCCGCCTCTTGCCCTTATTATGACTCCAAGTTCCGCATCTTTATATCTGCAGACGGTTTTTGCATACTCAATAGTTGCGAGGCTTGCCGTAGTTCCCCCTACGGCAAGATTATCGCAAAGCTCCACTCTGTCAACTCCCGCATCTATATACTCACTTAATAATGTCGCATTTTCAATACAGGCTTCCTTTATAATCTTCATATTCTTTACCTTATTTGAGTTCTATTTCAACCACAGTATCTCTTTCATCCGGAAGAGGGTAGCAATCGCTTGCGGATGCATCAAAGAAGAAAAACGCATCCTTTGAATATTCCTTTAAATTCCAGTAATTACTCTGTAAAATCTCGGTTTTATCCTTCAAAAATCTCAGCTTCTTTATCTTACCCGCCATATCGCTTAAGCATATTGCGCCTACCTGTTCTTCAAACACATGGGCATACAAGTATTTACCGTTTTGTGTGAATCTTCCCCACTCAGGTTTATTATATTCAGAAATTCCGCAACCGTAAATACTCTTTGAATTAGCCTTCATCCATTCTCCGACCTTTTCAAGTATACAAGCGGATTCTTCCGGTATTTTCCCGCTTGCGTCCGGTCCCACATTCAATATGAGATTTCCGTTTTTACTTACGCATTCCACGAGCATTCTTATTACAAGTCTGTCCGATTTAAAGTGCTTATCATGAGCATGATAACCCCAGTTGTTGTTAAGAGTTATGCAAGCCTCCCACGGAATAGAATTTCCCGCCTCGTCAACTATGCCTTCAGGCGGTATCATCTGCTCCGGTGAAGCAAAATCTCCGGCATAAGTACTCGGATTAAGACTTTTTATGGTTCCGGCATACTCCGCGCTTCCCTCAAGCCTGTTATCCGTTATAATATCGGGCTGGTACTTTCTTACCATTTCCATAAGCTCTTTTGCTTTCCACTTTTCACAGTTCATAGGGCCGTATGAAAAATCGAACCACATCAAATCGAGCTTTCCGTAGTTTGTCACAAGCTCCTTTACCTGTGCATGCATAAACTCAAGGTAGTTGTCAAAATTATGCTTATAATCCTTCCATTCCTCATTATCTCTCATAGGGTGGTGCATATCATTGTAATGCGGGTAATCCTCATGTCTCCAGTCTAAAAGAGAAAAATAAAGTCCCACTCTTATGCCCTCAGCTCTGAATGCATCCAAAAATTCTTTCACAAGATCTCTGTGGCAGGCGGCATTCATGGAATTGAAATCGCTCACCTTGCTGTCATACAGACAAAAACCGTCATGATGCTTAGCCGTCAGTACCGCATACTTCATTCCCGCCTTTTTTGCAAGCTTTGCCCACTCCTTGGGATTATAGTCCTCACAGGTAAATTCTTCCGTAAGATAATCATAATCCTCTTTTTTTATCTTTTCTCTTGAACGTACCCATTCACCCCTTGCGGGTATGGCGTACAAACCCCAGTGTATGAACATACCGAATCTTGCATCCCTGTACCATTCTGTCCTTTTTGTTCTCTCTTCTATAAGTTTATTCATAAATTACTCCTGTTCTCTTACAAGCTTAGTTATTTTTTCTATTAAATTTTGACTGCCTACCTGATAACCGCTGAAAGCATATACGGCTACATTATCCTTGCATAATGCCACTATTGGAAGCGTTTCGTGATTTACAAAGAGACTTCGTCCGAATTCTTCCTGCAAACCCTCTCCCAAGTCCGTATATATCTCCGCTTCGCCGTTCCTTTCCAAAAGCTCGTTAAGAGCATGGTCTTTTCCTTCAAATTTCTTTGTAAAAAGAAGCTTCAGCTTGAAATCTTTCAAAAAATTATCCTTTGAAAGCAAGTCGTTTGCTATATGCTGTGTAGGCTCCTCTTCCTCTTTAAGCCACATTACAAGACTTAATCTTCCTTCCTTTCCTGAAAGCTTAAGCTTTTTTTGCAAGCGCTTCGGCACAACAAATTTTGTCAGCATATCATTTACATCCGGCTGCATATATTCCAAGTCAAGCTCACACTCACTGCCCGCCTCAAGCTTCAATATATTGTACTTACAGCAGGTGTTTCCGCTTGGAAGCCTATTCGCCGTAGTAATAACATATTCTCCCGCAGGAAGCTTCATATTTTCTTTTATCTCACTTTTATCGAGAGGAAGCAAGACATCCTCATGCCTGTCATATCTTGCTATCGAAAATGATTCTTTGAAATAAGACAAATCTCCATGCAGACGAAGATATGCCCTGTCTTTCTTTTTAATCTCTTCCGGAACAAAAGAACCGTCTATATACTTAAGGCTTTCCAAAGCTTCGGAAAGTTCGTTAAAAGGAACGAAGTCCGTACCGTTATGGACAAAAACCTCCGAATTTACAAGCCTTGAAGCTATTCCCATGCTCCTTAATATATTTACGACAAATATTTTTACCGACAGAGCCGAACCCGTCATCGTCTCATATACTCCCATAGGTTCGGTAATAATCTTTTCTCTTGTAAGTCTTATCTCCGACACAAAAGAAAGTATGGATTTAATATTTAAAAACTCCTTTTTAAATACGGCTCTGCATGGATTTAGATTCTCAGTAGCCACTACGGGATTTTGTATGAATTTGCGGTAGAGCTCAAAATCCACGGCATAAACATTGCTTGACAGATAACACTCTCTCAGCACCTCTATACTTATATCCCTTTTATTCTTTTCCGATAAAATATCCCATAAAGACTCCATGCCCTCCGAAAAAACTTGAGCCTGAGTCTCTATATTCGGGAAAGGTTTTTTCTCATACTTGTACTTCTTTTTCGGTAGGTTTTTTTTTCTGTTTCTTGTGCTTGCCGGAGGTGCAAAAACCATAAGTTCTTTGTATGTATTGTATTCCGGCTCATAATTCTTTATATCTATATAAAAAACTTCATTTTCAGCGGTATTCAAAGGTATTATGTAATTTTTTTCGCGATATAAGCTTAAAAATATACTTCCGCAGCCTATATCCGTTTCATACATGCCTTCATTATCCGTTTCGGCTTTTATTATGGGTAAAAATCCGGCGTAATTCATAAGACAGATGTTAAAGCTTGTATCCGCCAAAGCTTTTTTTCCCTCGCTTATGTAAAGCCTTATATGTCTTGTGTCGGCATAGCTTTTCGTTCGGTTTATCTCATATACACCCTCATTAAAGCTTAGGGTATCCTCTCCTATTTCTTTACCCGAATTATCGTACAAAAGGCTTCTTACGGTCATCGCTCTGGCGCTTGCATCATCGAACCAGCCCTTATCAAGTATTTCTTCCGGCTCACAAGCCCCGAGGTAATGCCATGCATTGTCAACATAAACCTCCACCCATGCATGATTGTCATCACAGTGTGCCCAATAAGGAGCATAAACCTGTCTTGCCGGTATACCTGCCGCCCTCAACACGGATACCGTAAATATTGATTCCTCGCCGCATCTGCCGTAGCCCGAGTTATAGACACTGACAGGATCCAAGGTTCTGTCATCAGTACTTCTGTAGGTAACATTTTTAGCACACCAATAATTGAGCTTAATGACGTTTTCCTTCTCATCCTTTCCCAACAGATCCTTTACAAGATTATAAAAGAAAAATCTGTTTGAAACGATTTTTTCATCACCTACTCTATGGAACAAAACATAATTTAGGAATATATCCTCATCCATGTCGGCACATCTTGTCTGTCTGAGGTTTACGCCCATCATTGCATAGTCCGAAATAACTTCTTTTTTGACATTTGCCAAGTCCGCATAAGGCATATTTAAATACAAAAATGCCAGATACTTTCCTAAATTTTCATCTTCACAGCTTAATATGAACTCCTTTATATCATTCAAAAAAGGATGATTTTTCAGCCTTTCTTGCATTTTATCATAGTATTCAAACATTTCTTTCCTCTCTAATTTACTCCTTAACCGCACCTGCGGCGAGTCCGCTTTCAACCTTCTCCTGAAACAGCAGATATATGGTAAGAGGTACGGCAACCGTTATAACTATTCCCGCCATCATAAGCCCGTATTCGGATCCTCTTTCTCCGTTAAAATTTAAAAGCCCCAGAGCAATAGGTCTTAACTTCTTGTCATTTATAAATAACAGAGGGAAAAGGATATTGTTCCATGCCCCCATAAAATTAAATATGGATATCGTCGATATGGCAGGCAAGGTAAGAGGTATCATTATTTTGGAATATATTTGAAAATAGCTTGCTCCGTCTATAATTGCCGCCTCTTCAAGCGAACGGTTTACCCCCTTCATAAAGGTTATCATGACCATTATGCTGAACGGCAGATTGAAAGCCACATAAACAAGTATCAGGGCAAGAATATTATTTTTAAGGTTAAATAAGCCTATTATGTAAGATATAGGTACCAAAATCGTATGCATAGGCACCATCATACCGAGTAAAAATATTATCACCAAAATCTTATTAAGCTTAAATTCAAATCTTGCAAGGGCGTAAGCCGCCATAGTCGAAACTATACTTGTCAAAATCACGGTGCTTCCCGCCTGTATAAGCGAATTTATGAAATAATCGCTCATATTTGCGTCCTTCCATGCCACAATGTAGTTATTCCACTGCGGAACCTTCGGAAGGGCAAAGGGATTGGAGAATATTTCAAGCTTGGTTTTTAAAGACGAGATTATCGTAAAAAGCATAGGTGCCACAAAGACAAGTGCCATAAGGATTAAAAACACATACGTTACCGTCTTCATGCCTGTACTGAGTTTTTTCATTCTATTCCTCCCTCTTTCCCTTATTAAGTAATGCATTGCTTCCTACAGTTCCCACAAGGCAAATAAGCATTATGATAATACCGATAGCCGAACCCACACCGTAATGGCTGTACTTAAATGCTTCGCTTATCATAAGTGTCGTAGGCAGATTGGTAAGTCCGTTCGGACCTCCGCTTGTCATCGCATACACGAGATCAAAGACCTTAACGCTTCCGATAATATCCATAACTATGCACATTATAAGCGTCGGTTTTAACATAGGAATTGTTACGTTAAAAAACATCTGTACGGGATTGGCACCGTCTATAGCCGCCGCCTCATACAAATCGCTCGGGATTACGGTAAGTCCGGCAAGAATTATTACCATATAGTACCCTATTCCCGCCCAAACGTTTACTCCCACCACGGTATTCATAGCGGTTGCCTTATTTACAAGCCACGGAATGGCAAATTGTTTAAGACCCACATTGGTAAGCAGGGTATTTAAAGCTCCCGTAGGCATAAAAACAAAGTACCACATAAGACCTATAGCCGTCATCGGAAATACGGTCGGAACAAAAAATATGGTTTTAAAAAATCTGTAAGCTTTAAGCTTCGCATTTACAGCCACGGCTAAGAGCAAGGCTATAGGAGTATGCAAAAGCACGCTGAAAACCACCATTCTTACCATGTTTGAAAGCGACAGGATAAACTGTTTATTACGAAAAGCGCTTATGTAGTTTCCCATACCTACAAACTTTAGCCCCGATCCCGCCAGTCCGTCCCACTGCACAAAGGAAAAATAGACCCCTCCCAAAATCGGTAAAAGTTGAAAAACCGTATATAATAAGAGTGCCGGCAGGATAAATAAAAATATAGTAAATTTGGCTTTGCCGGTTTTAAGTTTAATCATTGTATCTCCTTCACATTTAAAAGTAAGAGGCTGTTTGTAACAGCAAACAGCCCCTAAATATTATGAATTATTGTGCATTGTCTATTTCCGCCTGTATCTCTGCGGCCGCCTCTTCGGCACTTGCACCTGTAAACAAGCTCATTATAGAGTTTCTTGTTCTGTCCTGCATAGATTGAAGCTCATCAAAGTCAAATACGTCTACGCCCACACCTTCACTTGTAGCGCCGAGCTTCATGCTTTCGATAAATAAAGGGCTAACCTTTGTATCATCAATATCAACACCCTCTATAGGCATCATGAACTGTGCTTCTTCTGCATATTTCTTTGCCGCTTCCTTACTTGTAAGCATCTTTACAAGCTCTATGGTAAGCTCAAGCTCCTTGCCTTCAAGCTTGCCGTTAATCATGTATGGACTGAGTACCTGCATATCATGATTCTTAAACTCAGGCTTTTCCTTAAAATAAGGGAATTTCGCTATTTTTATATCCTTGTTTGCCGGTGTCTTTTCAGGATCCGTATATCTTCCTATCATCCAAGGTCCCGTAACTATCATGGCAGCTTCACCGTTTTGGAATGCAGTGTTTGCAACATCATCCTGTAAACCTACCGCATTAGGATCAAATGCCTTTGCATCTATTAAATCTTTAACATACTGTAATGTTTGTACAACATCCGGATCCGTCCACTTCTTTGTTCTGTTTCCGAGCTCTTTTGCCGCCTCGGTACCTAACCATTTATAGAAAATCTGGTCATGCAAATGTCCGCCCATGTAGTTTGAGCCTTCTCCCAAAGCTATAGGAGTAACTCCTGCGGCATTTAATTTATCTATGGCTTTAAGAAGCTCATCCCATGTTTCAGGGAACTTCTCCACTCCCGCCTGCTTTAATATATCTTCATGGTAATATACACCTATAAGACCTGATTCCATAGGAACGGCATAGGTTCCGTCTTTACCCGGTACACTGTAGTATGCCAGAGCTCCCGGCGCGAAGCTGTCTCCCCACTCCTTATCCTCTTTTAAATACGGGGTAACATCAAGCAAGAAGCCGTTATCTATATATTTTTGTAAGTTTGCCACACCCTGAACACGGTAAATATTTGCCATTTTTCCGGATGCCATGTCGGTTGATAGAATATTGTTGAATGCACTCTCGTCACCTTGAGAATCATCAATGATTTCCACCTCGGGATGCTTAGCCTTGAATTCATCTATAACACCGTTATACACCTTTACTATATCGGAAGTTCCCGCCATACGTGTAAGCAATCTTATCTTGATTTTTTCTCCTGAAGCCTCATTATTGCCCTGTGCGCCCGCACCTTCTCCTGAAGCCTTATCTCCCGCCTGTTCTGTTGTACCTGAAGATGTACAAGCTGTCAGTGCTCCGAGACCCAAAGCCAAACTCATACCCAATACCGCCAGTTTTTTTAATTTCATAAATATCCTCCCTTATAACTTATGATATACACTTAACACTAAGTTTATACTGCGAATTATACCAATTTACTCTTTTTAAACCTATGGAATTTTTATAGATTTCTTGTCATTTTTAGGGGCGGTGTGTATAATTATATATATGAATTTTTGGTAAATATGCACAGTATTTATTTGGGAGATTATTTTGAAAAATAAAAGTATCTATTTGCGACTTTTTGACGGGATCAGATTTACGATACTGCTGTCTGTAGGTTTTCTTTTTGCTATAACCTGCATTGTTTTTATGTTCTATTACACGGATGACAGAGTACAGGCTTCGGATATACAGCTAAGTCACATTGAAAACCGCTTGGAGCATTATTTTACTTCAACCACACATTATTCAAGGCTTATTTTAAACAGCGCTGCCATACAAAGCAGTCTCGGGACTTACTATAATGACAGAAAGCATTTTTCGGCACAAAAAATCAATATGAGTCTTGAAATACATAAGCTTACTTATCCCGCTCCTTATATTTACAGTATAAGTATATATGATAAGGATTACAATATCATCGTAAGCTCTGAAAGAAAGCAATATCCGGGGAACTTTAGAGAGCTTGATGTAACGGACGGAACATGGTTTACAAGCAAAAAATATGATTTATGGGACGATGTACTTATAGATACATTTTCCTATGTTTGTCCTATTTATGATTACCGTAGCGGAGATTTATACGGCTATACCGAGCTTAGCCTGTCGGAAAAAAGTATAGCGGATATTTACAGCGCCGCAGACACAGGAAGCTCGTTTTACCTTCTTCTTGACGATAATCTGAAAGTAGTAAGTAAATCTGATTTTTTAGACGAAAAAACGGCTATAATCGACAAGCTGATAAATAAACCGGGCAGAAATACTCCCGGACATATTTTTACAAGCTACGGCTTTATAAACATGATATTTTTAAAGCCGTATTCATGGAGACTTGTGCACGTTATTCCTTTTTACTCTTTTGTAAAGCCCGCACTTACCATTACCGTCGCTTTTTTACTTACAACCGTATTTTCGCTGGTGCTTGCGTTTTTAATGTCAAAGCGCCTTGCAAAAAACCTCAGCAAACCTATTTACGCATTGGTAGAGCATACACATTTTGTAAAGCTCGGGCACTGGAAGGAATTTTCATATAAAGCCGATTCGCCTGAAATGGAAAAGCTGATAAGTGACTTTAACGCCATGATAGAGTCGCAAATTGAACTTAAAAATATGCTTGTCGATACCGAAAGAGAAAAAAACAGGCTTGAGATAGATAAGGTAAACGAGCAGATAAAACCGCATTTTCTTTACAATACCTTGGATAATATATATTCACTTGCAAGCCTTGATGAGAAAGAAGCTCTTATGGGACTTGTTATGAATCTTTCAAAATTTTACAGGGGAAGCCTAAGTCTCGGAAAAAGCTTTGTAAGCGTAGAGGAAGAGCTTAACACCTGCAGGGCTTATCTCGATATAATGAAAGTGCGCTACCATGATAAGTTTGATTATAAAATCACCTGTCCTGACAGCATAAAACTCTGCAAATGCCCTAAGCTTATACTCCTTCCTTTGGTTGAAAACAGCATATATCACGGTATAAAGGGACTTAAATATAAAGGATGTATAAATGTAAACCTGAGCGAAAAGGATGATGAAAACATACTCTTTTGCGTGGATGATAACGGCTTCGGTATCGATACTCCGAAGCTTAAAGAGATTTTACAAGGCGGTACCGAAGGCAATAACCATTTTGCCTTAAAGCATATTAACCGTCTTTTAAGCCTGTATTACGGTGATAAGTATAAACTGTATTTTAAAAACAATGACATAGGCTGTACTATATTCTTCAAGATAAAAAAGGAGAGTTTATGACAAAAATAAAACTTATTATTGCGGACGACGAATATTTTATTCGTGCAAGACTGGCAAAAATCATTTCAGAAAAGAGAGAAGACATCAACATTGTTTCTCTATGTGAGGACGGTGAAGACGTTCTTAAGTTACTTGCATTGTCAAACGTTGATATTTTATTAATGGACATTAAAATGATTTCTTTAAGCGGACTTGAAGTGGCAAAATTTGTATATGACAATAAGTTAAACACAAAAATCATACTTGTTTCCGGCTACAACGATTTTAATTATGCCGTTGAAGCCATGCGTTACGGGGTTTTTGATTATCTTTCAAAGCCTATAAGCGAAGAAGATCTTTTATCTGCGGTAGACAAGTGTATACTCTCCGTAAATGAAGCCAAAAATATGCCTAAGGATACAAGTAAGACCTTACTTTCTCCCTTGTTTCCAAAAGAAAATACCTTTACAAGCAATAAAGATATAAGTAATGTAAGGCCTTTAGTCATTAAGTATATGGTAAATTCGGATGAGGAGTCCTATAAAAACTTTATCAAAGAAAATACCAGCGATATTATAGACAATTATAATGCCACCACGCTTTACAAATTCATACGTGAAGTTATAAATACTCTTGATGTGAAATATCATATACTCCAAAACCTGACCTTGGTTGAATATATGCAAGCATATATTTTCGATAAAAATGTTAAAAGTGTGGATGAACTCAACAAAATCCTTATGGATATAGGAAGCGATTGTATGAGTTTAAATATTGCATCGACTAAGGAACAGCTAATCAGCAGACAAATAATAGAGGACATAGAGAAGCATTTTTGCGAAAGTGATTACAATGTTACCGATATTGCAAAAAATCTCGGGAAAAATCCCTCTTACCTCAATACCGTATTCAAAAAGGTTCACGGTCGTACAATCAAGCATACCTTATCCGAGTACAGGCTTGAAAAAGCTCGAAAATTGCTGAGACTTGGAACTCCAAAGATTCTCGACGTGGCATTGCAATGCGGCTACACCGACATATTTTATTTCAGCAAGAGGTATAAATCAAAATTCGGCTACCCTCCGAGCGAGGAGAATCTGAAAGCATAATTCTGCATTGAAAAAGGTCCTTTATGTTCTTAACATAAAAGACCTTTTCTTATCTGAAAATCTTAGTTTTCCTGATTCTGTTTTTGTTCGAAAGCGGCTTTTTCATCTTTTAAGCTCTTACCGCAACCGCTACAAAAGTTCTTATCAGCCTTAACTTTCGTGCCGCAGTTTGAACATTCAAGAAGTTCTTCTCCGGCGTTAGGAGTGCTTTGAACGGGTGCCGCCGCCTGAACATTCGTATTACTTTGAGTATTTTGAACAGGTGCTGCCGCCTGAGTAGCCTGAGCCTCTCCTTTCGTCTCACTCTTATTAAGATCTTTAACGGCACTGCTTACGGTTTGACCCAAATTCTTTGCAAAAGCTTCTGTCTTTTTGAGATTCTCCTTCGTAAAAAGCTCTTCGCTTCCTATTCCTTCATCAACCCCCATAAGTCCGGTATTAACTATGGCATAAATACCTACTATTACAAGCAATATATTTATTATAGAGTAAAGGTGATAAGGGATTGTAGTCTTTATATATAATCCCATCAAACTCATTAACGAAACTTGTTTCACAACTCCGCCCAAACCTGCAAGCATAATGTAGTTGGCTACTCCGCCCGCTACTATAAACAGGTATTGAGACATCATAACTCTGTAGCTGAACTCTCTGTTTTCCAGTTTTCTTCCAATAATAGATATCACAAGTCCTACGACGGGAACCAATACAAGAAGACCGCAGAGAAAGAACAGGGGAGCTAAGGAATCTAAAAATCCTCTGCTTAATTCTATAAAAGCTCTTCCGCCGGAGATGAAAAGAGAAAACGGCGATATATAAGGCACAGCAGGCATATCACTTCTCCATGATGCACCCGCTTCCACAGTAACAAATCTAAAAAGTCCCAAAAATAAGAGCAGAATAGAGCCTACCATTATAATATTTTGAACGCTTATCTTTGTATTTTTCACTAAAACCAAATCGTTATATTTACTTCTTTTTATATTCATCCTTTATTCCAATTTTGCTCCGCAATTTCCGCAAAATTTTTCTCCTTTATTATTTTTAGTTCCGCAGTCTCCGCAAAATACGCTTTCCTGCTCTTGTACATCCGAGGTTTGAGTGTTTATTTCTTGCACAGGCTCTGCATGGCTTTTTTCGGTCTGTGCACCGCTTTTTGATTTTTTCATAAGCTTAAAGCCGAAAAATGCTCCTACTACCAGTAAGATAATCACTATAGGAATAAGAATAAGCTTTACGAAATCAAATTCCGGTATACGCACTCCTTCTACCGTAACCTTCAGCACTCCTGCGTAAATATCGTCTTTAGCTTGGGATACATCATTAACATTGATATCGGTATATACCTTCGTATATTTTCCTTTCTCTATGTTTGTATCCTTCTTCATAGGCAGGCTCTTAATTTTTCCGAACTCATAATTAAGAGTTTTTATATTTCCGCTTGTTATGTTTCCAAGACTGAACTCATCCGTAAACACTATAGACTTATCGGACTTTGAAGGTGACACCTCATATTTAACCTTGTTTTCCTTATTCTTGAAAACACTGTTCCATGCATTTTTTTCTTCGCTCTTTTTTGTATCCTCTTCTATGCTGACACTAAAGCCCTTTTCCGTCTTTTTAACGGATTTTAAGCTTAAAGCCGAATCTTTGAAGGTTCCCTCCGCCTTGTTCTTAATATCTTCAAAGGCTTTATCGGATAAATCGGCTATATAATCTACGTTTACCTTTCTTACAAAGTCTTTATCGCCCTTTAAGCTCACGCTTATGTCCATATTCTCTACATCAAAAGGATTATAAACCTTGTATGCACAGGAGAACTGCAAGCCGTATTGCGAAAAAAGTTTTGTATAATTTTCAGCATCCACTTCATCTTTTATCGTTTCATCAAAGGATAAGGAATATCCGCCTTTAACATCCTTTGCACTTTTTCCGTCAAGCTCAAAGCCGAAATACGCTTCTTTTTCTTTATTTTCCTTGTTTGAATCTATGTACACGGATCTTTTATTGACATAATATTCAAAATCAACCTTACCGTTATATCCGCTCACATAATTTTGAAGATTGATATTTTCCTCTATACTGTCTTCGGAGTAAAAAATCATTGAATTGGCTTTAGATTTTTCATCCCCTTCATTTACCTTTAAGCCGAATGCCTGATCTTCTTGTCCCAAAAATTCTTTTGTAAAGCTGTCAAGCTCTTCCGCACTCATATTTTCAGCTTTTAAAATAAATGCCGTTTCCGCATTGGTTTCCGCTTTTGAAAAGTCTGCCTTTCCCGCTCTTTCCTTAAGATAGGCTTCAATATCCTCACCCTTTTTTGATATGGTTTGTTCCGGTACGGAAACAATAATCAGTCTGTCATATTTTTGTCCCGGTTTTACATCGGTTAAAAATTTAACTCCGTTTATAGGCATATATTCAATATTATCAAAATCTATGCTTACAGCATACGGTATGTCAAAATTTTCTTCCTCGTATACCAAGTGATATTGGGCACTTTCGTATATTGAGCTTCTGTTCGACTCTTCCACATAGCCTTTTTCTATGATGAGGTCATCAAACCACTTAAGCAGATCCTTACTGCTGAAACTCTCTTTTATGCTTAATCCCTGTGCAAAGACGGAATCAGGATTTGAATAGCTGACAAGATCCTTCATCTCCTCCTTTGTACGTCCTGCCTTCTCGAGAAGGCTTGTAAGCTTCTTTTCATAGTCTTCTTTTGAATCAAAATTCAGTGTAAAAGTGTACACTACATTCTGATCGTCCGAACTTGATTCAAATGTAAGCTCCTCAGGAACACCTTCCGCAACCGCAGCGGTTATAGTAGCTTCATCTCCCGTAACGTAAGACAGGTTCTCCTCCTTATTTACGGTTAGGGTCATCACTCTGCTTCCCTTAAATTCGGAATCCAAATTCAAGTTCGTTTCGAGCTTACCGCCGCAGGCACTAAGTAAAAAGCAAGTCAGCAGAATACTCAGTGCAAACAAAATGCTCTTAATTCTCTTCATTTTTACCTCCATACATTATTTTAAATCTTTTGATATATAAAATTTGCATTGCTTGATACCCCATATTATACCATAGACAAGACTTTATATCTATTATTGTTTTATATTTTTTATATATATGTATATTATAAATTTCCAATTATAAAAAAGGGAACCGCAAAATTCGGTTCCCTTTTTCTTTATCTGCTTTTGTATATATAAATTGTTTTTTCGTATACGGAGCCTGCAATATCCTCCGCTTTTATCCTGATTTTGTTTTGCCCCTGCACAAGCTTGACTTCAATCTCCTTATTTATCTCCACTCCCGGAGTATCAAAGGATTTTGAACTGTTATCAATCATATCTATAAGAGAATCTCCGTTATACAGCTTGAGCTTTATGGAATTGTCCGTGGCCTTAAGCTTAAGCTTTACGCTCTCCGAACTCAAATCTCTTTTCTCCACACTGTAGGATATCGTCGGTTTTTCATTATCGTAGAAAAGTCTCCTTACTATACTTGCCTTTTCGCCGTTTTTCGTAAATGCCTCGGCTCTTATATTAACATTAAAATCCTTAACGCTTATATCTTTTTCAAATTCATATACATAGATGTTCTTTTCAGTCTTCTTTTTAACTATCTCCTCCGCTTCTATATTTACGAGTTCTCCGTCTACATTTCCGTACTTATCAACAAGACTTAGGCTTATGCTTGTTACGCTGTCATCATTTTTCACATTGGAAACAAAGCCTTTTACCCTAAGTTTTCCGTTATTAAGCTCCTTTACAATATCGAGAAGTCCCGGGCTTGTAATAAATACCGAAGGATATCTGTATTTACTGTCATCCGGTTCATTTTCCTTCCCCTTATCATCTCCCGCTATGTCGTTTTCTATCTCATAATCGGCATCGGACTCCGTCGATAAATTACCGTCTCCCTTATTTTTGTACTTTATGCTTATACTTGCATCCTCATAAATATCATAATAAATATTTACTGCGTAACGGGAAGAGTCATAGCCCGAGGCTTTACCCTCTTCCATATCAAAATATGCCGCTTTTCTTAGAGCCTCCGTTTTTCCTCCGGAAGTTATGCTTACACCTTCAACATTCTTATTTGCATTATCCGCAAAAACCATCTGAAGCTTTATGCGACCTCCCTTTGTTGTAAACTCCGGGTTTTGCTCATTGACAGAAATTTCTTTATTATCAAGTTTTATCTGCTTGAAATTTTTCAAGCCGCTCTCGTAAAGATTAATGCTTATATCCTTTATATCCCTAGGCTTTTGCATCTGCCCGTCTGAAAACGTCGTGATGACCTCGCAGCTGTTTACAAAAGGATCTATAGTGAATTCTACGCTGTTTTCATCTTCATCGTAATTGAAGTTATACTTCGCAACATTTTCTATATTATAGTTATCCTTGTCTATAATATAATTTATCTGCCTTCTGTTCCTCTTTATATACAAAGTACTTAGATATTTGTTGTTTGCAAGCTTTATCTTCACCTTCGCCTTGGTATCCGTTGTGCTGTAGCTTCCTTTGTCGAGTTTGACATCATTTACAAAAACTTCTATGTTGTTTTCTTTCATAGAATTATAGAAACTGAGGAAGTTTATAGTATTATAGTTTTCATTCTCTCCAGTTTTAAGCTCCACCGCTTTTTTATTGCTCAGATAGTCTTTTGCAATAATCTGTATATGTGAAGTATCCGTAAAATACGGGCAACTTATTTCTATATCTTTGTTTCTGTGACCGTTCAGGCATATAAAAATCTGTCCGCTTTCATCCTCCGCAGTCGGCACCTCACTTGCCGGAATGTCAAGCTGTCCGTCTATGACTTTTAAAAGCTCTTTTCCGTCTTTTACCTCCTTATCGGTAAAGCTTATCCTTGTATACTTTCCGTATTTAGGTTTTCCCGTAAAGCCCTGATCCGCTTGTGAGCTTGTCGCCGTTTTATCATACTTTACAGATTCTATATAAATATCTTCCACACCTGTTCCTATATCTTTTACCTTGAAATTGACACTCTTTAATCTTCCGGCTATGTCGGTAATGTTAGGGTTATCGTAAATCAAAGGTTCCGTATTGTCCGTACTTATATTATATCTGTAAATCTGCTCAGCTTTATCCTTTGTATTCAGCTTTACTTTGATTTGATATATGTACTTCTCGTTTTCCTTTATTTCTTCTCCTCCTATTTTTCCGTCCCATAAGGAATCCGGCATCAGTCTGAAGCTTTTATTTCTTGCCAGCCTGCTCAGCTTTCTGACATCAACGGACTTGCCCAGTACCCTAAGCTCGTTTTCTCCGCTTGCATCAAAAACGGCATACTCCACTTCTTCCATATTTCTTAAAGGAGCTATTCTTGCCACCAACTCCGAGTGATACATACTCTTAGGAGAAAAATACACCGTATTGTCTACTACAGGAAGAGGTAACATCATTTTTGTCGTAAATACCGACGAATGCGTTCCTTCATCCTTATTTACAAAAAACTGAGTATTTCTTTTTTCCCCACCTATTTCATCAACCGAAAAAGCATCTATGGCTTTCTGTTCATCCCAATCTCCGTAAAAGCCCAAAAACGGCACGCTGAGGTCTACAGGGTCTACCGTATCCGTATCCTTTATTGTAATATAGCCTTCCATATAGTTGCCCGAAGCTAAGCCTGCACTTGTGTAATCCAGTGAAAGCTCGAGTGTCTTCTTGCTTTTCGGAGAAACAACAAATTCTTTTTCCATAGTATCCAAGGATGTACTCAGGTACTCCGAATTTCCGGTTCTGTAGCCGTTTTCGCTCGCTTCCCGTAAAAGTCTCGGAGTTATTAAATATTTCTTTTCCTTATCCGAAAAATTCTCAAATTCAAGGCTTACATTAAAGCTTTTACTGTCAAGCTCTCCAAGCTCAAGCTTTCCGTCCGCCTTATCGTCATTTGTTCCGGTAGCTTTTACAACAACGACGGTTTTCAGAGCCTTTTCTATATTCATAGCTCCGCTGCCCTGCTGTCTTACAAAATAAGGGCTGCCCGCTACCGCTGAATGAGGATTTACCACCGGACTTGCGGTATTCATAAGCAAGAGCTTGATAAAATCGGCTTCATTATCCGTTTTAATATTATTTTGTCTTATATACTGCTTTAATATTGCGCTTGCACCTGCAACCTGAGGAGCCGCCATGGATGTACCCGACATTTTTTGGTACTTATCTTCCTCAGCCGTCGAATATATATATCCTCCCGGAGCAGTTATTTCAGGCTTTATTCTTAAGTCCGGAGTAGGTCCCCATGAAGAAAAGTTTGATATTTCTCCTGCGGTCGGGTTCTGAATTTCCTCAAGTTCATCCGATATCTCAAGCTTGAGACCCGAAAAGGTGGTTAAATTATCCTTAACTATTTTGTCATAGGTGCTTCTCTTAATCCTAAAAATCGTATATTTTGCCGCTTCGCCTTCTCCTGCTACTCCTCCGCTTATGCTGTCTTCCATAGTGGCATTATTATATATACCTATTGCCGCCGGTTTCAGTTCTGCGATTTTTTGTATACTTTGATTGAATTTAGCTTTTCCGGATTCCGGAGGATATTCCAATAAAACTATTTTATTTTCGACATTAGTCTTTGTAATTTTACTTTCCTCGGCATTCTTTAAATCCGTATATTTTGCCTTTATTTTAGAAGCATTTTCCGGTCTGTAAACGGATATAACTTCTTTTTTCTTCTTGTTAAATCCGCTTACCCAGCTGATCATATTTACCTTTACCTTGGTATTTTCCATTGAAGCTACAGCCAAAGTACCTTCATCCAAAGCAGGACTTGCTATTTCCGCGGTATCGTAATTTTCTTTTAATGCCTTGACCGAGTAGGTATTTCCTTTTACTATGTCCGCATCGTTACCTGCGGCAACGCTGACAACTATGCCCGCTTCCCTCGCTTTATTTATTATTTCTTCTTCGGGATGCTTTTTCCCTTCCTGAGAAAATCCCGCCGCCGAGCCGAGACTCATATTTACTACATCCGCCTTCATTGCTATGGCATCGTCAAGAGCTTTCAGCCAAATATCCGTGAAAGTCGTCGGATATGAAAGATCGTCCGAAAAGACCTTTAATGCCAAAATCTGTGCATTCGGCGCCACTCCGAATATATTTTTATCCTCATCATTCGCACCTATTATTCCGGATACATGCATTCCGTGCATAACTCCGTAGCTGTCAAGCAGATTATCGTTGAAATCATAATAATTATATCCGTACGGAACCTTGTCGCTGTAATATTTTCCCTTAAGCTTGTTCTCGGCTATCATTTTCATGATATCGTCTCTGCTGTATTTAGCCCTGCCGGCATCATCAAGCTTTAATGCCTTATGTCTGTAGTCAATTCCCGAATCTATTACGGCAACAACCGTACCCTCGCCTTTGTAGTTAAGAGTATCCCATGCATAAGTTGCCCCTATGATGTCCTTGGAAGAATCGAGAAAAGGTCTTTCATATTCCTCGGATATGTATACATTTTTTACCCCCTCTGCGGCTTCCAGTCTTTCTATATCGGATTCTTTAACATTTAGGGCAACACCGTTAAATACCGTATCATAAAACCTTCTGTCTTCCTCCGTCGCCTCTATATCGATTTCGTCCATATATGCCAAAAAATCATTTTGTTCTTTTTTAAGCTCTTCTTTCTTCTCATTTACAAAGCTTTCGGAAAAGTCTTTATAAGCTACCCCTCTTTTTATGGCTTCGTCGATCAGAGAATCCCCCTCAAGCTCAACCATAACCCTTACTTTTTTGTTTTCCTCCTCGGAAAACAGATTTTTTTGCGTTTCATCGGGCTTTTCGCCTTCAATATCCGAAATGCTTATTTCTTCACTTACATATTGATTCGTATTAAGCTCCGTTGCCGACACCGGAAAGCTTGCATTTAACAAAGTAAAGCTTAGTATCGCTGCCGCATATCTATTTTTAAATCTCATTTCATCCCCCAAGATTAGTTAATTTTTATATATTCAATAAATTCAATATTATTATAACTCATATCGTTTATACGAAATTCCGACTTTGTTTTCACAAGCAGCTCGTATTCTCCTTTTATTCCGGCTTTAACCTTTTCCATGTCTCCCGACTTAAGCTCTGCCCATTCTATAGCTGTAGTCTCACCGGAATTTTCTCCCGTATTTTTCATACCTATTAAGGCTTCATTTGAAAGCTCGGTTGACTTTCCCGCCGTATAATGTAGGGCACCGTCATTTCCCGTATTTTCATTCAGTATTATATATTCTTTGCTGTATTCTTTATTTTTCTTATTTTCTTTACTTTCCTTACTCTCTTTACTCCCCTTATTCTCCTTGGTCTCGCTTTCCTTTTGCCCTTTATCCTTTTCTTTATCGGTGCTTTCCTTTTCTTTTGTCGGTGCGGTGTGATCTCCCCCGGAACTTTTGCCTCCTCCGGATGTTTTACTTCCTACTCTTTTATTTGTAGGGCTTTTTTTAGAGCCGCTTTCCTCTTTTATACTTTCAGCTTGTGTCCGGCTCTGTTCCTCTTTTACCGCGGTTTCCTGCTCTTTTTCTTTTGTATTATTTGTATTTTTGCCCTCCGCAGTATCTTTATCGGCTCTTGCCTGTACTTTCACACTTTTGGGAGCCTTTTCTTTTTTATGGCTTTTCTCTCCCGTTTCCTGCCTGTCGCTTTCTTTGGCAGGCTCTTCATTTTTTATCTCGGTTTCAGGCTTTGTTTCGGCTTTCGTTTCAGCCTTTGTTTCACTTTCTTCCTGCTTTACATAAGCCTTTTCGGCAGTTTTCTCTTTTGCCTGAGTCTCATACTGCACGGCGGACTTGCTTTCGGCTTCTTTTTTACCGCTGTTTTTAAATATACTTGCCGCAAATACGCTTGATACCACCACAATTGTACAAAGCGCAAGCATTCCGATGAATTTATTGTTTAACTTCATAGTTCCCCCTATTTTTATAAAATGCAATCCGATTGCAATTTTATAAAAAGGAGAAAAATTTGTCAAGATGAAATGCAATGGATTTGCAAATTTAATATTTATTAATTTTGTTATCCGACACACAAAAAAAGCTCCTTACACCGAAAGATGTAAGAAGCTTTCTCGATATTTTAAATTCCTCTGAAGCTAAAGCTGAACAAGGTCTTTTTCTGTGATGAAATCGTAAACTCTTCATGAGTCTTTGAGCCCCAGCTGTCGTCACCGCCGACTCCCAAAAGTGCCTTGTTTACTCTTACAACAGTGTGGTAAGCCCTAGGAAGCTCATAAGCATGCATAGCCTCTTCAAGCTGACCCGGGGTATAAGGCAGAGCCGAAAAGCTCATAAAGCCCGAGGATTTATCGGATTCAAAAAGCATTCCCCTGCCCTTCATATCCGTAAGGCTTGCATACCTTACTTCTTCTTTGTTTCCGCACTCTTGAGGAACCAAATACTTTGCAAGGTTATCCGCTACTTTATTTGTGTAAACGGAAAGCTTTGCCCCCCTCTTTCTGTCTACATAGGTCTCCGACTCTCCAAGTCCGTACCATGTAAGATTATTATAATCCGCATCAAGCTTAAACATTACACCGAACTCCGGAAAATCCGGCAAGCCCTTGACAGGCTCGTACAGGAGACTTACCTTAACCTTAGCATCCTTAAATATCTCATAGCTTAATTCACAACTTGATTTAGGGCTTGTAGGCATAAAATAGGTATAGCTTACTTTTATGCTGTCCTTCCCTTCTTCAAGCTTCGGATAGCTCATCTTTATAAAGCCCGCCTCTTCGTATTTATGTGTAATGTATTCGCTTGCAGGCTTCCACTGAGAGTATCTTTGCGGCATAAGGTTACCTTTATCGTTATCGGTAGGTGCTCTCCAGAAGTTAGGTCTTGGTATGGCTTCAAACATCTCTTTCCCGGCATATTTATAGGAAACCAAACCGCCGTTCAAAACTGAAAACATAAGTTCAAATTCATCGCCCTTTATGCCTATATCATGCACACTTTTAATCAGCTTCAAGTCGCCGTACTTTCTTCTGTCCTCTTTTTTTCCTTCAATTTCAAATACCTTTTGTCCGAAGGCAAGCTCATGACCCGCTTTCGCCCAAAGTTCATCCTTTTTAAGACGGAAGGAAAGTGTCAATACATACTCACCTCCGTTCTCAAATTCAGGAAGATTAAGCTTATAGCTTTCACGCGACAGCGGCTTTACGTCCGTATTCAAAATACTTTCATATACAAGCACAGCTTCTTTTTCCACTCTCACAAAGCAGTCGAAATATGAGCTTGATACAAATAAGTTCTTATTTATGATAACAGCTTTGTCTTCTTCAAATTCTACGGAAATATTTTGGTAGTTAAACTTGACCTCCTGCATCTTAGGAGAAGGAGCTCTGTCGCCACCGTAAACTATGCCGTTTCCGCTGAAATTATAGTCCGTAGGTCTGTCATGGAAATCTCCGCCGTAGGCCTCGAATTCCTCACCGTATCTGTTTTTCTTCGTAATACTCTGGTCTATATAGTCCCATATAAACCCGCCCTGATATCTAGGCTCTCTGTCCGATAAATCCGTGTATTTATACATTGCTCCGCAGGAATTTCCCATTGCATGAGTATACTCGCAACAAATAAAAGGCTTCTCCTTATTTTCTTTAAGGAATTTTTCTATATTTGCAACACTTGTATACATCTGGCTTTCTATATCGCTGCTGTCGTTATAGCTCCTGTCGTTAAAAACACCTTCATAATGTACAAGTCTTGTATCGTCTTCTTTTTTGAAATATTCGGACATGGCATGAATAACGCTTCCTCCGAAGGATTCATTTCCCAGAGACCATATAAGGATGGAAGCATGATTTTTATCCCTTTCAAACACAGCCTTACATCTCGAAAGAAGCATAGGTTCCCATGCCTTATTATCCTTCGGGACTATGTATTCAAGATCCTTTGTAGCTTCAAAGCCGCTCCATGAACCGTGACTTTCCATGTTGTTCTCATCTATCACATACAAGCCGTAGATGTCACAAAGCTCATACAAATATGAATTGTTAGGGTAATGACTTGTTCTTATTGCATTTATATTGTTTCTTTTCATGGTAACAATATCCTGCAACACCTCTTGTCTTGAAACCGCTCTTCCCGACTTGGAGCTGAAATCATGTCTGTTTACGCCCTTAAACACTATTCTTTTACCGTTTAAAAGCATGAGTCCGTCTTTAAGCTCAAATCTTCTGATACCCACATTCTGCTTTATAAACTCCAAAAGCTTTCCGCTTTCATCATAGACATAAAGCTCGAGCTTATAAAGATTCGGTACTTCGGCACTCCATAAAAGAGGCTTTTCTATTTCAAAGCTTTCAGAAATCTCTGCCTCTCCCACAGCCTGTAGCTGTGTTTTTTGTTCGGATTCTCCAAGCTTGGTAACAATATATGCGGGTATCTCGCTTTTAAGCTTCAGCTTAAGCTCAAGGACCGCTTTATCAAAGTTATCGTTTAAGCTTGTTTTTACCCTCACATCGGCTATATGCGCTTTCGGAACACTGTATAAATATACACTTCTGTATATACCCGAGAATCTGAAAAAGTCCTGATCTTCACACCAGCTTGATGCACAAAACTTAAATACCGAAAGGGCAAGCTTATTTTCTCCCTCCAGCAGATATTTACTTATATCAAATTCCGCCTTCGTAAAGCTGTCCTCATGATAGCCGACAAAATTGCCGTTAAGCCATACACTTACCGCACTTTCAACGCCTTCAAAAGCTAAAATAACCTTTTCACCCTTCATAGCTTCGGGCAAAAAGAAATATTTCACATAATTTGCAACCGGATTGAATTCTTCCGGTATCTCACCCGGTCTTATTTCCTCGTGTCCTTCCCAAGGATATTGTACATTGGCATATTGAGGTCTGTCATAGCCTTCGAGCTGAATATGAGCCGGAACTCTTATGTCATCCCATGACTTTGCATTATAATCAAGAGCTTCAAAACCCTTCACACTGAGGGAATAATTTTTTGCATAAGCAAATTTCCATACACCGTCAAGGCTGTAATAAAAACTGCTTGCCCCGCTTTCTTCCTCCAAAGGATTCTTATAATGTATATTATCGGAATGTGACTCCATGCAATTTACCGCAAAGCAAGTCGGATCCTTTAAGATATCATAATTAAAATTTTTCATATTTTTCTCCACAATCTGACAAAAATGCCTTAACTTATTTAACCGCTCCCGTAATACCTTCCGTAAAGTTTCTTTGAAGAAGGAAGAATACTATAGCCGTAGGTATGGTACATAAAAATACCGCAAGCATAAGAACTCCGTAGTCCGTAACATAACCTTCTTTAAGGTTCGCTACAAGCATAGGCATTGTTATACTTGTCTGATTCGTCATAATTACTTTAGGCCACAAATAGCTGTTCCATGCAGCCATAAAGGTTATGGTCATTGCCGCCGCATAGGTCGAGCGCATAGTCGGAATGAACATCTTGTAAAAAATTTGAAACTCGGTAAGTCCGTCCATTCTTGCCGCCTCTATGATATCCTTAGGAAAAGCTCTTGCACTTTGTCTGAACATCATTATAAGAAGGGGCGTCGATAAGGTCGGTAATATAAAGCCCAAGGTCGAGTTCAAAAATCCCGCTTTTGAAAACATCTGATACAAAGGTATCATAACCGCGACGAAGGGAACCATCATCGAAAGCAAAACTATACGCATAAGCGTATCCTTCGCCTTGTCATGATATATCTCAAAACCGTAGCCCGCCAATGAACATATAAGCAGGGACAAAACGGTAAGTACCAAGGCATATTTTATAGAATTCATCATAGCCATACCGAGGTTATAATTTGCCGTCAGCCTCTTGAAGTTTTCTATAAGTTCGAGCCCCGGTAAAAGTCTACCCCTTGAAATGTCTATATTCTTGTTTGTTGCCGCCGCAAACATCCAATATAAAGGAAATACGGATAAGAAAGAGAATATACTCAAAAATATATAAGCTGCCGCTTTTCTCGTTTTAGTCACGTTTATCACCTACTTTCATCTGTACAAATGCCAGTATAAGAACCATAAACAATATAAAATAGGACATTGCCGAAGCATATCCCAAATTCGGAACGTTTCTGAACGATATATTGTAAATGTAATGAGACATAGTTATAGTTGAATTCGCCGGTCCGCCACCCGTTAAGTTCACCGACTCGTCAAACAACTGCAGGGTTCCGTTTGTCGACATGATAGCCGTCAACAATATTGTAGGTTTAAGCAGAGGTATAGTTATCTTGAAAAATGACTGCAAAGGAGAGGCTCCATCTATTTTTGCCGCTTCATATACGGAATATTCTATATTTTGAAGTCCCGCAAGATAGAACACCATGTTGTAGCCCGTCCATCTCCATACAAGAGCCAATATAAGTACAAATCTTGCACTGTTGGCATTTGCAAGGAAATTGTAGCCGCTTTCCAAAATATTAAGCTTAATCAAAACGGCATTCACGAGTCCGTCCACCGCAAATAATGCACGGAAAATGGTCGCATAAGAAACCAAAGAACTTGCACAAGGCAGGAATATTGCGGTTCTGAATAAAGCCTTATATTTTAAGTCTTTATTGTTAAGAAGAGACGCAAGCAAAAGTGCCAAAATAAGCATTATAGGCACCTGTATTATGAGGTAAATAAAGCAGTTTGCAAGCGACTGCATAAATACTTTATCCTGAAACATCCTGGCATAGTTGGCAATGCCCACCCATTTAAGAGTATTTCCTTTACCTCTTTTTAACGATAGTAAAAAAGCATATACCATAGGATAAAAGCTCATAATCGTTATAAGTAATACCGCGGGGGTTAAAAATATCCAGCCTGACAAATTTTGTTTTTTGGACAATGTCAAGGGTTTTGCCATATAAAGCACCTCCTTATTATTAAATAAAGGGGCTTTTAAGAAGCCCCTTTTATATCTTTATTCTTCCATTGCAAATTCTACTGTTTCCTGAGCTGTTTTCAAAGCCTCATCCACAGCCGTACCTGTAGCGATACTCTGTATTGCGGTAGCAACGGCATCTCTTGCTTCATAGTAGTATACACCTGTATTATTGCTTGGAACTTTTGAAGCATAATCTGTTATATCCTTGTATATAGCCTGTCCGCCGAAGAACTCCTGTGGCTTAGCATAAACATCGCTTTCTCCTGCCGGCTTGTAGGTAGCCAAAGCACCTGACTTTGGAAGTATGGTCTCATACAACTCAACACTTGAACCGAAGGTTGACTTTAAGAAATCAAATGCCAATTCTTTGTTCTTTGTACTTGACATTACAGCCCAGCTTGAACCGCCGTTGTTTGAGTAGTTGGTTGCGGTATCGAAGCTTGAAAGCTTAGGAATGTTTGCAACTCCCCACTTTCCTGACTGATCCGTTGCAACCTGTATGCTTCCGAGTATCCAGCAGCCGTTAATGGTTCCTGCAACTGTTCCTGTATTCATAGAAGCTACATACTGATCCCAGTCATTTACTTCAACCAAAACGCCCTCTTTTTTCATCGTGTTGTATGTATCTATTGTTTTCTTAAGTATTTCGTTGTTCTCTATACTAGGCTTTCCGTCCTTGTCAAATAAAGAACCGCCTGCCGATTGAAGCATAATCATTACAACATCCGTCTCTCCGGATAAGCATGAAAGTAAAGGTTTTTTCGTCTTTTCGAGAACAATCTTTCCTTTTTCAATGTACTCTTCCCAAGTGATGTTCTCAAAATCCTTTAAGGTAAGACCTGCTTCTTCTAAAACATCCGTTCTATATGCCGCTATAGCAGTACCGTTATCAAAAGGTACACCGTAGTGCTTTCCGTCAACAACAGAATAGTTTGTCTTTGCAGCCGCAAAGTCGTCATACTTTATACCTGCTTCTTCCAAATCCAAAAATGCTTCGGAATATGTAAGTGTGTTCTTTTGGAATGCATTATCCTGCATAAGTATAATGTCAGGTAACATACTTAAATCTCCCGATGTTGCAGCTGTGGAAAGCTTGGTCTGGAGATCGTTCCAAGGTGTCTCAACCACGTTAAGCTTGAAATCAGGATGATCCTTTTTATAGATGGTCTCCGCCTCTTTCATAGCATAGATGTTGAAGTTAGGATCCCAGCACCATACTGTAAGCTCATTTGCCGCATCCCCCGCTCCCTTGTCATCCTTAGCCTGCTCGCTTGCTCCGCCTTCTCCCGCAGCTTCGGATTTTTTATCCGCATTCTCGGTAGAACCTCCCGAACAGGCAGCGAGTGCAAAAGCCATGGCTGAAGCAGCCGCTAAAAATAACAATCTTTTTTTCATAACAAAAATACCTCCTTATTTTGTCTATTTTGTATAGGTTTAACCGCTTATAGCTAAACAACTTATGTACATTTTAGCACAGGTATCTAAGGTAATTCTTTTCATTTTCGTACATTTATTAAGCAAAAAGGAACATATATTATATGTTCCTTTTTTATTGCCAGCTTTCTTTTATCAGAATGTTATACTCCAATAAATTTTTTCCGTGATTTTCCGTATTTTTCCGCCAGTCCTTAGGTGTAAGCCCCATGATTTTTTTGAAGTTTCTGTTGAAGGTCGATATGTTGTTGAAGCCGCAAACACCGGATATATCCTCTATGTTCTCGGTGCTTTTTTGCAAAAGCTTGCATGCTTCATTTATACGCACAAGATTAATGTAATCCAGCACGCCCATTTTCATATATTTATCAAAAATTCGCCTTAAATGAACTTCGCTTATGTATAAATATTTTGCTAAATTCGATACCTTAATATCCATAGCATAATTTTTACTTATGTAATCCGTAGCCTTTTCCAAAAGTTCAGGTATCTTATCGTTAAAAACATCCTTTTCGGAGGTGAAAGCGGAGTCTCTTGTTTTCGCTTTTCTTGCTAGCTTAATAAGCAAGCTTATTAAGCTTCCGTGTGCCTCTTCCTCATAAAAGGGCTTTTTATACCTCAAGATATCCATAAGTCTTTTTATGCTGTCCGCTATATTTTTATCCGTTTTTTCGTCCGAAAAAAGCACATTCCTGTTTATAAGCGCTATCATGGCATCCATTTTTTTTAGCTTGATCTTATTATTATACAGGCTCTTCAAAATCCCTTCCACATCTATGAAAAGATATTCCCATGAACTTTTCGTCCCCGGCTTACTGTTTGTGGTATGCGGATACTTCCCCGGTATTACGGTAAAATTGCCTTTTTTGTATGCATGCACATCTTTATTGAGTATCATCTCTCCGCTTCCGTCGATACAATACCCTATTTCCAAAAAGTTGTGAAAGTGTAGGGTTTCTATCCTTTTTCCTTTTCCATCCACTCCGTATTCCCTTACCCATGCATCTCCAAGCAAGGCAAAAACGTACATATCGCTCGGCATTCTGTAATATCTGTATTCCAGATCCTGTTTTTTTATTCTTCCCGCCAACTTTTATTAAACCTCATATTTCTTATATTTGTTTCAATAAAGCACTGCAGCCCGCATACACGTCTTTAAAGGTGGTTTCAAAGTCATGCGTATACCACGGGTCAGCCACCTCTCCTTTATCATCGGTAAAATCCTTTAAAAGGTATATCTTTTTCAGCCTGTCTTCTCCCAATATTCTTTCCATATTGCGAAGATTGTTATTGTCCATGGCTATGAGGTAGTCATATTTTTTGTAATCTTCTTTTTTGAGCTTTGTCGCCCTGTGCTCAACCACGGGTATATTTTTTTTCTTTCAGTTTATTCACGGTTCCGTAATGTACGGGATTGCCGAGCTCTTCCGCACTTGTTCCTGCACTGGCAACCTGTATATCCGTTCTCCCCGCCTGCTTTACGAGGTATGTCATAAGTGATTCCGCCATGGTGGAACGGCAGATGTTGCCGTGGCAGATGAAAAGTATTTTGGTCATAGTTTTTATTTACTCCTTTTTGTCCTGAAATACCCTGTTTTGCAAGATTTTCAGGAATTTTGTGATTTGCTCAGAAATGTAGAATGTTACAAATCAGAGCAGAATTTAGCAAGTTATTACTACCTTTTAGTAGTAAAATTAGTAGTAAAAAGGGATTGAGTAACTGCTAACGATTTATTCTTCAATTTGGACAGAGAGATACATAAAGAATACACAATTGATAATAGTTTCTATTTCATTTCTTATTTTTTCTGCCGTAGCCAAATATCCCATTGTTCTGATAATTATAATTTTTATAAGAAGCTAGTAAGACACACTTATTATCATTTTGATTTAATATTTCTCTATATTCGTCTCTTATTGTTGTAGTCAAGCATTTTTGTAACAGCATGACCTAATTGCTACTATAGGGCAATTAAGCCCCATAGTGCGCCTCAAAGGGCGATCTATAATATTGTAAGAATCCGGTCTCACATGATTGTATTGAGTATATACAAATTCCTTTCATTCTAAATATATTTTGAATTACTAGGTCAGGATGTTACAACTATGTCATTTCACAACATTATTCTAACAAAATATCCGGTTGACTTTTTCACCGGATTTTTGTACAATGAAGCAAGTCGATAAACAATTTGTATTAAACATTTGTTCGACAAACATCTTATATAGAAGAACATAGAACATTAAATGTTCTTTATTATGAAAGAGAAAAGCTAGTGATGTTCTTGGTTATTCCAAGAAAGGTTTGCTAGCTTTTCTTTATATCTTTATTGAAAGTTTTCCATAAAATCCAAACATAGTATACATCGTTTAGAATTAGTTTCCGTCATGTAGCCATCCGGATATCGTTCAACCAAATATTTGCAGGCTTCGCGCAATTCCTCAATTCTTAACATATCTATATTTTTCAAAATAGCCATTGCTGCTTTTCTACAATTCTCCGATGATTTTAAACATTCTTTCAATTGTACAAAATTATCAAACTTTGGAAAATTCTTAAATGTTGCAGCTATCTTCTTTGATATTATTTTGTCCATCGAATTATGTTCTTTAATATAGGTAGCTAATTTCCCTTTCTCCGGAATCTTTTGTCCTTTAACATACTTAAATACCGGAAGCAATCTCGTTCTAGCTATACTCTTAAATCTTTGGGTACACATTGCATCTGAATCAAAATGCTTATTATCAAAAATAATATCTTCAAATATCTGACTATCTTCCAATAAACCATAACCATATTTATTCAAAATATTTTCTTTGTATCCAATTGCAATAGCAAGCGGCTTAGAATATAAATCGACATTGGCAAGGTCATCGATTCCAACTATTATGGATTGAGCTTCTGTCGATGCCAAGTTTTGATCAACAATAGTTTTCACTACCTTTCTGGTTTTACGAACCCTTATAGGTGATATACCGGGTGTTATATTTCCTAGTTTTTCATAAACAAAACCATAATTGTCGGTCTGAATTTCTACAAATGGAATCTCTACACCATTTTTAGTTGTTATTGTTCTCTCAATTTCCAACAAGTTCTTTTCATTTTTCTTATAGCTTATGAAAATAAAATGTCTTCTTATATCCACCAACTGTTCTTTTGAAAGGCAGCTCAAAAACTCTTCAATAATTCCTCGAACATCTTCATCTGTAAAAGAGTAGCCCAGAAAAATAATAGGTGCTTCTGCAAATAGAGTTAACATTTTTGCTATTATAAGTTTCCTTGATTCCTTAAACTGTTCATAATCACTTTGAGTAATTACAATTGATTCGGCATCTTTTGCACTCCCATGTATTTTATATATTTCAGCAATATCATAGCTATCTGCAGAAAAAAGTTCATGCTGTCTTACAAACACTTTAAAATCATTAGAAAAAACATACTCTTCTAAAAAGATATCATAATTTGTTGTTATAACTGCAGATATTTTGTTTCTTAGTTTTTTCAATTTGTCCAATTCATCTGTCAATACAGGATCTTGATTGATCCTTTGTTTCTTGAAAAAATCTGCCAGATACATTTTATACGGAGATATTCCACGTTTCACCCAACTGGGATTCTTTTTATTACCCACATTTATTGTGATTTTTCTATCAAAAAATGCTTTATTAAATTCTCCCTCTATCAACGAACCCATATAAGCATTTATTTCAAATTCATTCATCTTGTTTCTTTTGCAGCTATCAATATGCTTTTGATATTGGAACATATCCGGCTCAAACTTCATAAAAGAATTTTCTAATAATTCATTCCATGAAGGATAATTATACAAATACCTCTTTGATATACCTGAACCAATGAACAAAACCGGGGTTCTATTTGAATAAACAATATCATCTAATACTCCCATCTCTTCACTCCTCGCATTTTTATCTATTATCCTTCAAGGAAATTTACTGTTTAATTATATTCTATTAAGCGAATAGTTTCAATTAATTTCTTTTTAGAAGCAAATACTTTTACAATAATTTCAACCTGACTATAGATCATTTCACTTTAGCTATTACATCCACAAAAAATTTTCGAAGGTCGACTTCATAATAATCCGACATTTCGATTAAAATATCCAAATCCGGCATAGTATTTACTTTTTTCCAACGAGATACTATCTACTCGATAAATTAAATCATTCCACAATCTAGTCTTGAGTTATATCTATTTGCATGAAGTGATTATAAAGTTCATTTTTTTCATCCAAGAGCAGGTTCCTAAGAAAAAGTTCCAAATATTCTGTAGTTTCATGTACACCGGCTTTCAGGTTATTATAATTTGCCCTAACCGGAGAATTTCTGAAATACAATGCGTTACTTGCAAAAATATCATTTATACCGTCAAATCCCAATGTCCTCAAATATTTAATAAAGAATACTGCTGTAGTTCCGGTGTTCCCTTCGCCAAATATATGTATTTGCCACAATCTTGAAACAAAACACGCCAAATGATGAACAATCTCGTCCATACTTAAATTCTTGTAACCGAACCTTCTCTCCTCCGAAAAATCATACTCGAGAGTTGCTTTAAGTTCTGAAGCACTTCCATAAATAACCGTATCACCATTAAGAAGCCGTTCCCTCTTAGTAATATTATAATCACGAATTTTACCTGCATGATTATATATTCCCGTGAACAATTTTTTGTATATGGAGATATATTCATGTGGAGTAAAGCTAAAAGCTTTTTCTAATAAAATCTCGGCAATTCTAAGTGATACTTTATCCGCTTCCTCCACATGCTGTTCCTGATAAAACAGCTTAAATTTTCTTTATAAAAATGACAATTGGTATATAATTATTTTTCTTTCTTCTTTTTTATATAGTTATTTATTTGATTTAACACTCTATCCAATGCTATGATTCCGGGAACCATTGTTATGTTTACCACTTTGAACAGCATTTCTTTCTCTTTATCCAAGTTTTCACCAAAATTCATATTTAATTGATTGTATCCTTGACAAAAAACAAACAAGGTTAATGCCGAAAAAACAATTATTTTCTTTACAATCATTTGAGAATCATTTTTAGCGAACTGTGGTTTCGCCTTCCATTCAAAGCTCCAACTAAAATAGCACCAAAGTATTGCTGCAATACCTATAAATGTATAAACCATATACCATTCTAAATTCGTAATTTCGGTTACTCCCACTATACCTTTGATTGCTGTCAGAAAACCTTGTAAATATATCGTAAAAAAGGCAATAGAAAGCGGTAAATTAAATTCCATATTGCTATGCCGTAACTTAAATAATTTGAAAACATGACTGCAAAACAATAATATAATTATTCTAAATAAAATAAGAACCAATATTGATGTTGCTATAATAATAACAAAACTCATTAATAATCCTCCTTTTTCATTTCATTGTTTTTAGGCAGCTTTCGCCTTATAGTTTTACATCTTTTTCTACACCCATGGTATTGGTTTCAAATATATATCAGTTATAATCATGTGGTAGACGCTACCTTCAATGTAATTGGAGTTATATGTTAAATCAATCTGTGTCTTATAGTAAATTCCATTTTTTGCTATTTCAGCAACTGAGAGCTATAAGTAAGAGTTTATTTTTAATCCACATTAATAAACAAGATTCAATCCCAACAACCAATCTCTTGCATTTATTATTTTAATACCTTCAATATCTCTTGACGGATCATCATCTAATGTAAGTATTACTTTCGGATAATCATCCCTGAGCATTTGAAGAGGCCTTATTTCTCTATCGAGAGTACTCATATCCCTAACAGTCAATGCAACTTGATAATAATGATTACCGTCTTGATTCTGTGCAACGAAATCTACTTCAAACGAATCCGCTTTTCCTACATATACATCGTAGCCCCTTCGAAGCAGCTCAAGATAAACCACATTCTCAAGTACATGACCCGCATCCATGCCCCGTTTACCAATAAGCATATAGCGAAGCCCGATATCAACCACATAAAATTTATCCAATGTCTTGAGATATTGTTTCCCTTTTATATCATACCTTTTTGCCTGATAAATGATATAAGACTCTTTAAGAGCGGTAAGATATTTTTCTATTGTTTTAGAGTCAATCTTTCTACCATCCGAGGTCATTGTATCAGCTATTTTTTTTGTAGAAAGAGGATTACCGACATTATCAAAAATAAATTTCAAAACACTTTGAAGCATCATAGAATCCGTTACCTGTTTTCGATTCATGATATATTTGATTACGATTGTATTATAGATACTTTCTAAGTAAGCTCTGATTATATTGGGCGTAGAATCCAATTCCAATGCATAAGGAAATGAGCTTGATAACAAGTAATCGGTATATTTTGTTATCCTATCTTCAAATCCGCCTTTGGCAATGCAATATTCCTTAAATGATAAAGGAAGCATCTCAATCTGAATATACCTTCCCGATATAAGTGTAGCTATCTCACTTGACAGCATATACGCATTGGAGCCGGTGACATACAAATCCACATCAGTATTTATATAAAGACTATCCAATACTTTGGGAAACTTATCTACATTTTGAATTTCATCCAAGAAAACATAAGTCTTAATATTTTTCTCTAAACGGTCTTTAATATATTTGTGGAGGCTTCTATAATCTGTTAAGTCCTCATACTCCAAGTCCTCAAAATTAATAAAAATTATCTGAGATTTCTTCGTACCTTGTTCTATAAGCCAATCTTGAAACTGGAGCAATAATGTTGATTTTCCGCATCTTCTGATTCCGCTTACAATCTTAATAATATTCTTATCCTTAAGCGACTTCAGTTTATTCAAATATTCTTCTCTAATTATCACCTTGCACCTCCTTTTCATCAATAATAACAGCTTCTATGTGTTTTGTAAAGTTTTAGGAATTCATTCCAAGAATTCCTAAAACCGGATTGTTTTTAGGATTTACTTCATAAAAATATTTCAAGAATCTTTTTTATAAAAATATCACTTTTCGTTTTTTATCATTATGAGCATTGTCTTTCACAGAAGCTTTCCATAATTCAAAATCATTTGACATACAAGAACTTGATAAAAAATGTACATTATTAACACAATCTCCTTCATTGAATAATCCTCACTCTCTAGCACACTCTCTTCTGCCGTTTTTCAATATATTCCGGCGGATTTATTCTTTGATGATAATCGCAAACTTCTCATTGATTTTTTTCACTTATATTTCATCTTGTAAATTAAATGATACAAGCTCCTCTATTCCCTCATTACACAAAATGGAATTAAAGAAAAGAATCATATTATCAAATATATATTCTCCATATATAAAGTTTTTTTCAAATCATCCCTTTCTTCAAGAGTTTCTATATAATAGGACTTTCCTCGCCACCGGATGCTCACAGTCCTTTCTATTCCGTCTTTAAACGGAACTAAAGGTTCAATATATTCTCCCGGTGTTTCAATCAGCAATGAATAAACATAGTCTTCAATAAGGATACTGCTTTTTTTGCTAAAATAATATTCCTTCATTTTATTCTTCAACAGATTTTCGAAAACAATCCGGTGAGCAGAAATAAAAATGATGTATAGAGGTCTGAATTTGCTGTCTGAATATCTGATACATATTTCTCCACCGTCTAATGTCTCAATCAATTTCCTCATACTGCACTCAACATCAGATCCGTTCCAAAAGTAACATCCCTGTTCTATTTCGTTCTCTTCTATACAATACCATTTTGTACTCTTAAATTCTCTAATGAAGCCCGTAATAAATTCCGTTCTATATTCCATCCCCCATGTATCAAAAATGATAAGAAATCTGTTATCCTTAATGGGAATAACGATATCATCATAGTAACCCTTAAGCATATATAGTTCATCATCACTCAAAGACAGCATTCTTTTCTTTGCGTCTTTATTACAAAACAGATAATTATGAACATAATTCGACATTTCATTACCCCCTCCAACTCCTTATCCGCTCCCCCGGCGGTGTCCGTACCTCTATAAGGTTTCCGCTCGGGTCATAAAGCCTTACAAGCTTTTGTTCCCCTATAAGCTCTATTCCCTCCGTAACAAGCTTAACATTGAAGTCGGCACAATTAAGTTTAGCAATAAGCCCTTCAATGTCATTATCTTCAAAATACAGCTGTGTCATATTGTTATACGGAATTATAGTCCCCTTAACCGCATCAGCCCAGAGTTTTGCCTCCTGTAATACAAGCCCTTCCGAGAGTATTACATTACCCTCCTGCCTCATAACCACCTGCAAACCGAATATATCCTTGTAAAAGCGAACGGATTTCTCCATATCATCCGCCACTATCAAAACATTTTTTAATTTCATAATTTATTTTTTCGCTCCTCCAGCTCTTTCACAATCCAAGTCATAATCACATCTACAAGATAATCCTGCTGCACACGACTTAGGTTTTTACCCCCTTCTATTTTATGCCATTTCCGGATACACTCCCTACAACAGCTTGCCGTTGCATGTTGAGCGATAAATACAGGATGTCCCTTGGTCGGAGTCTGCCTTCCGTCATTGGGAATATATGCGGGTGCCTGTCTTTTGGCAATAAAATCTTCGGCATGGCATCTTATAGTGTCCAAACCCTTTTCATTTATATAATCAATGTCCTTAGATTTCAAATGGAAACCGCTGCGAAATTTGGATTTGCCCAATCTATCAAATAACTGCTTATACCACTCACCTTTTGTCATAAAATCACCCTTTATTTTCAGCCAAATACGCTCTGTAATCCCAAATTAATCCGGCTTTGATATATTCTTGTATCTCTGCGCTGTTTTTATCAATTTTGCCGATTACAAGCCGCAAGTAATCTCTGAGAACTCTAGCCTCACTTTCGCCGAATGATGTCAGAAAATAATTGTCTGTCATTACCCCACACCATAATTTAACCTTCCATTTTACCGCCGCCTCGGATATCTCAGACTCGGAACCGCCACATTCTTCCTCATCCATACTATGACTAGGGCAAAATTCGAACTCAAAATCAGGCTCTATAAAATTAAGAATTTCTCTTTTTTTCATCTTGCCCCCAAGGAAATCACTCAGCTTTTCTTCTAAATTTTCAATCTCAAACGAAAATAACAATCCCTGTTTGGTCGAATAATTAATATATTCTCCATATTTAAACGAAATCTCGTTATCACACAACAACTCATACCTATCTCCTTTACCATAAGACTGATAATTTGTAATTTCCATTTCCAGCTCCATACATTGAATATCAAGCTTTAATAACATTACCCCACACCATAATTTAACCTTCCATTTTAAATATTTTCCTAAAAAATCTTGCAATCCTTCCGCCTACGACAAGAATATTGCTCCGTTTTTTCAAAATTATGTCATCATTATAACCCCGATTCTTCAGGCTTTCAAATACATTACTCCATTGCTTCAACTTTTTTTCGACTGCTCATGATTAATTATCTCCTTTTTTACTATCCGCCTTTTAAAGATTAAATCTTATCCTTTCTTACAATTATTATTTGTTCTTTAACAATTTTCACTTGTTCTTTCATTTACAAAGTATTTACTTATGTTAGCCTACACTTCAAATGAGTTACTTGTAGGAGGACATAGCAATGCAAAACAACAAACAATTCAAAAAATCAATGAGCTGCCCGATAAATGAAAAGCTGGTTAAACTCAGAGAAGAAAGAGGATTTACTCAAAAAGAGGTCGCAAAACACATCAACATAACCCAACAAGGCTATTCCGCATACGAAAGAGGTTCTTCAGTTCCGCCTATAGACGTAATCGCATCCCTCGCCGATTTTTATGACCTGAATATCGATTATATTTTACGTGATGAAGAGCTTATAAAGGATGATGAAGTTTTATATTCTTCGCTCACTGAAGCCTTGCGTGAGGTACTGAATAACGAGACGGACAGAAAGATGCTTGAGGAATTCGCAAGATATCTGCTTTACAGAAGAAAAATCAGAAAAAAGAAAAATTGATATATCCTTGATATATTGAAAAAGCCTCTTCTATATATTTCGCTTCTTATAAGTCGACAAATATACAAAAGAGGCTTAAGAACTCCCGTCATTTTATACTTCTATAAAATTCTTAAGTAAAGAAAGAGCCGCTCCGCCCACAGCACCGTCAACTTTATCAAAGGAGCATATCTCTATATTATTCACATATATCGAATCCATAAACAGAAGCTGGTCTTTTATAAGGCTCATAATTTCATCCTTAATATCGGCATTATCGAACATCTTTGAATGCAAAAAAATCTTATCGGGATTCATAAGTATCGCAATGTTTGATATGCTGTTTCCCAAGTATTTGAGCGCATTACCGATGTAAGACCTTATAAGTGTATCGCCCATAGAATAAGCTGTTGTTATATGCTCCAATTTTATTTCTTCTTCATTTTCAACCAAGGAGTCGAGCACGACGGAAGCATGGTTTTGATAAAGCAATTTAGCATATTTAAGCAACCATCTTTCACTTGAAAAAGTTTGTAGACATCCATATTTACCGCATTCGCACTTCGGACCTCCCGAGCTTACTATGGTATGACCTATTTCTCCGGAAATATAGCTGTTTCCCAAAAACAAATCTCCCTTTATCATATTTGCACAAAACATCCCCAACCCTATATGAAAAAAGGAAAAGCTGTCCGGTGTATTCTTAGGCTTAAAAAAATATTGGGATAAAGCCATACAACGTATGTTATTTTCAAAGGATACCGGCAAAGCAAAATGCTCTTGTATAAATACAGGATTAAAGTCCGACCATATTTTCCTGTTTGAAATAAGCTTCTCTCCCTGCCTGTTTATGTGTCCGGGCAAAGCTATCCCTATACCTTTAACCAAAGAAATATCTGTTTTTTCAAAAAGCTTTTCAGCTAAGAATATTATAATTTCATTAATTCTCTTCGGTGTATCCGGAGTAAATTCCTCATATTCGGAAAACAGTATTTTACCTGAAGCATCACAAAGGCATGCCTGTACACCTTTTTCAGTAAACTCTATGCCTACATTGAGAATATTTTCAGAAATAAAATCTATCAGTATAGGCTTTCTGCCCGATGATAAAACCGGATCATCCCCTACTTCCCTTACAAGGTTTTCTTTGATTAAATCCCTTACTGTGGCAGTAACCGTCGCAGGGGTTATATTCGTTTCGTTTGCAATGTCTATTCGCGCCACCGGCGAATTTCTGAATAGATATTTAAGTATAATATTTCTGTTTGAAAGCTTTTTCGCTGTTGACAAGATTTCCCTCCTAATCTTTATTAAATCCTGTATACTTTGTTGAAACCTCAATAATACGGTATACGTCTAAATTTTTTTGATATTTTGTTTCGTTATCGCTTATGAAGCCTTTAAAATCTTTAAATAAGTCGTTTGCAATCTTTGAATCGCCCATGCTTAAGGCAATCAATGCCTTTACCAGTTTTATACAGTAAGAATTATGGTATTTCAATATATCAAAGGCTTTATCGGCAATATTCAGCCTTTCTTTATAACTCTCCAAAACATTAAGCAGTTTAATAAACTCACTATTCATATCCAAATCCGTTCTTTCTCCCTTACCGTTAAAGTAATCGCAGTTACTGTACCTTGAAAGCTCTTCCAAATATTCTCTCACCAAAGAAGAATGTTCTTTGTATAAGCTGTTATAAAAATCATCAACAAACTCATCAAAATCCTTACATATTCCGGATAAGGTATATCCCATTATGTAATCAGGCAGATAATTAGGCAAGCCGGCTCTTATTTCCTGACAACTGATATAACCGTTTAAAGACAAATCATTCAATTTCATTATATCATTAAAAATAAGTTTTGAAATATGGTAATAACCTAAATCTCCGTAATGAGCCCTACCCAGAGGGTAATCATACAAAAAACTGTCACCTTTAAATTCATTTTGCCAAAGCTTTAAAAAGCTGAGATTTTCTTCCACACTGTCGGGCAGAGCAATTTTATTCCTTACATATTTTTTTACATTTATCTCTTTCGGCTTATCGGGATAAGACACGTTAAATGATCTGCTTATAGGTGCAAACATCATTGTAAAGCGTTCATTATTTTTAATTTTCTCCTTAACGGGAGGCCATAAAAGCTCTTGATAAAGCAAAAATACTATATGCGTATCAAGCTTATGCTTTGTAAGCTTTTCATCAATTCTGTTAAGGATATTTATGTATTGATCACTTAAAGTACTTAATTTGCAGTTGTCACATTCACAAACATTATTACTCTCATCGGCAAGCCAAAAATGTACATAATTGACATTTTTCGCTTCTAAGCAGTAATCTACAACGGCTTCACTAAGGGCTTCAACCACATCCGGATCGGAATAACAAAGATTCGTATTTAGAGGAACTCCGTTAAAAAACTCTCTTTTTCCGTTTATAAGTGCAATAAATGAAGTTTTGCACTCTTTCGGAGCTTTCATTTTTTCCCAGCCGAGAGCCTTGTAGCCCAGTATACCCGCATTCCAACCGTGTCCTGATGTATGCAGACTTAATTTTCGCAAATGAATTTCATGAAATATTTTTGTTGTATAATCCTCGGCTATACCTATATTAAACTCCTCCTTTTTAAGCTTATCGTTGAATATGTGGCTATACCATCTGTCCATAAATGTGTAGGGTATTTGAAATTGACTGAAAAAACAATTAAAGCCGAGCTTAGGCATCCACTCTATCATAGAAATAATATTTTCGAAAGAGGAAGCCCCCTCTATACATATTCCCCTGTGTCTGTAAGGATAATAATGCTCTATATTTAATGAAAGCTTTTCAAAATCATCTATCACAGGTATAAGGTCAAAGCTTTTATCAGGATCCGGAAAGCGGAAACCTAAGCGATATAAATAAAAATATACTCCCAGTAAAATACTCCTCTCATTGACACCTACAATTTCTCCTCTTCCCTTTGTAACGAATATTTTAAAAGCATCATCGAGGCAGGAATCTTTAACCTTGAAATATTCCTTACATACGTATAGATTGATATGCAAGTCGGAATAATTTATATTCGCTTTTTCTATATAATGTTTCAGCTCACTTTCTGAATACATAAGAGTAATATTATCACCGGAATCAGATACTGTTTTCATACTTTTTTGACCTTCCCAAAAATCAAATCAATTGATTACAAAAAATAATTTATTGCAAGTTATGATTATCATTATAAATACAAGTCTTAAAAAGGTATATAGGCATATTGTACAAAAAATACTATACATTTTTATGCATATATTACAAAAAATGATTTTTACAACTTTAATACTTGTAAAAATATACCCCTTTGATATAATGTAGAAAAGGCTTTAATTAATTATAATTAATAATTAAAAAGGGGGTAGATATGAGAAAAGCTAATAAACATCTCGCCGGAAACCGAAAAATATACATAGGTTTTATGTGTTGGCTGTTTATGTTACCGGCATTGATTTTATACATTATGTTTCAGGCATACCCTATAGCAAACAGTATATTCTATGCTACTTTGGACTGGTCAGGCATGACCTCTTATGCAAATTTTGTAGGTCTCAACAATTTCAAGGAGTTGTTTAAGGATAAGTACTTTTTTAATTCTGTAATAAACAGCTTTAAATATATGCTTCTCTGTGTTCCTATTCAACTGCTTGTCTCCTTGGTGCTGGCATACATTCTCGACAGTGTTATACATAGGTTTATCACTTTCTACAGAACCGTATTCTTCCTTCCGGTTATAACAACCGCATCCATAGTCGGTATAATAATGATTTTTATTTTCGGAGGAACCGGATCACTGAACCGCTTCTTAAGCCTTTGGGGAATCAAGGCTCATAATTGGATAGGAAATGCCGACACTTCTTTGTTCGTTGTTGTTGCGGTCGGAGCTTGGAAGGACGTAGGAACATATATGATTTACTGGTTGGCGGCTCTGCAAAGTGTTCCTAAGGATGTGTATGAGGCTGCCATAATGGACGGAGCCGACAAGCTTGAAACCTTTAAGAGTGTTGTTTTTCCGATAATTCTGCCTATAGGCGGAGTAATACTTATGTTAAGCGTGATAAGCTCTTTGAAGGTATTTGACATTATACAGACAATGTCAAACGGAGGACCTTTTTATTCCACCGATGTCGTAGCAACCTTTGTATATAGAACTGCCTATTCCGCAAATGTAGGACTTCCGAGGCTGGGTTATGCGAGTGCGGCGGCTATGACCTTCGGCTTTATAGTAGTATTTATGGGGTGTTTCGGAAACTTAATTAAAAATATTATACAAAAAAGGGACGTGAGATAATGAAAAAGAAAATAAGATTACCGGCTTCCGTAGCCATAATATATGTATTATTAACAATTTTGGCATTCATTTTTGTTTATCCTTTCTTATGGATGCTCTCGGCTTCCTTTAAAACTCAGGATGAATTCTTTGCCGACGGTTTAAGCTTGATTCCAAAACATCTGTCTTTTGATAATTTCATACGTGCATGGAACAGTGCAAATTTTTCCGTTTATTTCAAAAACTCTCTTATCGTTACCGTAAGCGTAGTTTTAATAGTATTGTTTGCAACTTCTCTGGCAGGTTATGTAATAGGCAGATATTCCTTTTTCGGCAAGAAATTCCTCATGGCTGTATTTATATCAAGTACCACCATTCCTTTGGTCTTTACCATCATACCTATATATGAGTTGCTCAAAAGTATAGGACTTTCTCAGAGTATAGTAGGACTTATCTTAGCAGAAGCAGGAGGCGGACATGTTATTTTTCTGATGTTGTTCGCAAGCTACTATGCCGGTCTTCCGAGAGAGCTTGAAGAAGCCGCCGTTATAGACGGTTGTAACTTCATACAAATATACAGCCGTATAATGTTTCCCTTAGCTAAACCTATTATGGTAACCGTCGTTATAATGCAGTTTATATGGACTTGGAATTCTTTTTTGCTTCCGCTTACCATAACCTTAAACAATCCGGAACTCAGAACCTTATCTGTAGGCTTATACGCTTTAAGAGGCGAAAACGTAGTTGACTGGACGGGAATAGCAGCCGGAGCAAGCATATCAATTTTACCTGTTATTATGATATTCATAGTTTTACAAAGGTATTTTGTAGAAGGAATATCAGGAGCGGTAAAAAGTTAAAATAATTTTATTCATTTTTAAATAAATGTTTAACATAACAGTATAGGAGGATATATGAAAAAGAGTATAAGAAAAATTATGGCACTGGCATTATCATCTTTGATGATTGCTTCAATGACCGCTTGCGGTGTCAAGTTATCTACGGGCGGCGAGACCGAATCGTCGGCTCAGACTTCAGCTCAAGTTGGAGAAAGCAAAACATCCGAAAATATGGATGAAAAGATAGTTTTAAAGGTTGTGGACTGGAGCGACAGTACCAAAGAAAGGAGAGAAGCCTTTAATAAGAAATTTATGGAAGAAAACCCCAACATAAGAGTTGAATATACCGTTCTAACTGCCGACCAGTTTAAAGAGACGGTAATTTCGGCTATAAAGGCAGGAAATGCACCCGACCTCTTTCCTCTTCCTTCGGGAATAAAGGTTTCTTCAGCAGTAAAAGAGGGCTGGTACGCTCCTTTAAGCGACTATGTTTCCGAAGAATTTCTCAACGGATTCGGCGAAGGTTCTTTAAATGAGGGCATTACAAGTATAGACGGAAAAGTATATTGTCTTCCGGAAGCCGCAAATATTATTAACACCTTGGTGTTTTATAACAAAAAGGTTCTTGCGGATGCCGGCATAAGCGAAGATAAACTCCCTAAAACATGGTCGGAGTTTAAGGCTGTATGCAAGCAGGTAACCGATACAAAGAAGGCTTACGGTCTTATAGACAGTGGTGCTCAAACAAACAGACTGGAGCTTGAACTTCGCTCATTGGCAAGTACAGCCGGAGCCAGGTGTAGCGATATTTCACAAATAATGCTTGTTGACGGCAAAAACACAATGAATTCCGATGCTATGGTAAAAGCCTTTGATTTTTATGATTCTTTAGCTAAAGAGGGAGTTATACATCCCGATTCAATAACCCTTAAGGCTCCCGAGGCGAGAGCTTTGTTTGCACAAAATCAGGCGGCTTTTATAGTTCAGGGCGCATGGTGTATATCGACATGGAGAAAGGATAACCCTGATTTGGACTTCGGAGTTATGCCTATGCCTGTTCCGGATGAAGGAGCAAAAGGTAAGCTTCCTTACATAGGAGCTCAGCCTTGGATGGGAATATCCAAAAATTGCAAGCATCCCGAAGCGGCAGCGAAGTACTTAACGGGTCTATATTCGGAAGATTATCAATCGGGCTTAGTTGAAGACGGCGGCTTCGTTTCCGTAATTGATAAGGTAAACGAAAAGTCAATGAATGACGATGTTATGAAGCGTTACTATGAGTTAAACTCCGAAGTCGCGGCATTGGCTCCGGATGCTATAGTAGGAAATACGAAAGCTTCAGAAGTCTATGCAAATGTAACGGGAATTTCCCCAAGCTTGGGAGAAATAGTTCAAGGAATATTGGCTCAAAACGTAGATTATAAAGCTGAATTAAAAACTCTGTCCGACAATACTCAGACTGAGTGGGAAAAGGCTATAAACTCTGTTGACGGAGTAGAGCTTAAGGATTTCGAATTTACAAACTGGGATCCTATGGAAAATTATACCGCAGATATGTATAAGCAAAGATAAATTATACAGCTCTCGCAAGAGCTGACTAAAAAAGCTCTTCTATGATAAAACATAAATCATAGGGGGCTTTTTCTTTCCCTCCTCCTCTTCTATTAATAAAACCTATACCTCATTACCTAAATCGGTATTATCTATTGGAATATACTTTCGAAACAATATATAATATTTCTATAAAAAAAGGAGGACGAGCATAGCCCCTATGCTCACAGCAAAATGAAAGCAAAAACAATATTAACCTTATTTATGAGTTCCTGTCTTATTTTGAGCTTATCCGGATGTAAAGAAAAAGCTTCCGCAGAAAATGAAAAAGTATTCCATATAGGTTGCGAAGCAACTACGCCCGGTTGGATACAGACTGATGAAAAAGGGGAGCTTCAAGGCTATGATTATGATATTTGGCAGGAAATAGGAAAAAGAACGGGCTATGCCATAGACTATAAAGTAATGGATTGGGATGGCATGTGGTCTATGCTCTCCGACGGCAGGCTGGATACGGTTGCCGAGCAGATATCACTCACCCCTGAGCGCAAGGAAAAATATGTATTTACCGAGCCTTATGCCTACAATTATTATTGCCTTTTATCAGCCGCCGACAACGACAAGCTTCAAAGTATGGAAGATTTAAAAACAGGTATGACAATATCCTGTGAAACCAACAGCAGCGACGAAATTATTGTAAATCAGTTAAATTCCGACTATAACATAGAATTAAAGCCTGTTTACTATGACGGGATGTCCGTTCAGGATGTTGCTCTGGGACGTTGCGACTTATGGCCCCGTGCAGAGACTTCCTGTCTGCTGACGGTTAAAGAAGTGGCTAATTTAAAAATTCTCGGAAGAACAAGCATAATAGAAACCAATGCTTATCCTTTTGCGAACACCGAAAGAGGAAAAGAGTTATCCGCCGTTGCAAACAAAGCTCTTGAGGAAATGCGTGCGGACGGAACTCTTAAGGAGCTGTCTCTTAAATGGTTTAATACGGATGTAAGTGAAAATCCGAACTAAGAGGACTGTAAAATGAGTTTTTATATTAATGTATTTTTCTCTATCTTGAAAGTAGTTCCGATAACTCTTTTTATGAGTTTCATTTCTTTTGTATTTGCGCTTATTTTGGCTATACTCATAGTTTTGACGGAACACTTCAAGATTCCGGTTTTGAAAAATATTTTTGACGTATATGTGTCATTTTTTAGAGGAACTCCGCTGATACCGCAACTTTTTTTGCTTTATTTCGGACTTCCGACCTTTATACCGGCACTTAGACATATTCCGGCAATCAATGTATGTATACTCGTACTGACCCTAAACTGTGCCGCTTATATGAAGGAAGTGGTCAGAGGTGCTCTGCTTTCCGTGCCCAAAACTCAGATAGAAGCGGCGGCGGCACTGGGGCTTAGCCCTATTCAAACTATGTTTTCAATCAGTCTTCCTCTGGCAACGGTTGTAGCTATCCCTTCACTTTTCAACAACCTTGTTGATTTGGTGAAGGGAAGCTCCGTAGCCTTTACCATAGGAATAATAGAAATGACAGCCGTGGCTAATCTAAGAGCCTCAGTTACATTTAATTATTTTGAGGCTTATATTGTTCTTATGCTTATTTACTGGATAATTATTCTCGTTCTTGAAAAAATTTCATATTATATCGAGCGCCGAAGCAAAGTATGGAATGCGGAAATCAACAAGACTACATACTCCTCTTAAGGATTTCCTTAATTTGCGTCTTATCAAGCTTTTTATATCCGCCCTCAAGGATCATCGTTCCGCTTGCAATGTCCTCCAACATATCATCTTTTACCCCGAGTTCTTTGAGTGACATTGTAAGACCGAGCTCCTTCATCCACGCTTCCATAGCTTCAAGTCCGGCTTCGGCAATCTCTTTATCCGTTTTACCCTGCTTATCTATACCCCAAACATTTACGGCAAATCTCACAAATTTGGCAAGCCCCGCATCCATTATGTATCTGTAATAAGGCAAAGAAACAGCCGAAAGAGTCATTCCGTGTGTTGCATCCGTAAGGGCCCCTATGGAATGACCTATCATGTGAACCATCCAGTCACCGGTCTTTCCCATGGATAAAAGTGTGTTTATAGCCCATGTAGCTGTCCACATAATATTGCTTCTCGCCTCATAATCCTTTTCATTTTTATTTGCAATTCTGCCCGAATGTATCACCGATTTCATAAGAGCTTCACTCATATAATCGCTGGTATTGTCATCATTGCCTGAAAAATATTGTTCACAAATATGGCTGAAAATATCAAAAATTCCCGCTACCATTTGCCTGTGCGGAAGGCTCATTGTATACACAGGATTCAAAATCGAAAATCTCGGCATAATCTTTTTATCTTGAAAAACATGCCCTATTTTTAATTTCATCTCAGGATGCATAATTACGGAAGCCGAATTCATCTCCGAACCCGTGCCTGTCATTGTAAGCACACAACCTATAGGAATGATTTCACAACTAGGCTCCTCGTACTTTAGAAAATACTTCTCCCACGGATCTTCATCGCAGTTTACTGATACGGAAAGGGCCTTTGCATAATCACATACCGAGCCGCCGCCTACCGCAAGCAGAAAATCCGCCTTATGCTTTCTTGCCGTTTCCATTCCCTCATACAGCTTACCCACAGTAGGGTTTGGCATCACCCCCTCTATCTCGGCTACATTTTTCCCTTCTTCCTTGAGGATTTTCATTATATCATCATAAATACCGCTCTTTTTAACAGAACCTCCGCCATATATAAGAACTACATTGTTTCCGTATTTCTTTAATTCCGAGCCTAAATTTGATAAAGCTTCCTCTCCGAAATACAATTTTGTCGGGTTATGATACACAAAATTTCCTAACATATGCTTTCCTCCTTTTATCTCATTTCTTCTATATGATAGATATAATCTATAGTTCCCAGCGCCTTTATTATCTCGCTGTGTGTCTTATATTTTTTTAACTCCTTACTGTCTATAGTAAATATAACCGAATATACGCTAAGACCCGAGCCCAAATAAGCCGAATTGAACTCTATGTCATCTATTCTAAGTCCCAATCTTCTTATCGTTGTTACAAAATCCTGCAAGTTCTCTTTGTTTTTAAGCTCCAAATGTATTTCAAAGTGATTTGAACGATTCTTTAAATATGTCTCCAGCTTCGGCAAGTAACGCAATATCCAAAACAGGGTCATAAAAGCTGCTATGCCGACTCCATATAATCCCGCACCGGTGCTTAAGCCTATAAGGGTGCAGGACCATAAAGCTACCGATGTGGTAAGTCCCTTAACTTGATTTCTTGAGCTGAACAGTACGGTTCTGCTACTTAATACTGAAATACTCAGTATTGCAAATCCCGATAAGAAGGGCAAATTCAATTTTGTATTATTCATAAGAAACAAATCCATCATCATAGCCAGAGATGAACCGAATGTTACCAAAATAAAGGTTCTGAAGCCCGCAGAATGGCGTTTACTTGACCTCTCCCAACCTATAAAGGACGAAAGCAACACCGCAACAGCCATTCTCAAGGCTACGGAAGCAAGACTTATATCTGAATTTATTTTTAAATTTTGATTCACATTATATATAAATAAATCAAGCATGACCTATAAATCCCTACCTTCCTTTCATCATATTGGAGCCTCCGAAAATATCGTACTGCTCTTGAGCCGCTTCCATAAAAGCGGCTTCTTCATCCGAAACCTGATTAGTATGCTTCGGAAGTTCTCTTTGTATAGCCTGTATTCTCTCAATAAGAAGCTCCAGCTCGCTATGCTCTTTCTCCGGTGCAATTTCAATATCAGCCGTTAAATCTTCAAGCTTATTGGAATATGACTTTGAAAAATACAAGGCAAGCTTTGCGCAAGCCGGACCTATAAGCTCGTAAAGTACACTAGCAGCCAGAATAATGGTTTCCAAGGCATTTCCTATACTTCCTCCGAGTATTCTCGCTCCCAAAGCCGAGAGTCCTATCGCAACTCCCGCCTGCGGAATTAATGCAAGCCCCAGATAATTCCTTACCTTTTTGTCCTTTCCGGCAATCAGACAACCCAGAAAAGCTCCGAGATATTTTCCAAGTATACGCACCGCAAAATACAAAATTCCTATAGCAAGTAAAGATATACTTCCGACCTCACCTTTACCCCGAAGCAATACATCCAGCTTAAAATTAAGACCCGAACGTACAAAAAACAGGAGTAAAATCGGCGGACTGAAATAATTAACCTGCTTAAACAACTTGTCATCATCGGTAACATTGATATATACCATGCCCATAGACATGCAACCCAAGAGAGGCGAAATATCAAGCAAAGCACATATACCGCAAAAAGCGAATAAAAGTGCCACCGTAATAATAAGTTTATTGTCCTTGGAACGATTTTGGGGCATAAGCCATTTCATAAACAGACCGAACAGACCTCCCAAGCCTAAAAGCAAAGTGTTGTATATAATAGGCAAAAGAATGCTCGAAAAACTTAGGCTTCCGGACTTGACCGCCATTGCTATCGATATGGCTATACTATAAGCAAGCAAGCCGAAGACATCATCAAGCGCAACCACCTGAAGCAGGGTATTTACAAAATCTCCCTTTGCCCCCGTTTGCCTTATGGTCATAACTGTGGATGCCGGAGCCGTAGTAGAAGCTAATGCCGCAAGCACCAAGGAAAATGTCAGCTCCAGCTTCAGTATGTAAAAAGTTAATATAAAAACAAGCAAAGAGGCGGCAAATGCCTCCATTGCAGTAATAAGAACCACTTTAAGCCCGTTCTTTTTGAGGTCGGAAAATCTGAAAAACTCTCCCGTACTGAAAGCTATAAAGGCAAGTGCAATATCGGCTATGAAATCCATTCCGTTTATTATAGAATGATCCACAAGGTCAAGACAATACGGTCCTATCAGAATACCCGCAAGTATATAAGCCGTGACATTAGGCAAATACAGTCTTTTTGTAACTCTTGTCATAACAAAACCCGAAAAAAGCATTAAAGCCACAGGTATTATTATATCGGAAACAGGCGATGATTTTTGCAAAATTTGATATATAGAATCGAACATCCCCACCCTCCTTATAAAAATTTCTATAATTATATCACACACTTCGCTCTAAGTCGGTATAATTAATAAAAAAGTACAGCTGACATATCTTTTAGGTATAATCAGCTGTACCTTTTTATATATACGATGAAGCACCGTCTTAACCGATACTTATTACGGAAAACACCTTTTAAGTATTTTTAGAACTTTGCTCCCGCACCTCTTAGTACGTGCTTCGCAAGTACGGAGGTTGTAATGCTTCCTACACCTCTTGGAACAGGGCTTATATAAGAAGCCTTGTCACAAACCGCATCGTAGTCCACATCACCGCACAAATTACCGTTTTCATCAAGATTGATACCTACGTCTACAACTATGCTTCCTTCCGAAACCATATCAGCCGTAATCATCTTAGCTTTTCCGGCAGCCGCTATAAGGATTTCACCTGCGCGGCAAGTGCCTGCCAAATCCTTTGTTTTTGTGTGGCACATGGTAACCGTTGCATTTCTCTTAAGTAAGAGCATTGCAAGCGGCTTTCCTACTACCATGCTTCTTCCTACCAGAGTAACTCTTTTACCCGTAAGGTCTATTTTATAATAGTCAAGCATTTCTATAACCGCCTGAGCCGTACAAGGCGGGTAAGCACTTAGATCTCCCGAGAAAACCTTGGCTATATTTACATCACACATGCAATCAGAATCCTTTTTAGGATCTATTGTCGAAAGTACATGTGACTCGTCAAGATGCTTAGGAAGCGGTCTGAACATAAGTATTCCGTGCACATTCTTATCGGAATTGATTTTATCGAATTCAGCATCAAAATCCTTTTGCTCAACATCCAAGTCAAGTTCATGAACCTCACACTCTATACCTATATCCGACATTTTCTTTACGGCACCTTTTTCATATGCCAAGTCGTCCGGTCTGCTTCCCACTCTCAGTATGGCAAGCTTCGGGGAGATACCCTGTGCCTTAAGCTCTGAAACCTTTTTTATCATTTCTTCCTTCATAGCCGCAGCTACTTCGGCGCCTTTCATAACTGTTGACATCCATACCTCCTTAAGCCGGTCTTATCTTTCCCATAACATTGGAAAATACCTTGTCCTTAATCTTATTGCTTTCCGCAATTATGGCATCCGCTTTTGACTCCATCTCTTCTTTATGTGCCTTGTCTTTCATAAGCTTGGCATTTATATATATATTGAGTGAAGCTCCTTCAAGCGCAGCCTGCGCAAACAATATACCTACACCTACGTCACTTATAGCTATAAGACTGCCCTTTTCTCCCATAAGATCAAGGAGCTTCATAGCCTTAAGTACGGTTTCCATAATGTTCATAGGAACTATACTGGCCTTATAAAGCTCTTCTTCAAGAACCTTCTCTTTATACTCCTGCTGTTCCTTTGTTTCCTTCGGAAGTCCGTATGCCTTTGACAGCGGCTCAAAAACTTTTGCATCCTCATCCGTAAGATCTACAAGCTCTTTCATAAGCTCATTTAAGCTATCCCTTGCAGACTTTACTTCTTCTTCAACGTCCGCATATTTTTTCTTACCTATAGTCAGATTTGCCACCATCATTCCGAGTGCGCAAGCCAAAGCTCCCACTGTCGCACTCGCACCTCCTCCTCCCGGAACCGGCTCGGCGGAGGACAATACTTCCAGAAACTCTGTCGTTTTCTTTTCAAGCATCATAGCAAATTAACCTCGTTTTTAGAATAATCCTGAAATTACACCGTTATCATCAACATCAATCTTTTCCGCTGCAGGAACTTTAGGAAGTCCCGGCATCTTCATAATATCTCCGGTAAGTGCAACTACGAAGCCCGCACCTGCTGAAGCCGTAATATCTCTTATAGTAATGTTGAAGCCTGTAGGTCTTCCGAGAAGCTTTGCGTCATCAGTCAACGAATACTGATTCTTAGCTATACAGATAGGAACGTTTCCGAGCCCTATAGCTTCAAGGTTCTTAATTTCCTTATTTGCCTTAGGTGAGTATTCAACGCCGTCCGCGCCGTATACCTTCTTTGCGATAGCTTCAATCTTAGCCTTTATAGGGGCATTTACATCATAAACAAATTCCATGGTGCTTTCAGCCTTGGCAATCTCTACCACTTCTTTTGCAAGCTCTTCTCCACCTTCGCCGCCTTTTGCCCATACGTCCGAAAGTGCAACATTTACGTTGTATTCTTTACATTTAGCTCTTACAAGTTCAACCTCAGCTTCTGTATCTGTAGGGAACTTATTGATTGCAACAACAGCAGGAACCTTGTAAACCTGTGTAATGTTTTCAATGTGCTTTAAGAGGTTAGGGATACCCTTTTCAAGCGCTTCAAGATTCTCAGCCTGAAGATCTTCTTTTGCCACTCCGCCGTTATACTTTAACGCTCTGATCGTAGCTACGAGTACAATAGCGTTAGGACGAAGTCCCGCCTTACGACACTTAATGTCAATAAACTTCTCCGCACCGAGGTCGGCACCGAAGCCTGCTTCTGTAATCATATACTCACCGAGCTTCATACCCATCTTTGTTGCAATAACGCTGTTACAGCCATGTGCTATGTTGGCAAACGGTCCGCCGTGGATAAATGCAGGTGTTCCTTCAAGTGTCTGAACCAAGTTAGGCTTCAATGTATCTTTAAGAAGTGCCGCAACAGCTCCCTGTGCATTTAAGTCACCCGCTCTTACAGGCTCACCGCTTCTTGAATATGCAACTATGATATTTGCAATCTTAGCTTTAAGGTCGCTTATATCATTTGCCAAACAGAATACAGCCATAACTTCCGAAGCCGCTGTAATATCGAATCCGTCCGGTCTGATAACACCGTCCGCTTTTTCCCCGAGTCCGTCAACTATATGGCGAAGCTGACGATCATTCATATCTATACATCTTCTCCATGTAATTCTCTTAAGATCGATATCAAGCTTATTTCCCTGTTGTATATGGTTGTCCAGAAGTGCCGCTATCAGGTTATTTGCCGCACAAATTGCGTGCAAGTCACCTGTAAAGTGAAGGTTGATATCCTCCATAGGTACAACCTGAGCATAACCGCCGCCGGCAGCTCCACCCTTAACTCCGAATACAGGTCCGAGCGACGGCTCTCTTATTGCAACTACGGTTTTCTTTCCGAGACGATTAAGTGCATCGGCAAGACCTATTGTGGTTGTTGTCTTTCCTTCACCGGCAGGGGTAGGATTTATAGCCGTTACAAGAATAAGCTTAGCGTCAGGCTTATTTACAAGCTCATCTTTGTAATAACGATAGTCAATTTTAGCTTTATACTTTCCGTAGTTTTCTACGTATTTATCAGGGATACCTATATAATCAGCTATTTCATTAATTACCTTTGGTTGCGCCTCCTGAGCAATTTCAATATCACTTTTAAAACCCATATTGCTTTCACCTCATATCCCGCTTAGAGATACCCTTTCTATATTTTTATAAAACTTATTTCTTTTTAGGTGCCGAATGTACGGACTCTCCGAATACATCTTCGAGAGCTTCTCCAACCGCCTCATTGTATGTAGGATGGGCTCTCATTCCTTTTAAGAGAGCATCTACGGTAAGTTTTCCCGCAACCGCGGTTCCGAACTCTCCTATCATATCCGTAGCTCTTGCACACATCATCTGCGCACCCAAAATCACTCTTGTTTCTTTGTCGGCGACTACCTTCACAAATCCACGCTCTTCTTTTGAAATGAGAGATTTTCCGTTTGCACTCATCATAAACTTGCCGACATTTACCGCTATACCTTTTTCCTTAGCTTCCGACTCCGTTATTCCTACTGTAGCTATCTCCGGAGAAGTATATACACAGCCCGGAACTACACTTAAATCAACGCTTCTCGGATGTCCCGTAAGCTCCTGCACAAGACAAACTCCCTGAGCGCTTGCAAGGTGTGCAAGCTGTGCTCCCTTTATCAAGTCGCCTATTGCATAAACTCCGTCCATAGAGCTCTTGAAGTGCTCATCCACCACAACACGACCTCTTTCCATTTGAAGCTCTACGCCTTCGCCGAATAAACCTTCCGTGTTAGGAGCTCTTCCTACAGCACAAAGTACGTACTGAGCGGTAATTTTTGTTTCCTTCTCTTTTTCAACATAGTGGCAGCTGAGACCTTCCGCCTCTTTTTCCACTTTACTTACGGATACACCTGTATGTATGTCAATATCTCTTTTCTTGAGTATCATCTTCAAATTCTGAGATATATCCTTATCCATATTGGCAAGTATGCTCGGAAGTGCCTCCAGTATTGTAACCTTGGTTCCCAGAGCAGCAAATATAGATGCAAACTCGACACCTATTACACCTCCGCCTATTATGGCAAGGCTTTCAGGAACTTTATCAAGCTTAAAAATCTCATCACTTGTAAGTACACCTTCATTATCAAGTCCCGGAATCGGTATAAGTGCCGGCTTGGAGCCTACCGCGAGTATAGTATACTTAGCTTTATAGCTTTTTTTGCCTTCCTCGTTTGAAACCGTTACGCTTCCGTCCTTTTCAAGAGTTCCCATACCTTTGATATGTGTTACGGAATTTGTCTTGAAAAGATGCTCTACTCCCGTACAAAGCTTATCAATTACATCTTCTCTGTATTCTAATATCTTTCCATAGTCATAGCTTATACCCTCGGCATGAATACCGTACTCTGCCCCGGCTTTCATTTCTGAATAAAGAGACACTGCATGCACCATAGCTTTTGTAGGTATGCATCCTCTGTTAAGGCAGGTTCCGCCGACTCTGTCTTTTTCAACGACAGCCGTCTTAAGACCGAGCTTTGCAGCTTCCAAAGCGGCTACATAACCGCCCGGACCCGCTCCTATAACTATAAGGTCAAAATTGTTTTCCATATTTCTCCTTATCGGTTGTCATATTTATTTTGTATATAAGAAAATGTCGCATTAAGAACAAATACACAAACTTCTTGCTATATTTTTGCTCTTTAATGCGACACCTCCTTTTAAATAATATCACACTGTATTTTTACCATTTATATCTCAGAACCGGCTCTCTTGCCGCCTTAACCTCATCAAGTCTTCCGACAGGTGTGGTTACAGGTGCCTCATGTAAAGCTTCCGGATTGGTCTGTGCTTCCTCATACAGCTTTCTGAATACAGCTATAGCGTTATCCAAAGTCTCTCTTGACTCGGTCTCCGTAGGCTCTATCATCAAAGCTTCATGAACTATAAGAGGGAAGTACATCGTTGGCGGATGCATTCCGTTATCAAGAAGTGCTTTTGCTATGTCCATAGCCGACACCCCTGTTTTATGTTTAAGATCTTCAAGGCTCATAACAAACTCATGCATACATATCTCATCATAAGCCATGGTATAAAGGTCTTTTAACTTATCCATCATATAATTTGCGTTGAGAACCGCGTTCTTACATGCCTGAGGAACTCCCTCTTTACCGAGAGTCTTGATGTAAGTAAGCGCTCTTACAACTACAAGGAAGTTACCGTAAAACGCCTTCATCTCTCCTATACTCTTGCTAGGCTTAACAAACTTTTTGTGCTCGTCACCCTCTACAAGTACGGAAGGCATGAAGTCTGCGAGAAGATTCTTACAGCCTACCGCACCGCTTCCCGGACCGCCGCCGCCGTGAGGAGTCGAGAATGTCTTATGAAGGTTAAGGTGTATAACGTCAAAGCCCATATCTCCCGGTTTAACCACACCCATAACAGCGTTAAGGTTTGCACCGTCGTAATAGTTAAGACCGCCGCAGTCATGAACAAGCTTTGTTATTTCAAGTATGTTCTTATCAAAAAGACCTACCGTATTAGGGTTTGTGAGCATAAGCCCTGCTATATCATCTCCCAAAACCGCTTTAAGCTTTTCAAGATCTACACAGCCGTCCGGAGCTGAAGGAACCGACACTACCTTATAGCCTGCCATCGTAGCACTTGCCGGGTTTGTTCCGTGTGCCGAGTCAGGAACTATAATCTTTGTTCTCTTTGTATCGTTTCTGCTCTCATGATATGCCTTTATAAGCATAAGTCCGGTAAACTCACCGTGAGCACCTGCCGCCGGCTGTACAGTAAGTCTGTCCATACCGGTAATTTCACACAAATGCTTTTCAATAGTCTGCATAACCTCAAGACAACCTTGAACGGTTTCTACAGGCTGAAGCGGATGTATCTCGGTAAATCCCGGAAGTCCCGCCATATCATCATTAATCTTAGGATTGTATTTCATTGTACAGGAACCGAGAGGGTAAAATCCGTCGTTTACACCTCTTGATTTCTTTGCAAGCTCAGTATAGTGCCTGCTTATTTCGGTTTCCGACAATTCAGGTAAATGTAACTCGAGTTCTCTTTTATCCTTAGCCGGAACCTCTACCACATCTACATCACAAGGAGGAAATAAAGTACATTTTCTGCCGGCTCTGCTTTTCTCAAATACTAACATTACTTCACCTCCTTTAAAATACTCACTGCTTTATCTATACAGCACTTACCGTTAACCTCGGTACAGCACCATAATATTCTCTTATCATCCAAAGGATAACCGCCGAGTATACCCTTCTCCTCAAGTGCCTTAAGAGCCTTTTCTGAAGAAACATCCGAAACGGTTACAAACTCATGGAAGAAGTCCGCCTTATATTGAGGCTTGAATCCTATCTTTTCAAGCTCTTTTGCCATATAATGCGCTTTTGAAGTACATAATGTAGCAACTTCTTTAAGACCCTCTTTTCCTACAGCCGAAAGATATACGCCTACAGCCAAAGCACAAAGTGCCTGGTTCGAGCAAACGTTACTTGAAGCCTTCTCTCTTCTTATATGCTGCTCTCTTGCTTGCAATGTAAGTACATAACCTACTCTGCCCTTCTTGTCCTCTGTAGCTCCTACTATTCTTCCCGGAAGATTTCTCTTGATTTCATCGGTACATGCCATGAATCCGAGGTAAGGTCCTCCGAATGCCATAGGAAGTCCGAGAGGCTGTCCGTCACCTACAGCTATGTCCGCTCCGTATTCTCTAGGGGTCTTATAAATACCCAAAGATGTAGGGTTAACACTCATAGCAAATTTTGCGCCCGCCTCATGTGCGATATCGCCTATCTCTTTTGCGGACTCTATGTTTCCGTAATAGTTAGGATGCTGTATAAATACGCAAGCCGTAGCCGCATCGGCATGAGCCTTTATGTATTCAATATCAGTCAATCCGTCCTTTTCAGGCACCATCTCTACCTGCATGCCGTTTCCGTGACAATAGGTTTTGATAGTTGCTATGGTATCCGGATGCATAAGCGCAGATATAAGCGCTTTATTTCTTTTTCTCTCATGACACATAGCAACCGCTTCCGCTGCGGCACTTGCTCCGTCATATATTGAAGCGTTGGATACATCCATACCTGTAATATCGCATATCATAGTCTGGTATTCATAGATAGACTGCAAAACACCCTGGCTTGTCTCTGCCTGATACGGTGTATATGAAGTAAGGAAATTCTCCTTTGATATTACACTTTTAACTATGGAAGGTATAAAGTGTTTATATGCACCCGCACCTCTGAAAACAGTAGGGAATACCTTGTTTTTCTCAGCCATACGTGTCATGTCGCGACGTACTTCAAGCTCCGATAAGCCTGAAGGAATATTCAGTTCGCCTGTAAGCTTTACTTCCTTTGGAATATGTGCGAATAAATCATCAAAAGAAGAAAAGCCTATCTCCGATAGCATCGCTTTTTGCTCAGCCTCGGTATTAGGAATGTACTTTCCCATATACTCCACCGCCTTTCTTTATTTAATTATTCACAAGTTTTCAAGAACTCTTCGTACTCTTCGGCACTGAGAAGCTCTTCCTTATCTGTAACGTCCTTTACCTTAATAAACCATGCGTCATATGGTGAATCATTAATGTTCTTAGGAGAATCAAGTATTTCCTCATTAATTGCACTTACAACACCTGACAAAGGTGAAACCACGTCAGATACCGCTTTTACAGACTCTACATCTGAGAAAGATTCGCCTACGGTTACCTCATCTCCCTCTTCAGGAAGATTTACAAAAACCAAATCTCCAAGTGCCGACTGGGCATAATCGGTAATTCCCACAATGAACTCTCCGCCTTCTTCCTTTACCCACTCGTGTGACTTTGCATACAGTAAACCTTTTTGTACTGCCATAATATTTTACCCTCCTTGAAATATTAAATATTTATTTAGCTCTCTTGTAGAATGGAAGCGGCACTACTTCAACCTCAACCTTACGTCCTCTTACTTCTACTTCAAGCTTTGTGCCTATCTCCGCATATTTCGGCTCAACAAGAGCCATTCCTACAGGATAATCAAGATACGGACAGTGTGTTCCCGATGTCGTATGACCTATCACTTTGCCGTCAGCCACAACATCCTGTGCTTCTCTTATGATACCTCTGCCTACTACCTTTAAGCCTACTCTCTTTATCTTAGGCTCACCCTTTGCTTCTATAGCCGCCTTACCTATAAAGTCAGGCTTATCCATCTTTACGGCAAACGAAAGACCTGTCTCAAGAGGATCTATATCGTCATTCATCTCATGACCGTAAAGCGGCATAGCTGCTTCCATACGAAGTGTATCTCTTGCTCCGAGTCCGCAAGGTACAAGACCTTCTTCTTTTCCGGATTCCAAAAGCTTTTCCCACATCTGCTCTGCATACTTGCTTTCAAGATACAGCTCAACTCCGTCTTCACCTGTATAACCCGTCTTTGAAACTATACAAGGAATTCCGGCAACCTCTGCACCGAACACCGCATAGTAATACTTTTTAGGAATGTTATCCTCTACGGTAAGCTTTCTTAAAATCTCCATAGCCTTAGGACCCTGAAGAGCAATCTGCGCATAATCGTCGGATACATTAACAAACTCAACATCTCCGAATTTATGCTCGAGCATCCAGTTAAAATCCTTGTCACGGTTTGCCGCATTTACAACTATGAAATAGTCATTGTCACCTCTCTTATATACGATAAGATCGTCAACAACTCCACCCTTCTCATTGCACATAAGACTGTATCTGGCTTGTCCGTCCACCATATTATCGAAGTTGTTTGTAAGAATCTTCTGTAAATTTGCAAGAGCATCTTTACCTCTACAAAGCACTTCACCCATGTGTGAAACGTCAAAAAGTCCCGCCTGAGTCCTTACTGCCATATGCTCCTTAATAACGCCTGTATTTTCGTACTGTACCGGAAGAAGAAATCCTGCAAACGGTACAATCTTGCCTCCTGCCTTGACGTGAGCATCATATAATGGTGTCTTTAATTCCATAACTCAATCTGCCTCCTTTATAAATTTATTAATAACTCTTTCGCTAAACACTTATAACAAGAAACTGTATGTGTTTCAGTACGAAAGAGTTAGTATTCAATAAAAAAAATCTACCATATTTGGTTATATTATACATTATAACCTAAATATGTCATATTGTCGATAGCTAAAAATTAATTTTAGTCCGCTATCATATCCGCCATTTCTCTTGCCGAAATCTTATAAACGGCGCCGTCAACTCCGTGTTTTTTCAACGCCTCGTACACAAAATCCCTGTCAAAAATACAGCCGATTAAAGCTGACTCTATATCCTTTGCATCAAGAGTGCTGAAAAAATCACCGGATACCGAAGCCGACTCTATTTTCCCATGCACGACATCCAACTTGAAAGCCATCTTTCCGCCGCCGAACCTTCCGATTTTTTCTATATTGAACTTAGGGTTTCTGCCGAAAATACACTCACGGTTATTGAATTCCTTAGCGGCGATTTCTCTTATACGTTCATCATCTTCAGGGCTTATTTCATATACTTCTCTTTTGGAATTTCCTTCCAAAATCGAGTTTACCATAGCAGTTTTAAAATCTTCTTCGGATACATCCTTTTTACTTATATGCTCGGATATGTTTGTTACTCTGTCTCTGACGGACTTTATACTTTTTGATATGATTTTATAATCATCCACGGTTGTTGCATTTACCATTTTTTCTATATCTGTCGAAAACAATAAAGAGCCGTGGTGAACAATGCTTTTATCAAGTTTATACTGGGCGTTTCCGGATATTTTTTTACCTTCTATACAAAGGTCGTTTCTGCCGTTAAACTCGGCTTTGACACCGAAGCCGGACAATGCGCTTATAACAGGCTCTATATAACGCTTAAACTCTATAGTATTGTCATCATCCCTGTCTATAAATGTAAACTGCCAGCCCCCCATGTCGGTATAAATGGTACCTCCTCCGCTCATTCGCCTTACGATTTTGATGTCGTTTGCCTTTGCAAAGCTTAAGTTTATCTCTTCCGCTACATTTTGGTATTTACCAACCATAAGCGTCGGAGATGTTCTCCAAAACAAAAATACCGTATCTTTAAATATTTTCTCTTTGGCAAAGTAATACTCGCAACCGAAGTTGTAATACACATCCGTAGATTTTGTATCAATATAAATCATGTATGTCCTCCAACGCTTCCCAAGCCCTGTATGAGCTTCTGGCAAGCGGTGCCGAAGCAACATGCTTAAATCCCTTTGCAAGCGCTATTTCCTTATATCTTGCAAAATCCTCCGGTGTGGCATACCTTGCAACCTTGTAATGCTTGGGTGTGGGCTGTAAATACTGTCCTATGGTAAGAATATCGCAGCCCGTATCCAGTACATCATCCATAAGTCTGTTTATCTGCTCTTCCGTTTCTCCAAGTCCTACCATGAATCCCGTTTTTACTCTCATACTCGGAATTTTATTCTTACAATATCGAAGTACACCCAAAGAACTTTCATATCCCGCTTGAGGACGTATAGCCTTTTGTAATTCTTTTACAGTCTCAACATTATGATTAAGTACATCCGGAGCCGCATCCAAAACTATATCAAGAGAATCCTTATTCCCCTTCATATCGGAAATCAAGGTTTCCACTGTGGTATGCGGACAAAGCTCTCGTATAGCTCTTACCGTTTTTGCAAACTGATTTGCTCCTCCGTCCGGAAGGTCGTCTCTTGTAGAGCAGGTGAGTACCACATGCTTTAAATGCAAATGTTTAACCGCTCTTGCGACATTTTCCGGCTCATCCTCACTCGGAGGCATAGGTTTTCCGCAAGTAACATTGCAAAATCTGCAATTTCTCGTACATACACTTCCAAGTATCATAAAAGTAGCCGTATGCTTGCGATAGCATTCTCCCAAATTCGGGCAGTTTGCCTCTTTACAAACCGTATTAAGCTTAAGATCCCTCATAAGCTCCGCAACTTCGTCTATAGCTTCCTGATTATACCTTACCTTAAGCCAGTCCGGCTTTCTTTCCACTGTTTCTGACATATAAACTCCTCACTGCAGCCGTATAGGCTTTTGCTATTTTTCTTCAAGTATTGCAACAGGCTGTAGCACGCCTATATTATCTCCTTCTTCACACAGCTTGGATTGCAGTACGCCGTCGTATGAAGATTCTATCTGAGTCACTACCTTATCCGTTTCTATCTCGTAAACCGGCTCTCCGACCTTCACTTCATCCCCGACCTCTTTGAGCCATGCGCACAAAACTGCCTCTTTCATCTCCGGTCTGAGTTTCGGTATTACTAATTCCTTCTTCATATAACAACCTCCTAATATATTTATTCTTACATCATTATTTTAAGTAAGTTTTCTTTTTCATCTTCTGCGAGAATTTGTGCGTTTTCTTCAAATAAATCCAAAGAAAACTCCTTCCCTAAAAATAGATTTTGTGCTCTGCTTGCATCTATAAAATCCGATGCAAGTTCAAAGCCGTCTATATATCCTTTTTTCGCACTGTACGAAATTTTTATTTCTTTACCCTTAAACATCCCTCTCTTTTCAAATACAAAAGCGGGTGTCTTTCCCCATGTCCATTCCGTACTGCGGTATTTTTCACCGGCAAGCTTTTCTATCTCGGCAAGCTCCGGGATGGCCAACCTTATCTCCTTGTAAGAGTCTCCCGCAAGCTTTACTAAAAGCTTAGACATAAACTCTTCAATGCCGACACCAAAATCCGAAGCTTCTTTAATATTTGTAACCTTGCATATTGCGGATTCCGAAGCCTTGGACACAAAGCTTTCATTTTTATTTTTTGTGGTTATCTCGTCAAGTACGGATAAATCCGAGTCAAAAAGCAGGGTTCCATGATGAAGAACACGTCCGCCCGAAACCTTTTGTGCACTTCCCGAAATCTTTTTACCGCCTATTGCGATATCCGAATTTCTGTCTTTATGAGCGGCAATGCCCAAATCGTTAAGTGCCTTTATCACAGGAGACAAAAAATCATCATAATCTACAAAGCCTTCCTTATCCCTTATTAAAGTATAATTAACATTACCTAGGTCATGATATACGGTTCCGCCTCCGCTCATCCTTCTTATAACGGGAATACCCACCTTTTTAAGAGCGTATACATTTACCTCTTTACATATATTTTGGTAACAACCCACTATAACCGCCGGTGAATTTCTCCAAAGTATAAGAATCTCTTCATTTTTTATCGTATTAAAAACGTACTCTTCAAATGCCTGATTAAAGTAAGGGTCTTTTGATTCGTTTATTACCGCAAGCATATAAGTTCCTTCTATAAAAAAATATGTTTATTTTTCCTGCATCCTGTGATTTTTTGTGTAAAGCTCCCACTGTTTTTTTAGCTCCGCTACGGAATACAAAGAACCCATAGCGCAGATAAGATCTTCACTTTTTGCACTGTCCAACATATAAAAGACCGCCTCTCCTATACTTTCAAATGCCTCGCTTTTTACATCCGATACATTCTTTATCTTTAAAAGCATCTCCTTAGCCTCACAAGCTCTGTTGGACGGCGGAGTTATAACGGCTATTTCCTTCGCAAAGACTTTTATATTTTCCAATATTTCTTTTATGTTTTTATCAGATAAGATACCCAATATAAAACGCACCTTCTTTTCAGGAAAGTATTCGCCTATAGTTCTTAATGTTTCCTTAACTCCTTCACAGTTATGGGAGCCGTCTACAATAAAATATGGTTCTTTACCTAAAATTTCAAAGCGTGCCTGCCATTTTACCCTTGCAAGACCCGCTTTTATACTTTCATCCGTAATCCTAAAGCCTTTGTCTTTAAGCAAAGAAAGTGCTTCGATGGCAAGAGCGGCATTTCCGGGTTGATAAAGTCCCAAAAGCCCGAGCTCTATACCTTTAATATCTTTATAATCAAAGCTGCTGCCGCAAAGTCCTGTCTTCAGATTTTTGATTTCGTCGGTTTGACTTATGTACATACGACAATTTTTACTTTTACACACCTCTTCAAAAATCTTATTGACTGCGATATTTCTTCCGTCAGTAACAAGGATACCGCCCTCTTTTATAATCCCGGCTTTTTGGCTTGCTATCTTTTCCAAACTGTCTCCAAGCTCATTTACATGGTCCATTCCTATACTTGTTATGACGGCAAGTGTCGGCGTGTTAATTACATTTGTGGAGTCCAGCCTTCCTCCAAGCCCCGCCTCAATCACGGCTACTTCACAGCCTTTATCGTAAAAATACTTAAATGCCGCCGCCGTCAGAACCTCGAACCTGCTCGCCTGTTCATCCATTCTTTCCGAAACGGCTCTTACCTGTGTCATAAGGCTTGCAAAATCGGCATCGCTTATATCTTCGTTATTTACCCTGAACATTTCATTTATATTCACAATATGCGGCGAAGTATACATACCCGTTTTGTATCCCGAGACACAGAGTACCTCGTTAATGCAGGAACAAACGGAGCCTTTTCCGTTTGTTCCCGCAACATGCACAAGCTTAAGTTTATCCTGCGGCTTATCCATAAGTTCAAGAAGCTCCTCCGTTCTCGACAGTCCCGGTTTTGAACCGAAGCCCGACAGATAATCAAGCCACTCAAGCGCCTCCTTGTATACCATTTACTTTTCCACCTCGTATACAAGCTTCTTAAATGCAATATTTGTAACCAATTGAAGAAGCAAAGCCGCTTCCACAATAGGAACTATGCTGTACACAATAACTCTTGTCGGTAATATTGCCATAAAAGGAGCTTTAACGATTACAGCCGAAAGCCAATATGTGGTCCACAACATTTTTCCTATTATATTTACAGGAAGTGTAACGGCAAGCACCTTTAGGTAGGAAGGATTTTTCAAAACATAGTTTCTTGCAAGACCTGCAACTCCTCCCATAAACATAGGTACCAGCATAAGCGGAACATCAAAACCCTGTCCTCTTAACATAGCACCGAGACAATCCGCAGCCGCTCCGACAATAATTCCCGAAAACGGACCGAACATAAAACCTGCAAGCATTATAGGCACATTTCCGAATTCAATCCTTACCGACGGCATAGGATGAATCACCAAAAATCTCGTGAGTATTATGCTTATGGCGGTAAACATAGCCAATATGCTCATTTTCCTCACACTGAAATTGTTTCTTTGTTGATTGTTTAACATAAAAAAGACCTCCTCATATTTTATCGCGCTACATAGGGATATGATGGCTGTCTTTTTAATCCGATATGCAGCAGCGGGATAGAAAACCGAACCGCATATTTAAAATAATATTTTCGTTCTTTTGATATCTCCCCTTCAAAAGACACTCATCGCTCGACTCTCTTCTCTGCCAATAAATAATTTAACACATCTACATTATTTAGTTGCATATTTAGATAATATCACATAAAAGAATTTCTATCAAGTATAAACTATTATAGAAATTTACTATTTAGTATTTATTGTCATTATTTACACTGTGTTTATTCAACAAAAAACGTCGGCATGAATACCGACGCTTTTTTTATCGAGCTTAAACTTCTATTAAATTATTAAACAAATTATTAAAACTAGCAAAAAAATCCCGCTACCATCTTCATACTCTTTCCTTTAAACTTATTTTGCAGTCTAAGCCCTACCTTACAGCAAAAATAATTACTCCTATTTTACATACTTTCCGTTGCCGTCAACCTTATATCCGTCCGGAGTAAGCTCGTTATGATACATAGAACCGAGCGGACGTGAGTTAGGCTTGTTCATATAATACCATTCCCCGTCACTTCTAAGCTCCCAAGTAGCCATAGGAGTGTAAGGAGCCAGGTAATACCATTCTCCGTTTATAAAGTTCCAGCCCTTCAGCATTCTGCCGTCGGCACCGTTTAAATAATACCAGAAGCCGTCTTGGCTGTCTTTATGCCAACCTCTTTTAAGATTACTTTTTGAAGCATTCGTGTAATAATACCATTCTCCGTTATTAAGTAACCAGCCTTCTCTTGTTCTTTGCGGCACATATACGGTACCGCCGGCTCCGCCCGAACCGCTTGATCTGCTTGTTTGGCTTTCGGTCTTTTCATATACCTCTATATTGTATGTAACATAGCCGTCGGAACTCGTAGCCGCCTTGGCTCTTTTTATGCAAACCTGAGCCGCATCGGATGCCGAAGCATATCTGTACTCATTTGCAGGGTATGGCTGAGCTGTATTTATTCTGTATCTTGAGCTTCCAAGTTCAAACTCGGTACGAATATCAACCCATACATTATCACCGTTTACCGTACTCTGTTCACTGTACAAAAGAGTGTTGGATGCCTGTTTAACGTAGTTTATCCTATAAGGCTGCTGTTTAACCTTTTCGCATACGAGGGTATATCTGACTACAGGTACCCCCGGATCAATCATGTCGTAAGCAACAACAATCTCAGGAACACCTGCATTCATTCTGAACTGACCGCCCGGGGTAGATGCTACGGATTGAGTCGACTTTACTATATAATGCTCGTTAGGGTCTGTAGGAGAATTCCCCGGTATATACGACTTTCCGAAAAACGAATATACATTAAACCACTCGCTGCCTCCGCTTCCCATTTTGAATGTTTTGTTTTTCTGCACTATTTGATTTCCATTCTCATCTACAAATGTTACCTCAAAAGGAACATCTTTCAAAACTTCAAAATTTATTACAAGATCATATTCTTCACCTGAAAGCGGATCTGCAGGGTCTGAAAGACATCTTACACCCGCTACATTTGCACTTCTGCTTCCATCTCCGGTTGCAGTTCCTCTTACCAAAAGCATATCATTAGCATCCTTGGTAAGTTCAAGTCCTAAACCCAAAGTGGCATCACTGAATGTTGCCGCTGTTTCCAGTTTAAGTCCGAGAGGATAACTTATCGTAGCTCCCGACTCTATCTGCCCGATATTGAAAGTCTTTGTCTGCGCCGCCTTCGTATTGATACCGTATATGATTACAAGTACCAATATAAGACTGAGAAATTTTAAATATCCGGATATTTTTTTCATAGTCATTAACTCCTTTCTTTTATCCTTAGATTACTGTAAGCTATAAAGGGATTTATTCTGCTTCCCTCACAATTATAATATTTTTATTCCCTTAATACTGAAATTTATCCTTACAATACTCTGACAGATAATTAAAGACAACTGTATATTACCTTTCTATATACTTAATATCTACATCAATATTTTGAGTTTCATCATCTATATTCATAACCGCATAGCTCGGCAAACGATTTTCCTGTCTGGGATAAGACAGACTTCCCGGATTAAGCAAAATCAAACCGTTTTTATTCTCATAAAAAGGTCTGTGTGTATGCCCGAACATAGCTATATCAAAGCCTCTCGCAACGGCTTCCGTTCTCAAACATTCAAGACCCAAACTTACACTGTAGATATGTCCGTGCGTAAGCAAGGTCCTATATTTACCGAGAAAAATTTCTCTTTCATCTTTGAGATAAGAGAAGAAATCATTATTTCCTTTTACCATAACGCAGTCGGCATTCGCCATCATCTCAATTTTACCTTCACTTCCCTCTATATCTCCGAGGTGTATAAGCATATCTGCAGCTTCAGCTTCTATCGCCTTTATAAGTCTGCTTTCATCTCTGTGTGTATCACTGACAACTAATATTTTCATTTTGTAATTTCTCCCTCATAAGCCTGAGAGCTTTTCCTCTATGGCTTATAGAATTTTTCTCTTCGTCGCTAAGTTGGGCACTCGTACATGAATACTCGGGCAAATACAGTATAGGGTCATATCCGAAGCCGTTTTCTCCCGCTATCTCTTCGGCTATAAGCCCTTCCATAGTTTCCTGTGCGACAATCTCCTTACCGTCCGGCAATATACAGGTTATTGCGGCAACAAATCTTGCACTTCTTTCTTCACCCTTTGCATCCGCCATTCTCTCAAGTATTTTTTTGTTTTTCTCGGTATATGAAGTATTTTCACCCATATATCTTGCAGAATATATGCCCGGCTCACCGTTTAAATAATCGATAATAAGCCCGGAATCGTCAGCCATAACAATGCCCCCGATAATTTCCCAAATTGCCCTAGCCTTTATAAGTGCGTTCTGCTCAAAACTTGTACCCGTTTCTTCTATATCGATATCTATGCCGGCTTCCTTCATAGATATAATATCAACCTTAAGATCCTTCATTATTTGTCTGATTTCTCTCAGTTTATTTTCATTTCCCGTGGCAAATACTATCCTACTCATTTTTTGTCCTCTTAGGCGGCTTTGCTCCCATAAAAGAATAAATATAGGTTTTCAGCATACCGTTATATATTTTCCTGTTTTTATCCTCTTTTCTTCCTATGTATTTAGGTGCATCTTCAAAAGAGGTTATCATGAACATCGACCATGAATCCAGCTTCGCAAAGCCCTCGCCCAAAGACTTATACAGGGCGGGAAGATTTTCCTTTTCTTCAAGCCTTTCGCCGTAAGGCGGATTTGTTATGATAAAACCGTACTTTTTAGTGCTTGAGAGCTTTGCTACATCTCTTTTCTGAAAATGTATGTATTCTCCTACACCGGCGTCCTCGGCATTTTGCTTTGCCGCCGCTATAACCTTGCCATCTATATCATAGCCTTGCAGCTGCAAGGTAAATTCATCCTTAATTTCTTCATCGAAGGCTTCGTCAAATGCCTCATACCATGTTTTTCTCGGAACTATATTTTCCCAGTTCATAGCTTCAAACTGCCTGCTTCTTCCCGGGGCAATATTTTTGGCTATAAGAGCCGCTTCTATCAGGAAAGTACCCGAACCGCAAAACGGATCTATTAACAATCTGTCGCTTTTCCACGGTGTCAGCATTATCAGAGCCGCCGCCAAGGTTTCCGTAATAGGTGCTTTCGCGGACAGTTTTCTGTAGCCTCGTTTATGCAAAGATTCTCCGCTTGTATCAAGCCCTACCGTAACAATATCCTTATTTATGCTTATCCTGAGCGGATACTGTGCTCCGTCTTCGGCAAACCAATCTTTTTTATATACTGTTTTAAGCTTTTCAACCATGGCTTTTTTTACTATGGACTGTATGTCGGTAGGCGAAAAAAGCTTACTTTTTACGGAAGTCGCCTTTTTTACCCAGAATTTCGCATCTTGAGGCAGGTATTCCTGCCATTCCACGTCTTTTATCCCTTGGAAGAGGTCTTCATAGCTTAAGGCTTTAAACTGAGCTACGAGTATCATCACCCTTTCCGTTGTTCTGAGCCAAATATTGGCTCTGGCTATAGCTTCAGCATCTCCCTCAAAATAAACTCTTCCGTCTTCAACTCTCGTAACCTCATAGCCAATATCCGTAATTTCCCTTTTTAATACCGCCTCCATGCCGAAATGGCAGGGTGCGTACAATTCATATACCCTACTCAATCTCTATCTCCCTTAAAACATCCCCTTCAAAGGATAACACTTTAAAATTTTTTCCATCCAAAACAGCGTATGAATTCGGGTTCCCGCCCTTAGGCAAAGATGCCGAACCCGGGTTCAATATATAAACATCATCCTGTTTTTTAGCTATAGGCAGATGTATATGCCCGAAAACAAAAGCATCACCTTTCTTAAGCGCAGGCAAATTCTCGGGCGATGACAAATGCCCGTGTGTCAGGTAAAAGTTTATTCCGTTAAGCACAAGTATACTGTAATCAGCCATTATCGGAAACTCGAGTACCATCTGATCCACCTCGCTGTCACAATTTCCTCTGACCGCATATATACTGTCCTTTATTTCATTTAACATAAGGATCACATCCTTCGGATTGTAGTCCTTAGGTAAATCGTTTCTCGGTCCGTGATAGAGCAAATCTCCGCAAAGTATCAGTCTGTCCGCCCCCAATTCTTTAAATTTATCCACTACTTTTTTTGCATAGTATACACTTCCGTGTATATCGCTTGCAAACATATATTTCATAATTTGTCTCCTAATTTTCCGTTTGAAATGCTTCAATTTTACATATCTGATTTTATACCATTTCAAGGCTTACAGTCAATATGATAGAAGCTTGACTTTATACAAAAAAGATTGCAGAAACTTGCAATCTTTTTTAAATTACTTTTATCTGCTTTTTTTCTTGATTTTAAAACAAATAATATTTATATCGATATTCTTATGTATCCTACATATCTTCTTTTTTACTTTCCAGGCTGAAAAACAGGACATCTGCAAGGAAATTAGATACAAACGTAAGCATAAGCCCCAGCATACCTACCCCTATCAAAACACTATGGTCCTTATTCTTTATTGCCTCATAACCGAGTCTTCCTACGCCTTGCCACACAAACATTGTTTCCGTAATCAAATCCCCGAAAAAAAGACACGGTATTTGCAACAAAGCAAGGGCGATTATTACCAAGAATAACTTCTGCGGCTTATCGCTTAAAACATAGCTTCTTATACTTTTGCCATCTTCATAAGGTGCTCCAAAAATCTTTAGTATCTCCAAGCGTACATACTTTGAATAAACAAGTGTTTGAAATAAGGTCAGGAAACATACCGAAAATACCAGACGCTTAAACCCCGTCATATTTTCGATAAACAAAACCACTTTTTTTCTTATTTCATAGACTCTGAATTCCATATAGCTTTGCTGCAAATACATAAAATCTTTAAATATTGTCCATAATATAAACGCCAAAGGAATGGCTATACTTATCAAAATAAATAAAGTTACAGCGCCGTCAACCCCTGTATTTCCTTTTGAAACAGCAATAAATCCGATAAACAAGCCCATGAAGGTACTAAGTATAAGAGATATGCCCGCAATTAACAATGTCTTCGGCATTCTGTCCTTAATAAGCACCATGACGGGGTCGGAATATTTTTTAGAATAACCGAACTCAAATCTAAGTACATTTTTCATCCATTCAAAGTATCTCAAATGTAAAACACTTTCATTTCCCAACTCTAAATATGTGTTAATGATCATAAATATTATTACGCTTGCCAGTGAAAAAAACAAAACGCTGAAAAAACCTTTTTTAATTATATACCTTAACATATTAAAGCCCTCAACTATAAAATCTACCTGTTGTACCTTGCTCCGTTACCGAACTCAAACTTTCCCCCGGCTGCTCCTATTTCAAAGTGAAACTTTGCGATTCCCAAATCCGTCAAATCGGCTATATAGTCATTGATTACACCTGCCGTAAGCACTCCGGACTTGTATTTGAAATGAGGCTTTTGCTTGTTTAAAGCACTGGGAGCAAGCAAAACACACTTCATCCCCTTCTCAACCCACTCCGGCACTTGTGAATCGGATGTCAACCTCTCGGACACAGGCTTTCTCTTTCCCGTAAATAAAGCTTTCAATATCTTATCCTTTATTGCCGGCTTATCAACCATACCTACCACTATGGCAGCAATGATGCATTCTCCCTCGGGAGTATCAAGCTTTTTTCTGTCAAAAGTACCTCCTACCCAGCAGGTACCAAGCCCCATATCCACAGCACTAAGAACCAGCTTTTCGCCGTAGTACCCCACTTTTTCACGAAAATGGGATAAATCGGGATTCCCCTTCATCAAAATCATACTGCGGACGTTTTTAAAAAAACCGTAGGATGTACGAATATCTGAAAAAGCTTCGCTTCCGTCCTCCACAAAGCTTATATTAAGTTCCGAATTTTTGTTTATATCGTCTATAAGTTCTTTTATTTTTTGAATCTTATCTTCGGCTATAGCTTCTTTTGTAAAAGTTCTTTGTGATTTTCTCTTTTCTATCGCTTGTATCATATTGCTCTCCCACATTTTATAAACTGATTTATATTAATTACCTTATGCCCTATACTTTACTTCATTTATCACAGCAATTCAAGCTTTCTGTCACAAAAGCAATCCACAATACAATCTTTAGACTTAGCTCCGGTATACTTACCATACACACTCTCTGACTTTGACCTCCCGAAAGCTCATGAAGGTAAGCAGATAAATATCTTTTCTCCAATCTGCACCATAGAAAAAGACTATAGACGAATCCATCTATAGTCTTTTTCTATAATTTGTAATTTAAGCCTTACTTATTTTATACTTCTTTGTATACTAGTCAGGATTCTCAAATTTCAAACAAATCAGCTCGGATCTGAACTCACCGTTCTCAGAATATATATCCACATAATCCAATGTCATAGTCTCATCCTCAGAAAATCCCGGCTGAAAAAATACATAACCTCCATCTATAAGATAGCACACCCTGTTATCCTCAGTTATACCGTACGGCTCTCCAAACATGCTCAAAATAGTCTCATAATCATAGTCTTTTCTAATGTAAAATAGGCTTCTTGCTTCTATCCTCTCCCTTTCATCAAAAGAATAGGATTTTTCTTTAAGAAAACTTTTTATACTCTCATCATTAGTATACTCCGGAGAATATGTTAACTTAAAATAGCTTCCGTTATATGCGCTAAATGGGTCATATAGATTATGTACAGTAAAATCATCTACGCGATCACCCATCGCACAGGTTTCAAATCTTAAACCTTCACCATAACACACATTTATAGGCATTCCTGAACCTATAGGTATCCAGCCCCTTATATCTTTGCTCATACCTGTAAATGTTTTTCTCACATTGAACAAAAAATACTTGGCTGTAGGTTCTTCCGGCTCTATAACATTACTTTTTTTATACTTTACCTCTATGAGCTTCACATCTGTACCGTTATCGTGAAATATCAAATCCACCCTCATATCATTATCAAGAAAATATACCAGACTATAAATACCTAGTATATCCGCTTCTCCTAATTTCTTCTCTATATCATACATTGAATCTCCCAGCATTTCACAAAACTGTTTGTTGTCCGCTTTTAAAAGACTTCCCGTTTTGTATACCATATCTTCATTCTTGTTTATATAGTACACATACTCCAATACTCCGGCACCTGATTCCGTTTCTTCTTCTGTAAAATGAAGCGAGGCGGTCGTTTCGTCATCCAAAATATATCGGAGTATATTATTTCCTTTTTCCTCATCCGGTTTACCAAGCTCTGCAATTACAACTTCTTTCGCTTTTCCAAGCAGCAAAGAAAACTTCTTTTTCGTAGACTCATCCACATAAACTCTCTCCGCCTCTTCATTCTCTCCATTGCCTTCCTGACTTTCTTGCAAAGCTTCATCGGTTTCATGCGTTATTTGAGAAGGCTCATGCGCAAAATTCTTCATATCCTCTTGATGTTTAAACCTGAAATAAAACAGGGAACATAGCAAGGCTAAAAGCAGAGATGACAAAGGTACAAGCTTTTTCATAAATTCTCTCATAATTTTACATCCTTTCAATCACAAGCAAATTGTCAATACTCAAATCAAGCTCTATTTCTTCTCCGTTTTCATATACTTTTGTACCAAGCTTCCACCTCCCCTTAGGAAATCTGATAAGCTTTTTTTTCTCATTTTCCCTTGTAACGGGAACTACCATGTATTTATCGCCCAACATAAATACATCTTTTATTTTTTCAAAGCCTTCGTGAGGAAAAACGTACTCCAAAAGTCTTACAAAAGGCTCTTTTGAGCGGCAACATTCATCAAAAAGCTCCTTGATATAGGGCATAAGTTTTTTTCTTAAATCTAAAAGCACCTTAAGCTTATAAATATCCTCGCCCAAAACATAGGAAGGCAATACCGAAAACTGCATGCTCGGAAAAAGAGTCGCCACCTGAGAATGCGCCAAAAATATATCCCTTTTCAGCTCACATTTCTCTCTTATATCACTTACCTCGCCTCCGCCTATCATATCAGGTGCAAAAAAAGGGTGTCCCCCCAAGCCGAGAGCCAAGGCATCCGGAATAAGGGCGGCTATTCCCGTTTTCCCCCAGCTGTGCTTTTTATCGCAAAGTCTTTCAAAAACATTCAAGGACGGAGTATTAAAATCCGCTCTCAACTCATTGAAAGAATATTTTGAAGCAAGCTCCGCCCACAGAAAGCTCTGCCTGTCGGGTTCATGTTCATTCAAATAGTATAAACTGTCCCCGCCGTCAGCCTTAAAGCCGTCTACACCCAGCTTTACCAGCTCTTCAAATACATTTTCCATGTATACAAGGCTCTCTTTTTTTCTGAGGTCAAAAGTTGCCGAGGTTTCGTTCCACCATTTCAGCTTGTAAATTTCATTATTTTCAGTCAGAAGCAAGGAGTTCTCTTTACAGTATTCATACACCTTCGCTTCAAAGCTTAGGTAAGGACAGACCCAAAGCATAAGTGAAAAGCCCATATCATGCAAAGCTTTTATCATCTCTTCGGGGTTTGGAAACTTTTCCTCGTCAAAGCGCCAATCTCCGTAATCCTTGCACCATTTGTCATCTATTACAAGAGTTCCGGCAGGCAAGCCGAGAGCCAGAATATCCCTTGCATAAGCAAGAACCTTTTCCTGTGTAATATCGAAAGGGGCATACATCCATGTATTATATACGGGACTTTCCACCAATTTTTTTGCTATCTTTATGCTGCCCGAGCCGAAATGAGCCTTTGCAGCGGCTTTATAAGCTTCCCTTAGATTTCTTAGACCCTCTTTGAAAGTTACGGACTCATCTATTTCAATTTCACCCCCGGCAAAAATGGCAATAAATCCGTCTTCTTTATAAATATATCTACCCTTATTACTTAAAAGTAAGGGAGTCATCTGATTAACCGTAGGATTGTTTTTCATCTGCACCTTGCCCGAAAAGTCCGCGGAATAAGGCATGTCCGTACCATAGGCACTTACCGCCGGGTACCATACCTCGTCTTCAAAAATCTTGATTTTCATACCTACACTCTCCTAAAATGAAATACCCTTTATCAAGGCAATAAGACAGAGTATGAGCGCAAAAGGAACATACAAGTATCTGCCCATATTATACCACAAATCTCCTACTTTTTTATCTGTTCCTTTATTTATTTCTCTCAAAAGATCTTCTTTTTTCATTACCCAAAACCAAACAGCTGCTCCTATGCAGGCACCTATAGGTATTATATATATGGATACCAAATCCATCCAAGGACCCCATTTTGATATAGGCTCCATAAACATTCCTATTCCTATGAGAAGTATGCCTATGATCACACTGACAATTTTTCTCGGAAGCTTTTTCCACTTATATTCCAATGACTCGACAACAGCCTCTATCATATTCTGAAGAGAGCTTATTCCGCCGAAGGTTACGGCTAAAAACAGCAATATGGCGAATATTCTTCCTCCTATTATGTCCTGTAAAATGGTCGGAAGAGTAACAAAAAGTAAGCCCGGACCTCCGCTTACATCTATACCGTAGGCAAAGCAGGCGGGTATCATTACCAAGCTTGCCATCAAAGCCGCTACGGTATCAAAAACAGCCGTATTTTTTGCTCCGTATACAACATCTTCCTTATCATCAAGATAAGCACCGTAAACTATCATTCCCGAACCCGTTACCGACAAAGAAAAGAATGCCTGCCCCATAGCCCATATCCATGTCATAGGGTCTTTGAGGTAGGTAAAGTCCGGGGTAAGTAAAAACCTATAGCCGGCAAGCGCATTAGGTAAAAACGCTATTCTGAATGCTATCAAGACAAAAAGCATGAAAAACAAAGGCATCATGATTTTATTGGTTTTTTCTATGGCTTCCGTACCCACAAATACGGTAACCAAAGTAAGAATAAGTACGATTATATGATACGGTAAGACCGAAAAGTCCTTTAAGGAAAACTCCGAAAACCACGCATCGGCATCCACACTCATAATGTTTCCCGTAATCGAATCGAATAAGCCCTTTAAAACATAGGCTATGATGACCGCATAACCCAGAGCTATACAAAACGAGCCTATAAGCGGCAACCAACCTATATGCTTTAAAAATTTCGATTTTGGAAACCTTGATGTAACAGCCTTTTCATAAGCTCCCAAGGTTCCCGTCCCGGCATACCTTCCTATAGCATACTCCGTTGACAAGCCTACGAAGCTGAACAAAAGTACAAAAATGAGGTACGGAATCAAAAATGCCGCACCTCCGTTTGAGCCTATCTTATACGGGAAACCCCATACATTCGCCATACCTACGGCTGAACCTACACAAGCCAATATAAAGCCCCATCTTGTTTTAAATTTAGTTTTATGATTAGACATACCTATCCCCTTTATAAATATTTTTAACGATACATAAATTTAAAGCGTTAAAGCAATCTAATAATAAACTTATATTCCATAAAAATCAATAGTTTAACTGTTTCCTTTTTTCATTAATATCCTCTACAATTTTTTCGCCTAAGGCCGTCGGATTTACATCAACATACATAACCGAACCCAAAGTCTTTCTCGTTCCTTCCTTTAAAAACTCTATTGTTCTCGGAGATCCGTGAATCTGAGCTTCTACGCAATGATAAGAATTAATACCTTGAAGTCTGAAACCCAGCGCCGCATCTATACCTTTTTCATTGGACCACTCGGGAGAAGCGAAAGCAAAAGGCATTTCCTTTAGGTTCTTTCCCAACATTCCCGCTATAGCCGTAAAAATTCCCGATGACCTTGTGTTATCTATACACTCGCCGACATGCATTACAGGAGGCATATTATCCTTTTCAAGAAACTCTCTTAAGTTTTTTCCGCACTTGGAATAGGCTATATCCGTTGTTTGGCAATATCCCATCTTTAAGAGCGGAAATGATGCACAGCCGTTTGTCAATATCAAAATATCATTTTTAAGAAGCACATCCGCCACATCCAAAATAGCCTTTTCATAAGGTATTCTCGGATTGTTGCAACCTACCAAATTGACAATACCTTTTATTTTTCCGCTTTTTAAAGCATCCGCCAAAGGCTCCATACTTCCGTAGTATTTAGATAAGTATTCAAGAGAAAATCCCACCTCGGCATCCACCTCGTATGGAGGTATAAATACGGGTATACCTTGCCTGTCTTCGTAACTTTCAATAGCTCTTTCTATTATTTTTTCGGCAATCCTTTGCGTGTCTTTTAAATTTGAATGATGGTGGTCATAGCCTATATGTTCCGCTCCGGGAAGTCTTGCCGAATCGCTTGTTGTAACAACCGTTGTTTTAAAGCACCTTGCAACATCCATTATTGCCGGGTATACATCCTGAACATCGGCAACCCATAAATCCAAAGCTCCCGTTCCCAATACAAGCTCCGCACCGACCGCATTTGATAAGGGAATCACTCCGTTATACCTGTACATTGACGAAAGTCCCGAACAACAAATCCCGTAAAAGCAGATTCCCTTTGCCCCTTTAGATTTTGCAAGCTTTGTATACTTTTTCGATTGCCCTGTTTTTACTATTTCCCTCACAAGCATAGGAAGATGTCCATGGACGGCTATGTTTACATAACCCTTTTTAAGAGCTCCCACATTGACCTTTGATGTAACTCTGTCTCCCACTCCCAGCAGACAGTCTGTAGCTATCGAAGTCGCAACGACGCCTGCAAAAGTAAATGCAAGTCCGCAACGTAAAAACTGTTTCATGATAGATTCCCAGTCTCCGTCCGTACCGACACCGGTTTTATGATAAGCTTCAAAAACCTCGTGATAGGCACTGATAGGCATGATATCCAGCTCTTTCCATACCTTTTTTCTTTCATCCAAGGCACAGGCTTCTATAGTTTTAAAAATATCCGGCTCGGTTCTCGACATATCTTCAAGTAAGATATTTGCCAGATCTATAGTAATATTTTTTAATTGCCTATGCTTTGTAGGTATATTAAAGACTTTAGCCATAGCACGTATCTTATGCTCTCCGTCTATAGGTACATTAAGCTTTCCCTGAGCCGCCCACTTAAGATTTAATATTATTTCTCTTCCATGCATACCGTGCTGAGCCGCTCCTGCAGCCGCACTTCTCAAAAGATTTCTTGCTACTATAAGATCCGCATCCGCTCCGCACACTCCTTTAGGGCTTTTAGGGGTAACCTTGCAGGGACCCATATTACAAAATTTACAGCAGACTCCCGTCATTCCGAACGCACACTGCGGCTGTTGCCTGTCAAATCTGTCAAAAGCCGTATCTATACCAAGCTGCTCCATTCGAAGTATCATCTCTCTTACCGCGGGATCCGGGGTTGCCTCAAGTACTTCCTGTTTTGACGGAAATGTTTTTCTATATGCGGCAACAGCTTTCATATAATCTTCCGTGAACGCTTCTTCATGGCTGTGCTCATATTCATTTCCGTTTTCATCAATGTGCTTATGGCTATGTCCCGCTACAGGCTTTAATACTCTTGGGATACCGTTTTCATCAAAACCTATAATAGCCCTGTGTCTGTGCTCCTCTTCATGTTCATCTGCATGTGTGTGACCCATATTTATTTTTCCTCCTCTTACCCTGCATTATCAATATAAACTGAAAACTTTTATACCTCTATATTAAACATATTAATTCAGTAGGTTTATAGGTATTTACGCTCGTAATTATACATTCTCTTAAAATTTTAGTCAACCGCTTTTTACCTCTTGATTTATTTACTCACAGGTGTTATCATTGTCCTCATCATATAGTTTTAAAAACTACATTATGTAGTATGTAATATCAAAAGGAGGTATGTCATGAATATTTTTAAACATCTCAAAGAACACGGTTTCAAGGATCCCGGCAGTGCAATAACTCATCTCATAGCCATGCTTATGGCGATTGTTGCCGCCATACCTTTGCTTTATAAGGCATGTGCCTCACAAAGCGGCAAACCCAAGCTTCTTACTCTTTCAATTTTTATAGTCAGTATGATACTTCTTTATGCGGCAAGCACGGTTTATCATACCTTTGATATATCCAAAAAGATAAATACTCTTTTGAAAAAAATAGATCACATGATGATTTTCGTACTGATAGCCGGAACCTACACGCCCGTGTGCCTGCTTGTAATCGGAGGTTTTCAGGGAAAGCTTCTTTTGTTTCTTGTGTGGGGTATCGCCCTTATGGGAATGTGTATAAATGCGCTTTGGATATACTGTCCGAAAATATTTTCCTCCGCCATATACATAGGTCTGGGCTGGTTATGCGTTTTTATGATTGCCAAAATCATTAAAGCTTTGCCGACTACGGGCTTTGTGTGGTTGCTTGCCGGCGGCATTATTTATACTATAGGAGGCGTCATTTATGCCTTAAAGCTTAAAGCCTTCAATTCTCTTTCAAAGAATTTCGGCTCCCATGAAGTCTTCCACCTTTTTGTAATGGCGGGAAGCTTCTGCCATTACATGCTTATGTACTCATATCTGGCATAGTGAAATCCCAAGCCTGTTTAGGTTTGGGATTTTTTATCAATAGCGTTAGTTATCAGACAATATCGTTATTTTAACTACTTTTGTATAAACTATTGCATTATAATTTTTTTATGTTATCATTAATCCATAGTAATTTAGTATGAATTACTCAGCAGATAAAAAGGAGCGTGATATACGATGGAAAAATTATTAAAAGATAACTATGGTCTGTTCATTAACGGTGAATTCGTTGCGGCATCCGACGGTGCCACTTTTGATACATTCTCTCCGGCAACCGGCGAAAAGCTTGCAAGCGTTGCCGAGGCTACCAAGGATGATGTTGACAGAGCTGTAGCTGCGGCTTGGAAGGCTTTCGAAAGCTGGAAAAATGTGGATAAAGCTTCAAGGGCTGAAATTCTCTTGAAAATTGCGGACATTATAGACGAAAACAAAGAAAGACTTGCTAAAATAGAGAGTCTTGACAACGGTAAGCCTATCAGAGAAACCATGGCTGTAGATATACCTTTTGCCGCGGATCATTTCAGATACTTCGCCGGTGCGATAAGAACCGAAGAAGACTCGGCAAACTTACTAAATAACGACACTTTATCTTTGGTACTTCGTGAACCTATAGGAGTAGTCGGACAAATAGTTCCTTGGAACTTCCCTTTCCTTATGGCTGCGTGGAAGCTGGCTCCGGTACTTGCTTCGGGTTGTTGCAGCGTTTTTAAAACGTCTTCATCAACCCCGCTTAGCGTTATAGTATTGGCAGAGCTTATAAAGGATGTTCTTCCTGCCGGTGTATTCAATGTTATTTCGGGTGCCGGCTCAAAATCAGGTCAATATATTCTTGACCATCCGGGCTTTAGAAAACTCGCATTTACAGGCTCTACCGAAATAGGCTGTTCCGTTGCCAAAGCAGCTGCCGACAGACTTATTCCGGCAACCTTGGAGCTTGGAGGAAAATCGGCAAACATCTTCTTCCCTGACTGCGACTTTGACATGGCTATAGACGGAGTTCAGCTCGGTATCTTATTTAACCAAGGTCAGGTATGCTGTGCCGGCTCAAGAGTTTTTGTTCATGAGGACATTTACGATAAATTCGTAGCTGCAGCGGTGGAACAGTTCAATAAGGTAAAGGTCGGAGATCCTCTTGACATGAACACTCAAATGGGTTCACAGGTTAATGCAAAGCAGGTACAGAAGATTCAGTCCTGCGTAGATGCGGCTGTTAAGGGCGGTGCAAAAATCGCTTGCGGCGGTTCCTCTTACACAGAGGGAGAGCTTGCAAAGGGCGCTTTCTATAAACCTACTCTTCTTGTGGACGTAACAAATGATATGGAAGTTGCTCGTGAAGAAATATTCGGACCTGTTGCCGTAGTTATCAAGTTCAAAACGGAAGAAGAAGTTATAGCGATGGCAAATGACAGTGATTACGGTCTCGGCGGCGGTGTTTGGACAAAAGATTTAAACCGTGCCTTAAGAGTTTCCAGAGCTATAGAAACCGGTCGTGTATGGGTTAACACCTACAATGCAATCCCTGCCGGAGCACCTTTCGGAGGATATAAGACTTCAGGCATAGGAAGAGAAACTCACAAGGTTATCCTTGAGCATTATACACAAATGAAAAATATCATTATAAATCTTTCGGAAAAGCCGAGCGGATTTTACCCTAAGAAATAAAAAAGTACACACAAAAGACCGTCTATATAGGCGGTCTTTTGTCATCAAAGCTTAATTCTTATCATTAAACTCACAATCTGTAAACTCAACTTCTCCGTTATTTCTCTTTTTATAAGTATTGTCTTTAAACTTACAATTCTTAAACTTTACGTCGACCGAGTTATCACTTCTTATAAAGAGGTTTTCCAAATCCCCGGCTTTATTTCCTCTAACCTCACAATTTTCAAATCGTATATTATTGGAATTATAGATCTCAAATTGATTAAAGCCCTCACTGTCTCGTAAAATACAGTTCTCGAACACAGCCGTGTTTGTATTTTGAAGCTCTGCCAAACCGTAGGTACACTCATAAATTTCACTGTTTATAAGCTTTAAATCATATACTCCGTTAGCGCTTACACCATAGGTACCGCAACCGAAAAGATGACAATCTTCAATTCTTACATTCTCACAACCGTTAAAGCTGAATACACCGCCCGTGCACTGCCCTTTTTCAACATTATGCCCCACGGTCAAGCCTTTAAGTGATATGTCTGTTCCCGCATTAAACTCAAGTACATTGCTTGTAGGGGAGTTAATAAGAATATTTACGGCAGCACCTTCCTCCGCCTCAAGCTTTATATGTCTGCCATAAATGACATTATGATTTGTATATCCATATTCCTCATTATAAGATTCCCAAGAATTATCGTTTCCCTTAATATCCGAGAAGTTATATGTTCCTTCTTTAAGTATAATACGTGTAGAGTTATTTAGATTCTCCACAAGCTCTTCTATATTTGATACGGTAACCGTATCGGAGTAGAAATAGTCTTCTCTGTCGGCATATTCCTCGGAATCTTTTCTCAGGTAAATGTAAACCATAGCACCCCAATCCAAATCCTCGGGATCTTCTTCTTTCAATACAAGCTTGTTATCCCCTACAAGAGTAAATTGGACATTAAGCTTCTTTTTAGGTCTGACTTCATCGGGACTTATTTCTTCGTCAAAAGCGGCGCTCCAAAATTCATTTACGCTGTCATCATATAAAGGTTCATTTTTTAAGGATATGGCTACCTTTTCAAGATCATTGCTGCCGGAGCCTTCCCATCTTACAATATGATAGTCGGCATACATCTTATCTTTTTCTTCGTATATTTTAAGGCTTGACTCAAAGCTCTTTCCACCTTCTGCGCTGATATTTTTCGCTAAAACTCCGTCAACGGCAACAAGCTCCCATTCTCCTACAAGCTTTCCCGAATCTTCTTTTATTGAAGTAAGCTTAGGCATCTCATCCTGTTTTTCAAAAGTAAGATCTTCTTCCGACCACCCGAACATATCCGGACACTTCATTTTATCGCCGTTACTCAGTATATTAGCGTAAAATACTTCTTTTTTATTAGGCTTCTTTGTGGCGAATTCAAACTCCACCTCATCCGAAGTTTGAGACCATGTATAGCTATCCGCCTCAAAATGCCTATAATACGGTTCACCGTTAATATTTTGTCCCAGTTCCCTAAAATGGAAGGTTCCGTCTTCATTAATGATCAACTCAATATTTCTGTCCTCATACTCGCTTTCTTCCTTACATATCCAGTATGTATTTCCTAAAGAAGTATCCTCTTCTCCGCCTTTATTCTTGGCTTTCTTTTTTTTTCCGTCTTTTTCATCCTTTACTTCCGATGTCTTTTCCGTCTTGTCCTGACCGTCTTCACTTTTTGCGGTACATGCGGTAGCAAGAAGCAGCATACACAAAAAAGCCGGTATCAGAGTTCTCTTTTTAAACATTTTCCATTCCTCCCTAAATTTATTTTTCAACTTTACCGCTTGGGTAAATGAAGTATCTGAAATAATATCATTGCTCCATCTAAGTACACCTTAGGTTTACCATACTTCCTTCAAAAAGTACATTATCCAATGAATACTTTCGCTTAAAAAGGCAAATATTATCCATTGGATAAGAACAAGTTGCACAAAATGACAGCTTCATTTTTGTGCATATTACATAAAAAAGCAAGGAACAGTGTTATCTTCCTTGCTTTTTCATTTTTAATAAATATTCCGCTTCCTTTCTGTCCGAAAAATAAGTGTCAAGAATTTTATAAAAATTTTTATTGTGATTTCTTTCAAATAGATGACTCAGCTCATGCACTATGACATAATCCAGACAAAGCAAAGGCTTTTTTGCCAGCTGCAAATTTAACCATATACGTCTGTCTTTTATATTGCAGGTTCCCCATCTTGTTTTCATATCCTTAATCCTGAACTCGGAAATTTCCGTATTCATAGCCTTCAGATTTTTTTCAAACAAGGGCTCTGCCTGTCTTATGAGCTCCTCCCTATAAAATTTATTAAGTAAAAGCTTTCTCTTATCCGCACTCTCCTCTTTTACCGTGCAAATCACTATAGACTTATCCGAAAGATACGCCCCGTTCTTATCTCCTCTTACAAACTCAAGGCTATATTCACCGCCCCATAAAAGATGCTTCTCCCCCGAAACGTACTCATAGCTTTTATAATCCGTGCTTTTTCTGTACACCTCCAAACTTTTATTAATCTCTTCAAGGTTTTCCAGAACAAAGTCTTTAATTCTTTTATCCGAGCAATATTTCGGAGCTATAACTCTTACACTTGCATCTATTGCGAACACCTTTATATACAGATATTTCACATTTTTTCTTTTATCAAGCAAAACATCAAGATTTGCTATTTTCATATACTTTCTACTCATATAAATATATTACAGCTTCTTTTTTAGAGGTGTCAAGTTTAAAAATTTCTTCTTAGCCCTTGCAAAATTTTGAAATTCATTGTAATATACATACGTACCGAATGTATGTATATTTAATTGCTCACATACCCGGTTTTCAAAATACGGTAATTTATAAATTTGGAGGAAATATGTCACGAAATAAATATCCCGAGCGTACTGTTGAAAGAATTCTTAAAACCTCGTATCTGCTTTTTACAAAAAAGGGCTACGACAACGTTTCCATACAGGATATAGTCGATGAACTTGGTGATGTCACAAAAGGCGCTATTTATCACCATTTTAAGTCCAAGGACGATATTCTTGCCGAAATTTTTCACATACTATGTGAAGAATACAGCCTTGAAAGACTTCTGCAAAAACATCCCGACTTAAACGCCCTTGAAAAAGTAAAAGCAAGTTTTAAAGATACTTTTAACGACAAGGAAACCTTAAAGATAAATTTGGAGACCATACCCCTTATTCACAATCCTCATTTCTTTACAAGCTCGGTAAAGACTGTACTGAAAAGCTTTTCCCCTCAACTGGAAGTGTTGATACAACAGGGAATAGAAGACGGCTCCATGAGCGTTAATCCGGAATATGTAAAAGAAACGGCGGAGGTGTTCAGCCTGCTTACAAGAATCTGGATTTTACCTACACTCATAGACAACAGTAAGGAAGAGGCTTTCAAAAAAATAGATATGATCAAAATCGTTCTTGACGGTATAGGTATTCCTGTTTTTGATGACGAAATACTTGAAATGGCAAAAAGATATATACAAAAATTTTACCTCCCCGGATAAATACCGGTGAAAGGAATTGCTATGGAAAAACTTATAACAGCCAAAAATATACATAAGGAATTTTTTCTCGGAGAAGTAAGCGTAAAGGCGCTTGATGATGTAAGCTTCGATGTCTATAAGGGCGAACTTGTAGTTATTCTCGGGCCTTCGGGCTCCGGAAAATCTACCCTCTTAAACATATTGGGCGGAATAGAAACCGTGAGTTCCGGGCATATAAGCTACAACGGTATAGATTTAAGCGATATGAGCGAAAGTGAGCTTACCTCCTTCAGACGTTCAAATATAGGCTTTATCTTCCAGTTTTATAATCTTATGCCCAACTTGAACGCTCTTGAAAATGTAGAGCTTGCAGCGGATCTGTCTCCAAATCCTCTAAATCCCAAGGAACTTCTTACTCAAGTGGGCTTATGGGACAGAAGGGATCACTACCCCGGAAAAATGAGCGGCGGTCAACAGCAAAGAGTGGCTATTGCAAGAGCCATTTGCAAAAACCCCGATTTACTGCTGTGTGATGAACCGACAGGCGCTCTTGATATATCGACAGGTGTGCAAATACTTAAGATACTTGTGGACTTCAATAAAAAGTACAACAAAACCATTATGATAATAACTCATAATGAAAATGTTGCAAAAATCGCAAACAGGGTATTTTATCTTAAAGACGGCAAAATCAGGAAAATAGTGGAAAATGAACATCCTGTAAGCCCGGATGAGGTGGTTTGGTAATGAAATATTTTATGAGAAATTTGTTCAGATCCGCCAAAAAAAATTGGGGCACCTATGTGGGAGCAACCCTGATAATGGCTTTGGGTATCTTTGCTTTCGTTTCTATGAACGACACTTTTATCAACCTGCAAGCTCAGGTATCCGTCTATTATAAAGAAAATAATATGGCTGATGCTTTTTCCGATGTTATCTCTATGCCTAAGGAAAAGCTCAAGGAATTCGAGTCCCTCCCCGGCATTAAAAAAGCTTCGGGGCTTCTGTCCGCAGACCTTAGAGTAAGCTCCGAAAACATCACCAATATAGCAAGTCTGCATGTTTTGGCTTATGACCCTTCATCTACACTTAATAAGCTCTTACTGAAACCGGACACGATACCGGACAATGAGCAGATATTTATAGGTGCAAAGATGATGAAAACCAGAAAGCTTAAAAAAGGCGACAAAGTAAGCCTGATAACTAACGGAGAAAGCTATGATTTTATTATAGCCGGAGCGGCATCCGCACCCAATTACATATACGCCATTCCGCCAAGCGGAGCCTTAATCTCGGACGGAAGCGATTATGACATAGCTGTAATAAATTCCGATAAACTTGCAAAAATACTGGGCAGAGAAAACACCGTAAATGAGGTAAGCTTTGAGCTTGAAAAAGACTATAGCTACGAACAGGTACGCTACAGCTTGAGCGAAAGTTTACAGGAATACGGCTTAAAAAATCTCACAAACAAACAAAAACAAAGCAGCTACAATATGGTGGACGGAGAGCTTAAACAGCTGACCGGTACAGGAACCATATTACCGACAATATTTATGAGCATGTCGGTATTTATGTTATACACCGTTTTAAAGAAAATGATAGACAATGACAGAAGCCTTATCGGAACGATGAAAGCTATGGGACTTAAAAGCTCCGAGCTTATAGGTGCATACCTTATACAAGCCGTCATCATAAGTTCCGTCGGCGCTCTACTAGGCTCCGTACTTGCAAAACCTTTCGGAATTTACATGTTCAGCGAATACGCCGGATTTTTCTCCTTGCCTTCGACCAACTATATAGACCCCGTTTCCACTAAGCTTAAAGGTCTTTTTATCGCCACTCTTGTAAGTATATTTGCTGTGCTTTTCGGCGTTGGCGGCATAGCGAAAATTCAAGCGGCTGAAGCCATGAGACCCGCTACTCCGAATACCGGATATAGGTTTTCTCTCTTAGACGGCATAATTAAAAACTTGAATGTTATGAATAAAATGGGAATACGTTCCATCTTGAGAAGCCCGTTCAGAACATTCTTTATTGCATTTGCCATCGCCTTTCCGTTCTCGCTTTCCTGCGCTCTCGGGGCTTCGCAAAACGCAATAAATAAAATATTCATAGGCTACTTTGACGATATAGCAAAATATGATGTTAAAATCACACTCGAAAACTATTCCTCTCTTAACAAACTGCTTAATTCCTTAAATACTATAGAAGGTATAGGGGAAAGTGAGGTGATTTCGGAAATACCGATTACAATTAAATCCGAAAATCACAGTAAGCTTACCCTGCTGTCGGGTATGAATCGCAACTCGGATTTATATAAAATAAGTGATATTGATAATGTGTTCTATGAACCGCCGACCTACGGACTTATACTCAATAGCAGAATAGCCAAGGACTTAAACGTAAAAGAAGGGGACAATATCGAAATCAGTACAAGCTACTCCCCCAATTATAAGAGTATCGTTCCCGTAAGCAAGGTGATTTCAGAGGCGTTCGGAAGCGGCTGTTATGCCGATATACAAAGTCTTAATCAATATCTGCCTGTGTCGGACTTCTCAAACACCGTGATTTTTAACACTCAGAGAGGTTCTGAAGAAAGCATAAAAAAACTGCTTACCGACGACACCTCCGCCGTTACCTCATTTGCGAGTCGGAAGGATACCCTGAAAATTTATGAAAGCCGTATGCAAAGTTCAAAATTCATGATGCAAATGTTCATATACCTTACACTTTTTTCAGGGGTAATTCTCATATACAATATCTCATTGATAAGTATAAGAGAAAGAAAAACCGAATTCGCAACCATGAAAATAATGGGAATTTCGACCACGGAGTTAAAACGGATGATTTTTACGGAACAGGTAGTTTATCTAATATCAGGGCTTATTTTAAGTATTCCTTTGGTAAAGCTTTTTAAATGGATTCTTGAGAATTTATTGGTTTCCGAGTCCTTCACCTTGAAATTACATATAGGTCTTTCCGAATATCTAAGTTCCTTTGTATTTTGTGTACTTATGCTTTATATATCGGGAAGAGCAATACTTAAAACAATAGGAAAAATCAACCCTAACGATAGTTTAAAAGAAAGAGGTTAGCTATGAGCATAAAAAAAGGCTTGCCCATACTTTTTAAGGGCAAAAACAAATATATTTTTATTTCCCTTCTTGTCATCGTCATACTTGCAGTCGTTATAATCGTTAATCTTAATAAGGCTTTGGAGGTAAACGTTTATACGGTAAGCCCCGGCAGTGTAAATGACACATACAAGGAAAATGCCGTCGTAAGCTTCGGAAACAAGTACCATATTCTTTCAAAGGTATCCGGAAGTATACAGGAGGTTCTTGCAGACGAAAACTCTTCGGTAAAAAAAGGAGATGTTCTTGTAAAAATAGACAGCAGAGATCTTGAATACCAAAAACAGCTCAGACAAAGCAGTCTGGATTCCTATATAGCGAAAAAAGAAGAAAGCGATATAGGTAAGCTTATGGCAACATCACCTATTGAATACATTAAAGGCTTAAATACAAGCCTTGAATCGGCAAGAGCGGCTTATAGTGTTGCACAGACGGAATATCAGGCAAAACAGGCTTTGTATGACAGTCAAAACGCTTCCCTGCTTGAACTTGAAAGTTCAAGAGCAAGCTTTGAAAGTGCGAAAGCCGCCTTTGAAAACGCAAGCAGAAGGTTAAACGAAAGCAATGATTACCTGAACACCCTTAAGGCGGAAGGGTTAAGCGAAAAAGATATCAGTAAAAAATTCTACGAAAGTACACAAAAACAACTGGAAGCTGCCATAGATTCCGAGAGAACGGCTATAGAACAGTTGGATAAGCAGATAGAAGACTGTGAAGTAAAGTCGGAATATGACGGAGTGGTTTCATCCATACCGGCAAAAAATATCTCCATGGCACTTTCCGGTCAGGAGCTTGCCGTAGTAAGAACTGACGATAAGGAATATAAGCTTGAATGCAGCGTTCTAACCGATATCGCTCCATACCTTCATGTCGGAGATCCTATAGAAGCCGAATTTACACTTAGGGGCTTAAAGAAAAGCTATAGCGGTAAGATAAGTGAGATATATGATTTCGCCACCGAAGAAAAATCCGCTCTGGGCTTAAAGGAATACAGAGTAAAGATCGTTGCCGTTCTTGATAATATAGGGGACGATGATATCTTAAAAAACGGCTACGGTGTAAATGCCGTGTTCAGTCTTTATAAAAACGATAATGTAATCTCCGTACCTGTAGGAGCTGTATTTACGGAAGATAACAAAGATTATGTATTTAAAATAGAAAACGGAAAAGCTGAAAAGCTTCCTGTAACAGTAAGTTACAAATCCTCTTTTGTAGCTGTTATAAGCGAAGGTTTACAGGAAAATGACAAGGTAATAATTAATTCCGATGATGATAAGTTAAATGAAGGAACCAAAGTCAAAGCAAAATAAATTGAAAAATGAAGAACAGCAAAAACCGCCGGCTATGCCGGCGGTTCTGATTTCAACGCTTTTAATGTATCTATATACAATGCCGTTTTCAGACTTTCGTCCTTTGTAACATATTCATTATAAATTATATCAAGAAGTATAAGTAAAGGTATCTGCAAAGATATTACACTTCCGTAGTTTAAGTGCTTAAGTGAAGGAACAAGCACAAGCTCCGTACAGTAATTCACAAATTCTCCGTTATCCACGGAAGTAAAAAGTATAGTTTTTGCCCCCCTGTTATAGGCCTCCTTAAGTAAATACAAAACCGGTGCCGTCTCTCCTCCGAGACTGAAGCCGAAAACAAGGCTGCTTTTATCGGTAAATACCGACTGCATACGCATGCGGTCTGAATCAAGTATGGAATCTATATCAAGACCTGTACGCATAAATCTCGACTCCATTTCCGATGCCACAAAGCCGGAGCTTCCTTTTCCGCAGGCAAATATCCTTTTTGCCTCGATAAGATAGCCTACTATCCTGTCAAGCTGAGATTTATCAAGCAGAGAATAAGTCTTATTAAGCAGCTCCTGATAGGTATTCAAAACCAACATTCCCGAAGTACTGTCAACCGTCTTCACATTATTAAGTCCCTGCTTATATTGATATATAAATTCTCTATAGCCTTTAAAACCGCATTTTTGCGCAAATCTCGAAAGCGAAGCTTCCGAAACGAAAAGCTTTGCCGATATTGCTTTTGATGAAAAGTCGATATCTTCCGTATTTGCAATGAAAAAGTCCGCTATTCCCTTTTCTATCTGCGTAAAAGCCGAATATTTTGCTTCGATAAAAGGAACCGTCGATTTTATATATGAATTCACTCTTTACTCCCGCCTTTATATTTAAAACATCTGTCTTAACTCATTTATCATAGCCGCCGCTTCTTTTACGACAAGCTCGTCCTCGTCCGAAAGATTTATGAAAGGTGCTCTTACTCCCCCTATATCAAAGCCTTCATTAAGCTTTAATACCGCCTTGATAACGGCATACATGCTGCCCTTGGAAGAACAAAGCTTTCTTATAACATTGTTAAGCTTAGCCTGTAATGCATAAGCCTTTTCCATTTCATTGTTTTTTACAAAATCATCAAGCTTTAAGTATAAGTCCGGCATTGCTCCGTAGGTTCCGCCTATTCCCGCCTCGGCTCCCATAACTCTTCCCGAAATAAACTGCTCGTCAGGTCCGTTAAATATCACATAGTCCTCTCCCGCTACCGACTTGAAGGTTTCTATATCAAGGGTAGGCATGGAAGAGTTTTTCACTCCTATAAGCCTTTCGTTCTTCATCATCTCCTTTAATAAAGGAACTGTAAGCGAAACTCCGGCAAGCTGCGGAATATTGTAGATAATGAAGTCCGTATCGGGCGCCGCCGCACTCATGTCATTCCAGTATTTTGCTATAGCGGCTTCCGGAAGCTTAAAGTAGATGGGCGGTATAGAAGCTATGGCATCCACTCCCAAATCCTGCGCATGCTTTGCAAGCTCTACGGACTCTCTTGTGGAGTTACAAGCTACATGGGCTATTACGGTAAGCTTACCCCTTGCCTCCTCCATTACGGCCTCCAATATATCCTTACGCTCTTTAACCGTAAGATATATGCACTCTCCCGAAGAACCGTTCACATAAAGACCCTTAACCCCTTTTTCAATAAAGTATCTCGTAAGAGTTTTAACCCCTTCCGGGTCTACGTTTCCGTCCTTATCATAGCAGGCGTAAAACGCCGGTATGACTCCCTTATATTTATCCAAATTTTTCATATATACACCTTTAACCTTTCACCGCACCCATGGTAATTCCCTGAGTGAAGTATTTTTGTAATGATATAAACACTATCAATATAGGTACCGCCGCAAGAGTCGCACCTGCCATTATTAAACCGAAGTCGGTGGCATTCTCAGCCTGAAGCTTTGCAATACCCAGAGAAATACTCAAGTTGCTCGTACTGCTGAGCATTATGAGCTGCATAAAGTAATCGTTCCAGCTGCTGATAAAGGTAAAAATCGCCAAAGCTCCTATACCCGGTTTCACCATAGGCACAACTATCTGCATAAAGGTCTTCACTTCTCCGGCGCCGTCTATTCTTGCGGCTTCGAGCATCTCTTTAGGTATACCCTCCGAAAACTGCTTCATAAGAAATACTCCGAAGGGCCAACCCACTATAGGAAAGATGACCGCCCATATATTATTGTAAAGCTTAAGTGACGACATTTCTCTTAACAATGGTATCAAAATCACCTGTTTCGGTAAAGCCATAGCACAAACTATGAAGATAAAAAGTAAAGTCTGACCTTTAAATCTTTTCTTTGCAAGAGCATAGCCCGCCATTGTAGCCGTTATGCAGGTAAGCACCATAGACATTACAGCCATAAACACAGTATTTAAAAGCCAACGAAGCGCCGCCGGAACATTGGGTCCCGCAAAAAGAATGCTTGGTTTCCCCTCAGGTGAAAACCATGCGCTGAAGGGCACGGCAATTTCAAATAAAGGAGCCGTCTGTTTACTGAAAAGCTTCTTAAAATTATCAAGTACCCACACACTCGGAAACCACTCCGGTTTTGTCGCATTTATACTTGCCGTTGTCTTAAATGCTCCCGTAATGATCCAATACAAAGGGAAAGTAAACAGCACTGCAAGTATAACAACCAAAATAAGGCTTACCATTCTGTAAAGATTGAATTTTTTCTTTTTCATATCCTATTTCTCCCTTGCCATTCTAAATTGCACAGCCGAAAGCAATGCTATAAATACAGCCAAAACAACGCCCATTGCATTTGCATATCCGTACTTATAAAGTTTGAATGCGGAGTAGTAAATATAGTACATAACCGTATCTGTGGAATGGTTAGGTCCTCCGCTCGTAAGAAGCTGTATAAGCGCAAATATCTGGAAGCTGTTAATCGTTGTTATTACCAAAATGTAAAGGGTTGTAGGCATTACCTGAGGCCACTTTATTTTCCAGAAAAGCTGGGTATCGGTGGCACCGTCAACCTGTGCCGCTTCCACAAGAGAATTGTCCACATTACCGAATGCCGATATATAAAGAACTATAGGCTGACCTACCGAGGTTGTAAGTAATATAAGTATTATACACCATAAAGCATATTTTTCATCCCCCAACCAGTTTATGTTTTTATCTATGAGCCCCATACCTTTTCCTACGTAATTGAATATACCGTAGTAATTATTGTACATCCACTTCCACACAACAGTCACGGCAACCGAACCCGTGACCACAGGAAGATAGAACACACAACGCAAGATTGAAAGAGGCAAGCCGTGCAGATTATAAATCGTTGCGGCAACCCATAATGAAAATATGCAAACAACAGGCACTGATACCACAACTACCAAAATCGTATTTGAAAGCGCCTTTAAAAATATCGGATCTTTTAAAAGATTGGTATAATTAGAAAATCCTATAAATACATCCGCTTCTTTTCCCATAGTAGAGTCAAAAAAGCTTGTGTATATACATATAAACATAGGTATTATTACAAAACCTATAAAAAATATTAAACTCGGAAGCAAAAAAGCGTATGCCGCCAAGGTCTCTCTTCTTTGTAAAATTTTACTTCTCTGCGGTGCATTATGTACATTCGACATAGTATCCCCCTACCTTTTTCTTATACTTTAACGGCGCCCCGTCTCAACTGAAACGGGACGCCGAATTTAAGTCATTCTGTAATTTTCCGGTTTTATTTAGCCGCCGCATTTGCGTTTGTAACAAAGGTCTCAACCTCTGTTTTTACATCACCGCCCGCACCTATTCTTTGGAGCATGTTCCACCACTCCGTACGAGCCGTTGCCCAGCCCGGAACCACCTGATAGTAATCGCCGAGTGAAGGCATGAAATATTTCTCAAACATTACCATTGTTGCCTCGTTATCCTGTCCCTTATATACATCGGTTACGCTTGAACGTACAGGGAAGAAGCTTGAAGCCAAAACCGACTCCTTAACCTGATCAGGGTCGTTTGCAACAAAATCTATAAACTTCTTTGCTGCGGCAATCTTATTTTCATCTTTGTTATCGAATATACCGAAGCCCCAGATTCCGCCGCAAAGCTCAACTTTGGCATCATCTGTAGGGAAAAGCATCGGGATTATCTCATCGCCATTATTTGTCTGTCCGGCAGGAGCATTGTCCTTGTTGTTCTGCTGAGATGCGTTCCAACAAAATGACATAGCCAAGGTTCCGTTACGGAAAAGAGTTATCTCGTCTCCTCCCGCTATAGCAGGGTCAAAGTTTATACCCTTTGTATTCTTAAGCTCTTCAAGAGCCTTTATATTCTCGTCCGAATTAAGAACATACTCCGTATGATCCGCATTTGTATACTTACCGCTGTAAAGGTTGTTAACCAAAGCTCTTGTTCCTTGGTCTCCCCCCTGTCCCGAACAGTAAATAGCGGCTACATTTTCCTGACCGGAAGCGTAAACCGCCTCTACAGCCTTAAAGAAATCTTCCGTCTTCCAAGTGTGATTTTCAAGGTCCATATACTTAAGTGCATCCGCCTTCTCAAACATGGTTTTGTTTATAGCCATTGAGTGAGCAACCATAAATGCCGGATACTCGTAATATGCGCCGTCCTTTGACTTACATGCCGCAGCGACATTAGGCATAATCTCTTTTCCCGCCTCTGTCTCGAACAGGTCTTTAAGGTCTACCATAAGTCCTTTGCTTCCCCAGTTTGCAACCAATCTCTCAGGACCTTCAAGTACGATATCGGGAGCCTGACCGCCCTCTATTGCGGTATTTACCTGGTCGTCTCCGTTCTGGTAATCCAAATACTCTACACTCACCTTGATATTAGGATATTTCTCGTTGAACTTCTTTACAATTCCCTCAACCGTGGCACTGTCGCCCCACTTACCTACAGGGTAGGTCCAAAGTGTAATATCCGCACTCATTTCGTTTCCTTCAGCTTTTTCATCCGTACTCATACCGGATTCTTTACTTTCCTGTGCTTTGCTCGATTCCTGTGCTGTGGTACTCTGTATTCCCGAGCCTGAACAAGCTGCCAAAAATACCGTCATTGCAGCCATTGTTGATAATGTTAAAATTTTTCTCATATTTTCCTCCTTCTTGACTTAAATTCTTAATTATTATTTTAACGCTTCCGCAAAATGCTTCGTTATTATCTGTGGTCTTGTTATTATAGAACCCACAACCACGCTGAAGGCTCCAAGTTCTATGACCCTTTTCGCTTTTTCGGGAGTATCTATATTCCCTTCGGCTATGACTCTGTGCTTCACATTGGCAACAATATTTCTAAGTATCTCAAAATCGTTTGCCTCTATTTTGTCACCCTTACTCTGTTTTGTATAACCCACCATAGTAGTTCCTATAAAGTCAAATCCGAGCTTATCGGCATGAACCGCCTCTTCCAAGGTTGAGCAATCCGCCATCAAAAGCTGCTTCGGATATTTTTCTTTTATATCCTTAAAAAACTTATCCAGACTCTTTCCGTCCGGTCTGAGCCCAAGTGTGGCATCCAAAGCGATAATATCGGGCTTTACCTCCATAAGTTCGTCAACTTCTTTCATGGTAGGCGTTATGTAAATTTCGTTACTTCCGTAATTTCTTTTTACTATACCTATTATAGGGAGATTTACCTGTGCCTGTATTTCTTTGATGTCCTCTTTTGTATTTGCTCTGATTCCGTGAGCTCCGCCCTGTTTTGCCGCAAGTGCCATTCTTCCCATTATATAATCCGAATGTAACGGCTCTTCCGGTAAAGCTTGGCAGGAAACTATCAATTTTCCTCTTAGTTGCTCTATTCTTTCGTCCATTATTCTCCCTCCGTTCTGCTTGATTTTATCACAGCCAAAAATATTTTCAATATTTAGCTTTACTTTTGAAAGTAGTTTCATTTTTTTGCTTATTTGCATAAAAATGAGCCTTGATTTTTGTCTATTTTTTATCTACCTTGTGCAGGTGACTGAAAATATATTCTTATTTTATTTTATATATCCCTTTTTAATACTTTTAGGCTTATACTGTATTTATCAAATCAAAAACCGTGAGCTTTACGAAAGTCTCTAATCATTTTTTCGGCAGGGCTCACAGCATAATCACGGAGGAAAATATGAAAAAATATTGGGGTATAGATATAGGCGGTACGAGCGTAAAGATGGGGATTGTAAACGAAAATGCCGAAATCTTATTCTCTGAACAATACGATGTCGCTTTCGACAACTACGAAACTCCTATACTTGAAACCGTACTTAAAAGCTCGGAACTTTTTTTAGATAAATTCGGCATAAAGGTAAACGAGCTTTCAGGAATAGGGGTAAGTGCCACCGGACAGGTAAATACTTTTGAAGGAAAAATCGCCGGTACGGGCGGAAATATCAAAAATTGGAGCGAAAGTCCTATCAAAAAGTCATTTGAAGATAAATACGGCTTAACGACCTGTGTGGTGAATGATGCAAACTGCGTCGCTCTCGGTGAAAAATGGGCAGGAGCGGCAAAAAATGCTTCCAATTTCATTGTAATAACCGTAGGCACCGGACTTGGAGGAGGGATTATAGCCGGCGGAAATATACTGCTCGGGCAATTCGGATATGCCGGAGAACTCGGACACTTTTCCATAGATAAAAACGGAAGAGAATGTACATGCAGGAACAAGGGCTGCTTTGAGCAATACGCCTCCATGACAGCCTTGATTAAAGATGTTAATTCTTTCTATGAAAAAAATCCCGAAAAGAAATTTATTGACAAGATAAACGGAAAGCTTATATTTGATGAAATCGAAAAGGGCAATAAGGATCTTGAAGCTATATCCGAAGAATGGATTGACAACATAGCAGCCGGAGCGGTGAGTCTCATACACATTTTCAACCCCGAGCTTTTTATAGTGGGCGGAGCGGTGTGCAGCAGAGAAAAGCTTTTTATTTCCAAGCTTAGAAAGAGGATTCTTTCAAAAGTAATGCCGAACTTTGCCGACAATTTACAAATTTGTGCCGCAAAACTCGGGAACAATGCAGGTCTTGTGGGCGCCGTGGCATATTTAAGAAAAAACGGTACCGGTGAATAATCACCGATACCGCTTTTTAATCATATCTTTATAAAACAGCTTTATTATTTATAGCCAAGCTTAGCCCATTTTTTTCTTAAAAACTCCTGAGCAGGAATTTCAACATACTTATGTATTAGATATGCCGACAAAAGCGAAAGTACAACTCCGCATAAAAGAATAAGATAGCTGTTTCTTAAGTGGAATTTGTATTTAACCAAGTACATTCCGCCCAAACCTAAAGGTACATGAAGGAGATATATAGGCATTGCCATATTCGAAATAAACTCGGCAGCCTTGGAGCCGAAATTTAAGATACTCGGTCTTTTAAGCTCACTTAAATAATACACTGCATAAATTGTATAAGTTACCGCAAAAGTTCCTACTGTATAATCAAGTGTAGGATCTCCGTTTAATAACATATTGCTTCGTACACATGCAAATGTAAGTGCAATAGAAGTAATTATATTGATTAAAAATGTCTTTGTATCATCTTTATCTCTCTCGCATACATAAAGCATGGCACCTGTAAGCATAAAACAAACATATCTCATATCAAAAGCATATATGCCTAAAATATTACTTGTCGGGTAGTAATTTTTTGCAAGCATTAATAGAAATGCCACGGCATACAAAGTATATATGTTTTCTTTGGTAATATTCCTAAAAGGTAACAGGACAATATAAAATGTAACTACAACCGCAAGGAACCAGACGACACCCGTTGTAGACTGGAGATTAAGGATTCTATATGTCAGTGTAAGTGTTGCAAATTGATTAGGTAATTTAAACCAGTAGTCCTGACTTAAACCCAGAAACAATGTATAGACAATAACACAAGGAATATATGCCGACCATATTCTTATAATCTTATCTGCACTATAGTTTAACGCTCCTTTATTTTTTCGGGATCTTGCGCCCAAATATCCGCTGATAATAAAGAACAATATTGTTCCGACTCTTCCGCTTAAGGTATGTATTGCGTAAAGCATCGCGTCCAAGCCGCCCAGTGCATGCGTCCCGAAAGGAATCAGTGTCTCTTCCAAAGGAAATTTAACTACCGGCACTATATTATGTTCAAATGTTCCCGCACCTACCAAATGCCCGTAAATCATAACAATAATGGCAAGACACTTTAAGTGGTCTAAATACTTTATTCGTTCTTTCATTATAAATCTCCTTGGATATAATTGTTATACATAATCACGACCTACCTACATCCTATCTTGTTTTAACACTTTCGAGATCAAAATCCTCTGCTTTATAATACATAATTCTGGTACCTCCGTTTTCAAATTCAAACGGTACATACAGTAAATCCGCCAGTTGTTCTCTTACATACTCTTGTTTATCTTCTTCAACATAAAACAGCATAAAACCGCCCCCTCCGGCTCCGAGAAGCTTTCCTCCGACAGCCCCTGCCTCCAAAGCCTTTTTATACAAAGCATCAATACTGTTATTGGATATATCGTTTGTTATGCCCCTCTTAAGTCTCCATGTGTAGTCAAGAAGCTTTCCGAATTCCGACAAATCCGATTTTGAAGTAAGTATTTTTTCCGCATCATCAACAAGTGATTTCATTTCCAAAAGCTCTGCCGTTTTGTTTTTTGTAGCTTTTTTCTGACTTACGGCAATATCACTTGAAAATCTTGAAAAGCCTGTAAAAAATAGCATCAAATTTTTATTCAGCTGTGCTTTTCTCTCTTTTGAAATTATAACCGGGCTTACTCTATAGCCCTCAGAATCAAAATCAATACGATTAAATCCACCGAAAGCCGCCGCTATCTGATCCTGTATACCGCCTATTTCATTACACAGAACTCTTTCCAGATATATAGCATCATCCGCAAGCTTCCTTTTATCGGCATATTTGCCTTTTAAGGCATAAAACGCACTGAGCAATCCTACTGCAAAGGAGCTGCTGGTACCAAGCCCCGATCGTGCAGGAAGATCGGCTTCATACGCAACACTTATTTCATGCATATCAAGCCATTTCATAGCCTCTCTTACAGCCGGATGATTTATTTCATCCGCCTTATTGGTTCTTTCTATAACACTATAGGTAATCTGATTTGCATATTCAAAGAAACGTGGCAAATGACGTACCGTTAAGTAACAGTACTTATCAAATGATGTAGAAAGAACACTTCCGCCATGTTCTTCAAAAAACTCCTTAAAATCTGTTCCACCGCCAAAAAATGACATTCTAAACGGGGTTTGTGTAATAACCATCTTTTTTTCCCTCTGTGTAAGTACACAGTTCCTTTCTCTGCACTATTTTATTCAGATACAATTATATCCTTGCTGCCGTCCTGAAGCTCTACTCCTTTTGAATACATACTTACCAAAAGAGTTTCTTCTTTAAACAGAAAACTATGTACCACATTTGCAGGTATTTCAAACATATCTCCTGTTTTAAATAGATACAGCTCTTTTTCACTGTCTCCCTCTTTCCACGCTTCAAGTTCAATCATTCCGTAAATTATATAAAAAGCCTCGGAGTTTAGTTTATGGTAATGCCCTCCTCTTAAAGAATCGGCAACCGACCTTATGACATTAACCTGCGAATATCCCTCTCTCACAAGCTGAGTTAAAGAACCTCTTTCATCTTCAAATTGAAAATTGGGCTCAAGTATATTCAATAGCATCTTTTATATACCTCCGCTAAAATGTTAATTCAATCTTGTTTAAACCGAGAATCCCCTTGACTTTTGAATTATCAAGAAGTGTGGATAAAGCTCTCGGAGTTTTGAAAATTTCTCCTTCTCCTGAAATAGATATAGGTTTTATAAGCTTTTCATCACATCCTGTGTGCTTTGCTATAAGTATTCCCACATCATATTTCGATAAATCTTTATCTCCCGAAACATTAAGTATTTTAGGAAAGTCTTCTCTGTATCCTTCGATTATCTTTATCAATAAAAAGGCTGCCGTATTAAAATCCAGAGAAGATCTGTAAGAATCCGAAAACATATCAAATTGTTTTCCGGCAGATATGCTTTCAACTATTAAATCATAAAAATGCTTTTTGTGTTTTAACAGACTCTTACCTATTAAGAAAGGATATCTTACTACATTGTATCCATACCCGGTAACAAGGGCTTCTGCCGTCTTCTTTTGAATACCGTAGGTATTTTCCGGATTTAAAGTATCCTCTTCCTTAAAATGGTGACCGGAAATACTGTTCCCGTAAACACTGTCTGTTGAAGCATAGAAAAAGCATTTAACATTTTCAATAGAGTTCAGCATTCTTGAAAGAGCGGTTATATTTATATTCCATGCATATCTCGGGTTCTCCTGAACCTCATCCGGTTTATGATATGCGGATAAATATACTACCTTTACTTCCTTAGCACCCAACTCGTCAAGCAGATTCTTAACATCCGCCTCCTCGGAAATCTCGCATTTTACCCATTTGAGCCTATCTTGTTGCTCACATAATTTTAAGTCCCTTGCCGTTGCCACTATAGTATCGTCAGTATTCTCAATTATATTTTTTATAATGTATGAGCCCAAAAAGCCGTTGGCACCTATAACCAGATACATTTATTTTACCCTCTTTTTTGTATTATTTTCTCAAAACCTTCCTGTACGCCGATCTTACAAGCTTATAGCAGGAACCGACAAAGTCATATGCCAGTTTATTTCTTCTTAACTTTTCACCTACTCTATGCTTAAGCTCACCCAAATCTCCGCACAAAATCATAATCAAATACCGTCTTACCTTGCCATATCTGTTATAATATATTTTTGAATGTCCGTAATCCGGTATTCTGGTAATCATCTTATTCCAAAAAACATCAAAGCTGATATTATTGCCAAGCCCCATATCATCCTCAAACTTTGTCATTGAGAAAATACTCCTGTCAAAAGGCTTGGAATGAAGGAGATAATATTCAAACGGCATACTTGCATAATACTTTCTAATCTTCAGATTTTTATTATACTCGCCAAAAATCTTTACCATATCTTTTACAAAATCCAAAGCTCCCTTATGCATATTATAAATAGCATAGTATGTGCCTGAATCAATATCCGGTTGAGAAAGAAGAGGCCTTACCTTACCCTGTTCAAATTCATACCCTATACAGCTTCCCGACATACCGCTCATTATAAGCTCTCTTGCTATACCGCTTATAAACGGTGCAAAATCATAAAAACAGTTTACATCCAAATTATTTTTTATACTTCTTTGATTTGCTTTATCAAGAGTAGTATGAATGTAATTGGCAGTTAAATCAAATCCGAAGCTTGACTTCAGTACCGACTCTACTCTTGCACTGTACCCCATATCAAAGGTTGCACTCTTTCCTTCAAACCGGGGACCGAAAGCTTCTGAGAATTTTTCTTTAAATTCTTTCGCTTTTTCTTTGTCATATAGCTTATGTCCTACTGTAGTTGACAATTTAATGAAGTTTTCTCTACTGCCTATTTTATGCTCAAAGTCTATTCCTATTTCTTTGCACAGCTCTGCAAGTTCTTTTTCCGAAACATCTTTTATTACCGGAGCTATCACTTTAAAAATCGACTGAGGTTTTATGTTATATCCATTGAAACAGTTTACCAAGTTAATGAAGTCTTCCTCGGATTGAAGCATAAGAGGGACAAGAGATTTTCTTGACATATATGTATAATATCCATTAACATCCACATCAAAAACACTTCTCAGCTCATCAAAAGCTTTCTTGACTACATAGGCATCCCTTGCCATAAAATGTATATTCTTATACTTATTTTTTTGAATTTCTTCAATTAACCATCTGCATATTGCATATATATGCATCCCGAGAGCAAAATAGCCTATGGTATAAGGATTCCCGTTAAAGTCGCTCTCTCTGCTGTAAATAACAAAGGGATTATCAAACATCTTATTTGCTGAAATTGCCATCAGACAACGTATGCCCAAAAACTCTTTCGCATCATAATTTTCAACAATCCCGGACCTTGTCTCAAAAATATTTGAAAAAAAGCTGCCGGAATATATATGCGGATTCCAATTGTTAAAAAGCTCCTCCGCTTTAGGCAGGTGATAGGCTTCAAACCCAAGCTCCTTCGCATTCTCAACATCTGTTACGTAATTATCACCTATATGCAAAATTTGCGACGGAAGCACCTTTAAACTATTTATCACTTCTGTAAAAAGATCTTTTGTAGCCTTAGTCTTTTTATATTCAGACGATAAAAACAGCTTACCTTCATTATATCCGTTTTTCTTAAGTATTTTTTCTACGGTTTCCTTAGGCAGATACATATCCGAAGTAAACACAATTTGTTTTCCGAGATATCTTGCTAACTCATAAAGCTCTTTACCGCTTTTTCTTTCATAACAATAAAGAAGCTCAAGTTCCGCTTCTTTTAGCTTAATACTCTCTAAAATAGCTTTATCCAAAGAAGTAATAAGCTCAAGCTCCTCATAAATTTCATCCAAAGTAACTTCGGAAATATTTTCTCTATTCCTTTTATTCCTGATGTCTTTTTCAGCTATTATCCTCAGTTCTTTAAACCCTATTCCGTCAACCGTTTTAACCAAAGTATCCGCATATTGTTCCAATACAATAAACAAATCAGTAGGATAAAGAAAAGGTCTTAAAATCAAAGTATCAAAAATATCGAAACTTACAGTCTTAATACCGTCATCTGCTATCAGTTCTTTTATATCATCATAAAAAAACGGGCTCTCTATTTTTACATACCTGTCTGTAAAATAATCCTTCTCTGAAGTTGGCAGAGATTTGTAGGTATATATACTGTTTTTATACGAAACGACGGACTTTGCCAAGCTATAAACCTTCGTTTTGAGAAATTCAGCGTTAAACTCGGATTCCTCGGAGTTTATACCGCTGATAGCCTCTTTTATTAGCGAGGTCTTATATAACTTTCCCCAAACTGTGCGCCATAAAAAATCCAACTCAAACTGACTGTCTATATACTCCTTAACCTCAGCATCTTTAAGCCAAATTTCGGTTTGATTGAATGTCCTATTAGGAAAAACCGAAGCTTCATTGCCGTTTTCCAGATATTCACCTATTATTATATCGGCATCTTCACCGGAAAACAGTAATTTTCTAAAATAATCCCTGTTAAGACAATCCGATTCTCTTATAAAAAATATATAATCGGAGCTATCTTCACTTATTAACTTTTTAACATCAGCCAGTAAAACATTCGGACCTATTGTGCGTACAAGCAAATTTCTATACGTCTGTTTGTGAAGGATGTCCGACAAGGAAGCCGATTCCGCAGTTTTTTTATCACTTATGATTACTGCAAGTACACTTTTATCTATCAATACCTATTACCCGTTATTTATTCCAATATTCCAAGAATAAGCGCCTCTTTCTCTGAGCTTTTTCAACACATTTTCTTCCGATTATGCTGTCATACCCGAAAATACGCGCCCATCCCATATTCCATCTGTAAGATATTAAATTTCTCAAAGGAACCTTTAAATATGATTCTTTTACCATATATAACATTGCAGGATGCAACTGTCCGAGCGGATTCAAAGAAAAACTGTCTCCTCCCGCTTTTCTCTCTTTAAGCTCAAATCTAACTATATCTCTTATCAGTCTCACCTGCATCATATATCCGATAACAGACTTTCTGTCATCATATATATATCCGTTATCAATTATAGTCATTCGTTTTGAGAAGGTGCTTGTCTTTGAATTTCTTATTTGAATAAGTCCCATATATGCATAATGTTCGATTCCATCCATAAGTTCCATTACATAATCGGGCACAAATTCACTTGCCTCACGCACAAACAAAAACTGTCCCGGAGTTTCCGCTGTTCTTGCATCGGACATAGAATATATATCCGTATCCAAATATATATCAAAAAAATCTCTTCTCCTGTAATTGTCTGCACTGTCAAGAAAAAGTCTTCCCGAATATGCTATGTAAGAACCGCTGTCTTCTATTGTTCTTACCAAAGTCGTAACATGGTCATAAAACCATTTTTCTCTGGCACCGGTGTTCATATAATAGTCATGCGGCTCGCTCTTTTGTATTTCTCTTATCGCCGCACCGTCCGTCATGCTCCTTACACCCTTTTGATCAAAAAGCTCAAGTGCTTGTACTTTGATTCCAAAGTACCTTGAATCGGCATATTCTTTGACAAATTCAGAAACTCTCTCATCCGCACCTATAACCAAGCTGATGTTTTGATAATATTGCGTCTCAATATTATTTATCACTATCTCAAGCTTTGATTTAATATCTTCCTTCTCTATACTGTTAAGAATATATGTAACAAGAACCTTTTTATCCGTGTTCTTAGCGAAAAGATCATCGGCTATTGTTTTAAATCTGTTGGGATGATTTTGTACAATACCCAAAAGTTGCCTGTCTAAAGCAAACTTTTCTTTAAAAATCTCCTGTGCCCTTTTTACAAGCTGCTTAGCTTCTTCCTTATGGGTAATAATCCATTCATATTTCTCCATAATTTGTCTGAAGGTATCCTTGGGATCTTTTCTGTTGTAGTATATAAACAGTGCTGCATCCGAGAAATGTTCTTTCATGAACTCATTATTATCCGATATCATCACGGCACCTGCCGCACAAGCCTCGTACGCTCTGTTTGTTACCGCACCCGCACGTCTGTGTATATCCGATGAAATAACCAGACATACTCCGCACTCATTAATTTCTTTCAAAATCGAAAACCCGTCCCATGGAATCGGGTATTGATAACATTTATATCCTTTCCACGGACGTATTCCGCCCCAATTTTTCATTATATCCGGTCCGAAAAACTTTACCTTCTCGGTCTCATCCAAGAGCTTAAACAAGCCCTCATGCCTGTTTTCATTATGTACAAGCTTATCCCAGTTCATCCCGCAATAAAACATCTTAGGATTCTCCAGTTTTACTTCAAGCATAGAACTCTTAGGAAATGATGCCGTGAGCATAGATGCCCCATCCAAGTTCCTATTCTTATTCATGAGAATAGTCTTCAAATGTCCGGTCATTCCGCCCATATCATAAGTTAAATAGTCATCATTCATGAGATAATTATCGGATACATAATCCGTATACTCATCTAAATTCAAAGGTATTTCAGGAGGATTCCATAAAGCATGATAATAAAATGCATCTAAAGATTTATGTGAAACATAATGCGTTGTAATTACAAAATCCAACTCATCTTCTTCAACAAACTTCTTTGTTTTTTTCTGATCCGCTTCATTGAGTATATGCCCCCAATCGGAAAGTAATTCACACTCAATTCCGGCTTCCCTCGCGGAAGCATTAATTCTGGTAACAACTTCGGATTCTGCCGACAAATCTCCCGGCCAAGGATTTACAATTCCTATTTTGAACCTTCCCTTTTTATTTAAGGGCAAATTGTAGGTATTATTATCATATATTACAGTTTTTCTAAACTCCATCAGACGATAAAGCTCATACCTCGTTAACTCGTCGTTAATAAACTTAAGCATAAACTCTTCTATAGATTTAAAAAAGCTGTTATCAATACCGAGAGCCTTCGATTCTTTATAAAAGTTTTCTATTCCCTTGCAAACCTCAGCTAAACTTTCTTTAAGAGAACCCGTCAAGTCTTCAAATTTATCATCTATACCGTAATACATAGCTTGAAGTACTTCTTTGGCAAAGGAATATTTATCCGGTATATCCTTTAAAACGTCTTCTCTCTTGGTAGCTTTCAGAGAAAACACTCCCAGATAAATATATCCGAAATCATGCCAAAAGCTTTCTTCGTTGCTTTCAAGAGCTTTTTTTAAGATAAGCTCCTTAAAACTTACAATATGTATCGGTTCTTTTCTATCATGTTCAAGTGCGATTATACTTGCCGCTAACTTATTAAACATCACTCTCAACTCTACCTCTCTAATATATTACCTTGTCAAAAATTCTTCTCCGTTTTTAACTCTGTTTCTCCAATAATCAAGCAAATCTTGCATGGTCTTTTCATAAGAAATCTCAGGCTTCCATCCTGTGTGTTCCTCAAATTTTCTGCAATCGGGTATCTGAAGATCCGCATCTATAGGACGCAATCTTTCGCTGTCTTCCTCTACTCTGATACTATCCTTACAACTTGACATTGAAATAAGAGTATTTAACGTATCCTTAACAAGACATGTATATTGACCGCCTATATTGTAGTATTCTCCGGCTATAGGATTTTTTGTAACAAGCATATAATATGCTCTTACAGCATCCCTTACATCGGCATAGGTACGTAAAGATTCCAAATTACCTACTTTAACCACAGGTTCAATAATTCCGCTTTCAATCATCGCTATCTGCTTTGCAAATGTAGATTCATGGAATACATCACCCCTTCTAGGTCCGGTATGTGTAAACATTCTTGTTGTCATGACCGTCATACCGAAGGCTTCCGCATAATATCTTCCGAGAAGATCCGTTCCCACCTTTGATATAGCATAAGGCGAAGCCGGATGGAACGGGCAATCTTCGTTTATACCGTCCTCAGGCTTTTTATCAGCCGGAATTTTTCCAAATACCTCTGAAGAAGCACAAACATGTACAACAGGTTTATACTCCGAATCATCTTCCATCTGCAAACGTACCGCCTCAAGCAATCTGCAAGTACCCAATATATTGGTGTTAAGTGTATCTACCGGTGCCGTAAAGCTGGTAAGAGGATAGCTCTGTGCGGCAAGATGGAATATATAATCGGGTTTTACCTTACGTATAACACTTATGAGTGAAATCTGATCATTCAAGTCCGCATAGTCAAAAAATACTCGGTCTTTATTGTTAACCCTGTCAATAAGCTGAGTTACATTGTCCATAGGACTCCTCCACCTACAAACACCATATATATCCCAATCCGTATTATCCAAAAGATAATCTGCCAAATGAGAACCTACCATACCTGTAATTCCCGTAATTAATGCTTTCATTTTGTAAACTTCCTTTCTTTCCTTAAAATACTTTTTATCTGTCATATTTAAGCTTATACTCTTCTATTACCTTATCGGCATCCCCCTTCATAACCTCTTTTCCTTTTTCAAGCCATAATGCTTTATTACATATATCCTTAACAGCATCCGTTGAATGGGAAACAAATAATAAAGTGGTTCCTCCCGAAAGTAATTCCTTCATTCTTCTTTCGCATTTATTTTGAAATGCAATATCTCCTACAGACAAAACCTCGTCACAAATAAGTATGTCGGGTTTTACCACCGTAGCTATGGAAAAGCCCAATCTTGCAGCCATACCCGAACTGTAATTTTTTATAGGCATGTCCAAGAAATCCCATAACTCCGCAAAATCAACTATCTCATTAAATCTCTCATCTATAAAGCTTTTACTGTAGCCTAAAACCGCACCGTTTAAATAAATATTTTCACGTGCCGTCATTTCACCGTCAAAACCCGCACCAAGCTCAATGAGCGGAGCTATAAGTCCGTCCGTAGACACTTTTCCTTTATATGGTGATATGATTCCGCTTATAACCTTTAAAAGAGTGGATTTTCCCGAGCCGTTAACTCCTATAATCCCCCACGACTCTCCTCTTTCCACTTGTAAATTTATGTTTTGAAGAGCAAGAAACTCTTTAAACATCAATTCCCTCTTCATAAACTTCACAAAATACTCTTTAAGATTATCTATTTTTTCAGAAGCCATATTAAATCTGACGGTAACATCTTTAACATCTATAATATACTTATTTTCCACAATAACATTCCTTTAAATATATAATATAAAACTGTCTTTGGCTTTATAAAACACAAATGCTCCCAAAAGTAAAGCAGCAAGAGCCGCTCCCGCTCCCGCAAGCACTATACTCCCGCCGGGCATTCGGTTGTATATCATCACATCTCTAAACTGTTCGACATAAAAATACAAAGGATTAAAATGTTTTATAAACCATTGCAAATTATCGGGAAGCTGCTCCATAGGATAAAAGAGCGGAGTCATGTATGCCCATGCGGTAAGCAAGGCATTGTAAATATACTGTATATCTCTAAAAAATACATTTATAGATGATAAAAACAAACCTATTCCCAAACAAAAAACATACAGCTGAATCAGTACAAACGGTAACATCACTATATGCCATGAAAATCTGACTCTGACAACTATGCAAACTATCAGCAAAGCTCCGAGCGAAAAAAGCAAGTTAACACAACTGCTTGTTACTTTAGACAGGGTAAAAACATATTTAGGCACATAAGTCTTCTTTAGCAATGCCGCATTTCCGGTAATGGAATATATAGCTTGGTTTGTAGACTCGGATAGAAAATTAAAGCACACCTGTCCCGTAATGACATAAGCAGGATAATTTTCAATCGAAAAACGAAACATCTGCTCAAATACCACAACCATAATAGCCATAATCATAAGCGGATTCAGCACGCTCCATAAGTAGCCCAAAAAACTCCTCCTGTATTTCAGCTTTATATCTTTTTCTACAAGCTGAAATACGAGCTCTTTATACCTTAACAGTGTTTTTATCCTAAGATTAAATTTATCCATTTTTCAAAATCCTTCTCTTTTCTCTGCGTGAAAAGTTTTTAATTTTAATATATTCATATAGGTATACATTAAGTTTATACCATAGCTTCTTGGGTTGAGGTATGTACGCAAGATCCCCGTAAGCCCATACCGACTCATATAACCTTCGCTCTCCCTTATACAAAATCTTATTTAAAATTCTATATATAAACATACTGTTTTTGAGTTTGTCCATATTTCCCTTTTCTACTACCTTCATCCCGTAACCGTCTGAAACATCATCACAAAACGCAAATTCTCCAAAAGCGTTAACTTCTTCTTCAGTAGGCTCGGACATTATTCGCTTTAATATCCTATAAGATTTTTTAAGTGATTTCTTCTTATCGAATATATGATTTATCCTCGCTTCTTCCTTTGCATATTTCAACATGCCTTGTGTCTGTAATTCAATATTTTGATAAGACTTCCCAGTATTCAGATTTTCTTTTAAAACCGGTAAATACTTATCGTCCTTAAATTCATAGGCTTCAGTCATTCCGTGAGGTGCGGACAAAATACATTCAAAAAACTTATTTTCAAAAAACACTTTATGCTTGGTATAATGAAATGCATCAAAATAATAAGTAAGATATTCCCCATCCTTCTCATCCTTCGGTGCATTATACATTCCGAAATACATTCCAAAGATTTTACCTTTATAATTGTTTCGCTCCATGAGCTGCCTCAATGACCTTTGCATACTTCCGGACCAACCGCTGTCAACTATCACAACCTTGTTGTCATCAAAAAGTCCTTCCTGCTTAAAATATGCTATAGTATTCTCATATGCACCCTCGGATTTTTTTAGCATTATCTTCTTATAATACACATTTTTTCTTATTTTGGCAATAATATTATTGTACTCATTAAGCGACAAAATCTCTCTTATATTGTGAATTTCAAGCTCTTTACAAAACTCTTCCATCTCATAATCGGTAAATTTCAGTCTTTGAAGCAAGCTGTACACAGATATATTCGAACTCCAAAGAAACAATAACTCATACGCCTCTTCACCTATAAAAGAATAAGTCGGCATTCTTAATGAAAAGCGTGAGCAGTAAAGATATCTGCATTCAATATTCAACTTTCTGTTCTTGCAAATTTCTTCAGCTATAAGCTTTAAAACATATCCGTCTCTTGCTAAAAAGTACAGCTTATCAAAACCTCTTTTTACGGCTTCATCAAGTATCCACAATACATACTCGTATATTACGGGTCCGGTAAACTCATACCCGTACTTTACACAATCCAACATCTATTTATACTCCTCTTTCCACATCGGATTATATACTTCATCCAACCCTAATTCACTGTTTCTTGACATCTTAACGGCTTTTTGGGTCATCTGATATAAAACTTTATTTTTTCTGTTTTTTAGTGAATAATACATCTCATATATCCATGCCTGTATTTTTCCGTAATGTATTCTGTAGCTGTAAAGCTTATTTCTTATTGCATAAAATTTTTTCCATGATACGGCAATGTTTTGACCCGTGGCATTAGGTATCTCAATATCCTGCGTATCATGTATAACCTTAGCCTTAGGAATACATTTTATTTTGCCGAATTTCCTAAGCCTTATGCTATGCTCGCTGTCATCATAAGCTATAAAGAAATCCGTTCTTACATTTCCCGCCTTTCTAAGCGCCTCTTTTTTTATCATACTTCCGACAAATGACAAAAAGTCTAATTCAAATAAATCAGAATATTCCTTAGCCGGAATACATTCTTCTTTTATTATTCCAAAGTATGTTTTTAGTCTCCTTCTATGCCATGTGTCAATTTTCCCCATACATATGACAGAAGAGCAAACAGCAACCGTGCTTCCTTCCTTGTCTTTATTTATATATTCTTCTATAAGCTCAAAGCAGTCTTTTTCAGGGTAAGCATCATCATCGGCTACCCAAATCCAATCTACATCTTCTTCCGTCATTTTTTCAAATCCGTAGCCGAAGCCTCCGCTTCCGCCTAAGTTCCTTGACATTGTATAAACTTTCTTTTCAAAGCCTTCATCAACACTTAACCACTCTTTCAAATACTCATTTGTATCAGCCTTGCTGTTATTGTCCACCACGATGACTGTTTTAGGTTTATAGCTTTGTATTGAATAAGCATGTAAAGCCTTTTTCAGTTTATCCAATCTGTTGTATGTGACAACCAGCACTCCTATTTTAAGCATTCTTTTTTCCTTTCCTGTTTAATAAGGCATATATATCACCTATAAGCGGCTTAAGAGCTGTATATTTTAAATTTATCAACTCAAAAAAAACAAGTTCCGACAGTTTTCCTTTTTCAAGCTTTTCCAATCTTCTTATTTGAAAATCCAACTCATTTTGTAAAAAGTCTTTATTATCCCCAAATGATTGTACGCTTTGTAAATTCTTTATAATTCCTTTTACAGTAGCAAGTCTGTGCATATAAGCATTATTTCCTGATTGTCTTGCCAATACGCCGGCTGTATTCATACCGTGCTGCCTATATAAAACCATTTTCCCTTCATAAAAAAACATGCCGCCAAACAACGCTGCGACAAAATTTATCGCCCAATCATGAGCCGGTTTAAGCTTCCAATCTATAATATTATTTTCATTCATTTTGAACCATACTTCTTTTCTAAACACCATCGCCATTCCCGGATATTTAGGATATTTTACAAATTCTTTTAATCCTATTCTTTTTATCGGAAATGAAAAATCCACAACTTTTCTATTTAATGTATGTGCAATTTTTTCTCCCGTTTCGTTTATATACTCATAACCTGTAGACAGAGCCATAATATCGGGATTTTCATTCATTATTTTCAGGCAGGTTTCCACTTTTTTTTCAAGCCATATATCATCCTGATCCGACAAGAAAACAATCTCCCCTTTTGAAATGTCTATAGCCTTCTTAAAATTAAGTGCATATCCAAGTCTCTCTTCATTCTTAAAAACTTGAATATGCACCTTTTCACACTTTGGATGTATTGCCAAATATTCGCCTAATATTTTATAGGTTCCGTCATCCGAGCAATCATCACACACTATAATTTCATCGGGAAGACGGCTTTGAGATAAAATAGAATCAAGTTGTTCTCTAATGTAACTCTCTCCGTTAAAAACCGCCATAACCACTGAAACAGTCATTATATCTTCCTTTTACTGCAATATTCTGTACTTAAGCATTATACCCTAAGTTTTGTTATATTTCATTAAATATGAGTAAAAATATGTATAATTTTCTTTGAAACCTCTTTCTTATAGCTTACTGTCTGTAAACTCCGTCACTTCCGACTCTGTAGCCGTCAGGTGTTACGCCGTTTACAAGCATATAGCCTCCGCTTGTTATATAATACCATCTTCCGCTGTAATTAATCCATCTGTTTTTTACAAGATAACCGTTGTTATCCAAATAGTACCATGTTGTGCCGGTTTTAACCCAACCGCTTAACATATTTCCCGAAGATGACATATAATGCCACTCCCCGTTTACTTTAACCCAACCGGTCTTCATCGTTCCGTCATTTCCGAAGACATACCATGAACCGTTGAAATATGCCCATGCATTTTTGGCGTAGCTTCCGTTCAAAAGGTTCAGTCTCCATTTTGAACCTGAATATTCCCAACTTCCGTAAGTATAGGTTGGTGAGCTTATCTTAATATCTTCAGAATCGTAGTCCCCTCTATTTCCCGCATTACCGAAACCTGAAGCTCCTCCCGAATTACCTCTGCCCGAGCCTCTGCCGCTACTTCCGCCTGAACCTCTACCGCTACCGCCGCCTGAACCTCTGCCGCCACCTCCGCCTGAGCCTCTGCCGGTATTTCCTGTATTTACATTACCGTTACCTGCGTTATTGTTTCCTGTGTTACCTGTGTCTGCGCCTGCGTTGTTGTCTCCCGTGCCTGTACCCGCGTTATTGTTTCCTGTGCTGCTTCCGTTGTTGTTTCCGTTATTGTTTCCCGTACCGCTTCCGTTGTCGTTTCCATTACTATTTCCGGCGTCCGTATCACCGCTTCCTGCATTACTTCCGTTATCATCCGTATCACTTCCGTCAATATCGAAAAACTCAACCGTATAGCTGATTTCTTTATTCACCCCGTCTTTATCCGTCAAGCCGCTTACATGAACGGTATATACCCCGCTATTTTCAAGCTTTACATCGGGCTTAAATATTATACACGGTCCCATGCCGTAACCTTGTACCTCGAAATTATAATATCCGTCCGAGCCCGAAGGACCGAAATTATATACCTGTCCCGTAGGGGATGTAAGCTTAACCTTAATTTCGGCATTATATGCACTGTAATATCCTCTGTTAAGAGAAATAGTCCACGGTCCTGAAAAATACTGCTTCGGCATTAATCTTGCAGGCCAAGGAACATAAGTATAAGCTGCATTCGCTCTCGTATTGTCAAATACATACATTGCGCTGTAAGTATCATACAAGCCGAAACCCGTATACTTCATAGAAGGATTCAGACACCATCTTCTGTGTCCTACTCTGTCGATATTGGAACCGTCATCATCCATATAGCCCCACACTATACTCTGCGCCAAATTACGATAATTCCAGCCTATATTGCTTGAGCCGGCGGCTTTTTTCCCCTTATTGTAAAAATCATCCGGCATATCCGAAGGTTTTTCCGGATAATGTGTCAGCACATTATTTTTCTTCATTAATACACTTGCATGCTGAGTTAATTCATTATACTCCGCCTTAAGCTCCACATCCGCATCAATACCTGCTATATACCTCATGAAATTGAGGCTGTTCAGCGCTTCCTGCCTGTCCCTGTCGGAAACCGCTCCCGCCTTATAAGGCGAAAGGCCGGGCATGTCCGAATATTCCGGCGCACGTTTCAGATCAAAAGGATGATTTTTATAGAAGTTCCTTATTTCGGTCTTTGTTCTTCTTTCGACATTCTTCCACGAAGCCGAATATAGGTCTACATCGTAAGAATAACCCTCATCATAGCTTACGACATCGTCTTCGGAATACTCGTCGGCTCTTACATTGTTAAAGCCGCCTTGCCCCGCATACAAGGTCGGCATTGCCGCCGTCAACACAAACGACAGCGCAACGGCACATAATCTTTTTACTTTCATACAACTCTCCTTGTAAAACAATTTACGACACCACGCACTACCTGAAATTTATGATATACTCCAACACAGGTAAAATACCTTTACCCTCGATACTCTTTGCAACAGTATCTTAATCTCTTTAAATTTTTCCTTCGATAAACTCCTTAGCCTCCTTTGTTCCTCTACATTCTTTAAAGCTCTTTGAAATAAGAACAGCCGATTTTTTATACTCTTCATTTTCAAAAAGCTTATTAACCGCAGAAAAAATATCTTTTTTCTCCGAGTAGTTCAGTCTTATACCGGCTTTAAGTTCTTCCGTTCTTCTTGCGACAGCCTCCTGCTCGGGAGTTTGCGGATACAAAATAAGCGGTACTTCAAAATACAGCGCCTCCGATACGGAATTCATTCCGCAATGCGTAATAAATGCATCGGCTACGGACAATACCGCCATCTGGTCAACAGATTTATGAATTTCTATATTTTCGGGAAGATCCCCGAAGTTAGTTTCATTATTCCCCAAAGAGACTATAAGATGATAGTCGCTGCCTTTAAAGGCTTCTATACAATCGTGATAAAAATTCTCATTTTTTACAACGGTTCCAAGCGAAACATATACCGTCTTTTGCCCGGTTTTCTCCATAGGTTTTTCTATTTCTCTGATGGACGGACCTATAAAGTGATACTTATCGGAAAATGTATCCGCACAAGGTTGAAAATACTTTGATGTATATACTATGGTTTTAGTATCGTTGTCGTTACTGATGATATCAAGGACACCCTTTACCGGAAAGCCCTTGTCCTTAAGCCTTTTTATCTGCTTATTTATTTTAGGCATGTCAAAAAACATCTTAAGCAAGTAAAATAGGTTTTGTTTCATATACCTCGAAGAATAGCGGTTAAAAGCAAAGGTTGTTGTAGAGCAGATATATGGAATTCCGTACTTTTTTGCACAGAGCTTTCCCCAGTAAGCAACAGAATCAAAAACAATAAGCTCGGGCTTTATTTCCTCTATTTTTTCTCCCAACATTTTATCTAAAGAAAGTGTTGAATTTACAATAAGCTCCGTTGCAAAGGCAAGATCTTTTCCGACTCTGTCCGTGTTTTCCTTATCCTTCATATCAAAACCGCAAGCATCGCAGGAAATGTAAAAAGCCCCCGTTTTTTCTATCTTTTCTTTAAACGTATCAAATGAAAAATAATAAATCTCATGCCCCGACGCCACAAGCTCGTTCACCACCTTTAATGTAGGATTGGTGTGTCCGTGTGCAGGTATGCAAAACCAAGCTATCCTCATAGTTCTCCCCCTTAGTAAGATCAAGCTTTATAATTAAAAAGTCGATTTGTAAATCCATACTCTAAAATATTAATTTTATTGCTCACCGACAAAAATATATTCAATTATGAGTGAACAAACTTCCCCGTCCTTATCGTAACCGAAATACACAGGATAATAGCCGTCACCGAAGCCGCTTTGTATCATAGGTATGTTCAGCTTTGTTCCCGGAATGGTGTAGTTTATCCAATCTCCCGCCTCTCGCTGGAACTTAGGATTTTTTATATAACTCTCACTGAATTCTTCGGCAAAGTAATCATCGTAAATATTTCCGTCCGGGTTTTCTTTTTTCCATTGTTCCTCGAAGTCACAATATCTGTCCCTTGTCTCAACATCAACTACGGTTGCCAATCCCGCATCTACGTTAAAACCGAAAAATGAATCTTTGTTAAGGTTCTCCAATTTTTCATCACCTTTTAAGGCATTTCTGTATACAAGGGCCTTTTCATCGGAAAATCTGACCCTTGTCGCAATGTACCTGTAATGATTTTCACCCATTTCGACAACCAAAGTATCTATAGGGAATGTTCCCCTCGGAACGTTTTGCAAATAAGGCTCTTCATCTCTCCTAAGATAAACCAGAGGGTCTCTGACCAAAATACTTCCGGTAGGAAAACTCACCTCTCCCATATCAAGCAGAAAGAGCTTTTTTCCGTCCACCTTCTCCTGTACAAATAATTCATCATAATTAACAGGAGATACCAAAAGATCCTTTACTTCCTCATACTTTTCCAACCATTCTTTTGTAGCTTCCATATTTCACAACCTTTCTCCGCTTATAGTTTATTGTCTTTTATTATAACATTTTCCGAAACAAATATACAGATATACGGGAGAAAGTTTATAGGAAATGGATGGATTATGTATAAGTTTACTTTTATGCGTGTTTAAGACCTTTGCAAATTACACGGGCAATCTTACTTTGATATTATTTTTATTATCCTGAAAAATATGCTATAATCAAGATAATTTTATACATACAAGGAGGTATACCTTATGAAATTATTTTTGTGTTCACACTTTGCGGGTGTAGGAGATTTGATAAAAGAAGAAATCAAAGAGAAAAAAGTGGTTTTTATACCTACCGCCTCTGTTAATGAAGCTTATACCGGATATGTCGGTTCCGCAAGAAAGCTGTTTAATAAAATGGGCGCTGTTATTACTGAAATTGATATTTCAAAAGAGGAGCTTTCAACGATAAAATCGGCTTTTAAGGAAGCGGATATCATCTATTTTACCGGCGGTAATTCCTTCTTTCTTATCGACCAATTACGAAAAACCGGTGTCGATGAATTGCTAAAAAAAGAGCTGAAAAAAGGTAAGCTTATGATTGGCGAATCGGCAGGAGCAATTATATGCGCACCCGATATTGCTTATATTGAAAAAATGGACGAAAAACCCGCGGACTACTCACAGGCAGACGACAAGGGACTTAAGCTGATTAATTTTCATGTACTGCCTCATTATCTCACCTCACCTTTCAAAAAGGTTACCGCTACGATTTTGAAGGAATTCCCGGATTTAAAAATACATCCTATCAACAATCATCAGGCTATCAGCGTTGACGGTAAATCGGTAAAAATAATAGGAGAAGAAGGGTAAAAAACAAACCACCGGCTTAGTCGGTGGTTTGTTTTTTACCCTATAAGGGCTCGTTCTCAGTACTAGAGTCCGGAGCTCCATTGAAAGATTCGCCGGCCACAACATCACTATCTTCTTTGCGTTTTTCCCTACAGTATTTGCAAAATATATGCACATAATCCGCGTAAATCTCCACTTCTACTATATGTACTCCTTTCCTTTTGCACAGCATGCTCAAGATATTCGCTATATCTCACTTTAATTCACTAAATATTATTTTTTAGGTAAAACTAAATTGGTATAAAAGTATAATTACTACTACGCAGCAGCATTCTCATTAATGCTATCAATAATACCTCTGATATTTGCCCATATGCCTAAGTCTGTAAATATCTCAACTATACTTCCTTGATCTGTAAATGGAGCGTCTTGTAATACAGATAAATCCTTCATCATACCATTGTGAACTATATACTCTACAATCTGATTTACAAAGTAAATCTGTCTGCTGTCAAGATTACTGTTCTCAAGATACTCTGAAAACGCTTCCTTTGCCGCATTCATATCAAGACCGACTATTTCTCTTACCAACTCACCAAGTGGCTTTTGTCCGTATTCCTTCTCATATTCCTCTTTTGTTCCAAGTTCTGACCAAAGCACTTTTTCAAGTTCTTTTATATCATCTTTGCTTAAAGGAACATTTGATTTCAACTTTTTTATAGCCTCATTGTCCTGATGCTCTTTAATATAATATTCAGCCTTTGCACGATAGTTTTTCAGCGAATCACTTTCAAGATCCGAATCATTCCATTCTATAGAAATAATATCGTCAGTAAAGTTAGTATCATATATAATACCTCCCTTTGGGATATACTTCATCAGTCCGCGGAGCTTTTCTCTTATTATCTCAAACTCGTTTACTCCACAGCCCTCTATATAGTCAGTATGCAATATATCCTCTATAAGGTCTGATTGCTCATTTATTTCTGTAATATTAGCAATACTTGCAAGTTTTTTCGCATTCTTCCTTAAATCAGTAACAAACCTTTTATATGATTTACCTGCAAGGCATGCAAGCTCTATTCCATACATCAATGCATCGAAACGCACTGCACTGATTTCATCATCTTCAGGCAATATAAGAGGTGAAAGTTCTTCTCTTATCAACACCGTATCTTCAAATGTAAGTACCTTATAACCTTCTTCCGTAGAATATAATTCTACAAACTTTAAGTGTTGTCTTACATCAAAGCTGTCTCTTGAAAGTTCTGATACCTTTGCCACCATCTCTTCAACCAGCCTTTTTCTAAACGCTCTAAGCTCATCACTCCGGTAATCCAAGTCTTGCAATCTATATGCTATTTCAAACTTTAAATTAAATATAACACTCTGTATCGGAATTGAATTGGCCGCAGTCTGACCCTTACTTATTCTAAAGAAATCAAAATTACCACAAAAATCAAAAATATAAAATTTAGACTTATCAACTCCGTCAATAAGACCCGGACACAATCTTGTACCACGTCCTATCATCTGCCAGAACTTCGCATAACTCATTACTTTCTTAAAGAAAACAAGATTGACAACCTCAGGTACATCAATACCGGTATCCAGCATATCTACAGAAATAGCTATTTGTGGAAATTTATTCGCTTCCGAAAAATCATCTATTATACTCTGTGCAAACTTAATCCTGTTATCAATAACCTGTGCATAGCCGGTTAGATGCGGATACTCTTTATTAAAGATTTCAAGAATCTTCTCAGCATGTGCATGGTTCTTTGCAAAAATAATGCTCTTTCCAATTTTTTGTCCATAATCTATTTTAATTCCGTTCTTCATGAATGTATCAAGCACTTTGCGGATAGTATCAGAATTAAATATCCACTCATTGAGTGCAGATGAGCTTATTGACTCAGGTATGTTGCCATCCTCTGTCTCGAAAGTATTCTCATATATGCTCTTATCTTCATCTGAAAGATCCGCATACACTATTCCTTCCTCAATAAACTTAAGCTTCGTTTCAACTGATAAAAAATCAACCAGATATCCGTCCTTTACAGCCTGTGAGAGTTCATATCCGTATGTCGGAACTCCCTGCTCAAGATCAAATCTTTCATATGTATTTTTATCAATGTCGTCTTTTGGCGTAGCTGTAAGCCCCACCAAAGGAGAATCAAAATATGTAAAAATATTCTTATATTTATTATAAATAGATCTATGTGCTTCATCACATATCACAAGGTCAAAATGTCCGCATGTAAATATTTTTCTATCCTCTTCCTTAGCTGAATCTATAGAATTCATCATAGTCTGATATGTAGAAAAAACGCAATGAGCATTATAATTATTCTTCTCATCACAAAGATTTGTTACAGAAAGATTGGGGTAGTTAAGTGTAAATGCTCTTTTTGCCTGAATTACCAAAGATGTTCTGTCCGCAAGGAACAAGATATTTTTAATCCATACGGCGTCAAGAAGTACACGACACAACTCTATTACAGTTCTTGTTTTTCCTGAACCTGTAGCCATAACAAGTAATGCCTTCCTACGATGTTTTTTATCGAAAGCATTACATACAGCCTTGATTGCCGCCTCCTGATAATATCTACCGGCAATATTCTTATCTATAACAACATTTTCAAGAGATGTTCTGATTTTTCTTAAGTTGAACATCTTTTCCAAATCTTCTTTTGAATATACGCTTGCTACCTTTCTTTCAGGATATTCACCATCTATTATTCTGGTCTCAAATCCATTTGTAAGGAAAATGCAAGGTCGTCTTCCGGTTTTTTTCTCAATAGCATCTGCATAGTCGCTTGCCTGTTTTCTTCCTGCTGCAACATCCACACATGTACGCTTTGCCTCTACTATTGCGAGTGGTCTGTGAGCAGTATCATAAAGCACATAGTCTACAAATCCGTTGCCTGAATCTGTGGGTAATCCCTCTATTTTTACCTCATTTAACCAGTCAGAGCCTTCTCTCCATCCCGCATCTGCCAGCATAACATCAATGTATATTTTTCTTGTTGAATATTCCGATAATTCCAATGGCTTTGTAACATAGCTTTGAATTTTTTCTTCTCTCTGCTCTGTAAGCGGTGCCTTAAGTAAGGCATTATCTGCTATCAACTTATCTAAATCTATATCTGAAATTTCAGGTATCTTCGGTGACTCAATCTCTTTTGTCAAAAGTGATTTATCAAAGCTTTGTTCAACATAATTATCCGCGTAACAATAGCTCACAAAATCAAAGAATATATGTAGATTCTCGAGACAAAGTATTGCCTTCTCCTCTGTTACCTTCCTTGCATTGTGAGTACCGTCATTACCTATCTTACGTATATAATCCATACGTCTAAACAGGTCTGCATCTATAATGTCTTTGAATTCTTCAGTATTCATCAAACTTATCAGATTGTCCTGATATGGCTTAGTCAATGAAGCATCTACCGAATACATCCATTTAATAGCAAACTCCATGGCTCTGCGACAATTCATCACACACAGCCCCGGATCTATATATAAAACTTTTTCTGCCGCAATAGCAACATTTGAAAAGGTGTCAAATCTCTTTTCCTTTTTCAAATAGTCAAAGTTGCCCATGGCAAACCTCCCCGTAGTTTTAGTAAGTAATATTTAATAGAGAATATCTCTACTTAGTAAGCATATTCTTAAAATTTTATTTATGTAAAGCCCTTTGTATTAAGGAAATCGTTAACTATGACCATTTTACAGCAAAGTTAAGGTTTTGTATATATGGATTTGAGATGATGAGTAAGTAATCAAATTTTGATTTGTTGACTTCTTCAATAAAATCTGCAAATTCATTCTGTAATTTCACTGGTGGCAAGGGCATGGCTATTTTTCTTACAATTCCCAGATTTAATATATCCATCGTTCCACCATGCGTATTCTCTGATAAGGATCTTTTCAAAGACTCCGATTGGAAGAAAAATTTAAAATAATATGGATTTACCTTATCTTTATCAAAAGTAATCTTCATAAGTCGTGGATTTATAATTCCTGGCTCAAATATTTCAGGCATTATGAGCAATTTCCCATATGTTCCAACAAGACTTATTAACACATCTCCTGCTTGTACAGCACAATTTTTCAAAGTCTTATATCGCTCTTCATCTATATAATAATCACCAAACGTATGGTCACCACTTATTACTTGTTCTTGTCCATATATTTTATAACCAGATTCTACATAGTACTCTTTCTTTAAAGCTGAGCCAAAAGGCCCAGCTTTCAGAGCATTTTTTTCATTCGCAACGACATCTTCAATAAAAGGCATATCCCAGCCTTTATTGTTTTTAATGGGATCACCAAAGAGTTCAACAAATCGGGCTTTTATAAGTTTATCCATTTTCTCAAGTTGTTCTTCTCTCTTCTTCATAATTCTAAATAATATGTCTAGATAATTGCAAATCAAAACCTGTTTATTATATGTATTATCTTTCACTTCATAGTATGAAACATAATCATCTATTTTAAGATTATGAAGACCTGTCGTCTTATTTTCAAAATGTCGAGTACCACCTCGTCTATAGTTTTCATAAAGAGAGTAAAACACATATCTTGGATACCATATACCTTTATCCTTAACTCTCAACACTCCTGTAAAATTATTAAAAAGAAATCTTTTCTCTTCTCCATCAAAATATACCACTCTTCCCACAGGATACTTATCACTTCCCCCTGATTTTTCAATAATAATATTACCATCTCGAAGAAACTTTTCATCTAGGTTTTTCTTACTTATAGAACGTGTTACAACATTCCTATAGTCTATTACGCCAATATTCGTAAAGTTTGTTGTTCTAAGAACTGGGATACCTTTACCTATCTCATCATCAGTTCCCCATTCTCCCGACAAGGGTTTTCCTGTTATGTCTATTAATTTAGCCATTCATCTTCCCTCACAAATCTCAATTTGCAAGAATTTTAAGCAATATATTTTTGGTGT
>CAUQXC010000002.1:0-381714 GCA_963522175.1 uncultured Lachnospiraceae bacterium
TAGCCAAGGACTTCGGCGCTTACGGTGAGCCTATAGACGTATTTACGAGAGAGGACGTAGCAGATAAGAACGCAAATAAAGCAAGATATACGGGACATGTTTATGACGATATAGCGGGGCTTTACTATGCAAAGGCAAGAACGTACGACCCGAGAGATAAGAGGTTTACAAGCCTTGACCCTGTAATGGACGGGCTTAACTGGTATGAGTACTGCAGGAGCAATCCGCTTAAGTATACGGACCCGACGGGAAATGTACCGGCAGGTGCAGAGAATTGGCTTAATCTGACTAAGCCTAGAGAATATGCTGAGGATGATATACTGGATAATACAGGAAAAGCACCTTACGTAGGAGTATTCTTTCTAAACCGTGAAGATGGTGCAGGTGGTTTTGGGCATGTAGCAATGATGCTGTACAGGAGTGACGGTACAGGTGACTTGTACAGCTATGTCGGTACAACACCGTCTCCTACAGTAGCGGGAGGATATAATGATGCAAATGTCAACTATGCGTACGGAGTTGATGTGGAAGCATTTTTGAAAGGGGAACCAAATAATGACGGAAAAATAGAACACAAGATAAAAAATCCCAGAGGCATAAGGCTCGGATTTGATGAGCAGGGAAAGCCTAGTTGGGCTACTAGTAATGAAGTCTATGACAGAGGAATATATTTTCACATAAGTGATGCCCAAGGGCAGAGGATGAAGGAGGCGGCAGATAAGACCATTCGCGAGGTAAACGGTATTGGATATCATATGCCGGATTATCATGTGCTAACAAACAACTGTGATACTCAGACAAGAAAATGGCTTAAGGCAGGCGGGATAGAAATAGAAAGAGGTGTATATTTTAAAATCTTTCCTAAGGTAGCTCCCAATAGTATATACAAGAATAAGATTGAAGGAATAAAAAAAGAAGATCGAAAAGACGAACTTTCAGCCCCGATATATGGAAATCTTTCGGATATTTGGGGAAAAATCCCTCATAAGAATACAGTGATGCTTTATCCATTTTATAGATAAACTGTAGGAGAAACGTATGAAAAAAAGAAAAAAAGTATTAATAGTTATAGGTATTGTTATCTTATTTTTAGCGGGGGTACTCTTTGCCATAAATAAGTACAGGAAAATGAAGGTTTTAGCCGGAATATCAAAGGGAGAGTATTTAGTATTTTCAAACAACTTTATTAGCGGGAGAGGAGGAACTTTTAAATATTATATTTCAAGCGGGAAAATAGAAAAAATTTCAGAACATATACTTTCGGATTTTTCCTATAGTGATGATCATAAATATATAATAGGTACAGTTAATGATGAAATTATTGGAGGTTTGGTAGAGATTGAGTTAAGCAGCAACAAATTGAATCGAATCATAGATTTCAATGAAATAGATGCTTTGCTTTCAAAAATGGGAATGGATAAACTTAAATATAGGTACTTTAGAGTACTTAGCCTTAGACCAAAATACTATAAATCAGGTTATACATTTTATAACGATATGTTTGAGCCGGATACGCTTTTATATCTTGAAAAGAAAGGGGATTCATGGAACATGGAAAAAATATACGAGGCTGAAAAAGGGACACTTAATTACTTTATAGAAGAAGGTGATAAAGAAGATACATTAATTGTAGCAGAAAATATAGAAGAAGAAAGTCCTTGGGATAAAATTTATGATGTAAAATGTTCTGTAGTAAAAAGAGAGCTTACTTCAGGAAAAGAGGAATTGTTGTTCAAGTTACCTGTTGAGCTTTATACTGATGAAAGAGGCTGTATGGATATAAGTAATGATAAAAGTAAAATTGTATACTTTGCACACCCGTATATACATATATATAGTTGCATATCTAAGAAGGTTGAAGATACTATTATTTTAAAAAATAAAGAGTGGAATCAGGTTGTAGATCTTAAATTTTCTCCGGACGGCAAGTATCTGTTTTATACATTCGGAAAAGATCCTTTTTTCCCGGGAACTCCACGATTACGTTTTATGGTATTAAATTTGGAAACTAAACAGAGTGTAGAATTGAAAAGATGGGCGGACGGTGAAGATTTTTACGGGATTGACTGGTAAGTTTAAATAAATCAAAAATAGTTTTTTAAGTCACAATTTAAAAGTATGTTGCTTGGCATTTATGAGCTGAAAATGTATTATAAGTTTATAAATGTCAAGCGTATATGATTATATTGACCGGTAAGCTTATGGAAAGCGGAAAAACATACCTCTAACGCCTTTATGCAAGAAAGAGTGAAAATAGCTATGACTATAAATTTACCTTTTACGAAAAAGTTAAGGAAGGTAACCCATGTATACGGACCTGAGAAGGAAGAGGGAGCCTATAGATGTATTTACGAGAGAGGATGTAGTAGATAATAATGTAAATAAGGCAAGATATACGGGACATGTTTATGACGATATAGCGGGGCTTTACTATGCAAAGGCAAGAACATACGACCCGAGTGATAAGAGGTTTACAAGCCTTGATTCCGTAATGGACGGGCTCAACTGGTATGAGTACTGCAGGAGCAATCCGCTTAAGTATACGGATCCGACGGGAAATGAGGAGATAGTGGTTTCAGGAGGACATACTTCGTGGGATTATAAAATTGGTGAAAACGGAGAGCTTGAACCATACGAAGAATTCACTAATCAATTTATAGAAACTGCACTTCATGATATCGAAAGAAAAGTCGAAGTTCAACAGGTTTTATTAAGTGCGACCGGTTTTTCGTATAAACCTGAAAAGATTACATGGATAGTAATGAATTACAATTACAGTGATGATGAAATAAGCAAATTTAAGGAAGCAGTCTCTCAAACCAGGGTTCAGTTAAAAGTATTAAATTCAAAGGAAGAATTTATAGACTATATCAATAATAAAAACGGAAATGTAGATTCGAGGACTGAAGACCCTATAACATCGATGTCATTTTTCTCACACGGAGTGTCGGGAAGCTTAGCTTTTTCTTATGATTCCAAGAAACGCCAACAGTCCAAAGAGTATAAAGACCTATATTTTAATACTGAAGATATAGATAAGCTTAACAGCAGTGCTTTCAATAATACATTTACAAGGTTCTATTCCTGCAATACGGGAACGGAAGTTAATAAGAAAAGTTTTGCACAGGAATGGAGTAACAAGACAGGAGGAACTTCACAAGCAGTGGTTAATAACACGACTAGTTATAGAAATATTAATATAACCCCAAATCATGTAAGGGATATAGAAAAAGGGCTGAAAAGTATAGATAGAAGTGTAAATGGCTTCAGCTATACAGGAAGCCTTAATTTGCCGGTACCGTCAAAAAGAGCGGACGGTACTAAAGGGACTTGGACTTTGTTCTATCCTTACAAAAAGAGCGTACGGTTCTAAGGGGACTTGGACTTTGTTCTATCCTGATAAAAAGTAATATCTGATTTGAATACAATAAAGATAATTGTTAATATTTTAAAGAATAAAAATAGGTGGGGAATATGGCTAAATTTATAAAAAAGGTACTTATATGTATAGCGGTGATATCAATACTCTGTCTCGGTTTTAATACCTTGCCGGATTTGTACTATGAAATAAACACTGAAAGGCTTGCGGTAAAAAAAGCAATTTCTATGGAGGAGGCGTTAGATAAATTTGATAATAAGGAGTATTTTATAATTAAATCCGGCGAAGAAGTTCCCGGTTCGGCTTTTGAGCTGGGTTATGGCGAGAATGAAAATGCATGGATTATTCTAAAGGGGAACAATCCGCAGAAGTATCTTAGCAATAATATTTTGCTTGTGCCGCCCCTTCCTAATTATTTTTTGGTCTATGGCAGACAAAGAAAAGCAAAATCTCCGGAAGAAACATATTCGGACTATGAGGATAAAGAAGTGTTTGAATATGTAATTGATGTGAAATCGTGGGACATAATAGCACCGATAAAAAGAGATTATACTTATTCGAAGCATGTAAGATGGTTTTATCCTAAAAAATATCTTGATATATATGATGTAAAGCATAAAGATTATGAACCGTAAGAATGGAAGTAGGAAAAGGTGAATTTATTGCGTGAAAAGGTAAAAAAATCGACTTTTCACGCAATAAAAAATATTTTAGAGCTTATAGACGTATTTACGAGAGAGGATGCAGGCTATACTTTCAGTGAACGGTTTGGGGTATGATAGTCCTGAGTACTGTCTCATATTTGGGAAAATATTCGTCATAAGATAGAGTAGTTCTTTAGTTTACCGTTTATAAATAACAGAAAGGTAGGATTGTATGAAGAAAAACAAAAAAATATTTATAGGTATATGTCTGTTTTTTGTAATTTTTTTAACGGTATTTTTTGTACTGAAATATTATAAGCGTATGAAAGTTTTATCAGGAATATCAAATGAAGAGTATTTTCTGTTTTCTGTCGTGGAGGACGGAACTTTAAAGTATTATATATTAGATGAAAGATTGGAAAAAGTTTCAGATTACAATTTTCTTGACTTCTCCTACAGTGACGATCGTAAAAGTATAATAGGTTTTATGGGCAAAGAAGGTTTTGAGGGATTGGCAGAGCTTGAGTTAAGTAGGAATAAGCTTAATACTATCATAAGTATTGATGAAATAAATGCATTACTTTTGGATATAGAGCCGGATGAAACCTACAATATAGGGAAACGAAGATTTTCTAAGCTTAGACCTAAGTACTGCAAATCAGGCTATACATTCTGTAATTATGACCGTAATAAGCTTTTTTATCTAGAAAAGCTTGGAGATTCGTGGATTATGAAAAAAATCTATGAAAGTGAGTACGGGTTCTCCAATTATTTTGTGGATGAAGACTTTTTGTATGTAAAGACGAAGGTGGAAAGTACGGAGGATGACGAGGATACATATAGCGGTGTAATAATAAAAAAAGACCTCAATTTAGGAAGTACGGAAATATTGTGCAGATTTAATACCGGAAATCAGCATGATAGCAGAGGTTGTATAGATATGGCTGAAGATGAGGGGAAAATAGTATATTATGATTTTCCTGACATATACGTATATGATCTTGCATCTAAGCAGATTGAAAGTAGAGTCGGAGTTAAAAAGCGGGAAAATCAGTATATGGTAGACTTAAAGTTTTCACCTGACAGAAAATATTTATTTTATACACTTGGAAGAGATCCTTTTTTTCCGGGAACTCCTAGGTTACGTTTTTTTATATTGAATTTAGAAACTATGGAGAGGATAGAGCTCAAAAAATGGAATAGTGATTATAATTTTTATGGTTTTGACTGGTAAATGTACACCATGCAAGATGAGCAAGTAAGCAGGTAAGAAAGTAAGAAACTAATATTCCCTTGGTATTGTAGATTTAAAAGATGCTATAAATCTGCAAATACCAAGGGAATACTATTTATAAAGCAAATGCTCGTTATTAATATTTTGTTTCGCCGGCATCTCCGTTTGCTTCGGCTCTCATAGCCTCTTCAGCAGCCTTTCTTGCCGCCTCGGCATCCTCAGCTTGTTGCTTTGCAATAATGGCGGGATCCGTAGGATCAAAGTTTTGCTCTCTAGGAATAGGGAGCTCTACAGAAGGCTTTTCAACCGGTCCTTTATCCCACAAATCGGAGTATATCGTTACCGTGGTTTTTAAAGGCACATTATGGTATATCCAAGCCGCATCTCCGGATAAAAGTCTTATACATCCTGAACTTTGTGCAACCTCCAAGCCGTTATAGGTTGCGGAATCTAAATGATAGCTTGTAGGCTTGTGTTCATACAAAATCGAATGTATTAAAAACGGTCCGTTAAATCTTGTAAGAAACTGACAATATATACCGTCATGCATAAACTTCCATCTGTACTTTTCATAGGTTCTGAAGGTTCCGATAGGAGTGTCGGCACCGCTTGAGGTATTAAAGGTTTTGTACGGGATAATGTATCCGTTGGCTCCGTCTCTTGCCATAACATACATGGTTCTTGTAGCCTTGTTGTACTTTATGAGGTAATCGCCTGTGAGTCCCATATTGTCTTCAAGATCTTTATCGAGCTTACCGTCTTCACCGAAAAAGTATTTATAGCCGCCAATATACTGCCATGAGGTAAGTTTTACACCGTCTTTAAAATAATACTGGTCGTCATTTGTATAGACCCAGCCGGTATAAGGGCTTCCGTCCGCAGTAGAATAGGAAACGTTTCCGTTTTCATCAAAATACATTCCGTCGTAGTATTCGGACTGAGTGAGAAGAGAAGTGGAAGCCGGGAAAGGAATGTCCTTGTTCCACAAGCTTATCTTTAAAGCAACTATATATCTGTCGCTGCCTATGCTTCCCAAAGTCTGACCGTTTTTTGCCCAGCCGAGAACAGTACCGTCATTTAAAACAGCCTTGTAATATATATCGGCTCTTTTGCTTACATAACCCTTCATTCTTATTTGAAGAGCCTGTATTTTGTCATTATCATCGGGGTTGGGAGTGGAATAGTTTGAGTTTGTCCACGGAAGCCAACCCTGTTTTTTTGTATATACTCTCAAATAATATCTGTCTGTGGGTGTTTTACTGTTGTGGCTCAAAAACAGACGTGAAAAACCGTTTCTGTCGTATAAATAAGTATTATTTATACTTTCCGTCATAGCAATCGGAGTTCCTGCAGTATTGGTAAATCTATAATGAACCCACGGGGTAGAATTTAAAATAGGATCGGGCGGTATGTTATTTTCACCCAGCTCCAAAAGTCCTGCATTCTGTACAGCCTCATCAAGGTTTAAATCATCCGGAATATCTGCCGGAAGTACGCTTGAAGGACGACCCGAAACGGAAGTGTTTACCTGTGCGTTTTCACCTGCATTTGCATTTGTCTCGTCTGCCTTGGCATTTATCATAAATGTCGATACGGACAAAACAAATGATGCGGTAAGAACAGACACAAGAAATTTTTTACAAAACATAGTGTGTCCTTTCTTAATTATTTAATATTTTAAATGTTTATTTGACATTTATTTTACATTATAGTATGCGTATACTTTTAAATCAAGCTAAAACACAATATTTAGTAATTACAATATTCTTACATACAAGTTTTATTTTCGTAAGCTTGAAGTAAATACTTGTTATATGATATACTTTAACAAAACATTTGAAAGGCAGTACACCGTTTTATGGATTGTAAAAGAATACAAAGTATGATAATTCCATATATACGCGATGAACTTAACAATGAGGATTTGGAGCTTTTCCTTGACCATATAAATAGCTGTAAAGAGTGTAGAGAAGAGCTTGAAATATATTATATTATAGAGGTTGGTCTTAATGCCGATAAAAATACCGAAAACCTTAATATACAAAAATCATTGGTTGAGAAAATAAGGGAATCCAATTTACTTTTAAGCAGGTTAAAGCCCGCTAAGATTCTTTACTATGCTCTAAATACACTTTTATTTCTGGGCACGGTTTTGGCTGTATTGGTGCAGCTGCGTATTTGGTGGCAAGGAGGATATTTTTAATGAGTAAATTAGTGTTGATAGACGGGCACTCAATCTTAAACAGAGCTTTTTACGGGCTTCCCGTACTCAGTAATTCAAAAGGTATATATACAAATGCCGTATATGGCTTTTTAAATATAATGTTCAAAATTTTAGATGAGGAGCAGGCGGATTATCTGGCTGTTGCTTTTGATTTACCGAGTCCTACCTTCAGGCATTTGGAATATCCCGATTATAAAGGAACAAGAAAATCCATGCCCGAAGAATTAAGGCAACAGGTACCTCTTATGAAGGATGTACTTAAAAGCATGAATATTCCCATACTTACAAAAGAAGGCTTTGAAGCGGATGATATTCTGGGAACCATAGCAAAAAAATATGCTTCGTCGGATACGGAAGTTTCCGTAATATCGGGAGACAGGGATCTTTTGCAGCTTGCGGATACACATATTAAAATACGTATCCCTAAAACAAGCAAGGGACAGACTGTTATAAAGGATTATTATCCGGATGATGTGAAAAATGAATACGGTGTAAGCCCTTTGGAATTTATTGATGTAAAGGCGCTTATGGGAGATGCCTCCGATAATATTCCCGGAGTACCGAGTATAGGTGAAAAAACCGCTACAAGCCTTATAAAAGAGTATCATTCTATAGAAAATGCCTATACGGCTGCAAATGATATAAAGCCTGCAAGAGCAGCAAAGGCTTTGCTTGAAAACTACGATAAGGCGGTATTTTCAAAATTTCTGGCAACTATAAAGCTTGATGTCCCGCTTTCTGTAAGTCTTGACGAAATGCTTATCAATCAAATAGAAAACCGAAACAGCTATGAAATGATAAGCAATCTTGAGTTCAAGTCTTTGATGAAACGCTTTGATTTAAGTTCGGTTAAAAATGATTTGGAATTTGACTATGAGCATATTTTTGATATAAAAAAAATAAAGGCTTTGTTAAAGGAAGTAAAAGCTGAAAGTATAGTGGGGCTTGAACCTGTATACATTAAAGAGGAGAACTCCCGACCGGGTGACTTGGATAAAGTAAAAGCTCTTTCTTTTTGCATGTCGGAAAATAAAAGCTATATAATTGAAGCCGACAGCAAAGCACTGCAAAGTTTCATAGAAGAGCTTTTTGATAAAAATATTCGCATCGCCACCTTTGATTTAAAACAGATAATCAAGCATACGGGCATTGAAAACAATAATAATTTACATGATTTAAGCCTTATGGCATATTTACTCAATCCGCTCAAAGATACCTATAATTCTCAGGATATAGCAAGAGATTATCTCGATATCAATACGGTTTCGCAAAGTGACCTTATAGGTAAAAAGGAGCTTGCAAAGGAACTGGACGATAATGAGGATGTGAAGAAGTATACAGCGGGACTTTCAGTTATAGCAAGACAGGCTTATCCCCAAATATTATCAAAGCTTGGTGAGACAGGTATGCTTGAGCTTTATGAAAATATAGAGCTTCCTTTGGTATATTCTCTTGCAAAAATGGAACTTGCCGGAATAGGTATAGATGCAAAAAAACTTGCCGAATACGGAAATGAACTCAGCAAAAGCATAGAAAAGCTGGAACAAAAAATATATAAGGAAAGCGGTGAAAAGTTCAATATAAATTCACCTAAACAGCTCGGAGAAGTCCTTTTTGAAAAGTTGGGCTTAAAAGGCGGTAAAAAGACGAAGACAGGATATTCTACGGCTGCCGATGTTCTTGAAAAGCTTGCTCCCGAATCACCTCTTGTGCGTTCCGTTCTTGAATACAGACAGCTAAGTAAGCTTAATTCCACCTATGCCCAAGGACTTAGTGCTTATATAGCAAAGGACGGAAGGATTCACGGAAACTTTAATCAGATGGTTACGGCTACGGGAAGAATATCGAGTACGGAGCCTAACTTACAAAATATTCCTATAAGAACAGATATAGGTTCAAGACTTCGCGATGTATTTATTCCGAGAGAAGGCTACAGCTTTGTGGATGCCGATTACTCACAGATAGAGCTTAGAGTTTTGGCTTCAATGTCCGAGGATGAAAAGCTTATAGAAAGCTATAAATCGGGTAAGGATATACATTCCATTACCGCATCTCAGGTATTTAACGTTCCTTTGAATGAGGTTACACATGAGCTCAGAAGAAATGCAAAAGCGGTAAATTTCGGTGTTGTATACGGAATTTCGGCTTTCGGACTTTCCGAGGATTTAAGTATTTCAAGAAAAGAGGCTCTTGATTATATAAATAATTATTTTAAAACTTATCCCAAGGTAAAGGCATTTCTTGACAAACAGGTAAAGGATGCCAAGGAGAACGGCTTCGTAAAAACGATGTACGGGCGAATAAGACCCATACCGGAAATCAAAAGCTCAAATTTCATGCAAAGAGCCTTCGGTGACAGGATAGCTATGAATTCACCTATACAGGGAAGTGCAGCCGATATAATGAAGCTTGCCATGATAAAGGTGGATGAAAACCTGAAAAAATCCGCTTACGATGCAAGAATAGTTCTTCAGGTACATGATGAACTGTTGGTTGAGGTGGCGGACAAGGATAGGGAAGCTGTTAAAGTATTGGTTGAAGACAGTATGAGAAATGCTTCAGCTCTAAAGGTCAGCCTTGAGGTGGATGCACACATAGGTAAGACTTGGCTGTCTGCAAAGGAGTAAGCATGGTACTTGGAATTTTTGCCGGCGTAGGTTCGGGAAAATCACTGCTTCTTGAGATGCTTGCCGAATACGGCTTTAAGCTTATAGAGGCGGATAAGGTAGCTCACAAGCTATATAAGACAAATGATAAGTTAAAAGAAGCTTTAAAAGATAAATTCGGTACCTGCATACTTGATGAAAACGGAGATATAGACAGAAAGGCTCTGTCAGAGCTTTTGTTTGCCGATTCAAAGCTTGTAGAGTTTATAAATTCTCTTGTTCACCCGCTTGTCTGGGCGGAAATCAAAAGAGAGGTTTACAGCTATGCTTCGGCAGACATAAATGTGGCTGTGGAAGCGGCAATTTTACCTTCGGAAGAAGATGCTGAAATTTATGATTATAAAATATTTCTCAAAACGGATAGCGAGCTTCGCTATAAAAGATTGAGGGAATCTCGTGCCTATTCGGATGACAGGATAAAAAATATAATCTCAAATCAGCCGGATACAAACCGATATGAAAGCTACTGTGATTTTATACTTTACAATAATTCGGATAAGGATGATTTGAGAAAAAATTTGGAACTTTTATTGGAGAAAATAAATGATGAGAATGTTTAGTATAGCAAGCGGAAGCAGCGGAAATTCAAGCTATATAGGAAGTGAGAATACCCATATTCTGGTTGATGTGGGTATTACGGCAAAGAGAATAGGAGAGGGACTTAACAAGGCAGACTTGGATATAAAAGATATAGATGCTATACTTATCACTCATGAGCATATAGATCATATCAGGGCTGTCGGAGTATTGGCAAGGAAATATGCCATACCTATGTATACCTCAAAGGGAACTATAGAAGGCATAAGGGCAAGCTCCTGCCTCGGAGATTTTGATTATGAGCTTTTGAATGAGTTGGAAGCGGATAAAGATTTCATGATAGGAGATATAGGTGTCAAAGCCTTTAATATAAATCATGATGCAAACGAGACTTTCGGTTACAGATTTTCGGGGAAGGGCAAAAACCTTGCCGTAGCAACGGATATAGGTTCTTATTCAGATTATACCTTGGAAAATCTAAGAAACCTTGATGCTCTTTTGATAGAAGCAAATCATGATGTGAAAATGTTGGAAACCGGACCCTATACCTATGATTTAAAAAGGCGTATATTGGGAGATTTCGGACATCTTTCAAATGAAAACAGCGGAAGGCTTATTTGCGGAATTTTAAATGATAAAATTAAGAGGATATATCTGGGGCATTTAAGCAGTGAAAACAACTATCCTGACCTTGCCCTTGCCTCCGTAAAATGTGAGATAGATATTTCGGATTGCAGCTATAAATCCAAGGATTTTAATATAGAGGTGGCACCGAAAAATGATATTTCCGGAATTGTTGAAATCTAAATACCTGAAATTATTGGAGTTAAAGAGTAATTTTAGCTGATAAAATAAGCCCGCACCGGTCAAACGGTATGGGCTTATTCTATGTATTGTTATTTTACACTGTCCATAGTCTGCGTCACTATGCTTTCTATAGCGTGTGCATTCAAGGAACCTGTAACATATCCGAAAATATTTCCGTTTACATCTATCATGAAAGTGGTAGGATATGCACGTATTCCGTATTGAGTGAACAAAACACCGGTTTCATCCATAACAACAGGATAATCATAAGAATTCTCTTTAAGAAAGGCGCTGATGCCTTCTATGTCCTGTTCATTTCCGAGATTTGGACCGGCAACTCCGAGTACAACAAGTTCATCGGCATTCTTGTTATATTTCTCATACAATGCCTGAATGTCCGGCATTTCGGCTCTGCATGGAGGGCACCATGTAGCCCAGAAGTTAAGAAATACGGTTTTTCCTTTATAATCGCTTAACTTATGAGTTTTTCCGTTTTGGTCGACCAAAGTAAAATCAGGTGCCGGCGTGAGAGCTTTTTTGTTTTCTTTGCTTTCATCGCTTCCCGCTTTCTCGGTCTCTTTTTTGCTTTCTTCCTTGCTTTCGGAAGCCTCACTTTTTTTAGCTTCCTTCGTTTCTTCAGCTTTCTTTGTTTCTTCCTTACTTTCCGCTGTTGTCTCCTCTTTATTTTCACTTATCTGCTGTGTACTGATAGAAGACAGATAAGAGCTGATACCGTTCATGAAGCCGGTAGCCGTCATAATTCCCATTATTACCAAGAGACAGGCACCTGCTTTGACGGTATATTTTACTATTCCCTGATGCTTTTTAAAGAAGCTGAGTACGGATGCCGTAAACATTCCTGTAAGCAGGAAAGGAATAACAAAGCCTAAAACATATACAAATATTAAAATCACAGACTTAGCTGAAGTGGAAGATGAGCTTGCCATTAACAAAACACTGCTCATAGTAGGCCCTATGCAAGGGGTCCATGCGAAGCTGAAAGTAAATCCGAGTAAAAATGCGCTCAGAGGTCCCGCTCCCCACTTGCTTAAATCGAGATTAAACCTTCTTTCCGTTTCAAGTGCCTTATCTTTTCCGAATATTCCGAATTGATATAAGCCGAAAAGTATCATTATTATACCGCTTATTCTTGAAAAAAGAAGCTGGTTAGTACTGAAGAACTTTCCTAAAGCCGTAAATCCGAAGCCCAGTATAAAAAAGGTCAGGCTTATGCCCAGAACAAAACAAAGTGTGTGAAAAAATATTTTTCCTTTCGGATATATAATGTTTCCGTTTTCGTCAACAGATTTTGCTCCGCCCGAAAAATAGCTTATATATAAGGGTAATAACGGAAGAACACATGGTGAAAAAAAGCTCAACAAGCCCTGTAAGAAAACCGTAAAAACAGGGATGCTTGTATTTAAATGTAGTTGCATATTGTATCTCCTCATTTTTTATTTGTTATTTCTAACTAGACAATTATGACATTATATATCAGATTTTGCAAGCTTTCTTTGTGTTTATAATAATAAATACTATTATAGATTTTATCAGCATATTTGTTATGATTATAAAGATTGAGACTTAAATCATCAAGTTTCTTCTTTGCATCCCTCTCTTTACTTATTATCGGAACGCTTGAGCCGAGCTTCAAAATATTAAGCACTTCTATATCCAGCTGCCTGAAACCTAAAAGCTTTGCGTAGCTGCAGGCTTCATTTTTATATTTGTTAAAATCTTCCTTCTTTATATCAAGCAAAATATGAGTAAATGCTCTTGAAATTCTTGTATAGGTATATTGTTTACTTTTTAAAAGCCCCACAAGCTCCCCATAAGTTGATGTATATTCATAATATTTTGCTATTCTGTTTGCAAGACCGGCACTTATATCAAGATAAATGTCAAAATTTTTCTTCTCAAAAATGTGCCTGTCTATTATTCCCGCCAGCATTTGCAAGGAGTAGTCGCTTGACATGGGATTCAAATAATACAACATATCAAATACCGATTTTGGAAGTGTTTCTTCCAGTTTTGAAAAATCTTTGCTTTTATTATATTTTAACAGTATTTCTTTCCTTATTGCAGTTGCCGAGGAGGGACCGACAGCATTAAGAATACTGTTATTGTAATTATCGTCGGTTCGTCTTACTATAACAGGCTTTAGTCCGGAATTAAGCTTCTTTATAGCTTTTATATACTCTATGCCGAGGATATTATTGGGACTTGCCAGAATTTTTTTAAGCCTTTTTATACTTATATTGACCGATTCTTCCAAAACCTCCAAAAGAGCCTTTTCTCTTGCCAAAGGAAAGCTGTCACCTTGAATAAGGTATTTATTTAAGCTTACTTTGAATTCTTTTTTTTCCTCCGTGAGTATTTCCGATATGAAAGACAGCTCTTCAAGGCTTGCATCTTCAACTCCGAAAGACAGGTAATCGACCCCGAGTTTTGTAAAAAAATCAACTCCGTAGAGGGCAAAGCTTTCAGCACTTGAGGTTGAGAAATATACCGGCATTTCAAATACCGCACAGGCTCCGTTATCAAGAGCCATTCTTGCCCTGTCATAGGAAGAGTATATACTTGCCTCGCCTCTTTGCACAAAGTTACCGCTTATCAGGCATACTACAAAGTCTGCTCCCGAAAGTTCTTTGGCTCTCTCAATCTGATATTTATGTCCGTTATGAAACGGATTGTATTCCGCAATTATTCCAAGTATTTTTTTCACTGCTAAATTCCGTCCTTTATTTGTAATATTCACAAGGGATTTTATCAATATGTATATCACTGCCGCAAAATAGGATAAAAAATAAATAAAATTTAAAAATCCCTTGTACAATCTATAGTAAATATACTATAATTAAAGCAATATGTCATTAAATATAGCTTGACAATATACTAATTTTTGAAAGGAGCATTACTATGGGAGTAATGGACAGTATCAAAGCCAGAGCCAAGGCTGCAAATAAGACAATTGTCTTGCCCGAGTCAATGGACAGAAGAACTTTTCAGGCGGCTGAGCAAATACTTAAAGAAGGACTGGCAAATCTTATAATAATAGGTACGCCGGAGGAAGTTGCAAAAAATTCCGAAGGGCTTGATATATTAAAAGCAACGATAGTCAATCCACACACTTATGAAAAAACAAAGCTGTATGAAGATCTTTTTGTGGAACTTAGAAAAGCGAAGGGAATGACTCACGAGGAGGCAAGAAAGATAATACTAAGCGATTATGCCTACTATGCCTGTCTTATGATTAAAAACGGAGATGCCGACGGTATGGTAAGCGGTGCCTGCCATTCTACCGCGGACACTTTAAGACCGAGTTTGCAGATTATAAAAACAAAACCGGGAACAAAGCTTGTATCCGCATTTTTCCTTATGGAAGTTCCTAACTGTGAGTACGGTGAAAACGGAACCTTTGTTTTTGCAGATTGCGGACTTGAGCAAAATCCGGATCCGGAAAAGCTTGCTTCCATAGCTCTTTCATCCGCTGAAAGCTTCAAGCTTCTTGTAGGAAAGGAGCCTAAGGTTGCAATGCTCAGCCATTCATCAAAAGGAAGTGCAAAGCATGCCGATGTTGATAAGGTTGTTGAGGCTACAAGACTTGCAAAGGAAATGGCTCCGGGTCTCAGTCTTGACGGAGAGCTGCAGCTTGATGCGGCAATAGTTCCGGAGATAGGAGCTTCAAAAGCACCGGATTCAAAGGTTGCGGGACAGGCAAATGTTTTGGTATTCCCGGATCTTGATGCCGGAAATATAGGTTATAAGCTCGTTCAAAGACTTGCAAGGGCGGATGCCTACGGACCTATGTGTCAGGGTATAGCAAGTCCCGTAAACGATCTTTCAAGGGGATGCTCATGGCAGGATATAGTCGGTGTTGTTGCGATCACTGCCGTTCAATGTGTAGCAAATGAATAACTATATTCATTTTAAGTTTCAAGTATAAAAAGTATAAAGGGAGGGTAACTAATAATGAAAATTTTAGTTATTAACTGCGGTAGTTCATCGCTTAAGTATCAGCTCATAGATATGGAAAATGAACAATTATTGGCAAAGGGATTGTGCGAGCGTATTTATATTGAAGGCTCAAAACTCACTCATCAAGCAATAGGCAAAGAAAAATATGTGATTGAAAAAGATATGCCGACTCATACGGTTGCCATTGAACTTGTTTTGGAAGCCCTTACCGATAAAAAACACGGTGTAATTTCAAATATAGATGAAATTTCAGCTGTGGGACACAGAGTACTCCATGCCGGAATGAAATATTCCGATTCCGTAATAATAACAGAAGACGTAAAGAATGTTATAAGAGAATGCTTTGATCTCGGACCTCTTCATAACCCTGCAAACCTTATGGGTATCGAAGCTGTTGAGGCGGCTATACCGGGAGTTCCTAATGTAGCTGTGTTTGATACCGCATTCGGAATGAATATGCCGGAGAAGGCTTATACCTATGCTATTCCGCACAAATATTTGGAAGAGTATTCTATTCGTAGATACGGCTTCCACGGCACAAGCCACATGTTTGTTTCCGGAGAAGCTATAAAGTTTGCAAACCTTGACCCTGAAACCGCAAGAGTTATAGTTTGTCACCTCGGTAACGGTGCAAGCATCTCCGCTTCAATAGGCGGAAAATGTATCGACTCTTCCATGGGCTTTACCCCCCTTGAAGGTCTCATAATGGGAACACGTTCAGGAGATATAGATCCTGCCGTTGTACAGTTTATATGTAACAAAGAAAATAAAACGGTTGATGAGGTTGTGGAAATTTTGAACAAGAAGTCCGGTGTTCTCGGAATGTCAAACGGTATTTCTTCCGACTTCAGAGATATAGAAAATGCTGCAGCCGAGGGAAATCATCTTGCAAAGGTTGCTTTGGAAGCTTTCAGATACAGAGTTATTAAGTATGTGGGTGCCTACATTGCGGCTATGGGCGGTGTAGATGCTATCTGCTTTACAGGCGGAGTAGGTGAAAATGACAAAGAGACAAGAAAAGTTGTTTCCGAGCCGTTTGCCTTCTTCGGTGTAAAAATTGATGATGAACTCAACAATGTAAGAGGCGAAAAGAGAATCATCTCTAAGCCGGATTCAAGCGTAAAGCTTATTCTTTTACCTACAAACGAAGAACTTGCGATTGCAAGAGAGACAAAAAGATTGATAGGTTAAAAATCTTGTTGACAAACATGACCTTGATGTGTATACTTATCTAGGTTATGGACGTAAGGAGGTGTTTTCATGTCAATTTGTCCAAAGAATAAAACTTCTCGCGGTAGAAGAGATAAGAGAAGAGCTAACTGGAAAATGTCAGCTTCAAATCTTGTAAAGTGCAGTAAATGCGGTGAGTTAATGATGCCTCATAGAGTTTGCAAGGCTTGTGGTGCATACAACAAGCGTGAGATAGTATCAGTTGACTAATTATTTTTGCATATTTTAAAATAAAAGAGTTTCTCTGTATGAGAAACTTTTTTTATTTCTATTGAAATTTATATTACTATAGTTTAAACTAAAGCAGTAATACTAATAAACGAGGTAGATATGGTTAAAGTTGTATTGGATGCTATGGGTGGAGACAATGCTCCCGAGGCTCCGGTTTTGGGAGCAATTGCCGCTATTAATAAAAATAAGGATGTCTATGTTAAGCTTGTCGGAGACAAAGCTAAAATAGAGCCTCTCTTACAAGGCAAAGACTACGATAAGTCAAGACTTGAACTTATTCATACAAGTGAAGTCATCGAGATGGCTGAGGCTCCGGTCGCGGCAATAAGATCTAAAAAAGATTCTTCTATAGTTGTCGGTATGAATTTACTTAAAAATGGCGAAGGGGATGCCTTCGTTTCCGCAGGAAGCACAGGTGCAGTACTTGTAGGAGGTCAGGTTATAGTCGGCAGGATAAAGGGTGTCGAAAGAGCTCCCCTTGCTCCGCTTATTCCGACCGAAAAGGGAGTATCCCTTCTTATTGACTGCGGGGCTAATGTAGATGCCAGACCGAGTCATCTGCTTCAGTTTGCACAAATGGGTTCCATATACATGGAGAAGCTTGTCGGTATAAAAAATCCGAGGGTAGCCATAGTGAATATAGGTGCTGAAGAAGAAAAGGGCAATGCTCTTGTAAAAGAAACCTTTCCCTTGCTAAAAGCTTGTAAGAATATCAATTTTATAGGAAGCATAGAAGCAAGAGATATTCCTAAAGGCTATGCGGATGTAATAGTTTGTGAAGCTTTCACCGGTAATATAATCCTTAAGCTGTATGAAGGCGTGGGAAGCACTTTAATAGCAAAGATTAAAGAAGCTTTGACTGCAAGTCCTATGACAAAGCTCGGTGCACTGCTCATAAAATCAAGTTTAAAGCGGACACTGAAGGCTTTTGATGCAAGCGACCACGGCGGAGCACCTCTTATAGGTCTCAAAGCTTTGGTTGTAAAGGCTCACGGAAGCTCAAAAGAAAATGAAATTTGCAATGCCGTTTTGCAGTGTATAGGTTTTACACAGGCAGGCATTAATGATTTAATAAAAAACAGTTTAAACGATATTTAGGAGGAAATAAGTATTATGGAGTTTGAAAAATTACAAAGGATTATTTCAGAGGTATTAAATATTGATGCCGACGAGATCAGTCCGGACGCCACCTTTATCGATGATTTAGGTGCCGATTCTTTGGATATATTCCAGATTATTATGGGTATAGAAGAAGAATTTGATGTAGAGATACCTCAGGATGTGGCAGAAAAGATTACTACTGTAGGTGATGCACTTGAGCAGATCAAGGCAGCTATAAATTAATCTTTTTAATTAAAGGTGTCCAAAAGCTCAACTTTGGACGCCTTTTTATAAAGTAGGAGTATTATTGAATGAATAATCTGAAAAACTTAGAGAATAGTATAGCCTATACTTTTAAAGACCGGAAGCTCTTAAAGCAGGCTCTCAGTCATTCCAGCTACGCAAATGAAAAAAGGCTGGGAAAACTCGGTTCAAACGAAAGATTGGAGTTCTTGGGAGATGCGGTGCTTGAGCTTATAAGCAGTGAATATTTTTTTGAAAAATATAAAGATAAACCGGAGGGTGATTTAACAAAGCTGAGAGCAAGGTTTGTCTGTGAATCTGCGCTCAGTTATATAGCTAATTCTTTAGAATTAGGCTCTTACCTTTTGTTGGGAAAGGGGGAAAATGCAACCGGCGGCAGAAAAAGGGCAAGTCTTTTAAGTGATGCTCTTGAGGCTGTGATAGGTGCTATTTATTTGGATGGTGGTTTTGCTAATGCAAAAGAGTTTATACTGACTTATATTTTGAGTGATATAGAGAACAAACAGCTCTTTTATGATAGCAAAACTATCCTGCAAGAGGAGACACAAAGATTATATTCGGTTTCACCGGAATATATTTTGCTTGCTGAAAAGGGGCCCGATCACAACAAGGAATTTATAGTTGAAGTAATAATAGGTGATAAAACCTTCGGAGTCGCCACAGGAAGCAGCAAAAAAAATGCCGAGCAGGAAGCTGCCCTGCTTGCTCTCAGAAAATTAGGGAAAGTATAGTGTATGTATTTAAAGAAGATAGAAGTTCAAGGCTTTAAGTCATTTGCCAACAAAATAGTATTTGATTTTCATGAAGGCATAACCGGAATAGTGGGGCCGAACGGTTCGGGAAAAAGTAATGTAAGTGATGCCGTTCGTTGGGTTTTGGGTGAACAAAGTGCAAAAAGCCTGCGTGGCGGAAATATGCAGGATGTCATCTTTGCGGGAACCAAGCTTCGCAAACCTCAAGGCTATGCCTTTGTTGCGATAACCTTAGATAATTCGGATCGTTCTCTTGCGATTGATTTTAATGAAGTTACGGTTTCAAGAAGACTTTTTCGTTCAGGAGAAAGTGAATATATGATAAACGGCTCTGCCGTAAGACTGAAGGACGTTAATGAGCTGTTTTACGATACGGGTATAGGAAAAGACGGCTACTCCATTATAGGTCAGGGAGAAGTTGAAAAGATTCTTAGCGGAAGACCCGAAGAAAGACGTGAACTCTTTGATGAAGCCGTAGGAATAACAAAGTTTAAAAGAAGAAAAAATATAGCTATAAAAAAGCTTGACAGTGAAAAAGCAAATCTGACCAGAGTTTCCGATATTCTTTCGGAGCTTGAAAAGCAGTTGTCTCCTTTAAAAAAACAGTCCGAACTTGCAAAACGATATTTGAAATTACGCGATGAGTTGAAAATTCTGGATGCCAATATGTATATTTTGCAGGAGGATACTATATCAAAGGAGCTCCTGTCTATAAAAGAAAATGTCGAAATATTACAGGGAAGCCTAAAAGAAGTACAAGTTGAAAGTGAAGGAATAAATAAAAGCTTTGAAAGCATAGACAATGAATTAAGTCTGCTTGAAGAAAAGATAAATAAAGACCGTGAAGCTCTAAGTCATAAGAATATACAGATTAAAGAGATGCAGGGAAAGATAGATGTTCTTAAAGAACAGATAAATACCGACACGGTAAATTTGGAACACTTCAGCAATCGAAAGCAGAGCATAAAAACGGATATAGAGCTTAAAAGAAAAAATATAGATAAGGAAGAAGAAGAGAAAAACTCCCTTCTTATTTTGTCGGATGATATTTCGGCACAAAAAAAAGAGCTTGAAGCCGATATCAGAGCTTTTGAGGAAGAGATTGCCAAAGCAGGTCTTAAATTGGCCGGGCTTAATGAAATAAAGCTTTCCGGGCTTAGCAGCAAAGCGGAACTTAATACCGGGCTGGAAAGCTCAAAAACTGTATTTACCCAGCTTAATATAAGGCAGAGTGAGCTTGACAAAAGGCTTATAAGCATCAGATCCGAGGATAAAAGTATTGAAAACAGAATAGAGGAAGATAAGCTTAAGCTTGAAGCCTTATATAAAGAGCTTGAAAGCTTGAACTTGGAGCTTTCTCTTATTGAAGAAGAAAATAAAAAGGCTCATATTGACGAGGAAAAGCTTTTAAAAGATATTGATATAACAAAAAATTTATATCAACAGGAAAAAGCAAAGCTTAATTCCTTGAAAAACATTGCAGAGCGTTATGACGGATATAGTATTTCCATTAAAAAGGTTATGGAAAGCAAAGCCGAGCTTAAGGGCATACACGGTGTTGTTGCAGACCTCATAGGTGTAGAAAAAAAATATGAACTTGCAGTAGAAACAGCCTTGGGAGGCAGGATACAGAATATTGTAATCGATACTGAAGAAACCGCAAAAATACTCATTGAATATCTGAAGAAAAACAAGTTCGGCAGAGCCACCTTCCTTCCTTTAAGCAGTGTCGAAGCGGGAACGGAGATTAAAAATAAAGCTGTTTTCAACGAAAAAGGAGTTCTCGGAATAGCGAGCGATTTGGTGAATTCGGATAAGCAATATGAAAAGCTTATAAAAAATCTTTTGGCAAAAACCATAGTTGTCGATAATATAGATAACGCTATATATATTGCTCGAAAATATAAGTATGAGCATAGGCTTGTTACTTTGGACGGAGAGCAATTTTTACCGGGAGGCTCTTTAAGCGGAGGTGCATATAAAAACAGCTCCAATCTTTTGGGACGAAAAAGAGAAATCGAGCTTATAGAAAATAAGGTTTCGGAGTATGAAGAGAAGCTTAAGACAGGCGAAGCGACTCTTATCTCTTTAAAAGAAAAGATAAAGAGTAATTCAGTTTCATTACTTACCAAAAAAGATGTCGTATCATCTCTGTCGGTAAATATAAATACAATACAAAACAGTATAGATATTTATGATGAAAGAAAAAATAAAAGCATAAGCGACATTAATATTCTCATTGAGCAAAAGGATAAGCTGAGCTTACAGATTTCCGAAGAAAAAAAGCGTATAGCTGCTTTTGAAAAAGAAATTTCCAACAAAAATATTGAAATCCTTAATGCGGATGATGAAATCCTATCGGCTTCAAAAGAGCTTGACAAGATAAAACTGGAAAATGAAAAATTACAGGCAAGACTCAGGGAGACGGAGCTTAAGCTTACATCCTCGAGAGCGGATGCTGAGCACAGAGAAAGTAATATAGGCAGAATCAAGCTGGAGCTTGAGGAGCTTATAAGGCAGGATGACCTGCTGGATTCCAATACGGATTTTTCGGCAAGCATAGAAGAGAAGAACCGACAGATAGAAGAAATAAGAACGAATATAGAAGATCTTAAAAAAACACTTTCAACTGACGAAGATATTCTAAAGAACGATATCCTCTCAAGAGATTCAAAGTCCAATAAACATAAGGAATTGTTTGAGAAAAAAGATGAGATAATGAATCGTATCACTCTTCTTGAAAAAGATATTTTCAGGCTTGAAAATAACGAAGAAAAGCTTCAGGACAGGCTGGCAAGTATAGGAAACTATATGTGGAATGAGTATGAACTCAGCCTAAACTCCTGTAAAGAGCTTAAAAACGATGACCTGAGTAATATGGGAGAACTTAAAAAAAATATAGACAGACTGAAAAATGAGATACGTTCAATAGGTAATGTCAATATTGCCGCCATAGAAGAGTATTCCGAGGTATCAACAAGATATGAAGAACTGAAAACACAGTATGATGATATTACACTGGCTTCGGGGCAACTTGTATCTATAATAAACGAGCTTGATGCCGGAATGAGAAAGCAGTTTAAAGAGAAATTTGCTCTTATTGATAAAGAGTTCAATAAGGTTTTTTCAGAACTTTTTGCAGGCGGAAGCGGAAAACTCGAGCTTGAAGAAGGTGAGGATATACTTGAAGCGGGTATCAGCATTATTTCACAGCCGCCGGGTAAAAAGCTTCAAAATATGATGCAGCTTTCGGGCGGAGAAAAGGCTCTTACCGCCATATCACTTTTATTTGCTATTCAAAATCTTAAGCCTTCACCGTTCGCACTTTTGGACGAGATAGAGGCGGCGCTTGACGATTCCAATGTCGACAGATTCGCTCATTACCTGCACAAGCTGAGTGACAGGACACAATTTATAGTTATAACTCACAGAAGGGGAACTATGCTTAATTCCGACAGGCTGTACGGTATAACTATGCAGGAAAAAGGGGTATCTACCCTTGTATCCGTAAATTTAATCGAAAATGAGCTTGATAATTAATTTTAAGAGAGGGTTATTGTATGGAAGAAAATAAGAAAGGTTTTTTCTCAAAACTTGTGGAAGGTCTTACAAAAACGAGGGATGCCGTCGTCTCGGGACTTGAAAATGTTTTCCTCGGCTATAATGCGATAGATGAGGATTTTTACGAGGAACTTGAGGAAATCCTGATAATGGGGGATATAGGAGTAAAAGCATCTACGGATATTATTGAGGAACTTAAAGAAAGGGTTAAAGAGGATCATATAAAATCTCCCGCGGAATGTAAGCAAATACTTATAGATACCATAAAGAAAAGAATGGATTTAGGTGATAATGCCTATGATTTTGAAAAAAACAAGTCCGTTATTTTGGTCATAGGTGTTAACGGTGTCGGAAAAACCACAAGTGTGGGAAAGCTTTCCGGACAGCTTAAGGACAGCGGAAAGAAAGTTTTGGTCGCGGCAGCCGATACCTTCAGAGCAGCGGCGATAGAGCAGCTTGAAGAGTGGACAAAGAGAGCTAATGTAGATATTATAGCTCAAAATGAGGGAGCGGATCCCGCTGCCGTTGTATTTGATGCCTGTCAGGCGGCAAAAGCAAGAAATACCGATGTTCTTATCTGTGATACGGCAGGACGTTTGCACAATAAGAAAAATCTTATGGAAGAGCTGAAAAAAATCAACAGAATCATAGAAAAAGAATTTGCCGGCGCGTATAAAGAAACTTTGGTGGTTTTGGACGGAACCACGGGACAAAATGCACTCGAGCAGGCAAGACAATTTAAAGAAGCAGCCGATATAACGGGAATTATACTTACAAAACTTGACGGTACCGCAAGAGGAGGTATAGCCGTTGCCATACAGGCGGAGCTCGGTATACCTGTAAAATATATAGGTGTAGGTGAAAAAATAGATGATTTACAAAAATTCAATTCGGAAGAATTTGTTGATGCTTTATTTGATGTAAAAGAAAAAATCGAGGACTAAAAACGTTATGGAAAAATTATCATTGGGGAAATTTGAAGAAGCAAGTGAAGTTGTACAGCAGGTAACCACTAAAACAAAACTTATGTACAGTGAGTTTTTCTCGGAAAAATGCGGCAACAAGGTATACTTAAAGCCGGAAAACATGCAGTATACCGGAGCGTATAAGGTCAGAGGAGCGTATTATAAAATATCCACACTCAGCAAAGCCGAAAAGGAAAAAGGTCTTGTGACAGCCAGTGCGGGAAATCATGCCCAAGGACTCGCATATGCCGCAAAGCTTGCTAAAGCAAAGGCAACCATTGTTATGCCTATGACAACTCCGCTTATCAAAGTAAACAGAACCAAAAATTACGGGGCGGAAGTGGTTCTTGAAGGTAATGTTTTTGACGAGGCTTTGGTGAGAGCGTATGAAATAGCAAAAGAGACAGGAGCAACCTTTGTACATCCCTTTGATGATTTAGCTGTTGCAACCGGACAGGGAAGCATTGCGATGGAGATAATAAAAGAGCTTCCGACGGTAGACTATATTCTTGTTCCGATAGGAGGAGGCGGTCTTTGCTGCGGTGTATCCACGCTTGCAAAAATGCTCAATCCCAGTATAAAGATCATAGGAGTGGAGCCTGAAAATGCCGCCTGCATGAAAGCTGCAATAGAAAAGGGAGCTCCGGTTACACTACCTTCCGCCGATACGATAGCCGACGGTACGGCGGTTAAGAGAGCCGGAGAAAAGGTTTTCGAATATGTTAAAAACAATGTTGACGAGATAATTACCATAAGTGATGATGAGCTTATAGTTGCTTTTCTTGATATGGTCGAAAGTCATAAAATGATAGTCGAAAATTCGGGACTTCTTACGGTAGCTGCTCTACAGCATTTAAAAACCAAGGACAAAAAGATTGTGGCTATTTTAAGCGGAGGTAATATGGATGTTATCACTATGGCTTCCCTTATACAGCATGGTCTTATACAAAGAGACAGAGTATTTACCGTTTCCACACTTCTTCCGGATAAGCCGGGCGAGCTTGCAAAAATTTCAGCTTTGCTTGCAAAACTCAGGGGAAATGTAATTAAGTTGGATCACAACCAGTTTATCAGTATAAACAGAAATGCCGCCGTTGAGCTCAGAATAACCATAGAGGCTTTCGGAACGGAACATAAAAACGAAATTGTTTCGGCACTGGAAGCGGAAGGCTATAAACCTAAGCTTGTAAAGTTTAAGGGTACGGTGACGGACTAATTTATAAGGGGAAATATTATGAGTGAGAAATTAAAATTTATTTTTAAACAGGAGACTTTATATTACTTTTTAAAGTGGTCTGCATTTTCAGCCATTATAGGCTTATCGGCAGGTTTTCTCGGCTATTTATTCGGAATAAGTATAAAAGAGGTTACGAGAATCTGGCATATATATCCTCTCATAAAGCTTCTTGTTCCGGTTGTAGCTGTGTTTATAGTGTTTTTTTACAGGCTTTTCGGAATATATAAACCCAGAGGAACAAATCTTGTTCTTGAATCCATAAGTACCGGGCAGGAAATAAGCCCTGCGATAATACCGCTTATGTTTATATCGTCTGTTTTATCGCATCTGGTAGGTGCCAGTGTCGGAAGAGAGGGTGCCGCTCTTCAACTCGGAGCCGGAATGGGAAGCGTGTTCTCAAAGATTTTGCACCTTAACGAAAAAGATAGAAAGCTTATTGTGATGTGCGGGATGTCCGCTTGCTTTGCGGGTCTTTTCGGTACTCCCATAACCGCGGCAATATTTTGTATAGAAATATTCAGTGTGGGAGTATTCTATATGTCAGCTCTTGTGCCATGCATGTTTTCGGCTTTTATAGCCGCAGGACTTTCGGCTAAACTAGGGCTTGAACCGGAAATTTTTCCGGTAACTGAGGTCATGCCTTGGAATATACAGACTTTTTTTCTTATAGTTGCTTTGGCAGCCGTAAGTGCTTTGACAGCTATTATTTTTTGCAGATCCATTCATGCAACGGAAGATTTATACAATAAATATATAAGTAATTCTTATTTGAAGGCGGGAATAGGTGCACTCATATTCTTAGTTTGCTGTTATCTTTTAGGAACCGATATTTATAACGGAGCAGGTATGAATTTGGTGGAGCTTGCAATGAAGGGGGAGCTTAACAATTATGCCTTTCTGATAAAGATGGTGGTGACCTGCTTGGCTATCGCCGCCGGCCTAAAAGGTGGAGAAATAGTTCCGAGCTTTGCAATAGGTGCAGGTCTCGGGGTGTTAATTTCAAGGCTTCTCAACATACCTATGGAAATAGCGGTAAGTACAAGCCTTGTTGCATTTTTTGTGGGAGTTACTAATTGTCCTATAGCAAGTATTTTTCTTGCTTTGGAGCTTTTTAATACCAAAAACCTTTATATAAGTGTATTGGCGGTTTCCGTAAGCTTTTTACTTTCAGGGTATTACAGTTTGTATTCATCCCAAAAGTTTGCTTATAAAAAGACGGAGCTTGAATTTTTCGGGCAAACCGCTCATTCTCTTACACATACCGATAAAAAGTAGCTTTTAAAATTTTTGTCAAGTAAAAACACTTGACAAAAATTTTCTGCAGTTGTATCATATCATAGTTGAAAGCGGATTTGGATTTAATAGTGTAGGGTATGGACAATATTTTAGAGCAGGATTTATTATTTGATTTTTACGGTGAACTTCTAAGTGAAAAGCAGAAGAAAATTTATAGCGAAGTTGTTTTTTACGATTACTCCATAAGTGAAGTGGCAAAGGATGAAGGAATATCACGGCAAAGTGTGAGTGACATGATTAAGCGTTGCGATAAAACCCTACTCTCTTATGAAGAAAAACTGGGTTTGGTCAAAAAGTTTTTAAAAACCAAGGCTCTTGTTTATGAAATCAAAAAACTCGGAAAACAATGTATGGAAGAGAAAAACCTTGATTTGATTTTAAAAATAGATGAAATATCGGATAATATTCTTGATTTTTTATAGGAGAAAATATGGCATTTGAAAGTTTATCTGAAAAACTGCAAAATGTTTTTAAAAATTTAAGGGGCAAAGGAAAGCTCTCGGAAGCTGATGTAAAAGCCGCCTTAAAAGAAGTAAAAATAGCTCTTCTTGAAGCTGATGTTAATTTTAAGATAGTTAAGCAGTTTATAAATGACATACAGGAAAGAGCGGTCGGAGCTGAGGTTTTGGATTCACTCACTCCCGGACAGCAGGTTATAAAAATAGTAAATGAAGAGCTCGTAAAGCTTATGGGCTCTGAAAGCGGTGAAATGAACATCAAGCCGCCTTCCGAAACAAGCATTATCATGATGGCGGGTTTGCAGGGTGCAGGTAAGACCACGACAGCGGCAAAGCTTGCCGGTAAATTCAGATCCAAGGGCTACAGCCCTTTGCTTGTGGCTTGCGACATATACAGACCTGCAGCTATTGAACAGCTTAAAGTAAACGGACAAAAGCAGGGTATACCTGTTTTTGAAATGGGTGTGTCAAAGCCTCTTGACATAATACAGGCTGCCCTTAAAGAGGCAAAAGATAAGCATAATAACCTCATAATTATAGATACAGCGGGACGACTTCACATAGATGAAGAGATGATGAATGAGCTTAGTGAGATAAAAAGTAATTTTACTATAGACTGTACGGTTCTTGTAGTCGATGCGATGACGGGACAGGATGCCGTAAATGTTGCCTCAAGCTTTAATGAAAGGCTCGGCATAGACGGTGTTATAGTAACAAAGCTTGACGGTGATACAAGAGGCGGTGCGGCTCTTTCGATTAAAGCGGTTACGGGAAAACCTATATTTTATGCAGGTATGGGTGAAAAGCTTTCAGATCTTGAACAATTTTATCCGGATCGTATGGCAAGCCGAATACTCGGTATGGGCGATATCCTAAGCCTTATAGAAAAAGCCGAGCTTAATATGGATGAGACGAAAACCAAGGAGCTTGCAAAAAGACTTAAAAAAGCCGAATTTGACTTTAATGACTTTTTGGATCAAATGAATCAGCTTAAAAAAATAGGCGGTGTAAACAGTTTATTATCTATGTTACCGGGAATGGGAGCCGCCGCCAATATGCCCGAAGTCAGTGATAAGCACCTTGGAAAAATCGAAGCAATAATACTCAGTATGACGCTTGCGGAACGTTCGGATCCTTCCATACTTAACCCTTCGAGGAAAAATCGTATCGCAAAGGGAGCAGGTGTAAGTATAAACGAAGTTAACCGTATAGTTAAACAATTCGAGCAGATGAAAAAGTTTATGAAGCAATTTTCAGGCATGGGCGGTAACAAAAGAATGGGCGGTTTCGGAGGCCTTTTCGGAAACAAATTCAAGTTACCGTTTTAAATCATCAAAACAGCATCTACAATGCTTTTGAATATATATATATAATTAATTTTTAAAGGAGTAAAAAAATGGCAGTAAAAATGAGATTAAGAAGAATGGGACAGAAGAAGGCACCTTTCTATAGAGTAGTGGTAGCGGATTCAAGATCTCCAAGAGACGGAAGATTTATCGAAGAGGTTGGATACTACAATCCTACAGTAGAACCAAGTGTTATCAAATTTGATGAAGAACTCACAAAAAAGTGGTTATCTCAGGGTGCTCAGCCTACAGACAGAGTAGCTAAGCTTTTAAAGAATGCCGGCATCGAATAAAATTCGAGGAGGTAACTAATGAAGGATTTAGTGGAAACTATCGCAAAAGCACTGGTTGATAAGCCTGAGGCTGTGGTGGTTACGGAAACTCAAACAGAGGAAGGAATATTACTTGAGTTGAGTGTCGACACGGAAGATATGGGTAAGGTTATCGGAAAATCCGGGAAAATAGCCAAAGCTATACGAAATGTTGTTAAAGCGGCAGCAAAAAGCTCCGATAAAAAAGTAGTATTCGAAATACGATAAGTACTGAGGGAGGCTTACAAAGTTTTGTAGCTTTCCTTTTTTCCTTATAAGGAGAGTAAATGTTAAAAGAAATAAGAATAGGAGTAATAAGCAGTTCCCACGGTATTAAAGGAGAAGCAAAGGTTTTTCCTACCACGGATGATATCGAACATTTTAAGAATATTAAGAGCTGTACTTTGGTTTCGGAAGACTTAAAGGTAAGAATCGAGCTGAAGCTTGAATATACAAAACCAAATAAAAATATGCTTATATGCAAATTTTCCCAAATAAATACTCCCGAAGAGTTGCTTAAATACAGAGGCTTTTCTTTATATGTAGACAGAGAGACTTTGCCGAAACCAAAATCAAACGAGAACTATATAGGAGATTTGATAGGTCTCGATGTTATCAGCGACACAGGTGAGAGATTGGGCGTTGTCAAAGATGTTTTTCCTACGGGAGCAAATCATGTTATGGAAGTTTTGCTTGATAATAAGAAATCCCTTCTGATCCCTTACATAAAGAACTGTATACTGGATGTGGATTTAGACAAAAATACCGTTTTAGTTCATCTGCTTGACGGTTTGCTTGATATATAGGAGAAGTAGATGAAATTTTATGTTCTTACATTATTTCCTGAAATGATAGATACGATTATGAGTACAAGCATAATAGGCAGAGCCAAGGAAAAGGGCTTATTTGAAACGGAAATAATAAATATACGTGATTTTTCGAATGATAAGCACAGAAGGGTCGATGATTACCCGTATGGCGGCGGCGCAGGCATGCTTATGCAGTGTGAGCCTATATATAATGCTTACAAAGATATTTGTACCCGTTCAAATAAAAAACCTGTATTACTTTATACAAGCCCGCAGGGAAGGGTATTTGACCAAAACATGGCTAAGGAGCTTGCGGCTGAGGAAGACCTAATCATACTTTGCGGACATTATGAGGGCGTTGATGAGAGGGTTCTCGAGCTTACATATGCGATTCCCGTATCAATCGGAGATTACGTTCTTACAGGCGGAGAGCTTCCCGCCATGGTTATGATTGACAGCATAAGCCGTATGCTTGACGGCGTACTTAGCAATAAAGAAAGCGGAGATAGCGAAAGCTTTGAAAATAATTTGCTTGAATATCCGCAGTATACCCGTCCCGAAGTATTTATGGACAAAAAAGTACCGGATGTTCTGCTTTCGGGACATCATAAAAATATAGAAATATGGAAAAAAGAAGAGTCTATAAAAAGAACTCTCGAACGAAGACCGGATTTGCTGGAAAAGGCGGAGCTTAACCCAAAAGAAAAGCTTTTTCTTGAAAATCTTAAAAAAAATGTTTGATTTTATCATTGTTTTATGGTAAACTACTTTAGTTGTGAAAGAAGAGATATTCCTCTGGCAGAGCATGCATAAGAATGTCAAATTTAATTTTAGGAGGTTCACACGATGAATGAAATAATCAGAAGTATTGAAGCCGCTACACTTAAGGAGCAGGCACCCGAGTTTAATGTAGGTGATACCGTAAGAGTACACAATAAGATTAAAGAGGGTAACAAAGAGAGAATCCAGATTTTTGAGGGAACAGTTCTCAAGAGACAAAACGGCGGAGCAAGAGAAACCTTTACTGTAAGAAAAAATTCAAACGGTATCGGCGTAGAGAAGACATGGCCTGTACATTCTCCTTTCGTAGAGAAGGTTGAAGTTATCAGAAGAGGTAAGGTAAGAAGAGCTAAACTTAATTATCTTCGTGACAGAGTCGGCAAATCGGCTAAGGTTAAGGAACTCATTAAATAAGTTAATCAGATTTGAAGCCAAGGGGTGTATACATTGTATATACCTCTTTTAAATTTATATACCTCTGTTTTAAAACTTGAAAATATGGTAGAATCATAAGGAAAAAAACTGTTTATTCCACAACTATGAATAGGAGATGTAAAACTATGAATATTCAATGGTATCCCGGTCACATGACCAAAGCCAAGAGGGCAATGAGTGAGGATATTAAAATAATAGACTTAATAATAGAAATGACGGATGCAAGAGCGCCCATGGCGAGCAGAAATCCCGATATAGATAAGCTGGCAGGTAATAAAGCAAGGCTTATTATCCTTAATAAGGCAGATACCGCTGATGAATCCGTAAACAGACAGTGGCTTAAATATTTTAATTCCTTGGGCTATGAATGTCTTTTGATGGATTCAAGGCAAAAAACGGATATTAAAAAGCTCTTATCACTAATTGAAAAAGCCTGTAGTGCTAAAAGAGAGAGGGATAAAAAGCGAGGAATAATAAACAGACCCATAAGAGCCATGGTTACCGGAATACCTAATGTAGGCAAGTCGACTCTTATAAATTCGATATCGGGAAAAGCGAGCGCAAAAACCGGAAATAAGCCGGGAGTTACAAAAGGCAATCAATGGATAAGATTAAATAAAAATGTTGAACTTTTGGACACTCCGGGTATACTTTGGCCAAAATTTGAGGATGAACATGTAGGAGAAATGCTTGCTTTTATCGGAAGCATAAACGATATGGTTGTTGATACAAGAGAGCTTACAACGGAGCTTATTGCATGGTTTTTGGAAAATAAACCCGAAACCTTGGAGGAAGTGTTTGAGAGTCGTTCCGGGAATAAATTTGATGTTCTTACGGATATAGCCAAAAAAAGAAATTGTCTCGCAAAAGGTGACGAGTATGATTATGACAAAGCCGCTCTGATATTTATAAATGAATTCAGAAGCGGAAAATTGGGAAAAATCAGCTTGGAAAAGCCTGACATAACAGAGGGAGAACCGGATAATGAGAAAGCTTAGCGAAGAAAAGATGAAGGCGGAGTGTGAAAGAACCGAAGCCTTATACGAATATGAAAAAAAATATTCAAGCTATAAATATATTTGCGGAATAGATGAAGTAGGAAGAGGCCCCTATGCGGGACCGGTTATAGCCGCTGCGGTCATTCTTCCGAAAGATGAAAAAATCTTATTTCTGAATGATTCCAAAAAATTAAGTGAGAAAAAAAGGGAAGAATTATTTGATATTATCAATGAAAAAGCTCTTGCCGTCGGCATAGGTAGGGTGGATCCCGAAGAAATAGATAAGATCAATATTTTGCAAGCCACTTATAAAGCTATGCAAACAGCAATATCAAAGCTTAAAATTGTTCCGGATATTTTACTTAACGATGCCGTAACTATACCCGAAATCTCCATAAAACAAATTCCTCTTGTACACGGAGATGCACTCAGCGCAAGCATAGCCGCCGCAAGCATAATAGCAAAGGTTACAAGGGACAGAATAATGTGTGAATATGATATTAAGTATCCGGCTTACTTATTTGCAAAGAACAAGGGCTACGGAACACGGGAGCATGAAAAAGCAATATATACACACGGTCTTTCAGCCATTCACAGAAAGAGCTTTTGTAAAAAGTTTTTGCAGGAAAAAAATGGAGAATAAAAGGAGTTTAGGTGCTTTTTATGAAACTGTAGCCTGCGAATTTCTTTCATCTGAGGGATTTAAAGTTTTGGACAGAAACTTCAGGCTAAGAAACGGAGAAATAGATATAATAGGTATAGATACGGATGCTTACCTGTGTTTTGTTGAAGTAAAGTACAGGAAAACCAAAGCTTTGGGTACAGCTCTTGAGGCAGTTACTTTAAATAAAGCCAAACAGGTGAGAAAAATGGCTGAATTTTATTTATACAGCAAAAGATTACAGGACTTTGATGTGCGTTTTGATATCATCGCCATAGACGGAAATAAGCTGGAATGGATAAAAAATGCTTTTTAAAAGGAGGTTGCATGAGAAACTGGGTCAGAAAAAATACCGGCTGTGAGGTGGAAGAAAAAATCGGAGAAAATTCCGTTCCTTATCTTTCTTTTACCGCACTTGAAAAAACCGGGCTTGTCAAACACGGGTTTTCCACAAAATTCGGCGGAGTAAGTACGGGGGATTTTGAAAGTATGAATCTGAGTATATCCAAGCCCGACAAGCCTGAAAATGTGAAAGAAAACTTCAGACGTATTACCAAAGCAATAGGAATAGAATACGATTCACTTTGCTTGTCTTATCAGATTCATTCTACAAATGTGAAGCCGGTAGGGGAAGAGGATAGGGGACTCGGAATAATAAAAGACAGACCTTACAATGATATAGACGGTTTAATAACGAATTCAAATAAGGTATCTTTAGTAACTTTCTTTGCGGACTGTATACCTTTATTTTTTGTGGACACCAAAAACAAGGCTATAGGCTTATCTCATTCGGGCTGGAGAGGAACCGTAGGTAAAATGGCACAGGTCACTCTTAATGCTATGACGGATAATTACAACAGCTCACCTTCGGATATAATACTTTGCATAGGGCCCGGAATATGTAAGGATTGTTATGAGGTTTCCTCCGATGTATATGAGGAATTCAAAAAGAATTTCAATTTTTGTGATATAAACACTATAATAAGCCCTAATAAAAAAGGAAGATATCAGCTTGATTTATACGAGGCTAACAGGCAACTTGCCCTTAATATAGGTATACCTGAAGAAAATATACATGTTTCGGATATTTGTACTCATTGTAACAGTGAATATTTGTTTTCTCACAGAAAGCACGGAGACAGACGAGGAAATCTTGCTGCATTTTTAGCTTTAAAATAAAACATTTTTTTAACAATTTTCTTTTAAAAAAACACTTAAAAAGCTAGAGTTTATTATAAAAATATGGTATTCTTTAGGTTGTAATCCTGAAAGGGACACTTCAATATTTAGGAGGTAAAAAATGAATTACTTAGAAATCGAGAAGGTAATCGGTAGAGAAATTTTAGACTCAAGAGGTAATCCTACAGTTGAGGCTGAGGTTTATTTAGTTGACGGCACTATAGGAAGAGGTACCGCACCGAGCGGTGCATCAACAGGAGAGTTTGAGGCTCTTGAGCTTAGAGACGGCGGTAACCGCTATCTTGGAAAGGGTGTTGAGAAAGCGGTAAATAATATTAATACAACAATCAATGATGTATTGGTAGGCATGGACGCTTCAGATGTTTATGCTATAGATGCGGCTATGATAGCGGCTGACGGAACAAAAGACAAGTCAAAGCTCGGCGCTAATGCGATTCTTGCAGTTTCAATAGCAGCGGCAAGAGCTGCAGCTATTTCATTGGATATTCCGCTTTACAAATTCCTTGGCGGTGTAAATGCAAACAGACTTCCGGTTCCTATGATGAACATATTAAACGGTGGAGCACATGCTACAAATACTGTTGATATTCAGGAGTTTATGATTATGCCTGTAGGAGCTCCAAGCTTTAAAGAGGCACTCAGATGGTGTGCGGAGGTTTTCCATGCACTTGCTAAGATTTTAAAATCGGAAGGTCTTGCTACATCAGTAGGTGATGAGGGCGGTTTTGCTCCTAACCTTGCAAGCGATGAGGATGCTATCAAGTATATTCTTAAGGCTGTTGAAGCTGCGGGCTATAAGGCAGGTACGGATTTTATGATAGCTATAGATGCGGCTTCAAGCGAGTGGAAGACAGGTACTATAGGAAAATATCGTTTACCTAAGGCAGGCACCGAGTTTACATCTACGGAGCTTATAGCTTATTGGAAGAATCTTGTTGAAAAGTATCCTATCATCTCTATTGAGGACGGTCTTGATGAGGAAGATTGGGAAGGCTGGAAAGAGATTACAAAGGAACTTGGTTCAAAGGTTCAGTTGGTAGGAGACGATCTTTTTGTTACAAATACGGAAAGACTTTCTAAGGGTATTGAAATCGGTGCAGGTAACTCTATCCTTATCAAGCTTAACCAGATCGGTTCTGTGTCAGAGACTCTTGAAGCAATCAAGATGGCACACAAGGCAGGATATACCTCAATTTCATCTCACCGTTCAGGAGAGACCGAGGATACAACTATTGCCGACTTGGCTGTTGCACTTAATACATGCCAGATTAAAACAGGTGCTCCTAGCAGATCTGAGCGTGTTGCAAAATACAATCAGCTTCTCAGAATTGAGGAAGAATTGGGAGTTTCTGCGGTATATCCGGGAATTAAGGCTTTCAATGTAAAGAGATAAGCTGTGTATTAATATAAGCATAATATATGAGTATATAAATTTGAATATTAAAGAACCCGTTTTTTGCGGGTTCTTTTAATATTATAACTTACAGCAGCTTCATAAAAGCTTTAAATTGCTCTAAATCTACTTGTTTTTTTAATCCGACTTGTTTTTATGGTAAATAATATTTAAACAATATTTAAAAAAATATCTATTTCAAATATTTTTTTAAGGTGTATAATTACGCATGTGAACATTAAGTTGTTTGCAAATACAAATTTACTTGATGTTTGAAAACATCTAATTTTAAGGAGAAAAAAATTATGAAAAAATTGATTTTAACAACTACACTTATCGCAGGAATGGCTGTTATGACAGCATGTAGCTCAGGTTCATCTTCAGAGACTACAGCAAAGGTTGAAGCAAGCGCTGAGAGCAAGGCTGAAGAAGTAAAGGTTGAAGCTAAAGCCGGCGAAGGTGATGTACAGGAGCTTGAAGGAACCATATCTGAGATTAAGAATGTTTTGTTTGATGTAACAGATGCAAATGATACTACATACAGCTTTACATTTGACGGTGAGGCTCCAAAGGGCTTAGACACAGTTAAAGAAGGTGATAAAGTTAAAGTAACATTTAAGGGTGAGTTATCAGAAGTAGATCCTATCACAGACGTTGTATCTGTTGAGAAACTGAACTAATAGCATAATAACCTAATATATACCTTGCAGCAAAATGCAGTAAAAGAACCGGGTTTCGGAATATAAGCTTATGTGGCTTGTATTCTTGAAACTCGGTTCTTTTTAGCTTAATAGTGAAGTAAAGAAAAAGCAGGCAACCAACTATTCGTTAAATGCGGATTTTGCGAATAGTTGGTTGCCTACCCCCTTTTATTGCCCTCTTACAGTTATTAGTCTAAAGTTATAGCCTTTTTAGCTTACTGTATTTTTTATCCGGATTCTACTCCGTACTTACTCCCGGACCTTCTTCGGTAGTCTTAGTTTCCTTAGTAGGTGCCTGAGTTTTAGAGTTATTCTTATCAAAGGCCGGACCTGCGCCTGCATCATCCGAATTAGACTTATGAGGAGCTGCAGAGGATGTTTCGTGCTCATCATTTTCTTCAACATCATTGATTATGCTTTCCTTCGTTTCACTTGCTTTAGTACTGTTTTTTTCTGTTTTACTTTCAGTGGTTTTGCTTTCAACGGATGTACTTTCGGAAGCTTTAGTGGTGCCGGTTTCTTCCTGTTTACTTTGACTTGGAGCAGCTTGTGTGCTGCCTTGATTTTCCGTTTGCTTTGTATTACCTTGCTTAGGTCTTTCTTTATCAACATTTACGTTGATTTCAGTATCGGCATCCCCGCCTATACCCGTATCCTTGATTATTTGATTACTGATACCGCTCAGCTGTGCACTAGGCACATACATAGTATTTTCACCGTATAAGAACTTATGCAAAGCTATAACGTTATTTTTTAGAGAAATAGGTATTACATAGTCTCTTTTATTAACTACCTTTGTAGTTTTTTCAAAAGGAAATCCTGTTGTTTTTCCCATACGGTAGTTGTTTATATTTTTTGCAAAAGGAACCATATCATCTATGGTAAGGCTTGTAGAAATTTGAGGTAATACGGTAACAAGTATCTGATTCAAAGTAAGGAAATCAGCCTTTTTAGCCTTTTCAAAGGCAAGAGATATAACTCTTCTTTGACGTTCGGTTCTGTTATAATCGGTATCCATAAGTCTGAGTCTGGCATAAGCAACAGCTTGAACACCATCCAAATGCTGCATTCCCGGACCTTTTAAATGTACGGAGCCTATACCTGTTGAGTTTACCGTTTCGGTTATAAAACCGTTTATATACTTAAACTCCGGTTCAGTAATCTCCAGATCCACTCCACCCAAAATATTGATAGTCTGTATAACCGCTTTCCAGTTAAATGAGGCATAGTCGTCAATCTTTAAATCCAAGTTTCTTTCCAAAGCTCCTATGGCCTGCTCCGGTCCTCCTCTGAAATAAGCTTCATTTAGCTTATGGTAAGTACCTTTTCCGTCAATCTCCGTTATATTATCTCGGTATACGGAAACAAGGTCAATATCGCCTGTCTCTCTGTTGATACTTGCAATAATATTAACATCCGCCAAAGCATCTTTTTTAAGATTGCCGTTACGTGAATCTACACCGAATATAGCTACGGTATAATATCCCGTTTGCTTTGTATTTAAAAATAAAAAAGCTATATAAATACCTATGCCTAAAACACAAAGCAACAAAAGCTGCAAAAGTATAATACCTTTTTTCTTACGTTTTTTCTTACTTGAAGGATTGTTTTTGCTGTTTCCGGATTTTCCCATATATTCTTCATCACTTCGGCTCTTTTTTTGTTTACCGCGCTTTTCTTTCGGTCTTTCCTTAGGCGCTCTTTTGTTTACGTACTCCTGCTCCTCATAATTGGACGCATCATCCTCATCGTCGTAAAGCTCGTCATCATAGTAATTGTCATCGGCATCGTAGTATTCATCATACTCGTCATAATCTTCTCTTCTTCTGAAATTAGGTACTTCTATCTCATCAAAGGAAGCTTGAGCTTTTGAGCCTCTGCGACTTTCCTTACGAACGTAAGCTCCGAGTCTTTCTTTTGTAAGCCTCTCCTCTTCTCTTATTCTTTTTAAACGTGCCAAATCGGCAATATAACGCCTCCTGTCGGCATCATTATCAAATTGCATATCATCTAAATTCATTGTGTAAACTCCCTTGTAATATACTTGTATAAATATAGCACAAAAGGATTAGATATTAAATAGTTTGAAAGCCTAAAATTTATAAATACGGCTCTAAAAATTTTGTGCCTGTTCTAAAATTATATAGCTGCCGGTATACAAGATATCGGAAGTCAGATTATTTATCGTTTTCAATCGCTCTATAAATTTTTTGTTACTGTAAGATGTATTGTTATACTTTTTGGCAAGTCCTTCCATCGTATCTCCATGTTCTATTTTAACGCTTATATAAACGGGAGCCGCTTTATTTGTATCTTCTCCCGCTCTGGAAATAAATTCTGATTTTCCAAGAAAAAAACCGATAAGAAACACAAGCAATAAAACAAAAAATAAATTCAATACTATAGAACTTTTCCTTAGCTTCTTTTCTCTACTTACTTTCATAATATACCTCCGAAAAAATATTCGTTAAAAACGTTTGTTCGCTATAAACTTATATTACAATACATTTGTTCGGATGTCAATATTTTTTCGAATGAAAGTTCGTTTTTTGTTTGCTTTTTTGTTCGAGGTATGCTATTATTATGTCATAATAAAATTTGAATTTAACAATCTACCAAGGAGGTAAATTTTATGTCAAAAGAAAGACTCACTGCCAAACAACAACAAATATTGGAAGTTATCAAAACAGCAATTTTGGAGCGCGGCTATCCGCCTTCTGTAAGAGAAATGTGCATGGCTGTCGGACTCAGCTCCACGTCTTCGGTTCATGCTCACCTTGAAGCTCTTGAAAAAAAAGGATATATTAAAAAGGACCCTGCAAAACCGAGAACTATAGAGGTTATGGACGATACCTTCAATCTTAACAGACGAGAGATAGTAAACATTCCTTTGCTTGGAGATGTTGCTGCGGGTGAACCTATTTTTGCCGCTGAAAACATCAGCAATTATTATCCTATGCCTGTTGACATGCTGCCTAATTCAGAAACCTTTATGCTTAATGTAAAAGGTGATTCTATGATAAACGCCGGGATTTTTAATGGAGATAAGATACTTGTGGCAAAACAGAATACAGCCGAAAACGGTGAAATCGTTGTAGCTATGGTAGATGACAGTGCTACAGTTAAAAGATTTTATAAGGAGAAAGGGCATTTCAGGCTCAAACCTGAAAATGACGCTATGGATGATATTATTGTAAAAGATCTTGAGATACTCGGAAAAGTTATCGGTCTTCTTAGAATGATGTAATCTTATATCCTTAAAAGAAAAAGGTACCTCTCATATTTGAGGGCATCTTTCTTAATAGTAAATTTATATATTAAGGGGCGTAACTTGTACACCCCTTAATAGTCTTTTACTGTCCATAATATCCTTCCGGTAAACTTTTAATAAGCTTCTACCGCATATTTGATTTTTCAAGCATGGTCCTATAAAATTTTGAGCTTTTACAAAGTTCGGCATCCGTGCCTTCAGCCTCTATTTTTCCGGCATTTAATAAAACAATTTTATTTGCATTTCTTATGGTTCTGAGCCTATGAGCAATTACTATAACTGTTTTTTCTTTTATAAGTTCGGATAAAGCCTCTTTAATAAGACTTTCATTTTCAACATCAAGAGATGCCGTTGCTTCATCAAGCAATATAATAGGTGCATCTTTCAGTATAGCCCTTGCTATTGATATCCTTTGTCTTTCTCCACCGGATAGTCTTTGACCGTTTTCGCCTATTATCGTATCTATTCCCTCCGGCATTTTATTTATAAAGTCATAACACCTTGCTATCTCGGCAGCCCTTACTATTTCCTCATCCGTAGCATCCTTTTTGCCGATTTTTATATTATCCTTTATACTTGAATTAAAAAGAATAACATCCTGAAAGACTATAGAGAAGTTCTTAAGCAAAGTTTCCGGATCCACCTTACTTATATCCTCTCCACCTATTAAAATTTCCCCTCTGTTTATATCCCAAAATCTTGCGGCAAGCTTGGCAAGTGTTGTTTTTCCGCTTCCGCTCGAACCTATCAAGGCTGTAATTTCACCTTGCTTTGCAACAAAACTCACTCCGTTTATTACAGAATAATCATCATATCCAAAATATACATCTTTAAATTCAATATCATAATGTTTATTATCCATAATCCTCTTACCTTCCTGAACGGGCATAGTTTTTATTTCTTTTATCCTTCCGACCACAGCATCAAGCATCACTATCATAGACATAAAAGTTACTATTCCCTCTATAGGAAGATAAATACTTGTTGTCAACATTAAAAATGCAATATAAACCGATATACTTATCTCGCCTGCAATAAGCATGTTTACACCGGTAACTGCAACACTTATAATGCCCAGCTTTAAAATTGCTGTAGCTATCCCTACAAGTAAACCGGCAAAGATTTCTCCCTTTGTTTTCTGTTTTGTAGATATATTAAGTTTTTTAAAAAAATCATTCAGCATTCTCTCCTCTAAATTATAGGATTTTATTTGCTCTATTTGTTCAATCTTTTCCTGTAAATCATCGAATACCTTACGGTTATCATCTATCCAACTTTGTACGGTTTTTTTCTGACTTTCTCTTGATAAATATATTATTAAAAGTGAAATAGGAATTACCCACAGCGCCGCAAAAGCCAACTTCGGATTATAAATAATAAGCATCAATGCAATGATACTTGTAGAGACGGCAGTTGAATATATTTGAGGAACGGCATGAGAAAATATCGTTTCATATAAGTTCATATCATTCATCATGGTTTCCGCAAGACCTGCCAAATCTCTTTTTCCAAAGTAAGACAGAGGCAATTTTTTCAATCTTTCCGCCAATTCAATTCTTGAATTGGCACTTTCATTGTAAACATTTGTATAGAGGCGTATATAATCCCATCTTGCAATTAGAAACATTATCATCATCATTACTATAATTAATACGATATAATGAAGTAGAGTAAAATTATAACTTTCTTTTCCCTGTAAAACGTCTATATATTGGAATAAAAATATAAAAGCAATCATTGGTGAAAATAATTTTGTCAAATTAACAAAGATGTGTGAGAAAATTGCTTTTTTTAAATTAATTGCTCCTTTTTTTGACATAGCATATCGTTTCATAAAATAAGAAACCATATATTAACCTCCAATCTTCCAATTTACGGATTTTTGATATTGATCCCAAAGCTTTTTATAATATCCGTTTGCCGCTATCAAATCCGAATGCTTGCCTTCCTCTACAATTCTGCCTTTATCCATTACAAGTATCCTGTCTGCATCTATTACGGTAGATAATCTGTGGGCAATCATTAATGTTGTCTTATTCTTTGACAGCTTCTTAAAAGCATCTTGAATCAAATGCTCATTTTCCGGATCGGTAAAAGCCGTAGCTTCATCTAAAATAATAATATCCGCATCCTTCAGAAATGCTCTTGCTATAGAAAGTCTTTGAGCTTCTCCGCCGGAAAAATATGTGCCTCCGGTTCCGTAAACTGTATTAAGTCCGTTTTTCAAACCGTCAATTATCTCCTTGGAGCCTGAATTAATCAAAGCGTTATCTATATTTTCCTCTGTCGCATCGGGCTTTCCTATTAAAAGATTATCCCGTAAGCTCATTTTAAACAGCTTTGAATTTTGAAAAACAAAAGCAATTTTTTTCATTAAAGCTTCTTTTTCAAAGTCTTTTATATTAATTCCGCCTATAAAAATCTTACCTGATTTAATATCATAAAATCTTGCCGCAAGCCTTGCAACGGTGGTTTTTCCGCTGCCGGACATGCCGACTAAAGCAACTCGCTCGCCTTTATTTACTTTAAAGGAAATGTTGTGAAGAACATTTTCTTTGCCATAAGAAAAGCTTACATTATTAAATTCTATGCCTTTATCTGAACTTGTCTTATCTCCATAAATAAAATCATCATAGTTAAGCATATTTTCTATTTTATCCAAGGCAAGCTCCGCAAAATATCCAAATTGTGTAATAGCAGCCGTTCTCATAATAAAAACGGAAAATGCCGGTCCTATTAAAAGATAAATAACAGAATCCGCAAGTATATGAGACAAATCACCCTTAAATTTTAATAACAATAAGGCTACAGGTACTAGGAAAAATGCCGTCGATGTGGAAATCGTCTCAAACCATGACATTTTATTCGTATAACTCATAGTTAGCCTAAGTACAATATCTTTTATTTTAATGATTAGTAAGTATAATTTATCAAAGCTTTCAACACTTTGTGCAAAGGTTTTTACCACAGGGATTCCCCGGACATATTCCACGGTTTGAGAAGACAAGTCGGAAAGCCCGGCATAATACTCATCTTTCATTTTCTTAGCCTCAGGTGTCATCATAGCCGACATTAATATGATACCTATAACCATCGGTATCATACTCGCAAGCCCTAATTTCCAATTAAATATAAAGAAAAATACAAGCAGAACTATAGGTGATATAATTGTCATCGCCATATCGGGAAGCTGATGTGCTAAAAAGGAATGAGTTTCAAACGCTCCGGATACAATTACGTTTCTTATTCTTCCGCTTTCTTTGTCATCAAAATAGCCTAAAGGCTTATTTATCAGCTTTTTCACCGAAGTTTTGATAATATTGTCTTCCACTTCAAATGCAAAAATATGTGATAAAATTAGACCTATAAGGTATATAAATAAACCTGAACCGGCAAATATAGCGGCATAGATCGAGTTTTCTCTTACATAGGTAAAATCCGTCATTTCATGCAATATCAGATTATTTATAATCTTATGGATAAAAACCATAGGCATTAAGATCATAATACCCGAAAGAGCGGACATAAACATAGCAATATAAAGCAAAGCACTTTTTTTACCTGCATAAGGTATCAGTCTTTTAAGTATTGATTCTTTCTTGTTTTTCAATGAACAGTTCCTCCTTTTATTTATTAAATGAGCTGTATAATTATCCTGTTTAGACTTATAATATAAATTATACTATAAGTTATTTTTGGTATACAGTAGTTCAATGCTTGTTTTCACATTTAATTAATTATATAATAAACGAAAAGTTCATTCAATTAGGTAACACTAACTATGTCTATTCAGCATAATGTCTGTTCGGGCTAAAAATATAAATGGAGGTATGTATGAGCGATTTTTATAATTTTGTGAAGAATTTTTTTTCTACAAACGAATGTACCGAGAATACCAAATACTCCTCGGCAGGACATACATTCCTCTTTAATACCGATGATGCCCAAGGCATATATTGGTTTTATGAAGGTAAAGATTTTACAATTGATATTCATGATGTATTCATAAAAAAAGAAATTATCCACACAAGCTTTTCAGGCTTGGATAATTTCTATTCCTTTTACTCATCCTATTTAGTTACGGCAAACGGAGAAAGCTTTAATCCCTATCAAAACCTTTCTTCAAACTCACTTTATGTTATAAATACAAATAATTCTAAAAACTATAGATTTATACTGCATAAAAACTCGCCCTATCTTGGAATAGGTATAAATTTTAAACAAGCTATGATAGATGAATGTCTATCATCCTATAAGAACAAAGTTTGTGACTATGAAAGTCTGTTTTTCAGAACAAGTACAATTATAAACAAACCTTTGGAAAGAATTGCTAAAGATATACTTAACTGTAAAATGGTCTCTCCCGCCGCCGAAATATTTTTTGAGTCTAAAGCAAAGGAATGGCTTAGTATAACGATAGACTCATTCTTAAATAAGTACAGCAATCCTATATCTATCGCCGATGATGAAGCTTTGAAAATTGTTGCCGATTATATAGATGATCATTATGCAACCGCAATCTCACAAAAAACCTTAGAAAAGATATCCACAATGAGCGGTACAAAGCTAAAAAAATTATTCAAACAAAAATATCAATGCACGATTACCGAATATACTCAAAGACGTAGAATGAATATGGCGGAAATTCTTCTCCTGAACTCTTCACTTAAAATTCAGGATATAGCCGGAGCCGTAGGATACTCAGCTCACAGCAAGTTCAGCACATGTTTTAAAAAATACAAAGGTATGTACCCCAAGGATATAAAAAAATATAAGTCCCAAATTTACATTCACCGGAAATAAACTGAGCAAAAAAGAGGTGCCGGCCGGTTAAGCGGACAGCACCTCTTTGCGTTTGAATTTTTTATAAATCTTCTATTATTTTTCCGTCCGTCCAGATTCTTTCCAGATCATAGAACAATCTCTCATCCTTATCGAAAAGATGTATAACAAGGTCGCCGTAATCAAGTAAAAGCCATGTAGCGTTTCTGTTTCCTTCGACCTGCTTTATATGAACGCCCTCTTTAGCAAGCCTGTCTCTGACCTCATCACTTATCGCCTGCAACTGATTTTGATTCGCCGCACTTGCAATAATGAAGTAATCCGCAATAACGCTGACTTTGCTTATGTCTATTACTTTAATATTTTCGCCTTTTTTTTCATCAATAACATCATAAGCTATCTTTGCCATTTCTCTACTTGTCATCTTCCTTATCCTCCTTTAAATAATTCAAACAATTTATAGTATTCTCATCAATGTATATATTTTTTTTACTGAGATATTCAGCGGTATCATTAATTATCAGGTACATTGCACTGTCTAAGCTTCTAAAAGCTTCCTGTCTTATTATTTCCAGATTTTTCGCCTTGTTTCTGAGCGGTTCAATATAGTCGGCTATAAAAATTATCTTTTCAAGCTGTGTCATTCCCGCCTTTCCTGTTGTGTGATAGCGTATTGAAGACAGAATTTCAGCATCTTCAATATTATACTTTTCTTTTGCCAGAACACTTCCGTATATGGAATGCCAAATTTGAGGCGACTTTAAATCATTTTCGCTTAAAGGAATACCCCTAGTTTCACATTCACTTTTTATCAAAGAATTAGCCATATTTTTTGCACAATCATGTAAAAGTCCGGCAAGCTTCGCCTTATAAATATCTGCTCCGTATGCCATAGCCAAAGCCGCAGCCGTGTAGCTTACCCCGATACTGTGCTCGAATCTGTCCTTTTTTAAGGTTTTTTCCAAATCTTTTTTGATAAAGCGGTATTTATCCTCGGGACTTACCGTATATAAGTTTTTCTCTTTTATATAGTCTATAACCTTTTTATCCAAAACTTCTTCGTTATAACGTTTGTGCTCCGCCTCTTTTCGTATGACTGTCGAAGAAACATTTTGCGGACTGAATTTAAGAAAATAAATATGTGCCGGGTATTTTCTTTCAAAATACTCCTTTAAGTATTCCATACTATTATGCTCCTCGGAATACTCTCTGTCAATTACGGCAAGAGAAGCAAGAGAAAATATCTTCTCGTATTCATACCATTTCTCGAGTTCATAGAAGGAATCCGCACCCATAATAAAGAAAAATTCATCATTCGGGTATTTATCATGTAAAATTTTAAGAGAAACGCTGGTATACGAGTTTTCGTTCCGCCCCGCTTCCAATTCACAAATACCGAAATAGGGATAATCTTCTGTTGCCAACTTAAGCATATTCAGTCTGTCCTCATAAGAACTTACACTCATACCCTCTTTATGAGGAGGTATGAAGCTTGGCATAAACCATACCTTATCAAGCCTAAGCTGCTCATAAGCGGCTTTTGCCGAAAGTATATGCACCTTATGTACGGGATCGAAGGTCCCGCCTAAAATTCCTATCTTCATATATTTTACTTAAGAATAATTTTTCTTTTTTCCTTATTGTCAGCTTGTTTATATATAACTATTTTTTTTCCTATAACCTGAACAACCTCAGAACGTGTATTTTCAGCTATTGCTCGGGCTATTTCCGCAGGATCGTCCAAACAATTCTTTAAAACACCTATCTTAATCAACTCTCTGGCCTCCAGAGCCTCACTTACGGCTGTTATGATCTCATCTGTAAGCGAAGCTTTACCTATGTTGAATATGGGCTCTATATTCATTGCCAGACCCTTTAAATAAGCTCTTTGTTTACTTGTCATAATCTACCCCTTATTTATAATAATCAAATTCATGACCGTACATACGAACCGTATCTCCGTCCTTGATTCCCATGCTCTCAAGCTCATCAAGTATTCCCGAAGTTTTTAAAAATTTCTGGAAGAAATCAAAACCCTTCTCGGAATCAAGATTGGTATAACCGAGCATTTTCTCAACTCTCGGTCCTTCCACTATATAAACATTATCCTCTACCGATATTGTATACGGCAAATCCCTATCAGAGCTGTAATCAATCTCAAATTCTTTTTCAAAAGTTATAGGGGCGGTATCTATATTCTTTAGCATATTGCTTATAGCATACAAAAGTTCTTTTACACCTTTTTTGCTTACTCCCGATATAGGATAAACCTTTAATTCGGGTTCGAATTCCGCTTTCAACGCCTCTATGGAAGTTTTTGTTTCCTCGGTCATAAGGTCCACTTTATTTGCGGCTATAAGCGCCGGTTTTTGTGCCAAAGACTCGTTATATGACTTAAGCTCGTTAATTATAGTCTTTATATCCTCTACAGGGTCTCTACCTTCCGTGCCTGCGGCATCCACAACATGAACCAAAACCTTACATCTTTCAATGTGTCTTAAAAAATCGTGTCCCAAGCCTACCCCTTGGCTCGCACCCTCAATAAGCCCCGGGATATCAGCCATAACAAAACCGCCGCCGTCAAGATCCACTACACCTAAATGTGGATTTAAAGTCGTAAAGTGATAATTTGCAACCTTAGGTTTTGCATTGCTCACTACGGCAAGTAAAGTGGATTTTCCGACATTGGGATAGCCTACAAGCCCCACATCGGCTATAACCTTAAGCTCAAGCGTAACAAACATCTCCACACCGTTTTGTCCCGGCTTTGCAAACTTAGGAACCTGCATAGTTGCAGTAGCAAAATTCATATTTCCGAGACCGCCTTTACCGCCTCTTAAAATAACTTCACGATTGTTATCTCCGGACATATCGGCTATAACCTTACCGCTCTCGAAATCCTTTATTATTGTTCCTTCAGGAACCTTTATAACCAAATCTTCGGCATCTTTACCGTGGCATTTTCTCTTTCCTCCGGGTTCGCCGTCTTTTGCTATGTATTTTCTGGTATGGCGAAAATCGGTAAGAGTATTGAGACCCTTATCCACTTCAAAAATTATGCTGCCGCCTTTTCCTCCGTCCCCTCCGTCGGGTCCTCCTGCGGCAACAAAAAGCTCTCTTCTGAAGCTTACATGGCCATCTCCGCCTTTTCCCGATTTTATAAAAATTTTTGCACTGTCTGCAAACATTTACTCTCCTTATATTATAAAAAAGCTTCATACAAAATGTATGAAGCCCGATTATTACTCGTTTATTGCTCTTGGATATACAGAAACCTGCTTTTTGTCTCTGCCTTTTCTTTCAAAGCGAACAACGCCATCAACTGTAGCAAATAATGTATCATCGCCGCCGCGACCTACATTAACACCCGGATGAATCTTTGTTCCACGTTGTCTGTAAAGAATATTTCCGGCTAATACGAACTGTCCGTCTGCTCTTTTAGCTCCAAGTCTTTTAGACTCTGAATCACGTCCGTTCTTTGTAGAACCGACACCTTTCTTATGAGCAAATAACTGAAGGTTCATCTTTAACATATCATTTCACCTCCTGAAATCTTATATTAATATACTTGTTACCGTACTGCTTACCGATATCTTCTATGCCCAGCACACAAGACTTCAGTAATAATTTGGAAGCTTCACTGATGTCGCCTTTTATTATAAAATAAAAGTACGCATTCTTTTCGTCAAAATCAAGCTTAAATCTGTCATCTGTAAATCTTTCAACCGAATTTGCAAGGTTTATACTGAGAACCGAAACAGCCGCACAGACTATATCCTTCCCATATTCCTCAAAACCCGCATGACCGTCGAATTTTATACCTACAATATCAGCTTCCGAATTTTTGTAAATAGTCACCGAAATCATAATTAAGCATTGATTTTTTCAATCTTTACTACGCTGATCTGCTGTCTGTGACCGTTTTTCTTATGATATCCGCTTTTTCTCTTGTACTTGTATACAATAACTTTCTTAGCTTTTGCATTAGAAATAACCTTTGCAGATACACTTACTCCGCTTAATGTCGGAGCGCCAAGCTTTAATTCGCCGTCATTCAAAGCCAAAACAGAATCAAAGTTTACATTCTCTCCGACCTCAAGACCAAGCTTCTCCACTCTAATGACATCGCCCTCAGATACCTTGTACTGCTTTCCGCCTGTTGCAATAATTGCGTACATCCTTTGGACCTCCTTTTTATCATTACTCGCCAATATCGGTGCCTTACGGACTTAAACCTAATTGAGCGGCATACTGTTACAGTATAGCATCCCGTATAATACATGTCAATATAATTATTTGCCCTGTATAATCTTAATATAAGCTTTATATGATTTTATTTCGCCTTAATATAGCCCTTTGCAGTAAGTAACTCGGCACAAAGAACGGCACCGCCTGCGGCTCCTCTTACAGTATTGTGAGATAAGCCTACAAATTTATAATCATAAATACTGTCCTCACGCAAACGTCCTATAGAAACACCCATTCCGTTTTCATAATCCACATCAGCCTTAACCTGCGGTCTGTTATCCTCTTCAAGGTACTGTATAAACTGCTTAGGTGCACTTGGCAGCTTAAGTTCCTGAGGCTCACCCTTAAATGCCGACAACTTTTCTATAAGCTCTTCTTTTGAAACTTTTTTTCTGAATTTAACAAAAACCGCCGCCGTATGTCCGTTTAAAACAGGAACTCTTATACACTGGCAACTGATTTTAGGCTCCGCTGCCGGAACTATTTCATCCCCTTTGATCTCGCCGAATATTCTGAGCGGTTCTTTTTCGGATTTCTCTTCTTCACCGCCTATGTAAGGGATAATATTTTCAACCATCTCCGGCCATTCCTTAAAAGTCTTTCCCGCTCCCGAAATAGCCTGATAAGTAGTAGCTATAAGCTCATAAGGCTCAAATTCCTTCCATGCGGCAAGCACGGGAGCATAACTTTGTATGGAGCAGTTAGGCTTTACGGCAACAAAGCCTCTTTTGGTTCCAAGTCTTTTCTTCTGTGCTTCAATGATATTGCAATGCTCAGGATTTATCTCCGGAATGATCATAGGTACATCCTTTGTCCATCTGTGAGCGGAGTTATTGGAAACAACAGGTGTTTCCGTCTTTGCGTAAGCATCCTCTATTGCCTTGATTTCATCCTTTGTCATATCTACGGCTGAAAATACAAAATCCACCGAAGCGGCAACCTTCTCCACCTCGTTTACATTCATAACCGTTAAGCTTGCAACCGCCTCAGGCATAGGCGAAGCCATTTTCCACCTGTCTCCTACAGCTTCCTTATAAGTTTTTCCGGCACTGTTGGCACTTGCAGCCACTACAACAACCTCGTACCAAGGGTGATTATCCAATAAAGATATAAATCTCTGCCCTACCATACCTGTAGCACCGAGTATTCCGACTTTTAATTTCTTATCCATAATTTTCTCCTAGTTTAATATTTTCAAGAGTTATTACTCATTTCTTCAACAAAAGATATAGTAAAACAAATATTATTAAAATGCAAGTGTTTTTTCTCATCAACCGTACATTTGTATTTGTGATACGGACAGTGTTGTGTAAATTGTACAAAGTGTGATTTGTCAATTTGTATGCTTTGCACAAAAAAACTTGCAGACTATAATAATCTGCAAGTTTTAAATCTAACTGATTTCAACCTTTACCGCTTCTTCAGGGAAAAAGCTGGATCTCAAATCATATATATTGTGTCCCGTAGACTCACCCAGAACTCTTCCCTTATATGAATAGCAACGAATGAATCTGTTGGTATCTATACTTGACCAATGCTCAATATCCCAAGTTATGTAACCGTCATCGTCGGTCTTTTCTTTCTCTAAATACAAGTCAACCTGTCTGCCTCCTCGCATTATGTCAATCAAGTCATCCGCATTATTAAATTCTACATCACATTTATTAACCGTATCAAATGCCTTCATGGAATACCCCCTAAATATAAATTTTATCAATACCCTGTTATAAACATAGTTTAATTATATAGCTCAAAACGATATTTTACAAGTATAAATCTGATTTAGTCACGCAAACTTTGCTTAAACTGCCTTGCTATATCTCTTTTTGCATCCTTTTCCTGCAGGCTGTCCCGCTTGTCATAGTTTTTCTTACCCTTACATAAGCCGATTTCAACCTTAACCAGACTTCCCTTTATATAGACCTGCAAAGGAACGAGTGTAAGCCCTTTTTCATTTAACTTTGAAGAAAGCTTTCTTATCTCGACTTTATGAAGCAAAAGCTTTCTTACTCTTAAAGGATCTTTATTGAATATATTCCCTCTTTCATAGGGAGTTATATGCATACCCATTATAAAGACCTCACCGTTGTTTATACGAACCCAAGACTCTTTTATCGAACACTTTCCCATTCTGATGGACTTTACTTCCGTTCCGAACAATTCTATCCCGCATTCATACTTATCCAAGACAAAATAATCAAAATAAGCTTTTTTATTATTCGCTATCATTTTAAAAAGTTCAGCCATAATCCCACCTAATCCTTCTTCACAAGACTGAAATCTATAGTTTTGCTTAATTTATCGACATTTTCAAGCTTAACTCTAACACGCTCACCTATCCTGTAGCTTTTTCCCGTCATCTCTCCGACTATCTTATACTCATTTTCGATATAATTATAATAATCGCCCTTTATACTTGAAATGTGTACCAGACCTTCAACGGTATTAGGTAACTCGACATAAAAACCGAAGGAGCTTACTCCTGAAATAATGCCTTCAAATTCCTCGCCTATATGCCCCTGCATATATTCACATTTCTTGTACTTAACACTTTCTCTCTCCGCTTCTTCCGCCTGTCTCTCTTTAGATGAGGATTTAAAGCAAACATCCGGCAATATTTCTTCGTAATGAAGCATTCTTTTTTCATTCCACCTGTTTTGCAGATTTTCTTTAATGATTCTGTGTATTTGCAAATCCGGATAACGTCTTATCGGAGATGTGAAATGTGTATAATACTTGGTCGCCAAACCGAAATGCCCTATGCACTCGGTTTGATATCTTGCTTTTTTCATATTTCTCAATATGATTCTGCTTATCAGGTTCTGCTCATTACTGCCTTCCAACTTATCAAGAAGCTTCTGAAGATCCTTGGGGTATAGAACTCCTCCCTTATTTCTTAAAGTAAAACCGAAATTGTTGATAAATATTGCAAGTGTTTTCATTTTTTCTTCATCGGGATTTTCATGTACTCTGTATACAAAAGGAAATTCAAGCCAAAAATACTCCGAAGCCACCGTTTCATTCGTTATAAGCATGAAATCTTCTATTATCTTCGTTGCAACATTTCTTTCATATGGCTTTATATCTTTTACTTTTCCCTTTTCATCCAAAACAACCTTACTTTCAGGGAAATTAAAGTCTATTCCTCCGCGCTTATAACGCTTCTCACGAAGAATTTCCGAAAGCTTTTCCATATCCTTAAAAAGTCCGATACATTCCTCATATTTTTTTATGAGTTCTTCGTTCTCATCCTTTAAAATAGCCGCAACATCCGTATATGTCATTCTGTAGTTTACATTAATTACAGTTTCAGCTATTTTATGGTCTACAACCTCTCCTTTATTGTCTATTCGCATAATGCAGCTGAGAGCCAGCCTGTCCTCTCCCGCATTTAAGGAGCATATACCGTTACTGAGCCTTCTCGGAAGCATAGGAATAACCCTGTCAACCAGATAAACGCTGGTACCCCTTTTTAAAGCCTCTTTGTCAAGTAAAGAGTTTTCCTTAACGTAATGGCTTACATCGGCTATATGTACTCCCAGATTCCAAAATTCACCGTCATAGCTTAAGCTTACCGCATCATCAAGGTCTTTGGCATCTTCTCCGTCTATAGTTACCGTAAGCACGTCCCTGCAATCCATACGTCCGACTTTTTCGGCTTCGCTTACGGATTCAGCTATACTCTTTGCTTCCTTTAAGACATCCTCGGGAAATTCTTCTTCAAAATTATAATTTTTTGCTATGCTTAAGATATCCACACCTATACTTTTTGCATTTCCTAAAATTTCAAGAACTTTTCCTTCGGGTTTTTTATTTTCGCTGCCGAAATCATAAACACCCACAACAACCTTATCTCCGTTTTGAGCTCCCATATCGGCATCCTTGGATATAAAGATATCTTTTATAATCTTAGGATTATCCGGAATGACAAAACCGAAATTTTTATTTTTTTGGAACATTCCTATTATTCTTTCATTCTTATGCTCAAGTATGCTGACAATACGACCTTCGCTGTGTTTATCGTTTGTACCGCTCTCATAATCTATGACAAAGCTTACGGTATCTTTGTCAAGGGCGGACAAAGTCTTATTTTCAGGGATAAAAACATCCTTTGCAAGCTCTTCGGACTTTACGAAGCCGAAGCCCTTTTGATTGGCAAAGTATGTACCTATGTATGTTCTTGTTTTTGTAAGCTCTATTCTTCCCTTTTTATTTATTATTATATCTCCGCTTTCTTCAAGAGAATTGATAACCTCTTCAAGCTCATATCTCTTATCTCTGTGAATATCCAGAAGGATGGCAAGCTCCTTTATCTTCATAGGCTTATAGATTTTATCAGAAAACAGCTCTAACAAAATCTTCTTTCTCTTATTTAATTCTTCTATATTCATCATTTACTCCTATATAAAATTTGTTAAAGTTCTGTACTGATAGTATTATATTAAAAAGCCACTCTTTGCGAGTGGCTTTCCAAATTCCAAATTATTTAACAATGTTCAGAACAAATGCCAATACTATGAACAAAACAGCTCCTATAGCCGTAAGCCTTTCAAGCAAGCCCTCCATAGAGCGGCCTTTATTCTTTCCCCAATATGTATCCGCCATACCGTTAACGGCGCCAAGACCCTGAGAGTTTCCCTCTTGTCCCAAAACCACAAATGTTAAAGCCGCACATATAATAACATAAATAACTGTTAAAAATATATTCATTATCATCCTCCAAAGTTATGGCGTTAAACGCACTCACTAGCTAATAAATATAACATAAAACGCGTATAATGGCAAGCATTATAAACTAAGCTCTTAAAATAACATTAATTTTTTCGAGTTCTTCCAAGATTTTACTCATAACGGCATTGACTTCCTTGTCTTCAAGAGTTCTGTCCTTGTGCCTGAAGTTTATTTTATATGCCATGGATTTCGTACCTTCTTTTATTTGATTTCCCTCATAAATATCAAATAAAGAATAGTCCTCCAATATATCGGTACCGTTAGCCGCAATCACTTCTTCGATCTGACCCGCCAAAACATCACTCGGCACAACAAGACTTATATCTCTTGACATACCCGGATACTTTGCAATTCCCGTATACTTGGTTTCATTATTGCAGAACGCAAGTAAGGAAGGTATATCCACAACAGCCACATAGGTATTTTCCGTGAGTTTATAGTTGTCGGCAACCTCAGGATGAAGCTGTCCCAAATAACCTATGTATACCTCACCCAGATACATACCCGCTTTTCTGCCCGGATGAAGGAAAGGCAGCTTCGTATCAGGCTTATAGCTTAAGCTTTCATGTATATTTAAAAGCTCAATAAACTCCTCGATAACACCCTTCATTGTGAAAAAGTCACCGTCATCGTAAAAGCCTAAGGTAAACTGCTTACGCTCATCAGGAAGCTCTTTAAGCGGAAGCTCCTTAGCAAGATAGATGTTTGCTATCTCATATAATCTTACGGACTTATTACGTCTGTTATAGTTTGTGGATAATGAGTTTAAAAGTCCGTTTAAGGATATTGTTCTCATTATTGAGAAGTCCTCACCCAAAGGATTGGAAATCTCTATAGCTTTTCTTAAAGAGTTATCCTCATCTATAAGCAATTTATTGAATACTTTAGGACTCTCAAAGGAATAGCTCATAGCCATTGAAAAACCGCAAAATCTTGCAAGCTCCTCCGCCTTCTTTTCCACTTCCTGCTCAAAAGAAAGTCCTCCCATGGTACTCTGTCCTACCGGTAATGTTGTAGGAATTTTATCATAACCGTAAAACCTCGCAACTTCTTCGGCTATATCCGCCATATACTCCAGATCCTGTCTGAAGCTCGGAATAATAAGCTCGGAGGTCTTTTCGTCATAGAAAATCTCAATACGTGCAAAGCTCTCAAGCATTTCCTTGCTTGAAATGTCTGTACCCAAAAGTGCATTAATCCTGTCAGGCTCGAATTTTACTCTTTTCTCACTTACAGGCTCGGGATATACGTCCACAACTCCGCCTACAACTTCACCGGCACCGAGAATTTCCACAAGCTGACAGGCTCTGTCTATTGCGGCGAGCGCATTTTCAGGATCCAGACCCTTTTCAAATTTTGCGGAAGAATCAGTTCGAAGACCGATTTTCTTTGAAGAAAGTCTTATATTGGTTCCGTCAAAGCAGGCACTTTCAAAAATCATAGTTTGCACATCATCCGTTATCTTCGAGTTTTCACCACCCATAATACCCGCTATTGCGAGGGCTTTCTTCGCATCATTTATCATTAAAACGGAATTATCCACATTTCTTTCCTGACCGTCAAGAGTTTGGAATACCTCTCCGTCCTTTGCTCTGTCAACAATAATAGTTTTACCTTCAATTAAGTTATAGTCAAAAGCGTGCATAGGCTGACCGTATTCAAGCATTACATAGTTCGTGATATCTACTATATTGTTTATAGGTCGTATACCGCTTGCCGCAAGCCTGTTTTTTAACCACAAAGGAGAAGGAGCAAGTTTAATATTCTTGACCATTCTTGCACAATATCTTTTGCAAAGAGACTTGTCCTTAATTTCTACCTTAAGAAAATCATTTACATTTTCCGAATTTCCGGTAGTTTCGACAACAGGAGCTTTAAACTCCTTTTTAAAGGTTGCCGCAGCTTCTCTGGCTATACCCAATACTCCGAAACAGTCCACTCTGTTGCTCGTTACCTCATATTCGAAAACGCTGTCTCTGAGACCCAAAAGAACGAGAGCGTCCGACCCCGGTTCGCTATCTGCGGGAAGTATGTATATGCCGCTCTCAGGAGCATCCGGATACAAGTTCTTATTTGCTCCGAGTTCTTCTATGGAACACATCATACCGAAGCTTTCCACTCCGCGTAACTTACCGCTCTTGATTTCTACACCGTTTTCCGGTGTTTCTCCGTTGTGACCTCCCGCAACCTTTCCGCCGTCTCTTACTACGGGAACCTTATCTCCCACACTTATATTTGATGCCCCTGTTACTATCTGTATTGTTTCATTACCTACATCACATTGACATATCGTCAACTTATCGGCATCGGGATGCTTTTCCATTGAAAGAATTTTTGCTACTACTATTTTATCCAAATTTTTATCTAACTTAACACAAGCCTCTACTTTTGTACCGCTGAGTGTCATTGCATCCGTATACTCTTCATCTGTACAGTCCAAACCCGGTACATAGCTTTTTATCCATGATAATGGTGTATTCATATTTCGAATCATTTACCTTTCTTTTATATTTTTACCGAAAAATACTGACCAAGCAGCTTCCTAAAACTGTTTTAAGAAACGAATATCGTTTTCGTACAAAAGGCGCATGTCGTCAATCTCATACTTCAGTAAAGCGATTCTTTCAAGTCCCAAACCGAAAGCAAAGCCTTGGTATTCGTTTTTGTCTATTCCGCACATATCGAGAACTCTCGGATGTATCATACCGCAACCGAGGATCTCTATCCAACCGCTTCCTTTACAAAGTCTGCAACCTTTTCCCTTGCATTTAAAGCAGCTTACGTCAACTTCCGCACTTGGCTCGGTAAAAGGAAAATGATGCGGTCTGAACTTAACCTTTGTTTCTTCGCCGAACAGCTTCTTTGCAAACTCAGCCAAGGTTCCCTTAAGATCCGCAAAAGTTATGTTTTTATCTATAACCATACCCTCCACTTGATGAAAACTCGGAGAGTGCGTGGCATCCACTTCATCGGATCTGAAAACTCTTCCCGGAGAAATCATTCTGATAGGCAACTCACCCTTTTCCATGATTCTGGCCTGAACCGGAGAAGTTTGTGTTCTGAGTACTATGTCTTTGTTTATGTAAAAGGTATCCTGCTCATCCTTTGCAGGGTGATTTGCAGGTATATTAAGCTTCGCAAAGTTATACTCGTCATATTCTATTTCCGGACCTTCGACAACACGGTAACCCATACCGATAAATATCTTTTCAACTTCTTCAAGTGCTATCCTGTTAGGGTGCTTATGCCCTAAATTAAGTCTTTTTGCTGGAAGTGTAACATCTATTTTTTCCGCTTTAATCTTTTCCTGTCTTATTTTTCTTAAAACCTCGTTCTTAGCTTCGTTAAGCCTCGTTTCCAAAAGCTCTCTTGTCTCGTTTACAAGCTGTCCGAACTTAGGCTTTTCTTCATTAGGTATATCCTTTAAGGATTTAAGAATATTTGTCAATACTCCTTTTTTTCCCAAATAATTGACTCTGAGATTATTCAGGTTTTCCATATTATCTATATCGGAAATAGCCTTAAGAGCTTCCTCCTTTATTTTAAGTAATTCATCTTTTATCATAACTTATCTCCTTTGCCGACATCTAATTAAAAAGTTTAGCTATTTTATAACAAAAAGTCAAGCAAAATACTACATGCTTTCATACAGCTCACTGTAAAAACCTCCTGCTTTTAGAAGGCTTTCATGATTACCGCTTTCTATGATCTTTCCTTGCTTCATTACAAGTATAAGGTCGGCACCCTTTATTGTACTGAGTCTGTGTGCTACTATAACCGAGCTTCTGTTTTCCATAAGCTTATCAAAGGCTTTACTTATATTAAGCTCGGTTCTTGTATCTATGGACGATGTAGCCTCGTCCAATATCAAAATCGAAGGTGACAAAAGTATGATTCTTGCTATACATATAAGCTGTCTTTGTCCCGCACTTAAGTTCTCTCCCCCTATGCTTACCACAGTATCATAGGAGTTGGGGAGCCTTTTTATAAAACCGTGCGCATTTGCCGTTTTTGCCGCTTCGATTATTTCTTCCATACTTGCATCCGGCTTTGCCATAGCAATATTTTCTTTTATACTAGTATTTTTTAACCATGTATCCTGAAAAACCATGCCGTAAGCGCTGTAAAGACTGTGTCTTTTAATGTCAAAAATACTCTTTGAATCAAGATTTATATTACCCTTATCAATTTCATAAAATCTCATAAGCAGGTTTATAAGTGTGGTCTTACCGCAACCTGTCGGTCCCACGATGGCAATTTTTTGTCCTTTTTTAATATCCAGATTCAAGTTTTCAATAAAGCTCTTATTCTTATCATAAGAAAAATCCACATTTTCAAGCTTGATATTTCCTTCAACTTTTTGTAATTCTACAGAGTTTTCTTTGTCCGAAACAAGCTCTTCTTCATCTATAAACTCAAAAATTCTTGCGGCACAGGCTATGGAGTTTTGCAGTTCCGTCACCACTCCCGAAATCTCGTTAAAGGGTTTGGTGTAGGTGCTTGCATAGGACAGGAAGCTGCTGAGACTTCCCACACTCATTTTCCCGGAAATCACCAGTATCGCTCCCATAACCCCTACAGACATATAAATAACCGAATTTACAAATCTTGTTCCCGGCATAGCTATCGAAGAGGAAAACAATGCTTTTATGCTTGCAACTTGCAAGGTCTTATCCAAAAGGGCAAAACGCTCTTCAAGCTTTTTTTCCACACCGAAGTTTTTAACACAGCTAAGTCCGTCTATCATTTCATCCGTCAAAGATGTAAGTGCCGCTCTGTTTTCGGACTGCGACTTAAAGTATTTATACGAATATTTTGCTATAAGAGCCGCAAAAATCATAGATAAAGGGGTGAGAAGCATTACTGCAAGCGCTATCACGGGATTGAGAATAAACATAAATATCATGGTTATAAGTATGGTTAAAATACCCGTAAAAAATTGCGCAAATCCAAGCAACAAGCCTTCCGAAAACTGATCCGTGTCATTTACAACTCTGCTTATGATATCACCCTGTTGTCTTTTATCTATATATAAAATACTCAGCTTATGTATTTTGGCAAAAGCCTTTATTCTTAAATCTTTTACAAGACTGTATACTATGCTGTTGTTGACAGCCGTCATTAGCCACTGCGAAACTCCGGTTATGATTACAGAAAGGCTTATTTTAAGTAAAATCGTAAAAAGTCTGTCGAAAAGAACGTTTCCTTTACCTATAAATGTGTCTATAGCCTGTCCTATAAAAATCGGAACCGCAAGTGTTGACACCACTACCGCAACAGCTAACAAGGTACTTATAAAAAGCTTGAGTTTATAAGTTTTCATAAGCTTCAAAATTCTTTTTAAGGTTTGATTATTCATGTATCCTTGCCTCCTCAACACTTAGTTGTGACAAGCATATTTCCTCATATACTTTGCAGGTATCAAGCAAAACATCATGTTTTCCCAAACCCACAACTATTCCGTCATCCAAAACGAGTATTTTGTCGGCATTTCTTACGCTTGCAACTCTTTGACTCACGATGATATTACTTGAAGGAAGCTTTCTTATATTCTGTCTGAGCTTTGCATCCGTAATATAGTCGAGGGCTGAGCTTGAGTCATCCAATATAAGTACATCGGGTCTTCTGACTAAAGTCCTTGCTATTGATAATCTCTGCTTTTGACCTCCCGAAAAGTTCTTTGCGGTTGCGGCAACATGACTTTTTAAGCCGCTTTCCTTTGAATCAACTATTTCTTTTGCCATTGCAAGTTCTAAGGCTTCATTCATAAGCTCTTCGTTCGCATTTTCATCTCCCCAAAGTAAATTATATTCTATACTGCCTTCAAACAGCTTTGACTTTTGCTCAACGGTACCTATGCTTTTTCGAAGGGAATGTATGTCATATTCTTTTATATTAACACCGTTTAACAAAATACTGCCCGAACTCACGTCATAAAACCTCGGAATAAGGTTTACAAGGGTACTTTTACCGCTTCCGGTACCGCCTATAATTCCCAAAGTTTCGCCCTTTTTAAGTGTAAAGCTTATATCGCTTATAGCTTCATTTTCAGAGCCCGGATACCTGAACGATACCTTATCAAAGCGAATCAACTCTGATCCGTTCTTAAGCTTAAGCGGATACGAAAGCTTTCCGTTTTCAAGCGAATTTTCGATATCAAATATTTCATTTATCCTTTTTGCGCTCGCAAAGGATTTTGACATTAAAACAATGAGATTTGCTGTTTTTATAAGCTCTACAAGTATTTGAGCCATATAATTGACTAATGCTATAACTTCGCCCTTTGATAAATTGCCTACGGAAATATCAAGACCGCCCGAATACAATATCAAAACAATTCCGAGATTAACCGCAACATAGGTAAAGGGATTCATAAGAGCTGAAAGTTTTGATACCGTATTTTGCTCATTATAAAGCTTCTCACTTGCCTTAACAAACTCCTCATATTCATTTTTTTCCTGATTGAATGCCCTTATTATGCGCACTCCGGCAAGATTATTACCCGTGATTCCGGTTATGGTATCAAGCTTTGTCTGAACTTTCTTATAGAGCTTAATACTTATACTCATTATTCCCATAACTATGACGTACAGTATCAGAATTATACAGATGAATATCAATCCGATTTTGAAGTTTATTCCCAGAGCCATTACCATGGCTCCTATTACCAAAAACGGCGAACGTAAAACCAGTCTGAAAAAAAGATTTACTCCGGTTTGAATTTGATTTGTATCATTTGTCAGCCTTGTTATCAAAGTATTTTTACCCAATATATCTATTTCTCTATGAGAAAAACTTAATATATGTGCGAATAGGTCGTCTCTGAGCTTTGTACCGAAGCCCACCCCCAGTACGGCGCTGTAATACTGTGCGGTTATCGCACTGCAAAGCCCTACAAAGGCAAAAATAAGAAGTAGAGCTCCCTTTTTGTAAATGTACCCTGTATCTCCCTTCTCTATGCCGACATCTATGATTGCGGCTATAACAAGAGGAACCAAAAGTTCAAACACCGCTTCCAAAAGCTTGAAAATCGGTGCCAATACACATTCCATTTTATAGCCTTTTAAATATTTAAGTAAATTTTTCATTATACCCGTCCCTATACAACTTAAAAAAAGGGGCTTATATAAGCCCCGAAAATTTATTTCTCCATTGATCTCCATTTGAAATTAGGTATAACATCCGACCATTTGTTTATACCGATAATCTTCTTTGCAAACTCCGTCTGACTGAGAGTCTGGTTCTTATTATCAATGTTTTTAAATACAGACCAAATCTTCTTTCTGGTTGTTGCCTTCGGTCTATCCTTAACATTAGGATCCGTGTTCCATAAACCGAAGTACAGAGAATCCTTTGTTTCTACCGGATGGTCTACCTGTCGGCTTAAAATAAAGGCATCTATGTACGGATCCGAATCGGTTATATAATAGGCATAAGCAAATGCCGCAGCCTGAAGTTCCTTATCTTCTTCCTTATCCGGACTCTTTGAAGTAAAGCCCTGTTCGGATAGAATAACTCTTCTTACCTTACCTGAGGTATCTCTGAAGCTTTGTCCTTTCAGATAGTCGGTTAAAACATGTAAGTTTGCGAAGTTGATAATAGCCGTAGTCTCATCCTGCTTTATCTGACCCGTATCTACATCGTTCCAGAAATTAGCTGAAGTCAAAGGCAGAGGATAAGGGTGATATGCCAGATTCCAGTCTATATTACCCTCGTTGTTTACATCCTCGTTAATTAAATCTATAACCTGCTTTGCTCTGTATTTGAGTTTGTTTGCGTTAGGATAGTTCCAGTCATAGTCCACGGAGTAGAATACTCTTGCGTTCTTTGACTGTGACTTTATAGCCGTATAGAATACTCTGAAGCCTCTTACATACTCCCTAACATACTTTTCAACATTCATAGGACCGACATAGTTCCAGTTTTCGTTATTGTTTATCTCATTTCCTATAACCCAGTTTGACACTCTTCCGTAGTTAAAGTTTTCTCCCGAATATCTTTCGGCAAGGAAGGATGCTATTGCACGTGTGGTTTCAACACCTTCTTTTGTGGAAGCGTTGAAGCCGTAATAGATTGCTTTATCGTTTTTTACAACATGAGGATACATAAGTTCTTTATGCGAATCATTCCATGAGTTCAAAACAACAGCCGTAACCTGCATGCTCTTGTTGCTGAAGGTGCTTATAGTCTTATCGTAGGTCGCAATAGCCTGCTTGCTGAAATGATAAGTTTTTCCTTCGTAGGTGTAATCTATTCCTTCACCGAGTATCTGGCTGAAGTTAATGTTTACTATAACGTGCTTAACTCCGAGCTCAAAAGCATCGGCGAGCATGTCCATCTCTATGAGCAGTCCTTTTTTTGTTACCGCATCCTGATAAACAAGCGTACTTTTTGCTATCTCTCCCGGGTTAGTAACATAAATGGCATTACTAATCGCATAATACACATTATCCTTTTTTATAGCTGCTACAAACTTTGAATACAGTCTTGTATTTTCCGTTCCCTCGAGAAGGTCTATACTCGTTTTAATGTTTGAGTTTCTGTCAATCTCCTGTATATAATCGGTTCTGCCTTTTATGCTGTCTTCATACGGCTTCAGTTCGAAAATATACAGCTTGGAATTGTCGGAACTGTTATCTCCGCTTAAATTTCCCGTTATCTCAATTTTTGTTTTTCCGCTTATAAGTGCGGAATGTAAACGTATACTTTCTGTAGGTTTATATTCTTGAACCGCCTGTGTCGTTTCGGTAGCGGCAGTGGTTTGCTTAGTATTTGCAGCGGCAAACGCCTGTATGCTGAAAGCACTTAAAACCGCAAAGCTTGTAAGTAAAAGCCCTTTAAATATTTTTTTCATCAGTAATCCCCTTCCGGTTTTTTAATACTCTTATAGACTATATAACAGAGGGTATATAAACTCAATTACATAGCACTTACGCTTTTTTACAATTTTCTTAAATACTTATTTTAGTCTTACTCTTATGTTTTTTCTTATTAAGAATATTTCATGCGCTTTTTTTATTAAATTTTTGGCTGTTTCACTGTTTTTATATATTAAGTCTCTGTCCTCTTTTTTTAAGGGAATAATACAACGGCCGCTTTCTTCGATAAATTCCGTATTTTTTGTATCCGAAATTTCAATTATTTCCTCGGCACATTTAAAACGGGCATTTTCAACTATTTCTTTTCTTATTCCGTTTTCCGTTTCCTTACTGTCAACTATGAATAAATACATTATTTGCCAAGGTCAAAACTAAGCGAGGTATCAAGACTGAGTGCCATTGTTATACCCGAAAGCTTTGTTTTGTCCGCTATCCTTTCTCTAAAAACCTTGCAGGCTGCTCTTTCACAAACATTATCCACTTTTACCGTATTCAAAACGAAGCCCGAGCTTGAAAAATTGCCCTCCAAAGCGTTCAATTCTTCGCAGGTAAAGAAGATACAATCCTTGTTTAGGCTCTTTGCCAAGGCAATAACAGCCGGTTCGTCCTTTTTTATATCTATGCTTGCCAAATGCTTGATCGCTCTTTCATCTACATCATTAGACTTAATAAACTTTTCAAAAGCCTCCTGCATATATGAAGGCTCCACTCCCTTTCTGCAACCAAGTCCCAGACAAAGGCAGCCGGGAATGAGTTTAAGACAGTTTTTGGGGATATTTTTCCTATAGCCTATATAAATATCGGCACTTTCAAGATTTTCAGATTTTATAAAGCAGTCGTTTTGAGGTAAAAGCAAAGGAAACTCACTGAAAATCCTTATAGCTTTATCTTCAAGCACAGCGGAGCTTATATTTTTTGCCGCTATTCTGTTGTCTATTATAAGTCCGTTTTTCTTTGCCCATACATCTACCGCCCATTTTTTGTTCAAATCGGTTGCGGTGGAAATAACAGGCGTAGCTCCCAGAACAGCCGCAATTTCGGTACAAAGCTCATTTGCACCGCCTAAATGCCCCGATAAAAGAGATATAACGAAGCTTCCCTTTTCATCAATACAAATAACGGCGGGATCCGTGTACTTATCCTTTACATACTTTGCTATTCCGCGCACCGCTATGCCGGTAGCACCTATAAATATGAGTGCCGTATCCGTTTTAAAATGCTCGGCTACCCATAGATCAAGCTTTTCAAGCCCTTCGGTAAAAGTATCCGTTTCATCTATAAACTTTTTATATGCATAAAGCTTTACTTCTCGGTTATTTTCCTTAAACTTATTTTTTAATTTAAAAGATAAATGATAGCCGTTTTTTGTAAAACTGATTATTTTAATTTCCATAGCCAAATATTAAAGGGAGTGGGTTTAACTCACTCCCTTGATTTATTATTCTTCTTCGTTTACCGCTTCTTCGGTGTTCTCTTCCTTAACCGGAGCAAGCAAAGCCTTTATACTTAAAGAAATTTTCTTGTCTTCCTCGTTAAAGTCAACAACCTTAGCCTCTATAACATCGTTAACCTTCAATACGTCTGAAGGCTTTTCAACGTGATCTCTGCTAATCTGTGAAACATGCAGGAGTGCATCCACACCCTCTTCAAGTTCTACAAAAGCGCCGAAGTCCGTCATACGTGCAACTCTTCCGCTTACAACATTTCCTACAGCGTACTTAACGCCTGCTTCAGCCCATGGGTTAAGCTCAGGGAACTTACGTGAAAGAGCTATCTTTTCGCCCTGAATATCCTTAATAAAGGCTTTTACCAAATCACCCGATTTAAATACCTTCTTAGGATTCTCAACTCTTCCCCAGCTCATTTCAGAAATATGTAAAAGTCCGTCCGCACCGCCAAGTTCGATGAAAGCACCGAAATCAGTTACATTCTTTACATGACCTTCCACTACATCGCCGATTTTGATTCTCTCGAACAATTCCTTAGCGAGAGCTTCCTTCTTTGCAAGGATAAGCTGCTTACGATCTCCTATGATTCTTCTTCTGCGCGGGTTGAATTCCGTAATAACAAATTCAAGTTCCTGATCCTTGTACTTACTTAAGTCCTTTTCGAACGTATCGGAAACAAGGCTTGCAGGGATAAATACTCTCGCCTCGTCTATGCTTACGCTCAGACCGCCCTCTAAAACAGCGGCAACCTTCGCAGTAAGAACTTCGCCGTTGTTAAACGCCTCTTCAAGTCTTTTGTTTCCCTTATCGGCTGCAAGTCTCCTGTAAGACAAGGCAACCTGACCGTCTCCGTCATTCACCTTAAGTACCTTTGCTGTAATTTCGTCTCCTTCATGTACTACAGTAGTAAGGTCCAGAGCGTTGTCATTGGTGTATTCATTACGAGTAATGATTCCATCTAACTTGTAACCAATGTTCAATGTAATATAATCCGGTTTTACATTGATTACCGTGCCGGTAACGACCTCTCCTGTATGTATTGTCTTAAAAGACTCTTCTAACATTTGTTCAAAACTAAGATCTGACATTATTTTGAACCTCCTCGATAATATGTTTTGGGGTCGATGCCCCTGCTGTAATGCCTACACTTTGCACTTTTTCTAAGGCCTTCTTATCAAGATCTGCTAGTGTTTGTATAAAGATTGTATTATCACATTCTTTTTTACAAATCTCCACAAGTTTACCGGTATTGGAACTACTCTTATCCCCAATAACTATCATTGCATCAACTTCTTTAGCTATTTTTGCTGCTTCAATCTGACGCTCATGTGTTGCATTGCAAATAGTGTTAAAGCACTTTATACTATACCCTAATTCCTTGATTTTATCAACAATTTCTTTAAATTTTATATGATTATATGTGGTTTGAGCCACAATCGATATATTTTCATCCTTGGATAAGCCGAGTTCAAGGAAGGATTCAAGGCTGTCGAGCGCCACCGTTTTTTCATTTCCCCAACCTCTTATACCTTCAACTTCAGGGTGTTTCGGATTTCCGATAATGACCACAACATCGTTTAAAGCCGCCTGCTTTTCAACTATATGATGAATTTTTTTCACATAAGGGCAGGTGGCATCAACAAGTCTTAAACCCGTCTTCTCGCAGTCCTCATGCACCTGTTTTGTAACTCCGTGAGAACGTATCACTATAGTTGCATTTTTATCGGGATTTTCAAGCTCTTTTACGTCCTCGATAACCTCCACACCTTTTTTATTCATATCCTTTACAACCTCCTGGTTATGAATAATAGGCCCCAGTGTATATACTTTATTTTCTTTTCCCGCTTCCCGATATACTTTTTCTACCGCTTTTTCAACCCCGAAACAAAACCCCGCCGACTTAGCTCTTTTTATTTCTTTCATTTTATCCTTTCACTATAACTCAACATATTTTTTTATTTCTTCCACAACTTCTTCTATCGTAAGTTCGGATGAATCTATGAAGACGGCATCACTCACTCTTTTAAGAGGAGCCATGTCCCTGTTCATATCTCTGTAATCTCTTGTTTCTACATCCTTTTTAATATCTTCGAGAGTAACGCGAGCTCCCTTTTCTTTCATCTCAAGATAACGTCTTACGGCTCTTGTTTCGACACTTGCGCTTAAAAATATTTTCAAGTCTGCATCAGGAAGAACAAAGCTTCCTATATCTCTCCCGTCCATGACCACATTATTTTTTCGTGCCACATCTCTTTGAAGGTCTAAAAGCTTTTCGCGCACAAAGGGGTAAACACTGACGGCACTTGCCACACCGCCTACTCTTTCGTTTCTGATCTCCTCACCCACATCTTTATCATTCAGGAAAACGAGCTGCTTACCTTTATCATATTTTATGTCTATAGAGATATTTTCAAGCTCTCTTTTAACGAGCTCCTGATTTTCTATATCAAAATTTTTATTTATAAAATACAAAGCAAGCGCTCTGTACATTGCCCCCGTGTCAACATAAATGAAGCCCAAATCCTTGCTAAGCTTTTTCGCTATAGTGGATTTTCCGGCTCCCGAAGGCCCGTCAATCGCAATATTATACATAATCTATACTACCTCCCGCACACCATCCAGTGGACCAGGCTATCTGTAAATTATAGCCTCCCGTTAAAGCGTCAAGATCCAATACCTCACCCGCAAAAAAAAGACCTTTGACAAGTTTGGATTCCATTGTTTTCGGGTTTATGTCTTTTATATCTATTCCGCCCTTGGTTATGATAGCTTCTTTAAAGCCTCTTGTACCCGTCACGGTAAATTTTAAAGCCTTAAGCGCATTTAGTAAAGCATTTCTTTCCGCTTTGCTTACATCATGAATTTTTTTATCCGCATCCAAATTTGCCTGCTCAAGTACAACAGGAATTAAGCTTAAAGGAAGCAGGTTTACCAAAGAATTTTTAAGACTTTTATTCTTTGCCTCCTCAAAATCTCTCAATAAACGCAGTTCAAGCTTTTCCCTGTCCATGGCGGGCTTTAAATCTATGTATACATCCAGATAGTTTTTTTCAAGCTCTTTGACCGCATAAGAAGATGCCGATAAAACAAGGGGACCGCTAAGTCCGAAGTGGGTAAATAAAAGCTCTCCGAAATCACAAAACAAAAGCCTATCCTTATTTTTAAGTCTCAGCTCAACATTTTTAAGTGCAAGTCCCTGCAAATTTCTTATTATATCCTCTTTGATCTCAAAAGGTACAAGACTTGGATAGGTTTTTGTGACTTTATGCCCCAAAGCCCTCGCAAACTTGTATCCGTCACCCGTAGAACCGGTGGCAGGATATGAAAGTCCTCCCGTACAAAGAATAACGGCATCAGCCTTCACCTTTGTCTTATCTTTTAAAATCACAGCTTCAAGCTTATTTGTTGCATCAACGAGAATATTACTTACCTCCGTATGCAATTTTACCCTCACTCCAAGCTCATCCAGCTTTCTTATAAAAGCCTTTAAAATATCGGACGAGTGATCCGAAACCGGAAAAACCCTGTTGCCTCTTTCGCATTTAAGGGGGCAACCTGCTTCCTCAACTATACGCATTATATCTTCGTTTGTAAAGAGTTTAAAAGCACTGTATAAGAATTTCGGGTTACTTACCACTTTGGACATAACCGTAGCCATATCCGAAGAATTGGTTAAATTACAACGCCCTTTTCCCGTTATAAAGAGTTTTTTGCCCAATTTTTCATTCTTTTCATAAATGCTTACCCTATGACCCGCATAAGCGGCGGAAATAGCAGCCAGAATACCCGCCGCACCTCCACCTATAACAACAACTTCACTCATATTTTACCTTTTCTTTACTAAAAGGAGAGATATTAAACATATCTCTCCCCTGTATTTACAATTCTAAAATAACAAAAATATTATAAATAGCTCTTATAGCCGTCTCAAAATCCTGCTCTCTTACACCTACAATGATATTAAACTCGCTTGACCCTTGGTCCATCATCTTAACATTCACATGAGCGTGAGCCAAGGCTGCAAATATCCTTCCGGCAGTACCTCGGTTGGCTTTCATCGCTCTTCCCACTACCGCAATCAAAGCAAGACCTGATTCCATTTCTATCGAATCGGGAGAAACAATTCTGTTTATGCCTGCAACGACGTGCTGCTCCCTATCCTCAAACTCGGACTGATGAACAATAACAGACATAGTGTCTATGCCTGAAGGCATGTGCTCTATTGAAATATTGTTATCTTCAAAGACCTGCAAAACCTTTCTACAGAAACCGACTTCCGAGTTCATCATTGCCTTGTCTATGTTTATTGAGCAGAAGCCTTTTTTACCCGCTATACCCGTTATGGTATATGTAGGTCTCTTACATGTACTCTCAACTATCATTGTTCCGGGATCTTCCGGACAGTTGGTGTTTTTAATATTTATAGGTATTCCCTCGGCTCTTACCGGAAATATGGCATCCTCATGCAAAACGCTTGCTCCCATATACGAAAGCTCACGAAGTTCTCTGTAGGTTATAGTCTCTATAGCCTCAGGATTTTCCACTATTCTCGGATCTGTAACCAAAAATCCCGATACATCCGTCCAGTTCTCGTATAAATCCGCCCTTATAGCACGAGCAACAATGGCTCCTGTAATATCGCTTCCGCCCCTTGAAAAGGTTTTAACCTTCCCTTTTGCATTTATTCCGTAAAAACCCGGTATAACCGCATTTTTTTTGTTTTTAAGTTCTTTTGCAAGTACGGTATTTGTTTTTTCGGCATCAAAAACATCATCCTTATCAAAGAAAATAACCTTTGCGGCATCTATAAATTCAAAGCCCAAATACTTTGCTATGATAATTCCGTTAAGATACTCTCCTCTGGATGCGGCATAATCGCTTCCGGAACCTGCCAAAAATTCTTTTTCAATAGCTGCAAACTCCGAGTCAAGGTTTAAATCAAGCTTAAGCCCCTTTATTATCTCGTTGTATCTGTCTTTGATTTTTGAAAATATATTTGTAAAATCTTTTCCCGAAACCGCAGTGTCGTATGCCTTATATAACATATCCGTAACCTTCTCGTCCTTGGCATCTCTCTTGCCCGGAGCGGAAGGTACAACAAATCTTCTTGCTTCGTCAGCTCTTATAATTTCTCCGACTTTTTCAAATTGTTTGGCGCTTGCCAAAGAGCTGCCTCCAAACTTAACAACCTTTAACATATTTATTATACTTCCTTTTCTGACAATTATTAATGTTTATTAATCAGGCTAGTATATACTATTTCTCACAATATGTCTAGGCAAACCTTCACACATTATAGGTTCCGATTCACCTGCTATAAGAGGACGTAAATACTTAAGTCCCAACTCACTTACACCTGCACCGCCTTCCAAAATAAATTCATCGGGAACGGTTTTTTCTTTATTTGCAATCTCATTTACATCATAAATAAACGTTTCACATTTATATTCCTCGCCCTGCGTACGTCTGAAACAAATCATCACTCCCGTATTTCCCAAAAGACCGGCTTTAACGCCCTCTTCACCCGCCATAAAAGCTTCCGTAATGTCCGTAAGACTGCTCAAATGAGAAGCGCATCTTTGCAAGGTACTGAGCTCGACGGCTCTGGTTTTACAGGAAAGCCTGTCACGTAAAATATTTGCAAGAACAAGTCCCGTACCTGAAAGCATTTTGTGCCCGAAAGCATCTATGCTTGCAACATCGGTATCGCAAACATATTTACCGTTTGCAAATCTAAGTCCCTCCGAAACCGCAATAAGGAGGGCACTCTTTTTTTCCTGCAGCTTTTTAACTTTTGCTATAAAGTCTTCGGCATCAAAAGGCTTCTCCGGAAGATAAAGAAGGTCGGGGCCTTCGCAGTCCTCACCTTTGGCAAGAGCCGCACTTGCTGTGAGCCAGCCTGCATTTCTTCCCATAATTTCAACTATGGTTATGGCTCCGATGTCATACACAAGAGCATCTCTTATAAGCTCCTTTACACTTGTTGCAATATACTTGGCGGCACTTCCGAAGCCCGGAGTATGGTCTGTTACCGCAAGGTCATTGTCTATGGTTTTAGGAACCCCCACAAACTTTATACTTATATTTCTCTCCTTAGCATAAGCCGAAAGCTTCTTTATAGTGTCCATAGAGTCGTTTCCGCCTATGTAGAGGAATATATCAATCTCATATTCTTTAAGTTTGGAGAAAATACTCTCATAATCGCTTCGCGCTTCTTCAACACCTTTAAGCTTGTATCGGCAGGAACCCAAAAATGAAGACGGGGTTCTCTTAAGGACCTCAATATCCAAATCATCCTTGAACTGCGTATCCAAATCAATGATTTTTCCTTCAATAAGCCCTTGTATACCGTTTACCATGCCGTATACCTTTTTTGCTCCCTTTTGCTTCGCGTAAGTGTAAACTCCTGCCAAAGATGCATTGATTGCTGCCGTAGGTCCTCCCGATTGTCCGACAAGTACGTTAAAACTCATAATATCCTCCCTTTAACTGTTTATATATTTAATATTTGAATCTTCCAATAATTTTAAAACATATGCATCCCATGCTTTTTCAGCGGATTTATCCAAAACAAATTCATTTATAAACACTCCTGTGGTTAGCAGTAAAGTTTTATCTTCATACCCTATATTCAAAAAACATTCTTCGAGTTTATCCTTAAATTCCGATAAATTATTATCTTCAATTAATTTCTTCAAATTTTCTCTGCCAAGCTTCAAAACTATTTTAAAGCTCACCGGAAGCCTTTTTCCTTTAATCAAATTAAAACACAAGGGTCTGAACTCCTTCCAGAAAGAATAGTCCGCAACCTCTTCTCCTTCGTAGTAACTCGCATTAATTTTACCGTTGATTGTGAAGGTGTTTCCCGTGCTTATCTCGGCTGATTTTATAAAATATTCATCAAACAATTCTCCATTAAACAAATAATTTGTGAACAGCCTTAAATCTTCAATATTAATTGCCAACATCAAAACTTCCCCCGTAAAAATCAAAAAAACCTTCTATGTCCAAAGTGCCGCCTACGCTGTTTTCAAGCTCAGCCCATTTTCCCGCATCCACTTCTATACCCTTTTCGTTTGTATAGCTGTCGCAAACACCGCCGAGTTCATGAAGAGTTTTTTCGTTCATAAGCCTTTTCTTATTATTCTTTGTAAGCTCTTTATTGTAAGAATTTACTATCTTAAAAATGTAATATTTGCCGTTGTACTCCAAAATATCACTGATTTCATCATCCGAAAGATTATATATGATATCCTCAAGTTCTTTTTTATAATCCCCTCTTTTGATTATAGCTTCTATTTTTTTATCCGTACTGTAGGTATTTGCTACAGTCTTAAAATCTTCTCCGTCGTCAAGCTTTTCTTTTACAGATTTCGCCTCATCTCCACTGTTTAGAATTATTTTATAGGCATCTATAACTCTTGCCTCATTTTCGCTTACTTCCAATCCGTTTCCGGTCAGAATATCATTTTTCATCTTTACAGCCTTTGTATAGTCGATCAAAAGAGTATAAATATCGTCAAAACTCAAGGCGCTTATCATCTTAATCTCACTCTTTTGGGTAAGCTTAAGATAATTATTTGCTATCTCTTTAAGCTTCGCATCCTCATCCGCATTAATACCTATGCCCTTTTCATCCGCCATAATACTTAGTGTTTTAAGCTCCAAAATGAACTTGTTCATATCCTGACAAAAGATGTCTTCAAAACTCAAATCCTCATTATCTATATTGTAAAACGTATTCCATATTTCCGAACCGCACACACTCTCCACATCCTGCTTTTTGGAAAGCACCAAAAGAAGCATCTGTTTCGTATCATAAGTTTTCTTTACAGGCTCCTGCTTTTTGGAACAGGAAATCACAAGCAATACAGATAAAATAATCAGCAAGAAATATTTTATTTTTTTTATAAACATAATTTTTTTCCTATAGTCAAGCATTAATAAGTATTCCTATAATTATACCAAGAACCGCTCCCGCCATAACCTGAACGGGAGTATGACCCACAAGCTCCTTCAACTTCTCATCAAAGGCTTCAAGACTCGGTATATCAAAGATGTCGCTGTCAAGAAGTATGTTAAGAAGCTTTGCCTGCTTTCCCGTTTCTCTTCTTACTCCGGAAGCATCATACATTACGATGCTTGCAAATATAAAGCCCACAGCAAATTCAAAGGAAGAAAATCCGTACTGCATACCGGCACCTGTCGCCAATGCACATACGGTGGATGCATGAGAGCTGGGCATTCCTCCGCTTGACCACATCCTTTCTATTGAAAAGCTCTTGTATCTCCATGCCTCTATAAATGTTTTGAGCAACTGTGCGATAAACCACGCAATAACAGAACCCATCAAAATACTGTTTGAAGTAAGTTGTTCTATAACTGACATCTATTCTCCTATCCTATCAAATACCTGTATAATTCTTCATATTTGAGAGCGGAACTTGCCCATGAATAATCCGTACTCATTCCTCTGTCTATAATCTTATTCCACTCCGCTTTTCTGTTTTGATAAATATGTTTTGCATATCTTATTTGGTCAAGCATCTCATGTGCATTGTAATTACTGAAAGAGAAGCCGGTTCCGAAGCTCGTATACTCATTATAAGGGATAACCGTATCCTTAAGACCTCCCGTCTCTCTGACAATAGGAACGCAACCGTAGCGAAGAGACATAAGCTGGGATAAGCCGCAAGGCTCAAAAAGAGAAGGCATCAAAAACGCATCCGCTCCCGCATAAATTTTATGAGAAAGCTCCTCGGAGTAGTAAATATTTGCGCTTACTCTCTCATGGTACTTCCATGCATAGTGTCTGAACATATTTTCATACATGGCATCCCCCGTACCCAAAACCACAAGCTGTGTATCTTCGGTACAGATCTCTTCAATTACGCAGTTAATAAGGTCAAGCCCCTTTTGATCCGTAAGTCTTGAAACTATAGCTATCATAAAAGCCTTGTCATCAGGATTAAGCCCGAGCTGCTCCTGTAAGGCTCTTTTATTTTCAATCCTGCGTCTTCTGAAATTATGAATATTATAATTTTGTTTTATATCTACGTCAGTTTCAGGATTAAAGACCTCATAATCTATTCCGTTTACAATACCCCTGAGTGAAGCCGACCTTGCCTGTAAAAGCCCTTCCAAATGCTCACCGTAAAACTCGGTTTTTATTTCCTCCGCATATGTGTCGCTTACGGTAGTTATGGCATCGGCATAAACAAGTCCGCCCTTTAAGAGGTTTGCATCCTTGTATGCTTCAAGCTTATCGCTTGTAAAGAAATATTCGGACAAACCGCTGAATCTTTTAACAGTCTCAATATCCCATGTTCCTTGGAACTTAAGGTTATGAATGGTCATAACGCTCTTAATATTCCTGTAAAAATCGGAGCCGGCAAATCTTTCTTTGAGATACACGGGAACAAGCCCGGTTTGCCAGTCATGACAATTTATAAGGTCGGGCTTAAAGCCAAGTGCCGGCAAAGCACACAAAGCCGCATATGAAAAGAAAATGAACTTTTCTATATCATAAAGCCAGTCACCGTAAGGCTTAGGACCTCCGAAATACTCCTCATTATCTATGAAATAAAAATTAATTCCGCCGAATTCAGTCTTAAAAAGCCCCACATATCTGCTTGCACCGTTATAATCTATATAAAAGTTACTCAGATACTCAAATTTGGAGCTGAACTTTTCGGGAATACACAAATATTTAGGTAAAATCACGGCACATTCAAACTGCGACTTGTCAAAATATTTCGGCAAAGAACCGACAACATCCGCCAATCCGCCTGTTTTAATAAATGGTACCGCCTCACTCGCAATAAAGAGAATTCTTTTCATAAAGCCTCCTACCTGTTCTTAAATTTATCAGCCAATTCCTTCATCTCCTTGGCTGTGCCCAAAACCGCCGTCGTAATCTCGCTTCCTCCTAAAAGTCTCGCCAACTCGTCAATAAGTGCAGAAGCTTTGATATTTGTTACATGTGTTTTTGTCTCGTTTTTGTCGCTGGACTTTTCTATAAGATAATTATAATCCGCCATAGCTGCAATCTGCGGTAAATGTGTTATACATAAAACCTGATGATTTTTTGCCGTTACAGAAAGCTTTTGCGCAACCTTTTGTGCCGTTCTTCCGCTTATACCGGTGTCTATCTCATCAAAAATAAGTGTTTCTATGTCATCCGTATCCGCAAGAACCGCTTTAAATGCCAGCATTATTCTTGATAACTCACCACCACTTGCTATATCCTTTAAAGGCTTTAAAGGATTTCCCGGATTTGTGGAAAGCATAAAGTCTATATCATCAAGCCCTTTACTTGTAAAGCTGTTTTGTTCTTTAAACCTTATAGCAAACTCAACATTAAGAAAGTTTAAATCCGACAGATTTTCTATTATTTCCTTTTCAAATTTCTTTGCCGCTTTTTTTCTATCTTCTCTTAACGCTAAAGCCTCATCCGTATATTTTTCACTGAGAAGCTTAAGCTCTTCTTCAAACCTGCTTTTGTTTGCCGAAAAATCCGTGAGCTCTTTAAGTCTGAGTTTTTTAGAACGCAAAATCTCAGCAAGCTTATCAATATCTTTTGTATATTTACTCGTAAATCTGTTTACAAAATCCAATCTTTTTTGGATTTTCTCAAAATTTTCTTCATCATATTCCAGACCTTCAAGGTACTTATTTATTTCCAAGCTCAAATCACTTATATTTGCATCCACATCCGTAAGTGCCTGTTCTATGGCTTCAAGCCTCTTATCATAGCTTGACACCTCTCTAAGCTCCGCCGCCGCTTCGCCTATATTACAATCTTTTAATATGGTAAAGGCACTTTTAAGATGTTCGTCTATATCCGAAATAGCTTTAAGCTTTCTGAATGCGGTATTAAGCTTTTCTTCTTCATTGGCTTTTAATTTGGCATTTTCAATTTCTCTGATCTCGTATTTAAGAATATCTATTTCTCTGTCTCTAACGAAATCATCATCCAAAGTACCCAGTTTTTCACTTAATCTTTTATAGTCCGTATATAATTTACCAAGCTCTTCTTTTCTAAACCCCGCCGCTTCGTCAAGCATGCTGTCCAGTATATCAAGCTGCTTTGAAGGAGACAGTAAGGACTGATGCTCATGCTGTCCGTGTATGTCTATAAGAATATGAGTCAATGCCGAAAGCCTGGTCAAAGTTACGCTCTCGTCATTAACACGCTGAACGCTTCTGCTTTCGGTAAGCTTCCTGCTTATAAGCACCAGACCGTCGTCGGCAATATTAAAATCCAAACTTTTGATATATTCAATTTTTTTTGCATCTTCAACCTTGAAAATAAGCTCGGTGTATGCAAAATCTTCACCTTCTCTTATTATATCCCTTGATACCTTTGCGCCCAAGGCAAAATTAATGGCATCTATCAATATGGATTTTCCCGCACCGGTTTCTCCCGAAAGTACGGTTAAGCCGTTATAAAAATCAAGATCGGCTTTTTCAATCAATGCCATATTTTTTATATGAAGCTCTAAAAGCATTTAATCTCCTATTCTGAAATGATTTTTTTTATTTTTTCCGCAACATTTGCGGCTTCTTTATCGGTTTTTATTGCACAGAATATGGTATCGTCCCCTGCTATACAGCCGACTATTCCTTCCAGCTTCAGCCCGTCTATGACTGCGGCAACAGCCATTGCCATACCCGAAACCGTTTTAATAACAAGAAAATTTCCGGCGGTATCTACCAAAAGTACCGTGTCCTTAAGTATTCGCACATACTTGGCATTTTCATCATCGTCATTTTCCATAGGTATGTAATGCTGAGCCTCACCTTTTTTTTCACCGGTCTTGTTGACCTTTAACTGCTTTATATCCCTTGAAACCGTCGCCTGTGTCACATTGAAGCCCTCGCTTCTTAAAATATTGACAATATCCTGCTGCCTTTCTATTTTAGAGCTGCTTATTATTTCCAGTATTCTTTTTTGCCTAAGATTTCTCATTTATAAACCTCTCATCTTGTTTCTGAGATTATCTATAAAGGTGGTTCCGGAAAGCTTTATAAAACAAGCTTTTATTTTTGACTCTTTAATTATGACACGGTCTCCCTTGCCCAGATTTATAGTGTTTTCACCGTCAAAAACGGCTATTCTTTCCGCCGCCTCTTCACCCTTTATTTCTATATCCAACACCGAATCGGGTGATAAAACTATACTGCGTAAATTAAGTGTATGCGGGCAAATCGGCGTTACTATAATCATTCTTGCTCTCGGCTCGGCTAAAGGTCCCCCGGCACTTAAATTATATGCCGTTGAGCCTGTAGGCGTCGATACTATTATACCATCACTGTTATACTCATTCAGAAACTCTTCATTAACTTTTATACTGCATTTTATAGTCTTTCCTGTTAAGATTCTGGTAATACACATTTCATTAAGAGCAAGATACTTTTTTGTATATACTCCGTTTTTTATGGCATAACCTCTGAGCATCATCCTTTTTTCTATCTCAAAATCATCCGCAAGCAACCTGTCTATTATATCTTCCGGATTTTCATTTTTATTTATAGCCGTCAAGTAGCCCAAATGCCCCATATTTATTCCGAGTATCGGAATATTAAGACCCGCCACATCTCTTGCGGCACGCATTATCGTTCCGTCCCCTCCCAAGCTTATTATACAATCCGTGTTCTTGGGAAGCTTATTAACATCGGTATAACCTACACTTCTTTCGCACTTAGCGCCTTTGAGCGACAAAAGCCTTTCTATGTTGTCCGCATACTGCACAACACCTTCTTTTGTATCATTTAAAACAAGATAAAAGTTTTTCATACACTAACTCCTGTCCAGACTTTTATGAGCCGAATCAACAACAGCCTTTATATCTATTTCCTTTTTATCAAGTGCATTCTCCGACTTAGATAAATAATACAGATATTCTATATTTCCTTCGGGACCCTTAACGGGAGAAAAACTTAAAGCCAATATTTTAAAGGAGTTTTCTCTCGCATAGGAAAAAACCGCTTCAATAACCTCTTCATGCACCTTGGGGTCTCTGACCACCCCCTTTTTTCCGACTTTTTCTCTTCCCGCCTCAAACTGCGGCTTTATGAGGGCAACAAGCTCCCCTTCGGGAGATAAAAGTTCTCTGACAGTCGGTAAAACCTTTGATAATGAAATAAAACTTACATCAATAGAAGAAAAATCTATATCATCCTGTATATGCTCATGAGTAACATATCTGATATTGGTTCTTTCCATGCAGGTTACCCTGCTGTCATTTCTGAGCTTCCAGTCAAGCTGTCCGTGCCCGACATCCACCGCATAAACCTTTTTCGCCTTGTTTTGAAGCATGCAGTCCGTAAATCCGCCGGTGGAAGAACCCACATCCATGCAGACCTTATCATCAAGCTTTAAGTTAAACTCGAGAAGTGCCTTTTCAAGCTTGAGTCCTCCTCTGCTGACATATTTTAAGGTGGAACCTCTAAGCTCCACAGAAAGATTTTCATCAAAGGTGCTGCCCGCCTTATCCTCTTTCATGCCGTCCACATAGACTATGCCCGACATTATTATAGCCTTCGCTTTTTCTCTTGAGGGTGCCAGTCCCTTCTTTACCAACAGCATATCCAATCTTTCTTTCACTAAAATAACTCCTTAAGCTTTAAATAAACAGACTCCGAATCAATCCCCAAATCTTTTTTCAGCAGACTTACATCGCCATGTTCAACATATCTGTCATCAATACCTACGTGAATAATCCTCTTGTTTTTATATTTAGAGTTTATGTAATCCGATATACAAAGTCCCACACCGCCGTTTATTACATTTTCCTCCATAGTAACTATTATATCATGTTTTTCGGCTATGTAATCAAGCATTTGCAAATCCAAAGGCTTTGCAAAGCGAAGATTTACAAGACTTACTTTTTTGTTATCCGCCTTCAGTTTATTTCTTACATGGTCTCCCGTACTTACCATGGTACCCAGACAAAGTAAAGCCGTGTCCTCTTCATCATATAAAATTTCGGACTTTCCGTACTCTATTTCATTTTCCCTATCGGAGAAACCCATGTACGCCTCTCCTCGGGGATATCTTATAGCGGCGGGCGAATTAAGCTCCAATAAAAACTTAAGTCCCGCTCTAAGCTCATTTGCATTCTTCGGAGCAAAAACAGTCATATTCGGTATTAGATTCAAATATGACAGATCAAAAATCCCCTGATGCGTTTCACCGTCGGCACCGACAAGCCCCGCCCTGTCTATAGCAAAAACAACAGGAAGATTTTGTATACACACATCGTGAATTATCTGGTCAAATGCCCTTTGAAGAAACGAAGAATATACCGCAACAACAGGCTTAAGCTCTCCGGCAGCCATTCCGGCAGCCATCGTTACCGCATGCTGTTCTGCAATACCCACATCAAAAAACCTTTTAGGATAAAGCTTTGAAAACTCACTGAGCCCCGTACCCTCGGGCATTGCTGCGGTTATTGCACAAATTCTCTCATCTTCTTTTGCAAGCTCACAAACAGCATCTGAAAAAACGCTTGAATAGTCGGGTATCTTTTTATTGCTGAGGCTCTTTCCCGTAGCTATATCGAAGCTTGAGACACCGTGAAATTTTTCGGGTGCTTTTTCGGCAGGAACGTAGCCCTTTCCCTTCTTTGTAATAACATGAACCAAAACGGCATGGTCCAGCTTTTTCGCCTCTCTGAAAACCTTTATAAGTGCCTTGGTATCATGTCCGTCAACAGGCCCCAGATAAGTGATACCCATGTTCTCAAAAAACATTCCGGGAACAAGAAGCTGTTTAATACCGTCTTTAGTTTGTTTAAGTCCCGCAATGGCGGCGTTTCCGTACGGAATCCTGTTAAGTATATCTACCAAAGTCCTTTTAAATTTATTATAAGGTCTTCCGGTTCGTATACTGTTTAAATAATTCGACACTCCTCCTACATTATGCGAGATCGACATTTCATTGTCATTAAGAACAATAATGAAATTTTTATCAAGTCTTGCGGCATTATTAAGAGCCTCATAAGCCATTCCTCCGGTCAAAGCTCCGTCACCTATGACACTGACTACAAAATTTTTCTTTTTGTTCAAATCTCTTGCATAAGTAAGACCGAGACCCGCCGATATACTTGTTGAGGAATGCCCCGTGTTAAAAGCGTCACAGGAGCTTTCCACAGTTTTCGGAAATCCTGCCATACCCTTGTATTTTCTTAACTCGTCAAAAGAATCTTTCCTTCCGCTCAGTATTTTATGGGTATAACTTTGATGCCCCACATCCCAGATTATCTTATCATCGGGAAGATTAAAGCATGAAAACAAGGCAATGGTAAGCTCCACAACCCCTAAATTACTGGCAAGATGTCCTCCGACCTTGCTGAGTTTTTTTATAAGAAAAACTCGAATCTCCTTTGCCAGCTTATCATAATCTTCCGGCTTTATCTTTTTAATGTCCCCGGCTTTGTTTATACTGTCAAGTAACATATTCCCTCTTAATTTTTTCTGTCAATGAGCCAATTTATGATATTTTTCATATTTTCTTTGTTGCCCGAAAACACATCAAGCATACTTATGGCTTCACTTGACAAATCCTCCAAATACTTCTTGGAATTTTCCAAACCGTATATTTTAACATAAGTGTTTTTATTGTTATTTTCATCGGAATGAACAGGCTTTCCAAGCTCCTTACTGCTCGAAACCTCATCAAGAATATCATCCTTAACCTGAAACGCCATCCCGATATTAAGAGCAATTTTTTTGATGATATTGGTTTCCTCATTCCTTGCCCCCGCAAGAACGGCTCCTATTGTCATGGATGCCTCTATAAGTGCTCCGGTTTTAAGTCTGTATATGTACTCAAGCTCCTCTTTTGTAAGATCCCGACCCGTCTTTTCAACATCTACCGTTTGTCCGCCTATCATACCGTTAATTCCCGTTTTATCCGAAAGGATGGAAAGAGCTCTTGTCATAAGCTTTAATCTGCTCATGTCTTCTTCTTTTTCCATAGCTTTTGCGATTATGTCAAATGCCTCCACGGATAGGGCGTCTCCTGCGAGAACAGCCATGTCTTCGCCGAACCTTGCCCATGTACTTTTCTGTCCTCTTCTGAGCTCGTCATTATCTATACAGGGCAAATCATCATGTATAAGGCTGAAAGTGTGTATAAATTCTATTGCAGCCATAAAAGGTACAACAAAGCTTATGTCCTCATTTTTTGATATAAGCTTGTACGTTTCGAGCATAAGTAAAGGTCTTACCCTCTTACCGCCGTTTTTTACAGCCTCATTCATGGCTTTTCTTACCGTTTTTGACAAATCCTCCTCATTGCAGAGGTATTCATAAATATAAGAATTAATAAGCTCCGTACTATGATTAAACTCCAACTCTACTCCCCTTTTACATTCTTATTTTCAAGTATACTTAATTGCTTCTCCACAGTATCTATTTTAAGTCCCAAGTTCTTTATAAGTCCCATACCGCTTTCATATATTTTAAAGCTCTCTTCAAGACCCGTCTCCGGATTCTCCAAAGAATGCAAAACCGCTTCCAAATCTTTAAAAAGCTCTTCTATGCTCTTATCTTCTTTTTCTTTTTTTGCAGGCATATTATTCCTCACTTAATATTTGTTTGTATTCAAGCTCGGTAAGTCTTGCTTTTGCTTTACCGTCTTTAAACTGTAGATTGATCAAATCGCCCTCTTTAACATCGGCGAGTTTTGAAATCCTGTTGCCGTCCATACCCGATATATATGCATAGCCCTGCGCAATTCTTTTTACCGGAGATAAACTTTCAAGCCTCGCCGCTAAAACCGACAGTCTTGATTTTGCATCCGTAAGTTTTACGTCAAACCTTCTTTCCATCCTGTTTTGTATATCCGCAAGTCTTGTTTTACACTGATTTATCTTTCTTTCCGGAGAATATGCGGCTATCTTAATCTTATAGGCTTTTAATCTGTTATCGAACACCGTGAGTTTATTTCTCATTGCAGTTTTCATCCTGAGCTTTGCAGTATTTACGGTATCAAGGAAACTAAGATAATCAAAATTCGCTATTTCCGCAGCCTGACTCGGGGTTGCCGCTCTTAAATCGGATACGAAATCGGAAATAGTAAAATCAGTTTCATGTCCGACCGCGCTTATAACGGGAGTTTTTGCATTAAAGATGGTGTGTGCCAGTTTTTCATCGTTAAATGCCCACAAATCCTCCATGCTTCCTCCGCCTCGTCCTATAATAATGACATCAAGCTGCATTTCATCAAGCTTCTTAATACCTTCCGCTACACTTCCTGCCGCACCTTCTCCTTGAACAAGTGCCGGATATAAAACAAGCTTCACATAGGGGTTACGCCTCTTACTCACATTGATTATGTCCTGAATTGCCGCTCCTGTAGGCGAAGTAACTATTCCGATGTTCAGCGCATAACGGGGTACGGCTTTTTTGTGAGCATTATCAAAAAGCCCCATAGTCTCAAGTTTGTTTTTAAGCTCAAGATAACGCTCATACAGATTTCCAAGTCCGGCTTCCTCTATGCTCGAAGCGTATATCTGATAGGACCCGCCCTTTTCATATACTTCTATACTTCCCGTTACGACAACCTTCATTCCGTCATAAAGCTTCACCTTAAGCCCGGAGCTTCTCTTACCGGCAAACATTATAGCCGAAATCTGTGATTTTTCATCCTTTAACGTAAAATAAATATGTCCTGCACTGTGATATTTGCAGTTACTGATTTCACCCTCTATGCTGAGGTTTGAAAGCGCGAAGTCGAGTGCAAACATATTCTTGATATATGCATTTACCTTGCTGACAGAATATACCTTTGCCATATTTTAAACCAACTTTGACAAAACTGCATTTACAAAAGCGGAGCTTTCATCTCTTCCGAATTTTTTCGCAAGATTTACCGCCTCATTTATAGCTACGCTCTCAGGTATATTTTCATCATACTTCATTTCATAATATGCCAACCTGAGAATATTTTTTTCCGCCTTCGCCATTCTTTCAAAACTCCAGCCCTCAACGGCTTCGGAAATTTTTTCATCTATTTCATTCAAATTTGACAAACAGTCAAGAACCTTCTTTGAAGCTTCTTCTTTGTCAAATTCATCAAACACAACCTCATGGACAATCTCGACATGTCCGTTCTCATCGCTTTCATCTTCCGGAAGTTGCTCAAAATATAGGCTTACCTGCTCGCTTTTTTCGTCCTGCGGAGAAAAATCCGCAGCAAACAGCATTTTGAAGCAATGTTCTCTAAACAATACTCTATTCATCTTTTTCCTTTCGAAAAATATACTTAATCCAGTTTATTATATATGATTTCAGAATTTTAAACAAGGACAAACCGACCTCATGTCAGGCATTAAATATATATTCTTATTCCGTATACCGTGATAAAGGTTTCAAAACCGTCTTTAAAATTCTTTCACCGACATATTTGCTCTGAATATTCATTTCACGCTTGTCCAAAAGCTCCAATGCCGCATCATTATTTTTTCTGAAGTCAAATTTTTCTCCTCTGTTGTTTTCAATATAATACCATTTTGTATACTCATTAGTATGTACTTTAGGCAAACTGAGCTTATCTATTTCATCCATCCATATTTTGTAAAACTTCGGCGCTAATTTCTCGACCTCTTTAAACGATATGAAGCGATTTTTATTTAAGTCGAAAAAACTGAAATCCGCATACAATTCACAATTAATCCCAATAACAAAAAAGAATGCTATATCTTTTTTTCCGATACTGATGTTATCAATTACAAGCTCTACGGTATCAGTGTATATCTCAGTTTCAAATTCACTTTTCTTTTTTAAGACTGTGCCTACTTTTTCAAACAAGGTTTCTTTAACTTCGCTCATCCTTTTATCAAATCCCCGCTTAATGCATAATGCGGCTTTTCCCGTTTCCTTGCTGTTAAACAAATCACTGATATTAAGGGCTTCCTCTTCAATTATGTGCATTACAGCTCCTTCATATTGTTTTAAAAATGAGTATTTATAGCTATCCTTTTGTACTGTACTCATACAGCTTCGAAGCCATCCTAAAATTTCATTCTGAAAGCTTATCAAAAAAAGTTTTTTTCTGTTTATCCCCTGTACGCTATGTTTATCAGGTTCTTTACCATCCAAGGTAAGATAGTATATACTATAGTCTTTTCTTTTTCGCTTACAAAATCTCTCATAGCGCTCCAGTTGCTTCCACCCGTCTTGTGCATCAATCTTCATTTCAATAACCGCACAAAAACTTTTATTTTCTATCACAAAATCTATTCTTCCGTCTTCAAAGACCTGTTCTCTTGATATTCTCCACGCAGAATCGATATGCTTTTCGGGTATTCCGATCTCCTTCAAAAACAAATAAAAGAAATTATCTGCCAAACCCTCACCCTGAGAGCCTTCTAAAAGAAAGTATATTATTTTAGAATGTACATGGGCTTCATCCCGCTCATTTTCTATTGCCGAAAGAATGTTATATGATATTTTTTCAGTACTTTTATATTCTTTTATTTTTTTTATTACAGTATTGAGCAGTTCTTCTGTTTTCATGTTTTCTTCCGTCTTTTGCAAAATCCTTTTTTCTTACAATGTAAAAAACCCCGACAAAAGCCGGGGTTAAACATTACATTAATTGAATTTACGCTTTCTTGCAGCTTCTGACTTCTTTTTACGTCTTACGCTTGGCTTCTCGTAATGCTCTCTTTTACGAATTTCTTGCTGAATGCCTGCCTTAGCACAGTTTCTCTTGAATCTTCTAAGCGCACTGTCAAGACTCTCGTTCTCTTTCACAATCACGTTTGACATCGAAACACTAACCTCCCTCCGGTTGTGAAATAAATACCTTGTTAAGTATATACATAATATCGGTACTAGTCAACAGATTTTGAAAAAATATTGAAATATTTTTTTATAAGTTCATTATTTTATTTAATCATATCGGCTATAAGCGTTTTTGACAGCTCCAAAGCTTCATTAACCTTGGTAATATCTTTTCCGCCCGCCTGTGCCATATTAGGTCGACCGCCGCCGCCTCCTCCGACTACAGGAGCTATGCCTTTAATTATATTTCCCGCCGAAACGCCCTTTGAAATCGCATCTTCTCCCGCCATGGCGATAAGATTAACTTTATCTCCCACAACGGAAGCCAAAACAACAACTCCTTCATCGGTATCTTTTTTAAGCTTATCACCCAAGTTTCTGAGTTCATTCATCTCAACGCCGTCAAGCTTTAATGCAAGTACCTTAAGACCTTTTACAAGGCTTACGGCATCAGCCGCCTGAGAAACGCTTTCATTTGCAAGCTTTGATTTTAATTTATCATTCTCGGACTTGATTTCCTTTATTTCATCAAGCAGGGATCTTATTCTGTTCTTAACCTCGGCTGCATTTGTCTTTAAAAGTGCAGAAATCTCATGCAGTTCATTTTCCAAGCCCTTATAGTAATCAAGTAAGGCCTCTCCGGTGAGCGCTTCTATACGTCTTACTCCTGCCGCAATACCCGCCTCGGATAAAATTTTAAACGCACCTATATCGGATGTATTGCTTACATGCGTACCGCCGCAAAGCTCTCTTGAGAAATCGCCCATACTGACAACTCTCACCTTGCCATGGTACTTTTCTCCGAACAAAGCCATAGCTCCGCTCTTTTTAGCATCTTCAAGCTCCATGACATCGGTCCTAACCGCATTTGCCGCTTTAATTTCACTGTTGACAAGCTTTTCTATATTTTTAATTTCATCCCCCGTGAGTGCTGAAAAATGTGTAAAGTCAAACCTCAGTCTGTCGCTTGAAACAAGGCTTCCCGCCTGTTCCACATGAGTTCCCAGAACAGTTCTGAGCGCTTTATGAAGCAGATGTGTCGCACTGTGGTTTTTGCAGGTACTTTCTCTGTTTTCTTTGTCTACCTCAAAGTCAACAAGAGCCCCGACATTGAAAGAACCGGAAAGAACTCTTCCCACATGACCTATTTTATCACCCTGAAGCTTTATAACATCATCAACCTCAAAGAGCGAATCTCCGAGCTTAATATAACCGGTATCGGCAAGCTGACCTCCCATTGTCGCATAGAAAGGAGTTTTATCCGTGATTATCGTTCCCGTTTCACCTTCCCTTAAGCTGTCCGTAAGGCTCGTTTCGCTTGTAAGAGCGGTAATTTTTCCGTTGCCCTCAAGTTTACCGTATCCCACAAACTCAGTTGTAAGCGAAGGATCCAAGGACTGATAAACCGTAACATCCGCTCCCATATAGTTAGTGGTCTTTCTTGCTTCTCTCGCCTTTTTTCTTTGCTCCTGCATAGCGCGGTTAAAGCCTTCTTCATCAACCGAAAGCTCTTTCTCTTCAAGTATTTCCTTTGTCAAATCTATAGGGAAACCGTAAGTATCATAAAGCTTGAACGCCTCATCTCCGCTCATAAGCTTTCTTCCCTCAGCTTCCATAGCCTTTTGCGTTTCAGCAAGTATGGCAAGTCCCTGGTCTATAGTTTTATAGAACTTATCCTCTTCTTCCGTAAGAACCTTAAGAATCATGGATTTTCTTTCTTCAAGCTCCGGATAGCCGTCTTTACTGAGTTCTATAACTGTATTTGCAAGTTCGGCAAGGAACTTCTTGTCTATTCCGAGCATACGTCCGTGTCTTGCCGCTCTTCTGAGCAATCTTCTGAGTACATAGCCTCTGCCTTCATTGCTAGGCATAATTCCGTCACTTATCATAAAGGTGCAGGAACGTATGTGATCCGTTATAAGTCTTAAGGATATATCCTTTTTCTCATCGTCTTTGTATTTTACCTGCGCAAGATTAGCAACAGTATCAAGCAGGGCTTTTATAGTATCGACCTCAAAAATAGACTCGACATCCTGTAATGCGACGGCAAGTCTTTCAAGTCCCATTCCCGTATCTATATTTTTATTCTCAAGCTCGGTATAATTTCCTTTTCCGTCGCTGTCAAACTGTGTAAAGACATTATTCCATATTTCCATATATCTGTCACATTCACAGCCTACAGTACAACCCGGTCTGTCACAGCCGTACTTTGCTCCTCTGTCGTAATATACCTCGGAGCTGGGTCCGCAAGGTCCCGAGCCGTGTTCCCAGAAATTATCCTCTTTTCCGAATCTGAAAATTCTATCGGCAGGAATACCTATTTCCTTATTCCAGATATCAAAAGCTTCATCATCCTCAAGATAAACCGAAGGGTATAATCTGTCTTTATCAAGCCCCACTACTTCTGTCAAAAATTCCCATGTCCACGTAATAGCTTCTCTCTTAAAATAGTCACCAAAAGAAAAGTTACCGAGCATCTCAAAAAATGTACCGTGTCTTGCGGTTTTTCCGACATTCTCTATGTCGCCCGTACGTATACATTTTTGACAAGTCGCAACTCTTCTTCTTGGCGGTATTTCCTGGCCTGTAAAGTACGGCTTTAAGGGAGCCATACCCGAGTTAATGAGCAATAAGCTATTATCGTTATACGGAACAAGAGAAAAACTTTTCATAATAAGATGCCCCTTACTTTCAAAAAAGTCCAAAAACATCTTTCTTATTTCATTAACACCATATTGTTTTGTCATATCTCGTCCTCAAACTCAAATAAATTATTCAAGCCACAGGTATCAAAACACCTGTATATCCTTTCCGTTAAAATTATTTTTTATTCTTTGCATCCTTGCTTTCTCTGAATTTTTTTCCCGCAAGTATTCCAAGGTAGGCAAGTATTCCGAGAAATATTGCCTTTATAACAGTTTCTGCCATTGTAAAAAAAACAGCGTCCATAACTCCACCTCTCTTAGCACAATTTTTTTAATTTTAACATAGAGAATATAAAAGTACAAGTTCTTAGCCTCTTTTATTTAACAAGACCAAGCTCTTTATTAAGCCAGCCGAGTGCGGATGCGCTGACATAGTTATAAGGCTGATTAAAATGCGGCATAAAGAATATGTCAAGCAGAGCAAGCTCGGACATGGTAAGCTTCTTTTGAATTGCCAGAGAGAACATATTTATCATAGCCGAAACGTCATAATTCGAGCCGAGCTGACAGCCTACTATAACCTTATCGCTCTTTCTGTATACTATTCTGATTTTCACCTTGGGATTTTCAACCTCCATGAAAGCAGGGAACTGAGTATCTTCAAAATCAACATATTCAACCTCAAGACCTTCTCTTTCAGCCGCAGTTACGCTAAGCCCTGTACAAATGAGCCTATAGTCATATATTCCGAGAGCGCTTGAGCCTTGAACCCCCTGTGTAGCTACAGGTGTACCGCAAATATTATGTCCCGCAATAACACCCGATCTCAGTGCGTTTGTGGCAAGAGCTATATAATTGGTTCTTTCTCTTGCATTATCATACACAGTTGCGCAATCTCCTATGGCATATACATTTTCATCACTTGTTTTCTGATGTTTGTCAACCAAATAAGCACCGTTTGCATAAAGCTCAAGGTGACCGTTTCCAAGACTTGAATTAGGCTTAAAGCCCACTGCACAAATAACCATATCGGCAGCGTATCTTCCCTTATCGGTGATAACTCCGCTTACCTTTGTATCACCCTCAAACTCAACTACTTTCTCCCCGAGAGCAAACTTTATACCGTGCTCCTCCATTCTCTTCTTCATTTCATCGGAAAATCGGGTATCAAAGTAACCGCCCAATATATTATCAAGCATATCTATAAGAGTAACCTTCATTCCCAGTCTTTCGAAGGCTTCCGCAAGCTCTATACCTATGTATCCGCCTCCCAAAACCACGATATTTTTAAATTCGTCTTTATTTTTAAGCTTGTCTATAACCTCTTTTGCATTTTGATAAAGCTTAACCATTTGCACATTTTCCAAATCAAAACCTTTTACAGGTAATCTGTTAGGCAGGCTTCCCGTTGCAAAAACAAGCTTATCGTAGTTATCGGTAACTATGCTTCCGTCGGCAAGCTTCACCTTTAAGTTTTTCTTTTCGAAATCAACCTCAATTACTTCCGACTTCATATTTACCTTTGCTCCCTTGTCTATGAAGTCCTGCGGCTTTGCATAAAACAAACCGTCACCCGTATGAATCTGTTCTCCTATCCAAAGTGCCATACCGCAGCCCAAAAATGATATATTATCATTGCTGTCGTATATTGTAAGTTCGTTACCCGGATATGAGAGTATAGTATTTGCGCATGCCGTACCTGCATGATTAGCACCCACCAAAACAATTTTTGCCATTAAATTTACCTCCGATATAAATATTTTCTTAAATTAAAATAGAGCCTTAAGATTGGTAAAATCTTAACGCTCTAAGGATAACCTATTATTGTTAACTTTTCAACACTTCGGAATAAAAATTTAGATAAATTTTATTTTACTTATTTTAATTGTATGCAATTTTATTATTCAAAGTTATCATCTTCCAAATTTTGCGAGTCCGCAGCAGAGGTTGCAAGAAAATCACAGCGCTCATTTTCAGGGTGTCCGGCATGACCCTTTACCCAAATAAACTTCGTTTTGTGTATTTTTTTTGCTTCCAAAAGCCTTTCCCAGAGGTCTATATTCTTTACCTCCTGCTTCGTCCCGCGTCTAAAATCGTTTTTAAGCCATGAGTCCACCCATTTTAAGTTAAAGGCATCGGTAAGGTATTTAGAATCGGAGTATATAAGAACATCACAAGCTTTTGTAAGTGCCTCCAATCCGACTATACAGCCCATAAGCTCCATGCGATTGTTTGTGGTGTTTTTATATCCAGCACTGAACTCCCTTATATGCTCCGTTCCTTTATTATCGACATACTTAATAATAGTACCGTAGCCTCCTCTGCCCGGGTTACCTCTCGAGCTTCCGTCGGAATAAATCTTAACAAGTGCCATGGCGCTACTCGCTCAAATAGGCTTTTTTCACGGATTCGTCATTCAACAAATCGCTTGCCTTACCCGACAAAACTATTTTTCCGGTTTCGAGAACATAAGCCCTGTCCGCTATGGAAAGAGCCTTTTTTGCATTCTGCTCCACAAGTAAAACCGTTGTTCCCGCTTTATGAATTTCATCTATGATATCAAAAATCTCATTAACATAAAGCGGAGAAAGTCCCATAGACGGCTCGTCCATAACTATAACCTTAGGCTTTGACATAAGAGCTCTTCCCATAGCAAGCATCTGCTGTTCTCCGCCCGAAAGAGTTCCCGAAAGCTGTGACTTTCTTTCCTCCAGTCTTGGAAATCTTTTATAAATAGCTTTTATGCTTTCATCAATCTCAGCCTTATCTTTTCTCGTATATGCACCGAGCTTTAAGTTCTCAAGAACACTCAAATCCGCAAACACTCTTCGTCCCTCCGGAACGTGAGCCATTCCCATAGAAACTATCTTATGAGCCGGCATTTTTGTAATATCCTTGGAATCAAACTCTATACTGCCGCTTTTTGCCGGAATAAGGCCTGTAAGCGTGTGCAAAATCGAAGTTTTTCCGGCACCGTTAGCGCCTATAAGAGCAACTATCTCCCCTTGTTCCACCGTGAAATCAACACCCTTTACAGCCTGAATCATACCGTAATTAATACATAAATCTTTTATATTCAATAATGCCATCTGCTACTCTCCTAAATATGCGCTTATAACGGTTTTATCGTTTAAAACGACTTCGGGAGTACCGCTTATAAGCTCTTTTCCGAAATTTAAAACCGTAAGATACTCACAAATACCGGAAACCAACTTCATATCATGCTCTATGAGAAGTATTGTTATGTCGTACTTTTTTCTGATAAGCATAATTGTATCCATAAGCTCCCCGGTTTCCTGAGGATTCATTCCGGCGGCAGGCTCATCCAAAAGCAAAAGCTTAGGCTTTGTGGCAAGAGCTCTCGCAATTTCAAGCTTTCTTTGCTGACCGTAAGGAAGATTTCCCGCCAAAGTATTCGCATATCCGTCCAAATCAAACACCTTTAAAATCTCAAGTGCCGCATCATCCATCAACTTTTCTTTAGAACTGTATGAAAATAAATGTGTCATAGACGTAAAAATACCGTATTTAAACTCGTTGTGCAAAGCTGTTTTTACATTGTCAAGCACGCTCATTCTTGTGAAAAGTCTTATATTTTGGAAGGTTCTTGCCACTCCCGCCTTGTTTATCTCTTCCGGAGATTTGCCCGCCAAAGAAAGACCGTCAAGCTTGATGCTTCCGCTTGTAGGCTTGTATACACCTGTAAGCAGGTTAAAAACGGTGGTCTTTCCGGCACCGTTGGGACCTATAAGACCATATAAGCTGCCCTTTTCTATTTTTATGTTAAAGGAGTCGACAGCACGTAATCCGCCGAACTGAATACCCAGATTTTTACATCCCAAAAGTGCCATTCTATACCTCCTTTTCCCCCAGTAATTTTGCAAAAACTTTATTGTTCATAAGACGGGTCTTTAAGTAAGAGTTGTTGAAAATCATCATAATTATGAGAACAACCGAATACAAAAGCATTCTGTAATCGTCGGCACCTCTTAAAAGTTCCGGCAACACGGTAAGAATAACCGCACTTATGACCGAACCCGTTATATTTCCCATTCCTCCGAGAACAACTATAACGAGAATCTCTATGGATTTATTGTAGTCAAAGCTTGTAGGCTTTATAATTCCGACATTATGTGCATACAAAGCTCCCGCTATACCTGCGAAGGTAGCGGCATAGGTAAAGGCTCTTACCTTGTATTTACTGATTTTTATACCTATAGATTCCGCAGCAATATCATTGTCTCTTATTGCCGTTATAACTCTTCCGTCTCTCGAATCAACGTAATTGCTTATAAATATTAGACTCAAAATCACAAGCACAAAAACAAGATTGTAATTCTTGTAATCTGAATACAAAGGAATCTTTGAAAGTCCCTTTGCTCCGCCCGTAAAATTCAGGGCATTGATTATAGATTTAATAATCTCTCCGAATGCAAGTGTAACAATAGCCAGATAATCTCCTCTTAAACGAAGCACCGGAATTCCTATCAAGTAGCCGAGTAAAGCCGACATAAAACCTGCGGCAATAAGGGAAACCGCAAATACGACAGGAGCCGGCAAAGAAGTAACATTTGTTGTAATAATAGCCGCCGTATACGCTCCTATTGACATAAAGCCCGCATGCCCCAAAGAAAGTTCACCCAAAAAGCCCGTAACAAGGTTTAAGGATACGGCAAGCATTATGTTTACGCCTATAGGTACTATCAAAGATCTGTACTGCCTGCTCAATACTCCGGAGTTTAAAAGCACACTGATTACAATATATGCTGCAAGTATATAGGCTATATTTTTAATAAGCTTAATTTTATTTTTGCTTTTCATTCCCGCCTCCTACACCTTAATAAACTTTTTCTTTCCAAGCAAACCTACAGGTCTGACAAGCAAAACAAGAGCCAGAACACCGAAAACTATGGCATCCGCAAGCTCCGTACTTATGTATGCCTTTGATAAGCTTTCAATAATTCCCAAAACTATTCCGCCGAGCATAGCTCCCGGAACCGAACCTATTCCTCCAAGAACCGCGGCAACAAAGGCTTTAATTCCCGGAAGTGCGCCCAAGGTAGGCTTTAAGGACTCATACTGCGCTATGTACAGTATACCCGCAACCGCGGCAAGTACAGAGCCTATCGCAAAGGTCAATGATATGGTTTTATTCACATCTATTCCCATAAGCTCCGCCGCTCCCTTATCTTCCGATACGGCTCTCATAGCCGCTCCCGTTTTCGTTTTATTGATAAAAAACGTAAGCCCCGCCATGGATACGGCGGTAACGATAAAGGTTACAATGCTTATTCCCGAAATATGTACTCCGAGGAATTTCACATTGGTCTTAGGGATAACGGAAGTAAAAGGTATAGGGTTTGCCTTAAATACCAATAATGCAAGACTTTGTAACAAGTAGCTCATACCTATAGCCGTAATGAGAACAGCCAAAGGAGGCGCTTTACGAAGCGGTTTGTATGCGATTTTTTCTATAACAACGCCCAAAACGGCGCAAACCGCAATTGTAAGTATTACAGCCAATGGAACAGGCAAATTAAGTATGCTTATAAAAACATACAAGGCATACGCACCTATCATGATAACATCTCCGTGGGCAAAGTTTATCATCTTTGCAATACCGTATACCATGGTGTAGCCCAGTGCTATAAGTGCATAAACGCTGCCTATCCTAAGACCGTTTATCAGTTGTTCGATAATGTTTGCAAGCATTTTCAACCTCACTTTTTAACATATATTAAACGTGGAGCAACTTATACAGTCTTCTCCACGTTTTTAACAAAATAATTACAAGCCAAATTTATTTTTGAACGTATTCGCCGTTCTCTATGCCGACAAACTTTGCCGACTTTGAAGGTTCACCTGAAGCCTCAAATGTAACATCTCCCGTTAAGCCGCTAACCTTGATTTCGGTCATTGCGCTTATAAGATCTTTGCTCTCAATGCTTCCCGCTTTCTCCATAGCAGCCTTTATTACGTAAACCGTGTCATATGCATCCGCAGCAAACTGATCCGGTGTAGAACCTGCCTTCTTCTCATACGCCTTAACAAACTTCTGTACACTTTCAGAGCTGTCGCTTGCAAGGAAAGGACTTAAGAATATCGCTCCATCTAAAGCTTCCTTATCCGTTGCCTGTGCCAAAACTCCGTCCCAACCGTCGGAACCTACGAAATCAGCCTCTATACCGGCTGCTCTTGCCTGCTTTGTAATCTGAGCGGCAGCCTCATAATAAGCCGGAATAAATATTGCATCCGGAGAAGCCGACTTTATTTTTGTAAGCTGTGTGGAAAAATCAATATCTTCTGTAGTAAACGACTCCGCCGCAACCAATGCGTCGGCCTTTCCCGCCTTTTCAAGCTCCTCTTTGAAGGCTTCGTAAACACCTGTTGAATACTCGTCACTGTTGTTATATAAAACAGCTACCTTTGAGTAAGGCTTATCTATAACATACTTGGCAATAGTAGCTCCCTGAAGAGGGTCCGTAAAGCAAAGACGGAATACATTGTCGTTAAGTGTGATGTCCTTTGCCGAACCTGAAGGTGTAAGCTGTAAGATACCGTCCTTATTTGTTAAATCCGCTATAGCAAGAGATGAACCGGATGTTGTCGCTCCGAGTAAAACATTTATACCCTCATCCATAAGAGCATTGTATGCCGTAACAGCCTTATCCTCAACCGCCTCGTCATCCTTGAAGCTGAGCTTTAAAGTATATGTGGTTTCTCCCACCTTTACTCCGCCTGCGGCATTAACCTCATCTATTGCTATCTCCAAACCGTTCTTTACGGAGTTTCCGTAAGAAGCGGCTCCGCCTGTCAAAGGTCCCATTGAACCTATCAAGAATACATTTTCTCCCTCAGCCGTCTTTGAGCCTGTATCAGCCGCCTTTGAACCTGTGTCATTTGAAGTACCTGCCGAAGAGCAAGCTGCCAAACCGAGTGCTACTGCCAACATTGCGCCGGCTGCTAAAATTCTTTTTTTCATAATTATCTCCCATAAACTTAAATTTTGATAGCGCCATTATAAACAGTTTCTATATATTGTGTCAACAATTTAGTACAGATAACAAGCTGTATAAATATAGTTAATTTTTATAGCTGTCATAACCCGAACGATAAAACTCCACATTTTTGTCTCTTCCCATGAGCTCTTCAACCGCAAGTCTGGGGTCTTTATTGTCAAAAAGAACCTCTACAACCTGATTTATAATAGGCATTTCAACCTTGTATTTTTCAGCTAAGGCTTTGGTTGCCTTGGCTGAATACACTCCCTCCACAACCATTCCTATTTCTTTCTGAGCGCTTTCAAGGTCATAACCCTTTCCTATCATTATTCCCGCTCTCCTGTTTCTACTATGCATACTGGCACAGGTTACTATGAGGTCGCCTATTCCCGAAAGCCCGAAAAAGGTCTCCGATTTTCCTCCCATCGCAACACCGAGACGAGAAATTTCCGCTATTCCTCTCGTGATAAGGGCAGCCTTTGCATTGTCTCCGTAGCCCAATCCGTCCGCTATACCCGCTGCAAGAGCTATGACATTCTTACTTGCTCCGCCGAGCTCTACTGCAAGGACGTCATCCGTTGTATACAATCTGAAAAAGGAATTCATAAAAAGGTCTCTTACTTTTTGAGCCGTTTCCTTATCTTTTGAAGCGACAACGCAGCTTGTTGCCAAGCCCTTTGTAAGCTCTATGGCATGGCTCGGCCCCGACATAACGGCAAAATTTTCGCTCCCCAGCTCCTCACGCACCTGCTCGCTTATAAAAGAAAGGCTGCCTTCCTCTATACCCTTTGAAACGTTAATTACAGTCTGTCCTCTATAGTATGCTTTAAGCTTCTTTAAATTTTCCCTTATAAAAGCCGAAGGTATAGCGATTAAAATATACTCGGCACCCGAAAGAGCCTCTTTTAAATCGCTTGTATACAATATCTCATCCGCAATATGTATGCCTTCAAGCCTGTGATGCAGCCTTGTTGTATTGATTTTTTCAGCCGTTTCCCTGTTTCTTTCCCAAACTTTTATATTATGTGAATTTTTATTCAGCAAAACGCTCAGAGCCGCTCCGAATGCTCCGGCACCTAAAATACAAATATCAGCCATTCCTATACTCCTTATACTACACTTATATATTAAAATATTTTATTTTCATTTCCCGACAGCAATCTTTTAATATTTTCCTTATGCTTCCAAACGGATATAGCTGCAATTACGCATACCAGAACAATGAACTCAAGTCTGACAAAACCGTCTATATTATATCCGCCGAACATGTTGAAAGAAAACAGGCAGGAAAGCAATATAAAAACAAACATTACCAAAATGGAAGCGAGAGAAACGAATCTTGTTAAAGCGACTATCAAAACAAAAACCGTTAAACAGACAAGTGTTGTTCTGAAATCCAATGCCACCAAAATTCCCGCCGTACAGGCAACCCCCTTGCCGCCTTTAAAGTTTAGGTAGAAGGGAAAAATATGCCCGAGCACGGCTCCGAGTCCCGCATACATCATATAAACATACATCATATCGGAATTTTTATTTAAAAGCTTTGCTATCAGGCAAGGAATAAGCGCCTTTAAAAAATCACCCAGAAAAACAACGGCACCGGCTTTTTTTCCCATAACTCTCAGAGAATTTGTGGCACCCGTGTTTCCGCTGCCCTGTTTGCTCAGGTCTATACCTAAAAATTTACTCACGAAATAACCTGTCTGTATAAGTCCGAAGGCGTAACCCAAGACAAGATATATAAGTCTTCCCATTATTTAAGTTCCTCGCTTTTTTCTCTTATTATAAATCTAAGCGCCGTTCCTCTGAATCCGAAAGCCTCTCTAATCTTATTCTCCAAATATCTTTGGTACGAAAAATGCATCAGAGACTTGTCATTTACGAAAATGACGAAGGTAGGCGGTTTGACACTGACTTGAGTGGCATAAAAAATCTTAAGCCTCTTTCCTTTATCGGACGGCGGTTGCTGCATAACACAGGCTTCGCTTATTATTTCATTTAAAACTCCCGTCTGAATACGAAGCGTCTGATTCTCTCTTACCATATCTATAAGTTCAAACATTTTGGACAATCTCTGCCCGGAGACCGCCGATATAAATACGTACTCCGCATACTGCATAAAGCTTAAAGTGTTTTTTATATTTTCCGTGAACTCATATATGGTCTTGACATTTTTTTCTATCGCATCCCACTTATTGACGGCAACGATAATGCCTTTTCCTCTGTCATGGGCGATACCCGCTATTTTGGCATCCTGTTCGCTTACACCTTCCGTGGCATCTATTGTCATAATAACCACATCCGCTCTTTCAACGGCAGACACTGTTCTTATGATACTGTATCTTTCAAGCTCTTCCTTGACCTTGGATTTTCTTCTAAGCCCCGCCGTGTCTATGAAAATATACTCCTGTCCGTTGTGAAGAACTCTTGTATCTATGGCATCTCTTGTAGTACCGGCTATATCGCTTACTATAACCCTGTTTGCTCCCGTTATTTTATTTATAATCGAGGATTTTCCGACATTAGGCTTTCCTATTATGGCAACCTTGGGAATATCGTCATCCTCTTCTTCACCGTTTTTATCTTCAGGGAAGTGTTTAATAACCTCCTCAAGCAAATCACCTATTCCCAGTCTGCTTGCCGCCGAAACCGAAACGGGATCTCCTATGCCGAGACCGTAAAATTCGTAAACATCATTACCGAACTTTGCCACACTGTCGACCTTGTTTACACAAAGAACAACCGGCTTTTTTGATTTTCTAAGCATATCGGCAACTTTAAAATCCTGGTCCTGCAAGCCCTGCCTTACATCAACTATAAATACAATCACATCCGCAGTTTCTATGGCTATGCTCGCCTGCTCTCTCATCTGCGAAATAATTATATCCTTTGAATCCGGCTCTATTCCTCCCGTATCTATGAGAGTAAAATTTTTATCCAGCCAACTCGTATCCGCATAAATCCTGTCTCTTGTTACCCCCGGAGTGTCTTTTACTATGGAAATCTGCTCTCCCGCAATAACATTGAACAGAGTCGATTTTCCCACATTCGGTCTTCCGACTATCGCCACTATAGGTTTACTCATTAAATTCTCCTTTTCCGCTTAATTCATAAGCTTTAAATACCGTTTCGGCATTATAATTTTTGCTGACTACGGCATTCAAAAAATCATAGCCGCTTGTGCCTACTATCAATATCTTTATTCCCAGTTTTTTCTCAACATCGGTTTTAGTAAAATCATCCAAAAAAACCTCTTCTCCCGAACGAAACATATTGACCGAGAGCAAAAGTCTGTCACCGAGTTTCTTGTTTTTAAGCTGTTCTATAATATCGCCTGCGGTTATAAGACCCGCAACGGTTATCTTTTCGCCGAAAAACTTATTTTTTATGGTATATACTTTTATGGTTTTATTGGGCAAAGCCTTCATTATCCTTTTTGCCAGACGTCTGAGTAAAGGAGCGGCGAGCTTTCCCGTCGCTATACTTATATGCTCAACCTTTTCCCTGTCTTCTTTCAGGGTATCGGATAAATGTTTTATGGCATCTATAACCTCTTCATTCAGAAGCCTCAGCATGCCTACACCGTTTTCAAGCTGTATATAGCCGTCATATCTTTTTTCACCCGGAAGCCTTTTACCTGCCAGAAGATAAAACTCATCACTTGCCTGAACAAAATGCACACCATGCCTTTTCATAGCAATCTTTTGATATTTTTCAACTATTTCAATAGTCTCTCTTGCGCTTTCTCTATCCACCAAAGCTATATCGGCAAGACCTTTTCTGTACTTTGTAACTCCCAGAGGAACAACGCTTAAGCTTTCCATTACAGGGGCGTACTCCAGCAAATCTCCTATTGTTTTATCAAGCTCCTCGCCGTCATTATAACCTCTGCACATAACAATCTGACCGTTCATGGGAATATCGTTTTCATAGAGCTTTTCTATATATTTAAGACTGCTTCCGGCAAATTTATTATGTAACATCCTCACTCTAAGCTTGGGATTTGTTGTATGCACGCTTATATTTATAGGTGCAAGCCTGAATCGTATTATTCTGTCTATATCCTCATCCTTCATATTGGTAAGAGTAATATAATTCCCCTGTAAAAAGGACAATCTGGAATCGTCATCCTTAAAATACAGGGTTTCTCTCATTCCGGGAGGCATTTGGTCTATAAAGCAAAAAATACATTTATTTGTGCAGGACTTATAATCACACATAAGTCCCTCTTCAAACTCAATTCCAAGGTCCTCGTAATCATGTTCTATATCAAGCTCCCACTGCTCACCGTCGGGCTTTTCTATAAGCATGGTTATAGCTTCGGAATTGACGTAATATCTGTAATCCAAAACATCTTTTATTTCATTATCATCTATGGCAAGAAGCCTGTCGCCCGGTCTTATTTCAAGCTCCCATGCGATGGAATCCTTCGCCACCTTACTTATAAGATGACCCTTATACATAAGCTACCTCATTCTAAATAGTGTATAAAGTATAATCTAAACAAAAGTTTTTGTAAAGATTAGTATATAGGTCTTGAATAATCCTATTCAAAATGTTATAGTTTTAGCGCTATATTTAGAGTAAAAAAGCTTTATTTTCACGGAGGATGTCATGTCAAACAATTATGTTTTTAAAGATCAGCTACCTTTAGCTCCTCTTAAAATCGCAGCCCTTGAAAGCTGCTTACCTCTCGCAAACAAGGTTCACGAGCATATCGTTGCATTTCGTAAGAATGATTTGGAGGAATTAAAAAGCCGCAGCGAAAGTCTTCTCTACAGAGGCTATGATTCCGATTCTTATCTTCTCGATATCGCCTGCCCGCGCTTCGGAAGCGGTGAAGCAAAAGGAGTTATCAACGAATCCGTCAGAGGTACGGACGTATTTATAATGGTTGATGTTACTAATTACTCCTTAACTTATAATGTCAACGGTTTCGTAAACCACATGTCTCCCGATAATCACTTTCAGGATTTAAAACGTATTATAAGTGCAAGTGTTTCAACCGCAAAAAGAGTAAATGTTATCATGCCTTTCCTGTATGAAAGCAGACAGCATAAAAGAACAAAAAGAGAAAGTCTTGACTGTGCCTTGTCTCTTGAAGAACTTGTAAACATGGGTGTCAGCAATATCATTACCTTTGACGCACATGATCCGAGAGTTCAAAATGCGATTCCTTTACACGGCTTCGACAACTTTTTGCCTACATACCAATTTGTAAAAACCATTTTTTCAAGTATCCACGACATCAGCATAGATAAAGAGCATCTTATGATAATAAGTCCGGATGAAGGCGCTATGCACAGAGCCGTTTATCTTGCAAACAACTTAGGTGTGGATATGGGTATGTTCTACAAGAGAAGGGATTACTCCAAGGTTGTGGACGGAAGAAATCCTATAATAGCCCATGAATTCTTAGGTGCAAGCGTTGAGGATAAAACCGTCATTATCATAGATGATATGATAGCAAGCGGAGAATCCATGATAGATACCGCCAGACAATTAAAAGAGAGAAAAGCAAAAAGAGTTATTGTTTGCGCCACCTTCGGACTCTTCACTTCAGGGCTTGAACGATTTGATATCGCACACAGGAACGGCTTAATCGATTATGTATGTACCACAAACCTTAATTATCGCACTCCTGAGCTTTTTGAAAGACCGTGGTATATGGAAGCCGACATGAGCAAGTACCTTGCAGCCATCATCAATTCATTTAACCATGATGTAAGTATAGGCAAGAGCCTGTCTCCTACAAGTAAAATACAAAATTTCGTTAAGAAATACAATGAAAGCTTAAATAACTAAGATAAAAGCTGTCGCAGATGCGACAGCTTTTAAGTTTCTCTCAGCTTAACAGCATTTCTTGCACTTCTTCGTTTGTCATCTTCCAAAGCCGCATAATGCTTTTTTGTGGTATTTACATCACTGTGTCCCAATACGGCAGCCACAAGATATATATCGTCGGTTTCCCTGTAAAGATTGGTTCCATAGGTACTCCTGAGCTTGTGCGGAGTAATCTTTTTTAGAGGTGTGACCGTCTCGGCATATTTTTTCACAAGCTTTTCCACGCTTCGCACATTAATACGCTTTTGCTGCATGGATAAAAAAAACGCCTCTTCATGCCCTTCACACGGATTCTTAAGTTTTCTTTCCTCCAAGTAATCAAGTAAAGCCTTCTCAACCTCTTCACCGAAATATACGGTCTGTTCCTTTCCGCCTTTTCTGTGTATACGAATTCCGGAAATTTTAAAATCCACATCGGAAATATTGATTCCCACACATTCGGAAACTCTTATGCCCGTTCCGAGCATAAGACTTAAAATAGCGAGGTCTCTTACTTTGTTTTTCTCATGATATTCCCTTTGTTTTTTGGTCAGATTATCTCCGTTTTCAACCTCATCCAAAAATTTTACAACTTCATCCACTTCAAGCCTTATAATATCTTTTTCGCTCGTTTTCGGTAACGAAACCCTTGCAAGGGGATTCCTCTCCAAATGTTCTTTCTCATAAAAATACTTATAAAAGCTTTTCAGACTTGATATTTTTCTCTTAACTCCCAAATTTTCGTTAAAAATTTCCTTTTCTCCCTCAACCCTGTATTTAAGGTGTTCCATGTACTCTTCTATATCAATCGGATCAAGCTTCTCCAAGGCTTCTAAAGGAATTTCTTTAATGCTTTTATATTCTTTTTTAAACTCGGGATTACTTTCGAGCAGATATGAAAAAAACACCTTCAAATCGTAGGCATAAGCTATCCTTGTTCTTGATTCGGTTCTCGGCTCTATTCCTCTGAAAAAATCTTTGCAGTAATAAGGCAAGTCCGTCAAAAGCTCTCTGAGCCTTACTATATTGTTTTTACTTAGTTCCTCACTGTATGAAAGTGCCATATATCCTCCCGTTTAACGAATAGTTCTCTTACGTAGAGTATATACTCCGGCTTCACATCTGTAAAGTTTTTTATCCGCTAGATATGCGAACTTTTCCTGTGCATATTGACTTTATCCGCCTCCATATACTTCAAGTTGTCAAAAACACCTCTATCATCGGCTTTTCCTATAAGCAGATCTCTGTCTTTTTTAGCCTTCATGAAATCTTTATGACTGCTCGGACCTCCGACGCAACCGCCTACGCAGGCCATTCCCTCTACAAAGTCTTCAGAAAGCTTACCTACCTTCATAAGCATCAATGCCTTTTTACAGTCATCAACTCCGTTGCATACGTTTACATTTATATCTATATCCTCTCCCTGTTCCTTCAAAGACTTAAGAACCGCCGCACTTACTCCGCCGCTGTTTCCGAATTTTTTTCCGTAAACCGATCCTTGCTGTGTGCTTATGTTTTCGGATTCCAAAATAACTCCCTTTGCTCTCATAATGGATCTCACCTCCGAAAAGGTAAGCACATAATCCGCATTATTCGATATTTTGCTGTCCTTTATTTCGTTCTTTTTCGCCACACAAGGACCTATAAACACGGTTACGGCATCTTTATTTCTATTTTTTACGGCTCTTGAAACTCCTACCATTGGGCTTGCGGTTGTAGACATATTGCCTTCCAATTCAGGATAATGCTTTCTTATAAGTTCAACAAACGCCGGACAGCAGGATGTGGTCATTTTTTTACCTTCCTTATAAGCCTCGGCCCATTCCGCCGCCTCGGCATAAGCCGTTAAATCTCCTCCCAAAGACAATTCTATCATATCCTTAAAGCCGGTCTTTTTAAGGGCTGTTCTCCATGAATCCATAGTTATCTCCGGACCGAACTGCCCTTCCGCTGACGGTGCAATCATGGCATATACTTCTTTACCCTCTACAATGGCATTTATTACATTAACAACGGAAGTCTTTGAGCCTATAGCACCGAAAGGGCAACCATGTATACAGCGTCCGCATTGTATACATTTTTGTTCATCTATGACACAAAGGTCATTCTCGTCCATAGTTATTGCTCCCACAGGGCAGGAGCGCTTACAAGGTCTTATTAAATCGGCAATAGCGTTATATGGACATGCCTTTGCACACATTCCGCACTCCTTACATTTTTCGGGATCTATGTAGGTTCTTTGTTTACCCGAAGTAATGGCACCGAAATTACATGATTTTATACACGCTTTTCCTAAGCAGTTTTGACAGTTGTCGGTAACCGTAAATCTTTGAATCGGACATTCCTCACATGCGGAATCTATGACCTGAATAATATTATCCGTATGCTTGTCTGTCGGGCACTTCCCTTCCGCAAGTCTCACTCTTTGGCGAATTACCTCTCTCTCTTTGTATATGCAACACCTGAATCTCGCATGCGGTCCGGGTATAAGCTTATAAGGAATTTCATCTCTTTTGTTTTCAAGCTCACCTGCAAAAGCCAGTTTTGCAACTTCATCCATAACCTTATGCTTAATGGATATTACGGTTTCATCATTATGTATCATTTTATTTCCTCTCATATAAAAACTTATATCCTATAATTAAAAAACTCAAATCCGACTGTTTGTCTTTTAATTATCAATATGTTTAGAATTATATACTATGTAATCCTTCTTATCAATAACAAAATTCGTGATTTTTTGTTGTTTACTGTATACAAAATACATTTTTACTTTACTTGAACTCAACTTATATATACGTTATACTATTCTTTTAGGAAAGCATAATCGGCTTGCTTTTCCTTTTTATAAAATTTTGTTTTTTAAAGGTGATAATTTTGATATTAAATACTGTAAACATTGACAAATCTTTCGGCGGTACCGATATTATAAAAGGTGCCGGCGTAGTTATAAACGAAAAAGAAAAAGTGGCAATAGTAGGACTTAACGGTGCGGGAAAAACCACATTTATGAAAATACTTGCCGGTATAGAAAAGCCCGACAGCGGCAGCGTAACTCTTGCAAAGGGTGCAAGACTTTCCTATCTGAGCCAGATAAACAACACGGATTCGGAACTCAGTATATTGGAGGAACTGACTACCGTCATAAAACCTATTTTGGATATGGAAAAAAGAATGCTTGAAATAAGCGAGGAAATGAAGCATAAAAGCGGAGAAGAACTCGAAAAGCTCTATGAAAGCTACTCTTCGCTCAGCCACAGCTTTGAACTTGCGGACGGCTATCACATAAAAAGCAAGCTTACCGGTGTCTTAAACGGTCTCGGCTTTTCAAAGGATGATTTCGGCAAAACCGTAAAAAACTTGTCCGGAGGGCAGAAAACCAGAGTTTTTCTGGCAAAAATACTTCTGGAAGAGCCGGATATCATCCTTCTTGACGAGCCTACAAACCACCTTGACCTTTTCAGTATAGAATGGCTTGAAAGCTATCTTTCAAACTACAAGGGAGCGGTTGTTATAGTAAGCCACGACAGGTATTTTCTCAATAAAATAGTGACAAAGGTAATAGATATTGAAAATACCGCTGTAAACACCTATATAGGTAATTACAGCGATTTCTCAAAGAAAAAAGAAGCTCTTCGCTTTGCAAGACTTAAGGAATATGAGAAACAGCAGGAAGAAATAAAGCATCAGGAAGCCGTAATAGAAAAACTTAAGTCCTTTAATCGTGAAAAGTCTATAAAAAGAGCTGAAAGCAGAGAAAAAATGCTTGACAGGATTGAGCGTATAGAAAAGCCTGCCGATTTACGGGCGGATATGCATCTTACCTTCCAAACCGATATTCTCAGCGGAAATGATGTTTTAAGTGTGGTAAACCTAAGTAAAAGCTTTGATTCACAGCCTCTTTTTGAAAATCTGAACTTTGAGATCAAGCGTGGAGAGCATATAGCTATCATAGGGGAAAACGGAACCGGAAAAACCACTATACTGAAAATAATAAACGGCTTTTTGGAAGCCGATACGGGAAGCGTAAGCTTCGGCTCCAATGTTTTTATGGCATATTACGACCAGGAGCAGCAGGTTTTACACGAAGAAAAAAGTATTTTCGACGAAATAAGCGATACTTATCCCGATATGAACAATACACGAATACGAAATCTTCTGGCAGCTTTTCTTTTCATGGGGGATGACGTTTTCAAGAAAATAAGCAGCTTAAGCGGAGGAGAAAGGGCAAGGGTGAGTCTTGCAAAGCTTATGTTAAGCAAAGCCAATCTTCTCATACTGGATGAGCCTACCAACCATCTTGACATAGTAAGTAAAGAAATTCTTGAGAATGCCATAAGACTTTTTGAAGGCACCGTACTTTTCGTATCTCATGACAGATATTTTATAAATCAAACGGCAACCGGTATACTCAACCTCAAAGATCAAAAGCTTCTTAAATACATAGGCAACTATGACTATTACATAGAAAAACGTGCCGATGTGGAAAAAGCGGCTTTTTCAGAGACTAAAAATGAAAAAGTCGAGACTACAGAGGAAACAAGCTCAAAAAAACAATGGCAGGCGGATAAAGAAGAACAGGCAAGACTAAAAAAGCAGAAAAGGCTTTTGGAAAAATGCGAAAATGATATAGCCGATTTTGAAGCTAAGCTTGAGGCCGTAAATAACGAGTTCTTAAAGCCTGAGGTTCAAACCGATTTGCCTAAGCTTTTAAGTTTACAAAAGGAAAAGGAGGAATACGAGGCTAAGCTTGCCGATTTGTACGATACTTGGGAAGAACTGGCTTCTGTGGAATAATATGAAAAGATTTTTTGCCATACTGGGTCTTATCTGCATTATACTGTGCGTTTTGGCCACGCTTACGGCGGCGATATTCGGAGCTCCTACGAAAGTTCTTTTTTTCTTTATCTTTCTCGACGTAGCCATACCGGCGGTCATATATGCCTGTATGCTCATTGATAAATATTTAAAAGCAAGGGATAAATAAACCCTTGCTTTTTATATATTTATTCATATCTGAGTGCAATAATAGGATCTCTTTTTGCCGCCTTAAGTGCCGGATAAATTCCGAAAAATATACCGACCAAAGCTGAAAAGCCTACGGCAAGAATTACTATGAGCGGCCTTATAACAACGCTTTGTTGCATTACCGCCCCCGCTATCAGTATAGCTCCGGAAGCGATGGCTGTACCTATGATTCCGCCTATAGCCGAAAGCACCGCGGATTCAATCAAAAACTGCGTTAAAATATCCCTTGTGGTTGCTCCGAGCGCCTTTCTTGTACCTATCTCCCTCGTTCTTTCCGTAACCGATACAAGCATAATATTCATAATACCTATACCGCCTACAATAAGAGAAATAGCCGCTATACCTCCCATAGCTATGGAAACGGCACCTAAAAATCCGTCTACCTGAGCCATTTCATTGCCGGCGGAATAAAGATAAAAGTCCTCTTTTGTTCTACCCTTAGTTCTTGCCACATACTCAATAAAGCTCTCATTAAATCTTTTAAGTGTTTCACCGCTGAAATTTTTATTTGCAAATATTCTCAAGCCGGCAAACATATTATACTGCGATTCTATAAACAAACTTGTCGGTACATAGGTCTTTAAATCCTGAGAATTTCCCATAAATACCTTTTGCAGAGGCGACATATTTTCATGATAAACGCCTATTACGGTAAACTCTTGCAAAGCGCCGTTAAATTTTTCTCTAAAGGTTTTACCCACAACATCTTCTTTACCGAAAAGCTTTAGCGCGGCGGTATCCTCCACAACAACCACATATTTTCTTGAGTCCACATCCTTTGAAGTAATAAAACGTCCGTATTTAATCTCCATGGTAGGCTGAAACTCCAAAATATTATAATCCACACCGGTCAGAGTAACCTTATTTATTCCGAGCTTCGTTTTTACTTCACTTGTCAGACTGCTGTTCGTATCCACATAAGCAAGATCCGTACCGAAAATCTTTTTATATTTTTCTATTTCTTCGTTTGTAAAATAATCTGTATCCCTTATTCCCGCCTCATCCTGTATATTCAAGTATACCATGGACTGAGTTGCGCCTACATTTTGATATATGGTTGAAACCATCTGCCTTACTGTATCTCCTATAGAGGCTATTCCTATCACGGAGCCTATACCTATTATTATTCCGAGCATGGTAAGAAAGGAACGCATTTTATTTGCAACAAGCGCAGACAAAGCCATTTTTAAGTTTTCAACAAACATTAAGCTTAAACCTCCTAACTTTTTCTGTCACCCAAGCCTACATTTTCCCCGAAAGGAGTAGGGTTTTCATTTATCCTGTCACTTTGCAAAACTCCGTCTTTAAAGGTAAGTATTCTATGTGTATAAGCGGCTATGTTGTCTTCATGCGTTACAACCACAACCGTAGAACCTTCCTTATGAAGCTTTGCAAAAAGCTCCATAATCTCTATTGAAGCCTGAGAGTCAAGGTTTCCCGTGGGCTCATCCGCGAGTATAAGCGGCGGCTTGTTTGCAAGAGCTCTTGCTATTGCCACTCTTTGCCTCTGACCTCCCGAAAGCTCATTGGGCTCATGGTTTATCCTCTCCCCAAGCCCCACCATTTCAAGAAGTTCTATAGCTCTTTTCCTTCTTTTATCGGGCTTTATCTTAGCATAGGTCATAGGCACTTCAACATTTTTTTGTATACTCATTCGACTTATAAGATTAAATGACTGAAATACAAAGCCTATTTTTTGATTTCTGACACGGCTTAACTCATCTCCGCTCATTTGTGCCACATCTATTCCGTCAAGATAATAATGTCCCAAAGTCGGTCTGTCAAGGCAACCGAGTATGTTGAGCAGAGTAGATTTACCGGAACCGGAATGTCCCATAATAGCAACAAATTCACCGTGCTTAATACTGAGATTTATACGATTCAGTCCTAAAACCTTGATTGCTCCGGTGTCGTATATCTTGACCATGTCTTCAAGTTTAATTATATCCTTAGTTTCCGCCATCATTTACCTTCTCTTCCGACGTTGCCTGTCCCTCAACACTTTGTCCTTGCTCCGCATTTGCGGCTTTCATGGCATCCATAGTACCGTAGTCGACTTCCATTCCCTCCATCAATGTAGGGTCATACTTTGATATATACCTTATTTCTTTTGAGGTATCCATGTCCTTTAAAGAGCTTTCCAAAAGCTCTATGTCAACCTCTCCTTCAATACCTGTTTCAACCTGAACAATTTTTACGGTTCCTTTTCCTTCTTCCGTTACTGTAATAAACTGCATAACACTGTTTCCGTTACCGTCATCACCTACCGCAGAAATAGGAACAACATAAACATCATCCTTTTCTTCACTTATAATGTTCGCCTTTGCACCTATTCCCGAAATAAGACCGCCTCTGTCCTTTATGCTGACTTTTACAGGTATAACTCTTTCAGATGAGGATGATGAACCTTCCTTAGGCTCTCCCGAAGGACTGATTTTCTCGACTCTACCTTCCACCGTGTTTCCTTTACCGAGTATATCGGCGGATATAAGCACTCTTTGCCCCACTTTTACTTTTCCTATGCTGTATTCGCTTACAGCCAGATTAAGCTCAAGCTTATCAAGCTTTTCTATGGTTATAAGAGTAGGATTATTGTCTACAGCCTGGTCGGCAAAACGTCCGACTTTGGCGTATACTCTTGTTACCGTTCCGCTTATAGGAGCTATGAGAGTGGCATCTTGAAGCTGCTTTTCAAGTCTTTCAAGTTCAAGCTTGGCATTACTTATTTGTATATCGTAGGAGTCTCCCGGTGTGAGCTTTCCGTCTTTAAACTTGTACTGAGCCACATCGCTTTGTGCCTGATTAAGTGTACTTCTTGCCGCATCCAAATCCGACTGAGGCGCCACTCCTCCCGCCACAAGCTCGGCTTTTCTGTTGTAATCAAGCTGCGCCTGAGCAAGCGCCTGAGAAGCCTTTGCATAACCTATTTGATCGTTTTTCGCTTTTTCTTCCTTCTGTGCAACGGCAAGCTCATACTGACCTTTTGCCGTTTCCACCTTGCTTTGAAGCTCCTCGGTATCAATCTGCGCAAGAACCGTTTGCCCCTCTACAACCTCATCGCCTTCTTTAACTCTTATTTCCGTTATCTTAGCATGTATACCCGAGGTTATGGTTACGCTGTCCGTTCCGCCCACAGGCCCCGTTACCGATACCGAATCTTCTATATGTCCCTTTGAAAGAACCTCGCTGTCCACCGGCATAAGCATCTTCTTATTTCCGGTAAAAAGCCTTAGAATAAACACAATAACAATAAGTGCAAGCACTACACCTATTGCTATCTTCGTTTTCTTACCCAATCTTTTTTTCTTTTTTGAACCCGTACTGTTTTGGTTCAATATATTTTTAACTTCATCGTCTATGCTGTTAGTCGACATTTTTGTTCTCCTCCTTCGGTACCACTTGTTTTAAATATTTTAACTCCTATGAAATAAAATTAAAGTTAAGACTTTTTTACTCATCATTTGTAATGTCTCCGCTTCCTGTAAGGTCTATTTTATCTCCCATATAGGTCGATTGCGGCTTAAAAATACAATAAAATATATCTTTAGTTCTTGCCAGACTTTCTCTGAGCTCATTTTTCCACATTTTATTATAAATATAATGATCGGCGTTTACTCCGTAAGCATCAAGTCCCATTGCCCTGGCATCATAAACTGCCCTTGAAAGATGGAAATTTTGCGTTACAACCAGTATCTTTTTCGCAGCGAAAACATTTTTTGCCCTATACATACTCTCATAAGTTGAAAAACCGGCGTGATCCATAAATATATCTTCGGACGGCACTCCCTGACCTATAGCATAGGTCTTCATGGTATTAACCTCATCATAGTCTTCTCTTCCATGGTCTCCGCTCATCAAAAGCTTAGGACTTGCACCCTGCTTATAAAGCCCTATTCCCGTATCCACCCTGTCTTTTAACATCCATGACATTTTACCGTTTGACCAAACCAGACAACCCAGTACCAAGATACAGTCAAAATCTTCATCACTTACTTCAGAAGCGCTTAAAATATATTTTTTTGCACTTCCCACAACAATCATATTACAAACAAAGAGTAGTGCAAGACAAAATGCACCCGTGGCAAACAAAGTCCTTAGTATGACTTTCCAAAGCTTAGGTTTTTGTTTTTTGCTTCCTTTATTTTTTTTACTGAAAAATTTCTTTATAAACAAGCTTTCTTCCTCCTTGCCTGAAGTTCATGTATATTAACTTTATTGTCTTAAATTTTATCCCCGAAGTCAGTCTTTGTCAATAAAACTCGGACTTTGTTAAACAATTTTTAAGTCTTATGAAAAAAGACCATACCCCTTTCGAAGTATGGTCATATTTTTTCTATTCTATCCATGCACCGTCACTGCCGACTTTATACTTACCCACGTAGGTATTTAAAAGCATCGCACCGCTTTCATCCAAATAATACCATTTTGAATTTGTATTCACCCAACCTACAGCCATGTATCCTTCCTGATTGAAGTAATACCATTTAGAATTTATAAGCTTCCATTCAGACTTCGGATAGCCGCCTTTTTCATAAAGGTACCACCAGCCCTTTTCACCTTTAATCCATTTACCTTTATTTTCATCCTTCTTTTGAACGCCTACAGCGGACACTCTTCTAACCGTTCCCGAAGATGAACCGCCACCGCTGCCTGAATAATAATTACCACCTAATTTCGGAAGTTCATTGTCGGGCTTATTCGGTTCTTCAGGTTTCTTAGGCTCCTCGGGTGTTTTAGGTTCCTCAGGTTTCTTCGGTTCCTCAGGCTTCTTAGGCTCTTCAGGTTTTTTAGGCTCAACTCCGTCGAGAACTTCTTTAACCTCTTTTAGAAGCTTTACCTGTTTGTCAACAGCTACCTGACTTACAGGAGTGTTCATAAGCCTATCAGCCTTCATAAGTGCACTGTCAAAGGCAAGTTTCGCTTCATTTGAAGAATAAATATACTTTGCCTGTGTTTTTAAGGCTTCACACTCCTTTTTTTGTTTTTCGAGTTCTGTCGTATCTATATCCTTAAGTATAATATCGAATTTTGTACTCTTAATAGCCTCCGGATGTTCCGGATTATTTGTATATACCTTAGTCTTAACAATCTCCTTCTTAGAATTCATATTGTCATTGAAAGCTCCCGCATCAATTTTTTTGATACTGCTCGGTATATAGACTTCTTCAACCAAACCGCTTTTAAAGGCTCCCGCCGCTATTGTTTCAAGCCCTTCCGATAAGGTGATGTTCTTTAGGTATCTAAACTTCTTGTTTGAAGCAAAAGCTTCTTTGTCTATATGTTTAACACTTTCCGGTATATACAGATTTTCCGTTCTGTGTGACATGAACGCTCTGCCTTTAATCTCCGTTACGGTATTCGGTATATTTATACTGTATAGAGGACAACCTGTAAAAGCTCCCTCTTCAATCACTTCAACTCCTGACGGTATATCCACATGCTCCAAGCTTATATTTCTTGAAAAAATACCTTTAGGAATAGTTTTCATAGAGCTTGAAAGCTTAATATTTGTCACTTTATTTACGGCGAAAACACCATACCCCATTTCCGTAACGGAATCCGGTATAGATACGGCTTCCAAAATATTTCCGTTAAATGCGGAGTTTCCTATAAACTTAAGATTCTCCGGTAATTTTACATTTTTAAGCTTATTTGCCTTAAATGCATTTTCTCCTATCTTTTCAACTGTCTCCGGTATATCTACACTGTCAAGCCCGTTCGGCGAATATGCCGTATCGCTTTTAATTATATAATCGGAACCTTTATATTCGAAGGCTCCATTACCTATTTCAGTTATTTTTTCTCCTGTAGGATTGGTTTTTGGAAGAACCAAATCTTTGTTATATTTAAACTTTTCTTTTCCGCTCTCACTAAAGCCCGTTATAACACTTCCTTCATAAGTAAAGTCGTTTATGTTATACTTTGCTTCCTCTCTTACAACAAGCCCCTCTTTTGCTTCTTCAAGCTTTCTTACAGCTTCCGAAACCTGCTCCGTTGTAGCGCCATCATCATTTATGAGATTTTGTGCCTCTGCTATAGCCTGTGTAAGCTTGTCAAAAGAATTCGCCGTATATAATTCGGATTTTATCTTTTTAGCAGCTTCAAGAGCTTTCTTAATTTCTTTTTTGTTTACCCCTGCAAATATAAGACCCGAAACAGCCTCATTAAGTTCGCTTTCGGCTCTTTCTATATCCTCTCTTGTACTGTCATGGTTTGCAAGAACTTTTTTTGCCCTTTCAAGACAGGACTTAAGTTTATCAGCCGTTTCCTTTGTATAATCGGACATGTCAAGCTTTATAGCCTGTTCAATAGCCTCATAAAGTCCCTCTCTGTCAATATCCTCGCCTATAAGCTCAAACCTATGATAATTACTGTGCGGATTTATATAAGTCGAAGTTTCAAGATGCTTTTTGTTTCTTGTATACAAAAGTACCTTTCCATCTTCCTTACCCGTATTCTCATAAAAAACATTTGCAAGCAGTTTAAAAATACTGTACGGAAGCTCAACCTCGGTAAGTTTATTTCCTGCGAAGCTGAACGAATCGAATTGGAACCTGCTGACCTGATCCGAAATTGTAAGCCTTGCAATATTATTGTTTGCGAAGCTCTTATTTCCGAGCTTTACAACTGTCTCAGGAATGTTAAGCTCCTCAAGTTCATTACCTTCAAAGGCGAATGCTTCTATAAACTTAACTCCGTAAGGAATCTCGACTTCTTTTAACTTGTTTCCGGCAAATGCTCCGTCGTCTATAATGTACTCTTTGTAGTCCTCCGGAACATTAATAACAAGGCTCTCAAGTCCCTGTTCCGAAAAGGCGTCCGTTCCTACTCCCTGAACTTCACGCTCTATTACCGCTCCGCCTTCTTCAAAGCTCACCTTAGAAGGAATTACAAGATTTTTGTTTTTTTTAATCTTCACTTTACCCTTATTTGAAAGCCCGATTATTGCAAAATACTCATTTGATTTCATTATTTTTTTCTGAACTGTTCCGAAAGTAAAGTCTTCACTAAGCCATTCGTTTTCGTTACCCTGTACAATAAAGTCCTCATTCTCTTCTTTTAGTGCTTCATCATCCGCTTTTGCAAGCGCCTCACTCGCACTTGCCTTTAAAAGCTCTTTTTCATAAAGCCTGCTTTCATCATGTTCCCCGTAAAACCCGCTATTTGCAAAGCTTGTGAGACTTCCCGAAGAAAAAATTGTAACAAATGAAAGTGCCAAAGCCACTGCTCCCGCACCAAGTCTCTTAAATCTCATTTCACGCCCTCCTGTTTTCAATTTTTATTAATTGTTACAAATAACTATACATTAATTTTATCAGTGTTAAGAAGAAATGTCCAGATATAAAGCTGCTTTGTTGTATTACTTTGGTATTTTAAGATAATATTTAGGATGCCCCTTCGGACATCCTAAATATTAAAGATTTTATTTTCTTCGTACTTACCGTGGAAGGGGCATCTTTTTACTATACACTCTTTGTTTTGCGAAGAATACCCGCAACTGACAAGATTTTTTTCCATAGATATATTAAAATTTTCTTTTACAAAATCCACGGCACACAAAACAGATAAAAATGAATCCCTTTTACAACAACGCGGACCTCCTATCTCACCTATAGCGTTAAGAGATTTGGCTGTCATTTTATGCGACAATGCGAAGGGTTCTTTTGTAAGAGGCGTAGACTTTGAAATAATCGAAACAAACATTCCCGAGCTTATACCCGCACCGCAGGCGCCCCAAAAACCGCAGGAACCTCCCGGAACCGACTTTCCCCTTGTCATCATTTCTACTAAAGCTTCCTTAAGATCTATTTGTCCTCCGGAATTTTTATAAGCAGTCAAAAGTGCGGCTCCGACCATCACATGGTGCTCCGGTCCGTGCATGTGGCAAAAAGGCATATGCATCATTTTTTCTATTATTTCTATAGGATTTCTTGAGCTTTCACCCATGCAGAGGGCTATAATAGAATCCAAGCCCTCCGTATGACATTCGTTGCATATGTAATGTCCGTTCACACATCTTGTTTTACTCAGCTCTTTTTTTCGGCAAATTTCACACTCCATTAAAACATCTGCTGTAAGATATTCTAAAGGCGACCCACATATAATACATTCATTTTTCATAAGCTACCTTCTTTACTTGGTATTCGGCAAATCAAGTTTTTTTATTTCTTGACGGTTCCAAGACACATATATATTTTCCAATTCATGAAACAACATATCTCTAAGCTTTTCCGGAGTGATGCTCTCATTTTCAAACAGTATTTTCCCTTTTGTTTCATTCATATGAGTGATTGCCAGCGAAGGCTTAATACCGGTATTTTTTATATCTTCAATAACAGGCAACAGAAAATCACCAAGATTACCGTGACTTGCATATCTGATGTACCCCTGCCACTCATTGTGCAGGTTTGTCATATCTGTTTGTAAGCAAAGCCCCTCTTTATTTTTAAATTCATTTGCAAGCGGTCCGGCGCCGTGCTTTGTTACATAAGTTCTTGTAACATATATTGCTTCCTGTAATTTAAGATCCCTCTTTTTGAGAAAATTAACAGCTTCGGTAACACCTGTTTTTGAAGCCGTAATATGCGGAGCATTTACTATATAGTCCCTATCAAGAAGTAAGCCCTGTCCCGATTCAAATATCAAACCGTCATAGCTTTTAAGCCAAGAGCTGCCGGCATTTACAAGATTAATAAACAGCAAATTACTTTTTATTTCCACAGCAAAATTATTTATAATATTTTCATCAAAAAGCATTGAATAATAAGGATTCTGCCTGTCAATTTCCAATTCTTTTATTCTGTTTGTTGTGTACTCTTTTCTTATATTTATAAGCAAAGCCCGTAGCTGTTCGTATGAAGCATCAGCCACATTTTTAAGATTTATCTTATAACCCGCCTTAATCCTCTCGCTGCATTCATTAATTCCCATACCGCAGCTACCGTGTCTGTTTTCTCCTCTCCTTGTTTCAACAGCCATATTCATAAGTACATCATCTATTGTTGTTATACAGCATTCTTCTTCTCCGAAAATCCGAGGAATAAATCCGAAAACAGCTTTAAATTCTTCAACTTCTTTTTTTATTTGATACAGATCGGGATAATAGGTTTTTGCAAGCAGGGTATGTGCGCCGTATTCCGCTCCCGAACCGGTCTGATGGTGAACAAAGCGTGTTCCTCTTTCCTCGTTTTCTACCGTATGTCCCGCCTGTGCACCGCCGTTATGCTTTATGATTAGAGGTTTCTCAAATAAAGAACAAAGGCTCGCCGTAACAAGCCCTTTTCCTTCATCGCCGTAATTTTTGCCGACTACCGCCACTGTTCTCATAATGTAATTGACTGCCCGTTATCGGCAATGCTTAACTGTCTGACTGCCGAACTTACTATAGATACACTGAGCGGATCCCACTGAGCAAGTACATCATTTAGCGGTTTTCCGAGCTGTAGCTGAATTGCACTGATAATAATTTCAGGTATATTTTCAATATCGCTTGGAGAAATAAGCATTTTCTTACCGACTAATATATCCTTGTTTCCTTCCCCACCGATCATAATGTGGAAAACATGAAACTTCTGACAAACCTCATCCAAAATACTTTCCCGAGTAGCTCCGGGTACATCATCCCCTACAACTCGTTTAATTGTTTCGACAACACTGTCTTTTCTGATATTAGCGCCATCACCTATAGTAAACAGAAATCCTTTTTTAAACCTTTTATTTACCGCATCAATATTTGTATGCCTTGATAAAAACTCCCATAAACAGGTAGGTACAACCTCACCGTTTCCATGATTTTCGAAATAAAGCTCCAATAGCTGCTCGGCAATTCTTATGTCGGACTCAAACTGAGTTACCTGAAGCGGCGATATATCCTCATAATCACCGTAAGCGGCACACATAAGTGCCGGATCTTCAACAGCTCCCGTAGAGTATAGTTTCATAATAAATTCATTAAGAGCTTTTGTTGCAACCTCTACCGCAAGATATCCCATAGAAGCTGTAACATCAAGACCTACAACTATAGGCGTTGTATTGGGATGCTCCTTTGAATCGAAGCACTCTCGTGTTCCTATGAATTGGGGATCAAATTTAGGATTGCAGGCTGTTCTTTTAAAAATCTCTTCCACGCTTTGTGTGTTTGAAAGATTCCTGCTTGATTTTAATTTGCTCCAATCCGAAGCTGAATAACTGCCAAAACCCATACTATCATTTCTCCTTTACATTTTTACAAATTTATGACCGCCGAAGCCTTTTTCTATAACATTATCCCAAAGCAAAAAATCATCAAAAGCGTCTTTTGCCGGTTTTGAATTTAGAAATTCGTATAATTCTATAGGCTTTCTTGAATTTTCAACAATCCTTATAGCTGTTTTTCTTATATCCACAAGGTCACCGTTTCCTCTAATCGGCTTAACCCCTCTCCAATCCCCGAATAATGCCCCTTCATGGGTAAGGGGATTAATCCAAATAGAGGTCTGATTAATGCCGGTGTGTTCAATACCCGAGTATCTTAATTCGCAGCAAATATTTTCCATTCTGGATATGACCCAAGCCAAATGCACGGATTCGAAGGGAGCGAAATACTCCACCGGGAAAAAGTTGGGACGTCTGAGAAAAACGAGGACCTCTCTTTTGTCCTTAAGAGTAATCTCCATTTTCATTTCAGAAAAGCAACGCCTAAGCTTATTGTCAGCTTCAGGAAATACCAAGGAATTAAGCCCCGACAAAAATTTATCTTTTTCGCTTTTACTGTCCAGAATGTATACAACATTTTCTTTTGACAAATAGCAAAAACAGCCCTTGTAATCATATTTAAACATATATTTTATGGTGATATCCTTGCCGTTCATCATGATAAAGGACTCCTCACCTTTGCATTTCCACAAGAAATCACTGCTGTAATCCAAATCCTTATTAACAGCCTCCGCCTTTAAATGCTCCAAAAGCTTCTTTCTAAATTCTTCGTTGCCTCTAAAGTCGGCATCGGACATAAAGGATTTCGATCCGCAATAAGGACAAACAAAGGCACCCGAGCCTTTAAGTTCAGGCTCTCCTCCGCAAGAACTGCATTTTAATATTATCATGGCATGATTTCTCCTTTGTGTAGGTATTATATATTTTACCACAGAATATCGTGAGGGTATATAGGGGATGGGGGAGATTATAGGTAGTGAGGTGCCTTTCATTTAAATTCCTAAGATTTTTCTATCTTTATATTTCCACTTCTTAGTTGTTTATCTATATCATGAGTTGATTTTGATAAAGGTCTCTGTCCCCAATCCTCTTTATTAATTTTCGTCATATACAGCAAACTTCTTACTTCGTCTATTGAAGAAAATAATTCCGGAAACTTTGTATATAATTCATTCATATATGATTCGGAATTAATATTATGCGATTTAATTATATCTCTAACATAATCTTTATGTTCATTATAAAATTCTTCTAGTTTTAGAAACTCTATGTGGTTATTTAATACTTTATTTTCTTTGTTACCGTCAAAATCAATTTCAAAATCGTTGGATACCCCTTGTAATACTTTAACATAGTTAATCTTATTAAGTATTTTAATATTTATATCCGACTCCATTTCTTCATGATATGGGTACAAAATTCGATTTTCTTCACTGCAATTATCACTGCAATTATCACTGCGATTATCACCGCAATTATTACTGCGATTACTTTTAGCCTTATTGCAAGTGCTACAACAAGGAATTAAATTATATAGCGATATAGCAAGAAAGGGATATTTGCTTTTTGGATAGTAATGATCAAGTTCTGCTCTTGCATTTCCGCTTTTTAAGGTGATTATATACTGTCTATTACAATAAGGACAAACAGTGATACCTATTTTTCTAAGAATTTCCTTCCAACAACTAGATTGGCTAAGATTTTTGTATCTAAAAATTTCTTTTAGTAGTTCTTTAGCTTCTTTTCCTTCTATAGAACCAAACTTATCTATATATGACTTCATTTTTTCACGATCGGCTAGTAATAATTCTTGAAATTTGTCCTCTTCAAACTTTCCATTTTTATAAAATTCTTTGTGAATTTCCTCATAATTTCCAATTTGAGCCTCATTATCACGTAAATACTTTATTATGTTTTTTATAGTTCTACAGTTAAAGAATATCTTTTCAATTTCTTTCTTATCACTACAACTCAGTCTTATTTTTATCATCTAAATATTTTTTTAACCCTTCTATTTTACTTTCCAACACTTTTCTGTTGCATATATCATTTTTTAACAGCAATTCTATTTTCTTCAATTCTTGAAGCAAAGTTTCATTATTTGAATTAGAATTGTGATTTTGAGATACACTATGCAACATTATCTCTAATTTATTCCTTATAATACCTTCACCTATAAAACCAACTATCTTTCGGTTGTTTTCTACATTTTTTTCATCCTTTTCATATAATTCCTCAATAATCCTATTTATTTTTTCCTCAGCGAATGCCCCCATAGTTCCTTCACTAGCAAGAAAAAATGAATTTAAGAATAATGAATGTATGTTACTTCCAAAAGTTAGCACATCTTTTTCTTTATAAAATTCTATTGCTCCCTTTTCTTTATCTTCATTTTTCAAATATAGTACATTGGTATGTGGAAAATCAGATAGAATTATTGGAGAATGGGTTGTAACGATAATCTTTAGCTTTATCTTTATATTTTCAGACACCTCTTCTAAAAACTCAATTAATTTTTTCATATATTGTCTTTGCAACTTTGGATGTAACGCCAAATCGACTTCATCAAATATCAACAATAAGTTCTCTTCACTACTACTCTTTAATACTGAAAATAACTTTGAAAATATTTGTAGATAACAATATTCTCCTGTACTAACGCCAAAATAAAAGTCAAAAAATGGAAAATTAGCTTCTATTATTGCTTTATATGCCTCAATGAATTTTTTTATATTTTTCTTTTTTTCAGTAGTATTCAATATAATAATCTTTTTTTCAGGTTCCGCCTCCTTTTCAAATATATTGCATTTTTGAATAACATCAACCAATTCTACTACCTTACTCAGATAGCCTTCATCAAGATACTCTTTTTTGTCATCACTTGACCCATACTGCACTGATTTTTTTATTTCTATTACCATATGCCGCAAAAAATCATACACTGACTCCTTTTTGCTGCACTCCCCCATAGCTTTATTGAAACTTGAAAAAAACATTTTTTCTGATAATTTCAAAGCTTTATGCATTTTATGATTAGCCGGCTTACAAAGTCTCTTATAACAATTTAACAATATATTTAAAACAGTATATTTGTCCCAATTATCTGAATATTTAACTTCAACTTTTTTAACCATTTCTTCAATTTGACTTTTATTTTCCGAATTATCTTTTATTTTTTTAATATTATAGTTTCTTTTAGACATATTACACACATCTATTTCTATAACTTTTTTGTTGATAAAAGGTATATCGCCATTATAATTCATCAAAAAATCTATGATTTGAAAATAATTATGATTAAAATATTCCAATACTTCATTTTCACGAATATCACTCAACCGATTTTCATATCTATCCTTACTAATTTTAAATATTTCCTTGCCTATTGAATAATCGTATTTACACTTGTGAATATTACAATAATCTATCTTTGTAAAATTATTATGGAAATATACAAGCTCATATTTTTCAAACAATTCACCCATATGCAAATTTTCATTTTTTTTATAATTATATATGACTATATTTTCATCAGTACTCTCTCTCTTATAATCACATATCTTTTTATCTTCATTGTAAATTTCTTTTAATTCCTCTTCACCAAGGTTTGCTGCATAAATTAATAACTTTTTTTCTTCTTCAAATATGTATATACCTTTTTCTTCAGTATTAATTACTTTCGCATTATATATGCTACATCTTATTTCATTAACTAGTGTTGTCTTTCCTGCCCCATTATCTCCAACAATGGCAAAACAATCCTCTACAACATTTCCCCAAAAGCCGTCAACGTACTCATTATTTTTTTTAATCGTCAGACAGTCATTTTTATACTCAATTTCATATTTTCCACTCAAACACAAACCGTTATTTTTCTTTATATTCTGTGTTTCCGACCAAATAAATATTAAATTCATAGTTATCCTTTCTTAATAATACAAAGCTACGCATTGGCTAGGCACCCAAAACCGCATTTGTAATTACCTATTAGATATATATTTATCATAAAGTATCGCTATAGTATATAGGGTCATATGCAAACAAAAAATTATTTACTTTATTGTTTATCTAAGATCTTTCAGGTTGACATTTCGTAGTTCCTGAGTATTAAGATTTTTAATTTTCATATTCCGTACTTTCATTTTTTTGAAAGTAGTGTAAAAACTATTTTTTATATATAAAAATTACGTTTTACCTTGATTTTTCAGAGGTTTGCAAACTACAAAGAGCATTGACCTCCTTTTTGAAGTATAATAAGTTCACCACAAACAATTATCTCGAAAGGAGTCAATACTCATGGACATCATACTCTATCTTCTTTTACACTACCTTTTTGTCAATTTTTTTTACGAAGTATAATCTTAATTCCCATTCCGCTTGCCTCAATCACATCATATTCTTTAAATATAGCAAACAAAAGTGCCACTCCTACTGCACAAGCAAAAATTATCAGTGGTATGGGTAATCCTGTAGTCGTAGCCGCTGTTGTCAATGCTGCTCCCCCAACCAAAAAACTCATACCTCCTGTCACCGGTCCTGCTACAGTACCTGCCGCAAATACCGCTCCTGCAGCAGTTAAAGCACCTATTGCCACCGGAGAAAATTTCTTGATTCTTTCCAAATCACGTATCTGTTTTGCCAATTCCCCTTCAACTATTATCTCATCAACTTTATCCGCGTAAGCCTTTTTTAATTCTTCTTTAGTTCTCACTACAACTCTTGACATATTTTTTCCCTCTCCTTCTACTTTCCTTCCCGGAACTCATCTTTCCCTACCAAGTACAAAAGTGTTCTGGCTCTTGAAGCACCTATATACAATAATGTGGATTTATCTTCTTCTTTAATTTTCTCCAAATCACACATAATAACAACCTTTGAATCCAAGCCCTTGAATCCGTGTATGGTTGAAAATTTCGGTAAATTGTTACAGGAAATATCATTCACATCCTTATTCACCTCTAATTCCATTGTACATAATATGGAATTTTCATATCTTTTAGGCGATAAAAACAAAATTTCCTGTTCTTTTATGTTTTCTTTCTTCAGATTTTTTATTATATCTTTGAACTTCGCTTTTGCATCATCCAAATCACTGTACTTGACTTTTACGATTTCCTCACCATTTTCTTTTATAAAAACTTTATCTTCCAAACCTATGGCATCAAAACTGTAAGTTCCTATCTGCACGGTGTTTCTGCAATTAGTTGACAGCTTAAATCTGCTCGGATCATACTCATAAAGAAACTCCATACCTTCATCATACTCGGGATTATACAAATTTTGCTTTTCATCATAAAAAAAGACCCATTTTCCGGCTTTAAAGCCGCCCTTAAGAAGATAATCCAAAGAGTACAAATATACTTGATTAGCTATATCCTGCCCTTCATCCATAACTAAAACATCATATTGAAGCTTATCAAGCTCATCCTCTTTTATCTCGCTTATAAAATCCAAAAATTCTTCGGGTAAAATATGAGAAAAATAGTTTTGCGGATCTTCCGAAAGCTTTTCTTTATCTATGTCAATATACTCCCCGAACAAAGCATGAATATTGATAATTTTCAAATTCTCATTTTCCGTATCTAACATATTGCTTACGTTTTTGACCAAATTTTTATTGTATGCCAAATAAAGAACCTTAAGTCCTTCTTTAAGCTTTTGCTTTACAAAATTAATCGCAAGAAGAGTCTTTCCCGTTCCGGCACTACCCTCAATCACCAGCCTTTTATTAGCATACAAACCGTTCATTATATTGACCTGTTCATTCGTAAGACGTATAAGTTTATTGTCAACCTCATTAAGTCTGTCCGCCAAGGTCGGAATAAAGCAGAAATTCCCCCTCAAATAAGACACAATCTCTTCTATGTCACTCGGTGAAAGCTTGGCAGGCTCTTTATGGGCTCGGCTTTTCCAATACTCAAAAACCTGTTTCATATATAGGCTTATGTCTTCCACACTTTTATCATAAACAATATCTTTTATTATTTCTTCCGTATTTGCAGTAAAATTTATGTCGGGAAACATTACTCCGCACGCAAGAAGAATATTTTGCACGTGCCTGTTAGAAGGAAACTTTTCCTTTAAAATATTCTTCAAACTGAACATATTGTCCTTTACCTGAGTGAAAGGTCCCTCGGATTTTACATTTTCTTTTCCGTACCTATCAATGAAAACCCACGCTCCGTCCCTACATTCTATGCGACCGCCTTTTATCTCCAGACAGGCAATACCGAGCTCACAAACCACAACAAAATCAATCTCTCCGTAAATCTTTATATTGTGCTTCGGTAGACCCAAAGAATGCAAAACATATGCATTCTTTAGGTTTAAATCTTGAAGTGCTCTATATATTTTAATTTCTGCATTACTTTTGATTTCTTCGCCTAAATACGGCGGAATAAAAACAGGCATAACTTTTTCCTTTTCTTTTTATTTTTTCTCCCCGTCACTCTCACACTTTCATCATAGATTTACTCTATTTCTTTTTCCCGAAAATCCTATCAAGATTTCCTATCCCATCATCCCCCGCTTTCATTCCGTTATCCCCTATTTCTATCCCTCCTACATTTGTCTCCTTGTGTACAAAGCTTCCGCATTTAGGACAGCTGATTTGCACCTTTGCAGGATCATATTTGTACTTGTGTCCGCACTTAAGACACTGAACCTTAACCGTAAATAACGACATAAATTTCTTCCTACCTTTCTTCCAACATTTCTATCATCTTGCCTTGGCTTCGTATCCACATATCTATTCCGTCGCCGAATACCTCCGCCTTAACAGTATATCTTCCCTCTTCTTCACTAAGTATTTTAGCTGTGGGCAGCCTGTCAAGTATAGCTTCAAGGTTTGGCTTATCACATTTAAACTTTATTCTTCTTAATCTTCCGCCGTACATAAACTGTACACGCTTTAAGAACTCCCCCTCTTCAAAACGTGTTCCGTAAGGAACCTTGAACTTTTCGTTCAGAACCTTTATTTTAAGCATTCTGTCAATTCTGTAGATAGTAGGAAAGGAATCATTTATCACATCAAAATGCTCCCTGACCTCGTCCTTTTCATCTATAAATGCCGTCAAATAAAAATAATGCTCCGAAAACATTATTGCGAGAGGATTCAGCTTCCTTTCAACTACCGTATCATCACTTTTTTTATAAGAAACTTCAATAATACTTGCCGAATTTATCGCCATGGCAAGCGTCCACATATCATTTATAAATACCTTTTTATGTTTAGGCTCTATATAATGGAATCCCTCATTTTTTATAAGCTTTGATACCATATCCCTGTTTGACTTAGGTATGCAACAGGTAATAAGCCTTTTCAATAAACTGTGCATTTCATCCTTTGTGAAAGCCCTCGTTTGAAGTAAAATCTTACAAATTGCAAGTATTTCGCTGTTACTTAGCTCCACCTTAAAAGTATTTTCCAAAATATATGCCTTTTTCTCTCTGCTGTATATTACAGAGTTATTGTATCCCCTGCTCAAAGATTCGTTTTCCAGAAAATTTCTTATATCATCTATATCTCTTTGTACGGTTCTTTCATTTACCTTATACTTTTTTGCCTCTTCTTTTTTCTTTACCGCTTCACCGTTAAGCAGTCTTGTGTATATGCTTAAAACCCTTTCAATCTTTTCACTGCCTTCCATACCTTCCCCCTAATAAGTTTTATATCTGAATTATATAATCATAGAACGACAGATAATGTCATTATAAGAATTTTTATAAAATATTTTTCGAAATCTCTTTTAAAACAGTACCGTAAGAATTTCAGATAGTGTTTTAGGTCAAAACCTTCCTCTTCCCCTTTAAAATTTTATAAAATCGTTTAATTTGATTAAAATCAGCTCAAGTAAATCAAAATATTAACATATAGTATCATATCATAATACCGGTATTTTTCAATTATATTTAGATATATTTTTTAAATTTTATTTAGACTGTGCGGTAAGTGCACGGCTTTAAAATTTTATTATTTATAAAAGCAAAAAAAACGCCCTAATAACAGTTAGGACGTTTTTCATTCCGGTAAGAATAAAGACTGTAAAAACCTCGGTTTTGCCTTATTTTCTATTCCTATATATTATTTCTTCTCTTCCCGGTCCGTTACTCACCATGGTAACAGGTACTCCGAGTTCTTTTTCTATAAATTCTATATACTTTCTGCAATTTTCAGGAAGCTTATCATATTCTCTGATGCCTCTGATTTCACACTTCCATCCGTCAAGATATTCATAAATCGGCTTTGCCTTCTTTAACTTTGCCGTAACAGGGAAATCCTTTGTGCGTACTCCGTCTATCTCGTAAGCAACACAGACCGGAAGCTTATCCAAATATCCCAGTACATCAAGAACCGTGAGAGCTACCTCAGTAGTTCCCTGTATACGCACCCCGTATCTTGAAGCAACGGCATCAAACCAGCCCATTCTTCTCGGTCGTCCCGTAGTCGCACCGAACTCTCCGCCGTCTCCGCCTCTTCTTCTAAGCTCGTTCGCCTCGGCTTCATCCTCTATTTCCGATACAAATTCACCGGCACCCACAGCACTTGAATATGCCTTTACGACAGTTACTATATCCTTTATTTCATAAGGAGCTATGCCTGCACCGATTGCGCCGAAAGCCGCCAAAGTATGTGAAGATGTAACCATAGGGTAAATTCCGTGATCCGGATCCTTTAAAGAACCTAGCTGTCCCTCAAGGAGAACGCACTTTCCTTTTTTGAGTTCCTCATAAAGAAAAGCGCTGACATCGCAAACATAAGGCTCTATCATATCTCTGTACTGATGCAAGGTATTAAGAATTTCCGTCCTGTCAAGCTCCGGCTGATTATACAAATGCTTAAACAATACGTTTTTAAGAGTACAAATCTTTTCGACCTTCTCCTCCAATATCTCATCATCAAAAAGCTCGCTTACCTGTATACCTATTTTTGAATACTTATCCGAATAAAACGGTGCTATACCCGATTTTGTGGACCCGTATGCTTTTCCCGCAAGTCTTGCTTCTTCGTAGGTATCCTGCAAAATATGATAAGGCATCAAAAGCTGTGCCCTGTCGGAAACCAAAACATTCGGTCTCGGAGCTCCCTTTTCAACCACAGAGTTAATCTCATTAATCAAATAAGGAATATTAAGAGCGACACCGTTACCTATAATGTTTGTGGTGTGCTTGTAAAATACTCCCGAAGGAAGTAAATGCAGTGCAAACTTACCGTAATCGTTGATTATGGTATGTCCCGCGTTGCTGCCTCCTTGAAATCTTATAACAATATCAGCCTTTTCTGCCAAGGTATCGGTAATCTTTCCCTTACCTTCGTCACCCCAGTTGGCTCCGACAATAGCTCTAACCATGTTCTTTCCTCCGTTTTTATACGTTTATCTCGGCTTTTTTACCGAGCTCATTTTTATATTCTTCCAAAATAGGATTGATATATTCTTCTATAAATTCTTTTACCTGATTTGCACTTCTGCCTATATACTTTGAGGAATCAAGATTTTTTTCAAGATCTTCTTTCTTAATTGCAAACATAGGCTCCTTTTCTATCAAGTCGAAAAGATTGTTTTCAAGCCCCAGTTCCTTAATATTTTTCCCGGCTTCCATGGAAAGCTCCCTTATTTTCTCATGCAGTTCCTGCCTGTCTCCGCCTGCCTTAACCGCATCCATCATAATATTTTCGGTAGCCATAAAAGGAAGCTCGGCAGCTAGATGCTTTTCTATAACCTTAGGATATACCACAAGACCGTCCGCTACGTTAAGATACAAGTCCAAAATAGCATCCACGCTTAAAAATGCTTCTGCTACGGCAAGCCTTTTATTAGCCGAGTCGTCCAAGGTTCTTTCAAACCACTGTGTGCCTGCAACAAGCATAGGGCTTGAAGCAAGGCTCATAACAAACTTCGCTATGGAAGAAATTCTCTCACTTCTCATAGGATTTCTCTTGTATGCCATAGCACTGGATCCGATCTGACTCTTCTCAAAAGGCTCTTCGATTTCCTTCATGTGCTGGAGTAAGCGTATATCATTTGTAAACTTATGCGCACTTGTCGCAATTCCCGCCAAAACGTTAACTATTCTCTGGTCAAGCTTTCTTGAATAAGTCTGTCCCGTTACAGGATAGCAGGCTTCGTAACCCATTTCCTTTGCTATCATCTTATCAAGACTCTTGATTTTCTCTTCGTCCCCGGAAAAAAGCTCCATAAAGGAAGCCTGCGTTCCCGTTGTTCCCTTACAGCCCCTGAGCTTTATACTCTCTATGGTATATGAAAGATCTTCAAAATCCATTAAAAGGTCGTTAATCCAAAGACTTGCTCTCTTTCCCACACTTGTAGGCTGCGCCGCTTGAAAATGTGTAAATGCCAAGGTAGGTAAGTCTTTATATTTTAAGGCAAACCTGCTGAGCAGATCCATAACGTTTACAAGCTTTACTCTTATAAGTTTAAGCGCCTCATCCATTATTATAATATCGGTATTATCGCCCACGTAACAGCTTGTCGCACCCAAATGGATTATAGGCTTTGCCTTCGGACACTGAACGCCGTAAGCATAAACATGGCTCATAACGTCATGCCTTACTTCCTTTTCTCTTTCGCTCGCAACCTCAAAATTAATATCATCCTTAAACGCTTCAAGCTCAGCTATCTGCTCATCGCTTATATCAAGTCCCAAAGCTTTCTCGGACTTTGCAAGCGCAATCCAAAGTCTTCTCCATGTTTTGAATTTTTTTTCATTTGAAAACAAGTACTGCATTTCTTTGCTTGCATACCTTCCGGACAAAGGACTTACATATCTATCATACATTTTACACCTCTCTTTTAGCTTCAAAGATTTTATACCTCATAATATAATACACCGTCTTTTGCGCTCTTGCAAGCAAAAAAGCGAACATACCGAATATAGATTTAGTATGTCCGCTTATTTTTATTTCACAGGCTTCATTTTTGCATTTTTTATACGACAATACAGCCTGTCATCCCCGTCTTCCTTATAGGTTTCAAAAGTACCTTCCACTTCGACCCTTGATTCATTTTTAGGATATTCGTCGGGATAAACATGAGAGCCGTCTCCCCAGACAAATTCTATTCCCTGCGCACAGCAAGCCGCCGCATCCTCTATAATAACGTAATGATAATGCTTATTCGTAGGCTCATAGAATGTAGAATAATATGTTCCCTGCATTTTGAAACTTTTTCCCACATAAGTCTCGGGATCCGTCATAAGCTGATAAACGCTGGCATAAACCATATCGCTGTCCATAACGGTGAGGTCATAATCCACCGAAGGATCTCCTGCGGGCGCCGTAGTTTCTTTGGTGGCGCTTATAGTCTGCGCACTGCTTTCCAAACTTTCAAGATCTTTCGGATTTTGTGAGCTTTCCGAAGCTTCGGACACAGCTGTTTCACCTTCCTCTATGCTCATACCTTCCTTAACGGACTCGTTTTCCTTGCTTTCGGCTTTCGACATCTGCTCTTCCATAACATTTGAAACCTTGTTGTTCTTATCGTCAAGCCTGTTTGCCGCATACTTTCCGCTTGCACAGGCGTTTAATAATAACAATAAGGCTACTGATATTGTTAAATATGTTTTTTTCATAAAAATCACCTATATTTTCATAACGCTTCCTATTGCCAGACAAATGAAAAACACAATTATATTTACCGCTACTATGGTAGAACCCACGGGGGTTGAAAAAAGCATGGAAAGCAACATACCTCCCAAAGCACAGACTACGGAAAGAATGCTCGAGAAAATGACAACTCCCTTAAAGCTTTGTATAACCCTCATGGCTGAAAGTGCCGGAAATATAACCAAAGCCGATATTAAAAGCGAACCTACCAAGTTCATTCCGAGAACTATTATAACCGCTATTATAACAGCTATCAAAAGATTATAAAACTCGGTATTAAGACCGCTCGCCTTGGCAAATGTTTCATCAAATGTCAACGAAAATATTCTATTATAAAAAACAATATATATCAATACTATTGCAACAGATAATACCACACTTACCCAAACCTCTTCGAGTGTGAGAGTCAGTATGGATGTGGAGCCGAAGAGCGTGGAACATACATCTCCCGAAATATTTGCCGATGTAGGAAATTTATTCATAAGCAGATAGCCTATGGCAAGGGCACCCACACTCAGCATTCCTATCATGGCATCTCCCTTTATTTTCGCATTTGTTCCCGTCTTTAAAAGCAGTATCGCCACTATTATAGTTACGGGCATTATAAAGATATTCTTATCCGCCAAATCCATAATGGTAGCGATCGCCATCGCCCCGAAAGCCACATGGCTCAATCCGTCGCCTATGAAAGAATACCTTTTTAAAACCAAGGTCACTCCCAGTAATGACGAACACAGAGCAATAAGTACCCCGACTATAAGTGCATATCTCACGAAAGGAAAATGAAAGTATTTAATCATTCTCTGCATATTATCAAGTTCATTCATTTTCTTCCTCCATTCCGGAAATGTATTTCCAAGCCGGACTTTTCATATATTCGCTCGTATCTCCGAAAAATAACTGCTTTTTCCCCAAGTGCAAAATCTTATTGGAGTATTTGACGGAAGACGTCATATCATGGCTCACCATTATTATAGTTACGCCGGCTTTATTAAGCTTTTCCACAAGGGCGTAAAAATCCGCTGTAGCCCTCGGGTCAAGTCCCGTCACCGGTTCATCAAGCAAAAGTACCTCACTTGTCGCACATAAAGCTCTTGCAAGTAAAACTCTTTGTTGCTGCCCTCCGGAAAGCTTTCTGTAGCTTTTGTTTTTAAGTTCGAGAATATTCATTCTTTTCATATTTTCGATAGCCAAAGCCTTGCTTTCCTTGGTATAGAAAATACCTTTATTATGTGCTAAAGTCCCTGACAAAACTATCTCATACACCGTAGCCGGAAAATCCCTCTGAATACCGGTTTGTTGCGGAAGATAACCTATATCCTTCGCATTAAGCCCGTTTAAGAAGCTTATACTGCCCGATACCGGCTTTAATAAGCCGAGTAGGGTTTTAACCAAAGTTGATTTTCCTGCTCCGTTTTCCCCTATTATACATATATAGTCGCCTTTTTTAAGCTCAAAATCTATCCCCGAACTGACCTTTGTCTGTTCATAGCCTATATCTAATGTGCAAGCCTTGATGTAAATCATATTATTTAAGCACTTCCTTTAATACTTTCAAGTTATCTTCCATTATTGACAAATAAGTTACTCCCGCTTCTACATCTTTTGCGGTGGTTGACTGCATGGAATTTAAAACCGCTATTTTTTCGCTTTTTTCCTTTGTATTGTCAATTATTGTTTTCGCTATTTTTCCGTCCGAATTTTCTATAGTAAGCACATTTGAAAGCTTTAACTCATCCACCTTGTTTGCAAGGAAAATAACTGTGTCAAAGCTTGCCTCGGTTTCGGCGCTGCAGCCTATGAAAGCCGCATAATACTTAAGTCCGTAGTCATCAACAAGGTATCTGAACGGGAATCTGTCACCGAACAGAACAGTTTTATTTGCAGCATTATTGACGGTTTCTTCATACTGCTTATCAAGTTCGTTAAGCTTCTTTATGTAAGCTTCTGCATTTGCCTTATATGTAGACGCATTTGCATGATCTATGTCTGCAAGGGCATGGCTTATAGTTTCAACATATAAAGAAGCGTTCTTAAGCGAGAGCCACACATGCTCGTCGATTTCTTCTTCGTCCGCATGCGCATGGTCATGGTCATGATCCGCTTCATTAGCGTTCTCATGGTCTTTCTCATGCTCATGGTCTTTTTCATGGTCGTGGTCTTTTTCATGGTCATGATCCTTTTCGTGGTCATGGTCATGCTCTTCTTCCTGCATACCTTCAACCACTTCCTCCACTTTTGCACCTTCGCCCAAAACCTCTACAAGGTTTATAACCTGCATATTTTGATTTTTAGCGCTTTCCAAAGCATCATCAACCCAAGAATCGCTTTCTCCGCCTACATAAATAAACAGATCACACTCGGATATTTTTGCCATATCATCGGCTGTAGGTTGATAACTGTGCAAATCGGTACCCTTATCAAGTAAAAGAGTAAGGTCGTAATCGCTCATTTTATCGCCTATAACCTCCCTTGTCCAGTCATAAGACGGGAAAATGGTGGAAACCACTTTTATCTTTTTTCCGGCTTCTTTTTTACTTTCCTCACTAACGCTTTCAACCTGTGAGCTTTCCTTACTCGTTTCGTCTACCGCCTTTTTTGTACTGCATGCCGCAAGTGCACTAACTCCTAAAGTTGCCGCAACGCAGCAGGCCAAAATCTTCTTAAATCTCATAATCCCTCCTGATTGATTATTATTTATATTTATCTAATTCAGCATTAGAAAAGCTATTTATTTGCTTCCAAAACCAGACACTTGCTGCAAAAACCCTGTAATACCGAATTCTCGCAGTCAAGCATAAAACCGCATTTATTGCTCAAATACGTATTGAATACATTCATAAAATCATCATCTATATGGACGATTTTTCCGCAACCGTTGCACTGAATATGCAGGTGCTCATGGCAGTTTGCTCCCGGTTCATGATACTGATACACGCAAAAGTCCTCTTTATTGTTTTTAAACTTAAGCAAGGCTCCGTTTTCCATCAATTTATCCAGGTTTCTGTATATTGTTGTAAGATTTATATTTATATTTTTGTCCGTAAGATAAGCATTTATGTCCGCCACACTGAAACGTCTTTGTTTATTATTTTTTATAAACTCCAAAATATAATCCTTTGACTTTGTTTTATACTCCTTTTGCATACGTACACCTCTCACCTTCTTATATACGATAACAGCTTTTTTGTATATTCATTGTCGGGGTTTGAAATAATCTCACCCGCATCTTTTTCTTCTACAATATCTCCCTTATCCATAACCGCTATGCGGTCACATATCTCACTTACAAGAGCAATATCATGAGACACGAAAATAATACTTATTTTATACTTTTCTCTCAGAGCGAGCAATATTCTGATTATATGCCTTTGAGAGCTTACATCCAGAGCGGAAGTCGCCTCATCGCACAAAAGTATGTCGGGTCTTGTCAAAACCGCTCTTAAAACAGCCATTCTCTGACACTGACCTCCGCTTAAGCTTCTCGGATATCTTTTCAAAAGCTCATGGCTCAAATCCATATCATTTAAAAGCTCTTTAAGCCTGTCATTAATTTCTCTTTTTTTATCCTCAGACCTCATATCATAAAAATGATGTATTGTTTCGTTCAATGAAGCTTCTATTGTAAGATGAGGATCAAAGCTTGAAACGGGATCCTGAAAAACAAGCTGTAAATATTTAGCCGCTTCCCTTGCATCATGCTTTTCAAGATTTTTCCCTTTGATTATTATTTTTCCCTTATCCGGATTTTCAAGTCTTGAAATCTGCTTCAAAAGGCTGGACTTTCCGCAACCGCTCTCTCCGACAATACCGAGAATTTCGGCTTTCTTAAGCTCCAGACTTATATCCTTAATCGCCTCAACAGAAATATTCCTTTTTTTAAAGCCCTTTGATAAGCCCGAAACACTCAAAACAGTTTCATTTTCTATATACTCATACTTTCGCTTCTTACTGAGTCTCGGTGTATCCGCAAGCAGTCTTTTTGTATATTCATGCTTGGGATTTTTTAGTATATCTTTTGCCCGTCCCTGTTCAACTATTCTTCCCTTATGCATAACGGCAAGAATATCCGCAATTTTGAACGCCGTGTCTATGTTATGAGTTATGAAAAGTATACTCATACCCGTTTCATTCTTGAGCTTTAAAAGCTCTTCCAAAACCCTTGCTCCGCTTTTCAAATCAAGAGCAGACGTAGCTTCATCACAAAGTAAAAGCTTGGGCTTTAAAAGTGTTGCAACGGCAATGGCAATTCTTTGATTCATTCCTCCGCTCATCTCGTAGGGACAGGAATCAAGTATTCGCTCCGTATCCTTTAAGGCAAGCTTTTCAAGGCTTTCCCTGACTTTAAGCTCGTCATATTTAAGTCCGTGGCTTGAAAAAGCTTCTTTTATCTGTTTTCTGTAGCTTCTTATAGGATTGAATGATGAAGCGGGATTTTGAGGAACTACACCTATTTCCTTCCCCAAAATTTTTCTCAGTTCATTTTTATCAAGCTTTAATACCGACCTTCCCTCAAGAAGAACTTCACCTCCGAGAATCCTCATTCCCGGAGCCTTTGCACCCAAAATTGCTCTTATCAGGCTGGTTTTTCCGCTTCCGCTCTCCCCTACTATACACAGCACCTTACCCTTTTCATGCTCCAGATTTATAGCTTCATTGACTGTTTCATCATCTTCATAGCATAAGGAAAGATTTTTTATGCTTAATATACTTGCCATCTATATCCTGTACTCCATATAATCCCTGAATGCATCTCCAAGATAGTTAAATATCATTATAGTCAGCAATATAGCAAAAGCCGGAGCAAGCACGCTCATGGGAGAAAGCTGCATGTGTGCCTTCGCCTCGCTTATCATTGAGCCCCACTCCGCTGTAGGCGGGCTTATTCCGAGTCCCAAAAACGAGAGTCCTGCTATGGACATAAGTGTGGTACCTATCTGCGTTACCGCACTTATCAGTAGAGGTGCCAAAATATTCGGTAAAATATGATGTCTCATAATACAATAATCCGAACAACGGTTTAACTTTGCTATGCTTATAAAGGCTTCGTTTTTTATACTTAGGGTATAGCTTCTTGCCAGTCTTGCATATAAAGTCCAGCTCGTCAGTCCCGTCGCAATCATAGCATTTACAAGACTTCCGCCCAAAATACCGGCTATTGCTATTGCGAAAACCATCTGCGGAAAAGCCAACATTATGTCAACAATCCTCATTACAATATTATCGACGAGCCCCTCATAATATCCCGAAACAAGACCCAAAAAACTGCCTATAACAAAGGATACCGTAACCAAAAACAAGCCCGAAAATATAGATATTCTGCCGCCGTATAAGGTTCTGCTTAAAATACATCTGCCGAGGCTGTCCGTTCCCAAGGGATAGATACCGCCGGGCGGTTTTCTTATCATGCTTGAATTTGTGACATAGGGGTCATTAGGTGCCAAAACGGGAGCAAGCAAAGCAATAAGAACAAGACAGAGGCTCAGTATCAAAAAAATTATAACTCTAAGTTTAAGCTTCTTCTTCAAATCTTTACTCCTATTTAAGCTCTATTCTCGGGTCAAGCAGGTGGTAGGAAATATCGGTAAGCAGGTTTATAAGTACATAAGCCAGACTTATAAGAAGCACAAAGCCCTGAACTACCGGATAGTCTCTGTTTGTTATAGCCGACATTACAACGGTTCCGAGTCCCTGCCAATTAAAAATAGTTTCGGTCACGACACTCCCTCCTATCAAGGTTCCGAAGGAAAGTCCCACTATCGTTAGTATTGCTCCCATACAGTTATGCAACACGTTTGCAAATAAAATATTTGAGCTTTTAAGTCCCCTTTGTCTAAGTCCTACAATATAGCTTTTATCAAGCTCCGACAGTACCTCCGCCCTTATCTGCCTTATAAATCTGCCGGATATGGGAAGAGCTAAGGACAAGGTCGGCAGAGTAAGCCCTATAATACTTTTTTTTGCGATAACCGGGAAAATTTTAAGCTTTATTGAAAAAAAGTATATAAGGAGTATGGATATAAGGAAATTCGGCATGGCATTACTTATAAAGCTGAAAAGTTTAATCACATGGTCCGAAAATTTATTTTCCGATACGGCGCAAATAAATCCCAAGGGCAGGGAAATAATCAGTGCAAGCGTAAGGCTTGAGGATGCCAATATCAGGGTATATGTCGAGGCTTTTAAAAGCTTTACGAGAACCGGCTTCGAATCTACAAAGGATAAGCCCAAATCTCCTCTTAAAACCGCAAAAAGCCACGAAAAATATTGTTCAAAAAAGGATCTGTTTAACCCCATGCCTACTCTTAAATCCTCAATTACCGCCTTGTCTACCGCTATACCCTGCGAAGCGAGCAGCTTGCTTGCCGCATCTCCCGGTGCCGCATACATACAGAAAAACACAATAAAGCTTAAGCCGAAAACCACAGGAATCAAACCTATAAGTCTCTTCCCTATATAATTTTTCATAAACTACTCTATATCGGTATCCGCATTAAGACCGTAAAAATCGAAAGGAAGATTTTCCGAGTAATTGCTTAAGCCCTTATTTAATACCGTTACTTTATTGAAAATACTTAAATAATTGAAAGCATTATCATCTATAGCCAACTGCACTATTTCATTTGCCAGCTCGGCTCTCTCTTCTTTTTTTGTGCTCAGCTTTAATTTTTCAATCAACTCCGCAGCCTTATCCGAATCAAAGCCGCCCACATCAAAATATGCTCCTTCTCTCAAGGTTGCATCTATGAAGTAATACGGATCTCCCACCTTATCTGATATCATACTGTATAAAGCAATGTCAAAGTCTCCGCTTGCTATGTATGTTGAATCCGGATCTTCATAAGCCTTGAGTGTAGAATCTATTCCCGCTTTTTGAAGCTGCTCATGTATAAGAGTTGCCGTCGTGTCGAGTCCTCTTGCATTATAGTATGCGATGTTTACATTGACGGTTTTACCGTCTTTTTCATATATTCCCGCATCGTTTTTGGTATATCCCGCATTCTCCAATGCTTTCTTTGAATTCTCAAGATTATACTCTATATCATTTGCTTTACCGTAAGCTACATTCTCCGAGAAAGGAGATTTTGCAACACTTACATTTGCTCCCAAAAATTCTTTTATCGAATTTTTATCTATAGCACTGTTAATGGCAAATCTCAGATCCTTATCAAGAGTTTTTTCGTTAAGGATTGCAAAATTGAGTCTTGTCGATACGGCATAGCTCAATTTGTAGCTTTCTTCATCTCCCGAAAAGATCTCTATTGCCGTGGCCGAAGGTGATATATATCCGTCTATTTCTCCGTTTTGCATAGCTAAAAGCTTTGCATCATCGTCCTTTAAGTAAATGAAATCCGCTCCGTCAAGTACGACATCTTTTTCCCAATAGTTTGTATTTTTTTCTACACTTACATCTCCGTTAGGTATAAACTCCTTGATAACGAAAGGACCTGTACCTACAGGTGCATTATCCAAGTCCACGCCTTCTTCAAGATCAAGCATTCCGAGCTCGGGACTCGCAAGGTCGTTTACAAGTGTAGGATAAACCTCTTTTGTGTCAATGCTGAATTTGAGCTCGTCCAAAACTTTAAACTCGAAGTCCTTCATATAAGCATATCTCTTGTTTACCTCTGCCGCTCTTTCAAGGTTTTTTACCGCCATTTCGGCAGTAAGCTTTTTGCCGTTCGAAAATTCCACCTTATCTTTTAAGGTGATTTCCGTAACACTTCCTTCTGTTTTATAGCTGTCCGCCAGTAAGGTTTTAAGCTCCATATTTTCATTTATACTGAATAAAGCCTGACTTACTCCGTACATATTCGTATACCAGCCGTAATACTCCTTATGAGTATCGAGAGACGGATATGCAAAGCTTACGGCTATTTTAATCTTCTTCTCCTTAGCCTCCTTACTTTCGCTGCTCTCATTTACCGCTTCGCTTACTTTTTCACTTGCGTTTTCGCTTGTCTTATTCGTACCGCTCGCCGCGCAGGCACTTAAGCCTACAAACAAAGCTGTACACAAAGCAAGCTGCATGATTTTTTTCATGATTTTTTTCATTACTTTTCTAATACTCCTCCTTGTATTTGCAAATTCATTGCAATTTTATATCTCATAAAAGGCTTTGTCAAGGAAATTTGCAAATATTTTGCAAATGTTAAATAAAAAAGGTCTGCATCTAAAAAAATAAGCTTCTTTAATGCAAACCTTAAATATTAACTTCGTTGAAAATTATTAATTTTCTATTTTCTTTTTTATGTTTTTGGCGCCTTTTTCGATATCCTTACCGACCTCTTTTGCAGTATCGGAAATCTCCTCAGCCACATCCTTTGCATCCTCCGCAAAATCTTCAGCCGCATCCTTGGTATCCTTTGCAAGATCCTTCGCCGCTTTCTTGCTATCCTTTGCAAAATCCTCAGCCGCATCTTTTGCATCCTCCGCAAGATCTTCAGCCGCATCTTTTGCATCCTTTGCCGCCGCTTTAACCGTCTTTTCAGCATCATGTGCAGTCTTTTTGCCCTTACCTGCTATATCTTTTACCTTGTCCGCTACAATACTTGTAACCTCTGTAAGTATTTCTTTAGCCGGCGTTGCCATTCCCTTTGCCACACTTGCGGTTTCCTTAGCCGCACTGACCAAATCATTAGCACCTGCTTTCAAAGCAGTATACTTTCTGTCGGTAGTTTCTTCTATGTCTTCGTCTTCTTCTATATCAAAGAAGTCGTCATCCAAATTTTCATTAAACTTTGCATATTGTCTGACATAGGTTACTGCTGCGGCAACCGCACCTGCCACTACAGCCAAAGTAATTAATCTTTTGATGAATTTTTTTGCCATAAATACCCCCTTGCAACATAAATATTTAACATTCATTATAGCATTTCATATATAAAACTTCAATACTACTTAAACTCCAATTTATTCATCCATTTAATGTCTTTAACTTCGGATGATTTTATACTGTATTTTTTATCCTTGTCTTCGGAGCTTCTTATTTCGTATCTTTCTTTTTCAGAATTTAAACTCCATGCATCGTCCAAAACGGTAACTCCGTTTTCCGCCTTAAATATATACGTATTAAACTGTCCTTTTTCATCTGTAATATTAAGCTTTACTTTTCCGTTAATGACATCGTCAATGAATTTCCCTTGTACGGAATATAAACTTGTAGTATTCGGAGCAAGTTCTCCGAATGCGGCATTTCCGCTTTCCGCCTCTCCGTTAAGCTTACCGCCCTTCCAGCTTCCGTAAGCATAGGTATATCTGTTGAAATCCGCGCTGTATGCATTCAAAATCTGACCCTGACCGTCGGGAATGCCGTCTTTTACGGCACCGTAATAAAAGGTACTTATATCATCCATTACAAGGTAAGTTCCTCCTTCTCTTCCTTCGATTTTATAGAGCTCCTCGCCGTCGAAGTAATGAGGTTTTTCTCTGAGTTTATCCATGTAAAGTCTTTCCAGAACCTCTGAGTTTTCAATTATTCTCTTTGCCGGTATTTCAAACATTCCCGCCTGCATATTTGCATAGATTTCTTTAAGCAAGGTTTTCTCTTCTTCCGTAAGTACAAGAGCCTTTGCCTCGCTTGGGCTTGCTTCGCTTGGGTTTACCGTATTCTTTTTTCCCGCCGTTTCTTCCTCCAATATAAATTTTCTGTTTTCCGGCTTTATAAATGCCAAAACAAAGAGAAAGAAAAAAACAACCATAAGACAAGATCTGTATCCGTTTTTTGCTTCTTTAAACCATGTTTTTATATCAAATTTTACCATATTATCCTTTTTAATCATCAAATTCAAGCCATGCACAAAGTATCGCCTTGCAAGCCTTTTCCAGATTTACCTTTGCTATACTTGCAAAGCCTATAAGCACCGTGGATTTAAGTCCGCATTTTTCGCTGTCAATATAAAATTCCGAAACAGGGTAAACCTTTACCCCTTTTTCCTTTGCACGGCTTACCATCTGCTCCTCACTGATTCCGTATTTCGCCTTGATAAGCAAGTGCGCACCCGAATTATCACCCAATATATCAAATTTTTCAGACTGCTGCTTAAAAATTTGTGTAATTATATCATGTTTCGCCTTATAAGAAAATCTCATTCTGTTAAGGTGTCTTTCAAAATATCCTTCTTTCATAAATCTGTATAAAATATCCTGGTCTATACGGGGAACCGTACAAACCATGAAGCTCAGATTTTCATTGTACTTTTTTAAGAGAGTTTTAGGTAAAACCATAAAGCTTATTCTCACGGACGAAGATATGGCTCTGGAGAAGGTTCCCAAGTATACAACTCTTTGCAATTTATCAATACTTGCCAAAGCGGGAATAGGTTTACCTCTGTATCTGAATTCGCTGTCGTAGTCATCCTCTATGAGGTACCTTTCTTCCTTGGAGTTAACCCAGTCAATAAGTTTAAGTCTTCTTGATACAGGCATAACTATACCTGTAGGATAATGGTGATTGGGGGTTAGCATAGCCAAATCCACATCCGCTTTTTGCAAATCCTCAACCTTTATACCGTTCTCGTCTATGTCCATAGCTTCAAGTTTGAGCCCCAGCTTATCAAATAATTGTGTCCATTGTTTGTAATTGGGATTTTCTATGGCAATTTTTTCCTTTTTTAACAAAAGATTTATCAATATGAGCAGGTACTGAGTTCCCGCAGCAATAATTATCTGCTCCTCCTTTGCGGATATTCCTCTTGAAGCATAGAGATATTTTGATATTTCCCGCCTCAGTCCGAGCTCACCCTTATCATCTCCCTGCGAAAATATTTTCACATTTTCTTTTACAAGGGTTTCTCTTGAAAGCTTTCTCCATACGGAAAAAGGGAAAAGATTAAAGTCTATTCCGTTGGGGCTTAAATCATAATCGTACTTTTCTTCATCCTCATAGGAAGAGCCGCAGCTTATACTTTCATTATTTGAAACATAAATATTTTCATAGGCTTTTATGAAATACCCGCTGTTTTTTATCGCCTCCACATAGCCCTCAGCCACAAGTTGCTCATAAGCTATGGTCACGGTTTGTCTTGAGACATGGAGACTGAGTGCGAGAGCTCTTGTTGACGGAAGCTTTTCTCCTCTTATAAGCTTCTTTTTTTTGATTTCATCTCGTATGTATACATATATCTGTTCGTACAGGGGCTGTTTAAGCTCGCTGTCTATCGGAATACCAAGCTCCATTTTATCTCCCTCTTCATCTTTATGCCAAAAAGGAGCCGGACATCTTATATAGCTGATGTTACCGCTCCTTTTATAATTTTTAAGAAAATACTTGATTTGATATTTTTGTTTAATTAAGTTTAAATGAGCTCTTAAGAGATACTATTCTGTTGAATACAAGCTTATCCGGCGTTGAATCCTTACAATCAACACAGAAGAAACCGTTTCTTAAAAACTGATATGAATCGTATGCCTTTGCACCCTCGAGACTCGGCTCCGCATAGCAATTTTTAAGTACGGTAAGCGAATTCGGATTTAAATTTAAACTTCCGTCCTCATTAAGCTTACCCTTCTCTTCATCCACTATATTCTCATAAAGCCTGCACTCAAGCTTTGTTGCGGTTGAAGCATTTACCCAGTGAATAGTTCCCTTAACCTTTCTGCCGTTAAAACCCGAGCCGGATCTTGTTTCAGGATCATAGGTACAATGAACAACGGTAACATTGCCGTTTTCATCCTTTTCAAAGCCCGTACATTTAACGAAATATGCCGCCATAAGTCTAACTTCATTGCCTACAAAAAGTCTGAAATACTTTTTAGGCGGTTCTTCCATAAAGTCTTCTCTTTCTATGTAAAGCTCTCTTCCGAAAGGAATCATTCTTGTTCCCAATTCCGGATTTTCCATATTGTTCGGAATTTCAAGATATTCGATTTTTCCTTCTTCATAGTTATCTATAACAAGCTTTATAGGGTCAAGTACAGCCATCATTCGCGGCTTTTTCAGCTTAAGATCCTCTCTTATACAGTACTCGAGCATTCCGTAATCTACGGAAGAATTTGCCTTGGATACTCCGCAAAGCTCCACAAACATACTTATGGCTTCTTTTGTATAACCTCTTCTTCTCAAAGCGGCTATTGAAACAAGTCTCGGGTCGTCCCAACCGTCAACCGTTTTGTCCTCTACAAGCTTTTTAATATATCTTTTACCGGTTATAACATTGGTAAGGTAAAGCTTTGCAAATTCTATCTGTCTCGGAGGTTCCTTATATTCACATTCTTTTACAACCCAATCATAGAGAGGTCTGTGATCCTCAAACTCGAGGGTACAGATGCTGTGCGTGATTTTTTCTATGGCATCTTCTATAGGATGAGCAAAATCATACATAGGATATATGCACCATTTATCGCCCGTGTTATGATGGTTCAAATGTGCTACCCTGTATATAACCGGATCTCTCATATTGATATTCGGACTTGCCATATCTATTTTTGCCCTTAATACCTTGGAGCTGTCCGGAAATTCTCCGTTCTTCATTCCCTCAAAAAGCTTTAAGTTTTCCTCTATGCTTCTATTTCTGTAAGGGCTGTCCTTACCCGGTGTGGTAAAATCTCCTCTGTGCTCCCTTATTTCATCGGCACTTAAATCACAGACAAAGGCTTTTCCTTTTTTTATAAGAAATACCGCCTTTTCGTACATTTCTTCAAAATAATCCGAAGCAAAAAAACATCTGTCATCGTATTTTGCGCCCAACCAGTCAACATCTTCTTTTATGCTTTTAACAAACTCTTCTTTTTCTTTGCCGGGGTTCGTATCGTCAAATCTGAGATTGAACAATCCGTTATATTTATTTGCCAATCCGGAGTTGAGCAATATGCTTTTTGCATGTCCTATATGCAAATAGCCGTTAGGCTCCGGCGGAAATCTTGTCTGAACATGAGTGTATTTGCCCTCCTTTAAGTCCTTTTCTATTTCCATTTCAATAAAATTTTTAGAAACCGTTTCTTTTTCTTCCACAGCCTCTATTTTATCCAAATCTGCCATATTACCTCCATGTATATAATACAAGTTTTATTGCATAATTATACATTTATTAAATTTTTTATCGATAATAATAAAAATATTATTTTATAAGCAGGCTTCCTACAAGAAGTCCCGCATAGGTTCCCAAAACATAACCTAAGGTTCCTATAAGCATTGCCGGTGCAACCAGCTTTGTCCAGCCCTTTGACACCGCCATTGCCGCCGCCGTAGTAGGTCCGCCCACATTCGCATTACTTGCAATAATAATTTCCTCCAAAGAAAAACCGAAAAGTTTTCCGAAACCGAGGCTGAATATCATATTTACTATAACGATTATTGCCGCAAATAAAAGCAATAAAGGCGACTTTAAGAATATCATCATAACCGAAGCCGGAACTCCTATTACAAAAAAGAACAGATATATAAGGAAGGTTCCAAGCTCGTTACTTCCCTTTATATTTCCGAAAAATCCCGGGAAGGCTGTTGCCAAAATCATGGATATTGTAGTTATCCATAAATATTTATTTCCCAAAAATGTCTTAAGCAAAGTTGAAATCTGGTCTCCGCCGCCGAAAAGTCCTCCTAAAAATCCGGCTATGGTATCCGAAACGAAAACTATGGAAAAAGCCGTAGCTACCGCCAAAGAGATGTCAAGCAAGGATATCTCTTTTCTTCCCCAGTAAGCTGCCGTAGCCGTTTTCCCCTGTCCTTTCGCCTCTTCTATCTCAAAAGCATCTACATGCGGATGCTTATAATTTTTTCTGAAAAACTCTATTCCCGGCATCATTATAAGTGCAAAGAAATATAAGGTCATAAGCAGATTATCCGCAACGGTTGCGGCACTGACCATAGCTCCGGAAACATCAAAAGCATCTGCCAAAGCGGCGAAATTGACGGTTCCTCCTATATATGTTCCGGTAAACATTCCCGCAACTCCGCCAAGTTCCCCTATATGCTTGTGTAATAAGGCATAGCCGAGAAAGGCGCCGCAGACTGTTCCCACCGAACTTATGAGAAATATTAAAACAATATGTCCCGTATCTTTTCCTATCTTTCTCATATCGCACTGCAAAAGCAATAAAGGTATGGCAAGCGGAACAACATAAGACCATACGGCATCCCAAACGGGTGCATCCATAGGTATTATTCCGGCATTGCTGAGAGTGAGGGCAAAAATAAGACAAAGTATGGCTCCGCTTAATTTTGCCGCCCATTTATAGGTTTGTTCAAGATATATGGCAAGAGCTGCGCCAAGCACACACACCGTCCATAATGCCCATGTATTTTCCGCTCCGATAAGCGGATTTTCCAAATTAAAAATCATTCCCCACATAGATTAAACTCCCGAAAATTAAAAGTCAAACTTGTCCGCAAAATAGGCTTTAAGCTCGCTTATAGGCACTCTTACCTGCTCCATGCTGTCTCTGTCTCTTACAGTCACCGCATTGTCTTCCTCGGAATCAAAGTCATAAGTAATGCAGAACGGAGTACCTATCTCATCCTGTCTTCTGTATCTCTTACCTATGTTTCCTCTTTCGTCGAACTCACAGTTATAATACTTTGCCAATAATTCATAAACTTTTGCTGCACCCTCGCTTAACTTCTTTGAAAGCGGTAAAATTCCGATCTTAACAGGTGCAATGGCAGGATGGAAACGAAGAACCGTTCTGGTATCATCTCCCTCCAAAGTTTCTTCGTCGTATGCGGCACAAAGAAAGGCAAGAGTAACTCTGTCCGCTCCGAGAGAAGGTTCCACAACATAAGGAATATATCTCTCGTTTGTTTCATCATCGAAATATGTTAAATCCTGACCCGAAATCTCCTGATGTCTTCCCAAGTCATAATCCGTTCTGTCCGCAACTCCCCAAAGCTCTCCCCAACCGAACGGGAACAAAAACTCTATATCGGAGGTAGCTTTGGAATAAAAGCTTAATTCTTCTTTTTCATGATCTCTTACTCTGATTTGCTCATCCTTAATACCCAAAGTCTTTAACCAGTTAAGGCAATAAGACTTCCAATAATCAAACCATTCAAGATCCGTATCCGGCTTACAGAAAAATTCAAGCTCCATTTGCTCAAATTCTCTTGTTCTGAAAGTGAAGTTTCCCGGAGTGATTTCATTTCTGAATGATTTTCCTACCTGAGCTATTCCGAAAGGCACCTTTTTTCTGGATGTTCTCTGAACATTTTTAAAGTTTACAAATATACCCTGTGCCGTTTCCGGTCTTAAGTATACGGTATTTTTCGCATCCTCGGTTACACCCTGAAAGGTTTTAAACATAAGATTGAACTGACGAATATCCGTCCAGTTGTGCTTTCCGCAGCTCGGACAGGCTATCTTGTGTTCTTCGACGTAACCCTTCATAACATCGTTTGACCACGCATCCACACTGCCCTCAACTTTTACGTTATGCTCTTCCATATAGTCTTCGATAAGCTTATCCGCTCTGAAACGTTCTCTACACTCCTTACAATCCATAAGAGGATCCGAAAAGCCTGCCAAATGTCCCGAAGCGACCCATGTTTGAGGATTCATAAGAATAGCACAATCAACGCCGACATTGTAAGGAGATTCCTGTACAAACTTCTGCCACCATGCTTTTTTTACATTGTTCTTTAATTCTACACCAAGGTTACCGTAGTCCCATGTATTGGCAAGACCTCCGTATATTTCAGAACCGGGATATACAAACCCCCTTGACTTTGCCAATGATATGATTTTTTCCATACTGTATTCCATTCTTTTGTCCTCCTAAATAATTTTTAATGATAGCAAATACGTAAAATACAAATTCAGTTACAATTTTATTATTTCAACACAATAATGGTTTTTACATCATCACCGTTTTGTCCTTCATGAGCAACAACCGTAAGCTTATGTTCCTCTACCGCCGTGTCCGCCTCCCCTATGTAAGCCGCGCTTAAAATCGGAGTTTCGGAAAAAAACACACCTGTTCCGCTTAGTATAAGTACTTTTTTTGCACTTTTCTTCACGGAAGACAAATCGACCTTTCCTGCATACTCACTGTTTTCAAATTCATCTACGGTAAAAAGCTCCGCACTGGAAAAATGTACGGTACCGTCATTTGAATACTTTACATATTCTGAAAGCTTCGCAAAGCTTGAATATTCAAATAAAATTTTTATGTAGGGGCTCTCATATTTTAATTCCGCCAAAGACACGTCGCTTCCGCCCGCATTAAAATCTTCCGTCTCTTTATTTATGAAGCTTTTCAACTCCTCCGTATCTATGGATTCGGCTTCATTTGAAAGCTCTTTAACCATAAGCGATTGCCATTTACCGTCTTTTTTCAGCATTATCGCACTTTCATTTCCTTCGATTTTACCCAATTTCTGTGTACAGGCACAAAGGCAAAGTACCGTCAGTAAAATCGGTGCAAGCTTTAACATAATTTTTTTCATAGTATTTTCCTTATCAATTTTATCTATGTATATAATTAAAAATTTATTCTGTCTATTTTATCAAATAACAAATATTAAATCAACAAACTATTCACAAATAACTTGTAATATTTCCAGTGAGTTCATCTTTCTGTCTATATACTTTTCAATGTTTTTATCAACGTTCAGAGCCAGCTCATTCATAAGCTCTTCGCTGAGCTTGAACTTGAAAAGATTTTCAATAGGAGTTTTCACTATAAAATCCCAAGTATAAAGGCAGTCATCTGAAGCCTCGGATAAAACACTGTCATACTCTCCGCCTATAACCATAGCCCTGAGTTCAAAAACTCTCCTGACAAGCTTATTATCCATACCGTCTTTGTTAAGAGCTAAAAGTGCCGCATAAACAAGCTTTAAAAGTTCCGGTTCCCTTAAATGCTCCTTAGAATAGTAATCGGCTATCTCCAAAAAATAACTTGCGTAACAGGTATTTTCCATATCCGAGCTTATCTCAGAAAAATATTTGCTGATGTTTGCACTTTGTAAATTATATGAATCTCTTCCTTCATACAGGACAAAAGTACCGAAGCAAAAAAGATTTGTTGTCCCCGTAAAATGGTTGTTCGGTCTTCTCGCTCCTCTCACAAAGGCGGAAAGCTTACCCTTGTCTTTTGTAAGTATTGTTATTCGTCTGTCATATTCGCCTATATTCATGGTTTTTATGACCATACCCAAAACTTCTACAGTACCGTACATTTTTACAAGTCCTTAATGTTATATCCGAAGTTCTTCATTTGAATATCGGAATCTCTCCACTCTTTTCTCACCTTTACCCAAAGTTTTAAATTGACCTTGGAGGATGTAAGGTCTTCTATATCTCTTCTGGCGCTTATGCCCACTTTTTTAAGCATGCTGCCGCCCTTGCCTATGATTATCGCTTTATGAGAATCTCTCTCGCATACGATAGTGGCTTCAACATTTACGATTCCGCTTTTTTTATACTCCATTTTGTCTATCTCTACGGCTATACCGTGAGGTATCTCATCATCAAGAATTCTTAAAAGCTTTTCTCTTATCAGCTCCGAACTTATCTGTCTTACCGGCTGATCCGTAACGGTATCTTCATCATAATACAAAGGCCCTTCAGGCAGATACTTGAATAATACCTTTAAAAGCTCATCCGTATTTTTCCCTTTAAGTGCCGATACGGGCACTATCTCGGTAAAATCCATGAGTTTACTGTACTTATCTATGATTAAAAGTACATTGTCTTTGTTTTTCAAGCTGTCCGTTTTATTTACGGCGAGAATTACGGGCTTTTTCACACTGCTCAAAAGCTCAAGTATATGCTGCTCCCCCGCACCTATATATTCATCCGCCTCGACAAGCCAAAGGATTATATCAACATCCTTTAAGGTCTTGTTGACTACGCTTTGCATATAATCCCCAAGCTTATTTTTAGACTTATGTATACCTGGCGTATCAAGGAAAATTATCTGCCCTCTTTCGTCCGTATACACGGTTTGTATCCTGTTTCTGGTAGTCTGAGGCTTATGACTTGTTATAGCTATTTTCTGTCCCACAAGTTCATTCATAAGCGTGGACTTACCCACATTCGGTCTGCCTATAAGTGCGACAAAACCCGATTTTAATTCTCCCATGTAAAACTACTCCTTATATAAAGCTTCCACCTTGTCAAAGCAGGCGGCATCCTGTTTAATTTTTTCTTCGTTTCCTACCGAAACCCTTGAAGGCTTCCTAAGAGCGGCATCCAGCAAAGGAGCTAAATTTCTGATATCCTCCGCCGTAGCTCTAAGGATTTCTTTTCTTTCCTTCTTGACCACTTCCGTATCTATATTTGAAAAATAAGCAGCCAATGCTTTCATACCTTTGGTAAGCGGTGTCATAGGTGTATCGAGTTCACTTATAGCCCCTATGACAAGCTTTCTCATCGACAATTCATCTGCTTCAAAGTTTCTCACGAAATCCGCAACCTTATCGTATATCTCGTAAGTTCCCTTTACATTCGGGTCCCTGTATGAGGTAAGCCCCACATTACCCGAGCGGGAAAAACTTGACATCGCACCGTATGCTCCTCCTATGACTCTTACATTATTCCATAAATAATCATAGCTGAGCAAAACCTTGAGAACACGTAAAACTCCCGTATACTCATAGCCTTCATTTTTATAATTTCCGAATTCGGCTACATAGTTTACTCTGGATGCGCTTGTATAAGCCTCACTGCCCACCGTTCTTTCAAAGGTAAAGCCTTCTCCTCTTTCCGCCGTTTTTTCAAGCTTCTTTATAAAGTCCTCCGACTTTTTCGTAAAGCTCTCAAAATCGGCTCTTGCACCTACGAAGTTTATAGTCATATTATCCGCCGTAAAGGTCTTTTTACTTAATTCGATAAGCTTTTCAATAAGCTCGGATTTTTTTGCCTCGAAATTCATGCTCAGGTCTTCAATAAAGCGATAAAACTCTATTCCCTTTGTAAGCTCGGAGAATAAGGCATCCTTTGACACGTAAGATCCCGCCTTAGTCAAGGCGCTTATATGTCCGGCATTCAAAATTTTCGACTTTTCATCGGCTTTTATTTCCAAAATTATGTCTTTTATTCTTTTCGCATCATCAAGCTTTGACTCAAGTAAAATATGTCCTATCATATCTACGGTTTCGCCCATGTCTGAAGCGAAAAGCTTTGAATTTGCCGTAAATACGAAGCTTGCCTTATCACTGTCGTTTATATCCGCATAGCAGTCAATGCCGAAGCCCAAACCGCCCGTATGCAGGTTTATGAGGGTATTAAGTCTTGCATAGCTGTACTTACCTGTATCTATATAGCCGAATATTTCCCTTAACAGACTTAAATACTTGAGTTCCTCTCTGCTTGCAAAATCAACCTTAAATATATATTTAACATAAGAAATCCCCGCAGTGTTTATATCCGAATATATCACCGGAATTTCAAGCCCGTCAAGCTTTAAAACCGACTTTTCATAGCTGACCTCCGGTGCCTGCTCACTTATTTCTTCTCTCTTAAGTACAGGTAACTTGGCAATGTCTTCCGCTTTGTTTTCTTCCTTTTGGTATTCCTTCAAAGCTGTTTCTTTGTCTTTTATAAGCTTTAATTCTTCTTTTCCGAGTTTTTCTTTTATGCCCGCAAGCTTTTCTTTGAGCAAGGCATCTCTTTTACTTGTAAGATTTTTAACCGGCTTTAAAATAAGCTCCAGCTCGTAAGCGTTATCAAGGAACAGTTCCTTTATAAGCTTCTCAAAGAAGCCCCTATCAAGCTCTTTTCTAAGCTCTTTAAAAATATTGTCATATCTAAGATGCATACAAGGATCCGCATCATAAAGCCATGAATCGAAGGTTTCCAGTCCGTAGATCAGACCCTTCGGATAATGACCGAAATCCGCTTCTCTTGCCTTGAACTCTGCAATGTTTATGGCGGCAAGAAGACTTTCTCTGTCCATTCCTTCTTTTGCAAGTTTTTCAAGGCTTGCTTTTATAATTTCATTAAACTCTTCTCTTTGAGAAAATTTAGCATTTTTTGCAATAACCGAGAAATAAGGGTAGGCTATTCCATGAGCATAACCGCCCAAACAGTCCTCACCTATTCCGGCGGATTGCAATGCCTCCCTCAGTATAGCTCCCGGAGCGTCTATCAAAATATATTCCAGTATTTTAAGTCCCGCCGCCTTCACCGGCTCAAGCTCTCCGCCTACCATAGAGTGTAAGGAAAGATAATATGCATTTTCCTCATTTTCTTCTTCTGTAACGGAGTATTCCTCTATGAGAGTTCTTTTTTCTGTAAAAGGCTCTACATCCTTAATTTTTGAATCCAATTCTTTATACTCAAAGCCCGATAAGTATTCCTTATCTATGAACTCCAGCTTTTGCGCCATATCCATATCGCCGTACAAATATATATATGAATTTGACGGATGGTAGTATCTTCTGTGGAAATCAAGGAATGCCTCATAGCTTAGCTCCGGTATACAATCAGGATCTCCGCCCGATTCTTCTCCGTATGAATGCTTAGGGAAAAGCCCCTTGCTGATGGTTCTTTCCAATACGGAATCGGCTGATGAAAAAGCTCCCTTCATTTCGTTGTAAACAACTCCGTTAATTATCAGTTCGTCATCCGACTCTTTAAGTTCGTAATGCCAGCCCTCCTGCATGAAAATCTTCTCTTCGTTGTAAATATTGGGATAAAGAACGGCATCCAAATACACATCCATAAGATTCTGAAAATCCTTATCGTTACACGAAGCTACGGGATACAAGGTCTTATCCGGATAAGTCATGGCATTCAAAAAGGTATTCAAGGAGCCTTTCACCACCTCAACAAAGGGATCCTTTAAAGGAAACTTCCTTGAACCGCACAAAACCGAATGCTCCATAATATGTGCAACACCTGTTGAATCTATGCTTGGTGTTCTGAAGCCTATTGTGAAAACCTTGTTATTATCATCGGTAAGCATTAAAAGTATTTTTGCTTTATTCTTTTTATGCTCCATCCTGACCGCAACAATATCCAGCTCCTCTATATAGCTTTCTTCGAGAAACTCATAGGTGCTAAGTTCTTTTAATTTAGTCAATTCTTTATTTCTGTCGTACTTATTCATCATATATCCCCCATAAATTTTTCTTTCAGTATTGCAAGACACTCCCTTAAGTACATATTAAGCATGTTTGCGGTGCTTGAAGGCGCACTTATAGAGTATAGCTCGCTTGGTATTATTTTCTCAGCCAATCTCATAGCCCTGTAGCTGTGAAAATTGCTGGTTAATATTCCTATTCTTTGAGGTCTGTTTTCAACTGTTTCCACCGGCTTTTGTACTTTGATTTTTGCCGTAATTCCTTCTTTTCTTTCTTCATCCGTTACTCTTTCTATAAGAGCCTTGGAGTAAATAATATTCTCCAAAGTGTTTCGGGATTGTATTTCAAGCAAAAGTCTGTCTTTTGCAACCCCTCTGTTTGTAAGGTAATTTGCCATAACCTGTGCTTCCGAAATATCATGCCCTTTCAAAACTCCTCCGGACAAAACCAGAACGGCATTTTCATTATTGTCAAGATACTCCTTTGCCTTGTCGAGCCTTTTAATAAGTGTAGGACTTGCTAAGGAATCCTTGTCAAGCCTTGATCCGAGAACTATAACATAGTCCAGTCCCGGCTCCTCATTATGACTTACTCCTGTAAATATCAATATGCTTACAATCATAAAAACAAGAATTCCTAGGATAAAGCATACATTAGATGAAACTACAAGGCTTAAGGGAATTCTTTTTGGAAATCTGTAATATTGTCTGAGCAGACCGTATAGAAGTAAAAGCAGTATACAAATAAGCAGCCATATATGATTAAATATATCCGCCGAACTTACAAAAAACAATGTAAGCCAATATATAAATGATATTATACCCAATATCAAGATAATCAACATAGGCTGCCTCCTTAGTATTTATTCTTTACTTTCAACTCTAAGTATATCACCGATATCCGCACTTGCGCCATCTATTTCTACAATTAATTTTTGTTTAGGGTGAGGAGCGGATTCCTGTTCATTACCTTCCTCATCTTTTATTGAGAGTACCTTGACAAAAATATTATCTCCGTTCTTCTTCATAAGCTCTATGGTATCACCTGTGAAAAATCTGTTTTTTTGTTCAAAATACAATCTCTTATCCGAATCAACATTTTCTACGGTCCCCAAATATATATAGTTTTTAATGTAAGTGTTATTATCGTATATTTGGGCATCGGCATCCGCCTTTCCGAAGAAAAAGCCGGTGGTAAACTCTCTGTAAGTACATTTTCCGATTTCTTCTTTATACCATTCCAGATTTTTACGGTATAATTCGGGACTTTCAAGATAATCGTCTATTGCTTTTCTATATGTTCTGGCTACGGTAGCGACATACAATGCCGTTTTCATTCGTCCCTCTATCTTAAAACTGTCTATACCCGCTTCAATCAAAGCCGGTATATGCTCTATCATACATAAATCCCTTGAATTGAAGATATAGGTACCTCTCTCGTTTTCATAAACCGGCATATACTCTCCCGGTCTGTTTTCCTCCACTATGTTGTACTTCCAACGACAAGGATGGGTACAGGCACCTCGGTTTGCATCTCTTCCGGTCATATAATTGCTCAGAAGGCAACGCCCCGAATATGCCATACACATGGCTCCGTGAACAAAGGTTTCTATTTCCATTTCTTCAGGGATATTATCTCTTATTTTCCTTATTTCTTCCAAAGACAGCTCTCTTGCGGTAACGACTCTTGTAGCTCCGAGTTGCCACCAAAACTTATAGGTGGCATAATTTGTATTGTTTGCCTGAGTTGAAATATGTATTTCCATCTCCGGCATAACTTCTTTTGCTATTGCAAAAATCCCCGGATCCGAGATAATCACGGCATCGGGCTTTATTTTTTTCAGCTCTTCAAAATATCTTCCTGCTTCATCAAGATCTTCGTTATGAGCGAGAATATTGGCGGTAACATAAACCTTTTTACCCCTTTTTCTCGCATACTCTATGCCGAGACTCATGTCCTCATTTGAAAAATTCTTTGCCTTTGCTCTAAGGCTGAAAGCTTCACCTCCTATGTAGACGGCATCCGCACCGTAATCAACTGCTGTTTTTAATACCTCAAGACTTCCTGCAGGTATAAGTAACTCTATTTTTCTATTCATTAATTCTCCCGTTAAAAACACTCAAAGCCACACCGTCTCCCACAGGTATGATGCTGCTCGTAAAATCCCTGTCATGAGTCAACATGTGCAAATACTGCCTCAATCTTTGATGTATGGTTCTATATCTCCTGTCTATGGCAAATCGGCTTTCCACAATACTCCCATCCTGTAATATATTGTCCGAAAACAATACCGCTCGGTCTCTCAGCAACAATTTTAGACTCGGAAGCCAGTTTACATACTGCGCCTTTGCGGCATCCACAAATATGAAATCATATTTTTTTCCTTCCGAGATCAAATCTTGTAAAACCGAAGTCACATCACCTTCAATCAGATTAATTCTGTTACTGTAGTTGCTGTTTGCTATATTGAATTTTGCCTTTTCTATCCTTTTTGGATAATTTTCTATGGTCGTAATCTTTGCATCACAGCTTTCCGCCATAACAAGGGCGGAGTACGCAACCGCGGTTCCCAGCTCCAAAATATCGTTAACTTTATTCATACTGAGAAGCGTTTTCATAAAGCTTTCTCCGGCTCTTCTGATTATCGGTACTCCGTCTTCGAGTGCTCTTTTTCTTATATTTTCTGTATATTCCGAGTTTTCATCTGTCAAAAGCTCTATATACTCACTTATTCTGTCATTTACAATCATTACTGTTCCTTTGTTTTATCGGGTCCCGAATTAAGTATATTAAGTACCTTTCTTGCCGACTGCTCCTGCTCGATTTCATAAGTTCCCGCCTTAATATCATACGAAAAGAACTTTGACTGTACGTAAAAAGCAAATTGATTATCAATGATGCCTTTTTCTTTCAGAACGGTCGCCAAATCATAGCTTGATATACCTTCATCCACATGAACTTCTACAAATTTTCCGTTGCCTCCGCCCGTCTTGTCATTAAAAATTCCGTATCCGAATTTATAGGCAAAGAAACTGCCTCTTACAAGAATCAACAATACCAAGGCATAGATAATCAAATTAAGCGAAACGGATATAACAGTATTCATAAGCTTGCTTACAGTGCTTGTAAATTTCCCCATATATTATACTTCCATAATTATCGGTAATATTACCGGATTCCTCTTTATCCTCTTCCATAAGAAGTTGCTGAGCGTATCTCTGAGCTCATTCTTTATCTTTGTCCAGTCCGTTACCTTCGCATCAAGGAGATTATCCATGGCATCACGCACAACTCCTACAGCTTCTTCCATCAAATCCTCGGACTCTCTCACATATACGAAACCTCTTGAAACTATGTCGGGTCCGGACAAAAGCATATTACTTCCTTTTTCCAAAGATAAAGCTATAACTATAATACCATTTTGTGCAAGGTTTTGTCTATCTCTGAGGACTATATTTCCGACATCTCCGACACCGAGACCGTCAACGAAGATACCGCCCGCCTCTACGTGTCCGTTAATTTTACATTCATCCTGAGATAATTCCACCACATCGCCCGATTGCATGATGATAATATTATCCTTTTGAAGTCCCATAGCGACAGCCAAGTCATGCTGTGCCATCCTGTGCCTGAACTCTCCGTGTATAGGCAGGGAAAACTTAGGATGAAGCAAAGCATACATAAGCTTTATTTCTTCCTGACAGGCGTGTCCCGAAACATGGGTATCCTCAAAAACAACCTTTGCTCCTTTTATCGACAACTCATTTATTACACGATAAACCGCTTTCTCATTTCCCGGTATAGGAGTGGAGCTCATAATTACGGTATCTCCCGGTAAAATACTGACTTTTTTATGAGTGGAGTTTGCCATACGGGATAAAGCCGCCATTGACTCACCTTGGCTTCCCGTAGTTATGATTACGGTTTTTTCAGGCGGATAATCCTTAAGTCTGTCCGTCTCTATGAGTGTGCCCTCCGGAACCTTTATATACCCGAGCTCGTTGGCAACTCCGATAACATTGACCATGCTCCTTCCTTCTATGACAACCTTTCTGTCATATCTGTAAGCGGTATCTATTATCTGCTGAACCCTGTCCACATTTGAAGCGAAGGTGGCAACTATAATACGGTTATTCTTGTTTTCGGAAAAAATCATATTAAAGGTTCTTCCCACACACCTTTCGGATGATGTAAAACCCGGTTTTGTCGCATTTGTAGACTCACAAATAAGAGCAAGACAGCCCTGCTTTCCTATCTCAGCCATACGCTGCAAATCAGCCGGTTCTCCGTATATAGGTGTATAGTCTATCTTAAAGTCTCCCGTGTGGAAAATGATGCCTACAGGAGAGAATATAGCTAATGAAGAAGCATCCTGAATGGAGTGATTGGTCCTGATAAACTCAACCTTAAAATCACCGAGACTTACCGTATCACCGTGTTTTACTTCTTTGAGCTTAGCCGTTTTATCAATATTATGCTCCTTTAGCTTCTTGTCGATAAGAGCAAGTGTAAGCTTTGTTCCGTACACCGGAATATTAATCTGCTTTAAAATATACGGCAGGGCTCCTATATGGTCCTCATGTCCGTGAGTTATAACAAAGCCTTTAAGCTTTGAAAAGTTATCTCTGAGGTAGCTTACATCCGGAATTACGAGGTCTATTCCGAGCATATCTTCACTTGGAAAAGCAAGTCCGCAGTCAACGATAATTATACTGTCATCATATTCAAACGCGGTGATATTCATTCCTATCTGCTCCAAACCGCCTAAAGGTATAATCTTAACCTTTTTCTTATTTTTTGCCTTTCCTCTCGATTTTTTAGGCTTGGAATCCTTTTCTTTGATTATATTCATAATCTGAGCTTCAAGTCTCTCGATAAGGTTACCTTCTTTTACCTCATTTCCGTTACCCGTCTCTTTTTCTTTCTTTTTAACGCTTTTTTTAGCTTTCTGTACCTGAACATCCGCCTGCTTCGTGCCTGCACTCAGCTTCTTTTCATTTGTTTTCTTCTCTTCTTTCTTCTTTTCGCCCGTTTTCTTTTCGCTTGCCTTTTTTGCAGCCGACTTAATATCTTTTTCTTCTTTGTTTTCTTTGGAAGCTTTTGTTTTCTCGCTCTTTTTCTTCGTACTCTTTACTTCTTCCTTTTGAAGGACTTCCTTTTCTTCACCTTCCTTTTTCACTCCCAAATCCTGAGATTTATTTCTCAATTTTCTTATGTTATTCAATGGATTTTCTTTTTTCGTATTCAATTTTTTTCCTTTCTATTCTTCGTTCTCATCAAGTAAGTGCTGAAAAATTTCCAATAATGCGTTTACTTCTTCTTCATCATCAACTATTTCGTATGAAGCATACTCTTCCAATTCACTTGAATCGTCACGTAAAATCAAACATTCTTCCTTATCATTTTCTACCAGAATGTATTTTTTCCCTTGAAATTTAGTCTCTTCAACAAAGGAGAATTCAGTTTCTTCTCCCAAATCATTTTCCAAAATTATTTTTTCTTCCATTTCCGTCCTTTCCGAAAACATTTATTTTATGACACAGTTACAAAGGTATATAGCAAATACCTTTTACACCTACATTATTCCACATTGTTTTTCATATACTCTTCTAAAATCAGTGCAGCCGCAACCTGATCTATATACTTTTTCCTGTCCTCTTTTTTAACCCCGCTGTCAGCCAGAATGTCATTTGCTTCCACTGTAGTAAGCCTTTCATCCTGCCATATTATCCCGAGACCTGTTCTTTTTTCAAGCAGGCTCGCAAACTCTTCGCACATACGCACCCTCTCGCCGGTACTTCCGTCCATATTGAGAGGTCTTCCCAGTATAATCTTAGATACCTTTTTCTCTGTGATTATTTCTTCCAACCGTGCCAAGGTTTTCCTTAACTTGTTCTCACTTTTTCTGGTAATGGTTTCAAATCCCTGTGCCGTGAGCATGAGTTCATCACTTAGAGCAACTCCCACAGTCTTGGATCCGTAATCCAAACCCATAAGTCTCATATTTTATTTTCCTTAATTTTAATTTATAACAAAGATTTCCGATAATAAAACAATACCATATATACACGTAACACAATGAAACGGAAATTTTACGCAAGATAAAAATTCGCTCCATCAAATAATACATACATGATATATGGCACTTAATATTAAAACTATTTAATTATATGACAGAAAACCCAAACAACTGTCGGTTCACGCGGTTTTTGCTCATTAACTAAGTTTAGTATCTATATAAACTTTAAGAAGTTCCTCTAAAATTTCGTCTCTTTCCACCTTCATGATAAGACTTCTGGCACTGTTAAAGCTGGTAATATAAGTAGGATCCCCCGACATAATATAGCCGACTATCTGATTGACGGGATCATATCCTTTTTGTTTCAGAGCATCATATACAAGCTCCAAAATCTCACTCACTTCTCTTCTGAATTCGGGAACTACTTTAAAAAATTGTGTATCGTTCTTGTTTCTCATATTATCACGTCCTCTTTATTTGCTAATTAATTTTATAATATTTACAAAATAAAGGCAATACAATAAAATGACGATTTTTGTACTACATATAGGGGATATTAAAGTCAGATTACACAATTACATAAAGAAGTACCGCCGAAAACCTAAGCTTCGGCGGTAAAAAATATCATTTTACAGTAAGAAAAGGTAGAGCTCTTTTATCTCTTCAAAGCTCGGTGTTCTGGGATTTCCCGGTGTACATGCATCTGCCATAGCCGATTCCGTAAGGAAATCAACATCTTCAAGTTTAACTATTTCTTTAAGGTTTGCAGGGATTCCTACATCAACGGACAACTGCTTTACAGCATCTATAGCCGCCTTTCTATATTCATCCACACTCATGTTTTCAACTCCTTTTACACCCATTGCTATAGCAACGTCTCTAAGCTTTTCACCCGTATACTCCGCATTGTATGCCATAACTGTAGGTAAAATGATAGCATTTGCAACTCCGTGAGGTGTGTTATAGACAGCTCCGAGTCCGTGTGCCATAGAGTGAACTATACCGAGTCCGCAGTTTGAAAAGCCCATTCCTGTGAGGTACTGAGCAAGAGCCATTCCTTCTCTTCCCTCTCTTGTATTTTCAACCGCTCCTCTTAAGTGCTTTGCAATAAGCTCTATTGATTTTAAGTTGAACATATCGGTCATAGTCCATGCCGCCTTTGTCGTATAACCCTCTATAGCATGTGTGAGAGCGTCCATACCTGTTGCCGCCGTAAGTCCCTTAGGCATACTTGACATCATTTCAGGGTCTACATAAGCCACTACAGGAATATCATGCGGGTCTACACAAACGAATTTTCTCTTCTTTTCGGTATCCGTTATAACATAGTTTATAGTTACCTCCGCCGCCGTACCTGCGGTAGTTGCAACGGCAAGAATAGGAACACACGGATTTTTTGTCGCCGACAATCCTTCAAGACTTCTTACATCTTCAAACTCCGGATTTGTAATTATTATTCCTATCGCCTTTGAGCAGTCCATAGAAGAACCTCCGCCTACAGCAATAATGTAATCGGCTCCCGCTTCCTTAAAAGCATCAACACCGCGCTTTACATTTTCTATTGTAGGGTTTGACTGTATATCCGAATAAAGCACATAAGGAAGTCCCGCCTCATCCAAAATATCCGTTACTTTCTTTGTAACATTGAACTTTACAAGATCCGGATCTGAACAAAGCAATGCCTTTTTTAATCCTCTGGCTTTAACCTCCGTAACTATCTCTTTAACAGCCCCATATCCGTGATATGATGTTTCATTTAAAATAATTCTTGCCATTTTACTTTTCCTCTTTTCCTGAATTTTATTAGGTACTATGATGTATATATAATGTTAAATAACGCCTTTTTGAAGCATTATATTTGCGTACAAAGCTTTTTCCGAACTTGCTATTATTAAATAAGATTTCTTCGCTTCCTCATAGAAAGCAAATCTTTCTATATTGCCTATTGCATTTTTACCTCTGCTGTCATTCTTTTCCAATATTTCGGCAAATTCTTCCCATATAGGTGTTTCCACCGTATCTCCCGGAACCTTTTCCATTAAAGAAACCGGCTTTTCTACATAAGTATCCAAAGGGAATACTTGCAAAACCGCTTCAAGTATCTCAGGAACTCCGTGTCCGTCCATACGTATAACCTTACAGTTTTTTCCCATAGACTCCGCCGGGAAATTTCCGTCTGAAATAACCAATCTGTCCGAATGTCCCATCTCACAAAGTGCTTTAAGTAAATCGGGGGACAATATCGGGGGTATACCTTTTAACATAAATACTCCTTTTAAATGTTATTTTTTTAACTATATAGTTTTTAAATATGCTTTCCGCCAAAAGACGGAAAGCGTAATTTTTTTATTCGTATAAGCAAGGCTTAATTTCAGGGTCTTCCATGTTATCGGCATTGTACCATTTTGCACCTGTATCAACGTCTTTAACTTCCTTACCGTTAGCTGCCTCATAAGCAAGCTTAACCGCATTGTAACCTATAGAAACAGGATCCTGTGTAACAGCGCCCGCAAATCTCTTATCCTTGATAGCATCAAGCAATTTCTTACCTGCGTCAAAGCCTACTGCCACTACTTTTCCTTCACCTATAACATCAAGTCCTTCATTTGCTGTAATGATTGCATTTGCCGCAAACTCGTTTGAACCGTAAATAGCAATCAAATCGCTCTTATTTAAGATTGCTGAAGCAACAGCAGCCGCATCCGCATCCTGAACGTTAGCAGGGATTCCCACTTCGATAACAACAGGTGCTCCGGACTTCTCCTTCTTCAAGCTGTCATGACCTTCAACACTTACCTTATCTTCGCCTACCAATTTTACCATTTCGTCAACAAAGCCTTTTGTTCTCTCAACTATAGACTGTGAGTTTGACTCCTGTGCAACAACACCGATACGAACTGTTGAGCTTGCTCCCGAAATCTTGTCCTTTATAAGCTCATAGGTCTTATCTGCGGCAAGTTTTCCCGCTTCGCTGTTGTTTGTAGCCGCATTTGCCTTAACCGCTCCTTCAGGTGCGTCAGGAACTCCCGAGTCAAAACCTATTATAGGTATACCTGCATCCTGAGCTGTCTGGATAGCCGATAATGAAGCCTTTGTGTCAAGAGCTGCCAATGCAATCGCTGCCGGCTTTTTAGCTATTGCCGCATTGAGATACTCAACCTGCTGTGCTATAGCACTTTCGTTGTCAGGTCCCTGGAAAGAAATCTCTACTCCGAACTCATCAGCAGCCTTCTTTGAACCTTGCTCAACAGCTTTCCAGAACTGATGCTGGAAGCCCTTAGCAATAACGTCAATGTGGAGCTTCTCGCCCGATGCCGCTTCTTTACTTGTCTCTCCACCTTCTGCAGCGCTCGTTTCAGCTGCTGCACCTGCATCTGCCGCTTTGGTAGTCTCACTTGTAGATGATGAACATCCAACCAGTGCTGTAAGTGCGAGTGCACTTGCCAAAACCACACTTAAAACTCTCTTTTTCATATAATAATATCCTCCTTATTTTTACACCTCTAAGGGCGCTAGATTCTTAGTTGTTTCTCTTTCTGTTAAGAATATCCATGTACACCGCAAATACCAAGATGATACCTGTAATGAACAACTGATAATGTGATTGTACTCCTATGTACGGGAAGCCTATTTTAAGCACTGTCATGATAAACACACCTATTATGGTTCCCACTATGGAGCCTACGCCTCCCGAAAGTGATGTACCTCCTATAACAACTCCGGCTATCGCATCAAGCTCGAAACCGCCTCCCGTATTAGGCTGAGCCGTAGTAAACACGGCTACATATGCAATACCCGCAAGTGCTGCAAAAAATCCTGAAAATACATAGGCAAGAGTCTCGTACTTAGCTACATTTATACCTGAAAGTCTGGTAGCTTCTTTATTTGAACCTATAGACAGTATATATCTTCCCACTCTTGTTTTATTGAGAACTACAGCCATTATAACAACCGTAATTGCCAAAAGTACAAATCCCGAAGGGAAGTTTTTCGGTAAACCGGAACCGTCCTTTGTAATCATAAAAAACTCTCTGAACCACGCACCTGCCTGATCTCCCTGAGGGAAAGAGATTGTTTTTGTATTCGATACTATAGATCCCAAACCTCTGCTCATCATCATGGTACCGAGGGTTGCGATAAACGCCGGCAAACCGAGCTTTGAAACCATAAGTCCGTTTAAAAGTCCGAATATTGTTCCTACCGCCAAAGTAACCAAAATAACAAGTATCATAGGCAATCCCTTTTCCATAAGGGTACCTCCTACCAAAGCGGAGCAAACCGCAACCGTACCTATGGAAAGGTCAATTCCGCCCGTAGCTATAACAAAGGTTATTCCTATAGCCATAAAAGCTATATAATATGCGGACTTTGCTATATTTGTAAATGTTGTGGCTTGCAAAAATGATGCAGGTGTTATTGCCGCAAATACAATACATATAAGCAGCAAAGCGCAAAACACAACTGTTTGTTGTTTTGAAAATATCTTTTTTAAATTATCCATGTTTATATGTCTCCTAACGATTTGTTGCAGATTGCATAATCGCTTCCTGATTGGCTTCCGATATGTCGAGTACTCCCGTAACTCTTCCTTCACACATTACGATTACTCTGTCGGACATACGAAGCACTTCCGGAAGCTCCGAAGAAATCATTATTATAGATTTCCCCTGCTTTACAAGCTCTTCCATAAGTGCATAAATTTCACTCTTTGCACCTATATCTATACCCCTTGTAGGTTCGTCAAATATAAGAATGTCACTGTCTCTTACAAGCCACTTGGCTATAACCACCTTTTGCTGATTTCCGCCCGAAAGCTTTTTAACAAGCTGTCTCGTGTTAGGTGTTTTTGTTTTGAGCTCCTTTACATACTTATCGGATATCTGCTCCGATTTTTTCTTATCTATGAAAATACCGCTCATAAACTTTTCAAGGCTTGATATTACAGTATTTTCGTCAACCGACTTATCAACGATAAGTCCGAACCTTTTTCTGTCCTCCGACAGGTAACCTATGCCTGCCTTAACCGCATCCTTAGGAGTTTTAATATTCACTTCCTTGCCGTTTACATATATCTTTCCCGAATCAAGCTTATCGGCTCCGAATATAAGTCTGGCAACCTCCGTTCTTCCCGCTCCCATAAGTCCGGAAAAACCGAGAATTTCTCCCTTTTTAAGTTCAAAGCTTACATCCCTTACATGCTTACCTCTGTTCAAGTTTTCACACTTAAGAACAACAGGCGCATCAGCCGCTACATTTGAATGAGTTTTAGGGTCGCTGAATATGGCTCTTCCTACCATAAGTTTAATTATATCGGCTTTTGTACACTCCTTGGTGATAAGAGTTCCTACATATTCACCGTCTCTCATTACGGTTACTCTGTCCGAAATAACATTGATTTCATCCATTCTGTGTGAAATATAAACTATGCCCGTTCCCTTATCTCTCAAATCGTTAATAACCTTAAAAAGCTCCTCTATCTCCGAGTCCGTAAGCGCCGCCGTAGGCTCGTCGAATATTATAACCTTTGAGTCGGTAGAAATAGCCTTGGCTATCTCCACCATCTGCTGCTTTCCTACAGTAAGATTTCCTATCTTTTCTGTCGGATCTATAGTAATATTCAAAAGTTTAAAAAGCTTTTTTGCTTCCTCGTTCATCTTGTTGTCATCGATAAACAAACCTTTTCTGAATTCTTTTCCTATAAAGAGATTCTGTGCGACGGTTAAATCATTCATCATGTTAAGCTCCTGATGAACTATCGCGATTCCTGCCGCTTCCGATTCGGATGTTCCCTTGTATTCCACTTCCTTACCGAAGTAAGTGACAGTTCCTGCATCTTTCGTATAGATACCGGTTAATATCTTCATAAGTGTGGATTTTCCGGCTCCGTTTTCGCCCATAAGAGCAACAACTTCACCCGATTTCAACTCAAGCTCCGCATTCTTAAGCGCAACAACACCGGAGAAAGACTTTTCAATACCTTTCATACTTAGTATTACATCACCCATATATAAACTCCTCTTAGGATTCTCTTATACTTTTCTTCTGACCGTAGGTTTTGAACTTCTCCGCCATCAATGTCATTTCCTCAGGAGGTAAAATCACAGGATTACCTATGCTTCTTGCCTTCGTGTAGATTTCCGAACAGTACTCAATTTCCTCTATTATATTAAAAGCATTTAACAAATCATTAGCCCCCGTTAATATTCCGTGGTTTGCCAAAATTACAGCCTTTCTGTCCTCCATAGCCTTTGAAGCATTGACAGCAAGCTCATGCGATCCGTAGGTTGCATACTCAGCACATCTTACCGTAGGTCCCGCCACAGCTATCATATAGTGTGTCGCCGGCAGGTCTTCACGAAGGCAAGCCAAAACCGTTGCATACATGGTATGTGCATGTATCACCGCATCTATATCTGTTCTTGTTCTGTAAGGCATAAGATGCATTTCCCACTCCGAAGAAGGCGTTCTGTTGCCTTCTACGGTTTTACCTTCTAAATCTATAATTACGATGTCCTCGGGTCTGATTTCAAAAAAGTCTATGCCTGAAGGTGTTATGGCAACATTTCCCGTACTTCTGTCAAATATGCTCAAATTTCCTCCGGTACCCTTTGTAAGTCCCGCTTCAACAAGCTTTTTCCCATATTTAATGAGTTCCAGCCTCTCTTTTTCCATTAACATAGTATAATATCCCCCGATTATTTATATAACGGACCGTAGTAAGCACATGCTCTGAAGTCCTGACCTTCCAAATCCGATGTTCCGAAACCGTTAAATGAATGAGGTCTGTAAATTCTTTCTCTTTCAACATTGTGTAAAGCAACAGGGATACGAAGCATAGAAGCCAAGGTTATAAGCTTGTCTCCGCAATGTCCGTATACGGAAGCGCCGTGATTTGCCCCCCATTTTGCCATTACATTGTATACACTATCTGCAGAATCGGCATTAAGCTTAGGTGCAAACCATGTTGTAGGCCATGTCTTTGATGTTCTCTCATCTAAAACTTTATGAACCTCAGGGTCAAGAACACAGGTATAGCCTTCAATTATCTGAAGCGTAGGGCCTACTCCTTCAACGATATTTGTTCTTATCATTGTTATAGGCATTTCAGCCTCCGTTTTAAAGTGTGATGAGAAACCGCCGCCTCTGAAATACTCATAATCCGCTCTGCACCAGTCTGTTGCCGCAAGACAAGCCTCAACATCCGCATCGCTTAAGTTCCACCATTCCTTCATGCAGCCTTCGCCTTTTTCATTCTTTGCCGCTGCCGTTCCGTCAAGACAGGAAGCTCCGGAGTTTATAAGGTGAATTATTCCGTTTGCCGCATGTCCTGTAAGCTTCTTACCCGTAACTCTTTCAACAGCCTCAGGTGACCAGTATGTACGAACATCCGAGAAAATAGGTGCCGTATTGCTTATAAGCAGACCGAGCAACATAGATACTCCGTTTAAGGTATCATTTTCCGTAGCGAAAGGAATAGGTGCTCTCTTTCCGTTCCAGTCAAAGCTTGAAGCTAAAATTGCCTCTGTAAAGTCCGCGTTAGGGAGCCAGTCCGTCCACATTCTCTGTCCCTGGAAGCCGCCGCTAAGACCGCAACGACCGAGCGCTTCTTCGTGCCAGCCCATCTCCCCGAGCTTAGGATTTCCGTTTAAAATATCTTTAACTACCAAGGCATGCTTAACGCAGAACTCCCACTGCTCATCATCCTTAATAAATCTTGATTTTGTTATAACATCAGGGAAGTTCTTACCGAGATTTATATCTTCGCCTTCTTTGCAGTATTTCTTAACCCATGCAAGAGCTTTCTCATATTCTTCGTGGTCATATATACCCAAATTGATTCTTCTGAGTATCTCCGTCATATCAACCCATTCGGTTCTCATTCCGAGGTACTTCTGAAGGAAGTCCACATTTACATAAGAGCCTGCGATTCCCATAGAAACCGAACCCAAGTTTACATAAGATTTGTTTCTCATGGTTCCAACGGCTACGGCACCTCTTGCGAAATCGAGAATCTTCTTTGCAACATCTTCAGGTATGCTTTCATCATCCTTATCCTGAACCTCATGTCCGTAGATGGAGAATGCAGGAAGTCCTCTTTGTGCGTATGCCGCCATAACAGCCGCAAGATAAACGGCTCCCGGTCTCTCCGTTCCGTTAAATCCCCATACAGCCTTTATTGTGTTAGGATTAAGATCCATGGTTTCCGTTCCGTAGCACCAGCAAGGTGTAACCGTAAGAGTACCTATAACGTTCTCATTCGCAAAATACTCTTCGCAAATGCTTGCCTCAGCGCCTCCGCCTATTGTAGTCGGAGAAATAACACACTGAACGGGAGTTCCGTCCAAATATCTTAAATTGCTTTCTATAAGCTCCTTAGCTTTCTTTGCCATTCCCATTGTTTGAGCTTCAAGAGATTCTCTTACACCGCCCCAGCGTCCGTCTATTGTAGGTCTGATACCTATTCTTGGATACATCATTAATTATTACCTCCCTATATATCTGCACTGTAGTGCTTAATTTCCTGTGATTTTTCTACTAAACCAAGACCCTCTTCTATGCTTTCAATTTCTCCGAGCGCCTTAAGTTGCAATAAAATATTTCCGAGTGCGGATGCCTCAAAAGGTCCCGCCGTTACCGAAACTTCGAGTTTATTTGCTATAAGCTCGCAAAGCAGCTCGCTCTTTGCTCCTCCGCCTATAATGTGCAGTTTTTTGTACTTCTTATTTGTTCTCACCTCAACCGCTTTTTTAGTCTGTAAATATTTCTCTACAAGACTTTCATAAATAACTCTGAAATAATCCATATTGGTTTTCGGTAGGTTCTTTCCGTTTTTGGTGAGGTATTCGTTTATAGCAATCTTCGCTTCAACATCCGAAGCCGCAAAGCTCGGATCATCCATATCTATAAACAAATCGAAGTCCTTGTTATGCTCAAACGATTCCAGCACGTATTCATTGATATCGGAAAAATCTATTTTATGTCCTATATTTTTTTCAAGCTGTTCTTTATACTTTTCAAGCAAATACAAACCTGTAATATTTTTAAAAAGCAGGGTTGCGGAATCATAACCGAGTTCATTTGTAAGCGTACGTTTGTAAGCTTCTTTGCTTAAATCCGCCTCCTGTGCCCTCGCTCCCATCAAAGACCATGTACCGCAGCTTAAAAACATATAATCATTATTTGTAAAAGCTTTAGTGAGCAACACCGCACTTGCCGTATCATGACCGCAAACCGAAACAACTTTGATATCATACTTTCTGAGTTCTTCTATTTTTGAGTTTTTCGTGGTTCCGATTACGCTGCCCGCCTTTATTATATCCGGCAATATTTTTTCTTCTATACCGTAAGTTTTAAGTATTTTTTCACTGTACTGTCTGCTTGATAAGTCCATAATCTGAGATGTAGACCAGATTGTTTCCTCTCCGACCGCTTTACCGCACAAAAGATAAGCAACAAGATCCGGTAACATTAAAACTTTATCAATTTTGTCGTAGTCTTCCTTACTTTCTTTTCTGAGTGCTAAAAGTTGGAAAAGAGTATTAATACTCATTATTTGAGTTCCCGTTGCAGTAAATATCTCTTCTTCGCTAAGCTTTTCCAAAGCACTCTTGAAACCTACGGAGTGTTTTGGATCTCTGTATGCTATGGGAGTGTCTATAAGTTTTCCGTCTAAATCCAAACATCCGAAATCCACGCCCCAAGTATCTATAGCAACACTTTCGATCTCATCGGCATGCTCTTTTACGGTGTCTGCTATGGTACTTATAAGCTTATCCCACTGCCATCTGAGTCTGCCTTTTTGCTTTTCAAGCTTATGAGCAAATCTCATAACCTCTTTAGTAATCAAGCAACCGTTTTCAACATAAGAAATGATTCCCCTGATAGAGGTGGCTCCCATATCTATCGCCAATACTTTCTTCATAAAACCTCCTTTAGTAAATGTTCACAAAAATCGGTATCTGTTTTTGTGAATTATATCTAAATTACTAATATTCTACCATAATTTTAACTTTTTTTCTATACAGTCCATTTAAGTTGGCATTTTTTCTTAAAGTATGCTAAAATCAACCACAGATGTTCATGATTGTTCATCAATATCTATTTTAATTATTTTTTATGGAATGAAATTCTATAAAACAGGAGGAAATATGAATTATTTTGAACGAAAGGACAAGATTATTGAATTGCTCAAGAATACAGGCGGAACCTGTAATACCAACTATATGTCCAAAAAACTGTTTTCTTCACGCTCAACAATACGAAGGGATTTGCTCGCCCTTGAAGAAGAAGGGATAATACAAAGGCAACACGGCAGCATTAAGCTTATACTTGAATCCGCATCCGAAACCTCCGCAACTGTGAGAACAATGGTCAACAGGGATAAAAAAATCATTATAGCCAAGCTTGCAAGAGAGTTTATTAAAGATAATATGGTTATTTTTCTCGACTCCTCTTCCACGGTAAGCAATCTTGTTCCCATACTGCTTCAGTTTAAAGACCTGACAGTTATAACAAACGGGCTTAATATAGCCACTCAGCTTGTAAATTCGGGAAATATCAAGTGTTATATATGTCCGGGCATACTTAAAAACAAGTCCATGTCCATTGTGGGGGAGTACGCCTCCGAATTTCTAAATGATTTCAGAGCGGATCTGGCTTTCATTTCGACAAAAGCCATTCTGCCCGACGGTCCCTTTGAAGGGGATGATTCTCAGGCTCTTTGCAAAAGGCGTATGATAGCGAATTCAAACAAAACCATACTCCTGTGTGATAATACAAAAGAATTCGCCCTTGCCTACTTCAAATTATGCTCATATTCGGATATTGACGTGCTGATAAGCAATGATGAGCTGTCTTTAAAGCTGAGAAACGAGCTGGAAAAGAATTCGTGCAGGTTAATGATACCGTAGATGGGGGAAATAAAAAATACCGATTCATATTTGATATAAACACCAATTTTTTGAATAAATATAGAATAGGCAGGAACCGAATTTTATGGTGTTTTGCGGTATAAACATATCATCTTTGAGACTATGAAAAAGGCTATAAATAAAAATCTTCTATGATGATAAAGGGCGGAAATCTTTTAAATAGGATTTTCACCCTTGTTATATATAACAGTTAAAATATGGTGAATAATATCCCGGTTATCGCCCGGTAAATGGTCTTCAAATCTGTCGCAAATGCTTTCCTGTCTTTATCAGGTACATATTTTAACTTCAGGATTCTCCTCAATTACCCCTTCAATCAGCTCCGTAAGGCTTTCCGCCGCATAAATTACTTTATCAGGATCATGGATAAAGCAAATAATCTGTCCTTCTTTTCCCTCTGTATTCGGATCAAAATCAAGCATCAGAAAACAACTGTCACAGTACTCGGCAAAAGGAATCCATTTTGTATTAAATAGATAAGGTTTTATCCTGCTGTCTTTCATCTTTTCAATATCTTCACTTGTAAAATGATTCGGAAATTCACTTAAGAAAGCATCCCTGTTTTGAAAATATTTTTTTAACTTTTCTATTGCATCAAGGCTCATAAGATTGAATGCCATCTCCCTTTCATCTATAACGCAAGGTAATATGCTTAAATATTTACTTCCGTTTTTATACCTGTACAGCTCTTTTACATCTTCAGTCAAAGTTATACCGAATTTCTCCTCAAAAGTGGATATCTCTTCTTCGGATGCCCCGGATATTTCCCGGTAATCGTCAATGTATTCTTCTTCCACGGGATCGTCCAAATCCCATTGCTCATAATTTTCGCAAATGTAATCTTCTATCTTTTTTATCTCATTACTTATCTGCATAACTTCCCCCATTACTCTATTTATTCATATTCGCCTTCAATTATTTTTTGCATATATGCCGACATATCATTTACAAATTCCTCAAAACCGCCAATGTCATTCATTTCTTCATGCTCTATATCATAGAAAACCACCTTTTTCGTTTTAGGATTCCATACTATGTAGATATCGTCATAATCTCCCGTCTGCTTAGATATACGATTCTTATATTTTTTTCCATATAAAGCCTGTTCAAATGCCTCTGTCTTTACCTCATTTACACAGTTCACCTTTGTACCATGTTCTGCAAAATACCTGATAACAGCTTCGTCACAATACCTTACAGCAAGCAGAAATGCCGAATTACCTTTTACATTCAGATTTACATCTTTTCCCACCGGCCATTTTACAGAATCAAAGCCTTCCATAATTAGGGCAATGTCTAAGGGCGACAGGGCGGCATACTTACCTATGCAAAAATTGATTACTCCGGATTTATGAATGTAACTGCTCGAGCGCCCTTCATCTGATTCCTGATTTCCTAAAATTACAGCAGGTATTTATCTGTATTGATTACACTATGGTTACAAAGTTTGACAGGAAATTTGAAAATGTCTCCACTATATTTGACCATGCTGTCCACAACGGTTCCAACTATCTCAACGGGTACTGCTTTGTAGACCTGATGCTCTGTATCCAAGTCCGGAAGCATGATAAAATCTCTTACCTTGCTGTTCCTTTGGGATACAGGATATGGCATAAAACGGAATCAAAACAGGAACTCTCAATTTCTTTTTGTCGATAACACCTATTATGTGTAACTTTTATTTCTCAGCTTCCTGCACAATCAACACCTCCGGTTCATCATCCGGTCCGTCTTCCATTCTAAGCACCTCAATTTTTGCTTCCTTATTCTGAGCTATAGACAAAGTAAAGCTCATGCCGTATTCTATGTACCCTATAATCTCTTCCCGACTGCCCTTCTTTACCCATATTATATCCATTTCCTCACCCCAGCCTACCTTACCGGGACTTTTGACCTGCACATATATAGGCTCGTCATACATAGTCAGTTTGTAGGAAACATCCCGCTCAAGTTCGGTTCTCCCCGTTTCTGTAACACTCAGCTCATCCTTCACATCCGTTGAAATTTCCTTTAATCGTTTAATTCTGTCCGTATATTTCGGAGCATACGTCATCTCAAAGTTTTGTATGGTTTTATCACTGTCAGCATAGACTTTCACTCCAAATCCGAAACCGCACAAAGGATCCCAAAAACCGTACATTCCGTGAACTCCATAGCCGTAAGCGTAATCTCCCCTTTTACGATTCGCAAAAAGCTCAAAATCAACATCTAAAATCCCTTTTCCGGATTCCGTCTTCAAATTTACAACATACCATTTAGGAGCGGATTTCCCTTGATAATTCCAAAGAATACAGGATATTTTCTTACCTTCCTTTGTCAGTGTAATCTCCGCTCTTTTTTCATCTTTTTTAAGATTTTCCGCATGTTCCCAACCGTTTGACATAAGTTCATCGAGAGGAAAAGGCATTTGATATAAAGAACCGTCCAGCTTAAAAATATAGTCGTCTATAGAATCTCCCATCATAAGCGGTCTGCTGTACTCACCCCAATTATCTTCATGACAAAACTCCCCCTGAGCAAAAGTCATTCCTTCAGGCTCTACGGGAACAACAAGCATACAATCTGTACTGTATCCACCGAATATACTTTTATCATTCTTGTGAAGTTTCAGTTCCACCTTTTCTATATACCCACGAAGAGCGGGAATATACGTTTTGTATCTTACTGTGAGCTTCCCGTCTTCCCCCGCTATAAAAATCCAGTCGGTAAACTCGCTAAAGTATTCACTTCCTGTTCTTGAATATCTCGGAAGCTCAAATATCTCTTCAGATTCGACATAATATCTTTTGTTTTCTAAAAAATAGCTCCATACATCGGTCATTTCAATTTCAGAGGCTCCCGCCATTTCAAGCACAAGCTTGGCATTTTCACGATTTATAAGTTTTTTATCGTTTTCAAAAGTAACATACTCTCCAAGTCTGTCTTTAATAATTTTCTCATACTCTTCTTCATTTAAAGCTTCAAGAAACCATGCCTGTTTTTCTACGGTATCCAGCACCCCTCCTTTTCCTACCCTATTGGATGCGGAGCCGTGAGATGCATGAAGAGTCTGAATAAGCCATTTAAGTTCTTCAATATCCGATTCCGACAGCTCATTTTCCTTGCTTTCATACTCCGTATACCTGTTTTTTACAAATATATCTTTTGTTTCCTCGACTTTTTGTCCATTTATCAAACTGCAGGAAAGCAGGGCGCCTGCACATATTGTAAAGGCTGCAAGTATAAGTATTCTTCTCATTTTTTACCCCTCCGATACCATAGGATAGTGTCATGTAATTCAGATTTTAATTACTATAGAAAATATAATTTTTATAAACTCATCATAACATAGAGAAATACTATTCTCAATACGCTTTAACAAGATATTCACATCAAAAAAGGACTGAAGACAGAAAATTTTCTGCTGTCAGTCCGTTTTACAATACGTTCTCGCCTACTCCGCTTCGTAAATCATCTTTTTGACTTCCGTCATTCGGTCTCTTAAGATCGCCGCTTCCTCAAAATTAAGCTCTGCCGCGGCTTTTTGCATCTGCTTTTCAAGCTCTCTTGCCAGTTTTTTAAGCTCTGCAAGATCCATAGATTCAGGGTCTTTTCTCCATGTTTTCTCATCCTCTATGGCAACCCTTGAAATGGCAATAAGGTCTCTTACCGCCTTCTTGATTGTTGTAGGAGTTATTCCGTGTTCCTCGTTATAGGCTTCCTGCACGGCTCTACGTCTGTAGGTCTCATCCATAGCCCTTTTCATGGAGTCGGTAATCCTGTCGGCATACATTATTACCCTTCCTTCACTGTTTCTCGCCGCTCTTCCTATGGTCTGTATAAGAGAGGTTTCGCTTCTCAAAAAGCCCTCTTTATCGGCATCCAATATTGCGACAAGTCCTATTTCCGGTATATCAAGTCCTTCCCTGAGGAGATTTATTCCTATAAGAACATCAAACACATCAAGGCGCATATCTCTTATTATCTTTGCTCTTTCAAGAGTATCTATATCGGAATGAAGGTATTTTACTCTTATTCCTATTTCTTTCATGTAATCCGTCAAATCTTCAGCCATTTTCTTGGTTAAAGTGGTGATAAGCACTTTATTTTTCTTATCAACTTCCTTATTTACTTCCGAAATAAGATCATCTATCTGCCCCTCTATTTTTCTGACTTCAACTGTAGGATCCAAAAGTCCCGTAGGTCTTATAATCTGCTCAGCTCTGAAAAGCTCATGTTCCTGTTCGTACACGTTAGGGGTAGCCGAAACAAAAAGCATTTGGTCTATCTTGCTTTCGAATTCTTCAAAATTAAGAGGACGATTATCAAGGGCAGAGGGCAATCTGAAGCCGTATTCTACTAGAGTTGTCTTTCTCGAACGGTCTCCTGCATACATTCCCCTTATCTGCGGTATGGTTATATGGGATTCATCCACAATGATCAAAAACTCATCTTTAAAATAATCTATCAGAGTGCAGGGAGGTTCTCCCGGCGCCGAACCCGTAAGATGTCTTGAATAGTTTTCTATACCCGAGCAAAATCCGGTTTCTTTCATCATTTCGACATCAAAATGGCTTCTTTCGTCTATTCTTTGTGCTTCGATAAGTTTTTCTTCGGATTTAAAGTAGGCAACTCTTTCATCACATTCCTTAAGTATATTTTCCGCCGCAATCATAAGTTTCTCGGGCGGAACAACATAGTGAGATGCCGGAAAGACCACCATATGGGCAAGCTCCGCCACAGCCTCACCTGTCAAGGTGTCTATTTGACTTATTTTTTCCACCTCGTCCCCGAAAAATTCCACTCTGTAGGCTTCCTTTGATGAATATACCGGAAAAATCTCAAGAATATCTCCTCTTACTCTGAACGCACCTCGCTTAAAGTCAAGGTCATTTCTTGCATATTGCATATCTATAAGCTTATGAATCACCTCATCTCTGTCTTTTTCCATTCCGGGTCTTAAGGAAACAACCATTTTTTGATAATCTATAGGGCTTCCAAGACCGTAAATACACGAAACCGAGGCGACAATAATAACATCGCTTCTTTCCGCCAAAGCCGCCGTGGCACTGTGTCTCAGCTTATCTATCTCATCATTTATGGAGCTGTCCTTTTCTATATAGGTATCCGTACTCGGGACGTATGCCTCGGGCTGGTAGTAATCGTAATAGGATACAAAGTATTCGACCGCATTTTCAGGAAAAAACTCCTTGAATTCTCCGTAAAGCTGAGCCGCCAAGGTCTTGTTATGGGCAATTATAAGAGTCGGTTTGCCAAGCTCCTTTATTATATTCGCCATAGTAAAGGTTTTTCCCGAACCGGTCGCACCGAGAAGAGTTTGAAACTGATTTCCCTCTCTAAAACCCTTTACAAGCTTTTCTATTGCCTGCGGTTGATCACCCGTAGGCGCAAACTCACTGTGTAGCTTAAATTCCATTTTTCTCCTTTCCCGAACCTATCCGATTATCGGTCAAGTTCAAATATAGGCATTAACAATATATCCTCGGTGAGCAGCCTTTCAACCTCACCTCTTGCAAGTCTGTTATTGTAAATACTTATATCACCCTCTATAGGAACGGCAATCCTCACGTATTCCTTTGTATGTCCTACGGCAAAGCTTTTTCCTTCAAAAGTAAGTTCCTCTTCTATGAGAATTTCCTCTTCTTTACCTATTCGAAGTTTTCTGAACTCATCGGACATAAGTTTGTTCACATTTGCCAAATCCTTTGCCCGCTTTGCCTTCTCTTTTTGTGTCAGCTTGTCCGGCATTTTTGCCGCCTTTGTACCCTCTCTTACGGAATACGGGAAGATATGCATTTCATAAAACCCTATATTTTTCACAAAATTTTTGCTTTCTTCAAAGTCTGACTCGCTTTCACCCGGAAAGCCCACTATGACGTCGGTTGTAATCGCCGGACTTTCATAATAGCGTCTTATCAGATCCACGCCCTGTTTGAATTCGGCACTCGTATACTGTCTGTTCATATTCTTTAAAGTTTTATCACAACCGCTTTGTAAGGACAAGTGAAAATGAGGGCAAAACTGCTTTACTTCCTTTATTCCGCCTAAAAACTCCTCCGTAATGATTCTCGGCTCCAAGGAACCTATCCTTATTCTGTCTATTCCTTCGACCCCTGCCAAGAGCTTTATAAGCTTCAGTAAAGAATCCGTTTCTTCTTTTAAATCCGTTCCGTAAGACGATAAGTGAATACCCGTAAGTACAATTTCCCTGAAACCGTTTTTTGCCAGTTCGGAAACTTCATTTAAAATGTCATCCGCTTTCCTGCTTCTTACCCTGCCCCTTGTGTAGGGAATTATGCAGTAGGAACAAAATTGATTGCAGCCGTCCTGAACCTTTATAAAGGCTCTTGTATGCTTTGCAATTTCACTTACGGACAGCTCCTCATATTCATTGGTTTTATTTATATCTATAATGTATCTGTCTTTTTCCTCTACGGCATTTTCTTCATAATATTTATCTATAATGGATACTATGTCCTTCTTCATATTGTTTCCGACTATAATATCTATTTTATTGTCTTCTTTAAGCTTGTCAGCCGCCGACTGCACATAACATCCGACCGCAACTATTATAGCATCCGGATTTTCCGCCTTTGCTTTATGCAAAAGCTGTCTCGATTTCTTGTCCGCCACATTGGTAACGGAACAGGTATTTATTATATAAATATCGGATTTTTGAGAAAAATCAAGTATCTCATAACCCGCTTTTCTCATCAATTCCTGCATGGCTTCGGTTTCATATATATTGACCTTACAGCCCAGAGTGTGAAAAGCTGCACTTCTCATCTTTGTTTTCCTTTTCTAATAATTTTCTTCTTATTTTTATTGACTTTATATGATTTTATATGTAGGATATACGTGTATATATACATTTTTCAAGGAGGACGTTACAATGAAAACCGTAAAAATTTCCCTTAATTCAATTGATAAGGTAAAGGCGTTTGTTAACGAATTGGCAAAGTACGATGTTGACTTTGATCTTGTTTCAGGCAGATATGTTATCGACGCAAAATCCATCATGGGTATATTCAGTCTTGATTTATCAAAACCTATAGACCTCAACATCCATGCGGAGAACGATGCCGATAAGATTATTTCCGCTTTGTCACCGTATATCGTAGAATAAGAACATTAGGAGTTAAATAAGCTTTTTGCATACTTAACTCCTTTTTGTTTGCTCTTTATTTCACTAAAATTCTTTCCTTGCTCTCTATGGCTTTTTCCATCAGCTCGTCAATCTTTTCTTCAAGCTTCTTTTCCGATTCTTTGATTTTCTCTATTTCAGGCTTAGTAACCGGATGCTTTGCCACAAATATTGTACAACAGTCCTCATAAGGTTGTATGGATGTTTCATAGGTTCCTATTTTTTCGGAGATTGAAACTATATCCTGCTTGTCAAAGCCTATCAAAGGTCTGAATACCGGCATAGTACATACCTCATTTGTACAATACAGAGATTGTATGGTCTGACTTGCAACCTGCCCTATACTTTCCCCCGTAATAAGGGCCAAATCTCCGTTGCTTCTTGCAATTTTCTCGGCTATCTTCATCATATATCTTCTCATAATTACCGTAAGCTCGTCATGAGGACAATTTTCATATATGTACAACTGAATATCCGTAAAATTGATAATGTTTAAGTTTACAGGCCCCGCATACTTCGCCACTATGGAAGCAAGGTCTATAACCTTTTGTTTGGCTCTTTCAGATGTGTAAGGAGGGGCATGGAAATATGTAGCTTCTATACGTACTCCTCTTTTGGCCACCATATAAGCGGCTACCGGACTGTCTATTCCGCCCGAAAGCAAAAGCATAGCCTTTCCGTTTGTTCCGACAGGCATACCCCCCGGTCCCGGAACTTCAAGTGAATATATATTTATATGATTTCTTATCTCAACCTTTAAGAGAACATCCGGTTTTCTTACATTTACCTTCATTCCCTCTTTTTCAAATTCGTTTAAAAGCACTTCTCCGAGTCTCGCATTGATACTTTCCGAAGTTCCTTCAAAGCTTTTATCCGCTCTTCTGGTATCCACCTTAAAAGTGAAGTTTTTATCCTCATAAACCGTGTTTATGTACTCTATAACGGCTTTCTCAAGTCCGCTCATTGACTTTTCTTCTATTCTTACCATAGGACAAACGGAAACTATACCGAAAACCTTGGTAAGCGCATCTATAAGCTCATCGTAGTCATAGGAGCCGTCGGTATCAACATATATTCTTCCAAGCTCCTTACTTACCGTAAACTTACCTTCAAGCTTTGCGAGAGAAAGTCTTATCTGCTTCATAAGCGCATCTTCAAAATAATATCTGTTTTTTCCTTTTACTCCTATTTCTCCGTACTTTATTAAAAATGATTTATATTTCATTGTATCTCCGTATTCTACTTTCTTGTGAATTTTCTGAGCAAAGGGCATAACTCGTTTAAAGCTTCTACAAGCTTCTTTGCCTCTTCTTTTGTACTGAATTCGCTTAAGGATATTCTTATTGTGGAATCAAGAAAATCTTTTTCAAGACCTATTCCTTTTAATGTTCCCGAAATCCCCGGATGCGACGATGAACATGCCGAGCCGCTGGAAACATAAATACCTCTTTCTTCCAATGCATGCAGTAAAACCTCGGCTTTTATGCCTTTAAAACCCGCACTGACTATTTGAGGGGCGCTCTCATATCCGAATTTTGAATTTAGCCTTGTATCCGGAATTTTAAGTATTTCTTCACTTATATAATCCTTGATATCGGTCATTCTTTCAAGCTTTTCTTCAAGATTTACAAAATCATATTTTATCGCCTCTCCCATTGCCGCAATCCCGTTGACGTTTATGGTTCCGCTTCTCATACCCCCTTGCTGTCCGCCACCGTAAATAATAGGGGAACACTTAACATTTTTACTTATGTATAAAAAGCCTACACCTTTAGGTGCATGCAACTTGTGTCCACTCACACTGAGCATGTCTATCCCGAGCTTTGCAGGTTCTATTCTCATTTTTGAATATGCCTGAATAGCGTCTACATGATATATCATCTCAGGATTTATACCTTTAATGAGCTTTGAAATCTCCTCTACGGGCTCTATCGCTCCGATTTCATTATTTACAAACATGGTAGACACCAGTATGGTATCCTCTCTTATCGCTTCCTCAAGCTCCTTTAAACTGATTTTTCCGTCTTTATTTACAGGTAAAACCGTGAGCTCATATCCGTTTTCAGCAAGAAAAAGCAAAGGATTATGTACAGCCGAATGCTCTATACTTGTTGTTATTATATGTTTTCCTCTCCTTTTGTTTGCATAAGCGGCTCCTATAAGAGCCATATTGTCGGACTCCGTTCCTCCCGAAGTAAATATTATCTCTTTTTCATCAACCTTTAAGGTTTTGGCTATTATTCTTGCACTTTCCTTAACGTAGTTTTCCGCCTTCATTCCGCCTTTATGCTTTGCGGAAGGATTTGCATAGTCATCAGTCGCTACTCTTACAAACATATCAACGGCTTCCTGTCTTACCTTTGTGGAAGCGGAATTGTCAAAATAAATTATTTCTTTATCCATTTATATCCTCCAAATGAAACATAAGCAAAGAAAGTATGCATAAGCCGGCGCTTTCCGTCCTCAGTATCCTGTTTCCGAGGCTTATCACCTCAAAGCCCTTTTCCTTTGCCGCAGCTATCTCATCCTCTTCGAAGCCTCCCTCGGAGCCGATAAAGATTGCAATATCTTCACCTTTTCCTATGCATTCAATCTTTTCAAGAGTGTTTTTTATCCCTCTATCATTTTCATATGCCAAAAGCTTATGCTTGCAGGATAAAGCACTTTCAAGCGCCTCAGTGTATTTAAGAGGCGAGTCTATCTGCGGAATAATATTCCTTTTTGACTGCTTTGCCGCCGCTTTTGAAATTTCCTGCCATCTTTCAAGCTTATGTCCTTTTTTCTTTTCATCAAGCTTTTGTATACAACGCTTAGTCATAACCGGCACTATTTTATAAACTCCCAGTTCTGTAGCCTTTTGTATGATAAGCTCCATTTTGTCAAGCTTCGGAAGTGCCTGAAAAAGTGTTATCTTGGAGACAAGCTCAGTCTTACTTTCTTCTTTTTTCAAAATTTTAAGCAAAGCGCTCTCCTTCAAAAGCTTTACAGTTTCGCAGATGTAGTCATAACCCTTTTCATCACTTACAAGTACAAGCTCTTTTTCTTTCACACGCAAAACATCCCGTAAATGTCTGAGTTCGTCTCCTTTTATATTAATGCTGTCTTCAAAAATATCCGTAACACCCGCAAAAAAATGATGCATAAATCCTCCGAACTATATTCTGCGTGCCGTGATATTGTACCATTCACCCAGTTTATTTATTTCCGATATTTCAAAATTTTCGTTTTCTTCCAGAGCCTTTTTTACTTCCTCCATTTTTGTGTCTATAATTCCCGAGGTAATAAAAACTCCGCCCTTTTTTATGTGCCTTGCTATATCCTTTTGCAATAAGATTATGACGGGAGCAAGTATATTAGCAACACAAATATCATATTTATCGTAGCCCGCCTTATCCTTTATAAGCTCATCATCTATTATATTTCCACACACGAGCTCGAAATCCGCCTTGTCTATATTGTTATTTTCCATATTTGAATAAATGGCTTCAAAAGCATTTTCATCAAGCTCCGTACCGAAAACATAAGATGCACCGAGCTTAAGTGCGGCTATTCCGAGTATACCGCTGCCCGTTCCCACATCAAGAACCTTCAAATCATTTACCTCTTTAGCCTTGAGCTCTTTTATATGCTTTTCAAATTCCGTAATACACAGTCTTGTAGTTTCATGCGAACCCGTTCCGAATGCCGTTCCCGGATCTATCTGAATGAGGGTATCATAGCTTGCATCCTTAGGAAGCTCCTCCCATGTGGGTTTTATAAGAATATCACCTATCATAAATGGTTTGAAAAATTCTTTCCAGTTATTTATCCAATCCTTATCTGCGGTAAATTCTCTTACAAGCTTTCTTTCCCCGAGATCCGTAAAAAGAGACAGCTCATCCAATGCCTCTTCCACTCTTTTGAGGATTTCGTCAATATCCTGTTCCGGTTCCAAATAAAAGCTTACTTTTGCAATACCTCTGTCCTCAGGTAACTCCGGTAATATATCTATAAACATTCCCTTAGTTTCACTTTCGGTCAAAGGTATATTATCCTCTATTTCTATTCCTTCAATTCCAATTTCATCAAAAGCGGCACTTATCAGATCGACAGCCTGTGTTGTTGTCGTAAGTGTAAATTTTATCCACTGCATAAACCCGTCTCCTTTTCTACCTAATCTATAATGCTATCATACTTATAAGGCTTATACAATACTTGCAAAGCAAAAAAATGGCCGGCTTTTAAGACACCGACCATTAAAATATCTTTATTCCCAGAACTTTTTCTTCTTTTTCTTTTCACCGGACTTTTCTTCGTTAATATCCATATTCATGAGGTCATCATAAGCCTTCAAAGCCTCTTTTTGCTCTTTGGTCAAGTCCTTAGGAACCGTAACTACAAGTGTTATATAGTGGTCACCTCTGACATTTTTGTTTCTGACATCCGGCATACCCTTACCTCTGAGCCTTACCTTTGTATCACTTTGCGTACCCGGTTTGACCTCATACTCCACTTCTCCGTCTACGGTTTTAATTCTGACAGGTCCTCCTAAAACAGCTTTTGCAAAGCTTATAGGTATAGTCGAGTATATGTCCTCATCCTGTCTTTTTAAGAACGGGTGAGGTCTTACCATTACTTCCACCAAAAGATCGCCTCTCGGACCGCCGTTTATTCCCGGCTCACCGCCTCCTGCCATTCTTATGGATAAACCGTTATCTATGCCGGCAGGTATGCTGACTTTAAAGTTTTTTCTTTTCTGCTTGTATCCGCTTCCATTACATGAGCTGCACTTATCCTTATCTTCAAGAACTTTTCCGCTTCCCTTACACTTTGAACATACTCTTTGATTTTGGATAGTTCCGAAGATACTTTGCTGTGTATATACTATTCTTCCGCTTCCCTTACAGTCCGGACAAGTCTGTTTTGAGGCTCCGGCTTTTGCTCCCGAACCGTTACAAACCTCGCACTCATCCTTATAATTAACCGTAACCTCTTTTTCCGTACCTGTTACGGCCTCATCAAAGCTTATGGTAACGGAAGTTCTTATATTGGCTCCCTTTTGAGGCACATCTGCTCTTTGAGCCCTTCCACCGCCTCCAAAACCGCCAAAGCTACCGGAAAAACCGCCACCGAACAAATCAGAGAATATATCACTGAAATCGGCACCGTTAAAATCAAAGCCGCCCGCACCGCCTGCCGCTCCGTCAAAAGCCGCATGTCCGAATTGGTCATAACTAGCTCTCTTCTCTTCATCACTTAATACGGAATAAGCCTCGCTTGCCTCCTTAAATTTCTTTTCAGCTGCGGCATCACCGGGATTGGCATCGGGGTGGTACTTTTTTGCCAAAGCTCTGTAAGCTTTCTTTATGGCTGCGGCATCGGCTTTTCTGTCAACACCCAGAACTTCATAATAATCTCTTTTTGTTTCTGCCATTGTTTTCCTCTCCAATAATTTTTATCAGAAAATGTACAGGCTTTTAAGCAGCCTGTACATCTGCAGATTTATAAAAATCCGTTTATATATTATACTTCCTTGAATTCACCGTCAACAACATCATCTGAAGCCGTATCCGAACCTGTGCTATGTGCCTGCTCGCTTCCCGCACCTGCTCCGGCAGCTCCCGCAGCGGCAGCCGAATTCTCATATACCTTTGTGAATAAAGCCTGAGCGGTAGCCATCAGCTTTTCTCTTGCCGCCTTAATCTCCTCAACCTGAGCATCGGTTATGGTTTCAACAGGCGCCTTGCTCAAAAGCTCTTTAAGTGCATTAAGATCCGCTTCTACGCTTGCCTTATCTGCCGCATCTATCTTATCGCCCACTTCTTCAAGAGCCTTCTCTGTCTGGAATACCATAGAATCCGCATCATTTCTTGTGTCTATAGCTTCCTTTCTCTTCTTGTCCTGCGCTTCAAACTCCGCAGCTTCCTTAACAGCCTTTTCGATATCGGCATCCGACATGTTTGAACCCGATGTTATGGTAATATGCTGTTCCTTACCCGTTCCCAAATCCTTAGCCGATACGTTAACAATACCGTTCGCATCTATATCGAAAGTAACCTCTATTTGAGGAACACCTCTTCTTGCAGGTAATATACCGTCAAGTCTAAACTGTCCGAGTGTCTTGTTATCTCTTGCAAACTGTCTCTCACCCTGTACTACGTGAATGTCAACAGCTTCCTGATTATCCGCTGCGGTTGAGAATACCTGGCTCTTCTTTGTAGGAATTGTAGTATTTCTCTCTATAAGCTTTGTTGCAACGCCTCCCATTGTTTCGATTGAAAGTGATAAAGGTGTTACGTCAAGAAGAAGCACATCTCCCGCACCTGCATCTCCCGCAAGCTTACCGCCCTGTACACAAGCTCCGATTGCAACACACTCGTCCGGATTCAAAGTTTTGCTCGGCTCCTGAGATGTAAGCTGCTTAACCTTTTCCTGAGCGTTAATCATACGTGTTGAACCGCCTACAAGCAATACCTTTCCGAGCTCTCCCGTAGCAAGTCCGGCATCCTTAAGTGCATTTTGAACCGGAACTGCCGTTCTTTCTATCAAATCTCTTGTAAGTTCATCAAATTTAGCTCTTGTCAAAGTTACATCAAGGTGCTTAGGACCTTCTGAAGTTGCGGTTATAAACGGAAGATTGATGTTTGTTGTTGTAGAAGTTGAAAGCTCCTTCTTAGCCTTTTCAGCCGCTTCCTTAAGTCTTTGCAAAGCCATCTTATCAGCACTTAAGTCTACACCCTCATTTTTCTTAAACTCTGCAACCAACCAATCCGTAATCTTATTGTCAAAATCGTCTCCTCCGAGAACAGTATCACCGTTTGTTGACAAAACCTCTATAACACCGTCTCCGATATCAATGATGGATACGTCAAACGTACCGCCTCCAAGGTCGTATACCATTATTTTTTGCTCTTTCTCATTATCAAGACCGTAAGCAAGAGCTGCGGCCGTAGGCTCGTTTATGATTCTCTTTACATCAAGACCCGCAATCTTACCTGCGTCCTTTGTAGCCTGACGTTGTGCATCGTTGAAATATGCCGGAACGGTAATTACCGCCTCTGTTACCTTTTCACCGAGATAGCTTTCCGCATCCGCTTTCAACTTCTGAAGTATCATAGCCGAAATTTCCTGCGGAGTGTATGTTTTATCATCTATAGTTACCTTGTAGTCCGTACCTATATGTCTTTTTATAGATGATATCGTTCTGTCCGCATTTGTAACCGCCTGACGCTTTGCCGGCTCACCTACAAGTCTTTCTCCGGTCTTTGTGAATGCCACAACCGAAGGGGTTGTTCTTGAACCTTCGGAGTTCGGGATAACCACAGGCTTACCGCCTTCCATTACCGCTACACAGCTGTTTGTTGTTCCTAAATCTATACCTATTATCTTACTCATAATTTTATATCTCCTTACATTATCTGTTTTTTATTTATTAATTTGCTACCTTCACCATACTGTATCTTAAAACGCTGTCCTTATACATATAGCCCTTTTGCAACTCTTCCACTACCGTGTTTTCGCCCAGACTTTCGTCCTCCACATGCATAACCGCATTGTGAAAATCAGGGTTAAATTCCTTTCCTACACAGTCAATGGCTTTTACACCCGCCTCTTCAAGATTTTTAAGAAGCTGCTTATATATCATATCCATTCCGTCAAAGAAAAGCTTAGCTTCCTTATCTTCAGGAACCGTTTTTAAACCTCTTTCAAAATTATCTACAACAGGAAGAAGTTTTTCGGCAATGCTTCTTGCTCCCATGTCGAACATGGATTGTTTTTCTTTTTCGGATCGCTTGCGGAAATTGTCAAATTCAGCCATATTACGGATTAGCCTGTCATTAAGCTCTTCTATTTTTATGTCTCTTGCATCCTTTTCTTTTTCCTCACAAGACTCCTCCTCGGAAATCGTCTCTGCCGCTTCTTTTTCTACCTCCTGCGGTCTTTCCTCGGTGCTTGTCTCATTAAGCTCCTCCGACACATTTTCATTTGTATCTTTGGTTTCCACCTTATCTTTCTTCACCTAAAACTCCTCTCTATTCATTAAGTTTTTCTTCAAGCTGTTCCATAACCGTCCGAATAGTTTTTAGAACCTTCTCATAATCCATACGCTTAGGTCCCACTATTCCTATAGTTCCTCTTATGCCGGCTCCAAGCTCATAGTTTGCCGTAACAAGAGAACAATCCTTTAAATTCTGCAGCGGCAGCTCTTCTCCTATATAAACCTGTACTCCGCTACCCTTGTCTTCTATATCCTCGTCAAGTCTGTCTATAAGAATTTCCTTAAGCTTAGCCTTCTCTTCAAAAGCTCCTATAAGCTTACTTGCCTTATCACCGGCGGAAAGCTCGGGATACTTGAAAAAGTTTGTGGCTCCGCTTGTATAAATCTGCAGGTTCTCTTCTTCGTTACCGAAATCCTTTGAAAGCTGTTCAAGAATAAGCTCCACTATATCTCTTAAAACTCCCGCATCATTTTTAAGCTTATTGATTATATTTATATTAATCTCTTCAAGCGCCAAGCCGCTGAGGTTCGTATTTACAATAAGGTTCAGACTGAGCAGTTCCTTATCGCTTAAGGAAGGCGAAATATTGATAATACTGTTTTTTATTATATTTCCCTCCACAACGGTTACAAGTAAAAGCTTGTTTTTATCTATATTGCTGAGTTGGATAAACTTAATCTTGTTTTTTTGGTACTTCGGTCCCGAAATCATAGTCGCATAATTGGTATTCATCGCAATTATTTTAGCAAGCTGCTTTAAAACATTTTCGAGCTTATCGACCCTTTCCATGACATTGCTTTTAAACTCGCTCACCTCTGCGATTTTATCGTTTAAAATCTCATCAACATAAAACCTGTAGCCCTTATCACTCGGAACGCGCCCTGAGGATGTATGAGGTTGTATGATATAACCGAGATCCTCCAAATCGCTCATCTCATTTCTGATGGTCGCACTGCTGAGCTTTAAGTCAAGTATTTTTGAAATGGTTCGTGAGCCGACCGGCTCACCGGTTTCCATATAGGACTTGATTATGGTTTTTAATATTTTAATTTTTCTCTCATCTAAATCCAACGACTCACCTCCTTTTTTAAATTTGTTAGCACTCACTTCTTAGGAGTGCTAACTCTTATGTTGCTATGATATTACTTCTTTTTATTTTTGTCAATACTTTTTTAAAAATTTTCAAAATTTCTGCATACATATCACAACATGGAAAATTAAAATGACATATAATAAAGGGGCTGTCGTATCACAAGCTGTTTTCTCTCATGATATGACAGCCCCGCAAACCGAAGCTTTAACTTTAGATAAATATCAATATATTCCCTCCCGACAACATCAACATCCGCTTTTAATCTTCAATTTTCTCAAGGCTTTAAAATCCTTCAAAAGGATTAAAATTACAATTACCGAAAGAAATGTATCTATTGCAAATGAACCTACATATATTGACTGTATGCCGAAAAGCTTCGGCAATATAGCCATAAGAGGAATGTATAAAAACAACTGCCTTCCAAGTCCTATAGCCATTGCCGGAGTCGCTCTTTTTATTGAAGGCCAAAAAGTCATAGCAGTCATTGTAACGGAAAGAAGCGGTGCTATAGACATAAATATTCTGAAGCTGAAAATATATTGCTCATCAAAATTGACCTGCGGTAACATACTTCCCATTACAAGTCCGGGATTAATCATTGATATAAGCCAAAACGGTAACATAATGATTAATGCCGCGATAGAAAATATCTTAAATGAACTTATACTTCTTTCATACTTTTCAGCTCCGTAATTAATACCGGCTACAGGCTGCAAAGCTCTCATAAGTCCGTAGATCGGAGTAAGAGAAAAATTAAATATTCTGAATACCGCCCCGTAGAACGTAATGTCCGCTTCACTTCCGTAAGCTTTAAATGCCCTTAAAATAATGATACCCTGTATTATTCCCATTACACTCATAATAAGAGATGACATTCCCAAAGAAACAATCTCCTTAATTATTTCTTTATCGGCTCTTAATGTAAATATGTTTGCATTGAAGCTTGCTTTTCCCCTCTTGCAATATATTACAAATAAAAGAGCGTAAATAAACATACCTATGTTTGTACCCCATGCCGCTCCTGCCACACCCATATTGAAAATTTTCATAAGTATATAATTTGATATTATGTTCACCACAAGACCTATACCCATCATAAACGCAGCGGTTTTCATCTTTCCCTCAGCCCTTACTATCATATTGTAAGCAAGTCCGATAATCCAAAATATACTTCCTATCAGCGTAATCCTAAAATAACTTGCGGCATAAGATAAGACCTCCCCCTCCGCTCCTATGGATTTAAGCAGAGGTTTCATAAATACAAAACCGAAAAACATCATAACAACTGTAACTGCGATGGAGATCATGTTCGCATTACCGACAATTTTTCCTTGAGTCTCTTTATCATCTTCACCAATCAAAATACTTAGATAAGAGCCTGCTCCCACACCTACTAATGAGCCTAATCCCAAGCTCAGCTGTGTTAACGGATATACTATGGATATTCCTGCAAATGCCGTCTCTCCCACCAATCTGCCTACGAACACTCCGTCAAAAATAACGTTCAGCCCGTATAAAACCATGGCTATAATAGCCGGAAGTGAAAGTCTGTAACAAACCTTCCATAAATTTTCTTTCAGTATCATTTCTTTTTCTTTATTCACAATATTCTCCTCTCATACATCCCGCCTAAAGATTTTTTACATTTACTTACCGACTATTTAGTCGGTAAGTAAATACTACTACTTTTCATACCTCTTGTCAAGAAATAAAATAAGAGAGCTTACAAAATCAATATGTAATAAAAAAGCAATGGATGGCAGTTCCACCCATTGCTTATAGAAAACTTTTATATACAGATTTTTTTATAGCACCAAGACACACACGAGCTTTTATATACTCTCTACCTTTATGATAACAGGGCTCTGTCGCTTAAAACCTCTCCCGAAGTGGAGTACAGCTTCATTATATCTTCTATTGTAATGTGCTTTCTTTCTTCACCTTCCAATATCTTGATGATCTTGCCCTGATTCATTACCAAAGTCTTGTTTCCGTACTCAAGCGCATTTTGAATATTGTGTGTTATCATAAGTGTTGTTATATTGTTTTTTTCGACTATGTCCTTTGTTATTTCCAGTATTTGTTTAGCCGTCTTGGGATCCAGAGCGGCGGTATGTTCGTCAAGCAATAAAAGCTCCGGAGTTTCAAGCGTCGCCATAAGTAGGGTAAGCGCCTGTCTTTGCCCTCCGCTCAACAAACCCACGGGGTTTTTAAGTCTTTTTTCAAGACCCAAGCCAAGTCTTGCGCAGGCTTCTTTAAAAAATTTATGGTCGGATTTTCTCACGGCAAAACCCAGTCTCATCTTTTTCCCTCTTGAAAAGGCAAGACCCAGATTTTCTTCTATAGTCATATTCGGTGCGGTTCCTTTTAAGGGATCCTGATACAGGCGCCCTATATATCTCGCTCTTTTGTGCAGCTTTTCATAGGTTATATCTTTTCCGTTATTATATATTCGGCCGCTTTCGACCTCTATATCTCCCGCAACGGCATTCAGTAAAGTAGATTTTCCGGCTCCGTTACTTCCTATAATTGTAACAAAGTCTCCGTTTTCCAGCTTAAGATTTATGCCGTCAAGTGCCAGCTTTTCATTTACAGTACCTTCATTAAAAATGACCCTTAAATCTTTAATTTCCAGCATAAATCTTCCTCCATTTTTTATATGTAGGCTTTATTATAGGAAGGCTTATGGCTATTACAACTATTACAGCCGAAAACAGTTTCAAGTTTACAGGCGGTAAACCTATTGCAAAAGCAAAGGTCAACATGAACCTGTAGATTATCGCACCGACTACAACGGCAATAAGATGCCTTAACATTCCCCTTTTTCCTACTACGGTCTCACCTATAATGATACTTGCCAAACCGAGAACCAGCATACCTACTCCCATTCCGTTGGTTGCCGTAGAACTGTACTGTGCATATACGGCTCCCGATAATGCCACTATAGCATTACAGAAAACAAAGCCGAGTATTTTCATCAAATCCGTATTGATGCTTGAGCTTCTTACCATGAACTCATTATCTCCCGTAGCTCTGAGAGACAGACCTATCTGAGTTTTGAAAAACAAATACATCAGAATAAGAAGTACGGCTACTATTATCAAAAGCAAGAAGAGCTTTCCCATATCTGTTCCGTTAAATATATACTTTCTTTCAAAGCCCGTAAAAATCGTCTTTTTACCATAAAAGAATACGCTGGGCTTATCTCCCATTATCATGAGATTTACGGAATACAAACCCGTCATGGTAAGTATGCCTGCAAGTATTTCATGAATCTTAAGCTTGGTATGAAATATACCCGTTATCAAGCCGGCAACAGCTCCGCCTATACACGCCATTATTATTCCGGTATAGGGTCTGTCTACCTGAGACCATACCGCAGAATACGCCAAGCCCGTAACAAAGCTTCCGTCTACGGTCAGATCAGGCAAATTCAAAATTCTGAACGCTATAAATAAACCTAGGGAAAGTATAGCAAAGACAAGACCCAGCTCTACACTTCCGATAACAGTTGACATTGACATAATCTTAACTTCCTACTTATTCTTAATTTCTACAAATTTTGCATCATTTTTTATTTCATCCGGAATTTCTATTCCAAGTGCGGCAGCCGTGTCCGTATTCACATAGATATTCAAGTCATCCTTAAATATCTTCACAGGTATCTCACTTGTTTTCTTTCCTTTTAATATTTGGTCTACCATATTTGCGGTCTCTTTACCGAGATCATTGTAATCTATACCTACGGTAGCAAAGCCTCCGTCCATAACCATTGAATCGGCTCCTACGTAAACCGGAACTTTTGCCTCATTAGCTACCGACATAAGTATAGGCATAGCCTCGGCTACAGTATTGTCATTTGCCACAAATATCGCATCCACTTTTTCAACCGTGGTAGATGCCGCACTCTGAAGCTCCGAACTGCTCGTGATTGCAACCGTTTCAACGCTTAAGTTATGTTCCTTCGCATATTTCTCCAATTTTTCAAGATTGCTTACCGAGTTATCCTCACCGGCATTGTATATATATCCTATCGTCTTGATATCCGGGGTTATTTTGGTTGCAAGATCCAGTATTTTATCCACCTGTATTATATCGGAGGTTCCCGTCATTCCTCTGTCGGTCACATCAAAATCACTTACAAGGCCTGCTCCTACAGGATCCGTAACAGCCGTAAATACAACGGGCATAGTTTCGGTAAGCTCCATAGCTCCCTGCGCTACAGGTGTTGTGATAGGAACCAGAACATCCGGCTTTGAAGCCTTGAAAGACTGCATAATGGTCGCAATATTTGACATTTCTCCCTGTGCATTCTTAAAGTCTATATTTATGTTCTCTCCGTCTTTATATCCCAGAGCCTCCATCTGCTGTGAAAATGCCTTATATATGATGTTCAAAGAGGTATGGTCCATAAGCTGAACAACTCCTACGGTAGGTACTCCGTTTTTCTTTCCCGCTCCTTCATCTGCACTTTTCGTATCAAGTGCTTCCGTTTTACTTTCAGACTGTGTATTTGTTTCATCCGCCGTTTTCGCCGGAACACAAGCTGCAAGTGCCGTCATCAAAATTCCTGCTCCAAAAAGTAACTTCAATGTTTTTTTCATTCTTTTCTCCTCCGTTTTAAAACTTAAAAACTTTAAGTAAATAAAAAAAGCCACTTCATCCCTCTCTAAAGGACAAGCGACTGCCTGCGGTACCACCTTTATTAGTATATACATACTCTCTCTTCTGAGACTGCCGACACAATCTCCGCCATATAACGGTAGCTCCCGTCTTAGAATACTGATGTTTTACGATATATGCAAAACACTTTGACTAAGCCCTCATGGGTCCATTTACAAAACGTAATCTCTATTCGGTTTCCAGCAAGCCCGAACTCTCTGTAAGTAACTATAATGTTTTATCTCCCACTCAGCGGTTTTGTATATAATACAACTCCCAAAAAGATATGTCAAGCAAATTAATCAAAAAATATCGGGACTGTAGTAAAATCGCAGACCCGATATTTAAAACACCTATTCAAGACTTGCATCAAGTCCGAGCTTTAAAGCTCCCATGATGCCCTGATTGTCATTTAAAGAAGCCGGTACTATATACTTATCAAGATTTTTCATCTCATCCGTAAGCAAATAGCCGTTATTGATTTTATCGACCTCTTTTCTTATCAAATCAAAGAGTATCTCCTGATGCATAACTCCGCCTCCAAGAATTATAAGCTCCGGTGATAAGGTGAGTATAAGTGCATATATAGCCTGAGCAAGATAATAAGCTTCAAGCTCCCAAACTCTTCTGTCTCCGGATAATTCAACTCCCTTCTTTCCCCATCTTTCTTCTATTGCGGGGCCGCAGGCAAGACCTTCAAGACAGTTTCCGTGGGTAGGACACTGTCCTGCAAAATTGTCATCGGGATGTCTTGTCATCTTTATATGACCCGCCTCGGGATGCATCATTCCGTGTAAAAGCTTACCGTTTGATAAAACACCCATACCTATGCCGGTACCTATAGTGATATATACAACATTTTCTTTACCCTTTGCTCTTCCCCATGTCACCTCGCCCAATAAAGAGCCGTTTACATCGGTATCAAAGCCCACCGGAACCTTTAACTCCCTTTTCATAGTTCCCGCCATATCGAAATTTTTCCACGCAAGCTTCGGAGTATTTGTTATATACCCGTAAGTTTTTGAAGTTTTTTTCAAATCCAAGGGACCGAAACAGCCTATTCCAAGAGCCTCTATATTCTTTTCCTTAAAATAGCCTATTATTTTCGGAATAGTTTCATCCGGACCGATTGTAGGTATGGAAATTTGTTCTTTAATATTACCGTTTTCATCGCCTACGGCACAAACCATTTTTGTACCGCCTGCTTCCAAAGCTCCCAGTATCATATTGCTACCTCTTTATTTCTAATATTTTTTCAACAGCTTCTTTTATATCGGAAGCCGTGATATCCGGTGTAAATTCGTATTTTCCGTCTTTTCCGGCTGAACCGGTAAGAACCAGTGCCTTTTTAAGCCCCGCTCTGTTCCCAAGCTCCATATCAAGAGAGGAATCTCCTATTATCCAAGATTTCGATAAATCTATGTTAAACCTTTCCTTTGCAATATCTATCATGCCGATTTTAGGTTTCCTGCATTCGCAATCAATTTTATATGCCGGATTTTCCTCCGGAAATCCCTTGTCGGGATGATGAGGACAATAGTAAACCTCATCCGCATACACTCCTTCTTTTCCGAGTAAGCTCTTCATCTTTTTATGTATAAGCTCTATATCCGAACATTGGCAAAGCCCTCTTGCCACCGAAGGCTGATTGGTAACAACTATAGCCAGATACCCTGAGCTGTTTATAAGACCTATGGCGGGAGCTGCACTCTTTTCAAGTTCAAACTCTTCCTCACGTGAAATAAAACCTTTTAAAACATTGATAGTACCGTCTCTGTCAAGGAAAATGGCTTTTTGTTTGTTTTTTAAATTTCTCGCTTCTATCAGCCCGCTCTCCAAATCCTTTATAGCGTGTGTAATCCTGTCAACAGTTCCGACGTCTTTTACGTACTCGGGAGATGCGTATGCATAAACAGGCTCACCTTCAAGAGCCATTTTTGCGAGTATATCTTTTTCAAAATCTGTTTTTACAGGCTGAGATACCTTGTCGCAAATTGATTTATCTATGATATACAGCCCCGCATTTACAACATTATCGTACCAATAGTTTCTTACATTGTTTTTAGAGTCGAAACGCTTAACCCTTGAATTTTCATCCGCTTCTATGAGATCCGAATCATAGGGATGCGAATTCGGATGAACAAAAAGTGTGGCAAGTGAAGCCTTATCTTTATGAAACTTCTCCATTCTGTCTATGTCTATGTCAAAAAAAACATCGCCAAAGACAAGCATAAAATAATCGCTCTTTATTTTATCTTTTAAATAATAAAAAGCCCCTGCGGTACCGAGGGGTTCTTTTTCAAAAATATAGTCTATCTCAAGCCCGAAATTGCTTCCGTCTTTAAAATATTCCTGTATTTTTTCTCCCAAATGCCCCACTATCATTGTTATTCTGTTTATTCCGTACTTCTTGAGCTGCTTTGTTTGCCACTCAAGCAGAGGTTTTCCTTTTATATCAACCATGGGCTTCGGAATTTCATTTTTTGTTATCTCGCTAAGTCTTGTACCTTTTCCGCCCGCCATTATAACCGCCTGCATAATACTGTCCTTTAATTCCTTTCTTAAAGTATATTAACAGTAGTATAGTATAAGCTGCAAAACTTAGCAAGATTTAATTCTTTACTTAAAGCCTGTCATAAGACTTTTATATTATTTCATTTCACTGAGGAGCTTTTCAACTTCTCCTACAAAATATTCTTTTGTATTTCCCTCATCCAATATTTTAACAACCTTACCTTCCGAATCAACTATACATGCAAACGGAAAGCTTTGCTGTGCCAATACGGCACCCTTTAATTCACCGTCAGGATATATATTAGTATACTTAACACCCTGTTCTTTGATGATTTCCTCTATTACCTGCGCATTATCGTCCGGCTCGTTTAATATACCCATTACATTTACTCCCTTTTGCGAAAGCTCCTCATAAGCCTTTTGAAGCTCAGGCAACTCAGCCACGCAAGGTTTGCACCAGCTTCCCCATATATTTACTATAGTAAGCTTGCTCTTCTTAAAAATCTCGTCACTTACTTCCTCACCGTCAACCGATTTAGCCTTAAACTTAGGCACCTGCTTAAGCTCCGCAATACTCTTCATATCACCTGCGGATGCCATGCTTTCTCCGCTTGCGCTGCCCTTTTCCTCAACAGCCTGAGTCTCCGTCTTTGCACTGCAGGCAACCGCCCCGAATGACATTCCTATTACAAGTGCCGACATACCTAAAATCATCAAATTCTTCTTCATTACAATACTCCTTTATTTTACATTTAATATTTTATTTTATACCTCACAAGGTAATTCTTCTTTTGATACTTTATACTTTTTTACTGTGAGCTCATACATAATATACACCATCGGTATTATCATGACTACAGTAAATATTTTCCATGTTCCTATATGATTTTCCATAAATTTGAAGGAACTGAGGGTAGCAAACATATTTATCGTTATATGCATCACTATAGGCCACCAAAGATTTCTCGTCTTTAAGTATATTGTTCCGGCTATCAAGCCCATAATTGTTGTATACACACTCTGTACGAGTTGCAAATGTGCCAGGCCGAAAAATACTGCCGAAAACACCACCGGAAACCAACCCTTTTTAACTCTTTCAAACATATCAAACACTATGCCTCTGAATAAAAGCTCTTCCACTATAGGACCCAATATTCCCGCCGCCAAGATAAGAAAAACGGCACTGCCCCTTGAATATTCCTCAAACGAAGAATTCATTCCTTCAAGACTTCTTCTCATAAACTCTATCCCCGACAGGGCATTCTTAACGAAGAACAACCATACGAAAGATACTCCCGCAAAGCCTATTCCCGCCAAGAAACCGTAAGCAAGTCCTTTTTTAACAGACCATTTCACCTCAGGCTTTTCCTGATTCCTATGTAGCTTCATATATACAAACGTAAGAATTACTATAAGAAGAGCACTTTTGAAGGTGTCAAATACATTGTAATCCTCATTTGAAACCAGCCATTCGATAAACGGTGAGCCCGTAGCTTTAAAAATCAATACCGCGATACCGTATACCGCTACATTTGCCAGTATAATTCCCGCCGAAAACAATATGCCTAAAAACATATATAGAGACTTCTTTAAATATAAAGTTTTCATCTTTCAACCACAACCTTTCTCATGTTTTTATTTATACGGTATCTATCCGATACCTATACACTCAAGTCATATCTTTGTCGCTTTTTGAAGCACATCCAAATGCTCGTTTCTGAGCATTCCGAGCCCTATGGAAGCAAGCCCCAAAAGCAAAACTATTATGGGAGTAATTCTGCTATTTGTTATTTTATTTGTTATTTTATCTATCAGTTTTACCTTCATAATCCTTCCTTTCCTTACACAGCCTTTATGCTTTTGTAGCTTTTGTAGCTTTTGTAGCTTTCTCAGCTTCTTTTTCCTCTTTTTTTGCAAAGCCGGCATAGTTTACGCTGATCGCTCCGTGCCCGCAAGCCGCTTTACAGGCTCCGCAACGTATACACTCAAGAGAATTTATGTCTTTTCTCACCTTAATATCCATCTTGCAGGCTTTTTCGCATAAACCGCAGCCCACACATTTACTCGTATTAAGCTCCAATTTATAAAAGCCTATTTTATTAAAGAACGAATACAGGGCTCCAAGCGGACATATATATTTACAAAACGGTCTGTAAGTAAATATAGAAAGTAAAACAACAAACACCGTTATTCCGAACTTCCAGAAAAATAACAATCCTATTGTGTTTCGCAAACTCGGATTTTTAATCATCAAAGGTATTGCTCCGCCGAATATTCCCGCCGGACATACATACTTACAAAAATATGGTGACGACAACCCGAATTTATCGTTTACAAGCATAGGAAGTATAATTACCATTAAAAGCAGTATTATATATTTTAAATATCTCAGAGGCTTGTCTATCTTCTCCGGAATTTTAAACTTTTTCCCCGGAATCTTATAAAGCAAATCCTGAACAAAGCCGAAGGGACACATAAGTCCGCATACCAATCTTCCGAACATTGCTCCGAAAAATATTATTATTCCTATAACATAATATGACATACTGAACTTTCTGCTTCCTATAACCGCTTGCAAAGAACCTATAGGGCAAGCTCCCATGGCTCCCGGACAGGAGTAACAGTTAAGTCCCGGTACACAGGCCACCTTGGTGTTTCCGGTGTAAATTTTTCCTTTGAAAAATCCCGGTATGTTGGCATTTGTCAAAAGTGAAAATATTGCCTGCATTATATTCCTATTTCGTTCCTGTATTATTCCTCTTACATTTTTTAGTGTCTTCATATCCGTCATACGTGACTTTTGCAAATCTCCGTAGTAACTCCCCTTTCCTCTTTGGCATTATTTTTTAGTAAGTTATTTTCACTCACGCGTTCATGTTGGTCTAATCTTAACATTTATGAAGTAAAAATTGTGTAAAGAAAAAACAGTATTCTATTTTTTTATTACAAAAAGAATACTGTCGAAATTATTTTCATATATTATAAATGAGCACTTATAACCTTACTTCCGTGCCCGCGAACCTTTGTCCAAGTTTTCTACAAATGCGCGTGTTCTTTCAAAAAAATATTATTATACTCTTCTTTCTTTAACTTTAAACAATAATTTATAAGCTATAACAAATAACACACAACTTTCACCTTAAACTTTAACCTATGTCCATTTACGAGGGTCTGAAGGCGCTTTGTAAGGAAAAAAGAATTATATATCCACCTCAAATTCAAAGGTCTGATTGTACTTATCAAGAGCTATCTGAAGCTGCATAATCTCATGAGACACTTTTTCAAAATCCTTTTTTACAAGTTCCAAATCAAAATTAATGTATCTGTATTCCGGAACACTGCTTGTACGGGATACATAAGAGCGGCTCTCCTGTCTTTGCTGTACCTGCATCTTTCTCATATAATCAAGGGTATCCTTTCTTCTGTTAAGTTGAGCCATCCTTATAAGTATTACATCCGCACTTAAAGCTTCTCCTCCTACATCTATGTTGCTGTTCACATTGGCAAGATTTATAGCATGCTTGATTTTTTGTATTTTTTTATTGATAGTCGAAATTTCTTTATCCACCTCGGCATAATCATACTCCGGAATAACCGCTTCCTCTCCCAATGCCGAAACATAGGTGCAGGAAGTCGATTCCTTATCAACATAAAAATTCTTATCATCTTCCAACTGTCTTAAAAGCTTATTTGCATAAGCCGATGTCATTTTAACCATCTTACACCTCTTTCCTATGAAGCCTTAAAATTATATATAGGCTTTATAACTTCAATTATATCAACAGACTCTCCTATCACATCAATTATATCATATATAGATTTATATGCCATAGGTGCTTCGTCTATAGTGCTTTCGTTTACGGAGCTTGTATAAATACCCTTCATAGCTTCCTTATACTCATCTATACCGAGATTTTCCTTTGCCTTCGTTCTTGACATAAGTCTTCCGGCACCGTGCGGAGCGGAATAATTCCATTCCGGATTTCCTTTCCCCAGCGCCAAAACACTTCCGTCACGCATATTTATAGGAATCAATACTTTTTCCCCCTTATGCGCCGCAATAGATCCTTTTCGCAAAATCATCTCATCCGTATCTATATAGTTATGAACAGTATGAAAAGCTTCCAAAGCTTTTATGCCGGCTTTTTCCAAGATTATTTCCGCCATCTTCTCTCTGTTCTTTCTTGCAAAGTCCTGACAGATTTTAAGATCATGAAGATACTCTTCAAGATATCTTCCGCTTAGATAGCAAAGGTCCTCAGGCATTGACAGATTTTGTTTTTCCTGTACCCATTTTAATTCATCAAGAGCATTTTGTATCTCGTTTCTTCTTCCCGCCTCTTTGTAGCTTTTTATAATCTGCTCTCTTGCTTCAAGATAATCTCCTATTCCTTTATCAAGATTCACGGCGAGTTTTTGGTATATTTCAGCAACCTGTTTTCCCAGACTGCGGCTTCCCGAGTGAATTACCAGATATTTTGTTTTATCTGCGGCTTCATCTATTTCTATAAAATGATTTCCTCCGCCCAAGGTTCCGAGAGATTTTTGTATTCTCTTTGTATCCTTAAGGCTTCTGTAGCAAAGCAGCTTTGTCAAATCATATTTTTCCTGCCTTCCTTCCCAAACATCCGTCCCTGAAGGAATAGTGTAAACTATATCATCAAATTTTTCCAAATCTATATCAATTTTCCCCAGATTGACGGTGTACATACCGCAGCCTATGTCAACTCCTACTATATTCGGAACAACTCTGTCTTTAATCGTCATAGTGGTTCCTATAGTACAGCCTTTTCCGACATGCACATCGGGCATAACTCGAATTTGCGAGCCTTCACTCATTGGATAATCGCACATTCTTTTAATTTGCTCCAATGCCTCTTCTTCCACTACATTGGCATAGCACAGGGCGGTAGACACTCTTCCTTTAATCTCAATAGTTTTCATTTTTTCCTCCTTTCTGTTTGTAAGGCTATTCTAAAACCTATGCTCAAAAAGTTCACGGAAAAAAAGTTACGAACTACCACTCAAATATTTTTATTTGTCTTTCCAGACGTTTATATATCTCTTTTTTAACTTTCAAGGGAGAAACAACATTTATATAAGAACCGAAGCTCATAAGCTGTATCACCAAATCAGTCTCTTCATCCCTGTCATACCGAAGGATAACCCTGTAGGATGCCGCTCCCGTTTTTTCAACTTCTTTTTTATAATGAGAAAATTTCATCATTGCTCTCTCAAGTGACTTTCTCTCATTTTTAACATCAAAAACAAGAGTCTTTAAAGCTGCTTCGCCTGCCCTTATATTATCATCAAAATGCTCTTTGCTCAGACCGCATTTAACAATTCTGGCAAAATTTATAGTCTGAAGCTTTCCGTTTATCACACACAAAAGCCTGAACTTATCTTCCTTGTCCGAATATTCTATTTTGAGCGGAATATATAAGCCCTTCTTCTCTATTCCCTTACCGCTTACAAACCTTATACGCAACTTTCTTTTTTCCTTCAAGGCTCTTAGGGCGGTTTTGAAAATATCTATATATTTCTCCGATTCATAATCATCCCTATCCGTATATCTGTCAAAAAAGACAATGTCATCCAAGGAAAATAAAGTCTCTTCCTCTTTGAATTCCGCTTTCTCGTCACTTAACAGAGCCGCTTTGGGATCCGAAAGTATGGTTTTTAACCAGGCTCTTTCAATCCCCGTGAGGCAAAGATCCGCTTCATTTGAAATAGGTGTCTTAAGCTCCTTTGTAAGCACCTGCCATTCTTCCTTTTCTATCGCAGGCACAATGCTTAAGCTGCTTTCTTCAAAAGCAACTTCTCTTATGATTTTATACATAAGCTCTTTGTCAAGCTCTCCTTTTACGGCGTATTTAAGCATTTCCTTGATAGCCTTATAATAAACACTGTAAACCTCATTAAAAACCATTTTCTCCCCCGTACTGCTTCGACATCTTTACGATATCGAACTTTATTTGCTCTATTACCTTTTCATTACTGCACCTTAGCCTTTTTATTCTTCCGAAAAAAGTCCGTATCCACGGAACCGCCTCATAACTGTCATATAAATCCGTACTGAATCTGTAGGTCTCTTCATTCAGCTTTATAAGCTGTCCGTGGCGTTTTTCTCTTTCAAGTCTGCTTATTATATAGTCTTCACCCTTTCCCACATATACATCCATTTCCAAATGTTCAAGTTCGCCTCCCTTATAACTTACCCCCCAAATATGTTTTGAAATATTTTCAAATTTTTCTTTTGCGAGTAAAAAATCTTTTGCAGTCGAACCCGGACTTACACTTTTTATATAGTCTATTCGTATAGCATAAAACTTTTTATCTTGCGTGTTTTGCCCCATAAGGTAATTTCTTCCCCCCTGCTTACTCACATACAATTTAAGAGGTATATATTCCTTTTGCTCACCGGGCATAAAACCTTGAATTTTCAGTTTTTTTCTGTTTTTTATAGCTTTAAGAATACCGAAAATCACTTCCGTGTCGTAAGCATTCATTATATAACGATTTTTAAAACTTAAATATTCATCCGTATTTTCAAACTTATCCTCTATATAGCTGCCTATTACTCCCAGAATATTTTCCTCGGTAAAAAATCTTATTACATCCTTATACTTTTCAGGCTCGATATCATCCTTTACAATGCTGTATTCAAGCTTTTTCGCATTTTTTTCCGATTTTATGATACCCATGGCCTCATATTCCTTGAGCTTTTTTCTTAGTGTCGACTCGTCAAAAAGTAAGGGCTCTTTAAAATGTGACAGGTAGTCGGAATCTATTTTGTCCAGCATATCCGTGAGAGTATAACTTTGTCCACTCTTTAAAATATCCATAACTATGAAATACAAACTTATATCCTTTGACGTAAAGGACTTTACCTTAAATGCTTTGTAGAGGGGATTTCGGCTTACACTTTTGCCGTCAAGAGATATAAATACTTTTTTCCCGGCTTCCGTTTGTTTAAAGGACAGTAAATCACCTAAATAGCTTTGTATTCTCCGCTTTTCGTTATCATAGCTCCTGAGACTTTTTTTCGCATAATCTTCCCTTGTTCTGAAGCCGTATACAAAAAAATCCCTCATATACATCCTTATGGTATCAAAATTCTTAATCAGTTCCTTATAAGGCATTCTTGCCCTCCTGTGGTAAAATGATTCCTATATCCACATTTACAAGCTTTTTTATATTTTTTTTCGCATTCTCACTCAAAAGTCCGTGCTTTAAGTATCCTATCGAAATCGTCAGATCGGATTTAATGCAAATATCCGCCTCTCCGCTGTCTCCGTTCATTCCGCTGTTTATATCAACACTGACTTTATACGCCTTCGAGGAATTTACTTTTTCCATAAGTATCCTTATATCATCTTTTACCTTCCCCTTAAAGCCTGTTCCGTATATGCAATCCACAATACAGTCAAAATCCGTATATTCAGCGTCGGCATCTACAAATTCATACTCGACACCTTTTTCCCTGCATTTGTCAAAATAATATCTCCCGTCCTCGGAAAATCTGTCCTCTATAAGAAAGAGTTTACAGTATATATTATTCTCTTTTAAAAGACCCGCAAGCACGTAACCGTCTCCGGCATTATTGCCGCTGCCGCATACTATCGCCACCTTTTTTACGGCTTTACCTATATTATCAAACACAGCCTTACCCGCCCTGTACATAAGTTCCTTGCTGTCTATGAAATTTTCTATTGTATACCTGTCGGCTTCCCTCATCTCCTTAACCGATAATACTTTTTCCTGCATTTTCCCCTCCTTTTAAGCCTTATGACTTAGGTCCATGTTTTCCATACATCGGGCATATAACCCAGTGTGGACTGTTTTCCGTTTCTGACTATCGGTGTCTTAATCAAATGTTGGTTTTCCAAAAGCTTGTCAAGCTTGTCTTCCTTAACCGTATATTTTATGAGCGCAAGGCAGTCCTTATCCTTTGTCTCCTCATCTATCATCCCCTCAAGCCCTCCGTTTATAGCTGCCACGGAATTAAACTCGCCCTTACTCATACCTTTTTCTTTCATATCTATAAACTGATACTTGATTCCTCTTTCTTTAAAAAAACGTTCCGCTTTCTTCGTATCGTTACATTTTTTTGTTCCGAAAATCTGAATATTCATAGTCACATCCTTCATTCTTATTTAGAACTCAAGCCTACAGCTTCGGGGCTTAGACTTACTTTTCCCTCTTCCGTAACAAAGCAGGGTATACCTATATAGCCCTTTGCCTTGGCTTCATCAAAAACGGAATCTTTGTCTCTGATCTTTAAAAACTCTTTAAGATAAGCTACATGCTTTCCTATGTCTATAAATTCAAAATTCTCATTGTTTTTTATCTGTTCAAACAGAACCGTACAATCCGGACAGGTGTCCATGCCGTAAATTTTAATCATCTCGCTCTCCTTTGCTTATACTAAGATTTTATTTTTGGTTTCCTTATAAAAAGTGTAGGCTGATTCTGCAAGCTTTTCACCCTCTTTTTCATAAAAAAGGGTATCTATAATATCCAATTCTTTTTTATCTTCTTCACTAAGATATTTTGCAATATCCCAATAAGACGTAATTCTGCTGTCCGTTTCGAATTTTTGAAAAACATTGAAATAGGTTTGTTTAGCCAATCGAAGTAATTCCGTATTCCCTATGCGTTCTATTCCCCTAATTGCATATGAATACCCCGCAAAGCCTCCGTTACAAAAAAACTGAAAAAAGACAGCTTGTATATTGTATTTTTTCAATCCCGGGCAAACCTCGGACGCATCTTATTCTTGTGTGCTTTTAATTTCTTTATCGCCCAATCATAATGGCTTGAAGAGGCACTTACAAAATAAGAGCCCAATGTGCTGCCGCCTGTCCACTTATACACGCCTTTAGAAAAAAGCTCTTCATCACCGAAGGCTTCTATCAGCTGCATAACTTCTTTATGAGATTTATCCAGCATATTCAAAGCATCTTTTCTTGACGTTTTTTGATGTCTTTTCTTAATTTCAAAATTCATATTACCGTAAGTTCTCCAATTATACGGCTCCGGCAAAAAGCTCTTTTCTATATCGGCAGTGTTTGCTTTAACCCAATCCAACAAAAGAATATGCCACTCATACAGGTGCACCGCTACATCTCTTAAATTTTTATCTCTTTTCCAATGTGCCTCTTTTTTCTTTTCGTCATCCGAAAAATCAAAATTTGTATCCAACTTCTTATCTATAAGCTCACACATAAGCTGTTTCAGCTTAGCATAGTTTTCATTTGCGAGCTTTATCAGGTCCGCTTTTGTACCGGGTCTTGCCATACTCTCCTCCTTATTTTTTGATTGTTTCTATTATACATAAAGAAACTTGACACCTTTTGTCATATTTTATACTTATCGAGCATTTTTTCTATTTTATCCTTAATCTGCATCCTCATTTCTTCAGGTTTTACAAGCTCTGCTTTATCACCGAAGGAAAAAATATAGCTGTATAAATTATAATCGGCAGGGAGTTCTATGCTTGTATGTAAATTTCCTTCTTTATCTGCGATGATTTCCTCCGATATTTCATCGTATACTCTAAAAGCCGCACTTTTATCAAACTTCAATTCAATTCTTATCGTATCCTTATGAATCGTCTCTTTTTTTAATACCAAATCTTCAAAATTATCCTCATATTTTTCAACTAAGACAATAAACTCCTTTATTCGTGACAACTTAAAGTATCTGAACTCATTTCTTCTCAAGCAAAAGGCGTATAGGTACCAATCTCCATTTTTAAATAAAAGCCTTACAGGCTTTACCTTCCGCTTGGTTTTTTCTCCCGTACTGCCAAAATATGTAAAGGCAGTCATATTTTTTGTAAGAATAGCGGATTTAATTTCATTAAAAAGCTTTTCATAAAATTTGTCATTCTTCCAACTGTTAAAATCAATTTCTATCCAGTTTGTATTTTTAATCTTAAAAAGTGCGGACAGCTTTGTTAAAAGCTCACCTTGATACAAGGTATTCGTTTCATTCATTCCCGAAAGAGCCGCAATGATTTGTTCTTTTTCACTCTCGCTGAGGAAAGATTTATTTAAAACAAAATCCTCGTCAAGCCGTATTCCTCCGCCTTTTCCCTGCTCCGTATATATAGGAATTCCGGCAACGCTTATAGAGTCTATATCTCTGTAAATTGTTCTTACCGAAACCTCAAATTTATCGGCAAGCTCGCCTGCCGTGGCTTTGCCTTTTTCCAATATGTAATACAATATTCTAAATAACCTGCCGTCCTTCATATGAACGAATTCTCCTGTCCCTATTTCAACTACTTCTTCACAAATATACAAATCTTATCTGCATCTTTTATAAATGCACCGATGAAACACACATAAAGCTCATAAAGTATCTCAAAAATCATTTTAATTATATCATATAAAATAGCGACAACACAACTTAAAGCCCCGGTCCTGCAAAACCGTAACTTAAGATATTTGCAAACCACCGGGGACTATTATTTCAATTATTCTTTTTAATGATTTATTCAAATCCGATAATCTGCCTGTTCGTATCAACCTTTGCATGTATACCGAAAGGAATAACGGCTCTCGGTGCGGCATGCCCCACATTGATATTGCATAATATAGGCAGGTTCTTATTGCCTATTTCTTCGAGAAGGATTTGTTTATATTCATCATAATACTGATTATTCTGCGGTTTTCCGACAAGCATGCCCGAGATAACATCGAAAATTCCGTATTCCGCAAAGCTTCGTATCATCCTTCGAAACAGTTCGGGAGCAGGTCTTTCTTCACTCGTTTCAATTAACAATATCTTGCCTTCCCATTCCTTCAAGCTCGGAAATAAGTTATACTTTTGCCACACAGAAACCGAATCCTCAAACCTTGAATTATCAAAAAAGTAAAACATAGATTCCAAACAACCGCCGAGTATCTCACCTTCAAAGCTTGAGCTTCCTCTTATAAGTTCAAAGCCTTTGTCAGGATGACTTTTTACAGGGGTACCTACTGCACTTTCACTGAAATCTTCTCTTTCTTCGTACCAAAACTCGGAAGGTGTAATTTCTTTAATCTTTCCGGTAAAAATAAGTTCCTCGAAATATTTCTTCGTATAAGGCAACATCCCAGTTGAAAGCTCGCATATATCGGGAAGAAAAGCCTGTCCGTAAAATGTCCTGATTCCAAGCTTGTGGAGCATAAAATGGTTTGCCGTCGTGTCTGAAAAACCTAGAAATATTTTTTGCTTAACAACATTTTTAAGCTCATCATTATCAAATAAATAGGGCAACAATCTGTATGTATCTTCTCCGCCGATAGCGCACAGTATCATATCCACGGAATCATCCGCAAATGCGGACAGCAAATCATCTGCTCTTGCTTTGGGATTTTCCTTTAAAAACTCTATACCTTTAAGAGCATTGTCAAAAAACTTAAGCTCTATACCGTATTCTTTTATACGTTCCGTTCCTATTTTAAGCTCATGAGCGACAAAGTCCTCACCTAAGACTCCGCTTGATAAACTCACTATACCTATTTTTTTTACCTTCACTTTATCTTCTCCTTGCCTTAGCTTTTTTTATTTTCCTTCTTCCATTTTCTTTGATAATAAGGTATATCCGCAAATAAGCTTTCATCGGAATATCCTTTCTTTTTCCATGAGCTTACAGAAACGAAATAGCATATAGCTCCAAGCGCACTCCATAATACGGCTATTATAAGCTCTTCTTTTGAAAATCCCGAAGGAAGCCCCGGTATATAAAGTATCAACATAAAGCCCGTCAAAATAACCGCCATAGTTCCCACAAACCTCGGAAATCTTACCTTATAAGGTCTTTCCATTTCCGGCTCGTTTTTTCTGAGAAGCACAAAAGAAAGTGCTATAAAAAAGTATGCCAGCACGGCGCCGAAGCTTCCTACATCGGTAAGCCATGTAAGCATTTGTTGTCCGAAAAACGGTGCAATCATTGAAAGCACACCCACAAATATTATGGAAATATAAGGCGTCTTATATTTAGGATGTAATTTTGAAAAAACTTCCGGAATAAGCTTTATCTCGGATAAGGCGAAAATAGCTCTGCTTCCGCCTATGAAGAAAGAGTTCCAGCTGCTTAATATGCCCGCCACTCCGCCTATTATAACAATATCCGCTGCAAACTTCTTATTATCGCAAAGCTTTTTCATTGCGTCTGCGGTTACAAGATTGGCTGAAAGCATTTCATCGGCATTCATAGCCAGAGATACCGCCAAAATTATCGCCACATACCAAATAGCCGCCATAGCTATTGAAAAAATCATTATTATACCTATCTTCTTAAGAGGTATATTAATTTCCTCAGCCGCCTGAGGTATTACGTCAAAGCCCAAAAACATAAAAGGCGTCATAACGGTAACGCTCAAAACCCCTTTATATCCGTCTTCAAAGAGGGGCTGCATATTGTTAGGATTACCTTTTACAACCGATAAGGCTATAAGCGCAATACCTATTGCCGCAATTATATAAGTCAAGGCATTCTGTACCTTTGCCGCCGTACCCACTCCTCTTATATTGATAAGAGTAATTATGAGTGCGGATACCGAACCTATGGCAACCCATGAAGCATACACATCAAATCCCGCTATAGTGTACATATATCCCTTCATTATATTCGGGAATATATATTGTAACACCGACGGCAGAGCACAGGCTTCAAAAGCCGCCACTCCCACATAACTGAGTATTAACCCTCATGTGCATACAAAAGAACCGTTTTTACCCATAGCTCTCATGCTGAACTGTTGCTCGCCGCCTGTAAGAGGCATGGCACTTGTAAGCTCGGCACAGATCAGACCTTCAAATACTATCATCCCCGTAGCTATTAAAAAGGCTATCATAGCTCCCAAAGAACCCGCACTGTTAACCCATGAGCCTACAAGCACGACCCAGCCCCAACCTATCATCGCACCGAAAGCTATAGCAAAAATATCCTTTTCTTTTAAAATTTTGTCAAATCTCTTTTCATCAGCATTATTTTCTTGCATTTTCTTTTTCATAGCATAATTCCTTTCTTTTATATTTTAAAATTACAAGTTTTCAAAATTATATCATAAATCCCCATTATAATCTACACTATTTACAAAAACTATTTGTTCTATTAGTCTTATTATATACATTTTTCAGATAATATTGCCTATAAAATATTAATTCGCTTGACTAATTCTCTAATAAGTATTAATATCAAGATATATATCAAATGGATTTATAGTCATTTTTTCTGTAAAATTTCATTTTTTATTCGAACTATTGTATTATTTTAAGGAGGGGTTATGTTAACAAGTCAAGAAGTAGCCGAATATTATTCGGACCTAGGAAAAAAAGAAAGCGAATTACCCAATAAGTAAAATCATATTGCTTGCTATAATGGGCGGAATTATGATAGCTTTAGCTTCAGCAGGCTCCAACACCGTGAGCGCTACCACGGAGAGCCCGTCTCTTGCAAAATTTCTTTCGGGACTTATTTTCCCGGCAGGACTTGCAATGGTTGTTTTAACGGGAGCAGAATTATATTCAAGCAGCTGCCTTGTTATATTGAGCCGATACACCGGAAAAGTAGATTATTCTAAATTGCTTACATACTGGTTCTTCGTATTCATAGGCAATATAGTAGGTTCTTTCATCATTGCCTTACTTATATATTCATCCGGTCAATTATCATTTTTTGATAATCAGGTGGCTCTTATAACTATAAAAACCGGAATCAAAAAGGTGTCTCACGGCTTTACCGGAAATGTTTCTTTAGGTATTCTCTGTAATATACTTGTATGCCTTTCTACTCTAATGGCGACAGCGGGCAAGAGCGCTTGTGATAAAATCGCAGGACTGTTCTTTCCTATTATGCTCTTTATCCTTTGCGGATTTGAACACTGTGTAGCTAATATGTACTATGTACCTGCGGCTATTTTGGCACTGCAAAATCCGGTTTACAGAGATTTAGCGTTAGAGCACGGTATGCATATAGAAAATTTGAGTGTAGCGTCATTTTTCTTAAATAACCTGCTCCCTGTAACCTTAGGAAATATGATAGGCGGAGCTTTAATGATTTCCGGAGTGTATTATTTCCTGTATTTGAGAAAACATTAAATTTTTTTATAATAATGCATAATAAAACAACCCCTCATAAAGGGGCTGTTTTATTTGTATCATATCTTTATTATTACTATCTTACCTTTGCAGGCAATACATATCCGTTCCTGTTCTTTCTAGGTGCCTTAGGCATATCCCATGCAAAATGATCCGTATGCAGGAGATGATGTGCCTTATGGCTGTTAGGCGACTCAAAATAGTTTTCATAAATAGCCTTAATATCAGGGTTTTCATGTGAATGTCTGATATTAAGTCCTTTATCTATGAAGTAAAGGTTCTTTCCTCTCTCGAACGCCAACTCGTCACCGTCATGTATAGGCTGTCCGCCGCCTCCTACACAACCTCCCGGGCAAGCCATTATTTCAACGAAATCATAATGTTTTTCACCCTTTTCAACACTTTCAATAAGCTTTCTGGCATTTCCAAGACCGTTGGCAACACCTATTCGCAAATTAATTCCGTTAAGCTCGAAATTAGCTTCCACTATGCCGGTATCCTGAGAACTTGCTCTTACCACATCAAAAGCATCCGCCGGGCAGTTAACTCCCATTATCGCATAGTATGCCGTTCTGAGGGCAGCCTCCATAACTCCTCCGGTAGCACCGAAAATAACACCGGCTCCCGAATAATCATGGAAGAGCTGATCCGACTCTATCCCATTTAAGTTTTCTATCTTTATGTGAGAAGCCCTTATCATTCTGACAAGCTCTCTTGTAGTTATTGAAATATCCGTGTCATGTCCGGCATACTCGCCATGGAACAACTCCATATTGCTTTCACCTTTTTTAGCTAGGCAAGGCATAATAGCAACGGAAACTATGTCCTCCGGATTTTTTCCTATGCTCTCGGCAAAATATGACTTCATAACGGCACCGAACATCTGCATAGGTGACTTTGCACTTGAAAGCTGCTTTACGAGATGAGGATACTGGCTCTTTATGAATCTTACCCAACCCGGACAACAGGAAGTAAACATAGGTCTTTCTTTGAGTTCTCCCGCTTTAAAACGCTCGATGAACTCATAAGCCTCTTCCATTATGGTTAAGTCTGCCGAAAATGAGGTATCGAAAACATAATCCGCACCCATTTTTTTAAGGGCTTCAAATATCTTATTTACCGTGGCATTTTCTCTGTTTAATCCGCTGTCTTCAGCCCATGCGGCTCTTACAGCCGGAGCAACCTGTACGACAACGGTCTTTTTAGGATCCGCTACCGCTTTCCAGAATTCATGCGTATCATCTCTTTCAACCAAGGCTCCTACAGGACAGTGGGTTATACATTGACCGCACAATGAACAGTCCGCATCCGCTATGGTTCTTGAACCCGAAACATTTACCGTACTCCTTGCACCGGTTCCTTCAAGCTCCCATATATTAAGGCTTTGCATCTTATCACAAACCTGTATGCAACGCATACACTTTATACACTTTGTAGAGTTTCTGATAAGAGGGAAGCTCCTGTCCCACGCCTGTCTTTCAAGCACTTCACCATACAAAGTGTCTCTGATATTAAGATCGTTCGACAAGGTCTGAAGTGAGCAGTTGCCTGAGCGAACGCAAGTTGCACACTTACAGTCATGCTGTGATAATATCATCTGAACGGTTCTGTATCTGTCAAGTCTTACCTTAGGAGTGTCCGTGTATATAACCATGCCTTCTTCAACATTGTTGTTACAGGAAGTTACAAGTCTGTCTATGCCTTCAACTTCTACAACACACACTCTGCAGGCAGCTATTTCATTAAGTCCCTTAAGGAAACAAAGCTTAGGTATGTTTATGCCGGCATTTTTTGCCGCTTCCATAATACTTGTTCCCTCCGCAACACTCATTTGTACACCATCGATAGTTAAATTTACCATAAACTCTCACGACCTCCTTTAAATATTCCGAAGCCATAATGATCGCAACGTAAACATCTTCCGCATTCTTGCATAGCGGCTGTTTCCGGCATGCAAAGCTCTATCTCTTCAAAATCCTCTTTTCTTTCACAAGCTTCTCTTTCACTGAGCTCAACTCTTGCGCAAGGTTTTCTGTCCTCCTTGCTAGGTATAGGTATTTCAACATCACAGCTTATTTCATGTCTGTAACCCAAATACTCATCTATATTTGCCGCCAAAACCTTTCCTGCCGCTATAGCTTTTATAACGGTAGCGGGACCTGAAGCACAGTCTCCGCCTGAAAAGATATTAGGGAGTGCGTCAAAACCTCCCGTCGGTAAGGAGAAAATTTTTCCTTTTGCGACCGGTATTCCCGCCTCTTCGTAATGCTTTGTTTCAATATCCTGTCCTATGGCAACAACTATATGGTCACACTCAACAAACTGATCAGGCTCACCCGAAGGCACAACGCTCGCCCTTCCGTCTTTAATACTTGAAATCATCTGAGGTGTTACCCATATACCTTTTAATACCCCGTCTACTATCTCAAGCTTCTTAGGTGCCTTAAGAGTAATGAGCTCTACTCCTTCAGCCAAAGCACCCTCTATCTCCGCAGGTAAAGCGGTCATATCCGCACTTCTTCTTCTGTAAAGGCAACTTACCTTTTCACATCCAAGTCTCACGGCAGACCTAACGGCATCCATAGCAACGTTTCCGCCGCCTATTACAACCGTTTTTCTTCCATCCAGTCTTTCACCCTTTCCAAGTCCTATGTCTCTCAAAAACTTAACTGCTGAAACTATACTCTCGTTGTCTTCTCCTTCGAGTCCGAGTTTTTTATCCGTAGATGCACCTATGGTTATCAAAGTAGCATCATACTGCTTACTGAGCTCATTAAAGTCTATATCCACACCTATTTTAACTCCGAATTTAACCTCTACTCCGGTTTTAAGTATAGCCTCTATATCCTCATCCAATCTGTTTTTAGGCAAACGATAATTAGGTATGCCGTATCTTAACATACCTCCAAGCTCCGGAAGCATTTCATACACCGTAGTCTGATGTCCCATAAGCTGTAAGTAGTAAGCCGCACTGAGCCCTGCGGGACCTCCTCCGATTACAGCGATTTTCTTTCCGGTACTTTGTTCACATTTAGGCGGGTCAACCACACCTGCATAGTCAGCCGCCATCCTTTTTATACCTCTTATATTGATAGCGTCGTCCACCATGTTTCTTCTGCATCTTGCTTCGCAAGGATGCTCGCATATATAGCCGCAGGTTGTAGGTAACGGATTATCCTTTCTGATAAGCCTTACCGCATCGGCATATCTTTTTTCTTTTACCAAGGCTATGTAACCCGGTATATCTATACCGGCAGGACAAAGCGAAACACAAGGAACCGGCTGTGTGTTCAAGCAGGTACAACGTCCGCTCTTTATATGCTCCTCATAGTCGTCTCGGCAATATCTCACACTTTTGTATACCATTTGAGCCGCTTCATAACCTATAGCACAGTCAGCCGTTTCATAAATGGACTTGGCTGTCTCTTCAATAACATCTATAGTGGATATATCCGCCGTACCTCTCAAAACATCCGTAATAAGGTGCTTTAACTGTAATAGACCCACTCTGCACGGCACACACTTTCCGCATGTTTGAGCATGGCACATCTCTATAAACGCTCTCGTTGTATCTACGGGGCATATACCCGAAGGACCTGAGGCAATCCTTCTTTTTAAATCCTCGTATATATCTTCAACTATAAGTTGCGAGTTGCTGCTGGAATGTAGTTCCAATCTGCTCATATAAATTCCCTCCCTCTTGTTATATACTTCTTAAATTGTATAATATATACAAGTCTTTATCAATATTAGTTTAAATTTTATCAATTTCGCTATTTTATATCAAAAGAGTAGGAAATAGCCCATTTTTTTAGTTAATATATAAAAAAATTGGCTATTGATTTTGTTTATTTCTTACAAAAATACTTGTTTTTCAAGTGTTCGATAGATATTTAAATAACAATTTTTATATAAAATCGACCAAAAAAACTTGCTTAATTTTGTATACTATATATTGCTCGTTTTCTTTTTGTATGTTCAAAAGCATATAAAATGCCTAATATTAAGACAGAACTTATACTTAGTGCCAAACCTAACCTGAAACCTTGAGGTTCATAAATCATTTTTATGTCATGTTCACCCTTTGAAACCGAAATTCCCATAAAAGCATCCAAATAGTAGCTGTATGCAACAGGATATGAGTCTACATATATTTTCCAACCCTTGTCATAAGGTATACTTATAAATAAGGTTCCTCCTTCCTTCGCATTAAAGCTTGCCTCTACTCTTCCGGCTCCGTAATACTTCATAAACAGGTCACTGTCCGAAAGCTTATTTCTTATCTCATTCAAAACGGAGTAGTCAAATCTGAACAGCTTTACACTGAAATTACTCTTATCCTCGGAACTTATATTTATGGTTTTTCCCTGCTTCACATAGTATAAATCCAAAAGGTATTTTCTGGAAAGGTTGTCATAGCTTTTGTTTATTCCGTCTTCAACGCTTACATCAACCTCTTTAACGGAGCTGTCCGTCACGAAGGCAAAATATCTGCCGTCTTCCTCAGTAGTAAAGCTCGGACCGTCTTTTGAATTTTCCATTTCAACTTCATGCAGTATTTCTTTATTTACCAGCAGACTTGCAAGGTCGTTTTGAACCTCGGCGGGATTTGAAAGCTCCAAGTCCCAGTTGTCGCTTATATTATATTTGTCGATAAACATAAGCGGAAATACATAAGGATTCTGATAAATATACGTAGTATCCGATTCTTTTGCAAGTTTCATATACGGATTGTCCTCTTCTCTATCGTATATGTAGTATTTTGTGGCAAGCAGGCTGTCAATTAAAGGAGTTTGTCCGGTTGCCGAATATGCATTAAAGGATCCCCTGTTTCCGACCTTTTTATAAAATTTTGTCACCTTATCATAAGCGGTGGACGAGAAAATCGAAGAGCTGTTGAAATTAAGAAAAGCTCCGTCATTTTCCGTTTTGGAATCTATTCTTTTATATCTGTAAAACGGGTCGTTAATACTTTCAATAAGCACACTTATAGTATCCGTATTTTCAAGGTATGCTTTCCTTGAACTTGTATAAATACTCGTTATTGCGGTGTTCACACACAGATCCGCTCCCAGAACGGAAAGCGCGGCAATAAAAATAAACTTTTTATTATATTTCTTTTTGTACAGATACAGGATTCCCGCATATAAAAGTACAAACAATATAGCCAGATAATATACTCCGAAATGTATTTCCTGCTCCGTTCCTATAAGCTTTTGACAAAGTAAAATAAAGATAAGAGCATAAGCAAGACTTCTCTTAAGATACAAAAACTTTATACCCCCTATATTCTGCAAAAGCCTAAAGCTCATATACAAGAGTAAGAATATATATATAAAACTGTTTCTTGCAGGCAAGGAATTAGGAAAATGCAAGCCGTGCCAAATATAGTTAAAAACATTTATGGAAAAGCTGAGTAAAAGTATAAATAAAAGGCTTACATAACAAATTTTCTCTTTAAGACTTATCTTCTTGTTCTGCAAATATAAAGGCAAAAGAATAAGAACAAAGCTTCCCGCATAAATATTAGGGTAATGCTCCAATGCCTGATGAGTTTTTACCGCCGGAAGCTGTCTTACAAGCATATCTATAATCGAAAAATAGCTTTCAAATTTTTTAGGAAAGTCAAATTCCCCCGATGCTGTGGTTTTTAGAGCATAAATTTGCGGAACAAGCAAAACGGAAGCAAGCATACCCGCAAGTATGGAATGAAAAGCAAACTTAAGTCCTGAAATCAAAACCTTTTTTAAGTTAAATTCCTCGAACATAAGTATAAAGACGAAATAATATATAACTAAATATATACAAACCATTATGGCAATGTAATAATTACTGTATATGCTTAATCCTAAAAGTACGGAGTATAAAATGCCCGACTTTCCTTCCACCATTGCTTCAAATGCTATACATACAAGAGGAAAGAGTATGATATTGTCAATCCACATTATATTCCATGAGTAAGCCGCCATAAAACCGGATAAAGCATAAGTCATTCCGAAAAAGCTTAAGCTTACACTCTTTCTGAGCGCTTTATTGTTTATGTAATATGTGAATGCCAATGAAGCCAAACCGGTCTTAACAATGACCATATAAGATGCAAATTCTATAACATATTTTTGCGGTACAAAAAAAAGAAAAATATTCGCGGGACTTGACAGATAATAAGCAAAAACAGATAAAAAGTTTGTTCCCAAACCTATGTGATTACTGTAAAACAGACTTTCTCCCTTGTGCAGCTTATACCAAAGTTCCGAATAGTACGGCACATACTGATGATACATATCCGTTCTCATAAAGCTCTCGCTTCCAAAGGGATATATACCCTTTGCTATAAATAAAACAAACATTATAAAAACAGGTATGAAAAAAGCATACAAGTACATTTCGGTTATTTTTCTTTTATTCAAGCTTTTATCCATTTATACAACCTTCCCTTTATTTTTAGATTCAGATGTAAAAACAAAAATTTTACTGAATATGTAATTCAATATGACTACCAAAACCGATAAAAAAGCCTTTGATATATATTCGTTTATGCCCATAAGGTCAAACATACAATACATACCCAGTACATTAACCCCCAAGCTTACAATTCTTGAGAAAAAAAACAAAGCCATTTCCTTAACAATAATGATAAAATCGAAATTATTCTTTCTGAACACAAAAAGCTTATTGGTAATATAAGCAAACAACACGGCAGCCGTCCATGACAGAACCGTCTTCAAGACATAATCCGCATTTATCAGTCCCAAGCCGGTATATACCAACCAATCGATCAAGGTGGTCAATACTCCGAATATTATATAGCTTACAGTTTCGTAATTTAAAATTTTTTTTGAAAAACCGCTTAGTTTTTTTAACATTCCAAATACTCCCATATAAATGATATATACGGTTTTGATTTTACCTTATTTTATATACTTAGGTCAATAAAAACAATAAAGCAAGGCTTGTATATCTTTCAATATGCAAGCCTTGTAATTTATCTTTGCACTTTATTCTTCAACATTATCAAGCTTGGAAGCTCTTGCCTCAACTTCTTTCTTTTGTATGTCGGCAGGTGCCTGCTCATAGCGAACAAACTCATAAGAATACTCGCCTATTCCTCCCGTCATGGAACGAAGATCCGTATTGTAGCCGAAAAGCTCGGACATAGGAAGCTCCGCCATTATCATCTGGTAAGAGTTATGCAAGGACTCCATGCCCAAAACTCTTCCTCTTCTCTTGTTAAGGTCACCCATTACATCACCGGTAAATTTATCCGGAACCGTAACTTTAACACTTACTATAGGCTCAAGGAGAATAGGGTTGGCTTTCATGAAGCCTTCCTTAAACGCTATACGCGCCGCCGACTTGAATGCAAGCTCCGATGAATCTACAGGGTGGTAAGAACCGTCCAGCAATACCGCTTTTATTCCGACTACAGGGTAAGCCGCCAAAGGTCCGCTAAGGCAAGCTTCGGCAATACCTTTTTCAACCGCAGGGAAGTAGTTTTTAGGAACCGCACCTCCGAAAACCGTCTCCTCGAAAACATAAGGCTTATCAAGGTCACCCGAAGGCTCAAAGCTCATTTTTACATCACCGAACTGTCCGTGTCCTCCGGATTGCTTTTTATATCTTCCTGCCGCCTCAACCTTGTTTCTTATGGTCTCTCTGAAAGCAAATTTAGGCTTCATAAGCTCTATCTCAACCTTATATCTGTTTTTAAGCTTACTCACAACTATATCAAGCTGCTGATCTCCTATACCGTAAATAAGTGACTGTCTGTTTTCGCTGTCAACCTCCGTTTTTACTGTTAAATCCTCTTCCATAATTCTCGCAAGACCGGTTGAAAGCTTATCTTCATCACCCTTATTTACAGCCTTATATCTCATATAGGTATAAGGTCTTGAAATGGAAGGTCTGTGATAAAGGATAGGAGCCGACTTTGAAGCAAGAGTGTCTCCCGTACTTGTAGCGTTAAGCTTTGCCAAAGCTCCTATGTCTCCGGCTACAAGCTTAGGCAGTTCAATAAGCTCCTTACCCCTTAAAGTGTAAACCTTTGAAATTTTTTCTTCCTGCTCCTTTACTACATTATAAACATTGGTATCCGGGCTTAAGGTTCCGGTACAAACTTTTACAAATGAATACTTTCCGATAAAAGGATCCACCATAGTCTTCCATACCTTTACGGAAAGGGTAACCTCAGGATTGGCATCGGCGGTAAAGCGCTCTCCCGTACTTACGTCCACTCCCTCTTCATGTCTGAAGTCCGGTGCAGGGAAATACTTATCTATAGCTCTAAGTAAAGACTTAAAGCCCTGTACGTTTTCGCCCGATCCCATAAGCACAGGGAAAATCTGACATTTTGAAACATTCTCTCTTATAGCGGCATCTATTTCTTCGAAGGTGAATTCATCTCCCGAAAAATATCTTTCCATGTACTCTTCACTTGTTTCGGCAATAGCCTCCATGAGAGCTTCTCTTGCTATTTTCAGGTTAGGCTGTGAGTATTCAGGTATATCGCACTCATCATAATCGGAATATGAAGTAAATCTTCTTCCTTTCATTTTAACAACATTTACATAACCTACAAAATGCTCGTTCTCTCTTATAGGAAGATGGAAAGGCGCTATCTTTCTTCCGAATCTTGCATCAAGCTTTAGGATAAGCTCCCTGTAGCTTGCTTTATCATCATCCATATTGGTAACGAAAAAGAGTCTAGGTAACCTGTATTTCTCGCAAATATCCCAAGCCTTAACGGTTCCTACCTCTATTCCCGCCTTACAGTTTACAACTATTATAGCCGCATCCGCAACGCTGACCGCTTCTTCCACCTGACCTACAAAGTCAAAATATCCCGGAGTGTCTATAATATTAATCTTTATATTTGCATCTTCACCTTTAAACTCTATCGGTATCAATGAAGAAGAAACAGAGAAGCCTCTTTTTTGTTCTTCTTTGTCAAAGTCGCTGATTGTGTTTCCCGAAGCTACATTTCCCATTTTTGAGATGGCTCCGGTTACAAAGCTGAGCGCTTCCGCAACTGTAGTCTTACCTGCTCCTCCGTGTCCCAGTAATACCACGTTTCTAATCTGCTTGCTGTCATAAACATTCATTATAAAACCCTCCTAGTCATAATTGATAATTCAGAAAGAATTACCTGTTCGTTACAAGTATTTTACTAAAAAAAATCATTTTTTTCAATATATTGTCGATAATTTTCTGATACTTCGGCACAATTTTTATTATTTTCAAATATGCACTGCTATTATTCTGATATATAACTGTTTTCCGATATTATTAATACATAAATATAGATACCGTCTTCCTTGACACGGACTGTATATAATATTAAACTCTCAATATAAATTTTTAGTATATCAAGAGGTGCTTATGACAAAAATTTTAGGAGAAATAACCGTTCCGGGAGACAAGTCCATATCTCACAGAAGCATTATGCTTGCATCCATAGCAAGCGGAAGCAGCAAAATCAAAGGCTTTCTATACGGAGCCGACTGTATATCCACAATGAACTGTTTTAAAAAAATGGGCATTGATATAGACCTAAGCAATGAATTTATAGTCGTTCACGGCAAAGGAATGAGAGGTCTTAAGGAAAGTGCCGATATTCTTGACTGCGGTAACAGCGGAACAACAACAAGACTTATAAGCGGTATACTTGCCGCACAAAGCTTCAATTCCGTACTTAGCGGTGACGCTTCGATACAAAGACGTCCCATGGACAGAATCATCACTCCTCTAAAAGCCATGGGTGCCGATATAAGGGGTACAAATACTTCTTATGTGCCTTTGTATATAAACGGAAGGACTTTAAAGGGAATAAACTATATCTCAAATGTGGCAAGCGCCCAAGTTAAGTCCTGTGTACTCCTTGCGGCTTTATATGCGGACAGCCCGAGTAAATACACGGAACCCAAGCTTTCAAGAAACCATACCGAGCTTATGCTCAAACAGTTCGGAGCCGAGATTAAATCGGAAGACAATACCATCGATATAAAACCGACTGAGAATCTGTATGCCTGTGATATACAAATTCCGGGAGATATAAGCTCCGCCGCCTTTTTTATCGCCGCCGCAAGCATTTGCGAAGGCTCCGAGCTTCTCATTAAGAATGTAGGTATAAATCCCAGCAGAGACGGCTTTTTAAGAGTAGCAAAACAAATGGGGGCCGATATTGAAATCTTAAACATACGCGGTGAAAGCGAAAAATATGCCGATATACTTGTCAAGTATGCAAAGCTCAAAGCCTTTACTATAGAGGGAGATATTATCCCCCTCCTCATTGATGAAATACCTATACTTGCCGCAATGGCGAGCCTTGCGGAGGGAACAAGCATCATAAGGGATGCCGCAGAGCTTAAGGTCAAGGAGTCCAATCGTATAAAGGCTATGGTCACCGAGCTTTCAAAGCTCGGGGTAGATATTACACAAACCGATGACGGCATGATTATTCGCGGCGGTTCAAAGATCTTTTCCGCTACCGTAAACTCATATAAAGATCACAGAATAGCCATGACTTTTGCCGTTTTGGGTCTGGTAAGTGACGGAAGCATTGAAATACTTGATAAGGATTGTGTAGACATTTCCTATCCCGATTTTTATTCGGATTTACGCAAGCTTTGCGTATAAGCCCTTTTTAAAAGTCTTTTACAAAACTATTATTCTGTTTTGTAAAAGGCTTTTTTCAGTATTTTTGCAAAAATTATCATTACAAATAAAAGTAATATTAAAATAACCAAATGCTTTGATTTTGCGAAAAACTTCAGCATTTTCGTAAAAAAGCCTTCCTCCTTTTTCTTTACCTCTACCTTGGATACCTCACTTTCCTTTATATTCTCGCGGCTTTCTTGATACTCCTTGCTTTCTTCATCCTCCGGACTGTCGTACATATCACTTATATCAAGCTCATACTCCGCCTTTAAGTCGTAATTAAGCTTTCTTCCGCTAAGAACCGCATCTCTGCATACAATATCATTTTTTACATATTCATTCGATTTCCAGCTTATATCGTCTATTTTATAATATTCCGCATTCAGATTCAGGTTCTTCAGAATATCCGCAGAGTCATCTCTGAGCTTTTCCAAAAGCCCCTCTTTCTCGAATATTTTATCGGCAAAAACAAAATCCTTTGAATCATAGTCATATACAGTCATTTCCGCCTTAAAATTATTCTTCCACTCTTCATTAATCCTTGAAACGGACTTTAGATACAGTTCAACATCGGTTTTTTCTTTTTTTCCTTTATTAACCTTGGTAAGAGGTAAAATCACTTTTTTAGGTAAGTCAAGCTTTTTTTCGTCTCCCTCAAGCCCCTTAAAAATAATTTCTCTGCCTATTGTTTGAGTTCTTTCTTCCTTCTTTTTGTCAAGACTCAGCTCATAGGCATCAAGCTTAAGTTCCTGTATATCATCCCTGTATTCAAGCACTTCTTTGCTTCCCGCATAAGTACGTGTCGGTAAGCAAAGAATGCTCACAAGATAAATAAGAATGATAAAAAAGTGTTTTCTTTTTTTTCTTCTAAAAGACAAGAATGCAAACAGGCTTAAGCTTATCGATAAAAGCATAATATGTAATATGATATTTTCTTTATCTCCCGTACGAGGAATAAGTCTGAACTTCTTGTTGTAGGCAAATACCACTCTACCGAACTTTTCAGGTGAATTATAAATAATCAAATCTCCTCTAACTTCCCCTTTCTCGTTAAAATCTATCTCATATACGGAATTGCTTTTTTCATAGCCTTCGGGAGCCTTTGTTTCAATAAACTTATACTTTCCTATGTAGGGAGCTTCAAACTCAAATTCTCCCATAGAGTTACTTGTGAGCTCTACAATAAATTCGTCTTTATCCGTATAGAGCTTTATCTTTGCTCCTTCAAGAAGGCGCCCGGTTTTTAAGTCTTTTTTCGTTATTTTAAGCCTCTTTTTAGGGAGATTTTTAAGCTCGTAATCTCCGCTTACAACGCCTTTTTCATCAACGACAAAGCTGAAAACCTCCTCGGATAAATAAAAGTTTTCCGGCGCTTTTGTTTCTCTGAAGGTGTAAATTCCCGGAGACGGCTTTTCTATTCGTAAAATTCCGTTTTCATCACTTTTTGCACTTGTAAGGACGGTTTTATCGGCTCTGTAGAACGTGAATTCCGCACCGTAAAGAGGGGTAAAACCCATATCAAGCTTCTTGAAGCTTATGTATTCTTTCTTTATCTCCGGCTTTTCCTTCCTTGAACTTTTAATCCTATAATTTGCAAAACTGAAATTTTGTTCTTTCAATGTGTTTTCAACTTTAATTACGGTATAACCGGCTCTTTCATAACCTGCGGGCGCCTCATCCTCCTGCAGCAAGTAATCTCCCGCTTCCAGTCCCTCTATCTCGTATGCCTTATCCGTACTTGTCCATTGATACAAAATATTTCCTTTCATATCCCGTAAGCTCAGCTTTGCACCTGCCAGAAGAGCCCTTGTATTTCCGTCGGTTTTTGAAATCTTGATCTTACTGTGATCATCAAACATTTCCACATGAGAAATCTCCGTAGCATTATCTTTAATCTCAAATTCTATGTCCTGAGACTTCACATAATTTCCGTCGGGTGTTTTTACTTCTTCCAAAACATACTTACCCGCTTTAAGTCCCTTCACATAATGCTCCTGCTTTGTACTTATCCATTCCTCCACAAGCTTTTTACCTGTTTTTTCATAAAGCCTAAGCTTAGCTCCTGCAAGCTCTTCTTTACCGGACAAACTTTTTTTGCTTATTTTCACCTGATTTACATCATTCAAAGCATCATAGCTTATACTCAAAAGCTTAGTATTTTCATCTTTATATTCATAACAAAATTCAAATACTTCCGTATTAAGCATATAATCTTTCGGAGCGTTTTTCTCCTTCACCTCATATATGTAAGGCTTAAATTTCCCGTTTTTATCAACATAGCCTATATCTACGGATTTCGAGCTTTTTGCTCTCCCGTTTTCATCCGTCGCAAGCACTTCTATAAGAGTTCCCAAGGTTTTATTTCTGTATTCGAATTCAGCTCCCTCCAAAAACTTTCCCGGATCGTTCCTGTCTTTCTTAACGATTTTCAATTCACCCTTAGGTATGGGATCTTTCATCTTAATTGTCTGAACCTTTCGGCTGTCCTTTACGGTAAATTTTACACTGTCCGCTTTCACAAAACCGAAAGGGGTTTTGCTTTCCACAAGCTCGTACTCACCCTCTTCTATATACTTTATTTTGTGCGGCTTCAAATCTCCTTCTTCAAAGCCTGCCGGAATAAGCCCCTCTTCCTTATCTTTTTTTGTATACACCCCGTCCGCTCCCGTGTAAAAAGCGTATACAGGCTTTTGCTCTCTTTTGCCTTTATTATCAAGCTTGTAAATTTCCAAGAAAGCATTCTTTACGGGTTTTTCATTTCCGGTCGAAACCTTGTACACTTCGATACTTAAAGGCACGTCAGGCATAGACTCGAAATGTATCTTTTCCAAGTGCCCTCTGTCTTCTATATGAATCAAACGAGGTAAAGCGCTTGCATAGGTCTTTGCCGCCTTCTCCTCCGTCAAAACATAATAACCCACAGGAAGATACTCAAACCTTGTATAGCCGTTTTCATTAATAAAATAGTTGGCATTTTTATTCAGCTTTTCTATTTTATGTCTCTTATAATCATATTTTATAAAGGTTTTTCCGTATTCATCCGTAACCTTTCTTCCTCCGGCTTTTACGTTCTCGCCGTTATCGCTCTCCCATGATACAAGCCTTTCTCCCGTCTTCGGCACGGATACCTCATCTCCGTCTATGAACTTTTTTTCAAAAATCGGTTTTCCGTCCTTATCCAAATCCGCCTTATAAAGGTTAAGCACGGCTTTATGCTGATTATCCAGAACTTCATTAGTTTCTGAGTCATACTTTTTTATCTCCAAAGCCGTATAATCGTTTTCCATGACATTCGTTTGAACCGCACCGCTTTCCTTTATTTCAACTTCCGCCGCCTCACGCTTTACATAACCGTCTTTATAAGGAACCTCCGTTTCTTCCAATATGTAAAATCCTACCGGAATGTGGTCTATCCAATGCGGTTTGCTTGTTCTTATCCTGTTTCCCGAAGCATCAAGCTTTATTTCTCCTTTATCATTGTACTCATAACCGCTTATCCATTCCTTGTAAAGCTCCTGCTTTTCGAGGCGGGAATTTACCTTTTTTGCCTTATAAAGCCTCATTCTTGCATCCGGAATCTCTTCTTTTGTGCTTACATCTATTTTTGCAAAATTTGTTTTTGTGAATTCATTCTGATAGAAAAAATCTTGATTATATGCAGATTTGTTTAGAATAAACCCCATAGAAAATGCCTTTATATAACCGCTGTCATAAGGAGCCTGCGTTTCTTCGAGTATATAGGCGCCGAAAGGCAGTCTCCTGACGGTATAAGGTTTATCGTCGCTGATCCATACCGCAGGTTTTTTCGTTATATTCCCCGACTTATAGTACAGGGGCAGACCTTGCTCATCTTCTTTGATATTTATATTTTCATATATACTTTGTTTTAAACCCGTATCATGAATTTCTATAAAGTTTGCAAGTACCTTCTCATTATTTTTTGCCTTATATGCGATAATTCTTCCGTAATCATCCTTCGTATAAGCCATTCCCGTATTTTCATCGAGATAACAAAGCTTATTTCCTCTTTCATCCAAAAGTACAAGCTCCCCGCTTTCATCCTTCTTTGTTTTTACCTTATCAAGCTCATAAAACAAAAGCTGAGTTTCCTCATCATTTACCTCTTTTGTATCATATACGGGTAAAAACGGCGGGGTTTCGGATCTTTTTGTGATACCAAGCTCAAAGTGTCTGTTTACGTCACTTTTTACAGCTTTTATACTTGTTACCTTTCCCTTGTCTTTATGTACCTCTACATTTTTATATCCTCCCGTAGGCAGTTTTTCAATGTAAAGCCCTTCATACAAAGCCAGCCTTGCATTCTGTACATACTTATCAAAATGCAGAGCGTAAGAGGTATAGTTTCCCGTTCTTATATCATACAAGGGCTTATAGGATGAGCTGCTTCGCGCCTCGCGCTCCCCTATCTTAACCATGCTTTCGCTGTATTCGTCCAATTTTTTTCTTGCTTCTCCCGCATACTCTTTTTTATCACTATCAAAGTAAATATTTTCTACATCCTTTCGGGCAAGCAAATACTCTTTTCTTCCTCTGACGGTATAGGATATCAAATCGCCTTTGTCGTTTACTCCGCTTAAAGGATTCAAGCCGTTTCTGTCTCCTATGATCTCATCTCCGTCCTCAACCTTATGAATACGCAAATAAGAAGGAATGTTATTAACCTTTATTCTTGCAACATCGGTATACTTTTTTTCTCCCGGGCTTGCGACGGGATTTACGTATTGAAATCTTTTTGCTTTAACTTCCACGTTCTTGTTTCCGTCCCCATAATAAAGAACTTCATCCTTATATACCTCAAAAGCAATCGGCTTTGATTTTTGATAGCCCTTCGGCGCCTCAAGCTCTACAAGTACATATACACCCGCTCCCAAAGGCGTGAAAGTCTCTATATAACCTACCTTTTCCTCTTTTATGCTTCCGTCCTCTTTAAGTACGGGCATAAGGGTTGATATAGCCTTGAAAATACCGGTTTTTTCCCCTTTTTCATTTATAAAAAATATTTGTTCTTTTTCATCATACTCGGGTATTATGCTCTTCCCCTTAAACGTTTTTAAATTTTCATCCCATTCTATATCCTCTACATCCGCTCTTTCTTCAAGCTCTTTCCTTGTTCCCGTAACTGTTTCGGTTTTAAAGAGTACATGCCCGCTTCCCTCTATTTTGCCGTTTTTTTCTGCCACATCCCTTTTGGCTGCATAAATCTTAAAAAGGGCGTTCTCATGTATAATATTATCTCCCGTCAAAGCATCCGTTTTTTCAAAACGAAGCTTGGAGCTGTATAATCTGTTCTCAAAGTTTTCTTTTGCAAAACCTACAAAATTAAAACTTCCGTTTGTTGCCGCACTGTATCTGTTTCCTATGTTTCCCTCATCGTCGATTACTGCCCCATATCTCGGTTCAAGTACGGAATAGGGCACTAAGGCTTTTGCATACTTCCCGTCCGTTGCCGTTGAAACTCCTTTCATCGTAGGAACATTCTCTCTTTCTGCACCGTAATCTATTATCTCTTTATTTCGGTTATACAAATACTTATAGTATTCCTTTTCTTTTGTACCCGAATTTTCACTCTCTGCATACTTGTATCTTTTTGCTATTTCTTCGTTTTGATAAGGCTTTTCAAACAAATCCTTTTTAAGACCGTACTTATATATTTCAAAATCTCCGTCATTGTTATGAGCATGGATCACATCATCTTCTTCATTAAATCTTATTAAAAATTTTTCTTCCAGCTCCTTGGGCGTATAAGAAGCAAAATAAATATAATCTTTGTTTTCTCTGTCTTCGTTTATACTGTTATCCGAACCTATATCCGGTACAAAAGGCAGTTCTATTTCTTTCGGCTCGTCAATCTCATAATGCCTGTTAATAAGCTTTGTCGGAAGCTGCTCGACTATAACATACTTTCCGTAAGGAAGCATAACGGACTCCGCATAATAAGGATCCTTGCTGCCTCCAAGATAAAGCTCCAAGGTGGTCAAATCTTTATCTTTATCAAAATCCTTTTTATCCCATTCAATAGCCATATTTTCGTATTCGGATTTTTTTAAAGGATCATAAAACAGCTTTTTATAGTCATAAGCTCCGTCCTCTTTCTTTTGAAGCAAACCCGCCTTTTCCAGATCGGAAACAAGATAGAGCTTATACTTAAAACCGCTTACAAACTTCCTTGCCCTTCCTTTATAGGCTCCGTACAGCACGGTAAACGGATCTTTATGTATTTTATAGGTATTTTCGCTGTCAAAGCTGCTTAAAGACACATCCTTGCCTATTCTTATTGCCTGTTTTATGACTCTTTCAAGAACTATAAGAGCCTCTTTTCTTGTTCCCGCATCCTGAAATACACTTTTCTTTCCGGGATATGATAAATCCACATACTTTACAAAGCTTCCTTCATCAATTCCGATTTTTGATGCCTTTACGCTGACGGCCGCTCCCTTTATTTGCCGCAAATAATCCGCATAGTCTATTTCTTCACCCTTAATAAGAATCTTCTTTTCCGGGGTAACAAGTCTGTAGACTTGTTCTTTTTCCTCATTTGTGTTTCTCCAATTCGTGTCATTACCTGCATGAAGACTGTATATGCCTGTTTTCTCGTCATATACAGGAAATACTTCCTCTAAAATTTCTTCCGTATGACTTTGATTTTGCATTTCATATTCATATTTTTCTTCCGTTTCAACTAAAGGCTCACCGGCTGCATCCTTTAATATTTCTCCCTCTTCGTACCTTTCATATTCCGGATAATACTTTTCCTTTATATGGTCTAAGATTTCATCGTTTTCACTAAGTCCGGCTTCTATTTCTTTTTCGGGAAATACGCTTACATACGCCCCGTCTACATTAAAGTTTCGGCTCTCATAAGGTAACCAAATATGATACGGCGAGCTTTTTTTGCTTAACTTAAACTCCTTTTTTACATAAACCCTATTATTCTTTCTGTCATATACGGCTTTAGGACTTAAATTCTTCAGAACATAATCATATAGAACCTTAAACTTATATGCTCCGTTCTCCTTTTTAACCGATACAAGCCTTACGGCATTAAAAAAATCATCTCTTGTAATCTCTTCAATAAGCTTTAAGCCAAGCTCCTCATTACTTTCTCCTTCAAAGATAAATTCCTTCCATGCCGCAGCAGCTTCATCCGAAAGCTGTCTGTAGCCCATACTCTTTAAAACATGATTTAGTTCGGTTTTAAGATAGTGCGTATCTACCTCGGAAGAAGACCACTTTTCTTCATCCGTTACATGAACCTCTCCGGTCGGATATACAGAACTCCTGTAGCTCAAAGGCAGAATTTCGCTTACAGGCGAATTTACATCTTCACCCTTTTCTATCGGCTTACCGTTTGCATCCGTTTTAAGCTCTCCTCCCTCGGCACGTTTAAAAATCTCCGTTCCTAAAGCATCCGTCTTTGTCGCAAGATATATTCTTTTGATTACCTTTTGCGATCCTTCTTTTTCTTTCCTTGTGAGCTTATATAAACGCATTCCCTCAGGATATCCGTTTATACTTATATCATAGCCGTTTTCCGTTTTATAATACTTTATACTTACATCATTGAAGCTTCCGTCAAATTCATCTATTCTGCGGCTTAAAGAAGAAGCTGTGACCTTTCCCGCGGCAAGATGAATTTTTCCTTCCTTTGCCGCCCTGTTGCTCTCCTTCAGATTTGCACCGTTCACAGAAAGCTCAAAGCCCTCTGAACGTGATATTTCTTTTACGTAGTAGGAGCCTAAAATAAGGGGATGCCCTATCCATGTACCCGCTTTATTATAAACTCTTTTTGACGTTTCGCTTTCTTCCGTTATAGCCATAAAGCTTGCATCTCCGTTTTTATCGGTGCTTGCTATAGCCACAAGCTCATTTGCCTTAAAAACCGTACCGCTTTTTTTGTCGGGATGGACTATGTCGGCAGCCGCAAACAAACCGTATACGGCCCCTTCCAGGGTAGAGTCCCCCGAGGTTTTTCCGTAGGAATTTTGGGCATCTTTTTTGTAGAGCTCCATATCTCTTTTATTGATATGTATTTCTCCCTCTGTTCTTCTGTTTTCTATCAAAAATGTATACAAAAGTCTGTCGGCCTGCCCCGCCTGTACTAAAGCTTCGTCATCCTCCTGCGGCTCACCCAAGGAAAGACTTCTGTCGTCATTATATGAATTTTCTTCTCTGTCAAAACTTTCGCTTATATTTTCAAAATCAACACTTTCTTCAAGTATTTCAGGCGTTTTTCCCGATTCGGATGAAGCTGTTAGAATCACTTCCACCGCCTTATCGTCATTATGTATTCCGTGAGCTATATAGCCGGATGCGGGAGCACTTTCATTTACGGCATATTTATACTTAAGATTAATAAATTCTTCATACGTCGCATCCCTGTCATCAAGCATCATCTGCCTTGCAACCTCTATATCATTATCATGAAAATCCGTCTCTTCATCGCATAGCTCCACTATTCTTTCCCATTCCGCTCTCATTTTATCATTTTCTTCTTCAATAGAGGCAATTTCCTCGGAATTGTCATTACCGTCCTCATCGGTAACAAGTGCCGGCACCTCAAGATATTCGGGTTCCGGATGAGCTGCATATATTTTATCGTATTTATAGCTTTTTCTTTCCTTAAACTCTCCGTAACCGTTTATATCCGTAATCAGACTTCCCGCTTTTTTATAGCCCCGCCACACGGAAGGCTTTGGAAACATTTTGTCAGGCTCAAGCATATTTCCCGGAAAAGAGTTTTCTTCACCTACAGCCTCATATACATCAAAACCTACACCCTCCAAAGTTTTTCCCGTTTCGGCATCCCTTTTTTCCACAGCCAACTTATAAGAAGCTTCAAAATCCTCTTCATGTCTGTATATTTCAAGTTCAGGCTTTTCAGGAATTCGTGAAGGACTTAGGGTAAACGCCATATATACCTCATTTCCCACATCCGAACCTGCACTTACCAGAAGCTGATCTTTCAAATTTTTCGGTGTATATACTTTTATACGCCCTCCATTTTTTATGGTTTTTTTGTATTTTCCCGGTAAAGTCGCTTTTAGAAGGGCTGTTTCCCTTGGTTTATTTCCTTTATATCTTATAAGCATATAGGAATTATCTCTTTCCACCGTAAAATTTCCGGGATTTTCAAGTTCCTTCCATGCCAAAGATAATAAATCTTCATGCCCCGAAAGTTTAAGCCTCGCCTCATATTTCCCGTCCTTAAGCTCTAAACGCAGCGGATTTTTCCTTGCTTCCTCCGCACTTTTATACATAAATTTCGGCAAGACGCTTTCATCATCCGACATATATTCCAAAAGCTCCCTTGTTTTTCCTACCACGTCCCCTCTTATATGTGCTTTTAAATTCTGCGCATTTTGAAGAGCATTATCAAAATCACCCGCCAGCAAAGACCATATCGCAATCTGAGCCGCAGCATAACTTATATCACTAGGACTGCTTTTATACCAGCTCACAATAAGGGCAAGTCTTTTAAAGTCTTTTTTGTCAAGTGAAACAGGTATGTTTTCATCATCCGTACCGTACTCCCTGACCGTAGCCTTAACATCCTTACCCATGCGTTTTCCCGGCTCGGCACAGAAAACAACTTCTTTGTTGCTTGCCGTCCATTTGAACAAATAATCCCTCTCATGCCCGAATACAAGCTCTTTTTTCCCTATCCAAAGATTTTTGGATGTAAAGCCGAGCTCTCCCGAAGCATAGGCCGAAAGCCCCATACCTGCCTGCATATTAAAGACAATAGCGTATATTATAAAAAGTAAGCTAAGCATCACGCTTAATATTCTTTTTCCTTTTTTCATTCTATAATTTTTCCCCCTTTTAACTGTTTTTTCAAATCACAAATAAAGATACCGTAAGTACCTGCGCTTTAGAATATTCAGTTATCAAGGTTCGTAAAATTGGTGTTCTTTTTGGAAAAATAGATTTGAACACTGAAAAATCAGAATTTTTGATTTGTTTTTTCAGTATACTACAGTTTTTAAAGAATTTAAACAGGAAAAGCCTCAGGTATATAATTTTAATATTTCAAAACAAAAAATTAAAGGATTATCCCGCCTATAGGCTTCAATAATCCTTTTACTTGTGAATATTATTCTTCTTTTCTGTTTATAATTATCATACCGCCTTTTTTCTTGAATCCGGTATCCCAAAGCTCTTTAAAATTAAGCCACTCGTATTTTCCGTAGGTTACAGCCTTTACGTACAAGTCATCTCCTTCTTCTTCGTAGCCCGCAAAGTTATACCAGTGCCATTCATAAAAATCAAATTTTTTATTTTTATGTCTTAAAGTAAGCATGGGAACCAAAAAATTATTATCTATGCGGTTTTTCAACACTTTTTTTGCCAAAGAATACTCTTCGTGCCCCGAAAGTCCTTTTACCTCTACATTTGTATAATTTCTGTCGGCGAAAAAACGCTTTATTCCCTCTATGTAAATTTTCAATTTATCTATTCCCGTCCATCTCGGACGCAAATAAGGCTTCATAGTCTTTGAAAATTTAACATAATCCTCCTTGCTCACTCTATAGGCATTGTAAGGATAAAGAGCAAGCTCTCCGTATTTTCTGTCCAAAAATATAGCTACATCCATAGCCGTAACGGCACCGCAGCCGCCGAGCTTCATCCAATAATCTTTAAAATCATCTTGAGAAAATCCGATTTCATTTCCTATCTTATAATAATCCAGTTCTTTATGCATAATCTCATTAACATCCTATCTGTTAAATATAAATTTATCTATTACATGGGCTATTCCGTCCTCATCATTGCTTAAAGTAATATAGTCGGCTACATCCTTCGCTTCCTTAACCGCATTTTCCATAGCCACTCCCAAGCCCGCAAAATTTATCATACTTACATCATTAAAGCCGTCTCCACAGGCTATGACTTCACTCACCTTAAGTCCCAGAATCTCCAAAAGTCTTTCTATACTTTTAGCCTTATCTATGCCTTTGGGCAACACTTCAAGGAAAAAGGGCTCACTTCTGTAAACTTCAAACCTGTCTCCGAGTACATCGCTTAAAACGGCTTCTTTATCCTTCAAATATTCTATATCACTGTCTCTCACACCTGCATAGCTGAGCGGTACGGGATAATCTTTTATAAAAAAATCTTTAGAAGGCTTAGTTTTTATATTTTCTTCGTCATAAAACATAACAAACTTCGGTACTTCAAAATTCATGTAAGCTTTTACATCCGGAATTTCTTTAATCTTCATTTTGTTTATTCCGGCTTCTATGTTCATATACCTGTTATTTGCGTTATTCGTTATCAAAATATCTTCATTTTCCGTACATGCAAAATCAAGCTTATACTTGTCCGTCAGAGCAAGTATCTCTTCAAAAGCATCCGTATCTATCACCTGCTTATATAAAACCTGCTTACTTTTCGCGTCTATTATTCTTCCTCCGTTATAAGCGAGTATGTATCCTCCTCTTTCTTCAAGCTCCAAAGCATCCGCAACGGGTCTTATTCCGAAAGTGGGTCTTCCGCTTGCCAAAACCACCTTTACCCCGGAATCCATAGCCTCAAACAATGCCTCTTTTGTTCTCTTACTTACCTTCTTTTCGCTGTTTGTAAGGGTTCCGTCCAAATCCAAAATCAACAATTTATATTTATCTTTCATATATATGATATACTCAAACTTACGAGTATCTCTCCTTTATAATTTTCCCCACGGAATATATATAATAAACAAGTTTTCCCTAATTGGCAAGTAAAAAATGCTGTATCCGTGTTTACTTTTATAATAATTTTTGTTACAATAAATAAACCCTAGTAAAGTGGTCTGAAATAGTATATTAAGGAGAAGGTTTATGAGAATTTCAACACGTGGCAGATACGCTCTTCGTATGATGATAGAATTCGCTATGCACCCGGATACTCCGACTAAAATAATACAGGTCTCTAAAAATCAAGGTATATCCGAAAAGTATCTTGAACAAATAGTTTCGGCTTTGACAAAAGCCGGGTATGTAAAAGGAATCCGAGGGGCAGCCGGCGGCTATATGCTTGCAAAACCGGCAAAAGATTACTCTGTAGGTGACATACTTAGGGTAACGGAAGGCTCGCTTGCGCCCGTTTTTTGTTTGGACAACGGCAGCGAACCTTGTGAAAAAGATAAAATCTGCGTGACAAAGAAAGTTTTTAAGAAAATCGAGGATGCCATCAATGATGTTGTGGATAACATAAGTCTTGATGATCTGCTTAGAGAAGAGCTTGCCGTTACGGGCAAAGCTCCTTAAAAAAACCGGTACCGCCCGTTTTGGGGCAGGTGCCGGTTTTTTATTATGACTTTAATAGTTTTTAAGTTTATCCTCATCCGATACTATAATAATCTTAGTATCTTTATCAATGCCGCTAATAAGCTTTTTCATATATTCCTCGGAAATTCTTATACAGCCTGCGGAATATGTATCTTTATCGGTCTTTGTACAGTGGATAAACACCGCCGAGCCTTTATACGGAATGCAGTCTTTATTATAGTCCAAAACTATGCCGTAGTTGTAATACGGAGCCTGCCTTATCATATTTTCGGCTGAGTTCCATTCTTTTTTTGTTGTAGAAGTATTTACAAGTTTATTGTAAAATTTGCTCTCCGAATCATCTACCCAAAAATCACCCTTCTTAACTTTGTGATAAGGTAAAATACTTCCCGGGTCTTTTTTGATTCCGAAGTTCATTGTAGCACTGAATTTTCCTTCCGGTGTCTTTTTATCCCCTTCTTTTTTCTCCTCGGAAATTCCGTTTTTACCGCATATACCGCCTACACTCCAGTTCTCGCTCCATACCCCCTCCGGACTTTTGGTGTAGTCATATACGTTTACCTTTGTTTTATCCTCTTTGTTACCCACTATAAGAACAATGTGTGTATTTTCTTTTGATATTTCCAAAGCATTTATATCAAAACTCGTTTTTTTATTTTCCTCTTTTGCAAAAGAAGAAAATAAGAAGGCTGATGTAAACAATAATGCAACAATCAAAGTTTTATAAATCCCGGTAAATTTTTTCATAGTTTAACCTATCCCTTTTTCAACTGACGGTAAGCCTGCTGCGTTTCGGTAGAAAATCCCAAAAGAACATCAGGATACCTGTCGCCTATATACATAATCAATCTGTCTATAGCCACATCCGAATAATTCTGAATATTTAAAACATGATACTTTTTGTGCGAATGTCTTCCGTTTACTTCCGTAAAAATATTAATATAAAGATTTACACCGACAGTAGCACCCGAATACTTTGTAGTATTTACAAGCTTATATACCCAACGCACTGTAGACAAATCTACAACATTGAAATCTGTTGAATTTATAATCAAAAAGCCTTTATAAACATAAACTTTTATAGTATTATCCGCATATTCGCTGTTTGTTTCTATAATATCCAAATTGTCCTTAAGCTCGGGAAACCTTTCATATAAAACCTCGTAAGACTTTGCATTGTCCGCTTTTACCTTAAATGCAAGGAAGATAAAATATACCACAAGCCCCATGCATATAAGAAAAATAAGAGTATCCATAAAGTTGGATGCAAAGAAGCTTTGATGGACTAAAATATTTTCCGCCCATATCGTAGGATTTCCTTCCCCAAATATATTTTCAGGGTAAGCCAGAAAATTTTTGAAATCATTAGTTATATCTTCATCCACTTTAACCTTGAGATAAACGGGCGTTTCAAGTTCTCCTCCGGTTTTAGCCAGCTTTGCGATCTTGGAGTCCCACCTGCTTGTCTCAAGACAGTAATAACCGTCCTCAAGACCTACAAGATACCAATACCTGTTCCCCGATACCTTAGCTATAGGACCGTAAACTTCATAGGCTTCAATAGCATAAGTATTATGTTTTGAAGCATCCGTATCATGCAAATAAGCTCTTCCGCTCGTGTATAGGCTCTTTGCCGAACCGAGTCCCGAAAAACCTCCCTTCATAAAAAGCCATGTGAAGCCTATAAACAGAAATACTACAGCCAATATTGCATATTGCGCCGTTCCCTTATTTCGATTCTCTTTCATAACTGCATTCCTTTTTTATAACTGAATTTGTTTTTTTAAATTATTGTAGGCTTCTTTTGCCTCCTTGGAAAATCCCAAAATGATATCAGGATGGCGATCTCCTATAAATAAAATCAGATTGTTGAGGGCATCCTCCGTATAATTTTTAATTTTCTTAACTATGAACTGCTTATGCTTATACTTGTTTTTAGCCTTATTTTTTTCATATACATTGATCATGAAATTTGTCGCTACGGTAACGACTCCGTAGTATTTCGTTCTCATTATGGTCGAATATATCCATGCGGTATTTTCCAAGTCTATAACATTAAAGCCGCCGTGATCCTGTATCAAAAGCCCCTTGTAAACATACATCTTTAATTTTTCGTCACTGTACTCCGCTTTTGTAGGCAAAAGTTCAAGATTTCCTCTCAGTTCCGGATCTCTGGAATATAAAAGCTCGTATGATTCTACATTTATGCCTCTACGTCTGAAAGCTGTATAAATAAAGCCTATCGTAAAGGCCACAAACACCAAGGTTAAACCCACATCAAAAAGCTTGGATGCAAGAGATGCCTTGTAGACTAAAATATTGTCATACCATATCTGTATACCTTCTTTTTCTTCCTGTGTGAAACTGCGGTCCATAAAAGTTCTGAAATCTCTATATATATCCTCATCAACCCTTATGCTGATATACTCGGGATTTTCAGCCAAACTTTTATAATTTTCCACCATGGAAGAAATCTTTTCACTTCCTGCCGGCGGAACCTCCAGACAATAATAACCGTCTTCAAGTCCTACAAGATACCATGCCTCTCCGGACTCAAGATATACAATAGGCCCTGCCATATCATAAACCTCTACAGCATAAGTTCTGTCGTTTAAGTTAAAGGTATCGTGCAAATAGCTTTGATTAAGCTTGAATAAAGCCTTTTCCGATATGATGCCCAAAGCCGGATATCCTCTGACAGCTACCCACAATGCGGCTATGGCAACAAAAACCAAGGCAAATATGATATGCTGAACCACCCCTTTGTTAAGTCTTTCTTTCATAATATTTTCTTATCCCTTTCAATTCTTAGTAATATTGAAATTAAATGCCTAAATATATTAACATGTTGTGCGGATTTTTTCAATTAGTATTCACATACGGTTAAGCTTATACTATTAATATTTTATTACAAAAATAGTACAGACAATTCCTGTCTGTACTATTAAAAACCCGAATATTTATTTATTTGAACTTAAAATTACATCATTCCCATTCCGCCGCCGGCAGGCATTGCAGGTGTATCCTCTTTGATATTTGCCACTACAGACTCCGTTGTAAGCAGTGTAGAAGCAACACTTGTAGCATTTTGAAGAGCTGAACGTGTAACCTTTGCCGGGTCAAGGATTCCCGCCTTAACCATATCCACATATACTTCTTTGTATGCGTCAAAACCTGTTCCCGTTTCGCTTTCTCTTACCCTGTTTACAATAACGCTGCCTTCCAGACCTGCATTGCTTGCTATTATGTAAAGAGGTGCCTCAAGTGCCTTTAAAACTATCTTTGCACCTATTCTTTCGTCGCCGTCAAGACTGTCAAGCAAAGTAGCGACCTTCTTACTTGCATGTATGTAAGCCGAACCGCCTCCGGCAATAATTCCTTCTTCAACAGCCGCTCTTGTTGCGTTTAGCGCATCCTCCATACGAAGCTTTGCTTCCTTCATCTCTGTTTCGGTTGCCGCACCTACTCTTATAACCGCAACTCCTCCTGCCAATTTTGCAAGTCTTTCCTGAAGCTTTTCCTTGTCGAACTCGGAGCTTGTTTCCGCTATCTGCGCCTTTATCTGAGCCACTCTGTTTGATATCTCGGATTTATCGCCAAGTCCGTCCACTATAATAGTGTTTTCTTTCTGAACCTTAACCGACTTTGCTCTTCCCAAGTGCGAGAAATCCGTATCCTTGAGTTCCAAGCCGAGCTCTTCGCTTATAACGGTACCGCCTGTAAGTATGGCAATATCCTTTAACATCTCTTTTCTTCTGTCACCGTAACCCGGCGCCTTTACAGCCACAACATTGAAGGTGCCTCTTAATTTATTTACTATCAAAGTGGTGAGAGCCTCTCCCTCAACATCCTCAGCAATAATGAGAAGCTTTGAAGATGTTTTAACAAGCTCTTCAAGTATAGGAAGTATATCCTGAATATTTGAAATCTTTTTATCGGTTATGAGGATGTAAGGATTGTCAAGCTCGGACTGCATTTTCTCCATATCCGTGCACATATAAGGCGACAAATATCCTCTGTCAAACTGCATACCCTCAACAAGCTCAAGCTCCGTCTGCATCGTTTTTGACTCTTCTATGGTGATAACTCCGTCCTTGCTTACCTTCTCCATAGCATCGGCAACCAAAGCTCCTACCTCATCATCGGCAGCGGAAATGGCAGCTACTCTTGTTATCTGCTCCTTGCCGTTTATAGGCTCGGACATTGCTTTAATAGCCTCTAATGCAAGGTCGGTAGCCTTCTTCATACCCTTTCTTAAAATTATAGGGTTTGCTCCCGCCGTGATATTTTTCATTCCCTCGTTAATCATAGCCTGTGCAAGAACCGTGGCCGTTGTTGTTCCGTCTCCTGCAACATCATTTGTCTTTGTGGCAACCTCTTTAACAAGCTGTGCCCCCATATTCTCGTACGGATCCTCAAGCTCTATTTCTTTTGCTATTGTTACACCGTCGTTTGTGATTAAAGGCGCTCCGAAAGATTTATCCAAAACCACGTTTCTTCCCTTAGGTCCCAATGTAACTCTTACCGTATCCGCCAATTTATTAACACCGGCTTCAAGTGCCGTTCTGGCCTGTGTTCCGTATTTAATATCCTTTGCCATAATAATTCACCTCTTTTATTATTCTATAATTGCCAATATATCATTTTGCTTTACAACAATAAAGCTTCCGTCATCAAGTTCAACTTCCGTACCGGAATATTTTGAATAAATTACTTTATCTCCGACCTTAACCTGCATTTTCACTTCTTTTCCGTCTACAAGTCCGCCCGGACCTACAGCGATAACTTCCGCCTGAGAAGGCTTTTCCTTCGCCTGTCCTGTTAAAACTATGCCTGATTTTGTTGTTTCTTCAGCTTGTAACTGCTTTAAAACCACTCTGTCAAATAAAGGTGTCAATTTCATATATATTCTCCTTTAACTTTAATTTAATTTAGGGTTAGTCCCTTAATGAGCTTACTATATCACTAACTGTTAGCACTGTCAAGTAAGGAGTGCTAATTTTTATATGTTGTTTTCAGCCATGGTTTTAAGAACCTTTGCATTTCTTTCTTCAATATTTTCATCCTTCTCAAACACCATATTTTTCTCTATAAGACCGTCTCTCATAAACAGTACCCTGTCGGCTCTTGCCGCAACCTTCGGATCATGTGTAACGAGTAAAACCGCCGTTCCTTCCTTATTGATTTCAAGCAAAAGATCCATAACCTCGGCTCCCGTTTTTTGATTTAAGGCGCCTGTAGGCTCATCACCGAAAATAATACCGGGCTGATTTATTATTGCTCTGCAGATAGCCGCTCGCTGAAGCTGTCCGCCTGAAGCTTCTCTTACATCATTTTTTGCTATGCCGCCTATGCCCATCCTATCCATAAGCTTTTGCGCCGAGGCATAAATCATTTCATTTGAATATTTTCTAAGTTCCAAAGCGGGAAAGACTATATTATCTTCAATAGACAAATTCTTTAAAAAATCCACCTTTTGGAAAATGAAACCCATCTTTTCCAATCTAATCTTTGACATTTCCTTTTCTTTAAGCTTAGCCATAGGTTCGGTATCAAAATATACTTCTCCCTCACTTACGGTATCCATTCCGCTTATACAATACAAAAAAGTCGACTTGCCGCAACCGCTGGGCCCCATCACGGCAACAAATTCTCCTTTTTTCATTTCGAAATCTATACCTCTTAATACCTCGTTATTACCGAATTTTTTATGTAAATTTTTCACTATAAGCATAATATCTCCCTTACTCTCTTATAAAATTCATAGGCTTAATTTTTCTTATTTGTCTCGATAACACAAAACCGATTACAAACAGACACAACATATACACAAATGATACTCCGGCATAATCCGTAAAAGAATAGGATAAAAATTTTATTTTCTTTAGTCCTATGCCCATTGCCCTGAATAAAAATGACACAAAGCTCTCCCCGAAGAAACATACTGTCAGAACTCCCGAAAGTGTTCCTAAACCTCCCGCAAAAAGTAAAGGGTAGATTTCCTGCAAATAAATGCTCTTAAGACTTATGCCGGTAAGTCTTTTTAAAGCAAGACTCGTCACATTTCTTTTAAACCTTAAATTTAAGAACATTGAAACGATAAGCATAAGTATTAAAATACCCACTCCGAAAACATACAGAGCCGCCGACTTTATCTGCTTTGTCAATGTACCGAAGGTTTGCTTGATGAAGGTTCCGGTACTTTCCGTAGAATAGGATGTGCCTAATTTTTGTCTGTAAGTTTGTGTAATCGCTTCCTTGTCTACACCTTCCTTTAAATCTATATAAAAAGTATATTTTTTTGCTTCCAAGCCTTCAAATTTATACCTGCTTTTAGCCGTTTTTCCGCCGCTTGTTATATCCTGATATATACCCGAAACATTAAATTCTTTCTTTATATTCTGATACTCAAGAGTAAGCTTATCCCCTATATTTTTCTCAAGCTCATCCGCCATCATAGCCGAAATCACGATATCACTGTCACTAAGAGGCATATTCCCTTTAAGATAATTAAGTCCTTCTCCCGCTTCATCTCCAATATCCACATACAAAGCAGTCAAGTTAGAGCCTTCTTTCCTCGCTTTTACCGCTACTCTCTTGCTTTCTTTTACGTGTGATATGTCCTTATCTTCTTTTATAAGCTCCAAAACCTTGTCTCTTCTTGCTTCTAAGTTTTTTCCTTCTTCCAGCTCTATAAAAATATCATTTAAGGAACTTCCCATATAAGTAATAAATCTTTTATCTTCCATGGTATGAGCCAGTCTGAACGGTATTAATGTAAAAACGCTTATGCAAAACATCAAAATTGCTATAATCCCGTAAGATTGTCTTATTTCTCTTACGGCTACAAGCAGATTAAGGTTCAAAGCTTTAAGACTTTTATAGCTTCTTTTCTTTTTTTCTTTCAACATACCCTTTCCGGTTACAAGTAAATCCACAACACCGGCTTTTCTTATCAGCCCTATACTTTTTTTCGTAAAAAATAATATGCATAAAGATGTGATTACACTGACTCCTATTGCCGCAAATATGCTTAAAACGGAAAGACCTTGCTTACCGAAGGTGTTTTCCATGTGTGCTTTTGTCAAAGGAAAAAGCCCGAAAGCTCCCAAAAGCCCCAATGCATTGGAAAGAAAAGCCAAACACAAAACCTTATCCGAATATATTTTTTCTATTTTATAATCAGGTATACCTATAGCTTTAAGATTTCCTATCTCGCTCATACTGTCTTCAAACTCCGCTAAAATCACAAAACGCAGACAAATTAACGAAATTACAAGTAACAATATTCCCGCTATCAGGTAAACCATAGCCATACTCATATCGCTCAAAGCGCTTATAAGAAAAATCATAGTATAGGTAACCGCCTGTCCGTCTCTCGGAAGATTTAATTTGCTTGAGTAGTATGCATTCCGGTAAGCTGAAGCCATAGAAGTTTTATCAAAATAGGCTTCTATAATGTATTCCGTTTCATTTGCATTTCCATACAGTTCTTCAAAGTCCTCGTCATTCAATAAAAATCTTGTTGATGATACCATACTTGAATTCATTTGTGCATCATAAACATAATCCTTTACGATAAAAACTTTTTCACCTTGTCCGGTTTCAAGTATAATTTTATCATTTATCTCTATATCATAAGACGGAAGCAGGATTCTCGGAACTCCTATCTCCCCTTTATTCAGTTCAAGCTTCTCCATACTTGAAGAAAGGAGAATGTCATAATCGGGGTTTTGCTTTACAAAGCTTATATCAATCCTGTTATCACCAAGTCCGAAAACACTGCCCGATTCTTTTTGAACCTGCAGCTCATCTCCGTATACATTTACCATTTTTACAAGCTGCCAAGCCTGCAAACCCTCAAAAGAGGCGTTAAACTCTTCAAGGTCCTCTGTATTTATGTCTCCTTTATGCATCTGTAAAAAATGCGGCGGTTTAGATGTTTTATACAAAGTATTTATACCTATAAACAGTTGACATAGAATTAAACAGACCAAAATTGAAAGCGTAGCCGAAATCGACATAAACATAACTATAATGGAATTTTTAAAAACATTTCTTTTTAAATCATTTAACAAAAGCTTTCTGTACATTTATTTCCTCCGCTCTAATCTGACTTATCTTCAAGTACTTATTGTTACCTATGTAAATTGCTATAGCTGCCATTCCCAGCCCCGAAATTACAAGTAATAAAGCACTTCCTCTTCCTGCGCCGCTTCCTATAATATTTCTTATAAGCAAGGAGTATCGACCTTCGCCTGCGACAAACGGCTCAAAAACCTTATCCGCCAAAAATCCGGAGCAGGCATAAGCAAGTATCATACCCATTTGACTTATTAAACCTATGAGTCCCCATATTCTTCCCTGAAGCTCGTTTGAAATAGATACCCTCGCCAAAACATCGGCACAGGTATTTATAAAAGGTAAGCTGAAGAAAACAACGAACATGGACGCTGCCAAGCTGATAAAGCTTTTGCTGAAACCGAAACTTAGCATGCCGATTCCGCAAATTATTCCGGCAGTCATAAGAATACTTCGGTAATTCTTTTTTATCCCGGTTATACCGATAAAAACACTTCCAAGCAAAAGACCTATAGATGACAGAGACTCTGCCATGCCTAAGGTCTTACTGTCTCCGAAAGCAAGAATTATCGGCTTTGACAATATCTGTATGAAACCTGCAAAAAAGCAAACCGCCGTCATCACGATAATCAAGGCTCTAAGCTCTTTATGCCTTACTATATACACACAGCCTTCTTTAAATTCCGAAAACATGGATTTTTCACTTCGCTTTTTATTGAAGCCGATTTTACTTCTTACAAACATCGTACATGCCGAAGTAATGAAAACGGTTCCTATGTCTATAGCAAGTATGAGGCTTATATCAAAATACTTAAGAAGAAAGCCCGCAAGTACCGGAGATATAAGGTACTTTGAACCCGATGCTATCTGCATAAGACTGTTCGCTTTCGCAAATTCATCCTTTGTGAGTAAGTCGCTTATACCGGCTTTATAAGAAGGTTCTATAAGAGAAACAAAGATACTGCTTATAAATACCCCCGTATAAACAGGTAAGAGAGATGTAAAACCCTGCCTTATGTAAATCAAAATATAAAGAACTCCGAGGCCCGAAAGCAAATCTCCGATAACCATCAGTAAGCGCCTGTCATACCTGTCCGCCAGCACTCCGCCTAAAGGACTGAGTAGTATTGTAGGTAAAAAAGCAAGTAAGGTAATAAGCGAAACCGTACTCACATTTTTTGTCATAGAGTAAACATACACGGAGAGGGCAAATGCCGTCATTCCGCTTCCTATAGAGGAGATTAGATCTCCTGCCCATATAATTAAAAATTTTTTCATAAGGCTTCTCCTTCTTTAAAAAACATTTTTCCGAAAAGTGAATATATTGCCTCATTCATAATCTCTTCCTCTTTTTCCGATAAAGGAAAAATTCCCTTGTCTAACAGCATTATAGCTGCGGTAAGAAGTATCTTCACATACTCCTTTGGATAATCACAGACAAACTCTCCTCTTTCTATCCCCTCCTCAATAACTTCCGTTATAAGGGGTGCCACTTCATTAAGCATGGTTACCAGCAGCTTCTGATGTAACAAAGCGTTGTTGGGAGTGTGGAGTTCATTAAGCAAATCCTCTTCCATCTGAGTATCAATCTTCATGGCTTCAACAATTTTTAAGAGCTTCTCCTTTGAAGTAAGAGTTTCATCTTTCGAGAGGGGTACTGCCTTATCCATAATAAGCTGTATACCTTTCTGCGTTATCGCATCGAGAACCTCTTCTTTGGACTTAAAATAATAGTAAAATGTACCCTTTGCTATATTAACCTCACGTAAGATATCATTTATACTGCAGCTGTCGAAACCTTTTTCCGCAAACAGACGACTTGATACCTCAATAATTTCTTTCCTTCTTTCGTCATATTCTTTTATTGTTCTTGTTCCCATTTCTTCCTCCTGTCGACCGACCGTCGGTCTATAAAAATAATATAGCACATTTTAAAACTTTTTCAAGCTTTTTTCTGTACTTTTTTCTTTAAATTTATTAAAATAGTAGTAAATACTTTTAAATATTTAATTCAAGCAGAGGAGGATAGAGAGTGTATATTTTTATTATCGGTATTGCCATCGTGTTAGGTATAGTTGCCCACGATAAGAGCAAACAATATCAGGAACTGGTTAATAAATATTTTAATCTCTTGGAGGAACACAAGAATTTAAAAAAAGAATATGATAAGCTAAAGGCGGGGCAGGCGGCTGTTCTTATTAAAGAACCTGAACCTACTCCGGTTGAGGTTAAAGAACCCGAAGCTGCGGCTACTTTGCTTCAAGAGCCTGAACCTGAACCTGCTCCGGTTCAGATTACAGAGCCTGTGACTGTGGCTGCCCCGATTGAGGTTAAAGAGCCTGAACCTGCATTTACTCCGGTTCAGATTACAAAGACCGAGTCTGTAAGTATGGAGCCTACAACGAAAGAAAACTCTGTTAAGACCTTTAAGGAAAGTATCTTCAGCAAAAATTTATGGCAGGCAAAAACTGCCCTTGTTTTGGGTACTCTTTTTATAATTTTTGCCGGTTTTATTTTTGCCACCACAACCTGGCGCATACTCCCGAACATAGTGAAGATTTTAGTACTTGTATCTATTACCGTGCTTTTCTTTTTCGGAAGTGAACTTGCAAAAAAGAAGTTTAATATAGATAAAACCGGCAAAGCTCTTTATATACTCGGAAGTCTCTTTATTTTCGTATCCGTTGTAAGTGCCGGATTCTTTGAGCTTTTCGGATATGATATGAGTCCAAGCGGCAAAAACAACTTTTTGTTGTTCTTTTTTGCGACCCTTTTTACGGAAATTTCCATACTCTTCGGTTTAAAAAAATTTACCGACAGAATTTATGCATACGTGAGCCTTTGCGGTATAAGTATATGCTTTTTCTTACTCACCTTTGCTCTCGACTTTGACATAAGCGGTTTTGCTCTCGCATTTGCAGGATATTCGGCATTTTTGATATTTTTTAATACCTATTTCCAAAAAAATATCAACACGGAAAATGCATATAAATTTATAAGTCCTTCCATAAAAGAAGTTTTCGAAAATTTCTGCTACGGTAATTTACTCCTGGCGAGTATTATAATTATCATTGCAACGAATACGAAATGGCCTATGGGTGTTTTCACTATTTTACTTGGTTTTACTCATATTTATCATTCATATAAAAAATCGGATTTACAGTCCGATACAGCATCTGTAAGTTTTCTTATACTTATGATTGCCGGATTTTATAAAATTATGCCGCCGACATATACAAGACAGGTGCTTATTTTTGCAAGCGGTCTTTTTTCCGTATTTTTTGTACTCAATTATGTAAATACCTACTATATAAAGCTGATATCAAAGAAAATTGAATCCGTACTTACAATCTTGGTATATGTCTTTGCCGCTATAGTTTTTATTTCGTCAAATATAGCACTTATTGTTAAACCGGAGTATGCCGCCGAGGCTTATGTTTCTCTTGCACTTCTTTTAGTTTGCAGTATTATTGAAAGCCTCAGAAAGAAGCCGTTTTTTCTTGCCGTCAATATAGTTGCCGCCAACCTGTACTATCAAGTATTATATACATACAAGTTCGATTTATACCTTATGCTCGGCTTTATAACTCTGATTTGTATGCTTATAGTATTTGCACAAAGAAGAAAGCTGTTCAGTTTTCCTGATAAATATTCTTATATTTTTTATATAGTTTTGGGAATAGCAAATTCCCTGCTTTCGTACACTATATATTTGACAGCATATATAATAGGCAAATTTTCCGGAGAACAAATTACTTTGCTTAGTTTTGTAAACGCCGCTATTGCCGTTATATTTATGCTTTACCTGTTTATTATCGTTATAAAAGAAAAGTTCCCTGCTCTTAGACACCTTTTTCCTGTAGCGGGACTCTTTTTATTGCAAATACTGTCCTTAATGTTAAGAACCTACGTAAATTCAAAGATTGACTACAGGATACCTGTTCTTTTATATATGCTCGGCTTTATGGTATTTGAGTACTATATGAATGTGGGTATTTCCTACTCACTTTTGTCTTTATCCTTGGTTTTGTCCCTTATTTTCTATTTTGAGGGATTATTGGAATTTTTCAGTTTTAATCTGCCGCATATGAATATATATACCTGCTGTATATCTTCCTCGTTACTTGCGGCAAACCTTGCCTTTATCTATATAAAAAGGAAAAACCGTGAAGGTGATATTTTGTATAAGGATATTTTTTCAGTTATAAATTTAATGCTGATTATCCACATTTTTACCTCCACCCTGCTTCCTATTTACTATTTGCTGGCTCTTTGTACCGGTTCATGGTTTATACTGTTTCTGTTTAAAAACGGTAAGCCCGGATTTGTCACCGCGTTACGTTGGCTTGTTTTTATTACCGGACTGGCTTTAAGTATATATTGCGAAGTTCAGATTAAGCCGCTCACTCCTAGTTATATTATCCCTATACTTTTAAACTTCGCCGCCATATATGCGGTAAATTATATTGCCGGGGATAATACCCTGTGTATAGTGTCTTATCTGGCTGTGCTGCCTTTGCCTTTAGTTGTTTTGGACAATTCTTACAGCGGGCATATCGTATACATCATAAGCTATGCTCTGCTGATAGGGATTGGCGCCTTTTCAAGGTCAAAGTTCAAGATCATAGAGCTTAATGAAAACTTTAAGGAAAGCAAGTTTGACCTGTTAAATATTCTTGCCGTATTACATATACTGTCTTTCATTTTATTTAGTAATAATGAAGTCTGGAGATTTTTGTCCGCACTCATGCTTTGCCTGTACTTCCTGCAATATGCACAAATTGAAAGGCTTAAACCTTTCGCCCTGCTTGCCTGCGAGTTTAGCCTGACACTGGCATTTTACCTTCAGCCATGGCTTGATATGCCTAAACTTATACAAGTTGAAGCTTTCATTCTACCTCTTACTCTATGTACATATTCTCTTCCTCTGTTATTCGGGAAGAAAGATATTATAGAAAAGATGCAGACAGGACTTTACCTTACTTTCCATGTCATACTTTTAGTCGATACATTTACTTGGTCCGACATAAACAATATTTTGCTGTTTGAGGGCTTATGCCTATGCGCCTTTTTATATTTCAAATTAATAAGGCAACGTATACTGTATACATTTATTTCTTCCACAGCGGCTCTTTTGGGAATAATCAATATGAGTTTTATACACTCTTACATATATGAGTCCCTGCCGTTTATATGTACTCTTTGTATAGGAGCTTACCTCCTGCAGTATACAAGATTTAATAAAATTAAATCTTACATTCTTGCCGCCTCCTCATTTACTTTGGTAATTGCCTTTTGGTTGCAGCCTTGGTTTAAGGCGCCGGAGCTTATACAGCTTGAAACGGTTTTACTTCCTTTAGCTGTATGGATATACTTTTTACCTCGAATATTCGGCGAGACAAAATACATACTTTATTTTAGACTTTTTGCTTACACAATTTTTCACTTCATATTGCTGACTGACCTGTTTAGATATTCTGAAGTTTATGATGCTCTGATGTTTGAAGCTGTATGCCTTGCCTGCTTCTTATGGAACAATATGAAAAAGAACCGTGTATTTACGATTATTTCTTCCGTTGCGGCTCTTATAGTCCTCTTCTATATGACCAGAAGCTTCTGGTTCAGTATAGCGTGGTGGATTTATCTCCTTGTTGCAGGACTTGGACTTATCGGATATGCGGCTTTCAATGAAATGAAAAAAAATAAATAAGGAGGATATCCCGAATGTTGTTTTTTCTTTTAGTAGTTGTTATTATAGAATCTATTGTCCTTGTAAACCTGTATAATAAAAATGAGGTTTTAACAAAGGAGATTGCCGAGCTGAAAAAACTCGGCTCCTCTCTCAAAAATTCCGAGCAGGAGAAAAATCTTCCCCTACCGCAAACTCCGGATGTAGAAGCTATTGCCGTATCTAAGCTTGAAGAAGAAAAGCCTCTTCCTGAGCCTCTTCCTGAGCCTTTGCCTGTTCAGGAGCATGCTAAACCCGAATTTTTCAAGGATCCGGTTTGGCAAGCCAATTCCGCCCTTATTTTGGGTACTTTTTTCATCATGCTTTCAGGCCTTATCTTTTCAACAACAACATGGCGCATACTTCCGAATATAGGAAAGATATTTGTCCTGATGGGAAGCTCTCTTATATTCTTTCTTGGAAGCTTAATTGCGGACAAAAAATTTCATATTGAGAAAACCAGTAAAGCATTTTATATACTGGGAAGTGTTTTTATCTTTGTTTCAATTGTCGGTATGGGATTTTTCGGGCTTTTGGGAGAAACCTTAAAACCTTTCGGCAGTGATAATATGCGATTGTATTTCATAGCTGCTTTCTTTACCGAGACAGCTCTTATTTTGGGTCTCAAAAAGTTCAATGAAAAGCCCTATGCTTTTGTTTGCCTTGCGGGAAAAAGCATATGCTTTTACCTGCTTTTGCTTTCCTTTAAGCCTAAAACCGAAGTTCTTAGTATATTATATTCCTTATATTGTGTTATTCTCATATTTTCAAATGAAATTTTTCAAAAGCATAAGGATAAAATCAATATAAGCTTTGTAAATTCTTCCGTAAAAGATATTTTTGAAAACTTTTGCTACGGAAATCTTTTTCTTGCAAGCTTGATCATTTCCTTTATTTTCCCTACCGGGCTTTCATTCGGTATTACTTGCTTTGTTCTTGCATGCACACATATTTACTTTGCTTCTGCACGAGATGACCTCAGAACGGATTTGTCTTCCGTAGTTCTTATTATTCTTGTCGGTGCCAGAATATATAAAATGACAAAGCCGGAAACTACAAGTGAGATAGTTATATTTTTGACCGGTGTTTTATCGCTGTTCTATTTACTTAATTACACAAAACTCTTATCTGAAAGAATGAAAAAGATAACCGGAGTTTTTATATATGCTCTATACGGCATTATCTTTTGCGTGTATGTTGCAGTTGGCTTCTTTGAACCGACCATTGAAAAAGCGTACCTCTTTTCCGGCCTGCTTTTATTTATATACAGTATATTGGAAACCCGAAGGAATATAAAGTTTTGCATAAGCATTCACTTATCTTTCCTTGCATTTTTTTACCTGCTTATGCACTTTTTCTCCCTTGATTTAGAAGTGCGGTATATAATAGGGACCTTAGTATATATCAGTGCAATAAGCACCTATAAGATAGAGCATCCTGCCTTTATAGACAGAAAGTCCTCTTTTCTCTACCTCGCGGCAGGTTGTATAAATGCAGTTTTGGCATACTATAATTATTGTATAGAATCCTTATTCAGCTCTTTTGATATTGTAGATAATTTTATTTATATCAGTAGCGGCCTTGCTGTTGTGTATGTCATTTTTATACTTTATACCTATGGAAAGGGTAAATTATTTGTATTAAAAAGATTTATTCCTTTTGTCGGTCTACTCGCGGTTTATTTATTCTGTCATTACTTTAAACTTGGAATTCTTAGTGAAAAAGCAGAGCTTCAAAAACTTACTATGCTGTTTTACTTTGGCGTAATCATGGCTTTGGATGTATGGAAATATCAAGGCTTTTCCTACAGCTCGGTAATTTTATCCTTACTTTACAGCTTGATTTATTATTTTAGCGCCGTGTTCAATACCGATGATGAGGTACAAGTAAATTTATATTTGTCCACTTTTTCATCATGCTCTTTCTTGATATTGAATTGTATTTTTTTCTTTTTCAAGAAAAAAACAAGCCGCTTTAAGGCTTGGGAAATTGATGCTTTCACTATTATAAATTTGATGCTTATGTCCGCATACTTTGCTTTTACGAAGTTTGAGTTTGATATTAAGTTTAACTTTACTCTTTTGGCAACAGCTTGGCTCATACTTATAATTTTCAGAAAAGCGCATAGCAAATTACTTTTACTTATAAAATATATACTTTTAATTTTGGGCGCTATAACATCCCTCGTATACTGCTCTTTGTTAGTAGACTCGTCACCGACTTGGTACATATTACCTATACTTGTGAACTCAGCGGCTTTATACTTGTACAACCGCCTTGACGAAAAAAATGTCATATATATTGTTTCCTACCTGTCCTGTGTACCTATACCTTTTGCACTGCTGTATGAAAAGCCTGAGCTGAATCACAATATAATTTATATAATTACCTATTCTTTAATTGTAATAATTGCCGGAGCTTCAAGACTTAAATACAAAATTATAGAGCTTAAGGAAAAAATTTATGAGAGTCGCTTTGATTGGGTCAACATACTTTCTGTAATCATAATTTTTCTTATGATTGTAAGCACAAAAGTCTCTGTTTGGCGTTTTAGCTTTACATTGCTTTTGGCAGCTTACTTCCTGCAATATGCACAAATTGAAAAGCTCAAGTCCTACGCTCTTGCCGTCACGGGATTTTGTCTTGTAATCGCCTGCTGGCTTGAGCCTTGGTTCAAAGTTTCGGATCTGCTTTACCTTAAGGCCGTGATACTTCCTCTTGCCGCATGGGTATATTCTCTGAGTTTTATTTTTAAGAAGGGAGTGATACTCAATAATCTGCAAATAGCCTTCTACGGAGTATTTCATTTTATACTGATAATCGAAGTTTTTTTTAAGAACAGTCTGGACTATTCCTTCATATTGGAGGGAATTTGCCTCGGAGGATTTTTATGGAACAACATAAGGAAAAACCGCATATATACTATAATATCGGCTATATCGGCTTCCTTGGTGGTATTCTATATGACGAGAGATTTCTGGTTCAGTATATCATGGTGGGTTTATCTGCTTGTTGCGGGACTGGGACTTATCGGATATGCAGCCTTTAATGAAATGAAAAAGAGATAAATTTAACGCCGGCAACGGAGGAACTTATATCCTCCGCTGTCGGCGCTATTTTTTAAGAAACCTTATGTTTACCGAATAAACTTGCTACCGCCTTGTATATATCTTTTGCCGTATCCGCATTATTCATCGTATACAGATGTATTCCGGCAACATCATTTGTTACCAAATCAACAATCTGGTCTATGGCATACGCAATTCCCGCATCTCTCAATGCCTCCTTGGAGTGCTCGTACTTATCAAGTATGGCTATAAACTTTCTCGGAAGCTTTGCTTTTGTTGTATCTATAAGTCTGTGTGCCTGCGCTCTGTTGACTATAGGCATGATACCCGCCATTATAGGCTTATCTATTCCCGCAAGCTCACAGCTTTCTTTAAACAGATAAAAGGTATCATTGTCAAAAAACAACTGTGTGATAAGCTCACCGCAACCCACATCTATCTTATTTTTAAGATACTTTATATCCTGAACCCTGTTGGGAGAGTCAGGGTGGATCTCCGGATAGCAGGCACCGAATATAGAAATGTTTTTATCCTGCTCCCTTATGAAGCTTATCAGATCCGATGCATACTTAAAATCTCCCACCGGCGGCTTATCGGGATATATATCTCCTCTTAAAGCAAGCAATCCGTCTATATTGATTTTCTTTAAATCGTCCATTATGGAAACTACCTGCTCCTTTGACACGTACATAGCCGGCAAGTGAGCTATACATGGTAAATGCAGCTCTGTCTTTATATATTCCGCCACTTTTACGGTCAATTCCTTTATATTGTCCGGGTTGTTACTGCAGGTTACACTTATATAATCCGGAGACAGACCTTTCATCTCTGCGAGTGCCTCATACAGATTTTGGGTACTTGTAGAAGTATTCGGAGGGAATACCTCAAATGAAAATGTTTGTTTGATACTCATTTTCCAATCCTTTCTTATGCTTTATCAAGTTCAAACCAGAATTCAACACCGTTTTCTTTATTGGAAACACCGCATTTATTGTTATGTGCCTCTATAATAGCCTTAACTATGGACAGACCTATACCTGTTCCTCCATAGCTTCTGGAATGGGCTTTATCTACCTTGTAGAATTTTTCCCATAAATTCTTTATATCCTCTTTAGGTATATTTTTACCTGTGTTAAATACTGACACTCTAATTTTATCCGTTATTTCCGTTATGTCAATCTTTATATATCCATTTTCGCTTACATGATGTATTGCATTGCTTATAAAATTAGTTATAACCTCTTCAAGCTTGAATTCATCGCCCCTTACCCAGACTGGTGAACCCGCTTCAAAAATGATATCGGCATTTTTATCCGTCAAAAGTATTCCCGTAGCCGAGATGACCCCCGCAATAAGCTCACTTATATTAAATCTTTCCGCCTCCACCTTTTGATTTCCGGATTCCAGGGCTGAAAGTGTAAGAAGCTGTCTTACTATGGTATTCATCTTATTCGCTTCATCTATTATGACTTCCGTATAATATCTTCTGCTCTCTTCGTCCTCGCACAATCCTTCATTAAGCCCCTCCGCATAGCCCTGAATAAGAGCTATAGGTGTCTTCAGTTCATGGCTTACATTTGCAATAAAGTCTTTTCTCATATTGTCAATTTCTTCTTTTTTCTTTATATCCTCCTGCAGCCTTTCATTTGCAAGCTTAAGCTCCTCAAAGGCTTTTTTCAGGCTGTCCGACATAATATTCATGTTGCAACCGAGAACTCCTATCTCATCTTTACTCGTTCCCGTATATTTTGCATCAAAATCAAAATGTCCCATTTTTTCGGATATGCTTGCAAGAGTCTTGATGGGCTTTGTAATCATAAGACTTACATAAAAGCATAAAATAAGCGCAAGTATGAGGGCTAAGCTTACTATGTAAAGCATAAAACCGTTTGACAGGGCTATACTCTCCTTCAGGCTTTCTATGGAGCTTGACATGATTACCATAGTTTGATTATCGCTTGCATAGCCTATAAAATCTATAAATGACGTATTAACCGTATCAACATGATGCTGTATTATCTGATACTGATGATTTCTAAATAAAAGCGTATAGTTATTTTGCGCCTTGTCAAAAAGTATATCCTGTACCCTTTTTAAAAGATAATCGCCATCCCTCTCGTTTGTTATTATAACCTTTGAAGTAGCGGAATCGATAAGGGCAATGGTTATATTATATTTGTATGAATATTCCGACAAAAGCTCTTCGATTTCATCATTATCATCCTCACTTATCTGCTCGTCAAGCTTTTCATAGGCCTGTCTAAGCTCTGAAACCTTTTTTTGCCTGTAATACAGCTCCAAGGCAAAGTTATTGAGTATAATGAGCATAAGGCTTATAAAGGCAATAACGGCAATTAACAAAAGCATCAGCTTTTTTCTTATGGAAAGCTTCATTACTCAACCTCAAACTTATATCCCATACCCCAAATGGTCTTTATAAGTTCACCCTTTTCTCCCATTTTCGCTCTGAGCTTTTTAACATGAGTGTCTATGGTTCTTGCATCTCCGAAGTAATCATAGTTCCAGACGTTGTTAAGTATCTTTTCTCTTGACAGGGCTATTCCCTTGTTTTCCACAAAATATGTCAAAAGTTCAAATTCCTTATAGCTAAGTTCCACATCCGCACCGTCTATACTTACTTTATGTGCGCTTTTATCTATAATTATACCGCCCGCGCTGAGCTTTTCTTCCTCGTTTCCGAAGCTTCTTCGTAAAATCGCTTCAACTCTGGCTACAAGTATTTTAGGGCTGAAAGGCTTTGTGATATACTCATCGACCCCCAGCTTGAAGCCCGTAAGCTCATCCTTCTCCTCGGCTCTTGCGGTAAGCATAATAACCGGCAGATCCGAATACTGCCTTATCCCTTTCAAGGTCTCAAAGCCGTCAAGCTTGGGCATCATCACATCAAGAAGAACAAGCTTGATATCCTTATCCGACATAAAAATTTGTATGGCTTCCTCTCCGTCTGCCGCCTCTATGACTTTATAACCTTTTATACTCAAAAAATCCTTTACAAGTTTTCTCATTCTCGCTTCATCATCAACAACCAAAATTTTTACGGCTTCCATATAAACTTTCCTTTCTATGTATTAAAAAATTCACCTGTTCAACTAAAGTAATATTAGCAAAAGCAGGTGAATTTTTCTATAATTTCACACTTATTTCATCTTATTTACAAGACGGAGCTACTCTTCTTCGCTCTTTACAAGGTCTATATACAGTTCATCAAGCTGCACTTTATCCACGGTATCCGGTGCATTGATCATAAGATCCGAAGCATCCTTTACCTTAGGGAAAGCCATAACGTCTCTGATCGAATCGGCTCCCGTCATAAGCATGATAACCCTGTCAAAGCCGTAAGCAAGACCTGCATGAGGAGGAACCCCGTATTTAAACGCCTCCAGAAGATAGCCGAATCTCTCCTCGGCAGTTTCCTTTGAAAGTCCCAAAACCTCAAACATCTTTGACTGAACATCGCTTTGATGTATACGGACGGAACCTCCGCCAAGCTCGGTACCGTTTAACACTATGTCATAGGCTTTCGCACGTACTCTTCCCGGATCGGAATCTATATACTCAAAATCTTCTTCCATAGGGCTTGTAAAAGGATGGTGTACGGCGTAGTATCTTCCGTCTTCTTCGGAATACTCGAACAGAGGGAATTCCGTAACCCAGAGGAATTTGAAATCATCTTTTTTAAGAAGTCCGAGACCTTCAGCAATATGAACTCTCAAAGCTCCGAGACTTGCCCATACCACCTTGTTTTTATCGGCGGCAAAGAGAAGTAAATCTCCCGGCTTTGCATCCATTTTCTTTATAAGTGCCTCAATCTCTCCTTCTTTTAGGAATTTTGCAAATGAAGATTTAATACTTCCGTCTTCTTCAAGTGCCAAATACGCAAGCCCCTTTGCGCCGTAATCCTTAACAAAGGATACCAGCGCATCTATCTTCTTTCTGGGCATGCCCGCCTGCCCGCTTACATTTATTCCTCTTACGCTTCCTCCTGCCGCCAAAGCATTTGTAAAGACTGAAAATTCGCAATCCTTTACAAGCTCGCTTACATCCGTAAGCTCCATTCCGAAACGTAAATCCGGCTTGTCGCTTCCGTATCTGTCCATTGCTTCCTGCCATGTCATTCTTGGAATAGGTAAAGGTATATCCACATTAAGTATGTCCTTAAAAAGCTTATTAATAAGCTTTTCGTTTATGGAAATAACATCATCCACATCAACGAAGCTCAGCTCCATATCTATCTGCGTAAACTCCGGCTGTCTGTCCGCTCTTAAGTCCTCATCTCTGTAGCAGCGTGCAAGCTGGAAGTATCTGTCATATCCCGAGCACATAAGGAGCTGCTTAAATAACTGAGGAGACTGGGGCAGAGCGTAAAACTTGCCCGGGTGAACACGGCTCGGAACAAGATAATCTCTTGCTCCCTCCGGTGAACTCTTTATGAGAGTAGGTGTTTCTATCTCCAAAAAACCGTTATCCGCCAAAAAGCTTCTTGTAAGTGTGGCAACCTTTGAGCGAAGCATAATATTTTTTTGTATATCCGGTCTTCTGAGGTCAAGATATCTGTATTTAAGTCTCAATTCTTCCTTTGTCTTACTGTTTTCCTCTATAGGAAACGGCGGTGTCAAGGCCTCCGACAAAATTCTTATCTCTTTCGCACTTACTTCAAGCTCTCCGGTTTCAAGATCCGCATTTGCCGCACCTGCTCTTTTATCTATAATGCCTGTAACTGCTATACAAAACTCCGCTCTGAGTTTTTCGGCTTTTGCAAAGCTTTCCGCCCCGCACTTTTCTTCTTCAAAAATTATTTGGAGAAGGCCCGTTCTGTCTCTCAGGTCTACAAATATAAGTCCGCCCTTATTTCTTGACTTTTGCACCCAGCCCATAACGGTTACTTCGCTTCCCAAGGGAGCACTTATCACTTCGGCGCACCTGTGGCTTCTTTTTAAGCCCTTCATTGATTCTGCCATTTTTTCTCCTTTAACAACAATTTTAATGATTTTATTTCAATTCTTCCTTATAGATTTCTACAAAGTCCGTATATCCGTCTTCCATAAGCTTGTTCTTTTGAAATTTCTTATTTTTATTCATTCTTGCGACACTTACTATGTTTCCTTTTTTTCTGTCCTCCGCCGCCATAATAAAAATCTCGTTAAGTTTATCGGATGATATACCCTTTTCAAATAAATATGCTTTTTTCGTACTTTCTTCGGAAAGCTTAAAACCTGCATCCGCAAGTATAGTTATTATTCTCTCAAAGCCTATTGAAAAACCGCAGGCAGGAGTATCTTTTGATGTAAATCTTCCTATCATTTTGTCGTATCGCCCGCCACCCGCAACGGAGCCCGAAAAGCCTTCCATCGAAACCTCAAAAATAGTTCCCGTGTAGTATCCCATACCTCGTACCAGAGTAGGGTCAAAAACAAGCTCAAACTCGCTTGCCGCCGAAGCCTTTACTGCCGACATTATTTCGTAGAGGTTGTATACCTGCTCTTCCTCTATATAGCCCTTTAATATATCCTTTAAGGATAACACGGCTTTTTCGTCGGTACCGAAATTTTCGAACAATGAAATGTACTTATCAACACTTTCCTTTTCGTAACCGGACTGCAAAAGCTCCTCTTTAACTCCCGAAAGGCCTATTTTATCCATCTTATCGAGAATAATAAATACCTTATCGCTTCCGTCCTCGGGAAAGCCCGAATACAGCGCCATAGCTTTCAAAATCTGTCTGTCATTGATTCGCACGGTAAATTTATTGTCGGGGCAGATTCTTGAAAGTGCAAGAGTCGTAGCGCTTATAAGCTCTATTTCCGCAAGGTTGCTTTCATCACCCAAAATATCTATATCGCACTGAGTAAACTGTCTGAATCTTCCTTTCTGAGGTCTGTCCGCTCTCCAAACACTTCCTATCTGCAAGGCTTTAAACGGTGCAGGCAGACTTGCCTGATTATTTGAATAATATCTTGCAAGAGGCAAGGTAAGGTCATATCTTAATCCGCTGTCTACTATATCGGCTTCGGATACATTATCCGCGAGATTAAGCTTTTCTCCTCTTTTCAAAATCTTAAAAATAAGCTTTTCGTTGTCTCCGCCCTGCTTTGAAAGCAAATTTTCGATGTGCTCCATGGCAGGAGTGTCTATTGCCGAAAAGCCGAATGATCTGTATGTGTCTTTTATTATGCCCATAAGATAATCTCTTATCACCATCTCATCAGGCAAAATGTCTTTCATGCCTGTTACGGGCTTTTTAACCAATGCCATAATATCTCCCCAAATTTTCTTTCTTTTTATCTATAAGCTCCTCAAGCCTTTCTATATAAAGCTTGGGATCTTTTACATTTTCTATTCTTTCAAGCCTGTTTTCTTCCGGAAATACTATCTTTGTTGATGTTCCCGCACCGCAGGCTATAATGGTCTGTTTTTCTTCCATTATCAAAATATTGTATATGCACTCCGTACCGGGCTTTGCATAGGCTACATTCTCAAAGTTTCCTATCATATTTTTTTGCCTGTACATATAATAGGGAAAAAGTCCCGCTTTTGCACAGGCATCGGCACACAAGTCTATCATCTCGGAATTATTTTTAAGCTTCATTCCGTAATAGCTTTCTTTATCTGTATTTAATTTCGCCGCTCTTTTTATAGCGAGTGTATGCACGGTTATAGACTCCGGAGCAAGCTTTAAAAGCTCGTCCATAGTATATTTTACATCTTCCAAATCTTCCTTAGGAAGTCCTAAAATTATATCCGTGTTTATGTTATCAAAGCCCATGGCTCTTGCCGTCCTAAATGCCGTTTTAAACTGTTCTACGGTCTGCCTTCTTCCTATAAGCTCCAAAGTTCTGTCATGCATGGTCTGGGGATTGATTGAAATTCTCCCGACCTTATGCTTTTTCAAAACTTCAAACTTTTCCTTTGTAATGCTGTCCGGTCTTCCGGCTTCCACACTTATTTCAAGAAGGTTTGAAAGGTCAAAGTTGTCCGAAAGACAGTTTAAAATCTCATCAAGCTCTTCTTCTGAAATGGAGCTTGGAGTTCCGCCGCCCATATAAACGGTTTGCAGCTTTTTCCCTTCGGTAAGTTTTGAAACCTCCCTAAGCTCTTTACACAAAGCCGAAATATAATCTCCCGTCCTGTTCTTCCACTTATCTATGGGATAAGACGTAAACGAGCAGTAAGCACAGGTTGTAGGGCAAAAAGGAATACCTATATACAGGCTGAAGCCGTTTTTATAGTCCATTTTATCCAAGAGCATTTTTTCTTTCAATGCCGTCTTCAAACAAAGCTCAAGCTTTGAATCGCTTATAAGATAGCTTTCCTTCATTATTCTTCTTATATCATCGTTTGTGAAATTTTTTTCAAGCATTTCCATAACAAGCTTTGTGGGTCTTATACCCGTAAGCGTTCCCCATGGAAGTTCTTTTTTTGTATGCCTTGTAAGAATACCGTACAAGCCTTTTTTTGTGAGATTTTTATTTTCGCTTCTTGTTTCTTTTTCCTCAAAGGAAAATTCGGCTTTTTCTCCATTTTCAAATTCTGCTTCGAATACATAAGTTTTATCTTTTATAAAAGCTTTAAGAGTAAGTACGGCATCATCTTTTTTTTCATAGGCATAGGTCTCGCCCGGATAAAAAGCCATACAAAGCTCCCTTATGTCCTGTTCAAACGAGACCTCTTCAAGTAGTAATACTATCATCTTTATTGTCCTGAATCTTTTACTATGGGATTATTTTTCTTTTCGTATTCCAAGGTACTTATACTCATATGACCCGGATACACTATTATCTTATCATCCAAGGTAAAAATCTTATCTCTAAGCGAAGTCTTAAGCGCCTCAAAATCTCCGCTGTATAAATCATACCTGCCGTAGCTGTTACGAAACAGTGTATCTCCCGTAAAAATAATATCTTCATCCCTTACAAGATAGCACACCGAGCCGTGTGTATGCCCGGGAGTTTCTATCACTTCAAATACATGTCCGAGAAGTTCAAGCTTTTCGCCGTCTTTAAGCAAAACGTCGGCCTTCGTTTTTATATCTTTTCTAAACAGGTATTTTCCCGCATTATACTCGGAATTTTCTATAAGATCCGCATCATGCTCACCGAGATAGGCTTTAACTTTATACCTATCCCTAATCTCGTCCAAAGCAAGCATATGGTCGGCATGCGCATGCGTAAGCAAAATTGCAACGGGCTTTAAGCCTTCCTCATCTATAAAGGCTTCTATTTTCTCCGCCTTTGCCGCCGGATCTATTATGACACATTCCTTTGTATCCTCATTGTATACTATGTACACATTGGTTGCCACCCAGCCCAGCTCCATAGCTTTTATATGCAACTTATTCATAAATTTAATTAACCGGTAGTCCTTTCTATATCTATAACGCTGTCTATCTGTCTAAGTCTTGAAATCAAGGTATTAAGCTCCTCCGTACCCTTTATATCAAAGCTTATATTTATGGTCGCAAGCCCCTGCTTGTTGGCTCTTGAATTCATGGAAGTAATATCCAGGTTCTTTTCGGTAAACACCTTTGAAATATCGACGAAGATTCCTATTCTGTTATGTGCATAAATCTTAATTTCAGCCTGATACTTGGAATTCCCCGACTCGGCTTCACTCATTTCCCACTGTGCAGGAACAAGTCTTACTCTTTCTTCTTCAGGCATATTAAGTACATTGATACAATCCGTTCTATGTAGACTTATACCGCGTCCCCTTGTAACAAAGCCCACTATCTCGTCACCGGGTACGGGCGAGCAGCATCTTGAAAATCTCACGGCAAGGTCATGCATACCTTTTACTATAATACCGTTTTTTTCTTTCTTACCCTGCTCAAGTCTTGCTACATTGGCAATACCGTCAAGAATATTCTCATCGGTAATTACCTTCTTTTCACTTCTTTCCTTTTCGGAAAGCATACGATTGATTATCTGTCCCTCTTTTAGGGCACCGTGTCCGAGACTTGCCAATACGCTTTCCCAATCTCTGTAGGCATAGCGCTTCATTACCTTTTCCTGATACTCCGCCTTATTTAATTCCGGCCAGTTTATACCCTTGGCTTTACAATACTTGTCTATAAGCTCTTTTCCGCGCTCTATATTGTCTTCCTTCAGTTCGCTCTTAAACCACTGGTTGATTTTATTCCTTGCCTGAGTCGATTTAACCATGGAAATCCAGTCTCTGCTCGGACCTCTTGAGTTTTGAGATGTTATTATCTCGACTCTGTCGCCGTTTTTAAGCTCATAATCTATGTTAACAAGTCTTCCGTTAACCCTTGCCCCCACCATCTTGTTTCCTACAGCCGAATGAATGGAGTAGGCAAAGTCTACCGGATTGGAGCCCATCGGCAAGGTTTTTACATCACCGCTCGGAGTAAAGCAATATACGCTGTCCGAGAATAAATCCAAGTCGCTTTTTACGACATTTAAAAATTCCTTATTATCGGACATATCTTTTTGCCAGTCAAGGATTTCCCTGAGCCAGTTCATCTTTTCGGCTTCGGCTCCCTCAGCCACCTTACCGGAACCCGATTCCTTGTACTTCCAGTGCGCGGCGATACCGAATTCCGCCGTTCTGTGCATTTCAAAGGTTCTTATCTGCATCTCGAAGGGCTGACCGTTATGCCCTATAAGCGTGGTATGTAAGGACTGATACATATTGGGCTTCGGCATGGCTATATAGTCTTTAAATCTTCCGGGTATGGGTTTATACATCTCATGGATAACACCCAGAGTCGCATAACAGTCCTTTACCGTATTGACAATAACTCTTACGGCAAACATATCATATATCTGCTCCAAGGTTTTTCCTTGGTTTACCATCTTTTTGTATATCGAAAAGAAGTGCTTTACTCTTCCGCTAAGCTCCGCCTGTATTCCGGCTTCTTCTATGTGCTCGCCGACCTCCTTCATTATGGAGGCTACAAAAGCTTCTCTTTCTTCTTTTTTGAGTTCTATCTTTCTGGCAAGTTCATTATAAACTTCGGGTTCCAAATACTTAAGAGACAAGTCGTCAAGCTCTACCTTGACCTTTGAAATACCCAGTCTTTGTGCTATGGGAGCATAAATCTCCATGGTTTCCCTTGCTTTTTCTTTTTGCTTTTCGGGCTTCATATATTGAAGAGTTCGCATATTATGTAGTCTGTCGGCAAGCTTTATAAGGATAACTCTTATGTCCTTTGCCATAGCAAGAAACATCTTCCTCAAGTTTTCCGCCTGCATTTCAAGCTTATCTTTAGTCCACGAAATTTGTGTAAGCTTTGTAACTCCGTCAACAAGTTCAGCCACGTCTTTGCCGAACATCTTTGAGAGTTCATCGTAAGTGTAAACAGTATCTTCTATGACATCATGTAAAAGTCCCGCGGCGATCGTTTCCTTATCAAGCTCAAGGCTTGCAAGGATGATTGCAACACAAATAGGGTGAATTATATAAGGTTCACCCGACTTTCTTTTTTGTTCCTTATGCGCTTCATAACTTAGCTTGTAGGCTTTTTCTATAAGACTTATATCATCCGAGGGATGATATTCTCTTATAATCCTTATAAGCTCTTCGTAAAGCACCTCAGGTAAAGTGAAATCTTTTTGCTTTTCGAGCCCCGATTCGATGTGCATAAAAATATTGTTTGTTCTCTCTTCCATAATATTCGCCTCAAAGAAATAGTTTACATTTCATTATACGAAGTTTTTTTATGAATTGCAAGTAAGTTTTAAACGGATTAAAGAGGTACAAAGACCGATGTTTTAAGGCAAAACATCGGTCTTTGTAAATATTCTCTGAATGTAGTTTTTATACACTTTCCAAGCTTATCTTATCTATAAGCTTAAGCTCGTCCTCGCTAAACTTGCCCGCCTTTATCGCTTTTATATTTTCCTTAATCTGCTCCGCCTTCGAAGCCCCTATAAGAACACTTGTAACCTCTTTATTCTGTAAGACCCATGCAAGAGCCATGCAGGCGAGGCTTTCTCCTCTTTTAAGCGCTATTTCGTTTAAGGCTCTTATCTGTCCGAGAGATTTTTCATCCAAGGAATCTTCATTTAAAAATCTTCCGTCGGTTCTTACCCTGCTGTCAGCCGGTATTCCGTTTAAGTACCTGTCACTCAATCTGCCTTGTGCAAGAGGGCTGAATACTATTAAACCTTTTTTCAGTTCATCCGTTGCTTTCTTCAAAGAATTTTCTTCTATACCTCTGTCAAAAATCGAGTACCTGTTCTGGTTTATAATAAAAGGACAATGTAACTCCTCTAAAATTTTTGCAGCCTTATGCAAGGTCTCTCCGTCATAATTCGATAAGCCCACATACAAAGCCTTGCCCGAGTTTACCGCACTTGCCAAAGCTCCCATGGTTTCCTCCAAAGGAGTTTCCTTGTCCATACGGTGATGATAGAAAATATCCACATAATCAAGTCCCAGCCTTTTAAGACTCGCATCAAGACTTGCAAATAAATACTTTCTGCTTCCGAAGTCCCCGTAAGGACCTTCCCACATCGTATAACCCGCCTTAGTGCTTATAATAAGCTCGTCCCTGTAAACAGCCAGTTCTTCCTTTAAAATTCTTCCGAAATTCACCTCCGCACTTCCCCGTTCCGGTCCGTAGTTATTGGCAAGATCAAAATGAGTGATTCCGTTATCGAAGGCTGTAAAACACAGCTCCTTCATATTGGCATATGTGGAATTATCTCCGAAATTATGCCACAAGCCCAAAGAAACCTCCGGTAAAAGCAGTCCGCTGTGACCCGAACGACGGTACTTCATCCTGTTATATCTGTCCTCATTTGCTTTATACATAGTCTTCCTCCTTGTATTATGTTTTATTTTATATGCAAGATTCCCGCATACACATTTTCCTTAAAAGGTTTATCCTCTTTTATGCGCGGCAGATTCAAATGTGCGTTTATCCCCTGCTCACTTTTTCTTAAATAGCCTGTTCGTAAATCCTCTTTACCGAGGCTGTAGGCACATAAGTCGTCCTCAAACAATTCCGGATGAAAAAGGTAAACCGCAGCCGTAACATCCCAGTTATAAAAGCCCGGAATTCCGTATACATCTTCATTGTACGAAAACCAATGATAGGTTTTATGAAAAATATACTCTCCCAAACCGTCAAACTCCTTACCCTGTGCTTTTATAATATCTCCCTTTTTTAGCTTAGGGTCTAAAAGTCTTTTTTTATACTCTTCAAGTTCAAATAAAACCTTCAGGCAGTTATTTCCGGTTATAATATTAAGCTTATCAAAGCCCGTCAAGACATCATAACTCGACTCATAATCAATGGAAAAATTAAGCTCATTCATCTTTTTCTTATTAAAAATCAGCTCTTCGCTTATTCCGCCCATAAGGGTTATGGACTTTACCTGAGAAAAGAAGTCCTTATTGTAGCGGTAAGCACCGGCAATATTGGTAAGAGAACCCGTAGCCAAAATCTCCAACTCTCCCTCATATTCCTTTGCCGCTTCGGCAAGATATCTTGAAGCCTCATTATCATAATCTTTAGGCAAGACCCCGCCCTTATAGACCTTTATATCTTCCCTTTTAATTTCACTTAACATTCTATTTGTATTCTCAAAAACAATGTCCGTCTTATTGTTTCCGAAAGTCGAGCATACGGCAAGTAAATCCGATTCCTCTTTAGCTTCTTCGGATAACAGATACAAAAGAGTCAGACCGTCGTCCACATCACAATTTGGCAATCCCATTGTATTGTCGCAATCATAAATAAGTTTTCTCTTCATCCTACACCTCAAATAAAACCCTGTTTTTTAAATCCCGCACTGCAGATAAGGAAATTTTATCCGAAACCCTAAGTCCCGAATCCATAAAACGCCTATACGGTAAATTCACATGATACCTTTTATCCTCTCCTAAAAGTAAGGATACAAATTCACCTTTATACAAAACCTCCGCAAGCTCATATTCTCCCTTTTCAGATGCGCAGACATCCATATCGGAAGGCCTAAGCATAAAATCATATTCCCCGTCGGGTAAATCACTCTCAAAGCTTGTTAAATCGCAGGTAAAACGCTTATTTTTCACATAACCCCTGAAATAGTTGGTTTCTCCCATAAACTCAGCCACTTCACGGCTTACAGGGCGGTTAAAAAGCTCTTCCGGGGCACTGTACTGCAAAAGTCTTCCCGCCTTCATAAGCGCAACCCTGTCCGAGAGTCCCATGGCTTCCGTCTTATCATGGGTAATCATAATCGTGGTAATCTTATTCTCCTTGTGTAAGGTTTTTACAAGCTCGCCCATATCTTTTCTAAGACTTTCGTCAAGCCCCGAAAAAGGCTCGTCAAGAAGTAAAACCTTTGGTTTTGCGGCAAGAGCTCTTGCGAGAGCCACCCTTTGCATCTGTCCGCCGGAAAGCTCACTTATCTTTCTTTTTTCTAAACCCGAAAGTTTTACCTGTTCGAGTAAAAGCTTAACCTCCTCATCTATCCTGCTCTTTTCAAATTTTCGAAGTTTCATCGGAAAAGCTATATTTTGCTCTACATTCATATTCGGAAAAAGCCTTAAATCCTGAAAGACTATTATGGTATCCCTTTTTTCAGGTGCAAGTCCTACAATGCTTTTATTATCTATGCATATATCACCGCTTTTAGGCTCTACAAGACCGGCTACTGTCTTTATCAAAGTAGTTTTTCCGCAACCGCTTTTCCCGAGAACCGAGACAAATTCACCCGATTTAATTTCCAAATTAAGGTCCTTAAGTACGTGATTTGTACCCAGACACACGTTCAAAGCCTGTATTTTCAAATTCATAAGCACCTCTTAGACAAAATATTCAATCTTATTTCCCTTTGTATAGTACCGTGCCAAGGTATCGAAAACAAGAAAAACACCTATGGTTATCACAAGAAAAATCACGGCATATATGCTTGCAAAATTTCTTTCCCCGCTTTGCATATAAGGTACCATTACAACGGAAAAGGTCTTTACGTTTCCGCCGCCTATAAGCAAAGTCAAAAAATACTGACTTATGGAAATGATATACGACATTGTAAAAGCCGACAAAACCACAGGAGTCATATTAGGCAGGCTCACAAGGAAAAAAGCCTTTAATGCACTTGCACCCAGAACTCTTGCCTGCTCTTCAAGCCCCTTTCCCAAGGCTCTCGTCCCTTCTTCTATAAGCTTATTGGTATAAGGCAGGGAATATATTATATGGCATATAATAACACCGATAACACTGCCTCCCAAGCCTATTCTTAAAAATAATATCTGTACTCCCATAGCAAATACCGTTGTAGGTACTAAAAAAGGACTCAGCATCATAAATGAAATAAAAGTTTTAAACTTAAAATCATAGAAAACGAAAGCCCTTGCGCTCAATATGGCAATGATAACGCAACAAAACGAAACCACACAGGATATAAAAATGCTGAGTAAAAATGTATTAAATAAATCCTTACTCTTAAATACTATACTGTTAAATGCCCTTAATGAAAATTTATTCGGAATCAAATTGGGCCATGTATACCTCTCCGTAAGCATCCAAATAAATAAAGTTAGTAAAGGTAATACAACTATAGCGGCAAATAAAACCAAAATCACTCTGCCGAAAATCTTATTTTTTTTCACCGTTTCTCCCTCACTGCTGTTTTATAATAATAGTTTTTTATCTGCGTGTCGGCTCCCGGTCTCATTCGGTACTTTCTCTTTTTTTGATTAAAATAAAGTATATTACACTTGCCGCAAGCGATATAAAAATCAAGATTCCGTTATATGCCATGGCATAAGGACGCAGCCTTAAATCCGGCTTTTGAAACTCCTGATAAGCTAAAATAGGCAGAGCTTTGGGAATTGTGGCACCCATTAACACGGGAAGCTCATACGCCCCTAATGAATAGGCAAAAATTATCAAAAATGCACTCATAACCGTATTGAAGCACAGGGGCAGAGTTATGGTGAAAAATGTTCTCATTTTGCCTGCTCCGAGATTTGTAGCCGCCTCCCCGAGTCTTTTGCTTATGGAAGACATCAAAGCTATCACAAAATACACAATAAAAGGCACTTCCTTCCACAGATAAGCCAAAATAACGCCTACTCCGAACTTATCATAGACCAGAACGGGAAACTGACTTTGGTCATTGATAAAACCGAAGTGATAGCACAAACGTGCAAGCAAACCGTTGGCTGAAATAATATTGATAAAAACAAGAGCAACTATAACATGGGGAACCAAAATAGGAATTTTGGTTACAAGCAGCATAAATCCCTTGTCTTTACCGTACAAAATCATTAAGTATGCCAAAAATACCCCTATAACCACAGAAATCACGGACGAGAGGAACGAAATTTTTAAACTGTATAAAATTGAACTTAGTGTATCCGGTCTTGCAAAAATCTCAAGATAATATTTAAAATCGGGTTTATATAAGCCAAAAATCGGAATCACACCGAAGCTCCATGTGATTCCGATTATTATACCTATGAAAAATATCGCACCTACAACCAACTGCGGTAACAGTAATAAATAAGGTGTTAAACGTTTCATTTTAATTTCCTTTTATTTTTCTTTACTCGCAACCACCAAAATCGATACTCCGAAAGGTAAGTTCATAAATCTTATCAAGGCTTTTTCAAATCTCAGGACCTCCGTAAGCACCTTGTTACTGAAGCCTTCATTAGCCATAGAAAGATTATTCGACTTTATATGAAACAAATTAGAGAAAAATCTTACGGCAAATACGGCAGGGAATAAAAAAGTATTGAAATACGTAGCCTTCCTTACCTTAAATCCTGCTTTTTTAAGCTTAACAACAAGCTCCTTCATGCTATACCTTCTGTAATGCATATTTATCTCGTCGTGCTCACTCCATAAAAACCAAAATGCCGGAACTGTTATAACAAGCTTTCCTTTGTCCGTAAGCATTTCACGAAAAAGCTTTAAGGTTCCCTCATCATCCTTTATATGCTCTATAACGTCAAGAGCCGTAATAAGGTCGAATTTTGTATTTTCAAAAGGACGCTCATCCGGAAGCATGGCTTTTTGAACCTTGACATTCTTGGTATTTACAAGGTGCTCAAGGGCATAATCCGAATTCTCCACCGCAAATACTTTTCCGAACTTTTTTAAATCATTCAATATGAAACCGCAGCCGGCTCCAATATCAATGATATTGTTGGATTTTGAAGGCGAAATTATCTTTTTTATCTGCTCAAGAACTATTTCCTTTCTCCCAATATACCACCAATGCGTCCTTTGGTTTTCTTCTATTTGTTCATACATTTCTTTTTTCATAGTTTTACTCTCCTATTCACTTAAAAGGCTTACCCTATAATTATAATATAATTCTATTCCAAGCAAGCCTTATACGTCAAGTCAATTTGAAGAGTTATTTACCTAAAACCTCTTCAGCCCATATCTCTTCAATAATAGGCACCAAACCTGCCGGCATTTCAGGTAATCTCTTTTCAAGAAGCTCCTTCTGAGAAATAACACCCTTTCCTATATCAACGGAATCAAAAAGTGCTTTCTGCTCATCACTCAGCTTCTCGTAAGAAACAACAGGTATGGTTCTTAAGGTTTTATGTCTTTCAGCCTGAACCTCAGGTGACATCATTTCGTTAATGGCTACCTGTGCCGCAGCTTTATTTCCGGAATTTCCCGCTATTGCAATATAGTTGGTGTTTCCTATTGTACCCTTGTCAAACTGGAAGCTTCTTGTTGTCTCGCTGAAGGTTCCGTCCTCTATGTTTGCCGCAACTCCGAAAGCCGCATAGGACATTCCCATGACAAGCTCTCCGTCAGCATACATATTTCTCATGGTAGGCTCTTTTTCAGGAAAGGTCTTTCCTTCGTTCCAGAGATATGGATTAAGCTCTCTCAAATACTCAAGTGCAGGCTCAATAGCTTCCTTAACCTTTTCCTTATCCTCAGGCATATCGGCAAACTGCTCATATCCCACTATATCGTAAATGATATTTCTTACAAATGCGGAACCTGTAAAGTCGGGAAGTGCCGGATATGTAACCTTTCCCTTGTATTTCTTTGCAAATTCAAGCAATTCTTCAGTATTTTTAGGTGTTTCCGGTGTAATTGCACTGTCATTATACATAACAAGCTGTGCCTTTCCGTAAGGCGCCTCATAGCCTTCAATAGGAAAACCGAAGTCAAAGTTTACTTCTCTTTCACTTGTGTCTATATACTTTTCAAAGTTAGGTAAGCTCTCGGCAAACGGTCCGTAAAGGAAATTGTTTTCTTTTGCACTCTTAAAGTTCTCACCGTTAATCCAAATCATGTCTATGTCACCGTTTTCTTTTCCGGCGCTCGCTTCACCCGAAAGCTGGCTCATTATAGCCTCTATATCCATGCCTACTCTTTTAAGCTTAATATCATACTTTTCTTTTAAATGTTCGGCATAATATCCGTCTATCCAAGTATTAAGCCTGTCGTCTCCGCCCCACATGTAAAATGTAAGCTCCGTACCTCTTGCTTCCTCAACAAGCTTATCAAAATCGGAAGTTCCCGCCGCTACCTGCTCCGCACTCTTTTCGGCTGTTGTTTCTCCCGCTTTTTCAGTAGCTGCGGCTGTACTTTGAGGCGCATCTGCCGCCTTTGAACAAGCCGCTCCCGTAAATAAAAGCGTACCGAGGGCTAAACCGAGTAATAATTTGTTCTTCATCATTTTCTCCTATTTCTTCTTTGTCTTCTCAATATACACCTGTCTTGCAAGCATTATAAGAAATGACAGACCGAACAATATCAAAAGTCCCGTAACCATTATCTTTGCTCCTCCCGTGAGGAAACCGCCCACATAGGAGTAAACCAAGGTTGCCGGTAACTGCCCTATGCCCGTGGCTATAAAAAAGCTTGTAAACGACATTGATGTAAGTCCTGCGGCATAGCTTACTATATCGAAGGACACGAAAGGCAAAAGCCTTGCTATAAGCACACTCATATTACCGTGCTTTTCAAAAAATTCATCTATATTCTTCATACCGGATTTGCTTGTGAGCTTTTCCGCCACGTCTCGTCCCAAAATCCTTGCTATATAAAAACAAAGAGCGGCTCCCGCCATTGCACTTGACCATGAAAGAATTGCTCCCTGCCACCAGCCGAATAAATTTGCATTTGCAAATGTTATAAGAAAGGCAGGCAAGGGAGCAACTACAGACTGTAAAATCATCAGTAAAAACGAAACTATGGCTGCATATACTCCGTAAGATGCGACAAAATCCTTAACCACTTGGAAATCTCCCGTGGCAAACATTGAAAAGATGTTATTTATAAGCTTATTGACAGCCGGAACACATACATACACCGAAAAGCAAAGCAAAAGAGCCAGTATAAGATATATTTTCTTTATTAAACTCCTATTTTTGCTCATAATTCGTTTTAGTTAAACTTATACTCCATTTCTTTTGTTCCGTCCAAGGTATTCCATACATTTGTATAGCCTTTGTCAGCTATATAAGCTGCCGCCTTTGCGGAACGGTTACCCGAGTAGCAATGTGTTATGATAAGAGTATCCTTATCCTCAGGAAGCCGGCTGTCCAAGGTTGAAAGGTCTTCCACATTAACATTAATCGCATTTGCAAAATGCTCCTTATCATAATCCTTTGCCTCTCTTGCATCCACTATGAAGGCTTCATCTTTCTTTGCCATAAGCTCTTCACCCGTTATGTTACCGTACTTAACAAGCTTATACTCATACTGCTTTACTCCGTCAGCATTTGTAACATCCTTAAAGCCGTTTTCTACAAGTATATCTGCCGCCTCTCCTGATTTCTTTCCGGAGTTGCAATATAAAATAACGCTCTTATCCTTCCATGCGTCAAGCTTGCTTATATTATCTTTAAATGTGTCTATAGGCATATTGATTGCAAATTTAACATGACCCTCGGCATACTCTTCAGGGCTTCTTACGTCAACTACCATAACACCCTCTTTTTTCTCCTTGTCGTCCTCTATAGCCTGTAAATCCGCACCTGCCATAGTTTTAACCGCAGACTTTTCGCTCGCTTCATTCCCTGACTGAGCCTCGGTTCCACCCGCCTGAGCCTTAGTTTCATTTGAAGCCGTCTGACCTGAGCAAGCTGTAGAAATTGCCAATGCTCCTATCACTCCGATGCCTAATAAAACTTTTTTGAATTTTTTCATTACAACTAACCTCCATGTTGTTTATATTTTTTTTATCAATCAGCAAAATTTTAACACATTTTCCTTTATTTTTCTAATTGATTATTTCTATTGCTTATAGTCCATATAGCTAAAATCTATACTTCATCTTCGTAAAGTATATCCTCGATGCTTTTAATAAAATCACCACTTAAATAAGCATTAAGTTTACGTCTTGTACTTTCATTGCGTAAATTTTTACTTTCATCGAGATACTCCGTATATGCCATGGCACACCATGTCAAGCCTCGTATACAGTTTATTTTTATAAAGGTATAGGTACTTTCTCTTATTTTCGAAGTGTCAAATCTGTTATTTACTGCTTTTATATACTCATCTATGAAAATATCAAACTCTCTTTTCTGAAGTATCACATCCGTTTTCCAAAATGTTGTCGTAGGTGCAAGGAAATGTCCGAGATCCTGAGCCGGCAAACCGAATATAGGCTTTTCCCAGTCTATAAGATAACTTTGCAAACAGCCTTCCCCAGTCAAAAAATTGCTCGAATTAAGCTCTGTATTTACTATACATTTATACAAGCCCTTTAAATTTTTGTCTACATTTTTTTCTATCTCCCTCGCCTTATACAAAAGCTTTTCAAGTCTTCGTTTTATGTCCTCCGAAGCCCTGTCGTTATACGTATATACCTTAAGCATGCTTTCGCACTCGTCAAGTATGAAGCCTATATCGTTTTCGCTTTGTATAAGCCCGCTTCCGTCAAGTTTGAGGCTGTGAATATCCGCAAGAATGTGAGCCGCTTTTAAAATATCCTTCTTATAGTCAAGAGGTCTTCCTTTAAGGTAATCCATAACCAGAATGCCTTTATCTATATACTTTTTTGAGCTGTCCGTATAATAAACCTTCGGCGTTCTCCCTGTTTTCCGAAGCTTCGACAAAGCATAGGCTTCATATTCTATCTGATTTTCAAGCTTCATTTGAGAACCGTAGTTTATTCTCAAAACAAGCTTTTTATTCCATACGGGATGTCTGAAAACATAGTTCAAATTGTACTCTCCCGCAGCTAAAAACCTGTATTTTTCCTCAACTTTTTCGGGAAGAGACAGGGCCTTCCTGTATTCTTTACTTTTTACCAAATTTGAAATCTGTTCTTCATTTACCATTATCTCACATCCTTGTATAAGTTTGCCAAAACATCAATATCTATGCCGTCTCTGTACATTTTTCTGAGTCTGTTCATCTTCCACATAAGTTTGAGCTTATCGTATACATTACCTTTAAATCTTCTGTCGCTCGTATATATCCTGTTTCTTGTCATGCCGAAGCGTATCCCCGCTTCCTTCAAATTCAAAGAAAATTTATAGTCCTCCATTAAAGGGAGATCCGGAAAAGCTCCCGCTTCAAAAAACAGATCTCTTTCAAGGAATATTCCTTGGTCTCCGAACATAACTCCCCTGTCAAAAACCCTGCTGTTGCTTATAAGCCTGCATATAAACATAAGTGGCGAAAGAGATTTAAAGGCTATACCGAAGCAACCGGCTCTACGTCTTGACATGACCTCTCTTATCTGTGAAAGAGGTTTATCCGGTAAAATACTGTCGCTGTGAAGGAAAAAAAGCACATCCGCCTTTGTACTCAAAGCACCCGTATTCATCTGTTTGCTTCTGCCTTTTTCCGAAAAAATAAGCTTAAGCCTTTTATCAATCAGCTTTCTTGTGTTATCCGTACTTCCTCCGTCAACAAGTATTATCTCGCACTTGTCATTAAGCTTTAAAAGCTGTTTTTGCAAGGCTTCTATGGTTTTTTCCTCATTGTAGACCGGGACTATTATCGCTATACTCATTGTTTTTATAAGATACTTTCCGGTATGACTTTTTCTGAATTTACGAGATTTCCTAAGTCTGTCTCTGTAATAAATAATATCCTCTTTTGTGTCTATATCTCTGAATGTTCTCAAAAAACTTATATTCTTATTTTGTGCCTTTATTTTATTCACTGTGCCTTCAAATACGCTTTCATCCCCGAATTTTTCCAGATTAAAGACCTCTCTGTCGGGCTTTTTCATACCTATAAGACAGTAACCGCCGTCTGCCGCCTTGCCCAGAACATAATCCTTATACCTTAAGTTTATAAAAGCGCTTTTTATGTCCGCAGCCCTAAGCTCGGGAATGTCGCTCCCCGTCAAAACAAGAAATTTGTAGCCCTTTTTGTATACCTCTTCTATTGCGGTATACATCTTTTCTCCTATATCCTTTCCTTCCTGTCTCAGGTACGAAACCCTTTCTCCGAAAATATTCTTAAGCCTCAAAAAAGCCTTTCTTACCGCTTCCTCATTTACCCCCTTCGGCACGTCATAATAAAGAAACACTTTCACATCTTTAAGTTTTCCTATTTCCTCCGACATATCTTTAAGCATGGAAAGATGTAAGCCTACACACTTTTTCTCATCAAAATAAGGCATAAGCCTTGTCTTTGTGTGCCGGTTTACAGGTAACCTGCTGAAAATAATAAGTGCTTTATCCACAAAATAACTCCTTAAATAAACTTGGTTTTTGCTCTGTTAATCCACGAATTTTTAACATCCGGTTTTTCATTTGTTCCCAATATCAGTGGCAAGAAATGCAATACATTGTCACAGCCCTGTCTGTTAAAATTTCCCGCACAGGTTCCGCAATACGTAACTATCTTATCATGCCCCTGCGCTTTAAGCTTTTTCGGCATATCAAGGGCAAGCTGCCTTTCCTTTACTATGGCACAGCCGCCCAAACCGCAGCACTGTACATTCTTAACAAAATCAGTTTTTGCATTTATAAAAGGAGCCACATATTCCATCCATTTTTTATTTTCCCTGTCCGGACAAGGCAAAAAAATATCCGCAGTGAAATCTATCTTATTCCCTATTCCAAGCTCGGTAAGCTTTTCATATATGGTGGTAATTTTAACATTCAGTCTGTCTCCGAAATGATAAAAACAGTTAGGACAAACCAGAACAAATTCCTTTATACCGTTTTTTTCTATAAATTTATTTATTTTATCTATTATCTCATTTTCTTCCTTTACAAGCCCCAGCTCTGCTATAGGCTTTCCGCAACAGTCATAAGCCGTGTCTATGTTTTGCTTTTCCTTAAGTAAAGCCGAAATATACCTCATGGTTTCAGGAAAAAATGAGGGAAAATTACAGCCCGGGAAAAGTATACTTTCCGATTTCGCCTTTGAATAATTCTTAAAAATATAATTTTTCTTTTCAAGAAGCAAAGGAGCATAGCCCTTTTGTTTTAAGGAATAGCCTCCCTCTTTTACCTCGTCCGTTCTCATGTCAAAAATAATCTGTCTTCCGTCTATATCCTTGGGACATACTCTTGTACACTCACCGCACAAAAAACAATGATATGCCAGATCCTTAAGCTTGTCTACATCACCTATGGTCAAATTGTACTTTGTGAGAAATGAGCAATGTTTTGTACAAAGTTTACAATTTATGCACTTTGTAAAATCGGTATGTTTATTCATTTGAAATTTCCTTATCCACCTTATACTTTTTAAACAAAAACGCGAGCAAAAACACCAAAACCGCAAGCCCCACAGCTAAACTCACATACAGAGTTCTGTTTGTTTTATCGACCACAGCCGCCGCTCCTATGGTATACATAGCCGTCCCCGGCAAAATAAATATAAAAGTAAACACGGAATATGTCGAAAGTCTCATATCCGTTACTCCATAGGCAAAATTCTGTAAATTAAAGGGAAACAGAGGGACAAGGCGGGTTATCATCAAGATAAAAATTTCATTTTTCTTCATATCTTCAAAAAGATATTTCTTTAAATACTTATTTTTCATAGCCAAAGGCTTAATCCTGTCCTGCAAAAAATATCTTCCGCTTATAAATGCAAGTACCGCTCCTATGCTTGCGGCAAGCGTACATAAGAAAGTTCCGTAAAACGCTCCGAACAGCATTCCCGCAGCTATTGCAAAGCTTATTCCCGGTAAAGCGAGGACCACACTTCCCACCACAGTTGCCGCTACGTATATAAGACTTGCGAGTAAAATATTGTCATCAACCGAACTTTTCATTTTCTTAAGCTCTTCCACACTTAAATAGCTTGAAAAATCAAACATTTTATTAAGTATTATTATAACAATTATAGCCGTCACGAAAATGATAAGCTTGATATTTTTATTTTTCTTTTCCATCTATCCCCCAAAATGCCAAAGCAAGTGACAAAATCTGTCTAATCAAAAGTATGCTTAAAACTATCAAACAAGCATAGTAATCTCTACGCTTATCTATATTAAAAACGAAAAAATATATACCTGTAAATACCGCATAGATGAAAAGCAAAATTGTCTCTGCCAATACACCTTTATTTCTTATATACTTTTTATACAAAGTAAAAGCGATAAAAAATATACTTAAAAGCACAAGGAGCAAACAGACAAGACTTACCACAGGTACCGAAAATATACTGGCATTTTTTATTTTTCTTCCGAGATAGACCATATATCTTGCCATTCCCATTTTTTTATTTGTGAAATACATGATGGCTATAAAGGCAAGCCAAAAAATGAGATGTAAGATTTCTATAATTATTTTTAAAACTTTTTTCATTTCCTTCTTTCCTAAAAAAGAGTTCCTAAAAGGAACTCTTTTGATAAATTTTTATTTCTTAGCCTTGTCCGTACTTAAGTCGGAAACCTTAACTTCTTTGTAATCCGCACTTCCCGGCTCTCCGAGCTGAACAGGGTTTTCACCGTCCATCTGCCACTGGAACCAACCGCCGTCGTAAAGATATACGTTCTTTAAGCCGTTTTCGTAAGCAATAAGGAAAGGTACGCTTGCTCTCCAGCCCGTTCCGCAGTAAACTGCCAAACTGTTATCCTTTGTTGAAGCACCCGATTCTGCCAAATACTTGTCAAATGTATCAAGACCTACTATAGTTCCGTCAGGGTTGTTGTAAGACTTGTCATCCGTATCATGTCCCCAGATAGCTCCTAAAGGCTCTCCCGCTCTGTCGATGTAACCGTATCCCGATGTTTTTCCCAAAAATTCATCCTTAGCTCTGATGCTTACAAGCTTAAACTTAGGGTCGGAAGCGAGCTTTTCCTTAACCTCATCTATACTGAGTATGTACTCAGGATGTGCCGGAACTTTTACTCCGAAGTCCTTATCGGTAGCCACAGGCTTGTTTACCTTAGACTCGGTTTCATAACCCGCCTTTGTCCAAGCATCTATACCGCCGCTTAAATTCTTCACATTCTCAACACCTGCCCAAAGAAGTGTAAGAGCAAGTCTGTCATCCGCAGTGATTTCAGGAGTATTTCCGTAGGTGATAACAGTAGTATCCTTTGTTATTCCGTAAGACTTCATCAAAGCTTCTATTTCTTCCGGAGTTCTTATATTCCAAAATTCATCAGACTCTATATCGTCCGTATTCACATGAAATGCGCCCGGAATATGTGCTTTAGTGTAAAATTCGTCATCCTCAATCTTACCCCATGCAGCCTCGAGAACGACAAAATCTTTTGATTCCTCCTGCTCTCCGTCCATAACCGATTTAACCCAATCAGGCCCCACATATACCTTGGTTTTTTCTTCTTTTGCAACTTCTTTCTTGTCCTCTGCCCCGGTTTCCTCAGTCTCCTTGCTTTCGCTTGTCTCCTTAGCTTCGCTTACCTCCTCGGTTTCACTTGCCGCCTGAGTTCCAGTGTTTGAAGCTCCCGCACAGGCACTGAGTAAAAGAGCTGCCACAGCGGTACAGGCAAAAATTGAATAAACAGATTTTTTCATAAGTTTTATTTTGCTACAAAAATATAACTTTCCTCCTATTTTTTATAAATACGTATCAGTTATTTATACTGTATTCTGAAAGAAAAGTAAAATAGTTAATATCTATCAAAGACTTATGTTATAGATTAAATCTATGGCTTTGCTTGAGATTGGATGTTTTAATTTTATCCCTCTCTTCCATTCCCACCCTGACTAATACTCCTCTACCCTTTCAATTATACTTATCTCTTCTCCGTTTTTCGTATAGCCGCTAATTGTAATACTCGCATAAATTTTAGCCCCATTTTCTTCCATCCTACTTAGATAATCGTTTAACTCAATATCCAATTTATCTCCATCAGCTATATCAAAATATGAATTTAAATTTTTATCGCTTAATTCATAATCTATACTTATCTCACCGGTGTTCTCCGAATAACTTGTACTCGTAGCTTTATATCCTTTCAAGCTTTCCTCTCTTAAATCCATGTATTGAAATACAAATTTCATATTTTTCATCCAATCTTCCACTTTTCTTCCGTCTACAGCATATATTCCCTTCTCCTCACTATAGGCGACCTCAAATGTTTCTACAAGTTTATCACTTTCACCCTCAATATATTTGATTTTTTCATATACGCCTCTTATTTCCTTCTTATTTGCATCAATTTTAAGTTCCAACTCATGAGAAATAATATCTCCCTCTTTCACATCAGTTTTCCAATGATACATCTCTCCTCCGTTCGGCAGTTTATCAAATATGTCACTTACCTTTTCGGTCGGATATATTTTTCCCATATTACTGAAATGGGGTTCTATAACCGCTCTTCTTCGTGTTATGTAAAAGTATATACCAAGCGCAAGTATAAAAAACACTGTTACAGTTACTATTATTGCACAGTAAATACAAACTATTTTCAGTAGTAGGCTTACAAGCGGGGGTAATTTTATTTTTTTTATTTTCACTTCTATAATCTCCTCGTATAATATATTTTAGATGCATGAATGCATATGAAAAACCAAATAAATATTTGTTCAATAGGCTTGGTTAAACCCAAGATATAATTCCCACTATTGGGGCTATATTCCCTCCCAAAGAGTGTCCTGTAAGTATAATTTCCTCTCCATATTTTTTTGATATTTTTTCATAAAAGCCGCAAGCACTTTTTTTTCTTTTTGTCTCCGGTAAATATTTTCATATCTGAAGCTATGTCTTTCATAAGTTCATTAAAGCCGCCACCCGGATTTGTCCCTGCAAAGCCCATAATTATTTTATCGGACTTCTTATCCTTATTATCCGGTACCACCCCTACAGGCTTGAAAGCATTTTTAATAAGGTCTTCAATACCTTTATATTTATAAGGGTGTATATACATATCTTCTATTTCATAAGCAATTCTTGATACATATAATGTTTCTACCTTTTTTAGTCTTCCTTTATATTTTCTTTTATACTCTCGGAGATTGAAACGTGATTATTCTCATCTCCGGCACTGACATTAACCTGACCATAGAATTTCATACTCCCATTAATATCAAGACGTCTGCTCAACTCCAAAAATATATCCTTGTCCTCATCTACATTCATATATTTAGCCAGCTCGGAATTTTTTATAGTGTACACTATTCTTGTTCTTCTGAAATTAGTACTATCGTAATATTGTAAGCGTTTCTTGTATCCTCTCAAATCTTTCTTCCCCAAGCTTAAATATAAGAATAAAAACTTCATATTCTTAACTCTATCATCCAAATCGCTTCCATCTGTCGCATATATGCCTTTTTCGTCACTGTATGCCACATCCACTTCTTTCTCGATTTTAAATCTGTCTATCTCCTTACTGAATCTTTCTTTTACAAGTTTTCCTTCCATTATTCTTCTGTAAGGATCAACTTTAAAATTCAATTCATAAATAATATCTTCGTCATCTTCTTTTATATGTTCAGTATGATGCAATGTCCCTCCATCCGGCATTTTGTCATACAATTCTTCGACACTATTTGTGGGATACATTTTCCCGCTGTTTCTAAACTGCCACTCCACATTCATTCTCGTATTTTGGAAAAAGTACGTTACGATAAATAATACTGTCAGCCCTATAACCCCGATTATAGAATACACTATCAACAACAATAGCCTTTTTATTATCTTTAAAATCAAATCCATTTGTATTTAATCTCCTCTCATACTCAAATTTCTTTTTACAAAAACGAAGTTTTCCTCATATCTCGATAAATAATCCAAGTACATGCGCCGTTTTTCTCATGATTTTACTACTCCTTCACAATTTCCTAATACTTGGTCACTATTTCAAACAGTGTTACAGAATTTTTGCTTTCACGGTCTTTATCAGCACTTGAACTGCTATACACCACAACTTCTCCAAGTGATTTGCTGTTGTAATCACCTTTATGCAGTTTTATAGTTAAATTTCTTTCTTTCGGCATATCCATATATTCTCTCAACTTTTCATTTTCTATTTGATATTCCAATCTTTTATACATTCCATCTTCAGCATAAGCCCTATTTATCTCTTTAAATTTTTTCAGTTTTTCTTTCCGTAAATCAAGTAATTGGAAAATAAATTTCATATCCTTCATCCACTCCTCTACCTCCCTTCCGTCCACGGCATACATCCCTTTTTCCTCACTATAAGCCACTTCAAACTCTTCTACTACTTCGGCCTCTCCATATTTATCACCTCTTATTTTTTTATACGTTCCGCTTATGTACTTTTTAGATGAATCTACATTTAAAGAAAATTGATAACTATATAAATATTCTCCATCTTCTTTATCTACACCTGTATATATTTCTCCTCCGTTCGGCATTTTTTCAAATAATTCTTCGAGTGTTTCCGTCGGATATATTGTCCCTATACTTCTAAATTTAGACTCTATATACCAACGACTTCCGGTAATGTAATAATACGATACAACAGCCGCCACCAACAGTGCGGGTATAGCTACCACTGTTATTATCACTCCCAATAATAAACGCAAAAAAAAGTTCAGTTTCTTATTGTTTTTTGCTTTTTCCATATTCTTTATTCTCCTGTTTAATTATTTCACCCTATTTTATTATTTTACCTTATTTTTACACTTTTTTATATTAAATATATTTACAATCATCTTTTAAGTAATATAGCCCGCTTTATGATACCAAAAAAGGAGATAGTGCCTAAAATAAATGCGACCAAAATACTAATCGGTATTATCTTTAGACATAATCTCCTTCCAAATGCAAACAGGCTCAATCATTGACCCGGGTTCTTACTCAGCTTACTTTAGAGCGAGCAGAAATTATTAAAATCTGTTGTAAACCTTTTTCCCGCCCACATAAGTACTTATGATATCGTTGTTTTCATCAATAACAAGCAAATCGGCTCTTTTTCCAATCTTAATATCCCCCAGCTTATCATACACTCCTATCAGCTTAGCAGGATTTTTCGTAAACATATCTATAATCTCTTCCACAGGCCTTTTGGTAAATTCCAATACATTTTTAAAGCCTTTGATCATAGTAAGAGTGCTTCCCGCTCTCGCATCATTTGAAACCAGTCTGGCATCGCCGTTTTTTACTATGACATCATTTACTCCAAGCTTATAATTACCGTCCGGAAGTCCTGCCGCCATAATAGAATCGGTAACGGCAACAACCTTATCAAGCCCCTTTGTTTTTATGATAAGTCTCACGGTTCCCGGATGCAAATGTTTTCCGTCACAAATCATCTCGCAATACACAACATCCGATTCAAGCACCGAGCCCCAAATTGCCGGCTCATGCTGATGTAAAAGTCTCATTGCGTTACTTGTATGTGTAGCCGCCATAGCACCGTTTGCAATAGCCTCATTGGCTGTTGCATAGTCGGCACCCGAATGTCCTATAGCCACCTGTATACCCATACTTCTGAGCCTCGGTATCATTTGAAGGTTGCCCTTAACCTCCGGTGAAACCGTCATATACTTTATCTTTCCGTTCGCCTCATCCTGATATTCCTTTGCAAGCTCGGAGTTTCCCGTCTGAAGCAAATGCTCCGGCATAGCTCCTTTGTACTCCGGTGCCAAGAACGGTCCCTCAAGGTGTATGCCGAGTATATTTGCTCCCTTATGCTCCAACTCATCCCATTTTTTAAACTCATCTATGCACCACTTGGTCTGCTCTACCGTATCCGTAAGTACGGAGCACAGCCATGATGTGGTTCCCTGTGAAGCGAAAAACTCGCAAATTTTCTCATAATCCTCCGCCTTTGCCGCATTTACGTCAACTCCCACGGCTCCGTGGGTATGTATGTCAACAAAGCCCGGAATCAGTCTTTTCGCCTTAAGGTCCACTTCCTCATCAAAGTCCGAAAAGTCCGCCAAATCATGGCTTATCCCTATTATGTTGCCGTCCTCAATAAGTAAGTGTGCATATACAAATACATTATCTATAAGCACCAAACCGTTTTTAAATAAAGTTTTCATTCTCATCCCTCCTAGAATAAATGGTATAAATTCAAATCTTTTATTATTGAAACTATCTCTTTTGTTCTTGTACAACCGAATTTTCTCAGCAGGCTTTTAATTTGAGTTTTTACGGTAATCTGCTCCACACAACGTATTTGAGCTATTTCCTTGATTTTTTTATCATCAAGCAAAAGCTTTACAAGCTCCCTTTCAGCCTTTGTAAGTCCCGATACATTGCTTATGAAAAACAAAAGACTTCTTTCGGACATCTGCAAACGTTTATATTCCTTCATCACAACATTTTGTATATGAGCCTGCATGATAGGTCTGCCTTTGTAGGCATTTTTTATATGCTCTATTATAAGCTCAGTAGGGCTGTCTTTAACTATATAATCCACCGCTCCGCTTCCCATCGCTTTTATTATGATATCGTCCGTTTCGTGTATAGTCAGATATATGATTTTTTGCTCAGGCTTGGTATCCCTGATAGCTTCCGTTGCCTGTATACCCGCATACATATTTTCCATCTCTATGTCCATTAATATTATATCCGAATCAAGAGTATTTGCAAGCTTTACAATCTCTTTTCCGGATGCCGCCGTTCCTATAACCTCTATCTCAGCATCTTTTTCAAGCTGTTCTTTAAGATTATCCCGCAATATATCAAAATCCTCAGCAATTAAAACCTTTATCAAAACCCCTTACCTCCCGTACTTGGGTATGGAAATAAAAAATGACGTTCCCACACCCTCTTTACTTTCAAGCCTCAATATTCCGAAATGATTTTTTACAATCTGTTTAACATAATAAAGTCCCAGTCCCCAATTATTATTGGTATTCTTGCTCGTATAAAAAGGCTCAAATATCTTTTTTTGAGTTTTCTTACTCATTCCCGTTCCGCTGTCTTTTAATTCAAAGGTTATATAAAGTCTTTCCTTTTTTAGATTTATGCTTAAAGCCTCATCCTCCTTGCCGGCTTCCAGCATATTTTCATAGGCATTGGTCAGGATATTGTATATCGCCTCGCACAAGTGTGCCGTATCCGCCAGAATATAAGTATTTTGGCAAAGCTTTATATTAAGCTTCGAGTCGGGATACTTTGCTTTAAACATCTCCGAGGACTTTTCAACAACCTCTGAACAAAGTACGGGCATCAGAGTAAGCTGCTCCGTCCTTATGCTTCTGTATATGGTATCCATTCTTGAAATTATACTTTTATTCACATTTTCAAGAAGCTCCGTATTTTTTTTAAGTGCTTCTTTATCGACATTTTCATTTTCAAGCTCTTTTTGAAGCTTTGAAATTAAAATCTTACTTGCCAGAAGCTGATTTTTCATTCCGTGTACAAAAACGGACAGGCTCTTACTTGCCATATCCATTTTCTTTTGTATGAGTATATCCCCTCTTGTCTCTTCATATTCCATCCCTGAATACGAACCGAGGTTATAAAAACCGAATACTCCGAAGACTGTTGTAAGACTCGCAACCAAAACCCAATATCTTATATCGCCCCCGAAAATATCGGAATACAACACTCCACCGTAGCGCATATAATCAACCGCATACATTCTGTATACCTGAATAGGGTCCTGCCTTGAATAAAGCCAGTACATGGTACCCATGCATATTAAAAACAGCATTATATATCTGAACTGCTTTTTACAATAAGGTATGGTAATACCCCTGTATTCTATAATCAACAAAAGTAAGGAAATAATCAAATATACCTGTATCTGCAGACTTGTCAGATTTATCAGTATAAGCTCCAGATGTTTATCCTCCAAAATTGTAAAAATAGAAGGATGATATAAAATAAGGCTGAGTACAGGCAAAAGCATTACCGTGATATGTCGGAACTTGGCTCGCATAATGGGCGAAAGCATGGAATACTCCAAAGAAAGCATAAGAAAAAAGCCGGGAAACAAAGCTCTGCCTATGGCTATCATATATCCGAGCTTCATAAGCGGAAATGCGAGGTATGAGAGCTTTCTCTGTGTGCTTATATCAAAAAACAGAAAAAATTTCTGTTCCATATTTATTCCGCCGTTTTTTGCCTGAAAAATCATGATACCTATGAACATAAGACAAAAGCTGATACAAAGACAGAGCATCAGCACGGTTTTTATATTCCTTCGCAGGAAAAAAATAGCTATAGATGAAATCATTATGAAAAAAAGTACAACAAAAAGCATATTTCACCCCCTGCCTACAGTTTATCATACCTCGAACAAATATGCCATTTTTAGTTTTTTTGTTTCAAAAAAAGAGCAGGCTTTAATGATATTCCCCTGTCGTTTAGACAGGGTATATCAAAAGCCGCTCTTTATATTTTTAACTTAAACCGTTAAGATTAGTTGTCACTAGGTACAACAGCACCCTCATACTTGCTGTTGATGAACTCCTTAATCTCGTCACTCTGTAATACGTTTACAAGTGCCTTAATCGCTTCTTCGTTTTCTCTTCCGCTCTTAACAGCAATAATGTTTGCGTAAGTAACAGCTGCAACGCTGTCGGCATCCTCTGTTGCAAGAGCATCCTTTACCTTAAAGCCTGCATCTATAGCAAAGTTTCCGTTGATAACCGCTATATCCACATCCTTTATGGATCTTGGAATCTGTGCCGCTTCTATCTCTTTAATATCAAGATTCTTAGGATTTTCAACTATGTCATTCTTTGTAGCCTCAAGACCTACACCGTCCTTAAGCTTTAACAGTCCCTTATCCGCAAGTAAAAGCAAAGCTCTTGCCTCATTTGTTACATCGTTAGGAACAGCAACGCTTGCTCCATCCTTAAGGTCTTCAAGACTTTCCGTCTTTCCCTTATATATACCGAACGGCTCATAGTGAATTGCTCCGGCTGAAACTATGTCGGTACCGTTTTCTTCGTTAAACTGCTCAAGATAAGGTAAATGCTGGAAATAGTTTGCATCTATCTCACCGCTTTCCGTAGCCTTGTTAGGAAGAACATAGTCGTTAAACACAACGATTTCAAGTTTAATTCCTTCTTTATCAAGAGCTTTCTTTGCCGCTTCCAAAATCTCTGCGTGAGGTGAAGGGCTTGCACCTACTTTAAGTGTAACAGGCTTATCACTGTCACTTTTTTTAGCCTCACTTGTCTCCTTTTTTTCTTCGGAAACAGCTGTTGTTTCCTCTTTTTTAGCCTCGCTTGACTGTGAATTGTTTGCTCCCGAGCTGCATGCAGCCAAAAGTGTCAATGCCGCTACCGCTGCAAATAAAAATCTCTTTTTCATAATATTTTTTCTCCTCTGATTTTTTTTATATAGTAAACGCCTCGGCGTATTGCTATTTACTTCTTTTATCGCTTATCTTTGCGGATCTCATCCAAAATTCCTGAATAAGCTGAACTATAACTATCAAAATAATGACCGTTATAAACATTATTTCCGTCTGATATCTGTAATATCCGTAGTTTACGGCTATGGTTCCCAGTCCTCCGCCTCCAGCAAAGCCCGACATTGCGGAATATCCCAGTATGGTCGTCATACTGATTGCCGCTCCCACAAGTAAAGACGGCTTCGCTTCCGGCAAAAGAACCTTGTATATTATCTGAAGGTTTGAAGCTCCCATTGATTTTGCCGCCTCAATCACTCCCGAGTCCACTTCCTTTAAAGAGGACTCAACCATTCTTGCAAGAAACGGTGCCGCACTGATAACAAGCGGAGGTATAACCGCCGTAGGCCCTATAGTGGTTCCCACTATAGCTCTCGTAACAGGCATTACCATAACAAGAAGGATTATAAAGGGCACTGACCTGAGTATATTTATCACAAGCCCCAAAATAAAGTTAAGACTCCTCATAGGTTTTATACCGTCTTTATCGCTTACGACCAAAAAAATTCCGAGCGGTATGCCGATAGCATAGGCTATGAAAGAAGAAACAAAAACCATGTATATCGTTTCACCTATACCTGTAAAAAGCATATCCACCGTTGTCTCCGAGGTAGGGAAAAACATGTTTAAAAAGTTTGCTACGACTTGTGATACGATAAACATTATTCCACCTCCTCAAATGTTACTTTTTTACTCATAAGATAATTGTAGACTTTATTATAATCCATTTCATTGTCGGGAAGCTGTATGATCATCTGACCGTGGGCACTCCCCTGCAAGTCATTTGTTTTTGCGTACAATATGTTGACGGGAACCTTAGTTGAAAATATAAGATTTGCGATAACAGGCTCAAAGGAGCTTCTGCCGTCAAATATTATCCTAAGTTTTCTTCCGCCCTCTATGCGCAGATTTTCATTTGCCTCTCCCAAAATAAGCTGCCTGCCTATGTCCGACTTAGGGTCCGCGAAAATATCCGAAACCTTGCCGCACTCCGCTATTCTTGCATTATCTATTATGGCAACTCTGTCGCATACGGATTCTATAACTTTCATCTCATGGGTAATAACTATAACCGTTATTTTGAATTTTTTATTTATGTCTTTTATAAGCTCCAATATCTGCTTTGTCGTGTTGGGGTCAAGTGCCGAAGTCGCCTCATCGCAAAGTAACACCTTGGGATTGGTGGCTATGGCTCTTGCTATCGCAACTCTTTGTTTTTGTCCTCCGGAAAGCATTGAAGGGTAGTCCTTTTCTTTTTCCGAAAGTCCTACGAGCTTTAAAAGCTCTCTCGCCTTTTGAAGCGCCTCTTCTCTTTTAACTCCGGCAATTTCGAGGGGGAAGCAAATATTATCTATTATATTTCTCTGTGACAAAAGATTAAACGACTGGAAAATCATTCCCATTTCCTGTCTTGTTTTTCTTATGTCTTTCTCCTTCATCTTGGTAAGGTCTTTGCCTTCAAAAATCACGGAACCGGCACTAGGTACCTCCAAATAGTTTATACATCTTACCAAAGTGGACTTTCCCGCACCGCTAAGTCCGATAATTCCGAATATTTCGCCTCTTTCTATATCCAGGTTGATTCCGTCAAGCGCCGTCAGCACATTATTTTTAGTTTGAAATTTCTTGACCATATCAACAATCCTGATGATAGGCTCCATATTATCTCCTCCTCAAGCTCACATACTCATTGTATACATGTAAATTGTATGCTCCATATTTTATATTCACTTTCTGTTATAGTCAATACCTTTGCATATCCTTGTTTTTTATACTTAGATATAGTTTTTAGCTATATCTAAGCTTTATGAACATAAGTCAACTATAACCTGTGCAAATATTTTCGCCGAAACAACAAGCTCGTCTATAGGCATAAACTCATCCGCTCCGTGCATTCTTGTATCTGTTTCCGGGAATACCGCACCGAAAGCTACACCGTTTTTAATGTTATGTACATAAGTACCGCCGCCTATCGCTATGCACTCTCCCTTTCTTCCCGTATACTCCTCATAGCACTTATTCAAGGTTCTTACAAAATCCGAATTCGCATCAACCTCATGAGGATTTTGCATAGTTGTATTTGTAAATTCCAAACCTATACTTTGGAATTTTTCTCTACAGGTTTTAAGAGTCTTTTCCGGATCTGTAGAAACAGGGCATCTGGAATCGAAGTATCCGTCAAGCCCCTTCTCATCAAGCTCAAGCATAGAAAAGGCAAGGGTTAAGCTTCCGCTTTTTTCATCGCTTACAGCTATTCCCAAATCAGTTCCGTCAGTCTGTCCGTGAGGCATAAGCTTTATAAGACCTTTAATCGCATCTACTCTCTTTGACGGTGCAAACTCAAGTCTTGATAAAAGTGTCAAAAGACCCGTTATAGCATTGTTTCCTTTATGAGGTGTGGATGCATGTGCATTCGCTCCGAAAGCGGTTACTGAAAACTCGGGTTCCAAATCAAAAACAAACTTTATTCCCGTTTCCTTTTCCACTTCGTCCGCAAGCTTTTCAACCGCCTTAAAATCAAAGCCTTCCAAAACAGCCATAGCCTTAGGAGGAACTACGTTTATTTTTGTTCCCGCCTTGATGCTTACAAGCCTCGGAAGCTTATCCTCCAAAGGCAGACTTCCTATAAAATGTCCGTCAAGTCTTCCCTTCTCTATATTAACGACAGGATACTCTCCGTCCGGAGTAAAGGTCATAGGTGCTTCTTTTTCTATCTTGTAGTAATGCGCTATACAGGAGCTTCCGCATTCCTCGTCCGTTCCCAATATAAGTCTTACATTTTTCTTTAAAGGTATGTTAAGATCCTTTACAGCCTTAAGTGCATAGAGGGCAGCCACTGCCGGTCCCTTGTCGTCGCTCGTTCCTCTTCCGAATATCTTTCCGTCCTTTACTATAGGGTCAAAAGGCTTTGTTTCAGTCCAGCCCTCTCCTTCGGGCACTACGTCAAGGTGAGCGAGAATATCAAGCCCTCTCTCCTTATCGTTTAAGTCCACGGCTCCTACGTAATTGTCATAATTTCTTACCGCAAAACCGTAATTACCCGCCATTTCAAGAGCTATATGAAGGGCTCTTGCCGGACCTTCTCCAAAAGGCATACCCTCTTTATAAGCAGTTTTCTGGCTGTCAATTCTACATAAGCTTATGACATCGTCTATCATCTCCTGCTTATGCTCTTCAACATATTTTTCAATTTCTTCTCTGTACATTTCTTATACCTCCCAAAATAATTAATTTCTGCCGAACTCACTTAATTTTAAGTCCGGATTTCTTTCTTCCACCATTCTGATACTCCACTCATTTATGAATATGAGTAAAGGATTATCCTTTAAGTCCTTAATCCTCTTCATATCACTTGTACCGCTTATCTTTGAAACATCAATTTCATGCGGATTTTCTATCCATCTTATATATTCATAAGGCAGCTTTTCAAGTTTTACATCAACATTGTATTCGCTCTCAAGTCTGTAGGTTAAAACCTCAAACTGCAAGACTCCGACCACTCCCACTATTATTTCTTCCATACCGGTGTTAAACTCTTGGAAAATCTGAATAGCTCCTTCCTGAGCAATCTGGTATATACCCTTTATAAACTGCTTACGCTTCATTGTATCTACCTGTCTTACTCTTGCAAAATGCTCCGGTGCAAAGGTAGGAATACCTTCAAACTCGATTTTTGAAGGACTGTCAGTAATGGTATCGCCTATGGAAAAAATCCCCGGATCAAATACACCTATAATATCGCCGGCAAATGCCTTTTCCACTATTTTTCTTTCATCCGCCATCATCTGAGTTGAGCGATTAAGTCTGATTTTTTTCGCTCCCTGTATATGATTTACTTCTATTCCCGGCAAATACTCTCCCGAACATATACGCATAAAGGCTATCCTGTCCCTGTGCGCCTTGTTCATATTCGCCTGAATCTTAAAGACAAAAGCCGAAAAAAACTCATCCTTCATTGGGTCGACTTTGCCTTCCTTGGTTCTCCTTGAAAGCGGTGAGCTTGTCATTTCAAGGAAATACTTAAGGAATAAATCCACTCCGAAATTTGTAAGTGCCGAACCGAAAAATACGGGGCTGAGCTTTCCCTGCGAAACCTTTTCTATATCAAGCTCATCCGCCGCACCGTCCAAAAGCTCTATATCTTCCAGAAGCTTTTCATAGTTCGTCTCTCCTATTACATTTTTTACATCCTTGTCTTCAAGTCCCACGATACTCGTTTCAAGCTCTTTCATACCTGCAAGGCTTGCCGTATATGAGTGTATCTCTTTTTTTCTTCTGTCATACACTCCTTTAAAATTCTTACCGCAGGATATAGGCCAGTTTACCGGGCAGGTTCTTATACCCAAAACATCCTCTATGTCGTCCATAAGTTCAAAAGGATCCCCGGCCTCCCTGTCAAGCTTATTTATAAATGTGAAAATAGGGATATTTCTCATCACACATACCTTAAAAAGCTTTATGGTCTGTTCCTCCACACCCTTACTTGCATCTATAACCATCACCGCCGAATCGGCAGCCATAAGCGTTCTGTATGTATCCTCCGAGAAATCCTGATGTCCCGGGGTATCAAGTATATTTATACAGAAGCCGTCATAGTTAAACTGCATAACCGAAGATGTTACCGAAATTCCTCTTTCCTTTTCTATCTCCATCCAGTCGCTGACCGCATGCTTTCCGGTCTTTTTTCCCTTTACGCTGCCGGCTAGGTTTATAGCTCCTCCGTACAGCAAAAATTTCTCCGTCAATGTAGTCTTTCCCGCATCGGGGTGGCTTATAATGGCAAAGGTACGTCTCTTTTTTATTTCATCAAAATCCAAATTTTATTCCTCCGTCTAAGGATAATTTTTCTTAATACTTTCAAACTCTTATAATACTTCAAAAAGCCTTCTGTTACAAGCTATATTTCCCAAAGAAATGCCGATTCAGTCGGACTGCATGAATTTATCAGCTTAATTCCAAAGAATCCGAAATATAAAAATAATATTTATTTTCATTACAATATTTTTCAATTTCTTTTTTCAACTTCTCATCAGCCGTATATTCCAGCAAGTATATATCGAGCTTCTTCTCCCTACAGTAACCAAGATAGTCCGTATAATAGCTCTTTACCTCCTCATCCGCCTTTTTAAACTCGGAGTTTTCAAAATCAATGGCTGTAAAAACGGTCTCCTGATTAACTCCCTTTACTATAGGACTTAAGCGCCCTTCCTCCAAAGCTTTTTTTACGAATTCATCTCCTCCGTTTATGATTAAAGGAAGCCCCGGCTCCGATAAAGAATCCAGAATATCCGCTACAGCTTCATATATCTCATCATTTTTATAATTTGAATACACGTCCGTATTATCTATAAAAAAACCGTCCACACCTTTTTCTTTATACTCTTTTGCAAGCTTTAAAATATGCTCTTGCCACTCTTTTTTTCTTACATCCACCCAATGCTCCTCTTCCCAGTTTTCATAAGCTCCCATGCTTATATCTTTGAAGTTTTCATAAAAATCTCTAAACTCCTCAACCGAGCCTATATTCAGATAGGTGTAGACCTTTTTATTATTGTTTTTGTGTAAAGCCTCTATATCGTTCTTATCAAGATTATATGCCTCTACTATAAGCAAATCGTAGTTTTCTTTTTTTAGGGTCTCTTCCCTTGATGCTCCTATGAATACTCCGTAGCTTTTTGAGGCTTCCGATTTATCCGAGCGACAGGCGGATAAGAGAAAAATACATATAAATACTATAAATATCGTCTTAACTTTATTCATGCTCATTACCTTTCATTTTTATGAAATCAAGTATTTTATGGGCAAGTTCGCTTTTACTCATCAAACTTAAACTTTGGATATCATCCTTTGTTATGATACTTGCCACATTGGTATCCGTTCCGAATCCCGCTCCCTCTGTTTTCAGATTGTTCGCCACTATCATATCGAGCTTCTTTTTTTCCAGTTTTTTTCTTGAATTTTCGAGCAGATTTTCCGTTTCCATGGAAAAACCGCACAAGAACTGCCTGCCTTTTTTGTGCTCTCCCAGATAAGCCAAAATATCATCCGTTCTTTCAAGTTCTATGTACATTTCTTCATCCGTCTTTTTCACCTTGTTTTCGGCTATATTTTTCGGTCTGTAATCGGCAACCGCCGCCGCCTTTATTATTATATCCGCTTCATCGGCACGGGAAATAACTTCCCTGTACATATCCTTTGCACTGATAATATTCACGGTTTCTATACCCTTTACAACTCTTTCACCGGTTTTGCCCAAAACAAGGCTCACCTTTGCCCCTCTGTAATATGCCGCTTTAGCAAGTTCTATACCCATTTTTCCGCTGCTGTGATTGCTTATGAATCTGACCGGATCTACGGCTTCCATGGTAGGTCCCGCCGTAACGAGAACCTTTTTTCCCGACAAATCCTTTTCATAGGCAGTGTGATACTCTATCCTGTCATATATTTCATAAGGCTCCGGCATTTTTCCCGCACCCGTGTCTCCGCAGGCGAGGTATCCGCTTGCCGCTTCCATAACATCAAAGCCATAATTCTCAAGCCTTAAAATATTGTCCTTTACTATGGGATTTTCATACATTCTCGTATTCATGGCAGGTACCACAAGCTTTTTGCATGTACATGCGAGGGCCACCGTACTGAGCATATCATCCGCCAAACCGCAAGCAAGCTTAGCTACAATATCGGCACTCGCAGGAGCGACCACAAGTATATCCGCTTCCTTTGCAAGTTCTATATGCTCAACTTTAAATTCAAAATTCCTGTCAAAAGTATCCGTAAAGCACTTGTTACCCGTCAAGCTTTCAAAAGTCAGAGGGCTTATAAACTTTGTCGCATTTTCCGTCATTATGACTTTTACTCTCGCTCCCGCCTTTTTAAGTCTGCTTGCAAGCTCGGCCGCCTTATATGCCGCTATTCCGCCGCTTACACCTAAAAGTATACATTTATCCTTCAACATAGGATTTTCCCCCTTTTACTTTTTTCTTTTATATTTACAACGAATATGCTACACTATATTAGCATATTTAACAAATGAAAGGAATATTTATTATGATTTTGGCAATAGATATGGGAAATTCAAATACGGTAATAGGCGGTATTGACAAGGACAAAATATATTTTTTGGAAAGACTTACCACAAGGCAGGGTAAAACCGACTTGGAATACGCTGTAAATATAAAAAATATTTTGGAAATTTACAATATAGATAAAAAAGAGATTTCCGGCGCAATACTCTCAAGCGTTGTTCCTCCTTTAAATCAAACCATTTTGAAAGCCGTTAAAAAAATTACCGGAAAAGATTGTCTTTTGGTAAACCCCGATATGAGAACAAATATAAATATTGTTATGGATAATCCCAAAGCGGTCGGTTCCGACCTTATTGTGGACAGCGTTGCGGCTATAAACGAATACAAACTCCCTCTTGCGATAATAGATATGGGAACCGCAACCACCATCTTTGTAGTGGATAAAGATAAAAATTTTATAGGCGGAATAATACATCCGGGGCTTCGTGTTTCCCTCGAATCCTTGAGCAATCGAACCGCCCAGCTTCCTCATATAAATCTTGAAAAACCCGAAAGAATAATATCAAAAAATACTGTAGACAGCATGAGAAGCGGTATTCTTTACGGTCATGCAGGTATGATGGACGCCTGCATAGAAAGAATGGAAGACGAGCTGGGAGAAAAGCTCAATGTAGTTGCAACAGGAGGTCTTGCTCCTTTCGTCATTCCGTTTTGCAAGCATGAAATCACGGTTGATGAAAACCTTCTTTTAAAAGGGCTTCGTATACTTTATGAACTGAATAAATAAAGTCTGCAAAGCTCTGTCCGAGCTCCTTTATAAAAAAGAAAAGCACATTATCAAAACTTTATAAAGCTTGATAATGTGCTTTTAACACTTTACTCATTATTTCTTTGATTTCTCTGTAGGAAGTCAGGTATTGTTATACTGCTTGCCTTAGGTCTTTGTCTGTAAGTATCCTCCGGCTGTCTGTTGCTCTGATAGCTGTTACTCTGATAAGGATTACTCTGTACAGGCTGCTCGGATTGAGTATTGTAATATGACTCCTGTTCCGGTCTTACAGGCTGCTGCTGTATAGGCTGAGCGGGAATATTGGTTACTCTTGAAACATTGGTAGTATTAACGGTATTATTGTTAATAACCTGTTTCTTGGCACTTTCCTTCATAAGACTTCTCACAGGTGTGTTAAGTCCGTGAGCATCCAAACCGGTAGCTATAACGGTAATGCTTACCTCGTCAGGATTTGTATCGTCGTTAATAACACCGAAGATAACGTTTGCATCCTCTCCTGTAAGCTCCTGAATATAAGTCATGGCTTCATCAGCCTCTATAAGACTTATATCACCTGAAATATTAACTATTACATGACTTGCACCCTTAATATTGGTTTCAAGAAGCGGAGATGAAACAGCCTGCTTAACCGCCTCGATAGCCTTATCATCACCCGTTGCTCTACCGATTCCGACATGAGCGACACCCTTGTCGAGCATAACTGTCTGAACATCCGCAAAGTCAAGATTAATAAGTCCCGGAACATTAATAAGATCCGTGATTCCCGAAACCGCCTGCTGTAAAACTTCATCAGCTTTTTTAATGGCATCTTCTATATTGGTTCTTCTGTCAACTATCTGTAAAAGCTTGTCATTAGGAATAACTATAAGCGTATCCACAGCGGCAGTAAGCTTTTCTATTCCCAAAAGTGCATTTGCCATACGTTGCTTACCTTCAAACTTGAAAGGTTTTGTTACTATACCTATGGTAAGTATGCCCATATCCTTTGCCGCCTTTGCAATTACGGGAGCCGCACCCGTACCGGTTCCGCCGCCCATACCGCAGGTTACAAAAACCATATCCGCACCGGCTATGGCAGTCTTTATTTCTTCCAAAGATTCTTCAGCAGCCTTTTCGCCAACTTCGGGCTTTGCTCCCGCTCCGAGTCCCTTTGTTAATTTTTCTCCTATTTGCACGGTAGTCGGAGCTGTACAATAACCTAAAGCCTGCTTATCCGTATTTACAGCTATAAACTCCACTCCCGTTATATTTTCTTTGATCATTCGTGATACGGCATTTCCGCCTGCACCGCCGACTCCTATAATTATAATTTTTGCTTCACTCTCTACTCCGTTTAACTTTATCTCAAACAAGCTCATATCCTCCTAATAAACTTTTACTGGCCGCGCAATCATCCAATGTAAATACTAAGCACTATGATAAACGCTTTTTATTCAAAATTCAACAACATTTTTTATTTTTTCTTGAAAGTATACATCCCCTTTGAATTATTATCATTATATGTATCAAGATACAGGTCTCCTTTAAGTCCTTTAAGCTTAGGAAGTATGTCCATAAGAGCCGAAATCTGTGAATTCAGGTCATAAATTTCACCCAGCTCAACCCTTATTTCACCTATCATAAGATTTACGGTTTTATCGGAGTTGTATTCAATATATTCCGTTTTAATTCCCTTTACACTGAGTACCTGTGTAATATTAAGTATATCATTAAAAATTTCGGTATTTTCTACGGGAAGCTTTTTGTACAAAACAACATCTCCCGTTTTCAAATTTTTGACAACAGGTATATTATCAAGCTTTTTTGCCGAACTTTCAACCACTATTCCGTCCTTGTCAAAATACAGGTATGAACTCATATATTCGACACCCGCCACCATGCTTTTTTCATATATTATCAATTCTACGGAAAAAGGACTCTCGAAATTTATACTGTAATCCTGAACAAAGGGTATACTTTTTTTTCTGTTTAGAGCCTTATCCACTAAAGCCAAAAGAGAATTTCTTGATACATTGGTAGGAAAAACGAGATTTTCTATCTCACTATCAGTATACCACGAATTCCCCTTAACTTTTATGTCTTTTATCCTAACAATAGCCAAAGTAAATATTAAGCTTAGAATCAAAATAAAGATAAATATAAATATTTTAAAACCCAAGCCAAGCTTAAATATTTTATTTTCCTCCATTTAGTACTCCTGTCTTATTCCCTTCGCCACCGAAAATACCATGCCCATTTCAGCCATCAAAAATATCAGCGAGGTTCCTCCGTAACTTATAAAAGGAAGTCCTATTCCGGTATTCGGAATAGCATTTGTAACAACGGCAATATTTAAAACAAGCTGAGTGGCTATATGTATAATAACCCCCACGACTATGAGAGATCCCTCCAAATCCTTTGCCGAGCTTGCTATATCGACGAGTCTGAACAAAATAAAAGCAAACACAAGTATCAAAAGCACAGCTCCCACAAAACCCAGCTCTTCACAGATTATAGCAAAAATCATGTCATTATGTGCTTCGGGCAAGCGGAACTTTTGAAGACTCTGTCCCAGTCCTTTGCCTCCTATACCTCCGGATCCCACCGCATACAAGCCTTGTAAAACCTGAAAGCCTCCATCCATAGGATATTTTTCCGGTTCAAGCCATACAAGAATTCTCATTTTTCTGTACTGCGGAAAAATTTTGTCCGGTATATAGTTTATATAATGTGCAAAGTAATAACCCACAACTCCCAAAGCTGCCGCAAATCCGTATAAAAGCTTATGCTTTGTAACAACAAAAACCATGAGAAAGCCTATCATAAAAATGATAATACCTGAACTGAGGTTATTTATCGCAACAAGTGCCGAAGGAAGGGCTATAACTGAAAATAATCCCAGCTTTTCCATGTTTTTGTTTGCAAGAATTTTCTTATTCCGAGTAAATAAGTAGGCAAGAATAAGTATCAGACCTATCTTTACAATCTCAGCCGGCTGAAAAGTAAGTCCTCCCACCGCCAACCAGCGTTTTTTTCCGTTAAACTCTCTACCTATAAAGAATACAAGAACGGAAAGAATAAGCGCACCGGAGTAAATAACAGGTGAGAACTTAACATACCAGTGATAATCTATAAAAGCCACTATCGCCATGGCTATAAGTCCCAAAGCCGCAAACAATAACTGTCTCGTAATAAAATACATAGGCTGATGAAATTTTATATTCGCCATATAAGAGCTGGCGGAATATATCATTACAGCACCGAAAATTATTATAAAAAGTATGGCAAAAAGCAAACTGTAATCAAAATATATTCTTTTTTTTATTCTTTCTTTTTCTGCCATTTTCCCTCCTATAATTTGTTCACAAGGTCTTTAAATACTCTTCCTCTTTCTTCATAGTCTTTAAACATACCCCATGAAGCGCAGGCAGGTGAAAGCAGTACGCAGTCTCCTCTGTCGGCATAGCTTGCACATACCATTACAGCCTCGTCCATATCACTGGCATACATAATTTCCGTAAAGCCGTGAGACTTTGCACAATCGGCTATGGCATCTCTTGTCTGTCCTATTAAAACAAGATACTTAACTCTGCCTTCAAAACTCTCCACCCACTCGTCATAACTTGAGCCCTTGTCATAGCCTCCGGCTATCAGAAGAATAGGCCCCGGCATGGCTTTAACAGCCTGTATAGCGGCATCCGGGTTTGTCCCCTTTGAGTCGTTATAGTACGCCACCCCGCTTTTATTTGCCACAAATTCTATTCTGTGCTCCACCGCCTTAAATTCTTTGCAAGCTTCAACTATGGTCTGCATAGGAACATTAAGACACTTTGCCATGGCTATAGCCGCCATAACATTTTCATAATTATGTCTTCCGAGTATTTGTAAATCCTTAACGTTAAGAAGTAAATCCTCCCTACCGTCTTTACTTATATAAATATTATCATCTTCAAGATACAAGCCGTCTTTAAGTCTTGTCTTACTTGAAAAATAAATTTTTTTCGCCTTACATCTGTCACTTTCGCCGAATTCTCTTAAAACCGCATCCTCGTAGTTAAGAATCATATAGTCTTTTTCGGTCTGATTTAAACCTATATCTTCTTTTATACTTATGTAATTTTCCATAGTATGATGCCTGTTAAGATGATCCGGTGTAATATTAAGTATAGCCGCAACGTCGGGCCTGAAGTCTATGATTGTTTCAAGCTGGAAGCTCGAAACCTCAAGAACCGTAACCGAATCCTCGGTAGTTTCGTTAACAATGTCCGTATACGGAAGTCCGATATTGCCTACAACAAAGCTGCTTGCAAAATGTCTTTTTATAATTTCACCCACCAAAGCCGTAGTTGTCGTCTTTCCGTTAGTTCCCGTTATCGCAATGAGCTTTCCTTTTGCCATATGATAAGCAAGCTGTATTTCCGACCAAATTTGTATTTTATATTCATCAAGCAAAGCAACAAAAGGAGTATCCAAAGATATTCCCGGGCTTATAACACATAAACTTACACCGCTTATATCCGCTTTAGTAAGCTCACCGAGTTTTATGCCTATCTTACTTCTCTCCTCTTCGTCAAAATACAAAGAAATCTCTTCTATATCCAAATTTTCATTTCCGTCATACAGAAGAACTTCCCCTCCCGCCGATAATAAAAGCTTAGCCGCACTGATACCGCTTTTGCCAAGTCCGGCAACCAGGACCTTGTTACCCATAATCTACCTCCAAACTATATACCGCTGCCTAATAGGGCTATTAAGCATAATATTATAGTTACTATTGTGAAAATTGTAAATACTTTTGTTTCAGACCATCCGCTAAGTTCAAAGTGATGGTGTATAGGTGCCATTTTAAATATTCTCTTTCCACCGGTTTTTTTAAAGTATGCAACCTGGATAATAACGCTCAGAACCTCGGCAACATAAATAAAGCCTACTATCACAAGGAAAAGTTCAAGTCCCGATACTATGGATACCGCAGCCACATAGGCTCCTAAGGCAAGTGAACCCGTATCTCCCATAAATACCTTTGCCGGATGACAGTTGAAAACCAGAAATCCGAGCAAAGAGCCGAACACGGCGGCGCTCACGGGAGCCATAGTCAAATTTTCTTTTACCGACATCACTACAAAAAATAAAGCTACAACAGCGGTAACGCCTGAACAAAGACCGTCAAGACCGTCCGTAAAATTCACTCCGTTATCGGCACCCAGAATTACAAAAATTCCGAATGGAATGAAAAAAACACCTAACTTTATCATTATACCATTTGTAAGTCCGCCTGTAAAAGGAATAAGTACAGCTTTTTCAAAATATCCTTTTGAATACAAATAATACATAAATATCAAGCTGCATACTACCTGCAAAATAAACTTTTGTAAAGCTTTTAAGCCCTCGGATTGTTTCTTTACCACCTTCAAGTAGTCATCCAAAAAGCCTATAACCGCAAATGCCGCGGTTATAAGCAATACCTCAAGGGTATGTTCGTATTTGGAAATATAGGGCAGGGAAGCTGTAAGCACCGCCGCCACTATCATTATTCCTCCCATAGTGGGAGTTCCGCTCTTTTTTAAGTGTGTTCCCGGACCGTCATTTCTTACCTGCTGCCCGAATTTCATTCTGTGCAGTATCGGTATAAAAAACGGACATATCGCCACACATACGAAGAAGCCTGCCAATGCGGCTATTATACTGTCTCTGATCACCTTTTACTGTCCCCCCTGCTTTTTAGTCTTCTCGTTTTTCTTTGTTTCTTTATTAGCTTTCGTTTCCTTGCTCGCCTGTGTTTCTTTATTTGATTTCGTTTCCTTGCTCGCCTGTGTTTCTTTATTAGATTTTGTTTCCTTATTAGCCTTCGTTTCCTTACCGGCACTCTCTCCTTCAGCCGGAGCGCTTGTCTCCGAATTTTCTCCCTCGTATCCGTTTTCACCGTCATTCGGTACAACTTCATCCGTAGGATAAACCTTGCTTTCAGTCTCAGCCGTGCTTTCCGCGGTGCTTTCCTCTATGCCTTGATTTATTCCCTCGACTACATCTTCTTCAAGGCTTACATCCGTTTCCGGGAATATATTCATATAAGGCAAAACCTCAGTCATAATTTTACTGAATATTGTACTTGCAAAGGTGGAATGCGCCTGATCCGCAACACCCGGCTGGTCTATAAGCACATAGCATAAAACCTGAGGATTGTCAGTAGGCGCGAAGCCTATAAAGGAAACAAGGTAATTTCCCTGTCCTCTCGGATATTTTTCCGCAGTTCCCGTTTTTCCGCCTATATTATACCCTTCGACCTTTGCAGCCGCACCGGTTCCCTGTGCAACCGTTCTTCTGAGAGCTTCATTTATAAATTTACTCGTATTATCCGAAACCGTTTCCTTTACAAGCTCCGGTTCAATATTCTCAACAACCTGACCGTTGGAGTTAAGTATCTGTTTTACTATGTGCGGCTTGTAGTAATAACCTCCGTTTATAACGCTTGACATAGCCGCTGCGGTCTGTATCATCGTTGTATTATAATTCTGACCGAAGGCGTTGGTTGCAAGGTCGGTAGCTCCCATTTTTTCTCTTGTATGAATGAGAGTGCTTGTATCCGCTTCACCCGGTAAATCAATGCCCGTCTTTTTTCCGAAGCCGAACAAATCCATATACTTACTGAATCTGTCTTTTCCAAGTCTTGCACTTATTTGCATCATGGTATCATTGCAGCTTACCATAAGCGCTTCGGCAACCGTCAACTGACCGTGACCCGTTCTTGCAACGCAACGTATAAATCTGTCTCCTATCTGCTGTCCGCCGTCGCAGGCAAAGCTGTCCTCGGTTTGTATCGCCCCTTCTTCAAGTGCCGATGCAACCGTAAATACCTTTGAAGGAGAACCCGGCTCATAAGTGTCACTTACCACATAATTTCTCCAGACTGTATTCCATGCCGTATTTTTTGCCTCTTCGTCCATGGCGGCTATTTCTTCTTCCAAGTAGTAGTAGCTCAAGTTTTTAGGATCGTTCGGGTCATACTTTCTGCTTGTTGCCAGAGCAAGTATCTCACCGTTTTTTGGATTCATAATCAAAACCGCCGTTATTTTACTTCTGGCTTCTTTTTCCCATTCGTCTATGTACTTTTCCGCTATACTTTGTATCTTTAAATCTATAGTCGATACAACCGTATTTCCGTCAACAGCCGGCTTTATTATTCTTTCAAGACTGCTCTCTTCATTTATGTAACCGTATTCTCTTCCCGATGTTCCCACCAAAGTAGAGTTGTAGTATTGCTCTATACCGCCCGTACCGCCGCTCCCGTCACTGCTTCCGAAACCTATAACGGTGCTTGCCAAGGTATTATAAGGATATTCTCTTTGATAGCTTTCTTCAAACCAGACTCCGTGTATTCTTTTACTGCTTCTTTGGTTTAATGAATTTTTGTTATACTCTTTAAGCTTTTCATTGAATTCATTTCTTTTTTCAAGACTTATATTCTTCGCATATCTTACATAGGAGCTGTCGGCTTTTTCGTCAATGAGCTTTGTAATTTCTTCCTTATTATAGCCGAAAACCTCAACCAATAAGTCTACAGTAGGTTCCATGTAATCTTCTTTTTTTGCAAGCATCTGCGACGGATCCAGAATAACATTGTACACTTTTTTGCTTATTGCAATATATGTACCGTTTCTGTCCGTTATATCACCCCTTTTATAAGGTATTTCCCTTGAATCATATCTTTGCTGAGAAAGTATTTTCTGATTATAGCTGTCAAAATTTTTATTCTGTATCAAGAATATTCTGGCAATCAGACCTAATAAAGCTAGCATTATAACGATGACCGCAAATGCTAGCTTTCTTTGCATATATGGAAGGAAAATTTTAAGTCTTCTGTTTCTTTGCTTTTTATCTGCTTGGGATGTCTTCATACTGTCTAACGTACTCACTTTCAGTCTTATCGTATTTTATAATTCGACTCTTATTTGCATAAACCATACCCAGCCTTCCGGTTGCGGTTTTGTATATTTCATCCAAGTCTATCCCCGCATTGATGCCGGCTTCCTTGGCATCATTCTCATTTGTAAGCTTTTCCAACTTTTGCTCCATCTCTTCTATTCTTTTTATACTCTTTTCCATAGAAGACTCAACATTCAAATAGTATATGCAGAAGAATGAAGCCACAGCCGTAGCAATAAACATAGTCAAGAAGGAGGTTACCCCCATTGCCTTTGAATTTGCCTGTGCTTTTCTTATATTCTTATTTTTGATTTTTTCTATACTTTCTTTTCTTAACGGACTTTCATATACCTTCTTCACGGTATTTCCGTCAACATAAGCATTTATATATCTTTTTTTCCTGTTTTCTCTGTTCTTATTCATACCGTCACTCTTTCTTAAACTATTCTAAACGTTTCTCAAACACTCTAAGTTTCGCGCTCTTTGCCCTGGAATTTTGCTCGAGCTCTTTTATGCTCGGGACTATAGCCTTTCTTGTAATCACTTTTCCTTTACTTTTCTTATTGCAGACACAAATAGGAAAATTCTTCGGGCAGGTGCAGGGACTTTCATTTCTCCTGAATATATTCTTTACTATCCTGTCCTCCAAAGAATGAAAAGTTATTATCGCCAACCTTCCCCCATCACTCAGCAAATCTATCATAAGGTCTATGGATTCCTCCAAAACCTTAAGCTCAGAGTTTAACTCTATCCTCAATGCCTGAAAGGTTCGCTTTGCCGGGTGTCCGCCTGTAAGCTGTATCTTCATAGGAATCGCCCCCTTTATAATATCGCTTAACTGTCCGGTTGTTTCTATACTTTTATTTGCTCTGTAGGCAACAATGTGCTTTGCAATGTTTTTAGCGAATCTGTCCTCTCCGTAATCACGTATTATTCTGAACAGCTCACTTTCGGAATAATTGTTTACTATATCTTTTGCCGTCTCGGTCTTTCTGTCGTCCATGCGCATATCAAGCACCGTGTCCACCCTGTAGGAAAAGCCCCTTTCAGCGGTATCTAGCTGATATGACGAAACCCCGAGATCCAGATATATTCCATCAACCTTTTCTATATTAAGTTGTCTTAAAACCTCGCCTATATTGCGGTAATTATCTCTTACTATACTGTATTTGTCCTCGCCATAAACCGCCAGCCTCCCGCTTGCCGCCTGTATGGCATCCTTATCCTGGTCTATACCTATGAGCCTGCCTTCGGTCAAACGCTTACATACCTCGAATGCATGTCCGCCGCCGCCGAGAGTACCGTCCACATAAATGCCGTCCGCCTTTATGTTAAGAGATTCTATCAGTTCACCGAGCAATACGGATTTATGTTCAAATATCATAATGTTATCCCTGAATTATATAATTTTTCCGCCGCAGTATCCGCATCTATATCGGAAACGCTTTCCCATGTTTCCTTAGACCAAATTTCGACATGGTCTATGTTTCCGATAACAACCACATCCTTATCTATGCCTGCATAGCCTCTTAAAGGTGCGGGTATAAGTATTCTCCCCTGTTTATCTGTTTCAAGAACACTTGCACTTCCGACTATCATTCTTCTAAGGATACGTGCATCGGCACTTGTCATAGGCATTGTGGCAAGTTTTTCCTGTAAGCCTTCCCAGTTTTTTAAGTCATAAACGGAAAGACAATTATCAAAGCCCTTGGTGATTACAAATTCGTCGCCTAATTGTTCACGGAATTTAGAAGGTACAATAACTCTGCCCTTCGTATCCACCGTATGATTAAACTCCCCCATAAACATCATAATCACCCACTTTTCACCACAATTTACCACTTGTATGTAGATTTTAGCCTAATTTATTATAAAGCGCAAGTGAAATATATGTTCTGATACTACTTTCAACCCCTTTTTCCCTTTGGTGGGGAATTGTGGAGGATTATTTATAAACAAAAAAAAATATGGAATTATAACACCACACAAAATATTGTTATCCTTATAAAAGCAGACAACAATAGCTTGTACTATTATAATTCCATATCAAATTATTAATTTTCTTTTTCAAAAATATTACTTTTTGTTCTTTTTCTTGTGCACGAAAAACAAAATACCGGAGCAGATAAAACACAAAAGTGCCAATGCTTGTGAAACCGCTATCGAAGTATTAAAAAGCATAAGAGAATCCGTTCTTAGCCCCTCAATAAAAAATCTTCCCAAGCCGTAGCCTCCTAAATAAAGGTAAAATATCTCCCCTTTAAAGCTTTGTTTTTTTCTGTACCATAACAGGAATACAAGCAAAGCAAGATTCCACATACTCTCATATAAGAATGTAGGATGAACCTGTATATACTCCGTACCGTTTACATTAATGACATGCTTAAGCAAATTCTCGCTTATCATGGAAGAGTTAACCAAGTCCTTTTTTAGCTGCATCGCAAAAATATTATCGGTATAGTCTCCAAAGGCTTCCATATTAAAGAAATTTCCCCAACGTCCAAGTATCTGACCGCTTACAAGTCCCAATACCGCGGTGTCCGCCATTACTAAGAAATTTTGTTTTTTTACTTTGCAAAAAACCAAAAGAGTAATAGCCGCGGCAATAACCGCACCGTATATGGCAAGTCCGCCCCCTCTTATATTAAATACCTCCATAGGATTATCTTTATACAAATCCCATGAAAATATCACATAATAAATTCTTGCACCCAGTATTGCAAAAACAATCGCATATAGGGCAAAATCACTGTAAATCTCAGGATCCTGTCCCCTTCTTTTTGCATCCTGTGTAGCAACCCATAAGCCGAGGAGCATACCGCAGGCTATAATCATTCCGTAGAAAGCGATGTCAAAGCCGAAAATGCTGATATGATTCACAAGCTTCTGTATTTTTATGCCCAGATGCACAAAACTTAACTCGTAAGACATAAGTCCTCCTTATAATCATTTACATTCAAAAATAAGTTTATACATTAAATCTGAATAAAATCACATCACCGTCTCTGATAACATAGTCTTTTCCTTCAAGGCGCACAAGCCCTTTCTCCTTTGCCGCAGTCATACCGCCGCAATCCAGAAGATCCTGATAGTTTATAATTTCCGCTCTTATGAAGCCTCTTTCTATATCGGAATGTATCTTTCCCGCCGCTTTAGGAGCTTTGGTACCCTTTTTAATTGTCCATGCCCTCGTTTCATCTTCTCCCGAAGTTAAAAATGAAAGAAGTCCCAAAAGGTCGTAACTTGCCGTAATAAGCTTATCAAGTCCCGATTCCGCTATACCGAGAGCCTCCAAATATTCAGACTTCTCTTCATCGCTAAGCCGGGAGATTTCCTCCTCTATTCTTGCCGAAACCACAAAGACTTTGGAATTATTATTTTTTGCATAGTCTCTTACCGCTACAACATTTGCATTATTTGCACCGTCATCCGCCAAATCATCCTCTGCAACATTCGCCGCAAAAATAACAGGCATATAGGTTATAAGCCCCAAAGACTTAACAAAGGAAAGCACCTCTTCATCATCGCTTGTAAAGGCGGAAGCGAGGTTTCCGCTCTCCAATATTTCTTTAAGCTCCTTGAGTATTTCAAGCTCTTTTTTTAAGGCTTTATCATTATTTGCCGCTTTTGCTGTTTTTGCTATTCTTCTTTCAAGTATTTCAATATCCGAGAAAATAAGCTCAAAATTTATTGTTTCTATATCTCTCAACGGTCCTATGCTTCCGTCCACATGGATAACATTAGCATCTTCAAAGCAACGAACCACATGAACAATAGCATCACATTCTCTTATGTTTGATAAAAACTGATTCCCAAGTCCCTCACCCTTTGATGCACCTTTTACAAGACCCGCTATATCAACAAAATCTATAACCGCCGGGGTTATTTTTTTGGAGTTGTAGAGTGCCCCCAAGGCATTCAGTCTTTTATCCGGAACCGCTACCACACCTACATTGGGGTCTATAGTACAGAAAGGATAGTTTGCGGCACTTGCTCCCGCTTTTGTAAGTGAATTAAATAAGGTACTTTTTCCGACATTCGGCAAGCCTACTATTCCCAGTTTCATATATATTATATCTCCTTAGATTTTTCTTTGTTTATCATCATCAATAAAAGCCCAAATCGGCACGCTATAGTATACACTAATCGGAGCTAAAATGCAATGTACATTGATTTTTAAACCAACTGTCGAGGAAAAGCATCTGATTTTTTGTATGGAAGCGGTGTTCCCCGTTTTCCATAATAGTTAAATCTGCATTTATTCTGTTTGCAAAGTCGCTAATCAGCTCCAAGGAAGTTATATTATCATTTTTACCGTAAAGAATACTGCTCGGTATATCCCATATTACAGGATGCTTTCTGACGTATAAAAGATATTCCCATGACAAAGTTTCACCGAAGGCTGTGGTGATTACTTTTTTCGCACTGAGCTCCTCTTCGGATATATCCTCGCTTTTCATCATAGCTAAGATCAAAGCTTCCATATCTACTATAGGTGAAATAAACATCGCTTTTTTGATCGGACTTCCGTATAGGGATATTAAAGAAAAATATGCACCGATACTGTTTGCAATCAATATGAGCTCATTATATTTTAAGGAAATATCTGTAAAATATTTTCTAAATTCCATTTCGGCTTCCCATGGCAGTTCCGATTTATAATCAAAACCTATAACATCATACTCATCATTAAAAAACTTTTTATAGTGATGTGCTTCATCAGCCGAGCCGCCTTTACCGTGTACGTATACAACCGCTTTCATTTTCAAGTTTCAGTCCCCCCTCCGTCTACAGATCATTCCCAAATTGTATGCTGTGCGTAAACCTCGAACTGATTCGACTTTTCTTCACCGAAAAATTTAGCTTCTATCGTATATCTCTTCCAAAGCATATAAGGATAGGCCTGCATTATCAATGAGAAATATTCTCTTCCTTTGTTTTCTCTGTAACTAATCGGAGACAAGGAAAAAATATCTTTGATATTCATTTTTTCAAAATCATCAAAAGATAATTTTGAAATATCTTTATCACATATTTTAATATCATCAAAGCTTTCGCTCTTTGACGACAGCCCCCAATAGGTAACTATGCAGTCTTCAAGTTTAGCCTTATCCTCATATTTCGGTGTCAAATTTATGTATCCGTATACTTTTCCGTCTTTTACAAGCTCTACGGTTTCTCCAAAATAAAAGTGGCTGTCTCCTATATCATCGGCGTAAGCCCCTTAGATTTCGGGATATTGAGCTTTATTTACCAAGCTCCATATCCCCTTTTTTTACCCAGCCTATTTTTGTCAAAAATATATTTATCAAAGGGCAAATAAGTGCAGGAAGAACAAAAGAAATAAGTATAAGACCTGCCCAATCAAATCCGGTAACCGAAAGCTTATTTCCTTCGGAAATATCCTTTAACCAGCCCGAGTAAACACCTATCTGACCGACAAAGCCGCAGGTACCCATACCCGAAGAAACCGCCGCTCCGTTCATGCGAAGCTTAAAAAAACAGGTCGCTATAGGACCGGTAATAATTGAAGTAAGGCAGGGTGCAATCCAAATACGCGGATTCTTGACAATATTCCCCATTTGCAGCATGGATGTACCTATACCCTGAGATACAAGACCCGACCACTTATTTTCAGGAAAAGACATCACCGCAAAACCTACCATCTGTGCGCAACAGCCCGCTACCGCCGCTCCGCCCGCAAGCCCCGTAAGCCCCAAAGCTGCACAAATAGCCGCCGAAGATATAGGCAAAGTAAGAGCCATACCTACAAGCAGAGATATGAGCATACCCATTAAAAACGGCTGTAATTCCGTAGCCCACATAATCACGTCACCAAGCTTCATAGCCATCTTTCCGAGAGCGGGTGCCCACCATGCGGAAAGAAATATTCCTACCGATATTGTAGTTAAAGGTGTCACCAATATATCTATTTTAGTTTCTTTAGATACCGCTTTTCCGACTTCGGCAGCTATAACGGCAACAAAAAGTACCGCCAAAGGTCCTCCCGCTCCCCCTAGAGCGTTTGAAGCGAAGCCCACGGTTATCAAGGAAAAAAGAACCAAAGGAGGCGAATTCAAAGCATAGCCTATCGCAACCGCCATTGCCGAACCGCTTACCGCACCGGCAAGTCCCCCGACCGTATAATCAACTCCGGCAATATTTGCCACCGGTGAACTTAAGAAAGCAATATGAAACTGAGTCCCTACGGTATTCAGTATGGTACCTATCAAAAGGGAGCAAAAAAGTCCCTGAGCCATAGCCCCCAATGCATCTATCCCGTAGCGCTTCGCGGATATTTCAATATCCTTTCTCTTTAAAAATGCCTTTATTTTTTCCATTAATTTATCCCCCTAATAAAGTTTACGGCTACCCCTATAAAGTATATGCTAAGAGTCCGAGACCTCAAAATAAGGGATGCCTGTTCAACATCCCTTACATATCCCTTTTAAGCCGTCTTTTTTAAGTCTATCATATTTTAATTGCATTTTCAATGTTGCGGTTTTTAAATAATTTCAACCATTATTCTTACTGCTGCCTTTCCCGCAATATGTTTATCCTCTCCTCTACAGCTTATAAGCACGGAATCGTCAAAATCATCAATATCCTTTATAAGGAATTCGTCTCCGAGGGTTATTTTCTTATCTTCAAGGTATTCAAGCAAATCCTTGTCATCTTCAACTTTATGCAAGCGACAGCGCGTTCCCTTTGAAAGCTCCGAAAGCTTTTTAAGTCTGTCCTCATCCGGATGATTTTCATATATCTCATTTCCGTGAGGGCAGTGCTTAGGTTTTCTCAAAAATTCATTGAGCTTATCTTTTAAATCATTTGAAGTAACATATTCCAAGGCTTTCGCATCCTCGTGGACATTCTGCCATGAATAGCCCAAATATTCCACGAGGAAGAGCTCCCACAATCTATGTTTTGTAAGAAGAGCTCTCGCTCTTTTTCTTCCTTCATCACTCAAAAAGATATTCTTGTTTTCAACATATACCTCGCCCTCTTCGACAAGCTTCTTTAACATCTCGCTTACCGATGCCGCCTTAATTCCCAAAACATCCGCAAGCTTTTTATTTGTTACCGCTTCTCCTTTTTCGATGAGCTCATAAATAGCCAAGGTATAATCATCTCTGCTTGTGTCTATCTTTGCCATGTTGTTTTCCTCTACTTTAAGTCCATATTGAATTTTTATATCCGTGCTGAGCTTTTTTCCGGCTTCGGTTAAGCTGTATACACCCTTTTCCTTTGCCCTGTACACATATCCCTTTTTAATTAAGCTGTCCAAAAAATATTTAAGTTTCGCATCCGACCAGCCTACATGCTGTCTTATACTGCTGTAGCCCAATTCGCCCAAAGCCTCCTGCTTCCCGGTGTGATTGTCTATATGTAAAATTAAAAGCTCCATGCTGAAACGATTTTTATTTTTCAGCTTCCTTATCATTCGTGTAAGTATTCCGCCCGGATAAAGTATAATGGTTATCATAAATGTCAAGCCCGAAACCGCTGCACACATTCCCGACATGGATACATTAAAGCTGAGCGCAAGAAAATATCCTATGCAGGAGTTAAAAACCGCATATACAGCCGACAATAAAAGCGTCATCTTTAAATCTTTCGATATAAGATAGGCGCTTGCCGCAGGTGAAACAAAAAAAGCGATGGCAAGTATGGCTCCTACAGATTCGAAAGCGGATACGGCAGTAAATGATACAAGTGCCATAAAAGCGTAGTACAGAAGCGTTCCCGCAATTCCCGACACGGCGGAATACACCGGATCAAAGGAACTTATCTTTAATTTAGTGAAAAATGCACTTATAAATACCAAATTTATAAGAAGAACAATGCTCATCTGTACCAAAGCCTTCGGAAGACTGAGCCCGAGAAAATCTATCCTGTGCAAAGGAGCAAGAATAATCTCTCCAATCAGAACTATCTCGGTATCAAGATGCACATTTCTCGCATATTTTGTAATAAGAATAACGGCTATGGAAAAAAACAAAGGAAAAATTATACCTACGGATGCATCCTCCGTAACCCTCTTGCTTTTTATAAGAAGCTCTATGCAAAATGTCGTTATTATACCGAAAACAGTCGCACCCACTATTAAAAAAATACTGCTTATATCTTTTGTAATAAAGTATCCTATAACTATTCCGAGAAGCACCGAATGTGAAATCGCATCCGAGACCATGGAAAGTCTTCTAAGTACCAAAAAAACTCCTAAAACGGCACAGGCAAGAGAGGTCATTATGAGTATATATAAGGATTCTATCATCTTCTACCCCTCATCTTTCTTCTGTTTATCAGCATGATGATTATTCCCCTGGGCGCAAATAAAACTGATATAAGGGCAATAAGGGACATTATCAGTATGATTGTAGGACCTGTGGAAAAGCCCTTGAAAACACTGCTTATCAAAGTCCCTAAAAATGCCGACACCGCTCCCGTAAGGGCGGCAACAAGTAAAACCTTCTCGTAACTCTTACTCCATTGCAAGCCGGTAACGGCAGGGGTTATTAACATACTGCTTATCAAAATGGCTCCCACCGCCTTTAAACCGGCGGCAATGAGTATCATTGTTATTATCATAATAAGTAAAGACAAAAGTCTTGAATTTATGCCTATGGTATAGGCATATACCGTGTCAAAAACATACACCTTTATTTCTTTATAGAAAATTATAAATAAAAGCAGGGATATGACGGATACCGTCAATATAATATAAACATCTTCTTTTAAAATATATGCCGCCTGACCGAAGATGTAGCTTGCAAGACCCGACTGTGAAGCTCCCTGGTATTTTACATTTCCCTGAATATGGCTCTTAAGCACCATACCGAGTCCGAACATCGCCGATAAGACAACCGCCATAGCGGTATCCGCTTCTATTTTTGAACTCTCGGAAATAACTTGTATAATTATAAATGCGACTACTCCCGCAATTATGGCTCCTAACATCAAAATAACGGAACTTTTTCTTCCCGATATCATAAAAGCCAAAATTATTCCCGGTAAGGAAGCATGCCCTACAGCATCTCCTATCAGACTTTGGCCTTTCAATATACTTATTGTTCCGACTATACCTGTAGCCATCGCAAGGAGCAGAGTTCCGAGTGCAACCACGATAAATGAATATTGCGTAATTATATTTATATCCATAGTCTACTCCCCATACGTTGCGGCTATATTTTCTTTTGTAAATGCTTCTTCGGTTTTTCCGCTCGCTATAAGCTGTTTGTTGACCATAACCACATGGTCGAAATATTCCTCCAGAGTGTTCAGATCATGATGCACCGCTATTATGGTTTTACCCTCTTTTTTAAACTCCCTCATAGTTTCTATGATGATGTTTTCAGTTTTCTTATCAACCCCCGCCAAGGGTTCATCCATAAAGTAAATAAGGGCATCCTGAGCAATAGCTCTTGCTATGAAGACCCTTTGCTTCTGACCTCCCGAAAGTTCGGAAATCTGCCTGTCGCAAAAATCCTCCATTTTCATTTTTTTCAAAGCCTCCATGGCTTTATCCTTTTCTTTTGAGCTTATCCTTTTAAATAAACCCGTATGAGCATATCTTCCCATTGTAACCACGTCGATAACTGTGGTGGGAAAATTCCAGTTCACCGTAGTAGTTTGAGGTATATAAGCAATCTGCTTATATACCTCCTTATACGGCTTACCCATAATACTTACTTTACCCGAAATGGGCTTCATAAGTCCCAGTATTCCTTTCATGAGAGTAGATTTACCTGCACCGTTAGGACCTATTATAGCCGTAATGCTTCCTTCGTATATATCAAGGTCCATATCCCATATTACAGGGATATCGGTGTATGCCATGGTAAAATCTTCTATGTGTATCAACACATTTTCATTATACATATTTATATCCCCAAAAATTTTACTTCAAATTGTCCGTAATGAGCTTTACGTTATGCTTATACATGTCTACGTATGTATCTCCGTCCTGTCCCTTAGGAGCGAGCGAATCCGAGAAGAGTTCATTTCCTTCACCGCTTACTATCTTCACATCATGCCCTTTTGCCATAGCTCCTTCTTTAAGCTTTTCCATACGTGCAGGATCTGTTGTGGACTCGGCAAATATAGCCTTAATCTTATGTTCAACAATAAAATCTATGGTTTCCTGTATATCCTGATTTGCAACCTCCGATTCGGTACTTACTCCCTGAGGCGCTTTAACCTCTATATCATAGGCTCTTGAGAAATAATTAAAGGCATCATGAGGAGTTATAAGGTATCTGCTTTCTTTAGGAATGGAAGATATATTCTCCTTTACATACTCGTCAAGCTTTGTAAGTTCATCAAGATACTTTGTTTTGTTTTCTTCGTACTTTTCTTTGTACTCCGGATTAAGGTTTTCAAGAGACTCGCCGGCAGCTTCCACAGCCTTCTTATACAAGTCTATATCAAACCAAAAATGCGGGTCTGTTATAACCTCTCCGTCTTCATCCATGGTTCCTATCTTGTCTTTCGGGAAATCCCTGCTCACAGACTCACCCGCTTTCTCCAAAGCCTCAACCATCTTACCCTCAAAATGCAAGCCGTGATAAAGAATAAGGTCTGCAGAGCTTAATTTGGTATAATCTTCAGGCTTTGCGACATAAAGGTGAGGGTCTTCTCCCGCAGGAATAATAAGCTGTACATCAACCGTATCACCGGCTATCTGTGTAACCATATCCTGTAAAAACGAAGTTGTGACAACCACACTTTTTTTATCCGAGCTTTCAGCCTCTTTCTCGCTTTTTGACTCCTCTCCCATACTTTCTTTATCACTCTTTGACTCCGAGCTTTGTTCGGATTTATTCTCCGTACCGGAATTTTGTGCCTGACCCGCACATGCGGCAAGCGCAAAAGCCATACCCATGGCTGTAATAAACGTAATTAATTTTCTTTTTAACATAAATACTCCCCCTATCAATTTTTTTAGGTAATTTAAAATTCTTAATTAGGTATACCTAATCACATTTATACTTATACCTTATTTGAGAAGATAAATCAAGTACTTTATGAAATTTATACAAAAAAAGACATACAGAAAATGAGGAAGCATTTTCTGTATGTCTCTTTTAGGGATAAAACAGCCACATAAATATATTTTTCCTATTCGTATATACATCCGGTCCGGGATGCCTGCCTCCTGTGTTGTATAGAAGGCTGTACGGGGAAGAATTTCCTCTTGCAGCCCGGTAACTATAGGTTATTGGGTTTAAGGACTGTCCTATCCTTATTGATACTTAGTCTATTCCCCCTCCAAGGGTTTCATCACCACTTCTCCGTTCTCATCCATTACGACTATCGGATTGCTTCCATCCCTGTCAATTCTTGTTATACACCTTCCTTCACCTTTTTCATCATATTCATATATAAATATATACTTATCAGTCAAGTATATACCAGGATATATATGGCTCAAAAAACAAGCTCTTTTTCTAAAAACTTCCTCATAATCCCCTGTCTCTATGTCTATATTGTATACATATATATCGCTAAAATTATCTACCCTATTAGAGCGTATCGTTAATAAACTTACCATGCCATCTCCAACTGCCAAACTACGTGGAGAGCCTTTGTAATCCATACTTTTTGACAAAGATTCATATATGAAATTAAAACTTTCTTTTGAATTTTCTATATCTTCAAGCTTTGCCCTGAATATAGAGTTTAAATAAGCTTTGTACTCAAACTTTTTCTTTTCCTCATCTTCTATTTCACTTGAAACATTCGGCTTAAACTTTTTATCAAAATCTTTATCTCTGTAGTTAACATCCTGGCGTCCTATGAAATAGATATATCCGTTTGAAGCTCTTGAAAATCGGAAAAAATCAAAAACTATATTCTTTAATTCATAGTTATCTAAAGATTTACTTTCCGATGACTTATATATCCCGCCTTCCCTTACCTTTTTATCAATGTTCTCTACCCACTCATTCAGGTATGTTGTATCCATTCCTTCATATACTTCTTCGATAGAGAAAAGTCCAGGGTATTCCGTCATAAGTTCATAGTCCTTATATCTTACTTTATTTATATCAAAAAGGTAATAATTCGGTGCACTTATACCGATAGAGTGATACTCATATAACACATATTCATCGAAGACCTGATTATCTAAAAAATGAGTATATTTTACATCATTTACCCATATTTCTTTTCCGTCTAAACTATATTTTCCAAGTTCATTATTCCCCAAAACATAGATATAATCACCATCTAAAAATATATCTCCCTGTTTATCTATACAAGGCTTTATATCACCTGTTTTATCCATCTTATAGATTAGATTATCAATACCTCCATTAAAAAATATATCTTCACCATTTACCATTATCCCACCTATTCCACTGTCCATGCTGCATACTTCTTTTACACAATTCGTTGTATCGCCCATAAACATCAGCTTGTTATTATAGGTAAAATATACTCCGTCTTTTGCCTGAGCTACACTATCACTGTATTTAACATCCGTAACTTTTTCTTTATCTTTAATCTTATCCTTCAAACGGTGCTTGTATGCAGGTACATACATAAAATCAAGCTTCGGAAGTACAAAAAATATAATCGTAAATAAAATCGATGTTATAATTATCAATGTTATACAAAATTTTTTCTTCATTTCCTACACCAACTCCCTTTATAATACTTTCTATCATAAACCTTAAACATATTTTTTACTTATTCAACATGAACTTTAAGGTTCTGTTACATAATACATCGGATAGAAATAATACATAGTAGAATTTCCCACAAGACACCAAACCGATAATAATTATTGTCTGCAGTATAGAATATAGACCAAATAGAAAAAATAACAATCAGCGCATTGTATTGTTTATCTCTACCGGAACTATTTCCAACCACCGGTAGCATTTCTTTTTATCAAGAAACATTTCTTAACAATAAAACAATAAACATACCCTTTTTATTTACAAATCTTCATATTTCTTCTTCTAAGTTTAAGGTAACATATACAAGGAATAATTTCAAGATATATTAATACATTTTATATCTATACTGCAGCCTATAAATCCGGTATTATAGTATAAATACATAATTACATACATTAATCTAAATATCTTATAAGCACTATCACGAATACGAAAAACATAACATAAGATCAATAGCAAAAAACACAGGGCGGACTTTTTTGTCCACCCTGTGTTTTTGCGTAATAATGTTAGTTTGCAGTTGATAGTTTATAATGATTTTGTCGTAGTTATCTTGGTTTCAATTATTTTGCGTTTGCGTCCGCCGCTTCCTGCATGATATCGAACATAACGTATTTGTCTACATCCACAGCCTCTTTAATTCTTCCGGAATCTATAAATACTTTTTGCTGATTTTCATAATATTCTTTTACCGTGCCGTCTTCAAGATACTTAGCAAGGTCTTTACCGCTTATCCAGTTTCCTTCTCCGGTTGATTTTAACATAACCTCTTCGTCTACCTGACACTGTTTTGCAACCATTTTTGCAACTTCTTCAATATTCTCGGAACGATAGTCCGCAGCTTTTTGTAATGCTCTTGCAAATCTTACAAGCACATCCTTGTTTTCGCTTGCATATTTTTCTGTCGTAATGAAGCTTGACGGGAATGTTACCTTATCTACATAATCCTCATTTGTTGCAAGTACCAGACCGTCATCCTTAAGTGCCTCAAGAATTGTTCCGGTTCCCGGTGACCATGTAGCACAGGCATCGACATTTCCGCTTACTATTGCAGAAACTATACCGTTTGCATCCATCTCTACGAGATCAAGATCGCTGCTCTTTAAGCCTGCTTTGTCCAAAGCGAGGTTTAAGATAATCTCAGCCGATGTACCGCTTGTTACCGCAACCTTTTTGCCTTTCAAGTCTTCAAGCTTCTCAATGCCTTTTTTCTTATTTGCTATTACAGCATCTGCAAGAGAAGTACAATCAAGCTCGAATACTTTTGCCTGTCCCTCTATGCAAAGAGCGTGTGCTCCGTGTCCGATTTGTGAAATGTCTATGTCTCCTGATGCCATAGCCGCAATTTCCGCAGGACCTCCCTGAAACTCAACCATCTCGACGTCAAGACCCATATCCTTGAAAAAGCCTTTTTCCTTGGCTGTTGTGGCAAGAGAAGCGCTTCCCATATTAGGCATGTATGCCACTCTCACCTTTACCGTATCAAATGTTTCTTTCGCCTCTTCCTTAGTTGTCTCGGCATCGGTCTTTGTCTCTTCCGCCTTAGTTGTCTCTTCCGCCGCCGCTTTTGTTGTTTCTTCACTTTGCTTTTGTGTTGAACATGCGCTCAGGGCTACCATCATTCCCAGTCCCAGAGCAAATAAAATTTTTTTCTTCATACCTTCTCCCTTCTTATTTTCTTACCTCAAGATACTCTTGGTAAACCTGTGACCAGATATAATTTTTAAGCTTTAAAAATTTATCCTCCATTTTGGTTTCCTGAGTTCTAGGGTACGGAATATCAATATCTACAATCTCTTTAATCCTTCCCGGTCTTGCACTCATAATAATGACTCTTTGCGCAAGTATGATCGCCTCATCAACATCATGTGTTATAAAAAAGCAAGTCTTTTTCTCTTTTTCCCAAGTAAGCAAAAGTTCCGATTGTAATTGAGTTCTTGTTTGTGCATCCAAAGCTCCGAACGGCTCATCCATCAGTAATACCTGTGGATTCACCGCATAAGCTCTGGCTATCGCAACCCTTTGTTTCATACCGCCCGACAATTCTTTAGGATATGAATCCGCAAACTGTTCCAAATCAACCATCTTAAGGTATTTCATAGCTTCTTCCCTTGCTTTACCCCCCTTAATTCCCTTAAGATTCAGTCCGAATTCCACATTCTTTATAACCGTAAGCCATGGAAAAAGTGCATATTGTTGGAAAACAACCCCTCTTTCCGGCCCCGGTCCCTCAACAGCTTTATTATCCACATAGATATTGCCCGAAGTAGGTTCCAAAAGACCTGCAATAATATTTAAAAGTGTTGATTTACCGCAACCCGAAGGTCCTACAACACAAATAAATTCATTTTCTTTAATATCAAGACTTACACCGTTGAGAGCCGTCATTTCTCCTTTTCCGGTATTGAACTTTTTAACTACATTATCTATTCTTACCTTTACCGGTGCATTGTCTCCTGCCATCCCGTCAGACTCCTTTCCAAAAATCTTACTATCTGCTCAAATGTAAGTCCTATAATACCTATAATAAGTATTCCCATGAGAACCGTAGCCATATCGTAATAGCCCTGTGCCTTTTGTATCATCATACCCAGACCTCTGGATGCCCCCGTAAGCTCTGCCGCAACCAAAGTTGTAAGCGAAGCCGAAAGCCCCAATCTTGCACCCACAAGTATAAAAGGAGTGGACGCCGGAATAACAACCTTAAAGAATATATCTCTGTCAGTGGCACCTAAAACTCTTGCAGCCTTTATAAGAGTAACATCCACATTGCATACACCTTGATATATGGTAACAACCAGAACCAGAAAAGAAGCGATAAAAATAACAATAATCTTAGCACTTTCTCCTACTCCCGCTCCCGCTATTACAAGCGGTATGTATGCAAGAGGAGGTATGTTTCTTACAAACTGTATCCACGGTGCGACAAGATTTCGAAAGGGTGCATACCAACCCATTAAAAAAGCTACCGGTATTGAAGCTACAAAGCCTATCATAAAACCTGCTATAACCCTGAATAAACTTATGTATACATGTCCCCGGAGAGTGTTGTCCCCCATCTTTTCGACAAGCTTTCCATAAACCTCGAAAGGAGATGCAAATATTACTCCGCCCGCTTCTGAAGATGCAATACCTATCCATATAAGAAATGCTGAAGCTACAGATATACACATCCACACGGAAGGCGGTATGTTGTTAAGAACACCTGTATTTTTTTTGGTTTTCATTTTATCTACCCCCTAAACTATCTTGATATAAGAATATAACAGAAATCAAAAAATAGAAAGTCTGATATTTTATCATACTTTCTATTTTTAATCTATAAACGGTAACAGACGGATGTACCTTATACTCTATCCAATTATACCACACTGCTGTCAAGCTTTTTTATTTTACTTGCAGCGAAATCTTCCACCTTTAAAATAACACTTATCTTCTTGTACAGGCTCAACGTAAGCACTGAAACAACAGAACCTTTAATCAGGTTAAGCGGTACCACCGAAAAAAGAACCAAGGTATAGACGGAGTTTATATACGGATTTATAGCGGTTCCCATGTTAACTATTGCTTCTAAAGGCATTCCGTACATACTTGCAAACTTGGGAAGCAGGTAAATGAGGTTAAACGCCGAACCGAAAACTGTCATTATTACTGTTCCCGAAAGTGTTCCGAAAACAGCCGAAGTCTTTGTTTTCTTGAAAAGATATATGATAGATGCCGGCAAAATAAAGCTTACACCGACAACAAAGTTGGCAAGCTCTCCCACAAAAGCCGTACTTGTAGATCTGAATACAAGCTTAAGTAAAATCTTGCAAAATTCGGTAAGAACACCCGCCACAGGACCGTATGCAAAGCTTACTATAAGCACAGGAAGCTCGGATAAGTCTATTTTATAGAATGTAGGCGCAAAAGGTAAAGGAACTTCAAACATCATTATTATGGTCGCTATTGCCGAAAATAAACCTATTACGGTAAGCTTTTTCGTTGTGAGTATCCTACCCTTATAACCTACAGCCTTATTGTGCAGCTTTTCCGTAAAATAAGCCGCCAAAAACAGCCCCGCCACTGTAAGCATAAACTCGATGAAAAAAATAAGATTGTCCCTTAAGATACTAAAAAGATTTTGCATTTTGATTTCCTCCTTGTATTTTTCTTTCCACATGCAAAAGTGTCCTCGGAGTTTTCAGATAAAAAAATACCCCAAGTAACTCTTGGGGTATGAATAATAAACAGAGCGTAGATGTTTTAATACATCAATAAAACCGTATATACAGTTTCACGAACTCTTCTCTCATCCGGACTATACCGTCGGTATCGGAATTTCACCGATTCAAGCATCATGCTTCGCAGACTTTACTGCCGGTGGGGAATTGCGCCCCGCCCCGAAGAATATACTTTGATTATAGTATTTTCGTTTTATTTGTCAAGAAGAATTTTACAAAAGTTCTTTTTGCCTCTTTTTACGAGCTTTCCTTCATCGCCAAAATCGGCAGGCTCATAGCTTGTTCTAATGTCTTTGACAAGCTCTCCGTCAACTGATACACCGCCCTGCTCCACGTTTCTTCTGGCTTCTCCTCTGCTCTTTGCAAGATCTGCAAGTACCAGAATAGATAATATATCAATCTTTCCGTCGGTAAAGTCCGCTTCGGATATGTTTACACTCGGAACATTGCTCATATTTGTGCCTCCGGCAAATAAAGCCTTACTTGCTTCCTCCGCCTTCACAGCTTCTTCCTCTCCATGAACGAGCTTTGTCAAATCGAATGCCAAAATCTGCTTTGCTTCATTAAGCTTAGCACCTTCCCAGTCTTCCATAGCCTTTATTTCTTCTATAGGCAGGAAAGTAAGCATCTTTATGCACTTTAAGACATCATTATCGCTTACGTTTCTCCAATATTGATAAAACTCGAAGGGACTCGTTTTTTCCGGATCCAGCCAAACCGCACCGCCGACGGTTTTTCCCATCTTCTTACCCTCGGAGTTAAGTAAAAGCGTTATGGTCATAGCGTGGGCATCCTTACCGAGCTTACGCCTTATAAGCTCCGTTCCGCCGAGCATATTTGACCATTGATCATCTCCACCGAACTGCATATTGCAGCCGTATTTTTGGTAAAGCATATAAAAATCGTAACTTTGCAATATCATATAGTTAAACTCGAGGAAGGACAAGCCCTTTTCCATACGCTGCTTATAACATTCAGCCCTTAACATATTGTTTACGGAAAAATGAGGTCCCACCTCTCTGATAAACTCCATATAATTCAAGTCTCTCAGCCAATCGGCATTATTTACCATCAAAGCTTTGTCTTCACCGAACTCTATAAACTTTGACATCTGCTTTTTGAAACACTCACAGTTATGGTCTATCTGCTCAAGCGTCATCATACTTCTTAAATCCGTTCTTCCCGAAGGGTCGCCTATCATACCGGTTCCGCCGCCTACCAGGGCTATAGGCTTATTTCCCGCCATTTGCAGCCTTTTCATCAGACAAAGAGCCATAAAATGACCTACATGAAGACTGTCAGCCGTCGGATCGAATCCTATATAAAAAGTAGCCTTACCCTCATTTATCATTTTACTAATCTCTTCTTCATTGGTAGTTTGAGCAATAAGTCCCCTTGCCTTCAACTCATCATAACATTTCATAATTCCACTCCTGTTTATCCGATATATTTATTAAACGATATAAGTATTTAAAAAATAATCAAATACCTATATCGTCATATAATAATATATCAAAGTCAAAAAAACAAGTCCGCACTAAGATTTTATATCGTATCTCCAAGCTCGGCAAGGTTTTCTCTCAGTACCTTGCATGACTCATCAAACTTCTTTTTCTCTTCATCCGTAAGATTTATTTCCAGAATCTTCTGTATACCGTTTTTATTGATTACACAAGGAACACCCACATAAAGCCCCTGATGTCCGTACTCTCCCTTGAGGTTTGCGGATACCGTAAGAACCGAGCTCTCATCGCCAAGTATAGCCTTGGTTATTCTTGTAAGCGCCATACCTATTCCGTAGTATGTGGCTTTCTTTGCCTCTATTACCTTATACGCCGCCGTTCTTACCTCTTCTTCTATAACGTCAAAATCCCGAAGCCCCAGTTTACAGCCCGGGTCATCAAAGAAATCAATTATAGGCTTTGTTGACAGCATGGCATTTGACCAAGGCACAAACTCGCTGTCTCCGTGCTCTCCTATTACGTAAGCATGGATGGATCTCGGATCCACATGCATATTGCTTCCCAACTGGTAGCGAAGTCTTGCCGTGTCGAGAACTGTTCCGGAACCGATTACTCTTCTCGGGTTAAAGCCTGAAAGTTTCATAACTATAAGAGTCATAACATCCACAGGGTTTGTAGCCACAAGGAAAATTCCGTTAAAGCCCGACTCCGTTATAGGGTCTACTATAGTCTTGAAAACCGCGGTATTCCTCTCAAGAAGTTGTCTTCTCGACTCACCCGGCTGCTGTGCAACACCCGCACATATAACAACAATGTCCGCATCCGAACAGTCATTGTAATCACCTGCCCAAATACGCATATGAGAACCGGAAAAGGCAAGTCCGTGGTTTAAATCCATAGCTTCTCCTTCCGCTCTTTGTTTATTTACATCTATAAGCACCAGCTCATCACAGGTGTTCTGGTTTAACATGGCATAGGCATAGCTCATACCGACCATCCCGCAGCCTACAAGTACAACTTTTCTTTTATCGTTTCTCATAAAATCTCCTTTTCATAAAAGAATCAATTAAAACCCGCTGCCTTTTAGCAGCGGACAAGTTACTTTTTTATATTAAGAAAGCACCTGTTAAAGTGCTGTTCCCTCAAGTCTTTGTCTTACTATTTCGTAAGACAGTATCCCCGCCGCCACACTTGCATTTAAGGAATCTATGTCTCCCTTCATAGGTATGGAAGCAAGCATATCACAATTTTTCTTTACAAGAGCACTGACTCCTTCGCCCTCGTTTCCTATGACAAGCCCGATCGCTCCTTTAAGATTGAGCTTATACATAAGCTCGCCCTTCATATCGGCGCATACAAACCACAAGCCCTTCTTTTTCAGCTCTTCTATACATGCATTTATGTTTGTAACTTTCGCTACGGGAACGTAGTTTATAGCTCCGGCGGATGCTCTGGCTACTGTAGGTGTAAGTCCGACCGCTCTGTGCTTTGAAATGATGACTCCGTGTGCCCCTGCAAGATTTGCGGTTCTTATTATGGCACCCAGATTATGCGGATCCTCTATGCAGTCCAGAACAATTACAAAGGGATCTTCTCCCTTTTTCTTTGCCGCATCAAGTATGTCATCCACCGTCGCATAGGTATAGGCGGCTAAAACGGCTATGAGTCCCTGATGCTTGCCGGTTTGACTCATTCTGTCAAGTGCTTCCTTTGCAACAAAGTTGACGTATACATTTTTCTTTTTTGCTTCTCTTAATGCCGTCTGTATGGGAGCATCCTTCAAACCCTCCTGTACATAAAGCTTATCTATAGTTTTATCGGAACGAAACGCCTCTATAACGGCGTTCCTTCCCTCTGCCAAATTTTCCTTCACAGAATATCCTTTCCGAATACTGTTTAATTCTACATCTCCTACATTTCAAAGAAATCCTTTGCCTTATTAATAAGCTCGAAAATCCTTTCATTTTGTCCGCTTAAATAAAGGTAGCCTATCAGGGCTTCAAAGGCTGTAGCATAACGATAATCCGATACCGTAGCATTTTTAGCTACGGTATGGCTTTTTGCATTTCTTCCTCTTTTGTACACACTCAGCTCTTTCGAGTTAAAGCCGTCCTTCAAAAACTTACCCAGCTCCGCCTGAGAATGTGCCTTTACAAGATCCGCACTCTTCTTGTGAAGCTTATTGACCGGTCTGTTTCCTTTTGATAAAACAAAGCTTCTTACAATAAGCTCGTAAACGGCATCTCCTATGTATGCCAAAACGAGGGGTGATACCGTATCCACATCAAAATCTTCAGCCGAGAAAAAACGGGCACTTAGGTTGCTGACAGCTTCAAGCCCGGAGTTTTCTATATTCTCTTCCATTTAACGCCTTCTCTTGTATCTTCCAAAACTATGCCTTTTTCTTTAAGCTCGTCTCTTATTCTGTCCGCTTTTGCAAAATCCTTATCCTTCTTAGCCTTGGTTCTTTCTTCTATAAGAGCCTCTATCTCTTCATCCAGACTGCCGTTTTCAAACTTGGTTATAATACCCAAAACATCGCAAAGCTTTTCCAAAGTATCAAGCATAGCCGAGGCATATTCTTTTGAAGAATCCTTGCTGACAGTTGTATTACCGAGCTTTACAAGTTCAAACACTGCACTTATGGCATCCGCGGTGTTAAAATCGTCATCCATGGATGCTTCAAACTTTTCTTTCAATGCTTTAAGCTCTTCAAGATACCCTTTCTCGCTTTCAAGCAGCTTGTCTGCGGTGATAAGCTTAAGATTGTCTCTAAGCTTATCTATCCCTGTAAGTATACGCTCCAAACCGTTTTTGGCAGCCTCCATAAGCGTCGCTGAAAAGTTCAGCGGACTTCTGTAGTGCGCACTTAACATAAAAAATCTCAAAACCTGAAGGTCATACTTTTCACTTATGTCTCTTACCGTGAAGAAATTACCCTCGGACTTTGACATCTTCTTGTTGTCTATATTTAAGAATGCGTTATGCATCCAATAGTTTGCAAAGGTTTTACCCGAACAGCACTCGGACTGGGCTATTTCATTTTCATGGTGCGGAAAAACAAGATCTTCTCCGCCGCCGTGTATGTCTATCTGCTCGCCCAAATACTTTTTTGACATAAGAGAGCATTCTATATGCCAGCCCGGTCTTCCTTTGCACCACTCAGCCTCCCAAAACGGTTCTCCGTCTTTTTTAGGCTTCCACAGCACGAAATCGGAAGGGCTTTCCTTGTCCGCCTCACCGCTCACCTTAAGCTCTCTAAGCCCCGACTGGAGCTCATCCATATTCTTGTGGCTCAGTTTTCCGTACTCCGCAAAGCTTGAAACTCTGAAGTAGACTGTACCGTCCTTTGCCGGATAGGCATGACCTTTTTGTATGAGATCGCTTATCATGTCTATCATTCCGTCAATCTCTTTTGTAGCCAAGGGATGTACCGTGGCAGGCAGGACATTCATCCCCGCCATGTCCTTTTTACATTCTTCTATATATCTTTCCGAAATAACATCGGCATCCACACCTTCTTCTATGGCAGCCTTTATAATCTTGTCGTCAACGTCGGTAAAGTTTGATACAAATTTGACATCATAACCGCTGTATTCAAAATATCTTCTCACCGTATCAAAAAATATCATAGGTCTGGCATTTCCTATATGTATGAGGTTATAAACCGTAGGTCCGCATACATACATCCTCACCTTACCTTCTTCTATAGGCACAAACTCTTTTTTTGTTCTTGCCATAGTATCGTAAATCTTCATCTCATTTCCTCTCTGTTATACCTTTTTAAGCATTCTTATGGCAGGAAGCACATGAACCGCATGCATCCCTGTTAACATAGGTTGAAAAGGCATCACTCACCCCTGTAAGCAGACATACCGCATACGCCTTTATGCCCTTACTTTCCCCCGTAAAGCCGAGTCTTTCCTCTGTTGTCGCCTTCACATTCACCTGACTTATATCAAGGCTGAGGCAATCGGCTATATTCTGCCTCATCTTTTCTATATAAGGAGCGAGCTTCGGCTCCTGAGCTACAAGCGTAGCATCTATATTTTCTATTATATAAGTTTTTTCTTCAATAAGTCCGCCAACTTCTTTCAATAGCTTCATACTGTCGGCATCCTTATACTTTTCATCAGTATCCGGAAAATGCTTTCCGATATCGCCTAAAGCCGCCGCTCCCAGCAAGGCATCACTTACGGCATGCAACAAAACATCCGCATCCGAATGCCCTAGTAAGCCCAAGTGAAACGGAATATCAACTCCTCCGATTATGAGCTTTCTTCCCTCAACCAATTTATGTACGTCATAACCATGACCTATTCTCATAAACACCTCTGTATCAACAAATAAATTTTAACTTCTCCAGTATACAACTCAAAGTTATATCCGAATACTCGCCACACAGCTCTCCGTCCGCATGAACAAAACAAGGGGCATCAAAGTGTATACATATTTCCTTACAATCGTAATGCTTCACACCCGAATAATTCAAATGTCCTCCCAGAAGAGAAGCAAGCAGGATTTTTATGAACTTATACCTGCTTTTCTGATGTATGAGGCATATACTAAGCTCTCCGTCATTATTTTTTGCCTTGGGAGCAAACTTGAAACCGCCGCCCTCATAAGGATGTATGTGAGTAGAGATAAAGTATATATTATTAAATTCCAGCTTTTTAACGCCATCAATAAGGATAAAGCCTTTGTTTGTCTTTGCTTCAAACAGATGCTTTATCCCAAGCTTTATATATGTAAATTTTTTTAAAATACCTCCCCGGTATCTGCTCTTGCCTTTAATCTCGGCATACTTCTCGACTATACCGGCATCAAAGCCTATACCCGAGCTCACCAAAAAACGCTTATGTCCTTCCGAACCGAAGCTTAATATTCCGTAGTCAAGAGCTTTTATGTGCTTTCTGTCAAGAATTCTCTTGAGGCAAAGGTAAGGATTTTTAGGTAAACCCAGACCTCTCGCAAGGTCGTTTCCGGTGCCTGCGGGTATATGCCCGAAAATCAGTTTTTTGTTGGTGCATATTCCTTCTATCATGTCGTTTACCGTTCCGTCACCGCCCACGGCAACCACAATATTTTCTTCATCTTTGCAGTTTTCGGCACAGATCCTCGCCGTTATTTCTCTTGCCTCTCCTTTGTATTTTGTTATAAAGGAGTTATACTTCAAATTATGTTGCTTTAAATACGTTTCCAGCCTCTTCCACACCTTCAAGGAACGTCCTCCGCCCGAAGTCGGATTTATTATAAAAGTAATCAAAATGTACTCCCTCACCGCCTTGTATTTGCTCTGATTATAGCATATATAACCAATAAGCATTATAAATTTTACATAAAATTATTATAACAATAGTGAGGGACACATTTTGTCATTCCGGGAACTTATTTTTCTTCTTCTTTAAGCTCTTCTCTTATCTGTTTTGTACGTATCTCCTTGCATATAAGATCCGTAAATTCCTCTATACTCCTGCTTCCTTCATCTCCGGCAAATCTGCTTCTTACGGAAACCGTTTTTTCGGCTTCCTCTTTTTCTCCGACTACCAGCATATACGGAAGTCTGTCAAGTCTTGCAGCCCTTATTTTAAAGCCTATCTTTTCGCTTCTTTCATCTACAGTCGCATCCACACCGTTTGCTGTGAGTATATTTTTCACCTCGTTTGCATAAGGCGCATACTTCTCGGATATAGGCAGTATCCTTACCTGTTCGGGACATAACCATGTAGGGAATTTTCCCGCATACTTTTCAATAAGCCATGCAAGAGTTCTCTCATAACAACCGAGACTTGTTCTGTGTATTATATACGGACGTTTTTTCTCACCGTTTTTATCTATGTAATACATATCAAACATATCCGCTATGGCACAGTCAAGCTGTATGGTAATCATTGTATCTTCTTTACCGTACACATTTTTTGCCTGTATATCTATCTTAGGACCGTAGAATGCGGCTTCGCCGTCCGCCTCCTTGAAAGGAAGCCCTTTATCGACAAGAATTTTCCTGAGTGCCGCCTGGGTTGTTTCCCAATATTCCTCATCTCCAAGGTATTTTTCCTTATTCTCCTTGTCCCATTTTGAAAGTCTGAAGCTTACATCGTCTTTAAGTCCCAAGGTATCAAGTACATGTATGGCGAGATTCAAACAGGATTGAAGCTCCTCCTCCGCCTGGTCCGGTCTGATCACAAGGTGTCCTTCACTTATCGTAAACTGTCTTACCCTTGTAAGTCCGTGCATTTCTCCCGAGTCTTCATTTCTGAAAAGTGTGGAAGTTTCACCCATTCTGTAAGGTAAATCTCTGTAAGATTTTTGTGTATTCTTGTATACATAATACTGGAAAGGACAGGTCATAGGTCTTAAAGCAAAAACCTCCTTGTCATTTTCCTCATCTCCGAGAACGAACATTCCGTCTTTGTAATGATCCCAGTGACCGCTGATTTTATAAAGGTCCGACTTTGCCATAAGAGGGGTCTTTGTTCTCACATATCCCCACTCTCTGTCTTCTATATCCTCTATCCATCTTTGAAGCTTCATAACCATCTTTGTACCCTTAGGTAAAAGAAGAGGAAGTCCCTGTCCAATAACATCAACGGTGGCAAACAACTCCATTTCACGACCGAGCTTGTTGTGATCTCTTCTCTTTATATCTTCAAGATGCTCAAGATAAGCCTGTAAATCCTCTTTGTTGTTGAATGCCGTTCCGTATATTCTTTGAAGTTGAGCTTTGTTTGAATCGCCCCTCCAGTATGCCATGGATGAAGAAATAAGCTTGAACGCCTTTATTCCCTTTGTACTCGGAATATGAGGTCCCGCACAAAGGTCGGTGAACTCTCCCTGCTTATAAAAGCTTATAACGGCTTCTTCAGGAAGATCCTGTATAAGTTCAACCTTATACGGCTCGTTTTTTTCTTCCATAAACTTGATCGCTTCCTGTCTCGGAAGTTCAAATCTTTCTATCTTGTGGTTTTCTTTTATTATTTTTTTCATCTCGGCTTCGAGTTTATCAAGATCCTCTCTTGAAAACGGTGCATGATCTATATCATAATAAAATCCGTTTTCAATAGCAGGTCCTATTGCAAGCTTTGACTCCGGAAATACTCTTTTAACAGCCTGTGCAAGTATGTGACTTGCTGTGTGTCTCATTACAAAAAGCCCTTCCTCATCATTTGCGGTAATAAGGTTAAGCTCGCAATCCTTATCAAGTACCGTTCTTAAGTCAACTATGTTTCCATCTACCTTCGCTCCCACACAAGCTCTTGCAAGACCTTCACTGATATCCTTCGCTATATCCGCTACGGACATAGGACTTTCGTATTCTTTTACCGAATTGTCTTTTAATGTTATTTTCATTTTTCCTCTCCTCATAATATTAATCTGAACTCTTTACCTGCGCCCGAAGCCCTGAAATTTTGAAATCAAAAAGTCCCTCAGACACAGTAACTGCATCTAAGGGACGATATAAACCGCGGTTCCACCCTAATTGTTTTCACCTCTCAATTATGATTGTAACGTAATCAACGTGCTGTATTAAAGCCACTCCGAGCCGGTTTTCATATACGGAAATGCCGAAGCTTGCACCGAACGCTTCTTCTCTGTGTTCTTTCCTGTATACTACTCTTCTCATCAACGTTTTGTTTATAGGGGTATGATAATACTTTAAATCCGTCTTGTCAAGAAGAACCGTAATTAATGCCGTTTGAAAGATTTTCCTAAACTATAGCCTTAAACGCCTCTTCAAGGTCCTCAATAATATCATCTATATTTTCAACGCCTATGGATAATCTGATTGTATTAGGCTTGATATTTTGTTCTTCCAAAGCTTTTTTCGTACTCTGGCTGTGTGTCGTAGTTGCCGGATGTATAACCAAAGACTTTACATCCGCAACATTGGCAAGAAGGGAGAAAAGCTCGAGATTGTCGATAAACCTTGTAGCCGTTTTTTCATCACCCTTAATTTCAAAGGTAAATATGGAGCCGCCGCCCTTAGGATAATACTTTTTATACAGGCTTTGTTGATTTTTATCCTCGCTTAATGATGGATGATTCACTTTTTCAACCGAAGGATGCTTACTCAGATATTCAACAACCTTTAAGGCATTTTCCACATGCCTTTCCACTCTGAGAGACAGAGTTTCAAGTCCTTGTAAAAGTATAAATGCATTAAACGGTGAAATAGTGGCTCCCGTATCTCTAAGTAAAAGCGCTCTTATTTTTACCACAAAAGCTGCCGCTCCCACAGCCTTTGTAAAGCTCAGTCCGTGATAGCTCTCATTAGGCTCTACAAGAGAAGGGAACTTTCCCGAAGCCTCCCAGTCAAACTTACCGCTGTCAACGATAACACCGCCGAGACTCGTTCCGTGACCGCCGATAAACTTTGTAGCCGAATGTATGACTATATCCGCACCGTGTTCTATAGGACGAACCAAAAAAGGAGTGGCAAAGGTATTGTCTATGATAAGCGGTATCTTATTCTCATGTGCTATGGCGGCAATACCTTCTATATCGACAACTTCGGAGTTAGGATTTCCCAAGGTTTCTATAAAGACAGCTTTCGTCTTTTCATCTATAGCCGCTCTTATATCGGCTTCATTGAAGATATCGACAAATTTAACCTCTATTCCCATGTTCGGCAAAGTGTGTGCAAAAAGATTTGAGGTTCCGCCGTATATGTTCTTTGCCGATACTATATTGTCCCCGCTCTTTGCTATATTCAAAATACTGTAAGTAATAGCAGCCGATCCGCTTGCAACGGCAAGAGCGGCAACTCCGCCCTCAAGAGCAGCTATTCTTTGCTCAAAAACATCTTCTGTAGGGTTCATAATTCTGCTGTATATATTGCCCGGTTCTTGCAGGGCAAATCTTGCCTCCGCCTGAGCGCAATCTTTAAAAACATAGGATGTTGTCTGATATATAGGCACGGCTCTTGCACCCGTTGTAAGGTCCGGATTTTCCTGTCCTACGTGTAATTGTAAGGTTTCAAATTTTAAATTTCTGTTTTTTCTTTCTTTTTTTGACATATTTAATACCACCTGTTTTATATTTATAAGTACACTTTAAAGCCTTTTTTTATTTTACTCCGTAAATAAAGGAGTTGAATAATATCTGTCCGCCGAATCCGGTAAAAGAACAACTATAGTCTTACCCTCATTCTCTTTTCTTTTTGCGAGTTCTATACCGGCAGCCAAAGCCGCTCCGCTTGAAATACCCGCAAACACTCCTTCCTTGGAAGCAAGATATTTTGAGTTTTCAAATGCTTTTTCATTATCTATTTTAATTATTCCGTCGTATACGGATGTATTTAAGGTTTCCGGTATGAAGCCCGCACCTATTCCCTGTATTTTGTGCGCTCCCGCCGCTTCTCCGGAAAGAACTGCGGAACCTGAAGGCTCAACGGCATACACCTGTACACTGCTCTTTTTCTCTTTTAAGAACTCCCCGGCTCCCGATAGGGTTCCGCCGGTGCCTACTCCCGATACAAATATATCCACCTCTCCCTCAGTATCTCTCCATATTTCAGGTCCTGTTGTCTTTTTATGTACCTCAGGGTTTGCGGGATTGTTAAACTGCCACGGAACAAAGCTGTTCGGTATGCTTTGTGCAAGCTCCTCCGCTCTTGCAATGGCACCCTTCATTCCCTTTGCACCCTCTGTAAGCACAAGTTCGGCACCGTAGAACTTTAGTATGTTTCTTCTTTCTATGCTCATAGTATCCGGCATCACCAATATCACCTTAAATCCCAATGCCGTTCCTACAAGAGCAAGGCCTATTCCTGTATTACCCGATGTCGCCTCTATAATGGTGGAGCCTTCTTTCAATAAGCCCTTTTCCACGGCATCCTCTATCATAGCCTTTGCTATACGGTCTTTAACCGATCCTCCCGGATTGAGTGCTTCAATCTTTACCAAAAGCTTTGCTTTAAGTCCCAAATCCTTTTCTATTCTTGTAAGTTCAAGCACAGGTGTGTTTCCTATCAATTCCAATGCTGATTTATATATCTTTGACATAAGAGCCTCCTAAAATAAATATTTTACTTTATGTTTCATACTCGGGATTATAAACCCTATTAACATACTTGTCAAGTATGTTAATCAAAAATATAAATAAAACTTGAATTTAGGCTTCAATCTTGCTATCATTAAGTTAATTATTTATCTTGGAGGATGATATGATAAATGACTCTATGACACTGTATAAATTAATGATTCTTTATATTTTAAACAATGTTAATTTTCCTGTAAGCAATAATCAGCTTTCCGAATTTTTTTTGGGCTCTGGCTATACGGATTATTCCAATCTTCAGCAGGCACTTTCGGAACTTATAAATTCTGGTCTTATAAATATTGAAAGCACACACAACTCCAGCAGATACACAATCAGTAAAAGCGGTGAGCAAACCCTTGAATTTTTGGGAGACAAGCTTTCAAACACCATAACGACGGATATCAGCAATTACCTCAGAGAAAACAAATTCAGAATGAGAAACGAATCAAGCTCAAGTGCTTCCTACTACAAGTCCGAAACCGGCAGCTATGTTATACATTGTGAGGTCAGAGAAGGGAAAGACGTACTTTTCAGCCTTGATTTGTCGGTTCCCGACAAGGAGCAGGCAGCAAGAATGTGCGATAACTGGGACAAAAGAAATAAGGAGATTTATCAGTTTTTAATGTTAAAGCTGCTCAGTAATCGAGATAATTAATTTTAGTTGTTGACAGAAAATACTAATTATGATAGACTGGTTAAGTCGCAAAAGACTAGGGGAATAGTTCAATGGTAGAGCAACGGTCTCCAAAACCGTAAATGGGGGTTCGAGCCCCTCTTCCCCTGTTTTAAACAGCCTTAAAAAGGCTGTATTTTTTTTGCAAAAATACAGCCTAAATCTTATATGGATAAAAAGGAAGATTTCGCACAATGCCGTATATAAGTAAGATAACTATCAGAAGTACAAGAAAAAAATTCTCATTTTTATTCAGAGAACTTTCTCCTGTTTTTATATATCTTAGGATAAGCCTTATACCGAAAATTGCCATAAGAGGAAAAACAAAAGGAAGGATTTGATTATAATAAAATCCCCTCCTTATGTTTCCATGCATAAACTGTACACTCATTCTTGTAACACCGCAACTTGGACAGGAAAGCCCCGTAAAACTCTTTATAAAACATGGAACTCCGAAACCTACGGTATACAAAGAAAATAAAATAAACAGGGCGGCGCATATCATAAAGATTTTTTTAATACAAGCTTTATTCTACTCTTCACCGTCAACATCGATTTCTCCCGTAAAGACCGTCGTTGCTTCTCCCGTCATATAAATATGCTTATCTTCCCTCTCGAATTTGATTTTTAAATCTCCTCCCAAAAGATGTACGCTCACCTCATCATTTACAAGGGATTTCAAAATAGCCGCATAAGCACAGGCACAGGCGCCGGTTCCGCATGCCAAGGTTTCACCGCTTCCCCTTTCCCATACTCTCATGTATATGTTTTCCCTGTCTTCTATGTAAATAAATTCACTGTTCACCTTATTCGGAAAACGCTCATGATTCTCGTAGTATTTTCCTATACTTTCCAAATCAAGTTCATCCAGCTCCTTCTTAGAATTGACAAAATAAACGGCATGAGGATTGCCCATATCAACGGCTATAAAGCTTCTTTTTTCACCCATCACCTCTATTTCTTCCGGAAGCTCTCCGTCAAGTTTCGGAACACCCATATCTATTTCTATGAGCTTTGCCGTCTTATCCGGGTTTTTTTCTTTGATCCTTACTTTTTTGTTTCCCGCCAAGGTCTCCAAAATAAATTCATCCTTTTTTACATAAGCCAAGTCGTAAGCAAGTTTTGCCACGCATCTTGCACCGTTTCCGCACATCTGTGCTCTCGAGCCGTCTTTATTGTACATATCCATACGTACATCGGCATGCTCGCTCGGACAGACGAGAATAAGCCCGTCACTTCCTATTCCGAAATGTCTGTCGCTTACCCTTTTTGCCGTTTCTGCCGGATCATTCACCTTGTTTTTAAAGCAATCAATATATACATAGTCGTTTCCTATGCCCTGCATTTTAATAAATTTCATTTTCTTATGTATTAAATACATCCTCCGATTAATCATTTAAGCTTATTATCATAAGAGCGGTGTCCACAAGGGACTGAGCCTTATTCATACTTGTTTTTTGCAAATATCTGTGCGCCCGCTCTTCGCTCATCTTATGTCTTTCCATAAGTATATTCTTAGCCTTGCTTATTATACTTAATTCTTCATCCGTTTTTTTGAAACCGGACTTTTTTTTCTTTTTGCGTTTTAAAATATCCGCAATTATCATTTCCACACTGTCAATTAAAGCGTATACCTTCAAAGGAAGCGGCAAAAATACCACATCTTCCCCTACAGGCTCTTCAAGTCTCTCGGGACTTGTTATCAAAAGAAGGCTGCTTGTTTCATCAAGACTGTTTCTTATATCCGTATAAATCATATCGGGAAAACTGTAAGCACATACCACTATAGCATTGTCTAAAGCCCTAGCCTTATAAATGGCATCCGCGCCGGTCAAAGCTGTAGCAATAACATTGTATCCGTTTTTTACAAGTATATTCTTTATTGCCTTTGCGTTCTCCGCCTTAGGAAATGCTACAATAAGCTCTACCACCGTTTATCTCCTTAATATTTATACAAATACTCTTTTATCTCCCAGTCGGATACGGATTCACAATACTTTTTCCACTCGACTTCTTTTGCCGCCAAGTATTTTTCAAAACTGTGCGCACCCAAAACCTCTTTCATAAACTCGCTTGTTTTAAAATAGCGTATAGCTTCCCCCAAAGTTTCAGGCAGCCTCTTAAGCCCCCTCCTTTTTATGCTCTCCTCATCCAACAAAAACAGGTTGTCATCGGTACTTTTTTCAGGCACAAGCTTCTCCTCGAGCCCCCTCAAACCTGCTTGAAGACAAGCTGCCAGAACAAAGTAGGGATTACATGCCGTATCGGGACTTCTAAACTCCATTCTCGTTTCTCCGCCCTTATGGCTCGGAATACGTATAAGAGTGCTTCTGTTACTTTTTGAACTCCACGAAATATAGGCGGGAGCATCGAAGCCCGGTATTATCCTCTTATATGAATTTACTATAGGGTTTGTAAGCAGTGCCATCTCGTTCATATACTTAAGTATACCCGCCATAAAGCTGTATGCGACAAAGCTCAAACCCTTTTCATCATTGGGATCCGCAAATAAATTATTACCGTTTCCGTCCCTAAGCTCTATGTTAAGATGCAGACCGTTTCCGTTAGTGCTTCCTATGGGTTTCGGCATAAACGAAGCATAGAGTCCGTGTCTTTTTGCAAGCGTTTTTATCGCAAACTTACTCGTCATTATAATATCCGCGGCTTCCAAAGCTCCTACGTATTCGAAATCCACCTCATGCTGAGCCGGAGCAATCTCATGATGCGAAGCGCTTATGGAATAGTCCATGTCTTCAAGGTTAAGCACTATATCACGTCTTATATTTTCCGCTGTATCAAGAGGACCCACGTCAAAATACGAAGCCTTATCGCTTTCCTTAAGGCTCGCTTGGCCTTCCTCATCGACCGAGAAGAGAATAAACTCAAGTTCACTTCCCACATAAAAGCCGTATCCCATAGATTCGGCTTTTTCTACAGCTCTTTTAAGTACATTCCTCGGATCTCCTTCAAAAGCGTTTCCGTCGGGCTTGTACACATCACATATAAATCTTGCCACCTTACCTGTTTGGGGTCTCCACGGAAAAATTTTAAAGCTGTCCAAATCCGGATGTAAATACATGTCCGACGCTTCTATATGCACGAATCCCTCTATGCTGGAACCGTCAAACATAAATCTGTTATTGAGAGCTTTTTCAAGTTGAGCTACGGTTATGGCTATATTTTTCAACATTCCGAACATATCCGTAAACTGTAAACGTATAAATTCAACGTCCTCTTCCTCAACTATCCTGAAAATATCTTCTTTGGTCATATACTTCCCTTTCCTTAGCTTACTCTAAAAAATAAGCCTGTTTGAAAAAATTCCAACCGGCTTATCATTTTAATCTTTAAATTGTCTTCGGATACTTTTTAGAGAAAGGCTTATAAACTCATTATTTTGTAGCTTCTATGATTGCCGTTATCTCTTCAAGCCCTATTCCGTTTGTATATATGGTGTAGGTGTAGCCGTCCTTCTCCCATCCGGCAAATTTTATAAGTTCTCCCTCGCCTTGAATGGATACTATGTTATTGTCTATGGTAACTTCCGAGCGTGACGGATCCTCGCCATCATTTTTAAGTACGGCTTTTCCTTCTCCCACAGCTTTTCTTATCATAATCTCCTGCTCTTCACCCTGATAAATAACCTCTATCTGAGAATCCTTTATCACTTGAATTCTCCTTGACGGATAACCTTCCACGTTGTCGGGAGCCTGTATGCCGAAGCCCGCTACTTTTTCGGCTTCCTCAAAAGTTTTCACATCCGTATACGGATTAGGAGCTCCCGCTATCGTTTCGTCCTTAATCTTTTCGCTTTCGGATACTTCCGTACTTGGAGTGACCGCACTCGTTTCAGGCTCGTTTTTTTTCGCCGCACATGCGCTTGTAAGAACAAGTGCCGACATCATTCCCATCAATATATATTTTTTCATACCTAAAAGTCTCCTTTTAAATCATAATACTCTTCTTTTCAGTAATCATATACCAAGTAAAAAGCAATTACAAGCTTTATCAGTAAATATTAAGTAAGTTTATCTGTATGTATAAATTGTGTCTTGAATTTTTTTATATACTCAAGCCTGTCTTTTAGAGCGGCTTCATCGCCCAACTTTCCGGCTTTGTAATATTCCCTTCCCCTTAAGCTGTCGGGCAGAGCCTGCATATTACTTATATGCTCCTCATAATTATGTGCATATTTATAGCCCTTGCCGTAATCAAGCTCCCTCATAAGCCTTGTCGGTGCGTTACGAAGATGTAGGGGAACAGGTTCATTACAGCTTGTTTTAACATCTGCAAGAGCCGCCTGTCTTGCCGTATAAACGGAATTGGACTTGGGTGCAAGCGACATATATATGACAGCCTGTGTTAGAGCCAGATCGCACTCCGGCATTCCGAGATAATGGCAGGCATTATAGGCATCTATGGAAAGTCCCAACGCCCTGTTATCCGCAAGCCCTATATCCTCGCTCGCAAACTGTATGATCCTTCTTGCTATGTAAAGAGGGTCTTCACCCGATTCGAGCATACGGCAAAGCCAGTACACGCTCGCATCGGGATCCGAATTTCTCATAGACTTATGCAAAGCCGAAATCAAATTATAATGTTCTTCTCCGTTTTTATCATAAAAGAAGATATTTTTATCCAATAAGTCTGCAAAAACGGTCTTATCTATGTATACATCCATCCCGTCCTTATCGGTATTGTTTACCGCAAGCTCCAAGGTGTTAAGAGCGGTTCTGGCATCTCCGTTTGCATACAGGGCAAGTGCTCTTAAGGTATCGTCGTCAATATGAAGCCTTAAGTCCGGAAAAGCTCTCGTATCCTCAAGGCAAGTCTTTAAAAGCCCAAGGAGCTCCTCCTCTGTCAGAGCTTTAAGAACAAAAACCTTTGCTCTTGAAAGCAAAGCCGAATTAACTTCAAAGCTCGGATTTTCAGTAGTTGCCCCGATTAATATTATACTGCCCTTTTCCACATAAGGTAAAAAGGCATCCTGTTGCGCCTTATTGAACCTGTGTATCTCGTCCACAAAAACTATGGTCTTTGTGCCTGTAAGCCTCAAGCTCTCGGCTTCCTTCATAATCTCTTTAATCTCTTTTATCCCCTGAGAAACCGCTGAAAACTCCACGTACTTCGCCTTTGTGGTATTGGCTATTATGCTCGCCAATGTGGTTTTCCCCACTCCGGGAGGCCCCCAGAAAATCATGGAGCCCACATTATCATTGTCTATCATTTGCCGCAAAACCTTGCCTTTGTCAAGCAAATGTCTTTGTCCGACAAATTCATCCACGGTTCTCGGTCTCATTCTTGCCGCAAGCGGCTTGTTGAAATTATTGAAAACGGAAAAGGAAGTAAACATATTTAATTGTTCCATCTTATAAACTCCTTATACAAACAAGGTTTTATAGTTATTTTATTATCTCTTCAATCTCTCTTAAAATTTCCTCTTTGCCCTGCTTACTCATCGAGGAAAAAGGGAAAATCTTTGCTTCTCCCTTGATTTCGAAGCCGTCTTTAAGCATTTTTATATGCTTTGAAACCTGCGAACGTTTTATTTTATCAAGCTTTGTAGCAATTATCACGGGATTAAAGCCATGCTCCTTTATCCATGAATACATCATTTTATCATTTGACGAAGGCTCATGCCTTATATCCACAAGCAAAAAAACCGCTTTCAGCTGTTTCGAAGAATCAAGGTAGTTTTCAATCATTTTTCCCCATTTTGCCTTAATTTCTTCGCTTACCTTTGCATATCCGTAGCCCGGAAGATCTACATAGTACAGGCTTTTATTTATTCTGTAAAAGTTTATGGTCTGTGTCTTTCCCGGAGATGCGGATGTTCTTGCAAGGGACTTTCTGTTCATCAAAGCATTGATGAGACTTGATTTTCCTACATTTGATTTACCGGCAAAGGCTATTTCCGGGTATTCGTTTTTCGGAAGAGTACTAGTAATTCCGCATACGGTTTCCAATATTGCATCTTTAATAAGCATTTTACTTTTTTCCTTCTTTTAGTGCCGTTTCAAGTACCTTGTTGATATCTGCCGCATACACTATTTCCATACCGCTGAGTATTTCTTCGGAAATCTCCTCAATATCCACGGAATTTTTTTCCGGTACTATTACCGTTTTGATTTCAGCCATTTTTGCAGCCAAAAGCTTTTCTTTTAAGCCGCCTATAGGAAGTACACGTCCTCTTAGTGTTACTTCTCCCGTCATGGCAACGTCTTTTCTTACCTTCCTGTTAATAAATGCGGATAAAATCGCGGTTGTCATGGTGATACCGGCACTAGGTCCGTCCTTCGGAACCGCTCCCGCCGGAATATGCAGGTGAACATCATTTTCTTCAAAGCTTTTAATATCCACTCCGTATTTTTTGGCAAGTGATTTAACACAGGTATAAGCTATACTTGCGGACTCCTTCATAACATCACCCATTTGTCCGGTAAGAACCAGCTTTCCGCTGCCTTTTATGAGATTAACTTCTATTTGAAGGGTATCTCCTCCCACGCTTGTCCACGCAAGACCTCTTACTATGCCTACCTCGTCTTTTTCATTTGCAAGCTCAAAGCTTACCTTCTCTTTTCCAAGAAAGTCTTCAAGATTTTTATTATTTACCGTTATTTTTGTCTTTCTGCCTTCGAGAACCTTTCTTGCACACTTTCTGAACACATTTCCTATCTGTCTCTCAAGACCTCTTACTCCCGCCTCTCTGGTATAGTTATGTATTATTCTTTTTAAAGCCTGATCGCTTATTTTTACATCCTTATCGCTAAGTCCGTTTTCCGTAAGCTGCTTTTTAAGAAGATAGTCTTTTGCGATATGGTACTTTTCGTTTTCCGTGTACGAGCTTATCTCTATTAATTCCATTCTGTCAAGCAAAGGCTTAGGTATGGTGGAAACCGTATTGGCTGTGGCTATAAACAAAACTTTTGACAGATCTATGGGTATTTCCACATAATTATCTCTGAAGGTATGATTCTGAGCCGGATCCAGAACCTCAAGAAGAGCCGAGCTCGTATCTCCCTTATAATCGCTGCTAACCTTGTCTATTTCATCAAGGAGCATTAAAGGATTGTTTACCTTAGCCTGCCTGAGACCGTCAACAAGTCGTCCCGGCATCGCTCCTATATATGTTTTTCTGTGTCCCCTTATTTCAGCTTCGTCACGCACCCCTCCGAGGCTTATGCGAATATATTTTTTATTAAGAGCACCGGCAACACTTTTTGCTATACTCGTTTTTCCCGTACCCGGAGGGCCGACAAGGCATAAAATAGGGCTGTGTCCGTTAGGATTAAGCATACGTACCGCAAGATACTCTATTATTCTCTCCTTCACCTTTTCAAGTCCGTAATGCTCATCATCCAGAATCTTTGCCGCTTTTTTAATATCCGAGTTATCCTTGGATTTCTTATTCCAAGGTATATCAAAAACAGTTTCAAGATAGTTTCTTATGACATTAAGCTCCTGAGAGCCCGAAGGCATGGATCTGAACCTGTTTATCTCTTTTAAAAGCTTTTCCTTTGATTCCTTAGGTATATTAAGCTTATCGAGCTTTGCTTCATACTCGTCGGCTTCCGATACCGGAGAACTGTCTCCGAGCTCCGCTTGAATAAGCTTAAGCTGCTCACGCAAAACATATTCCTTTTGGTTTTTATCTATCTGCTCTCTAAGCTGTTCCTGAAAGCTTTGCTTTATATCAAGTACCTGGTTTTCTTTCATAAGATAAGAAACAACATACTCGTAAATTTCTTCCATATCGTTACTTTCGAGAATCTTTTGCTTTATCCTATAATCAAAAATAACCTCCGCACTTATTTTAAGCAAAAGCTCTTCAAGGCTTTCCGTCTGCCTCATACTTCTGAGCTTTTCAATATTGCTTTCTCTGTTTTTATTCATAAACTCTTTTAAGAGCTCTTTTACTATTCTTAGCATAGCCTCTTTTGCTTCGGGCTTTATTGCGGTGTTTTCATAATTAAATACTTCGGTTTCGCTTTCTCTTACATAGCTTATCATGTACTCGTCATCTTTTATTATTTCCAAGAACTCGCATCTTTTTATACCTTCAAGCATAATGCGAATATTGCCCTTTGATGAGTTCGTATTTGCCCTTACGAGCTGTTTTATCCTACAATATGTACCGTATTTATATAAATCATCCGCTTCCGGGTCGATTACGGACGGCTCAATTTGAGTTATGACAAATATTTTCTCATCCTCAGCCATAGCTTTTTCTATCGCTTTTATAGATTTAGGTCTTGAAATATCAAAATGAACCACCGTATTGGGGATGGCAACCACTCCTCTTAAGGGGATGGTAACCACACGCATATATTTATTTTCTTCCATATTAACCTCAATTATCCAAATATAAGTAAAGAGTTTCGAAATCGAAACTCTTAGCCAAGTTTTTGTATGCTGCTTGTTTTGTCTCTGTAAACCAATTCATACTCCCCGGTTTTAATCGTGTCCAGATTGACCCTGCATATACTGATATTATCGCTTGAAGGCACCTCGTACATCATGTCCGTCATCACCCTCTCAAGTATGCTTCTTAAGCCTCTTGCACCTGTTTTTTGCTCTAATGCCTGTTTAGCAAGCTCTTTAATAGCTTCATCGGTAAATTCGAGTTTAACCTCATCAAGCTCCAAAAGCTTCTGATATTGTTTAATCAGAGCGTTTTTAGGCTTTGTAAGAATGCTGATAAGAGCTTCCTCATCAAGCATCTCCAAAGAAACCTGAACCGGAACTCTTCCTATAAACTCGGGAATTAAACCGAACTTTGTTAAATCCTGAGGCATAGCAAGCTTAAACAATTCGTCTATATCTTTTGTATTCTTTGTAGCCACCTCGGAATTGAATCCTATGCTGCCCGTATTCAGTCTTCTTTCGATGATTTTTTCCAGACCGTCAAAAGCTCCTCCGCATATAAATAAAATATTTGTGGTGTCAATTTTCAAAAGCTCCTGCTGAGGATGCTTTCTTCCTCCCTGAGGAGGTACACTGGCAATCGTTCCTTCCAATATTTTGAGAAGTGCCTGCTGAACTCCCTCTCCGCTTACGTCTCTCGTAATGCTGACATTTTCCGATTTCTTGGTAATTTTATCTATCTCATCTATGTATATAATGCCGCGCTCGGCTCTTTCAATATCGTCATCCGCCGCCTGAATAAGCTTGAGAAGAATATTCTCAACATCCTCACCTACATAGCCTGCTTCGGTTAAGCTTGTAGCATCGGCAATGGCAAAGGGTACGTTAAGTATCTTAGCCAAGGTCTGAGCAAGGTAGGTTTTTCCCGAACCTGTAGGTCCGAGCATCAAAATATTGGATTTTTGAATATCCACAGATAAATCTTTCTTTGACAGAATCCTTTTATAATGATTGTATACCGCAACACTGAGAACTTTTTTAGCGTCATCCTGCCCGATAACGTACTCATCCAAGAAGTTTTTAATCTCCTTTGGCTTCAAAAGATTAATATTATCTACATCATATTCTTCATCATCTTTATCCCCGAATTCATCCGAAAGTATCTCGGAACAAAGCTCAACACACTCGTCACAAATAAATATCCCGTTCGGACCCGATATAAGTCTTTCTACGTGAGCCTCATCCTTTCCGCAAAATGAACAGGTAACCTTCTTATCTTTATCTTTATTAGCCACTATTTCCTCCTAGTGATGCACTATAACTTTATCAACGATTCCGTATTCCACCGCTTCGTCGGCGGACATATAATTGTCTCTTTCCGTATCGGCTTCTATGATTTCTATAGCCTTACCTGTATTTTCCGCAAGTATACGATTAAGCTTTTTCTTTGTTTTCAGTATATGGTCCGCAACTATTTTAATATCCGTTGCCTGACCCTGTGCTCCGCCCGAAGGCTGATGTATCATTATTTCCGAATTGGGAAGGGCATATCTTTTTCCCTTCGTTCCTCCGGCAAGTAAAAAAGCTCCCATGCTGGCAGCCATACCCATACAGATAGTGGATACGTCGCACTTTACATAACGCATGGTATCATAAATAGCCATTCCTGCCACAACACTTCCACCCGGTGAGTTAATGTAGAGGTTTATATCCTTTGTCGGATCTTCCGATTCAAGGAAAAGTATCTGAGCTACTACCAAGCTGGCTGTAACATCATTAACCTCGTCATTCAAAAATATTATCCTATCCTTTAAAAGCCTTGAATATATATCAAAGGCTCTCTCACCTCTGGAGCTTTGTTCTATGACTGTAGGCACTAAACTCATGTTCATTCCTCCTTATTTTGTCAAGTTACAATATCTGTAAATCAAACACATTTTATAATAGTATGAGCCTGTCTTAAAGACAAGCTCACATTATTATAAACCTTTATGTTATTATATGCAAGTAATTTGATTGCGTAAAGCTTGATTTTCCTTATACAAACTTTGCATTTGAAACCAGGAACTCAACAGCCTTTTGAACCTTAATATCGGCTGCCATCTGCTTACGCTCCGCTTCACCGAAAAGCTCCTTAATCTTGTCAAGCTCCATCTTGTACTGATCGGCAATCTTTTGAAGCTCTTTATCCATATCCGCTTCCTCAGCCTCTATGTTTTCGGTCTTTGCCACAGTCTCGAGTGTGAGTCTTGTTTTTATGCTTCTTTCCGCATTAGGCTTCATCTGATCTCTTAAGTTCTCCATGGTCATACCCGTAAACTCCATGTACTGATCCAGAGGAAGTCCCTGTGCCTGCATTCTTCTCGCATAGTCGTTTATCATGTTATCTATCTGAGAATTCAACATAGGACCCGGTATCTCGACACTTGCGTTCTCAACAACCTTTTCTATAACCGCATTCTCATTCTGAGCCTTTGCGGCATTTTCCTTTTGAACCGCAAGCTTGGTTTTTAAGTCCGCCTTGTACTCTTTGAGAGTCTCAAACTCGCTTATTTCGCTTGCAAATTCATCATTTATTTCAGGAAGCTCTTTCTTCTTGATTTCTTTTATCTTTATGTCAAATACTGCCGGCTTACCTGCAAGGTCTTTTGAATGGTAGTTTTCAGGGAAGGTAACATTAATGCTGAACTCTTCTTCTATGCTGTGTCCTATGAGCTGCTCCTCAAATCCTTCAATAAATGAATGAGAACCTATAACCAAAGGATAGTCCTCACCCTTTCCTCCGTCAAAGTGTACTCCGTCAACACTTCCGTCGAAGTCTATAACCGTATTGTCTCCGTTTTCAACAGGTCTTTCCACGCTTATAAGACGGGAGTTACGCTCCTGCTCTTTCTTTAATTCGTTTTCGATGTCCGCATCGGTAACTTCCGTGCTCGCCTTTGTAACCTCTACGCCCTTGTACTCACCCAATGTAAGCTCCGGACGAAGAGCAACGGTAGCCTTGTATACAAAGTCTTCTCCTTTATTGATATTTTCAATGCTTATCTCAGGTCTTGAAACGATATCAAGTTTTGAATCCTTTGCAGCTTCAGGATATGTGGCATCTATAGCGAAATCTACCGCATCCTCAAAGAAAATACCGTAGCCGTATTGCTTCTCTACCATCTGCTGTGTGGCTTTTCCTTTTCTGAAGCCGGGAACATTGTATTTTGATTTATTTTTATTGTATGATTTTGTCACATACTGTGCAAATTCATCTGCCGGAACCGTTACTGTAATAACAGCGAGGCTCTTTTCCGTGTTTTCAACTGTATAGCTCATTGCATTTCTCCCTTAATTTATTATTATAACCAGTTTGTCATTATAGCATAAAGACCGCTTGTATTCAAGTACTAATCATTCCTAAGTGCAGCCAAAGGACTGAGCTTCATAGCACGAAGTGAAGGGAAAAATCCTGCAAGCATACCTATTACGGTAGAAAACATAAGAGCAAAGCCCGCAAGCCAAAGAGGAATTTGCGACAAATCACCTTCCGTTCCTATAAATGATGATGCAATACCCAGCTTATTTATGGCAAATGCGAGAATATAGCTTATGGTAAGTCCCAGTATTCCGCCTATAAGTCCTATAACTCCCGACTCTATCAAAAACATATCCCTTATTCTGTTCATATCACAGCCCAAAACCTTCATAATACCTATTTCCTTGGTTCTTTCATATATGGACATCATCATCGTGTTGGCAATTCCTATAGCGGCAACCAAAAGCGATATAGCTCCGATTCCCCCTAAAAATGCCTGTATCATCTTTGACTGTTTTTTTGACTGCTCAAGCCATTCCATATTGGATTCCGCCTGAAATCCCATATCCTTTATAGCCTTTTGAACAGTAGTAACGTTTTTCATGTCATCCACATAAACCACGGCATTTTCATATACAAAATACTTATACGGCTTACCTTTTTTGGTTCTAGGTTGTCCCGGTATAGGTTTATTCTTATATATTTTTTTTAACTGTGCTTTAAGTACATCAATATTTGCATACACATTATATGAATACGGCGTGTATTCCTCTGGTCCGCCCGCAATGACACCCGCAGTTTTGAATAAATACTTTTTCGGAGACTTCGGTGCCTCTTTATTGCCTTCACTGCTTCCGGTGTTAAACTTTACTGCATAATAGGACTCGGTATCAAGTATGGTAAATACGGGTTTGTTGACCAAATCAACATTCGGCAATTCTCTGGTGTCGTAATAGCCTTTGCCGGTCTTTGAATTGGTAAAATTTGTTATAATCATATTTCCTATAATATACTCTATGGCGTTTGACGAAGCATCGGGAAGTTTACCCTCCCCAAGCTTCATATCTCTCATATAATCTTCATTAACCCCCATTATATCAACGTTTGCTTCCCATATACCCTGCTTTAATATGGCTCCGACACGAAGCAGGGGAGATACTCCCTTTACATGTTCCATATTCTTAAAGTCTTCAAGCACCTCATCCTTTAAAACTTTGGCATTCTTTTTATTTGCTATGTCTTCCATATTTGTCGTCATACTCACGGTTATTGCCGTCAATGAGCCGTACTCCTGCAAGGTCTTTGTCTGTAAATCATCAAGACCTATACCCAGAGAAACCATAGTAACAACCGAGGTTGTACCTATAATTACACCTAAAACGGTAAGACCGGTTCTCAAGGTTCTTCTTCCGAGGTTTCCGATACTCATCTTGAATAAATCTGTAAATTTCATTCAATTTCTCCGTTACTTTTTCTTAGCTTTAAACTTTTTAAGTGCAAAAACGACAATTCCTATAAGAAGGAGCACCGGTATTACAATCTTCAATATGTTAAACACGGAAAAGCTCGGTTTTTCAGGCTCCTCCGGCATAGGCATATCCGGCATATCTCCTTCATCCGCAGCATCCTCCGAAGTTACATTTATAGGAATCTCTTTTTCTTCCATGCTTACATTTCCCGCATCATCCTCATAAGAAACCGTGATTTTGGCAGGCGTTCCGTCACTTACGGCAGTTCCGGTCAACATAACATCCACATTACCCGTTTCACCCGCTTTTATATTTCCTACGTAGACTTCATTGGTCTTTAAATAGCCCGCTTCAAATTTTGCGCTTACGTTATAAAGTAAAACCTTTCCCGTATTGTTTATAGGGAATGTCAGGTTTATTTCCTCGCCTACTTTTATGTCGGTAGGAGTAAGGTCTATATTTCCTATCTTAAGCTTTGCAACCTGATGTACAGGTATATCTATATTTACGGACTCATCCGCATTTTTAAACTCCGGAGAGTCGAACTTTTCATTAATTTTTAATGTATAAGACCTTGCATCTATAGCCGGTTTTGAAACCATTTTTAAGCGTATTTCCGTAGTAGCCCCCGGTGCCAAGGTATTTACAACTACGGAGCTTGCTCCGTTTTCCATTGAAAAAACAGGGCTTTCCGCAACCTTTTCGGGATCAAAGCCGAAGAGTATGTTGCTTGCGGCAATATTGCTTGATGCATTCTTCATATTTAAAACAAGCTCGAAAGGCTCGCCTGCAATAACCTTTTCAGGAATCGTATGGAAGCTTTCCACTATAATTCTTGCCTTCGTTCTGTTATTTACGTTAAAGTCTCCGCTTGATTTGTTCTCCTCTTTTTCCTTGTTTACAACGTCAACGTAAAATTCTCCTTCAAAGGTTTTTTCTTCACCGTTTGAGCTTTCCTTATATTTAATTTTAAGCTTTATAGGATAATATCCCGTATACACCTCTTTTCTTATAGCAAAGCTGTAATCAAGGGATACCGTTTCGTTCTGCGCAATCTTTTCAAATCTTCTGTCGTAGTTAGCTTCATTTATGTCAAAAGGAAAAACTGTAGGATCTTTGTCCATTACCATAGATACTACTACGTCCTGTGCAGTGATTTTTCCGGTATTTCTCAAATTGATGCTGAAGTTCATAACGTTCGGATACTTTCCGCTCGGTGTAGGCTGCCCCTCTCCCAAGACAAATACCGCATTATTTACTTCTTCTTTGCTTTCTTTTTCCGTCGGTGCCTTCTTTACCCAAATATTGATATACTCCTGTTCTCCCTTGCTTCCGCCTTCCTTACTGTCGGAAACATAAACCTGAACTCCGTAATATCCTTCCGGCATGTCTTTTCTTACTCTGGCGGTCAAAACGACGGTTCTTGTCTGTCCGGCTTTAATCTTACCTATTGCCTTTCTTTCAAAAGTATCCTTGCTGGTTTCAAAAGGATAGGTGTTGACATCGGACTTTTCCTGCTCGCTCGTCGAATTTATATCCTCATCATAAGCAAGACCGATAAATGCGTTGTCATAGTCTTTTTCCGCAGTATATGTAAAGGTAACGTTCATAGACTTACCTTGAACTCCGGTAGGTATGCTTGTTTGCTTAAATGTAGTGTTATCCGATGTATTTACTAACGCCGCCCTCGCCTCTATATGAAATATAGACAATATAAAAATTGCACTTAAAAAAGCGGCAACCGATTTCTTCAAAAAATTCATTTTTGTATTTATTCCTTTCACAGTTATTATAGGCTGAAAGCCCCTTCTTCTTTTTCGCTTTGTATTTTTCCATCGACTATTCTTATCTGTCTGTCGGCAAAGCTCGCTATTTTAGCATCGTGAGTAACCATTATGAGTGTTTGCCCCGTATCCCTTACTATATCCTGCATCAGCTTTAAAACCTCCGCAGTTGTTTTTGTATCAAGGTTTCCCGTAGGCTCGTCGGCAAATATTATTTTGGGTGTCATGGCAAGAGCTCTTGCTATACCTACCCTTTGTTGCTGACCGCCGCTCATGGCATTTCCTTTATGATATATTTGTTTTTCCAGACCTACGAGTCCGAGATATTTTTTTGCGGTTTCATTTCTTTCATTATGTCCCATCCCCCTGAACATAAGGGGCATAGCCACATTTTCAAGAGCATTCATGGTCGGAATCAAGTTATATGACTGAAAAATGAAACCTACATTATTTCTTCGAAAGCCCACAAGCTGATTTTCGCTCATATTTTCTATATGGGTATCCGCTATAATAATTTCGCCCTTTGACGGCTTTTCAAGCCCGGCAAGCATATTTAAAAGTGTGGATTTACCCGAACCCGAGGGACCTATAATCGCAACAAATTCTCCCTCATATATCTCAAAGCTCACTCCGTCCAAAGCATGGACGACAGTGCTTCCCGCCTGATAAAACTTATATAGTTCTTTAACTTCTATTATCTCTTTTCTGTTATCATTCATATCTTCACCATCCATACACTAATATATAGCATAAAACAATTTATATTTCACCTTAAATATTAATTACAAATATGTCGAATTTCAGACTAAAAAAGTCAAAGACAAAAAATCTTTGACTTTAAAATTAATTTTAAAATTTATTCTGTAAGTTTCCATGAATCTCCGACTGCAATAACCACATCTTCGAGCCTATCGGCACCTTCAACGGTAAGTATATATACGTTATCGGAATCCTTAGGTGAGAATATAAGACTCATACTCGATTTTTCCGTATATTCCCCACCTACATAAACTGATTTCTCCCAAAGAGAATTCACCTGAGCTTCTCCGATAACAGCCTTGGCACCTTGACTCTCATTCATGTCATATACCATGTTTGCAACCTGCTCCACGTTACTTGTTCCGTTTAAAGAACTTACAGGTCCCACATAGCTCAAGGTCACGATATTATAAGTGTCCACACTCGAATACTGTACCATATTGGAGTTTGCGTAGTCTACATCGATAAAAGGATGAAAATCCGCAGGCACATCAACATAGCCCGTTACCTCGCTTCCGACTCTTTGAGTTTCAAGTAAATTGAAAGCACTCTTAAGATTTTCATCCTCCATGAGTCTTTCTATATACACCTTCCTCTCTTCCGGTGTCATGCTGTAGTCCTCAGCTGCGGATGTGCTTTCTTCTTCGGTCTTAGCCTCTTCGGTCTCTTTAGTTTCTTTAGCTTTCTTATCCTTTTTTTTCTTTTTACTTTTCTTTTCAGCTTTCTTGTTGCTTTCCTCAACACTTGTTTTTTCGGTTGCGGTTTCACTTGAAACATTTGAACAGGCTGTAGTTACAAAAAGGGCAAAAACCAATGCAATAAAAATTTTCTTCATAAAACTCTCCTAAATTCACTGTAATATATAGGACAAGTATAACATATTATTATGAATTTTACTAACTGATTTTTGTCAAATTCATCCTGCCTAGTACAGGTCTCAATGCCGCATATACAGCAACAACCAAAGCGGTACCCGCAACGGCATTAACAGTTGTTGCACCCGCTGCCCACGTTGCCATTATCTTTGCGGCATCCGCCGGAACTCCGAGTATATAAGTCTTATACAGATATCCGAAAATAGGATCCATAATAACATTAAATCCCAGTGAAGCTACGGAAGCTATCAAAGTCCACTTAAATATATAGGAACGCTCCGTATGCTCGTTTATATGGGCTATTTTATGAGCTACAAGACCCGCAATGAGTCCTATGCAAAATTTAAGAATAAATGTCTTGGGAGCACTCGTAATATATACAGGATCCATTAAATCCGCTATGGTCATTCCGAGGCTTCCGGCAACACCTCCGTAAACTCCTCCAAGCACCAAAGCCGCAAGAACACAAAATGCATTACCTATATGCAGTGCCGTCATATCTCCCGAAAGTGTAGGAATAGGAATTTTAAGATAAGTAAAAGACACATAACTCAAAGCCGCAAACATAGCCGTTAAAGTAATTTTATAAGTCAAATCGTTCTTTCTTTCCATAATACCTTTCTCCTTTATAAATATTAGTATTGTAATAATACGATATAACAAAAGTGGACTGTTTAAAATATCCAATTTGTTTATTTTAATGCAGTCCACTTTAATTAATTTCTATCTTTACTTTCAATAACCAATATATAAGCTCCTTCAAAATCCACCCTTGCCGTTTCCGCTTCTATTTCATTGCTGAGACAAAGGCTCGGAGTCTCGTATTTGTCTACGGTCCTATTTTCAAGTTCATACTTAAAGCCCTTAAGACAGAACTTTCTCAACGGAGACTTCATAGGATAAAAGCTCACATACTTACCGTATTGCCGATCTTTTTTTAATTCGAAGCTCTCTTTTTTTACATATATCTTATTGTATTCATCAATAAGAGCTATATTAAGTCCGCAGTCAAGATAATGAGCACAGGTATATATATTTGCCAGACTGTGGTCCGCCCTCGCTCCCAGACCGCCCAGTATAAAAACATCCTTAAATCCGAGCTTTATGCATAACTCCACAGCCAATTCGGTATCACTGAAATTCTTAACGGGATTGTGCCTTTCGATTCTTATATCATCTCTTGATATGTACTTTTCAAGGACACGTTCATCCACACTGTCAAAATCTCCTAAAATAATATCAGGTTTAATATTAAGCTCATCCAGTATCTTAAGCCCCGAATCCACACTGATTATCTTTTTTTCATCTTTGTCCGCCTCAAGAATATCTTTTACGAAATTCTTGTCCGTTTTTGCACCGGCTATTAAATATACCTTATTCATACACTACCTGCTAAGAATTCATAAGTTTTTTAAGGTTTCCGACATTGGCTCTTATGTCCCCGTTAAAAACCGCCGAGCCCGCAACAACATAATCCGCTCCCGCGGCTATAACTTCTTTTACGGTATTCTCGTTTACCCCTCCGTCAACCTGAATCAAAAGCTTCGGATTAAGTTCTTCCTTAAGCTTTGCAAGCTGTCTTATTTTATTGCTTACGTAAGGTATATATTTTTGACCTCCGAAGCCCGGATTTACACTCATCAAAAGTACAAAATCGAGAATAGGCAATACATCCTTTAAAACATCTACCGGAGTAGCGGGATTTAAAACCGCTCCGGCTTTCATTCCCAGCGATTTTATATGCTCTACTGTCCTGTCTAAATGTCTGCAGGCTTCAACATGCACGCTCAGCATATCCGCTCCCGCCTTTTTCATATCCTCAACATATCTGTCCGGCTCTTCAACCATCATGTGAACATCAAAAATAAAATTCTTATACTTTCTGAGGGATGCGATAACAGGCATGCCGAAGCTTATACTCGGTACAAAATTGCCGTCCATAACATCCAAATGTAAATATTTTATACCCTCCTCCTCCAAAACGGCAAGGCTTGATTTTACATCTGTAAAATCAACGGAAAGTAAGGATGGTGATAAAATTTTCATAAACAAAACCCTTTCTAATATCTTTTTAAGTTTTTTAATTCCTCATAATTTTTTACATAACTTTCATATCTTGTTTTATCAAGAACCGCATTTTCCAATGCTTTTTTTATTTCACAACCGGGCTCATGCGTATGAGTACAGGCATTAAACTTACACTTTCCTTCATAGGCATAAAACTCGGGATAATATTCCTTGAGTTCATCGGACAGAAGTTTGTCTATACTCACGGAAGTAAAGCCCGGAGTATCACAAAGGTAAGTATCGCCGTCGATAACAAAAAACTCCGAATGTCTTGTGGTATGCCTGCCTCTTTCTATTTTTCTGCTTATATCCCCCGTTTCCATATTTGCTTTGGGAACAAGCAGGTTTATAATAGTGCTTTTTCCGACTCCCGAAGGTCCCGCCAGAGCGACACTTTTTTCCTTTATCAAAGCCTTGAGAGCATCTATGCCCTCACCGGTTTTGGCGGATAAGTTTATACAGGTATAGCCCGCAGACGCATAGGATGAAAAATACTCGTTTTCCGAGACCAAGTCGGACTTATTCCATACAATGGCCGTAGCTATTCCCTGCATTTTCATACTTATCAAATACTTATCCAAAAGATTTATCTGAGGTTTCGGCTTTGTCAGTGCCTCAACTATTATGAGCAAATCTATATTACTCAGAGCCGGTCTTATCATCTCGCTTTTTCTTTCAAGTATATCGCAAATATTTCCGAGCTTCTTATCCTCGTCAAGAATAAGAAACTCAACATTATCTCCCACCAAAGGCTTTATATTTCTGTTTCTGAAAATTCCCTTTGCTTTACATTCATATACTCTTCCCTTATAAGCCACATAATAAAAGCCGGCTATTCCTTTAATTATTTTTCCTTGCATACTACTCAACCTTGAAAAACTCGACTTCGTAGGACTTAAGGACATTTCCGCTTCCGGTTTCGACCACCTCGACATAGCCTTGGTCCACTCCGTAGGCTCCCTCTATAGCCTTAAATCTTACCGGAAGTATGGTGTTTCCGCTTACAAGCCTAGGCTCCATAAGTGTTGTATACTTTGTCTCACCGCCTACGGTCTGTTTTAATCTGACCATAATGCTGACGTTGATGATGCTGCTTCCCGGACCTATAAGGTCTTCTATATTATATGTTGCATCTATGGAAGCGACATATTTATAGTCCTTTACGGGAACCGTCTCTATAGGCTTTACTCCGTTACTGACGACAAAATCTATGGTACTGCCTTTTAAAACTTCGGTATCTTTTGTAAGACTTTGTGAAATGACCATACCCTTCGCTACAGTCTGGTGATATTCTTCCTTTATCACACCTAAAGTAAGGTTTGCTCCCGCAAGCTGACCCTGCACCTCTTTCATGGCACGTCCCGAAAAATCCGGAACTTTTACAAGCTCTTCTTTTTTGCCCTTACTTACATAAAGACGTATTGTATCACCCTTTTTCGCCGTACTCGGTTCATATCTTATTACATTGTCGAGAGCGACCGTATCACTGTTTTCTTCCACAAGCTCGGCACTTAAACCGTTCTCCTTTAAAAGCTGCATAGCTTTATCTTTAGCAATACCCGTGATAGTCAACTTGCTCAAATCTATGCTGTTGCTTCCAAGGCTGATGACAACCTCGACACTCGAATATCTGCTTATACTTTCACCTGCTATAGGCTTCTGAGAGATGACATTTCCTTTACTTATGAAATCACTGTATTCATTTCCCGATACCTTAAGCTGCAAGTCGTTTTCTTTAAGCTTTTTCTCGGCAAGCTCTTCAGATATTCCGACAATATCCGGAGTTTTGGTTTTTGTACCGTCCTTCTCTTTTTCGCTTTCGGTAATTTGTGTTGCATTGGTTGTATGATTTGAAGAAAAATCAAATATTTTAAAACGCATTGCGACAAAAAAGCCTATAGCGGTAACAATGGCAAGAGCAATCACAACACCCAAAACAGTAATAAGCTTTTCCATTCCCGGGCTTTCTTCAGCTTCGTCATCTCTGTCTATGTCTTTGCCTTTGTCCTTGCCCTTTTTAGACTTTTTGAAAGCTGAGGATTTTTTAGGTCTTTCTTCATCCTTATCATCATAATAAACATTATCTTCTTCCTCATCCATAGGCTCATGTTCGGAGATATGACTGTTTATGTCGTTAAGCTCGCTTGCCGTAATTATTTTTGTCGCACCGGCATCTTCCTCGGGCTCGGTCTCGAAATCATCTTCAATAAGCAATTTCTCAAGATCTCTTATAAGCTCCGATAAATCCGAATATCTTCTGCTCGGAGTCTTTCTTGTACAAGTCAGGATAATATTGTCCAAAGCCTTGCTGATACGAGGATTGTAGGTGCTCGGTGCCGGCATCTTCTCTTCCAGATGAGCAAGAGCTATACTGACCGTAACATCACCCTCAAAAGGTAAACGTCCGGTAAGCATCTCATACATGGTAACACCTAAAGAGTAAATATCGCTTCTTTTATCACATCTTGCACCCTTCGCCTGCTCGGGCGACATATAATGAACCGACCCCACGCCTATGGTGCTGAGCGTTTCCTCGGAAATGGCCCTTGCTATTCCGAAATCCGCCACTTTAATGCTTCCGTCCGCTCCTATGATTATGTTTTGAGGCTTTATATCCCTATGTATTATATTCGCATCATGAGCCGATTTTATACCCTTTGCAACCTGAATGCTTATATTTACGGCATCCCTTATATCATGTATATATCTTGACTTGATATATTTTTTCAAAGTAATGCCTTCAACATATTCCATAACGATATAATGCAGTTCCTCTTCATCTACTACATCATATACGTTAACAATATTCGGATGTGAAAGTCCGGCAGCCGACTGTGCTTCCATTTTAAATTTATATACAAAATTATTGTCTTTTGAAAACTCTTCTCTAAGTACCTTTATAGCAACAGGTCTGTTAAGCTTATGACACTTAGCTTTGTATACATAGCTCATTCCGCCGGAACCTATGAGCTCAAGTATTTCATATCTGTTCTGTAAAAAAGTCCCTACTCTAAGTTGCATTTACATCACCTGCCTTACCGAGTTCGTAAATAACTATTGCGCTTACATTATCTCTTCCGCCGCTTGCATTTGCCCTGTCTATAAGCTTTTTAGCACAGACTTCGTCCTGTGTTTCTTTGATTATATGCTCTATATCCTCATCATCTATCATATTGCTCAGACCGTCCGAGCATATAAGCACTTTTGAAATTCCTTCCAAAGGTATTTCAAAAAAATCCGCCTTGATATTTTCAAAAACTCCGAGAGCTCTGGTAAGCTTGTGCTTATTTTCCTCATATTCGAGGCTGTATTTTTCTATAACATTCTTAGCCAAAAGCTCTTCCGATAAGGTGTGATCTCTGCTCACCTGCCTAAGTTTTTCGTTTCGTAATATGTACAGCCTGCTGTCTCCTATATTAACTGCATACAGGTTATTATCCATTATGCTTACAAGAACAAGTGTTGTACCCATTCCGAACTTGCTTACATCCGCCTTGGCCTCATTTAAAATTTTCAAGTTGGCTTCACTTATAGCTTTGGAAAGAATACTTGCAAGCTCTCCCTTTGTACCTTGTATGGACTCCTTTATATATTTGACTGCCATCAAAGAAGCGTAATCTCCTGCATTTTCTCCGCCCATTCCGTCACACAAAATAAAAAGATTCTCTAAATCTCCTATTTTATCAAGCGTATAGAAAACTCTGTCTTCATTTATACTTCTTACTTTTCCCACGTCACTATAGGCAACTGCTTTCATAGCTACTCCTTATTTATATCTTTCTCTTTTTTGTAGTGCCTTCGAAGCTGTCCGCAGGCACCGTCTATATCTCTTCCCATTTCTCTTCTGATCGTCACATTGAGCCCGCTTTTTTCAAGCTCATTTTTAAATTCATATACCGCTTTCTGAGAGCTCTCCTTATAGTCCCTTTCCTCTATAGGATTTACAGGTATAAGGTTTATGTGGCCTTTCATAGGCTTAAGGAGTTTTATAAGCCTTCTTGCCTCCTCTTTGTTGTCGTTAACCCCTCTGACAAGACTGTATTCATAGCTTACTCTTCTTTTGGTTTTATCAAAATAATAAGAGCAGGCTTCAAGAATTTCTTTTATGCTGTAACTTTTCGCTATAGGCATAAGATTTTTTCTTATCTCATCGTTCGGTGCATGTAAAGATAAAGCTAAGGTTACCGAAAGGTCTTCATCAGCCAAAGCTTTCATTTTGGGTACCAAACCGCAGGTAGATACCGTTATATTTCTTTGACTGATATTAAGTCCTTCCTTTGAGCTTATAATACGGATAAATTTGACTACATTATCAAAATTATCCATAGGCTCTCCCGAGCCCATAAGCACTATATTGCTTACCCTTTCTCCCGTACTTTTTTGTATGGAATAAATCTGGTCAAGCATCTCAGCGGGGCTTAAATTTCTTACCAGCCCGTCAATAGTGGATGCACAAAAGGTACAACCCATTCTGCAACCTACCTGAGACGAAACACAAACACTGTTTCCGTGCTTATATCTCATAAATACGCTTTCTATGATGTTTCCGTCACGAAGTTCAAAAAGATACTTTTTCGTGCCGTCAACTTCGGATGTTCTTACGAGTTCTTCCTTTATATTATTTATATAAAAGCTTTCTTTAAGCTTATTTCGCAGAGGTAGCGAAATATTGCTCATCTCATTGAAGTCCTCAACAAGCTTTTTATGCAACCATTCATATATCTGTCCGGCTCTGAACCTGCTCTCCGACATTTCCTCCATAAGGTCGAGAAGTTCGTCCAAACTTAAAGATTTTATATCCTTCATTAATTTTTCTCAAAGATGCTTATAAAGAAACCGTCACAGGAATGTATCCCGGGAAGCAGGCGTAAGTACCCTTTCTTTGCCTCTTCCTTTAAATCTTCTTTTACAAAAGCGGAAAAGTCCACAGGTGTAAAATCCGGGTTTTCTTTCAAGAATCTTTTTACATTATCCTCATTTTCGTAGTGGTCTATTGTACAGGTACTGAAAAGAAGCTTACCGCCTTTTTTTAAATACCTGCAAACATTATTTAAAATTTTTTGCTGTATATCTGAAAGCTCCATGCATGCCTGTCTTGTCATATTAAGCTTTATATCCGCTTTTTTTCCCAATATGCCCAATCCCGAACAAGGAAGATCCGCAATAATGTAGTCCGCCTTATTTACATAGCTTTCATTAAAAACCGAAGCATCTGCTTCTATAGTATTTACATTATCATAACTTGAATATTTTTTCAAATTTTCTTTGAGTAAGCCAAGCTTTTTTTCACTCACGTCAAAGGCATAAAGCTCTCCGCTTCCTCCGAGTACATCCAAAGCGTTTATGCTTTTTCCTCCCGGAGCCGCACATACGTCAAAAACGATACTTCCCTTTTGAATATCCAGTGCTTTTATTGCAAGTGCGGAAGATGCATCCTGAACGTATGCTTTCTTTTGCTTAAGTATATCAAGATCCGATATTCTGTCAAAACCCTTTATTTTTAATACATTGGGACAAATATCGGAAACGGAAACCTCCAAGCCCTCTTTTTTCAGTGTATCCACCGCTTCACTTACACTGCATTTATTCTCATTTATCCTTATACTGAGCGGAGATTCTTTAACAAAAGCCGCAAGGATTTTTTCTATTTCTTCAGGTTTTAAGCTTTCGGCAAATAACTCCGTTATCCACTGCGGAACGGAATATTTAAGACCCGGACTGTCAAAGCTTATTTGTTCTTTTTCTCTCGCAACGGCTCTTAAAACTCCGTTAACAAAGCCCTTAAGTCCGCCAATACCTCTTTTTTCAACAAGCTTTATCGCCTCGTTACAGGCTGCACTGTCAGGTACTTTATCCATATACAGGATCTGATAAACCGAGAGTCTCAACACATTTCTTATGAGGGGCTTTTGCTTATTCACCGGAACCTTGCTGTATAAATTTATAACATAATCTATTTGAAGCAGATATTCCAGGCTTCCGTGTACAAGCCTTGATATAAAAGCTCTGTCCTCCTTTTTTAAATAGGCATACTTTTCATTTACCATATTTAAAACCTTGTGAGAATGTTGCTTTTTTTCCGTAATTTGCATTAATGCCTCAAGACTTATAAGTCGAAGTCCGGGCTCCTTAGTCATTTCTTCTTCCTCCAAACAAAAGTACCAATCTGAGTAATTGAAGTATGGATGATGCCGTTGCCGCAACGTAAGTTAAAGCCGCCGCCGTAAGAACTCTTCTTGCTCCTCCTTCTTCCGAAGCAGGTAAAATAGAGTCATCTCTCAAACGAACTAAAGCTCTTGCACTGGCATCGAATTCAACCGGCAAGGTTATAAGCTGAAACAAAACCGCCAGAGCGAATGCAAAAATTCCTATCTGAATCAGAGGGCTTTTTGCCCCTCCTATAGCCGCTCCTATTATAATTAAAGGAATAGCGAGTTTGGAGCCTATATTTGCCGCCGGAAAAAGCGCCGACCTGAAATTCAAAGGTCCGTACTGCCTGCTGTGCTGTATGGCATGTCCGCATTCATGAGCCGCAACGCTTACCGCCGCAATGGAATAGGAGCCGTAAACAGAATTGCTTAAATTAACACTTCTGCTTCCCGGATTATAATGATCCGTCAGATTACCCGAAATGTGATTAACCGGAACATCGCTTAATCCGTTTAAATCGAGAATTCGCCTTGCAACCTGAGCTCCGCTCAAACCTGAATTCGAGCGAATATTCGAGTATTTGTTAAAAGTTGAACTCATATAAAACTGTGCCGCCAAAACAAGCAGCAAGCCTATAAGTACCAAAATATAGGTACCGTCAAATCTATATCCGTAAGGCACACCGTACATATTGCCTACCTCCCTAAACTTATATCATTTTCTATTTTATAGCCCCTCAGAAAGCTTGGAACATCCATACGTTTTTTCCCTTCAAGCTGAACCGTCTTCAGCTCAAGAAGACTTTCTTTGCATATAACATAAAGCTTTTCCTTATCCTGTATAAGCTTTCCGAAGTTTTCTTTATCTTCTTTTTGAACGAGCCTTTCATACACTTCTCCCGAAACAGCCCCGGCTTCCCATATTTTAAAGGTTTTTTTATCCAAATATGTAAAGGCGCTCGGCCATGGATTTAAAGCTCTGACAAGCCTCTCCGTTTGAACTGCCGGCTTTTTAAAATCAAGCTCTCCGTCTTTTTTACTGAGCATAGCCGCATAATCCGTACTCGCTTCTCCCTGCTTTGTCCTCTTTTCCATATATTCGTCAAGATTTTCAAGCGTATCAACAATAGCTTCTCTGCCGAGACGGGCAAGCTTATCAAACAATCCGCCTCCCGTTTCATTTGCATCTATCGAAAGCTCGTACTTCTTTAATATATCACCTGTATCAAGCCCCGTATCCATAAGCATAGTCGTTATTCCTGTCTTTTCCATGCCGTCAATAAGAGCCCATTGAATAGGTGCCGCCCCTCGGTATTGAGGTAAAAGAGAAGCATGTATATTTATGCAGGCAAGCCTCGGCATATCAAGTATTTCCTTACTTAAAAGCTTGCCGTAAGCCGCAACTACAAACACATCCGCATTTTCTTTTCTGAGCTCCGAAAGAAAGCTCTCATCATTCATTTTTAAAGGCTGCAAAACCTTTATGCCGTGTGAAAGAGCCATTGCCTTTACAGGAGTGGGAACAAGCTCGTATCCTCTTCCCTTCGGCTTATCCGGCATGGAAACAGCCAAACCTATTTCATAGCCCTCTTCAATAAGCTTTTCAAGTGCGCTTGACGCAAAATCCGGAGTTCCCATAAACACTATTTTCACTTCAGTCCCCTCCTTAAGCCTCGGCTTCTATATATTCTTCCTCATCTTCAAGCTCGGATACGTCTTTTAACTCTCCGCTAACCTTATCTACGTAAAGCTCACCCTCCAAATGCTCACATTCATGGCAAATCGCTCTTGCCAAAAGCCCTTCTCCTTCAAGCTCGAATTCCTGCATATTTTCATCAAAGGCTTTTACTTTTACATGGTTCGGTCTTTTAACGATTCCCGTTTTTCCCGGTACGCTGAGACAGCCTTCATATCCCACCTGTTCTCCATCCATTTCCAAAATAACGGGATTTATAAGAATGTAGCTGTTTTCTTCATCCGTTTCTATAACCACTATTCTTTTGAGCACACCTATCTGCGGTGCCGCAAGACCCACGCCGTTTGCATCGTACATGGTCTCAAACATATCATCTATAAGCTGTTTTGTTCTCTCGCTTACTTCCTTTACTTCCTTACATTTTTTATTTAAAATAGGATCTCCTATAGTCCTTATTTGTCTGATTGCCATAATTTTCTCCTCATAAAATCAAATTTATACTAAATCATATATTATCGAAATATCCGAAAAAAGCTTGTTTCCTTCCATCAAAAGGTCCATGCTTTCTTTAATACCTGTCAGTATAGCATATTCACTATTCTTTATGTATATAATTTTTCTAAAATAATCCCTCAGCTTATATATATTCGGTACTACCGGCCCTATAAACTGTGAGTTTTCTTTTATAAAGCCCGACAAAAGCTTTACGTACATTTCAAGTGCTTCATTAAGTTTTTTTTCATCTTTAGCCGATAATTGTACACCTAAAATATGAACAATCGGTGGATACATTGCAAGTGCACGATAGGTGATTTCATTCTCATAATACAGATCATAGTCATGCTTACGACAGGCAAGTATGGCGTAATGCTCGGGATTATAGGTCTGTATTACCACCTCACCCTTTTTATCCGCCCTTCCCGCTCTTCCGCTTGCCTGTGTCAAAAGCTCATAAGTTCTTTGAGCGCCGGTATAATCGTTTATGTATAAAGAAGTATCTGCTGCCACTATTCCCACAAGGGTAACATTGGGAAAATCATGTCCTTTTACTATCATCTGTGTTCCCACAAGTATATCGGCTTCATTATTTGAAAATTTCTTCAGTATATCCATTCCCGCCGTCTTCGTATTGTCGCTGTCCCTGTCCAAACGAAGTACCCTTGCCTTGGGAAATGCCTTTTTTGTCAAAAGCTCGAGCTTTTGAGTTCCCACTCCGAAGCCAGCTATGTACGGGGACGAGCATGAAGGGCACAGCTTCGGAAGCATTGTATTGTAAGCACAATAATGGCAATACAATCTGTTATTGTTATGAAGGGTAAGGGCAACATCGCAGTGGGGACATTTTATAACCTGACCGCAGCTTCGGCAGGATACAAAATTTGACATCCCTCTTCTATTCATAAACAGCATAATCTGCTCATTTTTAGCCAATCTGTCTTCTATAAGTTCCCTCAGCTTAATGCTGAAAACTCCTGTATTTCCGTCTTTCAGCTCTTTTCTTAAATCCACTATGTTGATATTCGGTAGAACCGCTTCCTTGCCGGCTCTGTAATTAAGTCTTAAGAGGCTGTATTCTCCGTCTTTATATTTTTTATAGCTTTCCGGACTTGGTGTGGCACTTGCAAGAACAAGACTCGCATCCGAAATTTCGGCAAGCTTTCTTGCCAGATCCCTGCTGTCATATCTCGGAACACTCTCATTTTTATAGGCATTGTCATGCTCTTCGTCTATTATTATAAGACCTGTGTTTTCAAAAGGGGTAAAAAGAGCCGACCTTGGTCCTATTATTATATCGGCTTCTTTGTTAAGAACTCGTTCAAATTGCTTTACTCTCTCTCCTTTTGACATTTTGCTGTTTAAAACGGCAACCCTATCTCCGAAAACGGATATGAAGCGTTTTATGCTCTGGTATGTAAGCGAAATTTCGGGAATAAGCACTATAGCCTGTCTTCCCATCTTTATAACCATATTAATCATATTTATATATACCAGAGTTTTTCCGCTTCCCGTTATTCCATGCAATAAATAGGTTTTTCTTAAGCCCTTGTTATAATCATCACAAAATTCATCATAAACAGTCTGCTGTTCTTCGTTAAGCTCCTTTAAAAGCTCCGATTCTCCGGCTTTTAAATCCAGGAAAGCATTGGTTTCGGCATTATTGCTCCTTTTAAGCTTACTTTTTACGGGCATTACGGTACTTAAGGCTTTGGAAAAGCTTACTCCGTACATTTTCTTTATATGAGCCGCCAATCCGAGGAGCTGCCTGCTCGCAGGTATGTCAAACTCCGCCATGCCCTCTATATCTTTTATTTTACTTTTATCAAATTCGGTTTCATTGCTAAGCTCTACTATATATGCCCTCACGGGTCTTTTCACTGTCCCGAAACGTACAAAAACAGGACAGCCTACAAAGACCAGATCTCTTATATCTTCAGGTATTCTGTATGTGAATACTTTGTCGATATTGGCATTGGACAGCTCCAAAACCAAACCCGCATATAAATCCGTCAATATATCTGTCCTTTCTCATAATTAGGCTAAATATTCATCTATTACATCAAAAAGCCTCATGCTGTTGGATCCCTTAAAAAGAATCACACAATCCTTTGTAAAATTAATTTTCAGCGCTTTTAAAAGCTCCTCCCTGCTGTCAAAGTGGCAAACTTCGAGGTCTTTCCTTTTTCTTTCGGCTTCCGAAGAAATACTCTTTGCCAACTCACCCAAAGTATAGAGACAGCTTATGCTCTTAATATCTGCAACATAAGCTCCTATATCTTCATGGAGAGCCCTCTCGTCCTTTCCAAGCTCCTTCATATCCGCCAAAACGGCTACTTTTGCTCTTTCTCCGCCTATATTTTCGAGTATATCAAGAGCCGCCTTCATCGAGCTCGGAGAAGCGTTATAGGAATCATCAAGAACTTCTATACTTTCCTTTTGCAAAAGCTCCTGCCTGTGCTTAAAACCTCTGAACTCGGCTATTTTTTTTGCGGCAAGCGAAAGATTTACATTATATATTTTTGCCACCGTTAAAGCAAGCATGGCGTTATTGATCTGATGATTTCCATATGCACCGAGCTTACAAAAAACCTTCTCTCCATCTAAATACGCGGTAAAGCTTGCAATCCCCTCTTCAAGGGTTTTATCGCTGACAAAAAAAACTGCGCCTTCTTTAGGACTTGTGAAAACTTCAAGTTTTTCAATATCACAAGAAAGCTTTGCCGCAGCTAAAAGATCGTCATCCGCATTCAAGACAAGCTTTGAGCCCTTTTTCATGTAATCCGTTATGTGAAGCTTTTCCTCCATAACGCCTTTCCTTGAACCCAGATACTCTATATGGGCATCTCCTATATTTGTTATTACCGCAACGTCGGGTTTTACGACCTTGGCTATTCTTGTCATCTCACCCGGCATGCTTATTCCCATCTCTATAATGGCAATTTCACAGTCCTCTTCAAATTCCAAAATGGTTAAAGGCACACCTATTTGACTGTTTCCGTTCCCCTTTGTTTGATAGACCTTGTACTTTGCGGAAAGTGCTTTTGCTATTACCTCTCTGGAACTTGTTTTTCCCACACTTCCCGTAACCGCCACCACAGGAACCTTTATACTTTCCCTGTAAAATTCCGCCAAGCTTTGCAATGCCTCGACGGTATTATCCACTTCTATATAGCTCATCCCCTCAACCGGCTTTAGGCTCTTATCGGAGCAAAAGCAAACCCTGCATCCGGAATTATAAACATCTTCTATAAATCTGTGTGCATCAACATTTTCTCCGACTATGGGAACGAAAAGGCTGCTTTCATTTACTCTTCTTGAATCTATGGCAAAATTGTCAACATAAAAATCCCCTGTACCTTTTAGGTTTCCTTTACAAATATCCGCTATATCCTTTACCTTAAATCTAGGCATGCTTCACTCCTTTTTCTTTTGCCTGTAAAACAGCTTTTTTTACTTCGTCCGCATCTTTAAAATAATGCCTCTCTCCGTTTATTTCCTGATAGTCCTCATGTCCCTTGCCTATTATTGCTATCATATCACCTTTTTTCGCATTCTCGATAGCGTAGCTTATAGCTTCGGCTCTGTCATGGATACATATATATTCGGCTTTTGTGGGCTCCATGACCGAAACAATATCGGCGATAATATCCTCCACTTTTTCAAATCTTGAGTTATCCGCGGTAATTATGGAAAAATCCGCCGTTTTTGCAGCCGCCCTTCCCATACCGTACCTTCTGTCTTTTGACCTGTTGCCTCCGCAACCGAAAACAACCACAAGTCTTGCAGGCTTATAGCTCCTTAAGGTAAGCAAAAGGCTCTCCATACTCAGCTCGTTATGCGCATAATCAACTATAACGCTGAAATTCTTATCCGCATGAACTATTTCCATTCTGCCGTCAATTCTGATGTCACAGAGAGCCGTAGATAAAATCTTATTGTCTATCTTTAAGAATGTTGCCAGAGCTATTGCCCCCAAAGCGTTGTATACATTGAAAAGTCCGGGTATTCCCACCTTGACTTCAAGCTCGTTCACTCCCTTTACCTTAAAATCTATTCCCACAAAATCATGTGAGTTTAAATATTTAAGCTTTGTATAATAAAAATCCGCCCCTTTTCCCGAGCCGAAGGTAAAATTCGCCCCGGCATCCGAGTGTTCAAGTACATAAGCGGAATGTTCATCATCTAAATTTACAAGCGCCAGATTACACTGTTTTAAAAATCTTGTCTTACAATCAAGGTACTCCGCAAAATCCTTATGTTCATCCTTGCCTATATGGTCGGGGGATATATTCGTAAAAATTCCGTAGTCGAATTCTATCCCATAGGTTCTGTCAAGCTTAACCGCCTGCGAAGACACCTCCATAACTACATAAGTACAACCCGCCTCATACATTCTCTTAAAATTCGAATGCAATTCATACGATTCGGGGGTAGTGTTTTTTCCGGGTATTCTTTCATCCCCCGTATATATTCCGTTGGTTCCGAACATGCCGACTTTCGCACCCGACTTTTCAAGTAAAAGCTTTATCATGTGAGTCGTACTTGTCTTTCCTTTTGTACCCGTTACTCCTATCATAGTCATTTTTTTTGCAGGATAATCAAAAAGCGCCGCACTTAAAATCGCCAAAGCCTGTCTTCCGGAGCTTACCTTAATGATGTTTACCTCAGCCTTAACTTCCACATCCTTTTCAACCACTACAAGAGACGGCTGTTTTTTAATTATTTCCTCTATTACCGTATGGGCGTCAAAATTACTTCCGCTCAGGCAAACAAATACATCGTTTTCCTTTACCTTCCTTGAATCATAGCAAAGCGAAGTAAGAAAAACATCGTCCGTTCCCGATAAAAGTTCATATTCAAAATCCTCTATCAGTCTTATATTCATATTTTCTCCTTAATTAATTGCCGTAAAGTTCTTCAAAAGTTTCCATATCCATAAGTATGTCTCTCGGCTTTGTTCCCTGCTCACTGCCTACAACACCCGCCTCACAAAGCTGGTCCATAATTCTCGCCGCCCTGTTGAAGCCTATTTTGAATACTCTTTGCAGGTTTCCTATGCTGGCTTTTTCCTTGTCTATGATAAACCTTCCCGCCTGCACAAAAAGCTCATCCACGTCCGAATCGGTACTTCCCGTAAGCGTGGAACTTCCGTTTTCAATCTTCTCCAAGGTATTTAAGTCATAACTTTGACCATGCCCCTGCTCTTTAATAAAATCAACCACATTTTGAACTTCATTGTCGCTTATAAATGCACCCTGAACACGCACGGGCTTAGGACTTCCCTGAGGAGAAAACAGCATATCTCCCTTACCGAGAAGCTTTTCCGCACCCACACTGTCAAGTATGGTTCTCGAGTCTATTCCCGATGTAACCGCAAAAGCGATACGGCTGGGAATATTTGCCTTTATTAAGCCTGTTATAACATTCACACTCGGTCTTTGCGTTGCTATAACAAGATGTATTCCGCAGGCCCTCGCAAGCTGTGCAAGTCTGCATATAGCCTCTTCAACCTCATTTTGTGCGACCATCATAAGGTCTGCAAGCTCATCTATAATAATTATTATCTGAGACATTTTTTCAAGCTCACCCTCAGGCTCGCCTTTAAGCTTCGCTTTGTCTATTTTTTCATTATATCCCTTGAGATTTCTTACGCCGGCTTCCGAAAACTTCTTATATCTTTCAGTCATCTCCACAACAGCCCAGTTTATAGCCGCCGCGGCTTTTTTAGGGTCGGTAACGACAGGAATAAGCAAATGCGGTATACCGTTGTATACGCTGAGTTCAACCACCTTGGGATCCACCATTATGAGCTTGACTTCATCCGGACTGTATTTGTATAAAATACTCATAATAAGTGTATTTATACAAACCGACTTACCGGAGCCCGTTGCTCCCGCAATAAGCAAATGCGGCATTTTCGCAATATCCGTTACCACGGTCTGCCCCGCTATATCCTTTCCCACCGCAAATGCAAGGGAAGAATTTTCGGTTCTGAATTCTCTTGACTCTATAAGCTCTCTGAAATAAACAACGTTATTTTCTTTATTCGGAACCTCTATTCCGACAGCCGACTTGCCCGGTATCGGAGCCTCTATTCTTATATCGTTTGCCGCCAGACTGAGCTTTATATCATCCTGCAGGGCAACAATTTTACTTACCTTTACTCCCTGCTCCGGACTGAGCTCGTATCTCGTAACCGCAGGTCCGCAGCTGATGTTTGTAACACGTACCGAAACACCGAAGTTATGCAAGGTTTGTTGCAGCTTGATTGCGGTATTTTTATATTCCTCATCGGAAACGGTTTTTGTGTTCTGAACCTGTTTTAAAAGACTTGCCGGCGGGAATACATAAGGTCTTTTCACTACATCTTTATCCGGCCTCTTTACAAGAGCCTTCTCATATTTTTCAGCCCTTGCAATTTCAAGCTTTTTGTTAAGTTTCTCCGCATCCGTTTCAATAACTTTTCCTGTAGATGTACTTATCTGCCTTTGTCCCGAGCTTAAATTTGCCCTGTCATTTTCATATTTCTGTTTTTCAATTACGGTTTCAGTCATTGTTTCAGTCACTGTTTCGCCGGACGGAAGCTCCGCCTTATCTTCATTCTCCGTATCGGCGGCAGGCATGAAGTCTTCCTCCGCAATTGTATTTAAAGGCGGACTTACAAACGAATTTTCTTCGGACTTCTCAAAGCTTCCTTCCTCGTCTTCAGTCATTATACTTACGGTTGAAGCGCTACTTTCTTGTGCTTTTCCCGTAAACAGCCCCTCTTCAAGTTCTTCTTTTCTGCTGAGAATATTATTGACTCTGTCTATAAGCTCTTCGTCAAGGCTCTCGTTTGCAGCCTCCTTCTTTGCATTTGAATTTATGATAATTCCCGTAAAAACATCCTCCGCCCGATTTACCCTGTTTTCCTCGGTAGTTGAAAAGTTAAGGTTCTCCTTAGGAGGCTTTTTATTTTCTTCTTTTTTACTTTCTTCCTTTTTTCTTTGGACGGGCTTAGGTTTAGGTTTATATTTAGGTTCCTCCTGTCTTTCATTTTCTGTGACTTCGGGTATCTCCTCTTCCTGCCTTATCGGAGTCGGCTCGGGTTTTCTGCTTCCGTATTTTTTAAGTCTTTCTTCCACATCAACATAATCGTTATCCTTTAAGTTGATTCCTCTGAAAATCCTCTCCTTTTTAACTTCAGGGGCGGCTTCTTCGTATTTATATTCATCTTCATAAGGAGCTTCAAACTCATCATACTTATCTTCGGATTCTTCTTTTCTTTCTCTTCTTTCCTTTACCATTCGTGAGATATCTTCCTTGGCTTTTTTATAGAATAAAGTAGAAAAAGAATTAAGCAAATCCATAAAAGAAATTCCCGATATGAATAAATAAAACACAAAAATTAAGGAAAACAGTACTATTCCGCTTCCTATTTTCCCTATAACCTTGCTTAAATAACCTGAAATCACCGCTCCGAAAACACCGCCGAAATCCGCTGAATCATAAACTTCCTTCAGTCCTTCAAAGCCCAAAAACTCCCTGCCCGAAAAAAGGTGTATAAAGGCGGCAAGTAAAAAGTAAATTAAAACACCCGCTCCGACCTTCATTTTAACAAGTGTATTTTTTCTGTTGGCAATAACAAATAAGTATGAGATAAAAAACACAAAAGGAAAAATATATCCGAGTATGCCGAATAAGCCCAACTGAAATTCTTTTACTTCTTTCCCGACAAAAGCACCTACTCCGAATAGACTGAGCAACATAAAAAGCGATAAGGCAAGAGCCGCTACGGCAATTACCTCCAAAGCGAAATTTTCCTGTCTTTTCCCGGTGCTATTCTTTTTTCTTTTCCCGGTTTTTCCGGAGCCCTTTTTTGCCACCTTTAACCTCCAAATGCAAGATATATCTTTTAAACCTTAATGTACGAATTCCTGAGTATAATAAAAGTATACTGTATTCGTCGCCTCATTTTTTATGACCGTAAGTCCTATACCTACTTTTTTATAATCGGGATTAACTATATTTTTATGGTGTCCCGAACTTTCAACAAGACTTTCATGCCCTCTTTTTATATTTCCTCTTATCCATGCATCATTCACATTTACACCCAAAGAGGAGCTTTCCCAATATTTATGTATATTTTCAGCATCCACGCTTAAACTGTCTCCGAAAAGCTTTCTTGCAACCAAAATACATTCAGCCTCCGTCTCACTTGTATGGTAATGACTGAAATAATTGTTTTTATGCATATTCGCATTAATGTAAGATGCCAAAACGGATCTGTCATAATCAAGAACAAGGGGCGCCACGCCGGACTTTTCTCTTTCTTCATTTATTAAATTAAGAGCCTGCTTGAAATAGGTATCTCCCTCAAGCAGGTATCCCATATCCTGCATAGAATGATAAGCACTCCTTAATACATCCTTATCAAGCCCTTCGGAGGAGTGAAGAAACTCCTTCTTTCCTCCGTCATAATTTCCGTTCGAATCCAAATGATAAAAAATATTATCCTTATCGTATACCCATGTATTGCTCAAATCCTTTCCGCCTTGTGAAAAACGCCAAGTCGTACCGTTTTGATACCAATCCGCATACACAGGCATACAAAAAAACAAAACAAAAGTTACGCTTGCAGTAAATAAGATGCTTACTGCTTTTTTCATGCATTAATTCCTCCAACCTTAAAATTTCACCTTATCTCTCTTTTATAGGAGAGTATTTTTTTATATCGCCTACGTATTTTGTAGCAGGTCTCATGATTTTTCCGTCATAAAGTTTGTTTTCTATGTTATGAGCCAACCATCCTATAGTTCTTGCGCACACAAACAAAGGCGTGAATAAATCTTTGGGAATTCCGAGCATATCATAGGCAAAGCCGCTGTAATAATCAACATTATTGCTTATAGGCTTTCCTTTTCTCTCAAGAACCGTCTCTTTTACAAGCTTTTCAAATAAAATATAAAACTTAAATTCTTCATAACGACCTTTTGCTTTTGAAATATTTTCACAGTATCCCTTCAAAAGCTCGGCTCTCGGGTCCGATATAGTGTAAACCGCATGCCCGAAACCGTATATAAGACCGGATTTATCAAAAAATTCCTTGTCCAGTATTCTGTTTATGATGCCTTTTATCTTTTCTTCATCCTCTGTTATACCTATAGTCGAGATAATTTCATGCATCATGTTGCTAACACTTATATTCGCACCGCCGTGCTTAGGACCTTTAAGAGATCCTATACTTGCGGCAATGCTTGAATAAATATCCGTTCCTGTAGATGAAACAACGACATTTGTAAAGGTTGAGTTGTTACCGCCGCCATGATCCGCATGTATAAGCAATATGGTATCAAGCAGATCCGCCTCGCCTTTATCAAACTTTCCGTCGGCTCTCAGTAAATGAAGGATATTTTCGGCTACCGAATATCCCTCCTTAGGATAATGTATAAACAGGCTGTTTAAATTAAAATGATGCATCTTCGACTGATATGCATAGCACATAATCGCAGGAAGCTTGGCAACTATGGATAAGCCCTTGACCAGAGTCGGGAAAACCTCGACATTGTCGGGATCATCATCAAAATTATACAAGGATAATACCGAACTTTGCAAGACATTCATTAAGTTTTGTCCCGGCATCCTAAGTAAATTCATTTCCAAAAAGGTTTCAGGCAGTCTGTACATCTGTCTGAATATCTTTATAAAATCATCAAGCTCTCTCCTTGAAGGAAGAAACCCGAAAACAAGCAAAAACATGGTTTCTTCAAAGCCGTTTACATTTCCTATATTTCCGTTAACCAGATCATTGAGCGAATATCCCCTGTAGTATAAATATCCGTCGGTATTCGTTTTTACTCCGTCAATGATATCATAGCCCACAACATCGCTGACCTTGGTAAGTCCTACTCTTACCCCGGTTCCGTCCTCATTTCTTAGACCCTTTTTCACTCCGAACTCTTTAAATAGAGGATTTGGAATATCCGTATAATACTGACTTTTACCAAATTCCTGTGCCAAAAAATTATCCATCATAGTTTTTTCCTCTTTAATTTTAGTCTCCGATAATATTTCTTATAGTTACCGGTCTTCTGTAATTCCAAGCTGATATTTTTATACCGGATCTTCTGCTCGCCGCATGTACAACCTGACCGTTGCCTATATACATACTTACATGATTGATTCTTCCGCTTGAATTTGCATAGAAGATCAAATCCCCCGGCTTCATCTGTGAACTGTCTATTTTCTTGCCCATAGTAGACTGAGATCCGGAATAATGCGGCAATCCGTAGCCGTATTTTCCGAGTACCTGCATTGTAAAGCCTGAACAGTCGCAACCTTTTGTAAGGCTTGTACCGCCCCAGACATAAGGATTGCCAAGGAACTGCAAAGCATAATTAACCACTTGAGATCTTACGGAATTTACTTTGCTTCCTTCGCTTCCGCTCATAGGATTAAATTTAACCGCTTCATTCAAAGCATACCTTACATCAACATACTGAGTGCTGACATAGGTGTTGTTATCATCCTCAAGCTCTATCTCGACCCACCCGTCAAGCTGCTGCACTACCGGGTACTTTTCCGCATTGGTTATCTGTGTCCATATCTTTGAATCCGTATTAGGCTCCGTCCTTACGTTTAAAACAGGCTCCTTTACAACAGCCATGAGTTCAGCCTTCTCCAAAGCCATATCTTTAGCTTCATCCCCTGTTTTTATATAATCGGAGCTTACATAACCTGTTACGGGACCCGATTTAATTTTATACCAGCCGTCCAGAGCTTCCAATATTTCCGCCGCCGCACCGTTTGGAAGCTTTCCTATTATGTTCGAATCCGTATCGGTTTTAGGCTCTTTTCTTATGTTGACATAGCCGCTTGCAAAGCTCATTCCGAGCTTCTCGTACTCATTTAAAACCATACTTTTTAAATCAAGCTTTCTCGCTTCATTTAAAGCATATTTTATCTCAACATAGTCTTTTGAAATGTATCCGAGATTTATCAAAACCCACTTGTCAAGCTCTTCCATGACCTCATATCTCTCGCCTTCTTCAACTACGTCTATAACCTCGGAATTTTCGTTTGCTTCCTTACGAACTCTGAGTTTTTCCGTTTTTATTATAGCTCTCTTTTTTATATAAGACAGTGCCTCTTTCTTTGCTTCTTCACCGGTAATGATTTTGTCGGCAACCGTATAACCCTCAACCATCCCCGATTTAACGTGAAGCCATGCCGTTCCTTCTTCATCATTGATGCTTTCCATTATACTTACGGCACTGCCGTCATAAAGTTTTCCGATTACATCCTTATTCTTCCCCGCCTCTTTTCTGATATTGAGGTAGCCTTCGGAAAGCTTTACCAGACCGAAATCCTGATATTCCGCAAATATGGCGTTTATTTCTTCCTCATCCGGTCCTTCCTTTTTCTTTGCCTCACTGTTCGTAGCAGCATCGGTATTTGTCGCTTTTTTACCCGCATCGCTGCCTGTTGCTTTTTTTGCGGCTTTATAAGAAAGCCCCCATACAACTACAATGATTATAAGGATTATTCCGAATAACATTCCCCCTATTATATATAAACGATTATCAGTTTCTTTTCTTTTTCTTGAATTTTTAAAACCTACGCTAAAATCCAAATCTTCTTTCATTTGCTTCTCCAAAAAGTTAATTTTCATATCCTCGAAGCTTCAGATATTCCAAAATGAGGGTACATGCGGGCTCAAGTTCAAGCTTCGAGGTATTTATAGTTAGATCATACCTGCTCATGTCGTCCCATGCCTCACCTGTATAATATCTGTAATAGTCGCTTCTTGACTTATTTATTTTTTGCACTCTTAAAAGAGCCTCTTTTGTATCCACACCGTCTACTTCCATAACTCTTCTAAGCTTTGTCGGTAAATCCGAATACACAAATATATTTATAAATTCCCCGAAGGAAGCGGATGCCAGAACAAAGTCGGCACAGCGTCCTATTAAAATGCAGGACTCCTCGGTAGCAAGCTTTCTTATTACCTCACTTTCAAATCTGAACAAATTATCAGGATTTGTTATATCGTCATTAATTTTAGGCTTTGATACCGAACTTTTCAAGCCCCCTATTATTTTATATAACAAATTGTTTCCGGGTCTTTCATCATTCATTCTGAAATATTCCTCCGCAACGGCTGAATTTTCCGAAGCAAGCTTTATAATTTCATCATCATAATAAGGAATACCCAGTTCTTCGGATAATTTCTTTCCTATTATTTTCCCGCCGCTTCCATACTCTCTGTTTATTGTAATAACCAGCTTTTTATTCATATTTACCCTCCGTACTTATTTAGCCAAAAGCATTCTGTCATTTGCAAATTCCTCGCCGCTTGCGCTTTCGAATTTTGCAAGAAGATCCTCCACCTTAAGGCTCTTTTTTTCTTCTCCCGAAACATCGTAGATAATATGTCCGTTATGCATCATAACGAGTCTGTTGCCTATTGCAAGTGCATCCCTCATATTGTGCGTCACCATCATAGCCGTCAAATTATCTTTTTCGACTATCTCCTTTGTAAGATCCAAGACCTGTTTTGCGGTCTTAGGGTCAAGTGCCGCTGTGTGCTCATCCAAAAGCAAAAGCTTGGGCTTTACAAGGCTCGCCATAACAAGAGTAAGCGCCTGCCTTTGTCCGCCGGATAAAAGACCCACTTTTGAATTCATTCTGTCCTGAAGCCCCAAACCGAGCTTCGCCACAAGCTCTTTATAAAAGGCGACTTCATCTTTTTTCATTCCCCATGAAAGCCCTCTTTTTTTACCTCTTCTAAAAGCTAAAGCGAGATTTTCTTCTATTTCCATATTTGCCGCAGTTCCGAGCATGGGATCCTGAAACACTCTTCCTATATACTCCGCTCTTTTATACTCGGGAAATCTTGATATATCGACTCCCGCCAGTTCTATTATACCACAATCTATAGGATATACGCCAGCTATCATATTGAGCATTGTAGATTTTCCCGCACCGTTTCCCCCTATTATCGTTACAAAATCACCCTCATTAAGCTCAAGGTTCAAGTCATTCAAAGCTTTTTTTTCATTTATAGTACCTAAATTAAAAGTTTTACATACATTTTTGATTTTTAACATAAGTTACCTTCTTCCCTCAGCCGAATAGGCTCTCTTCTCTTTCCACTTTCTGCTCATAACAGGTACCGCCAAAGCCATAAATACGAGAACCGCCGATAAAGCCCTCATATAATTTGCATTAAGTCCCATCTGTAAAACCAAGGCTCTTATTATAAAATATACCACGGAACCCAAAACGGTACTCGCAAACTTAAATGCGAAGTTTATAAGTCTTCCCATCAAAACCTCACCTATAACTATAGCCGCCAAACCTATAACTATAGCACCGGTTCCCATGTTGATATCGGCATACTTCTGATTTTGGGCAACAAGAGCTCCCGCAAGACCTACCAAAGCATTACTGAGTATAAGCCCTAAAAGCTTTGTTTTGCCGGTATTTACTCCCAAAGCTCTTATCATAGCTTCATTATTTCCCGTAGCCCTGAGCGTGGCTCCTATCTCGGTACCGAAAAACCAATATAAGACCGCAATAGTTATGATAACGATTATAAGACCCAGAACCAAGGACACCATATTGTCCTTTAAGCCTGTAAATGCCTGAAATTGCGTAAAAATAGTACTTGCATTAAGCAGGGATATATTACTCTTTCCCATTATTCCCAAATTTACGGACCACAGAGAAATTTGAGTAAGTATGCCCGCCAAAATTGCCGGAATTTCAAATACCGTATGCAGCACTCCCGTAATCGCACCCGCTATCATACCCGCCATAGCCGCAAGTAAAAGCGCAAGCAGGGGATTCATTTTATAAGTTGCCATTAAATAAACGGATACACAAGCCCCGAAAGCAAAGCTTCCGTCTACGGTAAGATCCGCAACATTAAGAATTCTATATGTTATATAAACTCCAAGTACCATGATTCCCCAAAGCATACCCTGAGACAGTGCGCCCACAAAAGCGGATCCCAAAGCTCCGATAATATCTGACATAATATCCTCCTAGATTAAAAAGGACGATCCGAAGGAACGTCCTTAAACTTTCTTATATAATACTACTTAATTGACGAAACATCAATATTTAATGTTTGTGCAAGCTCCTCATTAACGGAAAACTCACATTTATCAGCCGGTAAATATTCTATAGGCATATCTTTAGGAAGAGCCTCTCCTTTAAGAATTTTTGCCGCCTGCTGTCCCGCAAGGTAGCCAAGTTCAAAGTAATTTATACCGTAGGTTGCCAAAGCTCCGTTATTCACATGTGCAACTTCCGCACCTATTATAGGTATATTGTGTTGTGTAGCAACCATGGATACGGTTGACATTCCGGAAGCTATCATATTGTCGGTAGGAACATATATGGCATCCACCTTTCCAACCATGGATTCCACTACCGATTGAATCTCATTAAGTCCCGAAACACTGTAATCCGTATATGAAAGTCCCTGCTCTTTTGCCGCCTGATGAGCAAGCTCTATCTGGAAAGCCGAGTTTGCCTCTGCCGAAGAATATAGCATTCCTACTTTTTTTGCATTCGGTAAAAGCTGCTTTAAGAGCTGTATCTGCTCTTTTACAGGTGTAAGGTCGGAGCTTCCCGTAACATTTCCTCCCGGTTTCTCGTTACTTTCAACAAGCCCCGCACTCACGGGATCCGTAACCGCAGTTATAACAACAGGTATGTCTTTTGTAAGTCCCGATACAGCCTGAGCCGCCGGAGTCGCTATGGCAAAAATCAAATCATTCTTATCATTTACAAGCTTATCCGCAATAGTTTGAGCTGAACTTATTTCCCCGCCTGCATTTTGCTGATCCGCCACATAAGAAATTCCCGCATCATCAAGAGCCGTAAAGAAACCTCTGTTTGCGGCATCCAAAGCCTCATGCTGTACCAGCTGAAGTACACCTATTTTATATGTCTTCCCGCCTTCCGCATCCGCTTTTGAATCCGTTACCGCAGTCTGTGTGTTCTGCTTTGCACACGCTCCCAGTAACAATGCCAGAGAAACAATACCTAAAGCCAAGATTTTTTTCTTTTTCATAATGTTCACCTCTTTTTATTTTATATACGGCTAATTATATATGAAAAGACTTTTTAAGTCAATACTTTAAAGCGTTGAATTTTAAAACTTTAAAGCGCGAATATAAACTTGCATTTTCTTTATTTTTTGTTATACTCTCTCTTAGTTTATTTATTTCAGAAAGGATTTTTTATGCTCGAACATTTAACGGAAAGCTTGGTTGAGAAAATGTCTTCTTTTCTTATTTTCCCCTTCGGCAAGCAGCTGGTTGTTTTTATAATTTCTTTGCTTCCCATACTGGAGGCAAGAGGAGGGCTTATCGCCGCCTCTATTATTGAACTTGATATGCTTGAAAGTATTATAATCGCTTTTATCGGTAATATCATACCTATGTTTTTTATAGTATTTTTCTTTGAGCACCTCTATAAATTTATGAGACGCTCAAAAATCAAATTTTTAAACTCCGTTGCAAACTTTGTCGATAAAAGAGTGGACAAGCACAGGGCAAGTATTGAGAAATACGATTTTTGGGGACTTGTATTGTTCATAGGAATTCCACTTCCGGGTACAGGAGCTTGGACAGGTTGTGTTATAGCATCCATACTGCAAATGGAAAAAAAGAAAACCGTTCTTGCTTCCATTCTGGGCGTATTGATGGCAACCGCAATTATGACTGTCTTCTCTTTCGGTTTCTTAAAAAAAGTTCTTTAAAAAAATTGCCGCCTTGTTACAAACTCCGTAGCAAAGCGGCTCTTTTTACTCTTCCCAACTGTGATATACATTTTGGACATCGTCATCCGCATCCAAAAGGGCAAGTATTTTATTCATATTTTTAATATCTTCTTCACTTGTAAGTTCCGTCCATGTTTGCGGTATCATGGTGACTTCGGCACTGAGCATCTCAACCTTTGCCGCCTCCAAAGCCTCTCTTACAGCCGAAAAATCATCCGGTTCGGTTATTATCTCGAAGCTGTCCTCTTCCTCCGAAAAATCGCTTGCTCCGGCATCCAAAGAAAGCATCATGAGTTCGTCCGAATCGCCGTCATACTCTTCCTTGTCTATTATTATAAGACCTTTTCTGTCAAACATGTAAGAAACGCAACCCTGAGCTCCTACATTTCCCTGACCCTTTGTAAAAGCCGAACGAACATTTGCGGCCGTTCTGTTTCTGTTATCGGTAAGTGTTTCCACTATTATGGCAACTCCGCTCGGACCATAGCCCTCATAGATATTCTGCTCAAAATTAACGGCATCTATATCGCCTGCCGCCTTTTTGATTCCTCTTTCTATAGTATCGTTAGGAACGTTATTGGCTTTAGCCTTGGCAATGACATCTCTAAGCTTTGAGTTGTTGTTGGGATCTGCTCCTCCTTCTTTAACCGCAACGGCAATTTCTCTTCCGATTACCGTAAATATCTTTCCCTTTGCGGCATCATTTTTTTCTTTTTTATGTTTAATATTTGCAAATTTTGAATGTCCTGACATATAAATCTCCTGTTTTTTAATATTCTAAGTTATTCTATAAAATTATTTCCCCTTTTGCAAGTCAAGATTAAGATTTCTGAGCCATTTATACTGCTTATACCTGAGATAACCGAACACAGTTTTATATATCTCCTCCGTTGTTACAAGAGCATAAACATAATATATCGGCAGCTTCCAGATAAAGGCACCGAGAAAAGCAAAAGGTACCCCCAAGAACCAAACGCTGGAAACGTCTATAAAAAAGCATACAAGAGTATCTCCGCCGCTTCTCAAAACGCCTATTACATTTAAAATTCCGATAAACTTAAAAGGCAAATAAAAAGCAAACACAAGCAGGCAAAGCATCACATCTTTTTTAACCTCCTCACTGACCTCATACAGGGATACAAAAGGTTCTCTTATGAAGACGGTAAGTCCAGCCATAATAAGGCTTAAAATCAATGAGAGTATATAAAAATAGCTTGCATAGGTTTTTGCCCTCTTTAGGTTATTTGCACCCATCTCATAGCCTAAAACGGTAACCGTAGCCGCCCCTATGCCGTTTATTCCGATCTGTAATAAATCCTGTAAGCTTGTGGCTATGGTAATGGATGCGACAGCGGCATCTCCCATTCTTCCGTAAGCAACGGAATACAGGGTAAAACCCAATCCCCAAAAAAATTCATTTGCTATAACCGGTAAAGATGTTTTTACAAACTGAGCCATAAGCTCCTTTGAGTAAAAAAACATCTGCTCAAGTCTACAAATAACGGGATGCTTTTTAAAACTCAAAATACCAAGTATCAAGAGGGTTTCACTTACTCTTGCTATGACCGTTGCAAGAGCCGCTCCGGCAACGCCCATAGCCGGAAAACCCGCTACACCGAATATGAATACATAGTTTAAGCTTATATTGATAATAATTGTTACTATGCTCGTAATTACGGGAATTTTTACTTCACCCATGGACCTTACAGATGCCGTATATATGTTTGATATAGCTGTAAAAGGATAGGATATTCCGACCGTTCCCAGATACAACATACCGATTTTAACTGTAGTATCCGATTTTGTAAAAATTCTCATCAAAAATTCAGGGTTTAAAAGAGTCGCTCCCGTAAACACAAAACTCGCCGATAAAGCGACAAGCAGTCCCATACCCAAAACTTTTCTTATATTCTTGATATCATTATTTCCGTAATACTGCGCTGAAAGCATCCCTATAGCACTTGAAGCACCGAAGACAAATAAAATATATACAAAAAATATTTTATTTCCAAGTCCGACCGCCGCTATGGAATTCTCACCAAGTCGCCCTATCATAAGCGTATCAGCGAGATTTATAACCATATTGAGCATAGCCTGAAATGCAACAGGGAACGCTATAGAAGCGGTCTTACTTAAAAATATCCTATCCTCAAGCATATTCTTCGTCCGCTTCGACATTTCTATAATAAAGTTACTCATCCTCTTCACTTTCCGTTTCATCATAGTCGGTATCAACATTGACTTTTAAAGCTTCAATAAATTTATTTTCCGCTTTCAGACAGGTAAATATCATCTTTTTATATTTAATACTGAAGTCGTCATCATCCACCGGTAACCTGCCCAGCTTATTAATAATAAAGCCGTTAATGGTGTCGAATTCTTCGATATCTTCCTCGTCAAATTCAAAATTCAAAGTTTTTGAAAACTCATCCAAAGAACATATTCCGTTTACTGTATATGAACCGTCTCCGTTATCAATGATGTTTTCCTCTTCTTCCACATCGTATTCATCCAAAATATTTCCTACTATCTCCTCAAGTATATCCTCAAGAGTTACTATTCCCTGAGTCTGAGCATACTCATCGATAACGACTACCAGATGCAGCTTATTTGTTTGCATCTCCTTAAAAAGCTCATCAAGATTTTTTGTCTCCGGAACGAATTGTACCCTTCTTATTAAGCCCTTTATCTCTGAAAGGCTCTTGTTCCTTTTACCCGGTTTTCTGAGATATATAAAGGCGTCCTTCATATTTATCACACCTAAAATATGGTCAATATCTTCCGAATAAACCGGATATCTGGAATTAATACCTTCATTCAGCATAAAATCGACAGTATCCGAAAGCGTAGACTCGGCATCCAAGCAAACCAGATTCTTTCTGTTTGTCATAACATCCGCCGCCGTCTTATCATTAAGCTCAAAGATATTCGTAATCATCATAGCTTCTCGAGATTCTAAAATCCCCTGCTCATGTCCTTCGTTAACCATACTCATTATGTCTTCTTCCGTAACATTATCGGTTTCCGTATAAGAATTTACAGAAAATATTTTTAATACCGAACGCGATATCATGTTTATTATCCAAACCGCCGGCGAAAAAATAAACATAAAAAAGTTTACAATAGGATATGCAAACAAAGCAAATTCCTTGGATTTATTTCTTGCAAGGTATTTCGGAATAACGATACCGAAACTCAGGTGTACAAGTAAAGCGAGTACATATACCGGAATCTTATATTCATCTTCACAGGAATCCAATATCAAATCTCCTATGATATATGAGAATAAAACCGATATCAGCTGTACCGTATTTACAAATTTTGTCGGTCTGTTTATGATTCTCAACAATCTTGCCGCCTTTTTGTCACCTTCCTCCATATCGCGCTCAAGATCGCTTTCTCCTATGTTCTTGATGCTTGTACCGAAACCGAATACGGTAGCATTTATTAAAACTATAATAATAAATGCCAAAATATTAAACCACGAATGATAATCCTCCACCTCTAAACTCCTTTTTTTCTGTTATATTCCATAGCCGCGGGAATGCATGCAATAATATCTCTTGCTATAGTCCCGTGCTCCGAAATTTTCCTTGCAGCCAGTCTTGCAGCCAAATTATGTATATATACAGCCATAGCAAGGCAAATACCATCATCCTCGCAAAAACAGAGTATTGCCGCCATTATGCCGCTAAGTATATCGCCGCTTCCCGCCTTGGCAAGGGCAGGGGCGGGTATATCGTTTACATAGCTCACATCCTTAGATACAATAACCGTCTTTGCCGACTTTAAAACCAGAGTGACCCCGTGACTCTCATAATAATCCTTTGCCGTCCCCAACATATCGCTTTTTATAATGTCCGTACTTAAACCGCAAAGCCTCTCCATTTCTTTTATATGCGGTGTAAGTATAGTATTCTCCGTAAGATATTTTTGAAGATAGGGATATTTTGAAATAATGTTTATAGCATCGGCATCCACAATTAAAGGCACATAGGCTTTACTCAAAACCTCTTCCACAAGTACCTTGACATAAGGTTCTGTGCTTAGCCCCGGACCTATAACGATGACACTTGCCCACGAAAGCTCTTTTTCTATAAAGTCTGAAAACTCCTGCCTCTCTTCATCTATAAGTTTGCTGTTATAGCAGGATATAAGAGCCTCCGGCAATGCCGTTTGCAAAATTATCCTGTTCTCTTCGGGGCTTAATATCTTAACCAAACCCGCTCCCGCTCTGTAAGCGGAAAGCGCCGATAAAAATGCGGCTCCGGACATTCCTTCACTGCCCGCAATAATCAAAACTTTTCCGTAGGTTCCTTTATGAGCGTCATTTTTTCTTGGCGGTAAGTGTTCCAAAATACTGTTATCCAAACGAATTATTTTTGGCTCTGACATATTATTTCTCCAATATTACAACCGAATTTGCATATTCTTTTAAATTAGAAATACTCACATGTATGTAGTTGCACCCAAGCTTATTATATAGGTTTAAAGCTTCATTGTATAGTACAATATACGGTTTTCCCAGATCATCCCTCAAAACTTCCACGTCTCTCGGAGAAATACCTCTAAACCCGACACCTAAAGCCTTTACCAAGGCTTCTTTTGTAGCAAAATTACCGGCAAAGAAGGAAGCCCTGCCTCCCGCTTGCCGGTATTCTTGTTCCGTGAAAGTTTTCTTCACAAACGAAACTCTCTCACAGGCTTTCTCTATTCTTTTAATTTCAATCAAATCTGTACCCAGACCTATAATCATTACTCTTAAAAATCCTCTTCACTGTCAAACTCAGCCGCTTCTTTGTTGGACAACTTATACGACAATCTCATCAAAGACTCGGACAGATGCACATTCTCAACCACTATATCCGAAGGAACCTTAAGATCCAGATGTGCAAAGTTCCATATAGCCTTTATACCGAACTTGACCAACTTGTCCGCTATATCCGGAGCACTTGTCTTAGGTAGGGTTAAAACAGCTATTTTTATATCATTTTCCCTGATGAAAGCCTCAAGGTAACTCAAGCTGTGAACCGGAACATTTCTGATTTTTTTACCTATCAGCAAGGGATTGACATCGAACATGGCTTTAAAAACAAATCCTCTTCTTTCAAACGCCGAATAGTTTGCAATAGCCTGTCCCAGATTACCTGCACCTATGATAACCGCATTGTTCTTTTTATCTATTCCTAAAATCTTTCCGATTTCATCATATAAATATCTTACATTGTAGCCGTAGCCCTGCTGTCCGAAACCTCCGAAGTTATTCAAGTCCTGCCTTATCTGAGAAGCTGTAACCTTCATCCTCTGGCTCAATTCTCTTGAGGATATACGCTCGCAGCCCTCTTCCTGCAATTCTCCCAAATATCTGTAATACCTCGGTAGTCTCAATATAACCGCTTTTGATATTTTTTTAGTTTCCATAATATCCCAAAACTCCTTTAATCCCTCAGTCAAGAATTCTTAGTTCAAGTATAATATTATGTCTACTATTTGTCAATTGAATAGGTAAATCTTATTATAGTATTTTTTTATAATGTTATTTTATAGTATTATTTATAGAAAGTTTTGTACTCTTTTAACAACTCTTCGTTTTCCATAATAAAAGGTTTTACCGCCTCTTCTCTTTTTTCCTCATATTTTAACATAAGATAGGTATTCAAATCTTCCTTACTTGCAAACTTCAAAACCTGATAAGGAGCTTCAAATGATATTTTTTCTATAAAAATATACGAACCGTCAACCGGGAATAAAACTCCCGTATGCCCCACAAAAAGCTTGTTACCGTCAACATCATCATAAAACCATACAGTAATGAGGCTTGCACCGTTTAGATTGAATTTTATGTTTTGCTCCTGCATATATTTTTGGGCATTAGCAAGATGCACCTTTATATCTTTCGTATTTTCAGTAGCGACCGCACTGAAAAGTGTCTTAAATCTGTCAATATTATCTTCTGTAAGCTTATATTCTTCCGGACTGTTGGCTATAGCCTCCTTATCCATGAAAAGAAGACTTTCATCATAAGACTTTGTATCGTTTAGTTCCAGATTTTTATTTATCAGATTAAAAGCCGTAAGTCTACAGTTATAGCCCGGGAAATAAGGATATTTTTCACCCCATGTTTCCACTATTGTTCCCATATCGTATTTTTCTTCCGTTGTATCAAGCTTTCCATATCCCTTTTGTACCAAAGACTCTGTCTTTATAGTGCTGTTATAGAGGCTTGTCTGTCCTATAAATCGTTCCACGCTTTCACCATCCAGATACTTTGCAATAACCTCTTTAACTTCATTCTTTGTATCCTCGTCAAGTAAATTTGAGTATCCTATTTCAGGAAGCTTCGGCTCCTCCTGCGGCACTTCCTTCGCTTTACATGCCACCAATATAAAAGATAAAGCCAGTATATATAATATATTTTTCATTTTTGTTTTCTACCTTTCATCATTATAATAATGCAAAAACATATTTAAATTTTTAACATATTTTGATAGAATAAGCTTTACTTTATTATTACAAATAAGGATAAAATATATGAAAAGAACTATAAACTATTATATTGACGCTGCAAATGCAAACCAAAGCATAGAAAAGTTTTTAAAATCCAAGTCCTATACTTCAAGTGTTCTGGCAAAAATCAAAAAAATGCCTGAAAGTGTCCTCATAAAAGGAGAATGGGTTCATATGAACCGCATACTTAAGGAAGGAGAAACCCTCAGTATAATTATCAGCGAGAATGAGAATTCCGAAAATATTTTACCGGTAAAACTCGACTTTCAGGCAGTCTACGAGGATGAGGATATTATAGTGGTTAATAAGCCTGCAAATATGCCTATTCATCCATCTTTAAACAACTATGAAAATAGCCTTGCAAATGCCCTTGCCTATTATTATAAGGCTCAGAATAAAAATTTTGTTTTTAGATGTATAAACAGACTTGATAAGGATACCACAGGGCTAACCATAGTTGCCAAAAACATGATAAGTGCCTGTATTTTATACAAGGATATGCAAAAAAGAAGGATTAAAAGAACCTACCTGGCCTTGGTAGAAAATAATAAGCTCCTTCCGGATACAGGTATTATAGATGCTCCCATAGCCAGACAAAGCGAGTCCCTTATTACCAGAATCGTTGATTTTGAGAAAGGAGATAAAGCTCTTACCCGATATAAAGTCCTTTCCACTCATAAAAATACAGCTCTTGTCGAGTTAAAGCTTGATACGGGAAGAACCCACCAAATACGGGTTCATATGTCTTATATATTTGCACCGCTGGTTGGAGACTATTTATATAATCCTAAGTATTTAAACAGCACCCTCACAAGACCCCTGCTTCACTCTTCAAGGCTTGAATTTAATCATCCTATAAATGCAAAACCTCTAAGTTTTCTTGCAAGTTTACCCCCTGATATGAATATAGAAAGCATATAAAAAAGCAACTCGAATGAGTTGCTTTTTTATATCTATTGTGACAAGGAATTTTACCAAATTCCTCCTCTTACCTGATAATGGTTGTCAAATTCAGGAGCCTCAGAGAAGCTTATATTAGCCTGCAAATCTCCCGTTCCGTCATCCGCTACATCTACAGTTACTTTAATAACCTTTTCGTCATAAGTCATATACTCAACCTTTTCTTTAGGAAGTATCTGCTTAACCTCAAAGGTATATGTTCCCGGATTGGAGAATCTGATATCCTCAAAGTTAATAAATCCGTCAGCTGCATTTACTACAGTTCTGGTCTCACCAAGATCTACATTTGTCTGCTTCAACTCAAACTTAAATGCACCGCCTACAAGTCTCATTCCTGTAAGAACAACCTTAAGCTGTATAACAGGTTGAGCCGGCTTAAACCTAAATTCATTCTTGAATACATTATCAGGAGCGTATTGAACATCCGCCGCCAAAGCTCCACCTACATCGGTAACAACAACAGTAACCTTTCTAGGAATAACATCATATATAATATGTTCATCTGCCGGAACAGGAGGAACTTCTCTTATATAATATTCATGTGTTCCCACATCAGTCAAAGTTATAGGTGCAAAAGTAATATCACCATTTTGAGCATTCTTAACTGTTTCAACAAGAGCTCCGTTCTTTGTCAAACTGAACTCAAATTCATTTGCTTTAAGTGCTCTTCCTGTGAGCTCTTTCTTTGCCTTAAGATTTATGACTACCGGAGTAGGCACATACTTATTCACAAATAACGGTTGCTTATCGTACTTGATATTCTTAACCACAAGTACGTCATTCTCCCATACAATCTTAACATTGAGCTCAAATATGGTTTCATCATAGATGATACCCGGCTCCTTCGTATCCGGAATTACCTCTTGCATGTAGTATGTAAAGTCTCCCGGGTTACTGATATTAAGAGATGTAAACACTATCTTTCCATCAGCCGCGTTCTTCGCCCTTCCTATCTCTCTCTTGCTTCCGTCAGCAAGTTTTTCAAAGAGCACAAACTCAAACTGCTCGTTCTCTAAAACTTTACCTGTAAGCTCTTTCTTTGCTTCTATTACTACCGGCAATACAGGTGGCGGAACTACTTGAACTACAGGTTTCAAATAAACCTTTTCTGCAGGCTTTCCACCGTCAAACTTAAATTTTAGTCTTGCCTCATTATTTGAGAAAAATCCTGATTTTCCGGAACTTGTGGTATTGCTTCCGTAATCAGTGCCGGAATCACCGACAGAAGGATATGTCCGAGTTGCGTTATATTCCAAAAGTGCCTTATTACTTGAACGCACATTAAAGGAAACAATATACTCCGATCCCGGATTTGTAGGCTTCAGAAGCCTCATACTTACTTTCTTGCTACTCGGATCATAAGATAAGTTATAATCCGTATTCATTGCAAGTGTTTTTCGTTTTCCTTTTTCTACAGCAACAACCTTAGATCCGCCTGTATAATCAACATAATCGGAAAGCGTATCCTCTATGGTAACATCATATAAGTGACCGCCAACTTTTGATAAAAATCTATCGAATGCATTTGTCAGCTGCTCAGGGCTTGCGACATGCACCATATACTTTTCTTTATTAACTCTTACAGCCTGTGTAACCGTCTGCAGAGTTGAAGCATCTCCCGGATTATCGCCTATAAACACCGAGTAAAAACTCGTAACTTTCGGGAAACCCTTCGCAGCTTCCATTGCATAAGGCAATGCTATAGGATATTGAACATTATATCCTCTTGCATTTGTAGCCGGCAAAGCTGCTGTAGGCAAACCGTCGGTAAGAAAGAACACTATTGTCTCTCTGTTCGGGTCGAGCAAACCGCTTATTATATTTTGTGCACTTTTGAAACCTTGATAATAGTTGGTACCTCCTTCGGCACCACCCGGCAAGGTCATACTATTTGCAGTTTTTTCCAACTGAGCTCTATTAGAAGATTGCGTAACCAATGTTCTTGTATTGGTTCCGAACTGGATAATGGAAATTCTGTTGCTCGGATCCTTGGTGAGCGTTGCCATACTTCCCGAAACAACACTCTTCATTCTTGCAAACCTTGTACTGGAGCCCAAATTCTCATTCATAGAGTTACTTACGTCAAGCAAGAAGATTATATCTTTAGCCTTTTCTTTAGCTCCTTCTTCTTCCTTTACATTCAAATATAACCTATAATCATTTTTCCCACCTACACTGGTATCCGGATTTGCCACTCCATCACCAAGATAGTCTATAGTTTTTGAATAATTAACTGTAGGCTCCGGTGCTTTTCCCACCTCACCTATATCAGGATTATATCTGAAATGCAATGTAACATTGGCTGTTTTTTTCCAACTATTCTTAATGGCAACCCAGTTCATAGGAGTTATAGGAACACTTGCTTTTCCATTATCATTATATGTGTATGAACCTGTGTTGTCACCAAATTCTATTCTTTCCAAACTGATATTAGCCTCTGTACTTGCTACAGACTGGAAAGTCACTATGTTATAATATGTGGTATGATTCATAGCATAGAAAAACACCGATGCTGTTTGCCCATGCGTCCACTCAAAAGTATTAGTCCTCGTATCACCGTCGGCAGGCACAAGACAGTTATCCTCCCTACCGTACGGTCTAACAAAGCTGACCACTCTGCTGGCACCGTATTTGAATTTTTTTGTCCTGACTGATGCCGGAATCTCATTAGCATTGTCAATAACTGTTTTTACCTTAATCGTTACATCTCCAACCGCCGCATAGGTTTTTATACCAAATATGCAGGTAAAGAATAAGATAAGTGTAAAAAATCCCATTTTTAAGTATTTCATATCTACCCTAACCTCTCTTTACTACTTCAGACTACCCGTCAAAGCCTGTTTAACATTTTCGACGAAATCCATATTTTGAAAATATTCCCCTCGAAAAAGCTTAGAAAGCTCTGTATCACAAGCAAGTGCCGTCTTTCCTGAAACTCTCTCATATATAGAAGTCTTTATATGAGAATTATTTACCAGTTCCTCATTAAATATCCCTGCGAGTTGACCTTCAACGGTAACACTTTTTGAAACCGGTAACATAGATGTTCTCGCATAAATTAAACTCTGTGCTTCCTTTGAAACCAAAAAATCCACAAACTTCTCAGCTTCAGACTTTGCACGGGATTTAGATAAAATAGAGACCCTCATTCCGCTTGTCCACGGTATATATGAGTTAAGATCCGAAACAGAAAGTAAAGTAAGGGAATACTTCTCATCAGTTAAGTCCCTGCCTATAATATCCTTACTGTCTACAGGAAACACTGCGACATCTCCCGCTTCAAACCTCTCCCACACCTCGGCTTCATCCGTAATAAGCCTTTTGTCATTACTGACATTAGCCAAGCTTTGCAAAGTATTAAAACCTTCATTTATTCCGCCGGCTTCATCATACAAAGTAAATGTTTCGGCGGAACCGTTAAGCAATATACCGTCAGCTAAGGTTCTTAGGTACAAATTACCGTCAGAAAGGCTTTTAAGTATAAAAGGATAATCATCTCCAATCTGCATAGCCAAACTTATATCTGCAAATCCCGCCACTGCCTTAGGTATGAAAAGACCGTTTCTCTCCAGAACATCTCGCCTTGAAAGTAAAAGCGGAACACTGCCGTTTAGGGGCAAAGTATAAATCTTCTCATTCTTATCTACCGACAAAAGATAATCCGAATTTTTAGACACATTCTTAATTTCAGCCAGCTGCTTTGTTTTCTCAAGGGCATCTAAACTAAATTGCCCCGGTATAGAGATAATATCAATTCCGCCAGGTTTGAAATCTTCCTTACTATATTCCGATTCATCTATTACCAAAAGCTCTATCTTGATTTTTTTGTTATCTTGACTTGTGTAAATATCTATAAGTTCCTTATAAAGAGCTTCTTCAGATTTGACACAAGCCAAGACTAACTTTCGAGGTGAAAGCCATTTTCCAATGTAAAACACTCCAATCAAAAGAACTACAATAGATAAAACACCTATAATAATTTTCTTCATTAATTTTTTACCTAACCTATTTACTTTACCAACCGGACGGATAAACACCCTGTTCAAATGTATATCCGCTACCCGCTTGTCCCGTATATGTTCCGCTATATGTATTAGGGCTTACAGCCGGATGCCAAATAACGTCCGAGCCTCCCTCACCGTAATTCTCTTTACCGTCAATAAAAGAACTTACCTTAATTCCTCCAAGTGAGAAAATTTTCAAAAAATAAAAATTAAAATCTTCAGTCAAAATTATTCTCATCTTATATTCTCTCGAGTTTGCGTTAGTCGGGAAATTCTCTTCTTTAAAGGCAAGCTGAATAGTTCCACCGAATTTATTTTTTTTCATAGTATCGGAAACTATATTATACAGCTCGGCTCCCGGATTATTCGCATAACGTATACTGTCTTGGTATGTGAACCTGTCTTCTCTTAATAACCTGCATAAATTTTCCAAGTCATTCTTTTTCATGTAATACATACCGAAGTCAATAGCCAGACCTGCAAAAAAAGCAATTACAACCATGCAGGTAGCAAACAGGATAGTAATATTGGCTCTCTCTTCACGCACAAATTTATTCAATAAAATGCACCTCCCCTATTACTCAGAACGATGCTGTGCACCGACAACTCTTGTATAATCCAGATCCCTGTTGACCTTCAAAAGACCTCCAAAGAAAACATTCCCTAAAAAAGTAATCGGTTTTATATCATAACTGAGATTAGCTTTCACATCCATATATCTTGTAACGGTACTTGCTTCAACCTCTTCCGCATTTGCTCCCGGAACCGAAAACTTGCTTTCCTGGTTATACATAGTTGCACTTGCGTTCGTAATATTTAAACCGCCACTATTAAACCCCAATAATGTACTGCCGCTGATAGTACTCTTAATTATGCCGTCAACCGCTCCTCCGCTATAATGCTTTATTGAACCGCTTTGTTTCAAGGCATCGATATCACTCAACTGTTCCGCAGTAATATCCCAAGCCGCATGGCTACACCCATATTCAAACGAAGATCTCTGATATGTTATCCAAGAAATCTCTATGATGCCCATTATCAAAAGCATAAACAGCGGTATAACCAAAGCAAACTCTATCAAGGCTTGACCTCTTTCAGCCAAAAACACTTTTTTGAAAAATTCACCTTTTATTTTACATGCTCTCACAATACACTCCTCGTTTTATAAGCCTAAGGCTTATACCCTTCTACATATACATCTCTACTATACTCTCTTGTAGAAACATTAACACTGCTTCCAAGTATACTTCTTCCTAAAAAAGTAACCGGTACAAAATCAAGTGACATTTTCAACGTGACAGTTTGACAAGAATAGTTACTGTTTCTTTCATCAAACTGCTTATCAAAAGGGTTATTAGCCTTATCACTTGTATACACATAATACGTATAATCTTCTTTTTTACTGTTTGCTACAGTAAGCTTGTCGAAACTGATTCTTCCGACGTCCAACTTCGTGCCGTAACTTTTGTTTATGGAATCAATAATAGCATCTCTTACACCGGTACCGGATGTTGCCATATCTGTCGTTTTAAGATTTGACAATGCCTCCGTAGCCGCACTGTTAAGATTTATCTTTGCAAGAATCAATCTTGCATAGTCAAACGGAAGAGACAAAAATATGATAACCAAGGGCAAAATTATGGCAAATTCAGTCATTGACTGACCACATTCAGATAAAATTTTTTTCTTAAAATCACGCAATAAAATCACCTTCATCCCCTATAGCTTCATTAATCTTACTAACAAGTTCCTTGGCTTTTAAGTAGGCTTCATCGGCTCCCAGAGCCTTCTCAACACTATCTTCTTTCTCACTTGTGTTTACAGGGAAGATCCTCGCTTTATTGGTCTCCTTTTTCATGTTTTCAAGTTCAAGCTCAAGGCTTCTGTTTTCAGAAATAAGCTTTTCATAATTCAGCGTCATATCATTTAACGCGTCAATAAGTTCAACATTATTGAGTTTAATATTGGTCATTTCAGACGATACATCTTTTAATGCATCCCTGTCTTTCGCAGCCTGCTCAATCAAAGCCTGATAATTAACAGATTGCTTACTCATTTGCTCCATAATACCCTTCACAGTTTCTTTAAGAGACTTAATATTAACCTTTGCCTGTTCGTAATTCTGTCTTATAAGTTTATTCTCCATATCATTGTTCTGATATTGAGTAATTATGAATTCTTTTTTCTTGATTTCAGCCTCAAGTTGCCTTATCTTTTTGTCGGTGGAAGAATAGCTTGCATACAGGTTGCTTATCTTTTCCTCCATCTCGGCACTTTCAGCAACTTTCTTTTGCAGGGCTTCCTGCATCTGTGACAAGGTCTTCTCTTTGTCCAGTATTATCTTCTCCAAGCTTTCAATTTCCGCCTTGCTTGCCGAATCATCTATAGTGGATACAATTTCCACCCTATTATCACTTTCCTTAAGTTTATCTTCGAGACTGCTAATTCTTCTCTCATAAGCATCTATATCCGACTTTAGCTTATTGATTTCAATATCTTTTTGTTCAAGAGCATTTTCATAGTCATCATTATCCCTTTGTCTAAGTTTATAATCATTAACCATTTGTCTCAACTCCTTTATTTTTTCAGCTAAAGCCATTTGATTTTCGCTATGTCCCGAATCCTTTAATGAATTTTCATAAAGGGTGCGGAATCTCTCTTTTTCCTCAAAAAGCTCTTCAGAATCTTTTTGTACATCTTCATATAGCTTTTCAAGTTTTTCTTTTTCCTCTAAAATTTCTTCATTTTTCTTTTCTGCATCTTCATATAGACACTTGAGTTGCTCCTTAGCCTTCAAAAGTTCTTCAGAAGCTTTTTGAATACCTTCGTAAAGTTCCCTAAACTTCTCTTTCTCCTCAAAAAGTTCTCTACTGTCTCTTTGCGCATCTTCATAAAGACTTTTGAGTTTGTTTCTTTCTTCCAAAAGAGCCTCGGAATCTTTTCGAGCATTCTCATAAAGTTCTTTATAATTCTCATTTTCCTTTGTGAGCTCTTCAATCCTGGCACTCAAATGCAAAACCTCTTTACGTGAATTTTGCAGCTTTTTATCTGCCAAAGCAAAGTTTTTCTCTTTTTCCTCAAGATCCTTGCTAAAGCGAGTCGCATCATCCTGTCTGCTTTCATACTCATTTATAATAGATCTTAAGTGCTCGATCTCTTCAAGTGCTTCTTCGAAATTCTTTTCACTTTCGTGATTTTGGACTGCAGAAGACCGTGCCCCGGCAAGCTCATTCTCCATACTTTGAAGCTGAGCCCTAAGAACATCGCACTCTCTCATCACATTATTCTTTTCTTTGGAAATATCCCTTATCTGCTGTTCCAACTGCATCTTAATTGTATTAAGATACTCTGTAGTATATTGAACATATGTATCAACACTTTTCTTGGTATATCCCCCCAGCATCATAGGCTTTAATTCACCAAACATATTACCACCGGCAACATCAAGATTATCGGCTTCGGTGTTAATATTAAGCCTATTGTTAAAAAGTTCTCCTGCGTCCATAAATCCTCACTCCTTATCTATTATCGAAAATATAACAAATCACCTTTATTAATATTGTTTGACATACCTTCTGACAACTCAAGTACTTTTTTAGTTTTCGAAACAATCTTTCCTACTTTCCAAGGTCTTATGGTTTCCTTATCAAGAACAATATTATTATTATCAAGGTAGACTACATCAATCGTAAACTTCATGCAAAAAGTATGTATGCTCGAGCAGGGGCTTAAAAGTAAGCCCTCATCTTTTGCTAAAGTCTTCCTTCCCATGAGACCGAAAAATCTTTTCAAAAAATTATCAGCCTGCTCCACCTTAATTTTAATATTTTTCTCTTCATATATCAATAGCATTTTTCTTATTTTCACCAATTCTAAAGTTTTTTTTAACTTAATGTCTTCATCAAATTCAGTATTGCAGGTGCAAGTATTATGATAAGAACATTAGGAAATATAAAAGCTACGAGCGGAAGAAGCATTGTTACCGGGAGCTTCTGTGCCTTCTCTTCTATATTTTGTCTGTGTATTTCTCTTATAGTTTCCGACTGAACTTGTAAGATATTATTAATATTTGCACCCATAATCTCCGATTGAACTACAGCGGTAACAAATGTTTGTATTTCTCTGTTATTACATCGCTCCGCTAAAGCCTCCAAAGCCTCTTTTCTACTTACTCCGAGACTCATTTCCTTTCTCGTAATATCAAACTCGTCAATCAATGCGCCTTTACTTTTTTCAACCACATAAGCTATAGCCTGGTCAAAGCCCAAACCAGCAGCAACACTGACACTCAAAAGGTCAATAACTTCAGGCAGTTGGTGATAAATCTCATCCTTTCTTACATCTAATTTTCTGATCAAAGAAAACCTATTGATTGTGTAGCCTGCATAAATTCCTACAAAAATCGAAAGAATTCTGAAGCCCGAAGGCAAACCCAACGCAATTCCCAATGCAATAAAAATAAATGCGAATAATAATATTCTGAATATCGACAGTGCACTGTAACGTGTAGGTGTCATATTTATTCCGGCTCTACGAAGCTGCCTTTCCATGTTTTTAAGTGCAGTAGTATTTCTCGGTACAATAGTCTCAATAACCTCAAGCACCGCATTCAGGAAACCTTCCGCAAGTTGCTTGGTAAAATTCACATCCTTAAAATCATCATCTTTAAGTTCATCAAGTCTTTCGACATCACTTAATCTCTGTAAAGTTGTAAGTTTCGGCATAAATATTATGTTAAATATACCACCGAATATAATATATGACATAATACCTAAAGAGACGGCTCCTACAAAAACAAGAATTCCACCCATGCTTCCACCTCCTTATCATTTATAGTTTAAGATTTACCATCTTTCGTATTATGAGCGAACCTATAGTCTGCAATACCCCGCACACAGCTAAAGTTATACGTCCTTTGAAGGTATTATATATAGGTGCCATATAAATAGGATTAAAAAATGTAAATGCCACCAAAAGCAGTACAGGCACCGCTCCTACAATGAGTCCGGACATTCTTCCTTGAGCTGTAAGTGTTTTTACAAATCTCTTAATCTTCTGTCTTTCCCTTATTGTTTTTGCGAGAGTATCCAAAATATCCGAAAGATTTCCTCCGACCTGCTGCTGAACGACTACTGCCGTAGTTAAGAGCCTCAAATCGTCATTTTGCATTCTTTCCGCCACTCCAAGCATAGCTTCTTCTATATCTATTCCCAGCTGAACCTCTCTGGATATAATCGAGAATTCAGTCTTTATAGGATCCGCAAGAGACTCCGAAACGCTTCCCAAAGCCTGTGCAAAGGAAAAACCGGATCTCAAAGCATTTGCAATTATCATAAGTGCATCACCAAGCTGAACTTGAAAAAGATTTCTTCTCTGTCCAACTCTAAGATTGATATACATAGGCGGCATAAATACAGCAACTAAAATCACAATGACTGTTCTTATAATATCTACAGTAAATGTAAAAGTTATGATTCCCAAAGTAAAAATAGAAAGAAACCAAATCAAAATGAATTCCTCCGGTCTGACATTTACACCGGAAAGTAAAATATTATTACGGAAAGAATCGGAAATCCTAATTAAATTAAAAAGATTCTCACTATTTATCAAGCTTTTTTTCTTTTTGTTTTTCTTGGTTGTATTTCCCATACCTGTAATGTAGTCTAAGCGTTTCTGCTTCGCCAATGAAGTTATAAAGATATTTTCAATTACATATGGCAAACCTATAAAGGCAAGAACTGCAATTATTGCACTTATTACTAAAACAATAAAATTCATACTAACTCCTTAACTTTTGCTGGAACCACTCATCCTTACATATAGCACCGTTATCTCTGATTTTTTCAGCAACCCTCGGATGTATACCGGTAGAAACAAACTGTCCTGCAACTCTACCCATAGCGTCTATGCCGTCTTGCTGATATACGAAGATATCCTGAAGAGTTATAGTATCACCTTCCATTCCGACAACTTCAGTTATATTCGTAACTTTTCTGCTACCGTCTCTAAATCTGCTTTGCTGAACAATCAAATCAACTGCCGAAGAAATCTGTTCTCTGATAGCCTTAACAGGCAAGTCCATCCCTGCCATCATAACCATTGTCTCCACACGGGAAATAACGTCTCTCGGCGTATTGGCGTGGGTGGTAGTTAAAGAACCGTCATGTCCTGTATTCATCGCTTGGAGCATGTCCAAAGCCTCTCCCGAACGAACCTCGCCGACAACTATTCTGTCCGGTCTCATACGCAAAGAGTTTTTAACAAGATCTCTTATTGTAATAAGTCCTTTGCCCTCAACATTCGCAGGTCTTGACTCCAAAGTAACAACATGATCCTGCTCAAGTCTAAGCTCCGCTGCGTCCTCTATAGTGACTATTCTTTCTGTAGCCGGTATGTACGAAGAAAGTACATTCAACAATGTTGTTTTACCTGATCCTGTACCTCCCGCAACTATTATATTACATCTTCCCTTAACCGCCGCTTCCAAAAAGTTTGCCATCTGTATAGATATACTTCCAAAGCCTATAAGATCACTCACCTTCATAGAGAACTTCGAAAACTTACGTATTGTTATCGAAGGACCTTTAAGAGCTATAGGAGGTATTATAGCATTAACTCTGGAACCGTCTAAAAGTCTTGCGTCAACCATAGGGTTTGCTTCATCACAACGTCTTCCTATAGTTGAAACTATTCTGTTAATAACCTGTAAAATATGTGCATCATCCCTGAATTTTGTATCTGTGAGCTCCAATTTACCGAATCGTTCAATATAAATCCTGTCGGATGCATTTACCATAACCTCGGATATAGTGGAGTCTCTCAACAAGGGCTCAAGAGGTCCAAGACCGATAACATCATCCAATATTTCCTGTGCAAGCTTTGCTTCTTCAGCTCTTGTAAGCCTCTGTTCCTGTCTTCCCAAAGATTGTTTTATGAATTCCAATATTTCGGAACTCATAGCAGCATCCGCATCCTGCCCCGGTAAGAGTTTTTTATTATATTCGTTAACTATTTCTCTGTGGACAGTCTCACGAATAGTCTCATACTTCTTATCCAATCTAAGACCTACACCGGTATAAAACTCATCATTTCCGTTTGCTACCTCAGTAGCAGTACTTTCGGAAATGCCACCTACTTTTTGCTTTTCCAATCTAGAAGTCCAACTCATTTTACTTTACGCTCTCCCCTTAAAGAAATTCCTAAGACCGCCTTTTGAACTCTTAGTTTCAGACAAGTCCATATCTCTTCTGTTACCTACTCTTCTGTCAAGTTCATCAGCCATCTTCGCAATAGACCTTGCCATTTTGCTGCTCGGATTTGTAAGTAAAACAGGTCTTCCCTGATTTACCGCTCCCATCGCCAGCTTTCTGTCATCCGGAACGGCTGCCCAAACAGGTACGGATAGAGTCTTCGATATCTCTCCTATTCGGCTGGAACCCTCTCCGTACTTTCCGACCACAACTCTGATTTTTTCCTCATCCGTCAAAGCTCTTACTATCGAAAGGGTTTTCTTTGTATTTGTTAATGCGGGAACATCACTGCCGGAAACCAATATAATATTTGATGAAATATCCAAGCAACCTGCTACAATATCATTAAACTCTCCGCTAAGATCTACAATCACGTAATCAAAGTAAACTCTCAAAGTTGATATTATTCTTTCAGCCTGTTCAGCACTTATAGCACCCGCATCCTCCGGATTGAACGGTGCCGCCAAATAATGTACTCCCGAAATATGCACTCCCAAAAATTGTCTTAATGTATCAATATTAGGGTTTGCCTGCTCTTGTAACAGCTCGATTATAGTATCTTTACTTTTAATAACATCAAAGTGAGATGAAACGTCTCCGAATTGTGTATCATAATCCACTACAGCAACCTTATTTCTGTTGTTTTGTGCAAGTCTTATTGCCAAATTTACAGCCAAGGTTGTTTTTCCCAAGCCGCTTTTAGGACCGAAAACACTGATAACTCTCGATTTGCTCGTTCTTGCACCTGTATTCTCAAGACTCACTATACGATTTGCTTCGTTTGTGTATATACCTTTAATTTCAGTAAGCAACTCTCCTGCACTTATTTTTGTATTAAAAACATAGTGTATGCCTGCCTGCATAAGTCTTTGTAAAGTCTCGCTGTCATCAGAGTCCGTAATTACAATAGGTACACAACGCGGTCTCAACAGATAAATCTGGTTACATGTTCTAAGCGCCATAGCCGAGGTGTCCGTCAATACGATCATATCAGGTGCAAACTGATTAATTCCATCCAAAACCTCACTATCACTATATGTACTTGCTACAACATTAATTTCTTCATCTCGTCCAAGATACTGCTTTAATTGATTGCAACTATTTTGGCTACCGAATAACATTATTTTGATCTTCAATTTCTTAAACCCCTCTCATATCCTTATCTTATAACTGCCCCCTGATTGGAACCTGAAGTTGTTGTCTGACCCGCATTAGGCTGTTGTCCCTGCTGCTGTTGCTGTTGTCCTCCGGCACCTTCTCCGCCTTCAAGAGGAGCCTGCTCAAGCGTCGTTCCCGCCTTGATCGCCTCGTCACGCAAAGTATCCAATTGCTCATCGTCTCCGTTTGCTCTGAGAGTCAAATACATAGTATGGCGTCCCGTACTTGTCAGAGCAATCATCCTTGCCTGCTCCGGAGATACCTCCAAGGTGACTGCAACATAATCAATACTATTGTTATCCACTGAATAATAAGTAAGTTTGTCAAGCGCTAAAACTTTTATATTTTGCATATTTGTATTGGCAAATTCCAACCCCATAGAATTGTTGAAAACTGTTGAGTTTCTCGGTTCCCCCGGCCCCAGTATTCTGTCCAATATCAAGCCTCCTGAGACTAAACCGGTCACATCTGTCGACGCAACATCTTCCTGCTCAAATTTTTGTACTAAAATTATATCAACATGATCTCCGACTCTTAAATTGCTCGCCAAACTTTTCTCGCTGCTGACAGCAATAGATATAGCTCTTTTCCCCTTTGCTATTTTATTTCCCAATCCGTAGGAACTGTCTTTATCAACAGTTCTTCTTGCACTTATTCTCTCATCTTTATAAATCTCCGCAATAGCTATTCTTCCTACAACATCCTCGGTTTTTTCAAAGTAATCCGTATCTCCTTCTGAAATCAATATTTCCCTTGTCTCAATCATATCACCGGAAATCACTGTATTAGGAGCAATATCATTTTTAGCAATGACAAGAATTTTCTTCTGACCGCTCGCACTCGGACCGGAACTTACAGAAGTGCCTACTCTCGAACTCAAGAAAAAATATGCAAACATAAATACCAATGCGGCACCGACAAAAGCCATAATACGAATATTCTTCACAAATAAATCTCCTTTTTATACCAAAACTACTTTAATACTAATCTTACTGCATAAAGCCCTCTTATAAAGTAAAATTAATATTAAAGTTCCTTAATTAATATGCGAAGGTATAAAACAAAGTTCTATACCTACGCACATTCCTTATGTAAAACTGCATCTAAAACAAACAATATACTACAAACTAACTTTTTGTAACTTTAAAACCTTGTTTATTTTTCACGACTTTCGTCGTACAACTTAACTCCTATTAGAAGTTAATGTTGTTGAACATATCTCTGATCTTTCCGCCGAGTGCTGTAATAGCCGCAACGCAAACTACCGCTATAAGAGCGATGATAAGAGCGTACTCTACCAATCCCTGTCCACTTTCTTCGTTAACCATTAATTCTGCAAATCTGTTCATTATAAACTCCTCCTCAAAACATTTTTTCTTTTTGTCTTAGATATAGATCTTACTACATCGGTCGGCTTTCGCCGAATCACTCAAACCTCTATTAGAAGTTAATGTTGTTGAACATATCTCTAATCTTTCCGCCAAGTGCTGTAATAGCCGCAACGCAAACCACTGCTATAAGAGCGATGATAAGAGCGTACTCTACCAATCCCTGTCCACTTTCTTCATTAACCATTAATTCTGCAAATCTGTTCATTATAAACTCCTCCTTAAATAATAATTTCTTATTGGCTTTCGCCGAATCACTCAAACCCTTAAATTAGAAGTTGATGTTGTTAAACATGTTTCTGATCTTTCCGCCGAGTGCTGTAATAGCCGCAACGCAAACCACTGCTATAAGAGCGATGATAAGAGCGT
>CAUQXC010000003.1:0-379187 GCA_963522175.1 uncultured Lachnospiraceae bacterium
TGAGACCGCTTCCATCCCCATCCTCACGCTCAATTTTTTTTAGGCCTGTCTCTAACAGCAAAACATTTAATTCATCCAAGCTTATGATTGGCTTAGGCTTATTATTCCCCAACTCAAGTTCTGCAAATCCTACAAAATCATCAGCATAAGCCCATCCGATTATTCGCTTACGGTCATTACTGTAATGTAAATCATCAAACCTGTCACCACAAACTTTTGCCATACTGCCTGTCAACATGTCATACTTAAAGGTACCTTCGGTATTATCATTGAAATGGGAGAAAAAAAGCGTTTTTTCTTTGCCGGATATTCCTTTTAAAACCCTCATCCTCTTATAGACCTTCGGTATAAAAAATAACATCAGTGCGATTACAATTATAAGACTTACTGCTTTTAAACTTTTTTTATTTTTTTTCATATTCTCTACCTGCCTGTTGTATAACGAAAAAGTCCCGTATTATGGGGTATTATAAGGCATTCTCTTCCAAATATCATTCAAATCCCCGTACAGTACACCCGGAAGCTCACCGTTTTTTTGCTTTTTATCTATTTGCTCAATATTATACTCATATACACTATTCGGTCTTTTTGCCAATAACTCCTCTACTATCCTCTCTGATTCTCCTATATACTCCCATTGACTATTTAACTTTCTTTCATCAATCGGCTTTTCTTCCATTTTCCCCGAATCTATAATTATTTTTCCGTTTTTATTTCCGGCATCACCGCCTATAAATGCGCCGTCCGGTCCACGCTCGGCACTAAAATCAAGGCTTCCCTCTCTACCTAACCTTAATACGGAGTTTTCGTTAACATGCATAAGTGCTTTATCATGATTCGTATTTAAAAACTTACTTTTTCCGTACAAAAAAAGAGACAGCTCACACTCTCCCTCCATACGTATAAAGCTTGCTCCCTTAAAGTTTATATCCTTTATGCCAAGCTTTACCTTAGAGTCCTTTATACTTACAAAATTTTGTGTTACGGCTTTTTCCTTAGTGACAAGCATAACAAGGGTGTTCTCGTTAACCGTCTTTGTCACCGGATTGCCGTTCGTATCATAGGCTCTTATTTCATTATTTGTTATTTCTATGTTCCCTTTATCAAGATAAAGGACCGACTCTTGTCCAGCTTTAAAAAAAACGCTTTGCCGCATTGCCTGTGACGGGCTTGCGCTTTCATCCGAATACATTTCAAATGCTTCAAAAACGTTTTCATTCCCTCCCGCTCCTAAAGAGGAAGCATAAACCGCGTTTTGAAATAAAAAAACAAATGCCGTGCATAATGCGAAAATACGTTTAAAATTTCTTTTCATACATAAAATCCTCCTAAATATACATTTGTTTTTATTAAGTTTAGTATACTGATACCACCCTAAACTTAAGGTAATTATAACATTTTTCAAAAATTTTGTCATGTAGAAAATGAAGGGGTGAATTTGTGGGAATTGCACAAAAAATCGGCAGTTGAAATTTGGAAAAGAAAATATAAACTCTACCGATAATCATCAATATCGGTATAACCTCCGGTTTATTTTTATTTTTAAGGCAATAAAAGAGCGATATTTGCCTATAGGCAGACACCGCTCTTTTTATATTCCTCAATAAAATCCAAATATATGGGAAGACCTCCTGTATGTATAAATAGGGTTTTTCCTTCGATATTATGCTTATCAATCTCGCTTAAAAGTCCGAAAAAAGCTTTTCCCGTATAAACAGGGTCAAGAGGTACATTATATTTTGAATCCATATTTAAAATAAGTTTTTTTATATTTTCATTAATACTTCCGTATTTTTCACCTATATACTCGCTTATTATACGGGTGTTTGATACTTCATCGGTATAGGATCTGTCTCTTGCCACCGAAATTCCGATAAGCCCTATTTTTGAGTCCAAAGCTTTTTTTGCCTTAAGCAAGCCTTCAAAGCTCATACCTGTTCCGTATGCAAGAACTATATTATCATAATCCGAGCTTTTCTTAAAAAGCTCTTTTCCCACCTTAAAGTATGCATTTTGAAGTAAATCGTCATTGCCCGTTCCGTCAAAACTCCCGTAAATATAATAAGGTCTTTTCCCCTTTTCTTTAAGCTCTTCAAACATCTTTATAAGCTTTTCTTTTACCTCGGATTTTTCACAAAATAATCTCTTTGCACCGGCTTTTTGTGTCAAGATTTCATTCATGCAAAGCTTTCTGTCCTTTTTAGTAAATAAAGGCAGCTCTTCCTTGCTTAAAGAGCTTAGAATATAACACTCAAGCCCTAAATACTCACATAAATCAGCCATTATTCTGTTAAAATTGGATTCGGGAGAGCCGTAGCTGATTACCGTATCAAAATCGGATTTACTTATATCATCCAAAAGCTCAAGTGCAAGTCTGAGCTTATTGCCTCCGTACGAAAAATTCAGCTTGTCCTCTCTTAATAAATAGATTCGGGCATCCGCATAAGGCATCAAATACTCCGTTCTTAATGAAAGATCCAGAGTTTTTAAAAGCTCATTATATTTGTCTTTAAGCATAATTTACCCCTTCTTTATTTGCACAAGCTTAAAGAAGCTTCGCAAAAATTCATAAAACGGCGGAAAATAATGTTCAAGCCTTGTAAAAAAGCGAGTATTAAAATCCAGCTCCTTGTAATATTGGCGATACTCCGAAGAGAAAATTTCACTGTATTTTTTCGTATTGACAAAGGTAAGAAATCTTATTCTTTTTATCGCACTTTTCACCTCGGTATCAAATTCAAAATTTGAAAATTCATTAAAAGCATTATACATATTTTGCATATTTATAAAATATTTTTCCTGCTTAAGCTCATAATCCCCCTCTTTTTGAAGCACGGACCACGAGCCGCTGTCACCTATTCTGTATACGGACATGGCTTCGTCCATATAATATGCATGACCGAAGCTTGCCAAAATCAGTTGCAAGGGTATATCTCCCACAGCACATTTAAAATAAAAATCCGGTAAAACTTTAACGTATTTTGTTCTGAAAAATAAGGATGCCGTAGGATAGGCTCTCGTTTTATCTATGATTTCTTTGCTGTCTATAAGAGTACTTTTATTATATGGTCGTACAAGTCCGGAAACAAAGGAATTATCCATGGTTTGTGTTTTTGCACTGTGTATACACAGGCTGCAGTCATTGTTAAGCTCCATATAATCAAATTGTTTTTGCAGCTTATTTTCATCCGTAAAGTAATCATCCCCTTCACACATGGCAATATATTTACCTTCAGCTCTCGGAAAGTTGAAAACTCCGCTGGGATTACTTATCCCCTTGGAATATTGATTTTCTTCATGATAAAGTACCTTTATAATCTCAGGATATCTGCTTTTATAGTCTTTAAGTATGTCTATCGTTCCGTCCGTACTGGCATCATCATTTATAAGAATCTCATAATTAAAATTTGTTTTTTGCATTAAGAAGCTGTCAAGCGCCTGTCTTATAAAATTTGCATGATTATAAGACAGGCAGCAAATACTGACTTTTATATCGTTCATCATTATCTCACTGTATTTTTTATTTTTTTAAAGTATATCAAAAATGGATATTTGATTGCTTTTCGGGAGCTTCGCAAGAAGTCCCAGCTTATCAAGCAGGTCACAGGTTGATTTTCCGACCTTTGCCCTTGACATAAAATCTTCCTTCGACATGAATTTCCCCGCTTTAGCCGCGTTTTCAATAGAGGCGGCGGCTATTTCACCCAATCCGTCTATACTCGCAAGACCGGGCATTATTTTTCTTTCTTCGGTAATGGTAAATTTGTCCGCCTTTGCCTTATAAATATCTATAGGTGCAAAATCAAAGCCTCTGGCGTACATTTCCTGAACTATACGCATATCTCTGAGAGTATCGTTATCCTTTGCACTCAGCTCTCCCTCGCTTTTCTTTTGCAACAGCTGCTTGTAATTATACTCCAGCCTGTCCTTTCCGAAGCACATCAGTTCGTAAGAAAATGCCGAAGCTCTGATGGTGAAGAATGCGGTGTAATACTCAAGGGGATAGTTTATCTTGCAATATGCTATACGCCATGCCATCATTACATAGGCTGCCGCATGCGCCTTCGGGAACATATATTTAATCTTCTGGCAGGACCAGATATACCAGTCGGGTACGCCCTTTTGCTCCATGTCCTCAATATTTTCTTTAGTAAGTCCCTTGCCTTTACGCACGGATTCCATTATTTTGAAAGCATTCCCCTCTTCCAAGCCCTTGTCAATCAAGTATATCATTATATCGTCTCTGGTGCAAATTGCGGTTCTGATTGTAGCTTTCCCTTCCTGAATAAGAGTTTGTGCATTTCCCAGCCATACATCCGTTCCGTGAGACAATCCTGAGATTCTGACAAGATCCGACAAGCCTTCAGGTTTTGCATCTATAAGCATCTGCATGGCAAAGTCGGTTCCGAACTCCGGTATACCCAAAGCCCCAAGAGGACAGCCCATAATATCATCGGGAGTAAGACCGAGTGCACTTGTATTTTTAAATAAACTCATGGTTTCCTTGCAATCTAAAGGTATGTCCTTAACAGGGTCTATTCCCGTAAGATCCGAAAGCATTCTTATCATTGTGGGATCCATGTGTCCCAGTATATCAAGCTTAAGAAGGTTGTGGTCTATGGCATGGTAGTCGAAATGCGTGGTTATTATATCCGTAGTCATATCATTTGCGGGTCTTTGCACGGGGGTAAAGCTGTATATCTCTTCACCGTGCGGCAAAACTATAATTCCCCCGGGATGCTGTCCCGTTGTTCGTCTTACACCTACACAACCGGCGGTAATTCTTTCGATTTCACACTTTCTTTTTCTTTGATTATGCTCTTCGTAATATTTTTTCACATAGCCGTAGGCTGTTTTATCAGCCAAGGTGCCTACGGTGCCGGCTCTGAAGGTATGCCCTTCACCGAATATTACTTCCGTATAGGCATGAGCCTTGGCTTGATATTCTCCCGAAAAGTTCAAGTCTATATCGGGTTCCTTGTCTCCTTTAAAACCCAGAAAGGTTTCAAAAGGTATGTCAAAGCCGTCTTTTTTAAGTTTTTTTCCACAATTCGGGCATATCTTATCCGGCATATCGCAGCCTGCCATTCCTGAAAAGGCCTTAACCTCTTTGGAATCAAACTCGACATATTTGCAATCACAATAATAATGGGGCGGTAAGGGATTTACCTCTGTAATACCCGAGGTATATGCCGCAAAGCTTGAGCCTACGGAACCTCTGGAGCCCACAAGATAACCGTCTTCCATACTTTTTTCCACAAGCTTTTTTGCTATGATGTACATAACGGCAAAACCGTTCTTAATAATGGAATTGAGCTCTTTTCTAAGCCTTGCCTCAACAACGGGCGGCAAAACCTCTCCGTATTGCTCATGAGCCTTTTTGTAGCAGGACTCGGTAAGCTCCTCATCGCTGTTTTCTATGACGGGAGGACATTTATCGGGTCTTACGGGTTTAATAAACTCAACCGAATCGGCAATTTTTCTCGTATTTTTCACAACAACCTCATACGCCTTTTCCCTACCCAAATACTCGAATTCTTTTAACATTTCATTTGTTGTTCTCAGATACAGAGGAGGTTGAAAGTCCGCATCGTTATAGCCTTTTCCATGCATTATTATTCGTCTGTATACCTCATCCTCGGGATTTAAAAAATGAACGTCGCCGGTTGCACACACAGGCTTTGAATGTCTCTCCCCAAGCTCTATTATTTTTCTGTTTATATTTTGGAGGTCTTCAAGCGAGTTTACATTATACCTTTCGGAATTGAGCATAAAAAGATTGTTTCCTGTAGGCTGAATTTCAAGATAATCATAAAATTTAACCAGTCTTTCTATTTCTTCCTCGGGTTTTCCTTCCAAAACGGCTTCATAAAGCTCTCCCGCTTCGCAGGCGGAGCCTATTATAAGTCCTTCCCTGTATTTTTGTAAAACGGACTTAGGAATTCTGGGCACCTTATTATAATAATTTATATGTGAAAGAGATATGAGCTTATATAAATTTATACGTCCCAAATCATTTTTGGCAATAATGATTATATGGTTTGCCCTTGATTTTTTTATTATGCTGTCCGAGGTTTCGGAAAGTCCCGAAAGGTCTTTTAGGCTGTGCAGCCCTTTTTCTCTTAACATTTTAATAAATTCCAGCCAGATGTAAGCGGTTGCGGCGGCATCATCAACAGCTCTGTGATGATTTTCAAGCTTAATATTAAGAGCCTTTGCCACCGTATCAAGCTTAAACCTGTTAAGTCCCGGAAGTAAGAGTCTTGCCATGGCTACGGTGTCTATAATGCTTGGATTGTATTCAAGTTTAAGCTCTTTGGACTTCGCCTTTACAAAGCCCGTATCGAAGCTTGCATTATGTGCCACAGCTATACAATCCTTTGAAAATTCAAGAAATCTCGGTAAAACAAGCTCTATGGGATCCGCTCCCGCTACCATTGAATCATTGATTCCGGTCAATTCTTCTATCTTAAACGGAATGGGAATACCGGGATTTACAAAGCTTGAAAACCTGTCTATGATTTCTCCGTTCTTTATCTTTACCGCACCGAATTCTATAATTTTATCCTTAACGGCGGAAAAACCCGTTGTCTCTATATCAAAAACCACAAAGCTGTCATCAAGAGTATAATCCATAGGATTTATAACAAGCTCCTTTAAATCATCTACGACATAGCCTTCCACGCCGTACAAGAGCTTAAAGGGCTTATCCAGCTTCTCAACCGTGTGATTTGCATCGGTAAATGCCTGCACATTTCCGTGATCCGTTATGGCAAGGGCATCCCAGCCCCACTTATATGCCTGCATTATTATATCTTTTTCGGAAGTAACGCCGTCATATTCGCTCATTTTTGTATGGCAATGAAGCTCCACCCTTTTTATCTCGGCATCATCACTCCTTTTACTCACAAGCTCATTACAGGTCTTTATTCCCGAAATATTTCCAAGGGTAAGTTCTCCGTCAAATCTGTCTATGCTTATTATTCCCCTCAATTTTACATACTTTCCTTTTTCCAATGCGGCTTTTATTTCTTCAAGGTTGTGTTCCTTGGCAAAAACCTTAACGGAAATGGAATCGGTAAAATCCGTCACTGAAGCGATAAATAAGGTTGAGGACGTTCTTTCAAAGTATCTTGTATCGAGGCTGAAAATTTTTCCCCTTATGCTTACTTCTCCTATTTCTCCGATTATATCTTTTATATCCGTAAAATCATCCTCAAAATCTTTTCCGTAGAGAACATCGGGATTTTGAGATTTCTTATTGTATGCGAACTTGTTTTTTTCCTTATTTTCGCTTTTACCTGTTTTTGTATTGCTTTCAGGAAGAAAAGAAACCGTGGATTTTACCTGTGCGAAGCTTTCTTCCTTGGTTTTTGATTCTTCTTTTTTTACAAAATTTTCGTTGTAGTATTTTTTTGTTACTTGAGTTTCAGGCTGTAAATGCTCTTTCTTCTCCGTATACTTTACAACAAAGTTACATCTGAGCCCGCAACGTTCTATAAAGATTTTTTCCATTATTCGAAGAAACTCTTCCATGCCTTTTCTGTTAAAGACGGTATCTTCAAGTTCCATATAGGCAATATTGTCGTTAAAAGAAAAATTCGTACTTCTAAATAAAACATAGTATCTATTACTGAAGTTCTTAAGCTCATAAGCTATGCTTTCCTTATAGCTGTCAAAAAGATTTTTAGGAGTATATACCTTTGACAGCACAAATTTTTCGAATATTTTAATATTAATTTTTCTGCTCGGAAATAAAGTATTTTTAATTATTTTTTCCAAAGTAATAAGACTCACCTTGTCGATGAGCCTGTCACTTTCAATATATATACTTAAGCTTTCAAAATCCTTGCTTGTACTGACTCTGAGTACGCTTATATGCTTTGATAATTCCTCAAGGCTTCTGTCTTCAAAGGTCAGCGTCGGAAACACTTCTTTAAACTGTTTCATCCTCACCACCGTTTTTTTCTTTCGTAAGTTTATCAAGTTCCTCTTTGAGTGCGGGAAGAAGTTCTTCTTCCTTAAGTCTTTTTACAACTTCACCTTTTTTTATAAGAAGTCCGTAACCTACTCCTCCGGCTATTCCTATATCCGCTTCCTTGGCTTCTCCGGGACCGTTCACAACACAACCCATTACCGCAACCTTTATATTAAGGTCATAGTCCGCAACCAATTCTTCCACTTTATTTGCAAGCTCTATAAGATCTATACCGGTTCTTCCGCAGGTAGGACAGGAAACAACTTCAACTCCTCCCGACCTGATACCCAAGGTCTTTAAAATAAGCTTTGCACACCTTATCTCTTCTTCCGGCTCTCCGGTAAGAGAAACTCTTATTGTATCTCCTATTCCTTCATTCAGAATTATGCCGAGCCCCACACTTGATTTGATCATTCCTCTTTTTACGGTTCCCGCCTCGGTAATCCCTATGTGCAAAGGAAAATCCGTTTTTTCGGATATCAGTTCATGTGCTTTTATACACATCATGACATCACTTGATTTGATACTTACAACCAAATTTTCATAGCCCAGATCCGTTATGATTTTAACTTTATCCAGCGCCGATTCCACTATGCCTTCGGCTGTCACACCCGAATATTTTTCTATTAAATACTTTTCAAGAGAGCCGGAATTAACTCCTACCCTTATGGGAATATTTTTCTCTTTACAGGCATCCACAACTGCCTTTATTCTATCGATATTCCCTATATTCCCCGGATTTATCCTTATCTTATCCGCTCCCGCTTCTATTGCGGCAAGAGCGAGTCTGTAATCAAAATGAATATCGGCAACCAAAGGAATATGTATTCTTTCCTTTATCTTTTTTATGGCGGCAGCCGCTTCCATTGTAGGAACGGCAAGCCTTATTATTTCACAGCCTTCCTTTTCAAGGCTTAAAATCTGTGCAACCGTAGCCTCCACATCTTCGGTTTTTGTGTTGCACATAGATTGAATAAGTATAGGGTAATCCCCTCCTATATATCTGTCACCAATTTTTATTACTCTTGTTTTTTTTCTCTTCATTGATTTCCTTACTATTTATGTATTAACTTCATTATATCACTGAATACGACAAAACCCATAAAAGCCATCAAAAAGGCAAAGCCTGTTACATGAACAAAGGTTTCAAGCTTTTTATTCGGCTTCTTTCTTGTCAGCATCTCAAAAATATAAAAAACTATTCTTCCGCCGTCGAGAGCCGGAATAGGTAAAAGATTCATAACTCCTAAATTGGCACTCAAAAGTACAATTAAACTTGCAACGGACAGGAAAACAACCTTTAAGCCATATTTACCGGATTCATCTATGGTGTCGCTTACAAAATTAACTATGCCTACGGGACCGCTTATCTGCTCCGGTCCTATCAAGCCCGTTATCATAGCCCTAAGTCCACCCAGAGTACTTCTTATATTAAAATAAACTTCATAGGCACTGTAACCTAAAAGCGAAAATAACGAAGCAGGCTTAACAGATTCGGCATTCCATATAAAGCCCAAAAGTTCCCTTCCCGCTTCTTCACTGAACTTAGGTTTTAGGGAATAGCTGTAATTTGTAACAACACCGTTTTCATTTCTTTTAACCTCTATGTTATATTCCGTAACATTATTTGTCAGTGTATATAAGCGATAATCTTCTAAAATCACAAGCTTATGCCCGTTTACTTTTGTTATGATATCTCCCGTTTTAATTCCCGCCTCCTGTGCCGGAAAGTCGGACATAACTTCTCCTACAACAGGTTTTGTAATACCGCCGACAGAAATAACAAAAATAGAAACGACAAATGCAAGTATAAAATTAAATAAAGGTCCCGCAAAAACAACCATGAATCTTTCCCATACCGATTTTGCATGGAAGCTTTTCTTCATTTTTTCAGGATCTATATCCTCGTCATCCTCGAAATCATCCTCTCCGAGCATACGACAGGAACCTCCGAAAGGAAGCAACTTAAGAGAATATAAAGTCTCTTTGCCTTTATACTTAAGTATCCTCGGCCCCATACCGACAGAAAATTCCAAAACTTCTATTCCATACATTTTTGCAAATATAAAGTGACCGAATTCATGAATCGTTACGATAACACTGAATATAAGCAATGCAATAATTATATTCATTAACTCCTATACTCCTTCTCAAACTCGGAAAGACCGAGCTCGGTATCTTTTTTGATACTCAGAATATCACAAAGATTTGGATTTTCTATGAACTTATGATTATTCATAGCATATTTTATATATTCTATTATATCAAGATACCTTATTTTTTCATCAAGAAACAAAGACACTGCATATTCGTTTGCGGCATTAAAAACGGTAGGCATACTTCCTCCACGTTTTATTGCTTCAAATGCAAGCTTGGGACCTTCAAAAACTTCCATATCCGGCTTTTCTATATTTATAGAAAAAAGCTTTGTAAAGTCAAGTCTCTCGCCCTTTAAAAATCTTCTTTCCGGATATAAAAGAGCATACTGTATGGGTAAATGCATATCAGGTGTCCCGAGCTGCGCAATAACGGATCCGTCCTCAAATTCCACCATGGAATGAATTATAGACTGAGGCTGCACGATAATTTCAATATTCTCCGGCTTTACACCGAAAAGCCAATACGCTTCTATAAGCTCTAAGCCTTTATTTACCATAGTTGAACTGTCTACGGTTATTTTTTTACCCATGGACCAGTTCGGATGCTTTAAAGCATCCGAAAGCTTAACATCTGCAAGCTGTTCTTTCGTATAACCTCTGAAAGGACCGCCGCTTGCGGTAAGTAAAATGCGGCTTACTTTATTGCCTTCATTGCCTTGAAGACACTGAAAAACTGCACTGTGTTCACTGTCGACAGGAAAGATATTAACCTTCATCTGCTTCGCCAAAGGCATAATTATGTGTCCGGCGCAGCACAGGCTTTCTTTATTGGCAAGGGCGATATCTTTTTTGGCTTTAATTGCCTCTATTGTAGGCTCTATTCCTATCATTCCCACCAAGGCGCTTACGACAATATCGGCTTCTTCAAAAACAGCAACTCCTATAAGCCCTTCCATTCCGAACAGAATCTTGCATCCGATATCCGAAATTTTTTCTTTGAGTTCATTTGCCAAGGCTTCATCCTCAACGCTTACAAGCTTAGGCTTGAATTCTCTTATCTGTTTTTCAAAAAGCTGTATATTTTTTCCGCAGCTCATGGCAACAAGATCTAAATCATCATTTTCTCTTATAATATCCAAGGTTTGAGTTCCTATAGAACCTGTAGAGCCCAAAATTGAAACTTTCTTCATTATTTCATCCTCTTATAAAAACATTAGCGCAAAGAATATAGCGGGAGCGGTAAATAATATGCTGTCAAAACGATCCAAAACGCCTCCGTGCCCCGGAATAATTTTCCCGAAATCCTTTATATCGTGATTTCTTTTAATCGCAGAAGCCGCGAGATCTCCTATTTGCGATATTACCGAGCCTATAGCACAGGCACAGGCAATACTGAAAATCGGATTTTCAAGGTTCCTTATTCTTGAGCCCAAAACAAGCGCATAAATTACACCGATTAAAGTGGAACCCAAAACTCCTCCTATACAACCTTCTATTGATTTTTTAGGACTTAGCTTAGGAAAAGCCTTATGCTTTCCAATAAGCATTCCCACAGCATAGGCACAGGTATCGCTCCCCCAGCCGGAGATTATTATAAGCCATACCAGATATTGCCCGTCAGGATATATCCTTACTTTATAAATATAAGCAAAGAGAACTCCTACATATAAAATGCCGAAAAATGCCGTACTTATCTGCTCCGTCTTAAATTCCGGAAAGGTAAATACGTAAAATCCTAAAAATACAAGTAATGTCGAGATGAAGAGCAGCATAATATATTCTTCCTTGTTATATAAGATCAAAAAATAATATATTATTGTGCAGATATAGCCCATATATGATGTTACTTTTCCTTCAAGCTTAAGAGCCTTATACAGCTCGTATAAACCGGTCAAAGAAAGAATAAGTGTTGTAGCCCAAAGAAGAATTCCCCCGCTTCCTATAATAAAAACGGAAAGGATTATCAAAATTATTCCGCTTATTAGTCTGGTTACAAACATTATCGACCTCCGAATCTTCTTTCTCTTTTATCGTAGCTTTCTATAGCCTTTAATAACTCCGCCTTATCAAAATCGGGCCACAAGGTATCCGTTATATAAACCTCCGAATAGGCTATCTGCCACAGGAGATAGTTACTTATCCTGAATTCACCGCTTGTTCTTATCAACAGATCCGGATCCGGTATTCCATTTGTGTCAAGATATGAGGCGATAAGTTCTTCCGTAATATCGTTTGCCGTAATCTCTTTATTTTCCACAATTTTAGCTACGGCCCTTCTTATCTCGTCTCTGGAACCGTAATTCACCGCAAAAATAAAGACCATTCCGGTATTGTTTTTTGTGCTTTCAACAAGAAAATCTATGCCTTCTATTATATCCTGCGAAAATCGTGACTTATCGCCTATCATTTTCACCTTGACATTATTTTCGTTTGCGACACCGACAAGCTTTTTCATGTAAAATCTGAAAAGCTGCATAAGGGCGGAAACTTCTTCTTCACTTCTTTTCCAGTTTTCGGTGGAAAAGCCGTAAACCGTAAGATATTCCACACCTAATCTTGCACAGTCCTCAACAGTTTTTTCAAGCGTTTCGCAACCTGCTTTATGCCCCATTGCTCTGGGCAAAAATCTTTTTTTTGCCCAGCGTCCGTTACCGTCCAAAATAATGGCGATATGTCTCGGTATCTTAAGTTCATTAATATTATCCATTTTTACCTCTGTATGCTAAAACATGGGTAGCATAAGTTACCCATGTCCTAATCTACTCTTTTTATACTGTCATTATCTCTTTAGATTTGTTTTCAACGGCAGTATCTATTTTTTCAATAGCTTTATCCGTAATCTTTTGGATCTTTGCATCTCCGGTCTTAACATCATCCTCTGTTATTTCTCCGGATTTTTCCAACTTTTTAATGGTTTCTATACCGTCTCTTCTGATATTTCTGATAGCAACCTTTGCCGCTTCACCTTTTTTCTTAATATCCTTTACAAGCTCTTTTCTTCTGTCCTCGGTAAGCTCCGGGAAGATAAGTCTTATACTCGTTCCGTCATTTGTAGGATTTATTCCAAGCTCAGACATATTTATTGCTTTTTCTATTTCTTTCAGAAGACTTTTTTCCCAAGGCTGAATAAGTATCATTCTAGGCTCCGGAACGGATATATTGCCTACCTGCTGTAAAGGAGTCGGTGTTCCGTAATAATCAACCTTTATTTTGTCAAGTACATGAGGGTTTGCTCTCCCCGCACGGATTTGCATAAAATCTTCCTTTAAAACGTCTATTGTTTTTTCCATTTTTGCTTCATGTAATTTAATTGTTTCTTGCATACTATCCTCCTAAACCGTAACCTTGGTTCCGTTTATTTTTCCTAAAACAGCATTTTTTATACTGTCTTTCTCATTTAAATCAAATACAAAAAGGGGCATTTTTGCTTCCATACACATAACGGAAGCAGTTAAATCCACTACTGTAAGCTTCTTATTTATTACCTCTTCGATGCTGATTTCATCGTAACGCTTGGCATCCTTGTTGATCTTAGGATCGCTGTCATACACTCCGTCAACGGACTTGGCAAGAAGTATGAGATCCGCTTCAAGCTCTATAGCCCTCAAAACTATACCGGTATCCGTTGAAAAATACGGATGCCCCGTTCCTCCTGCAAAAAAGACTACCTTACCGCTTTTAAAGCTTTCATTCACGGCATCTTTTGAAAAGAGTTTTGTCATGGTACCACATACAAAGGGTGAATATATATCGGTTGACATACCCTCACTTCTGAATATTTCAGAAACATAAATACAGTTCATGACAGTGGCTAACATACCTATCTGATCCGCCTTGGTCCTGTCCATACGTTCGCTTGTTCTTCCGCGCCAGTAGTTCCCACCGCCGATAACCACTCCTATGTCTATACCTTTATCAACACTGATCTTGACCTGTCTCGCCACATCTCTGACCTTATCTTCATTGTAGCCGGTACCCGCTCCGTCCAATGCCAAAGCTTCTCCGCTAAGCTTAAGTAAAACCCTTTTTATATCCATAATAAATTCCTTATCTTTATGTAATAGTACAGGCATCTGAAACAATGCCTTATTTCGAGACAATTATATCATACAAAAAAAATTTTTACACCGAAAATTTTCAATTTAGAAAATATTTAGATATTACTCTCCCAGTTTGTTTCCCGTATATAAGCTGTGGTACTTTCCTTTTGCAGCCAAAAGCTCTTCGTGGCTTCCTCTTTCTATTATACGTCCCTGCTCAAGAACCATGATGCAATCGGCGTTTTTAATTGTAGAAAGTCTGTGGGCTATTACAAAACTTGTACGTCCTTTCATAAGAGAATCCATACCTCTTTGAACAAGCACTTCCGTACGTGTATCTATTGATGAGGTCGCTTCATCGAGTATAAGTACCGGAGGATTTGCAACCGCCGCCCTTGCTATAGCAAGAAGCTGTCTCTGACCTTGAGAAAGCTTTCCGCCGTCACCGGAAATAAGCGTATTATAGCCTTCCGGAAATCTGTCGATAAAGCCGTGAGCGTTAGCCAGCTTTGCTGCGGCTATACAGTCCTCATCGCTCGCATCTTCTCTTCCGTAACGAATATTTTCTATTATGGTTCCGGTAAACAAATGAGTATCCTGTAAAACAATGCCCAAGCTTTTTCTTAAATCCGATTTTTTGATTTTATCTATATTTATTCCGTCATAACGGATTTTTCCCGAATTTATATCATAAAATCTGTTCAGCAGGTTCGTTATAGTTGTTTTTCCGGCACCTGTGGAACCGACAAAAGCAACCTTTTGTCCCTTGTTTGCATACAGGTTTATATCGTGAAGAACTATCTTATCTTTTACATATCCGAAATCCACATTTTCCATAACGATATCGCCTTCAAGCTTTGTATATGTGGTTGTACCGTCTTCCTTATGAAAATGCTTCCATGCCCAGACACCGGTTCTTTTTTCGCTTTCACTAAGCACACCGTTTTCTTCTTTTGCGTTGACAAGCTCCACATAACCCTCGTCCTCTTCAAGCTTTTCATCTAAAAGAGCCTGTATTCTTGCAGCACCGGCATTTGCCATGATCACAGAATTAAGCTGTTGACTCATTTGTGAAAAAGGTTGGTTAAAGCTCTTTACCAAAGTAAGAAAAGCCACAAGCGCCCCTACGCTGAGTCCGAACCTGCCGCTTACCGCAAGCAGAGCTCCCAGTAAAGCCGTAATAATATAAGACAGATTCCCCAACTGAAAAACTATAGGGATGATTATGTTGGAATAGCCTGTAGCCTTGTTTGCGCTCTCCCTAAGCTTTGAACTGAGTTCATTAAAATCTGATATGGCTTCATGCTCATGAGTAAATACTTTTATAACCTTCTGTCCGCTTATCATCTCTTCCACATAAGCATTAAGCTTTGCGAGATTTTCCTGCTGTTCTCCGAAAAATTTCCCTGAAAACTTTGCAACCTTTGCCGTTGTATAAAGGGTCAGGGCTGTAAGAAAAAGGCTTAAAAAGGTCAAGGGAACATTAAGTACAAACATTGTGACAAGAACACTGCTTATTGTCACGGCGGCACTTAAAAGCTGAGGAAAAGCCTGACCTATGAACTGTCTTAGGGTGTCCGTATCGTTTGTATATATTGACATTATATCGCCGTAAGCATGGGTGTCAAAATATTGTACGGGCAGCTTTTCCATATGCTCGAATAAGCGATACCTTATCTTTTTCATGGTTCCCTGACTTACATTGACCATTATTCTTGTATACATGTATGAGCAGAGAACTCCCGAAGCGTAAATAAAAGCAAGTCTAATTAAAGCCTTAAAAAGCGGGGTAAAATCCGGATTTTCCTGACTTATAAGCGGCTCTATGTAGCTGTCGATCAGAGTCTTTAAAAAGGTGGAGCCGTAGACTGTAGCGTATGCATTGCCCAAAACGCCCAGAATAACAAAAATCATATAAAACCAATAATCTTTAATTATTATGGCTATTATCTGTCCCAAACCGTTTTTACTTTTTCGGTTCATCCTATTCCCCCTCCTTCTTATCAAAATCTCCCGAAGTTTCAAGCTGTACCATTGCTATGGTTTTGTAAATTTCATTGCTTTCCATCAGATTTTCGTGTGTATCAAAGGCATTAACCCTTCCTTCATCCATTACTATAATCCTGTCGGCATCTTTTATTGATGAAATTCTTTGTGCAATAATAAGCTTTGTGGTATCTCTCAAATCATTCTTAAGAGCCTTCCTTATTTTTGCATCGGTAGCTGTATCGACCGCCGAAGTGGAGTCGTCGAATATTATTATTTTAGGGTTTTTTAAAATCGCCCTTGCTATGCAAAGTCTCTGCTTTTGTCCCCCGGATACGTTACTTCCGCCCTGTTCTATATAGGTATCGTAAGCATCCGGAAGTCTTTCTATAAATTCATCGGCACAGGCTATTTCACAGGCTCTTTTACATTCATCAAGACTTGCTTCCTTATTACCCCAACGAAGGTTTTCAAGTATGGTTCCGCTAAACAGTTCATTTTTTTGTAAAACAACCGAAACCCTGTTACGCAAAACATCTATATCATATGACCTGACATCAAGCCCTCCTACCTTTACGCTGCCTTCGCTGACATCATAAAGTCTGCTTATAAGATTTATAAGAGAAGATTTTGAGCTTCCCGTTCCTCCTATAATTCCTATGGTTTCACCGCTTTTAATGTTTAAGCTTATATCTTCCAGAACATATTTTTTACTGCCTTTTTTATATGAAAAGCATACATTTTCAAATTCAATGCTTCCGTCCTTTACTTCTCTGACAGGGTTTTCAATATTTTTAATATCCGGCTCTTCTATGAACACCTCATGTATACGCTTTGCACTTGCTTCACTTATGACAATCATTACAAATACAAAAGCAAGCATCATAAGCGCCATCATCATATTCATAATGTAGGTGTATAAGCTTGTAAGCTCTCCCGTTGTAAGCTTACCCACAACAATATAGCGAGCACCGAACCATGAAATTGCAAGCATGGAAGTATAAACGGTAAAAAGCATTACAGGGTTGGAGTAGGCAACTCCCGCCTCCGCTTTTACAAACATTTTGTAAAGATTTGATATTGCCTTATCAAACTTTCCTATCTCATAATCTTCCTTAACAAAGGACTTCACGACTCTGATTCCTCTTACGTTTTCCTGCACTCCGGCATTGAGCTCATCATACATATCAAAAACAAGTGTAAAGGTTTTCAGTCCTACTTTTATTATATAAGCCATTATGGTAGCGAGAAAAATTGTGGCAAAAAGAAAAATGAGTGACAAAGACGGACTTATTATTATGGTCATAACCATAGAAAATATCAATGTTGCAGGGGCTCTCATAAGAAGTCGTATAACCATTTGATATGAATTTTGTACATTGGTCACATCCGTTGTAAGCCTTGTAACCAAACCCGCTGTAGAAAATTTATCTATATTTGAGAACGAAAAGCCTTGAATATGTGAAAACATTCCCTCACGTAAGTTTGCGGCAAAACCGCTGCTTGCACTTGCGGCAAATTTCCCCGAGTATATGCCGAAAGCAAGCCCTAATACACACATAAGCACCATAAGAGCTCCGTAAGTATATACCGCTTTCATATCGGAATTATTGATTCCCCTGTCTATCATCATCGCCATCACTATGGGAATAAAGGTTTCAAAGGCAACCTCACCCACGGTAAAAAATACGGTTAATAAGGAATCCTTTTTATACTGTTTAATATACTTCATCAGTGTCGCAAACATTATAAATCCTCCTACTTTCCATTATTTTAAATAATGCTGTCCATTTTTATGTCATAAGCTTCATACTCAAAATCCAGCTCTTTCGCAAAATCATGTGAAACACCCAAGAGATAGTTATTTTTTTTATCGGCAAAATATCTGTCGTAGTAGCCTCCCCCGTAGCCCATTCGAACCTTGTCCTTATGTATACCTACACAGGGAGTTATAACAAAGGCATTGTCTATATCGGGAACTTCGGTACAGAATTTCTTCGGCTCCATAACGTTAAAATTACCTTTTTCCAGTTCATCAAACGAATTTACAATATAAAAATTCATTTTCTTTTTATCAACTCTCGGAAATAAGAGCTTAAGTTCTAGTTCTTTTGTGTCATATTCTTTCTTAAGCAGCTTTACATAAAACTCTCTCAAATCTATTTCGTTATTTAATGGGTAATAGGCACAAACTTTTAAGATATTATTTTTATATTTTCCAAGATACTCGTGAAAAAGCTTTTCAAGTTTTTTAACACAAATACCGCTTTTTTCAATAAGCTCCTCTTTTGTCAAAGCTTCTCTCGTTTTTATAAGCTCCTTTCTAAGATCAGCTTTCTTCATTTACCACCCCGCCGAATTTCTTTCCTAAATCCGTAATACTTCCGTCCTTTTCAACTATGGATATACTGTTCAGATTCGCTCTTAAGCTCTCACGAATGCCTTTTATATATTCCTTCCTGAGCTTATCCTGCTCTTTTTTCTCTTCTTCACTTAGCCCCTCGGTTTTTGCTTTCCTTGCAAGCTCATTTATTCTTTCTATATTTACACTCATATTTTTCCTTTCTTTTAAGGTCTGTTTTTATACTTTTTGCATATAGCTTCCGCCACCTTAAGCCCGTCCATTGCCGCACTTGTAATACCTCCGGCATAGCCGGCACCTTCTCCGCAAGGATATAGCCCCTTTATATGAGACCGGAGCTCTTCATCTCTTTTAATCCGTACCGGAGAGGATGTTCTGCTTTCAACAGCCAAAAGTATGGCATCATCGCAGGCAAAACCCTTTATTTTTTTATCAAACTCGGGAATCGCCTCTTTTATGGCATCTGTTATATATTCCGGCAATATCTCGTTTATGTCGGTAAAAGTATGCTCTCCTTTAATATTAGCTTCAACCTCGCCGAAGCCTTCGGAAATCTTGCCCTTTACAAAATCCCTATAAAGCTGCACCGGTATCTTAGCCTGTCCGGCTTCATATGCAAGTTTTTCAAGCTTTTCCTGAAAAGCCACTCCTGCCAAAATATCATTTGTACCGGTTTCTTTTTGGAAATCATCCATATTCACCGTAACAATGATAGCCGAATTGGCTGTAGTGCTTGATCTGTCATTGTACGACATTCCGTTTACCGCAAGCTTATTCTCATAATTTGAGGCATTTACCACATAACCCCCCGGACACATACAAAATGAGTACACTCCCCGCCCCGATTTTGTGGTATAAGTAAGCTTATACGGAGCCGGAGAAAGCTGTTTGAAATACTTTTCTCCGTACTGGGCTTTATCTATCATTTCCTGAGAATGTATCATTCTCAAGCCCACCGCAAAGTTTTTGGCTTCCATGTGTACATTTTTCTCTTTAAGCATTGTAAAGACGTCTCTCGCGCTGTGTCCGCATGCAAGTACGGCAAGTCCGGTCTTAATAAGTTCTCCGTTTCTAAGCTCAATACCGCAAAGCCCCGCTTCATTGAAAACGATACTTTTCATGCAGGTATTAAATCTGATTTCACCGCCTAAAGCAATGATTTCCTCTCTTATGCTTTTTACAACCTCTTTAAGTTTGTCAGTACCTATATGCGGCTTGTAATCATATAAAATTCTCTCATCCGCTCCGTGCTTTACAAAGGTTTCAAGAACAAAGGTATTTCTTCCGCTTGTATCCTTTACCATAGTATTGAGCTTACCGTCCGAAAAAGTCCCCGCTCCTCCTTCTCCGAAGCTTACATTGGATTCCTCGTTAAGTATGCCGGTTTTCCAAAACCTTTCAACGCTTATGCTTCTGTTGTCCACATCCTCGCCCCTTTCTATGACAAGAGGCTTAAAGCCCGCTTTAGCTAAAGCCAAGGCTGCAAAAATACCTGCGGGTCCGAAGCCCACAACCACCGGTCTTTCTTCCAAAAACTCATCTCCCGACACTTTTATGGAATATATGACATCCGCGGCTTTCTGTATCTGTTTGTTTGAGGCATTCTTTTTAAGTACCTTATCCTCATTTTCAAGTTCCACATCAATATTATATGAGTATAATATATCCTGTTTTTTCCTTGCATCAAGGGATTGTCTGCGAATTTTATATGCTTTTATATCTTCTTCTTTTATTTTTAAGGTATGAGCTATTTTTTTTGTCAAATCACTTTGACTGTGTAAAATACTTATACTCAAATTGTTTATCCTAAGCATTATATCTTTTGTTTTTCTCCTTTAAGGCTCTTGCCGCACAAGCGGAAGTGGACCATGCCCACTGCAGATTATATCCGCCGCACATAGCATCCGCATCTATAATTTCTCCTACAAAAAATATTGATTTTTTCTCCTTATGTTCAAGATTTTCACTCAAGTCGGAAAGAGGCACTCCTCCCGTACAAACCTGTGCTTTGTCATAATCAGCCGTTTTTTCAACCGTAAATTTTGAATTTTCCGTCAAAGCGGCAAGTACCTCAATATCCTTATTGTTAAAATCACAAAGTGCCTTATTCTCTCTTATCCCGCCTCTCTTTAAAAGTGCAAAAAACAACTTATCCGGCAACAAGCCCAGTCCCAAATGTTTTGCAAGCTTAAGATTTAAAAGTGTGAGTCTTGATTTTAATAAGGCATATTTATCTTTTATTTCAGGTAAAAAATCAACAAAAATTTCAACTTTCTCATTTTTATGTAAGGCTCTGCTTACTTTAGAAGAAAGCTGAAAAACGGGTATACCCGATAAGCCGTAATCAGTTATCTGAAGCTGTCCGTAATCCTCCAAAAGTTTTTTCCTCTCTGTAAAAAGCTGTACCTTAGCCATAACTCTAACTCCGGATGCAAGCTTGAAAAAGCTTTTTTCGCTGCAATAAAGCGGGCAAAGAGCCGGCAAAAACTCATTATATTTTATGCTTAACTTATTGAGAAGAGCGAGAATACTGCCGTCACTTCCGGATTTGGGAAAAGCTTTGGAACCACAGGCAAAAGCTATATTATCAAACTCAAGCCTCAAAGAATTTGACAATATAGCGGTGTATGTATTTTTGTCCATATTACTTTTTATATCTCTAAGCTCGGCATCCGTATGCAAAACAACCCCCAAACGCTCAAGCTCCAAAGCAAAAGCTTCTCTTACCTGACTTGCCTGTTCCGAATTGGGATATATATAGCCCTCTCTGTCAAGAGCAAAAATCCCCATACTTTCAAAAAAGTGCAGTGTATCCTCATACGAAAACTTATTTATTATATCAAAGGCTCTTTCGTTCCCGTAGTATTTTTCAAGGCTTTGACAGCTGTTGGTAAAATTACATCTGCCGTTTCCGGTAGATAATATTTTCTTACCGAGCTCTTTATTATGCTCAACTATACTTACATTTATTCCGTTTCTTGCAGCCATAATTCCAAGGGACATTCCCGAAGCACCCGCACCAACAATCAATAAATTCATTATTACACCAGCCTTACCATTTCAAGAATTCTTACTATTTTTCTTCCCTTAGGCATAAGTAAAAGTTCTTCTTTTTTCAGCGTTCTTGTGAGAATAAGAAGTACAGGATAACTCACAAGAGCCGCAAACATAGGTACTACGGCATTGATAATATTTTTTCCGAAAAGCTTATCGCATAAAGCATAGATAATAAACACTATTATTCCCATTATGAATGAACATATAAACGGCATAATATAGGTTCTGAAAATCTCCTGCCTGTAATACAATCTGAGTTTGATCTCCATAGCATTAAAAAAGCACATTAAAGCGGCAAATAGAATATTTGCAAAAACCAGACCGTAAACATCCAACCTGAAAACATTTAAAAACAAAAGCAAAATAGCTGTATGTATAATAAGCGAAACTGCCGCATTTTTAACCGGAACGCTCATATTGTTCGTACCTTGTAAAATAGCGTTGCTGACCGTAGACAAAGAATAAAGCACAACCGCAACGGAGCCCACCTGAAGCAAGGTTATAGCCGTGGCATCAAATCCGAACAACAGACTGATTATAGGTTCCGCAAGTATGGTAAGTCCTACCGCGGCAGGCATACTAACAAGCATGGCAAATCTCGTTGCCAAAGCTATGGTAGAGTTTACTTTTGCTCTGTTGCCGTCCGCTCCCGCCCTGCTTAATTCCGGTATCAGCGAACTTGACAGGGAATTTGCGATTGCTATGGGAACATTAATAAGTATAAGATATTTGTTTGTATAAATTCCGTACTGTCCCGCAATTATCTTTTCTTCCATAAATCTTGAAAGACTGTGACCGAATATGGCACTGTCAATTATACTGTTTATATTATAAATAGCCGTACTCGCAATCACAGGTATAACCGTATAAAATAAGATTGCGGTTATTCTTAGGTAGCCTTCTCTCCTATTCGTTATATCTTCTTTGATTTTTTTATTTCTAAATTCCGCACCCAATACAAAAAGTATAAGTAAGCTTATAAGTGCAAATGCGGCTCCGGCTCCGGTACCTATCGTTCCTCCCGCCGCACCGTAAGCGTGAACCGTCGAAAGAGTTTCGGAACGCTTTATAGCCACCTCGCTCAGGTATTTTGCGGCACCTATGCTGACTCCCGCATTTACTATCTGCTCAACTATCTGTGATATAGCCGTAGGTATCATAGTTGAGTGACCTTGATAATATCCCCTGAATACTCCAAGATATGCCATAACCCAAATAGTAGGTGCCAGTGCCCTTAAGGCATAGGATGCCGGGTGCATTTTAAATACAAAAAGAGCTAAAGCATCCGCAAAAAACCATACCAGTATAAAGCCCGCCGCCCCTACTGCGGTAGCATATATGAGCGCAACCCTCAAAATAGATGCGGCATTTGCATACTGTTTCTTTGCAAGCCTTGCAGAAATCATTTTTGATACCGCTAAGGGTAAGCTGTATGAAGATAAAAGTAAAATAATAGAATATACATTAAAAGCCTGAGAATAATAGCCCAAACCTTCATTGTCCAATATCCTTGCAAGCGGTATTCTGTATACAAGACCTATTATCCTTACAAGTATGCCCGCTGTTGCCAATATAGAGCCCTGAACAAGAAAGTTGCCTTTTCTATTCCTCGGCGTTTGTTTTGTTTCCATCAATATCCGAAATCTCCGTTTTGTCAAAGTTTTTCTTATCTATTATGCATATCCATGTTTTACCTCTGTTGAAGTTTATTTCATTACCTGACATATCGTAATAATGTGTAGTTTTGAACTCACTGTTTTTAAGAATCTTTATAGGTATAAACTTACCTCTGGTTATAAAATAACCCGGATTTTCTTCATGTAAGGCAATATCTTTATATTGCGTGGTTGCATAATATGTAATTCTGTTATAGCTTAGTATAATGTTATCTACAGCTATCTGCGCTCCTTCACTCTCATGTTTGGCCCCGTATTGAAAGCGGTAATACAATTTATCCGTACTGTTATACACAAAATAAGGTTTATTGTACGAATAACCGGGTGTAACCTTTTCGGCAGCTTTCCCCTCCGGCAGATTTTCCTCTCCTTGGGCAAACTTAAAATTACCCTTGTAATCTTCTTCGTAATTTTCTCTGTACGAAAAATCCGCTCTCGCTTTATTTACAAGTTCTCCGCTTGTATAAGCATTGTGCGGCTTCTTTTTGTCTTTGGTACGATAAAAATAGGAATTCCCCTTATTTACACCGTTTATAGTGTCAAGATTTTTAAGATAAGGTAAAGTAAAAGTAGACTGACCGAAATGCACCAAGACGGCGTCCCACTCTTTTGCGAAATATGTATAGTAGGTTCTTGCACTTCTTACACTTCCTATCTTCTCCAACTTATCATAATCCTCTATCAAAGCCATGTATCTGTTCATCTCTCCTTCAACAGGGGCTTCATAAACTATATCCGCCGACAAAAGTCCGTACTGCGGTCTTGCTTCTTTGTCGTTACTTATCATTATTGCAAGAGGTCTTCTGTTTCCTATGGCTTCGTCTACCATATTTCCGCTTAAAAATGATTCGATCTTTCCGTCTTTTTTAAGTCGTTCTCCTTTGGCAAGGTCTTCCTTTTCTTTACCCTCTTCAGCAAGTAGACTTTCTTCCTCCGAAGACTTCGTAGGAGATTCAATATGTATGGACGGGGCTTCTTCAGCCTCGCTTGTAATATCCTCACTCTTTTTTGAACAGGCACAAAGAGCCGAAAGTACAAGAAGGCATATAATGAATTTAACTTTTCTCATCTTTTGTATCCTCCCAAAGCCAATATTGCATCCTGCTTTGAAAACATAAGCTTTTCGTCTTTTTCTTTCATGTGATCATAGCCCAGAAGATGCAGAACACTGTGTATAGTCAAAAAAGCAAGCTCTCTTTTTCTCGTGTGCCCGTATTCATCCGCCTGCTTTATGACATGAGCTGCCGATATTATTATATCACCCAGCATAAGCTCTCCCGTATCAAAATTAAAGCTTGCGGCATTTTCGTCAAAATCATCGAAATCCGCCGCTTTATTATAGTCATTTAGAGGAAATGATAAAACATCCGTAGCCTTATCCATTCCTCTGAATTCCTTATTCACTTCATGTATCCTGTCCTCGTCCACAATGCTCACGCTCAGCTCGCACTCATACGGAACCTTCTCGTAGTCAAGACACAGATTTATACAATCATTGATTATTTTTTTATATGGAATATGCAGCTTCAAATCCGCTTCATAACTAATATAAACTGTCATACCTTAACTTCGGGGATTATTTCTTTCTCCCGCTCCCTTTTTTCTCAAACTTGTCATAGGCATCAACTATTTTTTGTACAAGAGGATGTCTTACAACGTCTTGATTACTTAGAGCACAAATACCTATATCGTCTAAGTCCTTTAACACCTTTAAAGCGACATCAAGTCCCGAAGTCTGTCCCGCCGGCAAATCCTTTTGAGTTCTGTCACCGGTTACAATCACCTTGGAGCCGAAACCTATACGTGTTAAAAACATTTTCATCTGTGCAGGTGTGGTATTTTGTGCTTCATCAAGAATAATAAACGCATTATCCAAGGTTCTTCCCCTCATGTATGCCAGAGGCGCAACTTCTATAAGTCCCTTTTCCGCATTATGCATATAAGTCTCCGGTCCCATTATCTGATATAAGGCATCATAAAGAGGTCTTAAATAAGGGTCTATCTTGCTTTGAAGATCTCCCGGCAAAAATCCGAGCTTTTCACCCGCTTCAATAGCCGGTCTTGTCAAAATTATACGGCTGACATCCCCGTCCTTAAACGCCTGAATAGCCATAGCCATGGCAAGATAGGTCTTTCCGGTACCCGCAGGTCCCACACCGAATACTATCATTTTCTTTCTGATGAGATCCACATACTGCTTTTGTCCTAAGGTTTTAGGCTTTATCGGCTTTCCTAAAACAGTCTTTGCAATCACGTCTTTATCTATTTCGAGAAGCTTGTCCTCTCCCTCCGAAAAAGAAAGAGAAATGGCGTAATCAACATTTTGCTCGGTGATTTGATTACCTCTTTTTGAAAGTTCGACAAGGGTTGTAAAGATCGACTTTGCTTTTGCTATACTGCCCTCAGGTCCTATGAGCTTAATCTCTCCGTCCCTTTCAATAATAGTAACCTTTAAGGTTCTTTCGATTTTTTTTAAATATGTGTCCAACTGCCCGCAAACGTTTCTCTCATGCTCTACGGGAATATCTATAATGCTTTCTATAATACTCAAGGCATTCTCCTTTTTATTTATCAAAAATAAGTTTGAGTTTTATTATATCAAATATTTTTAAGTATGTATATATGATTACTTTAACGAAAAGTCAAAAAAATATAATATGCTTTTGACAATGTATGTGCCGAAAACATATTATATTTTTAAAATTTTTATTCTAAGCTTGCAGTTTTAAATTATTCAGAGCCTTTTTAAGAGCCGGTATATTTATAATCAGCAGGGTTATCACGGCTTCCGTGAAAATATAGGCTCCATTATAGCACAGAGAATACGGAAGAGCCGCCCAGCCTTCCCATGCGTATTCCGCAAAAAAAGCATAGCCCGATATGACGGCAAATACATATCTTCCCAAAACTCCCGTTATATAGCCCAAACTAAAGGATTCCTTATTTTTATAAAATATCCCCGCCAAACCGAGGCTTGAGAAAGCGAGCAAATAATCCACAATAAACTGTATGGGACTCACAATATAAGGGTCTATGCTAAGCTGTATAAGTCCGTAAACAAGACCTGAAAACAAGCCCACAGGCAAGCCGTACATAATCCCCGGAATACAAACAAAAAGCATGGAAAAAGCCGTTACCGAGCCTCCGAAAGGGAATCTGTAAATCTTAACAAAAGATAATACAGAAGCCAAAGCTATGCAAGCCGCGCTCACAACGAGCTTCTTTGTTGTAAATAAACCATTTTTATTCATAAAAAAACACCTCCGAAATTTTATATCCGTGTAGGTGTAAATAGCCGTAAAACGCTTCCTTTCGCTGCAATTATGCAGGGCAAGTTGTAAGGGTCGGTTTATACCTCTCAGCCGTAGCACCCCTAGCGGATATTAAAAGTATACCATAAGCTTGAGTAAATTTACAGTTCTTTTTTATATACAAAAATGTCGGTACAATACTGTACCGACATTTTAAACTTTCATATATTTTTCTAAGGTCCTATATAATGTTTGCATCTGCAATTTCATTAAGATCCGACTGCAAAAGCGCCATAGCTACGATCATCAATCCGAATACCGAAAGAAGAAGGTAAACAATACCCTTGTTACCAAACGGCAAACCTTTTGAACTCTTCCAAATATCAACGGCTTCTCCCGCCTTGTACATCCAGTACCACGCATAGATTCCACATGTAAGAATGGAGAACACAAATACCAAAATACCGCTTGTTCCGTCCTTTTTTCCCGAAATCATATTTACATCATCTACGAGCTGAATCAGCCAAACTATGCTCCATATTCCGCATGTAACTATAGAAAGTAAAACATACATCAAGATGTTCTTTTTTGTAAACATAACAAATCCTCCCTGTAAACTCTGTTTTTATTCCAGTAGATTATAGTATAACTATTATCTTTATTCAAGCTGAAAAACAGTTTCAATAGTTTACAATTTCATTACGCTTTATTGTCATTTTTACTATTTTTTCTTTTGGGAAACCAACCCTTTTTGACACGCTCTTCCTGTTCAAACAACTCTTTTATACTCCACAAGAAGCATATACCGGTTACAGCAAAAATTATACTCAGATTATTATTTTTTATAAAAAGAGAAGAAGTCAAGAGTATAAGACCAAAAATCAAAAATATATACCAAACCTTTTTAGAAAAATAATATTCCGTTTTAACCACAATAACATGGAAAACGCCTATCAGTAAAAATGTTGCCGCTCCGACAATAAGTCCGTCATAATTCATCTTAAAACTCCGTGCCCGTATTATTTACACCATGCCAAGGAACCCATAGGATCCCACGGTTTTAACACTATAGGCTCTGCTTGAAAAGCTTTAAGCTGCTCATGAGAGAGATACTTTTTATTTATAACTATTTGATAGGTGTATTGATCCATCCACTCATCCGTCATAACAAGATAGCCTTTGCCGTCTCCGTCTTCCCCCCATGAATTTTCTATTTTCCACCTGTTCGCTTTACCGTTCTCGTCAAGGTTTACCCCTGTAAGAAGCATCGCATGAGTCATAAGACTTTCACCGTAATCAAGACTGTCCTCTTTGCTTTGAATGAATTTCATATCAAAGCTTTCCTCATATTCAAAACCGTTCATGGCCAAAACTCCGGTTTTTCTGCTTAAAAACTTTCCTACATCACAGCCGAACCAAACAGTTTCCTTATCCTTAAGCTGTCGTATAGCCAAAGCTTTAAACTCATCCATTTTAAGATTAAGGTATTTTACAGCCTTTGCACCTATTACATTTCCCAAATACTCAACCGTAAAGCTGCGGTTATAAGGCTTGTCCTTAGTAGGTGCATTTATAATGCTTATATAGTCCTCCAAGTCCGTGCCTATATATTTTTCATAAAAGCTTTGCGGGCTTAATCCCAAATCTCTGTGGAAATTGTCATCCTTATCATAATATTCGAAGTCGAAGTGCTTAAGCGGAGTACCCAACATTACACACAGAAAGGTATATACTTCTTCCACCTGTTTATTCTTAACAGAAATAAGCTCATTCTCACTCTTACCCCGAGCGTGTAAATCACGAAGCTCTTTTGCAAAAATACGAAGCTTTTTATTCAAAAGATCATTTAACATTCTTGAATTTTCCATGTGGAAGGTATCCGGCATAAGCTTTTTCGGAAGTATTCCGTATTTTTTTATAACGGCTACTATCATATCCCACTGACCGCCGTCCTGCTGCGGTGTTTGCAAAAGAAAACGCACCAGTCTGTCGTCAAGCCCTCTGTCTGCAGTATCTATTATAGCTTGCAAAAAATAATTTGCTTTTTCAAGCTTATCAAAAAAGAACAAGTATCCCTGAGACAATTCGAAATTTTTTATATTTAAATTTTTTTCTATCTTATGTCTCAGAAAATTTTGCGAAGCGAATATCCAACATCTTCCGCTTTGCTTTTGATTTGTTACATCTCCCGTTTCTATATTTTCCGAGAAAACAAAGCTTGTCTTATTTATAAGGTCTCCGTTAAAGGTTGCCTCATCAACACCTACTTTTTTAACGGCATTTTGCAAGACCCTGTATTTTTTCGAATCGTAGCTTTTTTCACATAAGCTCAAATCTATATCTTTTCTCATATTTCCCTCAACTTTCTTAAAGTATTTTCTCTATAATTCTACTCCTTTACAGTCTATCTTGCAAGCATAAAGTTAGGTATACCTCACTTATGTATTTAAACCCGCCTCCCATGCCGAAGCACTTTCTCTGTGAGCAATAAATTTCTTGTAAATAGGAGAATTTTTAAGCAATTCTTCATGTTTTCCAATACTTTCGACTTTTCCGTTATCAAGAACTATTATTTTATCGGCATCTTTTACGGTATTAAGTTTATGAGCTATAACTATAACGGTTTTACCCTTAAGCAGATTTTTAAGAGCGATTAAAAGCTGTTTTTCGTTCTCCGGATCTACGCTTGATGTGGCCTCATCGAGTATTACTATTTTACTCGGCTTTAGCATCGCTCTTGCTATAGATATTCTTTGTCTTTCTCCTCCCGAAAGATTTGAGCCTCCCTCCTGAAGTACAGTATCATAACCGTCCTTAAGAGAGCTTATAAAGTCATGGCATCTTGCAAGCTTTGCAACCTCTTTTACTTCATCGTCACTTGCATCCGGTTTTCCGAATTTAATATTATTTTTTATAGTATCGTCAAATAAATACACGTCCTGAAACACAAAACTGAAATTTGATAAAAATGCATCATAGCTGTAATCTCTTACATCTTTATCTCCTACGTATATAGCGCCTTTATTTACATCCCAAAATCTTGAAATCAAATTACAAAGACTTGTCTTTCCGCTTCCTGAAAAACCTACTATTGCTGTTGTTTCTCCCTCATTTATTTGTAAACTCATATCCTTGAAAAGTTCTTTCTCATCATACGCAAAGCTTATATTATTTATGTTTATATCGGAATTTTTAAGTATTTTTTCTTTTCCCTCGCTTATCACAGGCAAGTCCCTGAGTTTTATAAGAGTATCAAGGTTTTGAATGGCAACACCCTTAATATTTTGCATACTTCCGACCATTTCGTAACCGTTAAAAACTATAAATGATGATATTATAAGAACTATGGCTTTCTGTATTTCAAGCTGTCCGTTCAAAAATCTTAGAAGTGATACTCCTATAATAACACAGGTTCCAAGCTTAAAAATCAGTACATAAGCAAACTGAACAGGCGCTATAACTTTTTCCACATTTAAAAAACCTTTTCTTGTATCGCTGATTGCAGTCTCAAGCTCGGACATTACTTCCTTATTTTTTCCGAAAGCTTTAAGTACACTTATTCCGTTCACATATTCGAGTACATAAGCGTTCATATTAAGCTTTATTCCCGACAACAGCTTGGTAAAACTGTCCAGCCTTTTTTGGACAAGATTATTTACAAGAGTTCCTATGGCAACAGTCACAAGAATTATAAGTCCCGTTAAAAAGTCAAAAGGAAATACAAATAAAGCCATTATAACGGTTTGAACGGTTCCTACCAAAAGCAAGTCTATTATAGAGAATCCCGCCGTTTCCAAATCGGTAACTACACTTGAAAGCCCACCTGAAATATTTCCCGTTCGCTTACCGGCAAAATACCCCATATTTACTTTTTTAAGCCTGTCCCCTATGATGAGCCTGTTTTCGGCACCTATGCTGTAGGAAGCTATGTTTTTATTCATATCCGCCAAATAGGCAAAAATTATTTTTCCTGCAAGGCAGGCAAATATAATACCGAATACCGCATATACATCAAGCATTGTCAAAACTCTGCCTTCAAAAATATTTTCGCAAATTCTTATAAACAGAAGTAAAATTCCGCCCAGAGATCCTCCTTCAAAAATACTTTTAAAGGTTTCAAATATAAGCATATCAGTGACTTTTTTTGAATAAGTACCCGCAACAGTATACAGCTTGGCAATCAATTTTCTCATTTATATCGCCTCCGTTTCAATATTTGCGCCTATGTGCGCTTCCCACATTTCTTTATAAATTTTGCTTTTTTCAAGAAGCTCTCCGTGTTTTCCTATAGCCTCTATATTTCCCTTGTCAATAACAATTATCTTATCCGCATTCACAATGGTGGACAGCCTGTGAGCTATCATTATTACGGTCTTTTCTTTAATCAGAGCGTTTATGGACTTTTGTATCTCCGCCTCATTGTCCGGATCGGAATAAGCCGTCGCTTCATCAAGAAGTACTATAGGGCTGTTTTTTAGAAGTGCTCTGGCTATAGTTATTCTTTGTCTTTCTCCCCCCGAAAGGCTTCCTCCGGAATCTCCTACAAGAGTGTCATATTTCTCCGGAAGAGACATTATGAAATCATGGCAGCTTGCCTTCTTACAAGCTTCCTTTACCTCTTCAAGGCTTGCATCAGCCTTCGCAAATCTCATATTTTCAAGAATACTTTTTTTAAACAAATAGTTTTCCTGTGAAACATAGGTCACGAGCTCCATATTCTGCTCTATAGGTATATCCTTCAAATCCGTATTCCCTATTTTAATCGTACCGCCTTTTGTATTCCAAAAGCCTGCAATCAATTTTGCAATACTCGACTTTCCTCCTCCGGAGTATCCTACGATAGCTGTCAATTCACCTTCTTTCGCGGTAAATGATAAATTCTCAAATAATTTTTTTTCATCATTATATGAAAAACAAACATTTTCAAAGTTTACATCATAGGAATCAATTTTTTGCCTCGTCTTTCCCCTTTCAAGTTCTTTTAAATCGCTTACACTCTTAATTTCATCCAATATAACTCCTATATTTGCCATTATATCCATGTGGCTCATTGCCTTTATCAAAGGCTTATAGCAGGCGTATGAAAGTAAAATCGCCATTACCGCAGTATTTACTCCTATATCGCCTTTCATATAAAGATATAGAACTGTCGGAACCACAAAAAGAAGGGATGAGGGAAACACCTCCTGTGCTGCAGTTATGGCAAAGCAGACACTTAAGTACCAGTCAAGCATTGCCGATTTATTATTTTCAACAGATTCTCTGTATTTCCCGTATGACGATGCCGACTTGTTGAAAGCTTTTATTATATTTATTCCTTTTACATACTCAACTATATCGGTATGCATTCTTTTGGATGCCTCCTGATATCTTTTGGACTTTTCACTGTAGCCTGAGAGCATTAAAACGAGAAAAAGCATACCGAAAGGTACAGACAACAAGTTGGCTATTCCAAGCCTTACATCCAATGTAAAGATTATAACTATAAGCACCAGCGGGATAATTAAATTTGCAATGACCTCGGGTATTACATGCGCAATAGGTCTCTCAAGCTTGTCAAGAGTCTCCGTAACAAACTGTGTCCACTGTCCGCTGCTTTTTCCCTCAATTTCTCCCATGGATAAGCCGGCAAGCTTATGCACTACGGCTTTTCTTCTTGATTCTATAACCGCAAAAGCGAGATTATGCGAAGTCAATGTCGATATTTCATGAAATACCACGGCAAATAAAAAGCCCAGAAATATCATAAGAAAATCATAATTATATGCCCCTATATCCGTCACCCTGTTTATCATTTTTGTAATCAGGCTTGCAACTGCATAATACGGAACAACTCCGCACGCCACTCCTATACACGCCGATACTACGGATATGATTATTACACCCGTATGTTCCTTTAAAAACTTCATACTCCGTTCCTCCTTTGTGTGTTTTGGTAAACACATTCGGTTAGTGTTTACTAACTCTTAAAAACAAACCGGCTGCCACAAAAAAGGAAATTAAATTTCTTCTTCGTGACAGCCAAAAGCTTATTTATATTATTTTAAGCAGGAGCCAGAACCATTTTCTCCCATGCGTAGTTCAGTACGGGAGCCATCAGCTCTATAACAGCTTTCGCATCCTCATAGCTGTATTCTTTTGCTATGACCTCGAAAAGAGGGTTTAAAGCCATTGAGTAAAAGATTCTCATCTGCTCATCAGAAATTTTATTTATGGGAACACCTATCTGTTTAAGCTTGTTTAAAAAAATCCGGGACATATCAACCTCAAAGTCGATAATCATACTTCGTATATTTTCATATTTAGTTCCCGATGAGCAGTTAAACATAAGTTTGAATTCATCAAGATTTTTATAAATATACTCCAGCAGTCTGAAATCACTTCGTATGGAATCCTTATGAAAATCTTCTACTCCGAAGTTTTCCAAAGCCTTTACGGCTAATTCCGTCATATTAATACAATCTTTTCGAAACTCTTCAAATACCGGTTCGACAAGATAGGAAAACATGGCTTCCTTTGTATCAAAATGTCTGTAAAGTGCTCCCACCGTCAAATTTGAATTTTTTGCTATAACTCGCATAGACGCTTTTTCAAAGCCTTTTTCTAAAAACTCTTTTTTTGCGTTCTTAACAATCAGCTTATGCGAAACAGTCTTATCCCTTGCCATAAAATCTCTTTTGAAAATAAATTTGTTTTTAGTAAATAGTGTTTACTTACTTCCAAATATATCTCTTTTTTTGACAAATGTCAAGAGTATCAGTCGTCAACTTAGGAACTGCTATTAGTCGTCAACTTCGGAGCTGCTTGATACTATAGCACCGTTTGCCGCATTAATATCGTAGTCATATTCAACGTTTCCGCTATAGAACTCTATGTCGTAGGTCTTTATTCCGTCATCATAATCAGGCTCAGCCTTAACAAATGAAACGCTTCCGTGTGAAAGGCCTGCATGAGAAAGAGCTATCTCTTTTGCCTTCTCAATACCTATGTCTCCACTTGCATTGCCCGCACTTTGCTGTGGCTGCGGTGCAGTCTCCGCCTGCTGTACAGGTATGTTATAGTTTTCAATATCGAAATCGCTTGATACTATAGAACCGCTTGCCGCATCTATTTCATAGTCATACTCAACATTTCCGCTGTAGAACTCTACATCATAAACCTGTCTTCCGTCATCATACTCAAGAGCAACCTTAACAAAAGTAACGTCCTTCTGAGCAACCTTTGCATGTGCAAGAGCAATTTGTTTTGCCTGTTCCGCAGTAATTTGCTTTGTACCGCCGTTTACAACTGCTGTAGTACGCACACCGCTTTCCATAACGTCTTCATCCATGTCATCGATCGCATCCGCAATATTTTCCCAAATGCTGTCATCATAGTCATAATCCACTATATCTCTTATATCTATGCCTCTTTTAATAACCAGATCCGCAATATCACTTACTCTCATTTTAGCCAGTTCCTTTGCATTTAGTGTATTGTCCTTGCTGACTAAGTTAAGTATAAATACAGCTTTTCCCACAGATACATTGTTTTCCTTTGCAAACTTATCCACGCTGTTTGTATTGTTTAAAGTCTGGTTCATAACCGATGCCTGTACGTCGTTCTTGTAAAGAGCAAAATTTATATCATCAAGAACTTCGTCTTTAACCTTATTGGCTCTATCCAAATTGTCATTTCTTACAGTAACCAATATTCCGGTATTCTGATCGCTAATATACCCGTTTTGAACCATTGAGCCTATGAGTGCATTTACCGCAACCTTAAGCTCGGTGTTTTTTAAATCCATTCCGTCAAGAACCTTATCTCCGTCCCTGTTGGTAGACACTACGTTCAAAACCTTGTTTTTCTTGTTTGTTACAATTTCCACACCCGGGTTTACGTCTATATCGACACGTGAATCCGGAACATAATTGTTTCCATAGTACGGAACTCCGAAAGCTCCCGCTGCAAACAATATACACGCAGCTGTCGCCGCACCTACAAAACCTCTACTAAATATATTAAACTTCTTTTTCATCACTTTTCTCGTCCTTTCTGCATCGGCAGAAACAATATTTTGAGAGATTCTTTCAAACATATCCTCGGGAATCATTCCCGATACAGCAGCGTCGAGCTTCTTTTCAATATCTTCTCTTTTCATTAAAAGCCCTCCTCTTCTAAATATTTTTGCATCTTCCTGACAGTCCTGTTGTACTTTGAAAGTACCGTATTTATAGACATATCAAGAAGTTCAGCTATTTCTCGATTTTTAAGCCCTGTCACGGCATGAAGCATAAGTATAGTTCTTTCGCTTTCTTCCAACTTATTTATTGCGGTTTTAAGAACAATACGCTCACCGACATCCTCTACGAAAGAAAAATCTTGTTCCGGCACATCATTATCATCCTCCAAACTGCCTTCTTTTTTTCTTTCACGGATTTTCATCAGTGCAAAATTTCTTGCTATTGTAAAAATCCAAGCCATCGGCTTGTCGTAAGAGCTGTAATCTGCTGCTTTATGATAAATTTTCAAAAAAGTCTCTTGCAAAACATCCTCTGCATCATGAGTATTTTTTGTTATTGAAAGGGCAAAGGCATAAATACTTCTATTGGTTTTTTCATATAAAGTATGTAAAGCCTCCATACTTCCCTTTGCGATATCTTTTATAAGTTTGTCATCCACCGTCGACGAAATTTTTTGACCCGCTTCCAAGACAGCCACAAAATTAAGCATCTCTAATTCATCCTTTCACTATATTAATGCATGAGAATATCATTTTATTGCAAGCTATTGCAAATTTTTGATATTTTTTTTTAAAAAGTTTTTTCTTCACTTTTAAGGACTTGAAAAAACGTTTGTAAATCGGCATTTCTGCGTATATTGTAACCGATACCTTTTATATCGGTCAACTACATATTAATAAATATAAAATGCCCCTAAACCTGAAAGTTTTCGGGGCAAATATCCTGTTTTTTAATAAAGTTCCCTTCGTCTTCTTATATATGCTCTTATTACAAAAAACTCACTCAATATTAAAAGTACGGCTGAGGCAATATTAATATTGCGATAAAATTTTGTCATTCCATCAGGTCTTCCGCTTGGATCTCCGTTTTCGTAAACACCGGAGTTTACAACCGTATAAAGTATATTCTTGCTTGCTTTTCTAAGCGCTATTGTTGTAGTTGCACTTGTATCCGTTAATTTATTTGAATCCGCCAATGCAAAGCCAAGCATAAGGTCATTTCCGTTTTTTATAGACTTATCACTTATCATATATCCGTACGAACCGTCATAATCCGTAATAACCATTCCCTTAAAGCCCCATTCATCTCTTAGTACATCATTTAAAAGATTGGAGTTTGAAGAACTTGAAATCGTTCCTATAAAATTAAAGCTTGACATTACCGCCTGAGCTCTTCCTTTATAAGATTTTATTGCGAGCTCAAAGGGTTTAAGGTAAGTTTCTCTTATAGCCTGCTCGGATGCATAGGTAAGTAAGAATGCACATCTGTTTGTTTCCTGGTCGTTTAAAGCAAAATGCTTGATATACGGATATACTCTGTTATCCGCCGCTCCGTTCATCTCCGCTGCGGCAAGCTGCCCTGACAAAAAGCCGTCCTCACTGAAATATTCAAAATTTCTGCCGGCAAAGGCCGATCTATGAGTATTGACGGCAGGTCCGTACCATCCGTAATAATTGACATCAGAAAACTCCCTACTTATGCCTTCACCAATATCCTGCATAAGTCCTCTGTTCCATGTTTGAGCCATCAAAATCTCCGCCGGATAAGATGTACCGTAAACTTTTGTGATAAAATTGTTAAGACCTGCGGGACCGTCGGCATCCATAGTAGCAACCTTCCCTATAGACTTTATTTCGGCAGTCTGCCAGCCTCCTATGTTTACAAGAGTGCTCATCTCCTCAAAAGTCATTTGGTCAATCAATTTTTCCCATCTTTCATCATCATAGTCCGCACTTACCATATCATAAAGCTTTAAACCGTTTTTTGCCCCTTGAGTAGGCATAGTATCGGAAGGGTTTGTATTCTTTTCAGGATTATAATAAGCTACACTTTGCTCCTTAACGGCTTCTTTTGTTGCATCATCCATCATATAATCGCCTTCCGTCGGCCTTGCGGTTGCCGCCTCGTAGTTTGCAAATTTGTTTGCACGTGAAAGCTCTGTGAATTTTCCTCGTGCATAAGTCTCAAACTTATTGCTTACAAAGGCTTTATCACTCCTTCTTGACTCTTGTGTATATAATATATCCTGAGGAACACTGAATCTTTGAGCATCTACAGGACTATGCGAATCATTTCTCAAAGAAATTTCGTATTCTCCCGCTTCAAGAATATATCCGCCCCCCGGAATCTTCTTGCCTGCAGAATCATAGGAAGCCATATCCTCCTTATTTAAAAGAAAACTCAAGCTTATATTTTCTCCCGGAGCAAGCTCTTTTGTCTTTTCAAAGCCTATGAGATTTACACTCGCTTTTTCTATACCGCCGTTAGTATAAGGCGGTGTATAGTAAAGCTCCACCACATCTTTCCCGGCTCTTTCTCCGGTATTTGTTACGGAAACTTCGAGCATTAGGTTATCTCCGTTATCAACAAAGCTTTCTATTTTCTTTTCAAATGTTGTATATGACAAACCATAACCGAAAGGATATTGCACATGTTCATTATACTTTATAAAACCGACATCATGAGCGGTTTCATAGAATTTATAACCCACATAAATACCTTCAACATAGTTCACAAAAGACATAACACCGTTTGAAGAGTCGTCTTTTTGAGCTATTTCTTTATTTAGCTCCTCAACATTTGTAAAAATATGCGAGCCTATGTTATTGATATAAGGTGTCTTAAATAAATCCTTTACAAAAGTATCAACCGTCTTTCCCGAAGGATTTATACTTCCGTTTATAATTTTGCCCAAGGCTTCAAAGCCCGTAACTCCGGCTCCCGGAGCATATATAACCGCTCCTATGTTACTATATTCATCTACCCATGAAAGTTCCATGGGATTATTTGCATTTATGACAACTATAACATTGCTGAAATTATCCGTTACTTTTTTAATCATATCTTTTTCGGATCTTGAAAGCTCCAAATAAGACTCTCCGTTCTCAAAATCGGGAGTATCTCCGTTATTTTCGTATTTACCTCCGAAATATCCGTAGTTTTGAGGCTTTATCGAAACCTTATCGGCTATGTTGTAGGTATTGTCTATTATAGCTCTCATATCCATAGGAAGATCCGCCCCTTCTCCGCCTGAGCGACCCAAAACTATAATAGCCGTATTCGAAAATCTCTTTGCATTATCAATTAAAGTATCTGTATAATACTGTACCGTAGGCTCCGGTAAATCCCAGTTTTGTTCATTCATAGAAAGTCCCGGACTCACCCTACCGCTCTTATATTCCCTATACATTTTAGTAAGCTCCGGATTGGTATTAAAGCCTGCATTTGCCAAGGAATCAAGAATATTTACATTATTTGCGGTATCGGAAGATCCTGAACCCGTTCCGCCGTATACAGGAGAAATTGATGCCCAGCCAAAAACATTAATATCTTTTTCATCGGTGTTTAAAGGTAAAACTCCGTTATTCTTCAGAAGAACGAAACCCTCTTCACCCACTCTTCTTACAATCTCCTTACTGCTTTCTCTGCTTTGCTCACTTACTTTTATATTTAAGGTATTAAGCGCACCGGCAATAGTACTTCGCATGGGTCCGAAGCTTGCCATGTTAACGATAATAAGAATCGCCAAAACAAACGCAATAAATCCCTCGGCACGCATAAATTCTTTTTCACGTTCCGAAAATAGGACAGTGCAGAACTCAAAAATCACAAATATCAAAAGCACAAACAAAAATGCATAAATATACGGTGTAAGTAAGCTCATATAGCTTGCAAAATCAGCTTCACTTACACCCCTTGAATATGCAATAGGTGCAAGTAAATCGCTCAAAAATTTTATCATAATACAACTCCTCCAATGTTGTAAGATTATTTTTTAGGCAGTATTAAATATTTCATAGCCGGATAGCTTATTGCAACCTGAACCGCAATATTCACAATATTAGCCAAGGTAGAGGACAATACCTCTCCCATTCCCGTATTTCTGAAAAATCTCATGCTGTGTGCCGGTAAAGCTGCACTTATAATAACCAAAATTACTGCCAGAACTATGTATTTCGGTATTGCCGATTTAAAGTCGGCGTTTGATTTGAAAACAAAGTTTTTTTGCACATAAAAATTCACTGCCTGAGCCGCCGCGGTAGCAACCAAAAAACTCAAAAAGCCTGTAAGCATGAGGCTTTCTTCTTTCCTGTAGTCGAATATCAGAAAAGAAAAAGCCGTATTTTTATGTGTCGCAAATATAAATTTCGTACATATGAACATAAGGGTAAAATTAGTTACTGTAGCACAGTTTGACAGTATATTAAAAATTATAAACTCCCATAAGTCAGGATGTTCAGCCTTCCATTTTTTTATTTTTTCCATGCTTATTATACCCCAACAACCTGTCATAAGCCTTATTTACTTTGACATTCTTAAAATGTCCTTTAATAAGCTTCAAATATGCCTTAAGTCCCCTTCCGTTACATATGTCAAGTATGGCATATGCCATTTCCATACTTATCTTTCCGGCACTCATTTTAGCAAGTGCTCTAAACGGCATATTATATATAAACAATATATTCAAATCCGGCTTTCCTTTTTTTTCTGCTTTTATTTTTGCATTTTCAAGTCTTTTATATATAAATCTTGCGACAAAAGATTTAGCATTTTTCATACGGCACAGGGCGTCATTTATCTGTAATAAGCCCGTTTTTTCAATACTTTTTCTTTTTGCTCCGAGCAAGGCTTCAAACTCTTTATCGTTTATATTTTTTATTTTACCCGAGAAATAATTTTTAAATATTTCTCCCTCATAGAGCATATCACAGCTTGTTCCCTCTTTTTCTATACAGGAAGAAAGTCTTATATCGGCGCTGCCGCTTCCTACGTGTATTTCATACGTGCCGGCTTCTATTTCCCATGAGTTTGTGATTATATTCCAATATCTGAAGCTTTTATCATCAAAAAATATACTTACTTCTTTTTCTTCTCCGACTTCCAGGTATACCTTTCTAAAGCCCTTAAGCTCTTTTTGTGCCCTGAAGATTTTACTGTCTTTTTTTGATATGTATAGCTGGCAAACCTCCGCTCCCGCCACTGTACCTGTATTTTTAAGTTTAAAACTCACTTTATCTTCACAAGCATTCAGGGCGGAATACTCGAAACTTGTGTAGCTGAGACCGTAACCGAAAGGATAGTTAAGTTTTATATCCTGCTTTTCATAGTATCTGTACCCCACATATAATGCTTCTTTATATTCACTCTCTCCATTCTTTGCAGGGTAATACTTATAACACGGACTGTCGCTGTAGTTTACGGGATAGCTTTCAGCAAGCTTGCCCGAAGGATTCACCTTTCCCGTCAATATATCAAGAACAGCCGCAGCTCCCGCCTGCCCCGACAAATATGTGTGCAAAAGCCCTTTAAACTTATCCTTCCAAGGCATTTCCACTACGGAACCGGCACTCAAAATTCCTATTATGTTATTGTTAACCTCTGCAAGGCAGTCTATAAGCTTAAGTTGATTTTTCGGTAAAGATAGGTGTTTTCTGTCAAGTCCTTCGGATTCACTGATTTCATCAAGTCCGAAGCACAACAAAACTATATCCGCTTTACCGGCAAGTTCCCTTGCCTCTTTTAGCAAGGCTTCGTTCTCCTTATCAACCCTCTCATAACCGTGCGCCTTCCCTATAAGCTCGAGATTTTTGTATTCATCTATACAGGAAGCTATACTGTCAAGCTTTGTTGCATTTACAACAGAGGAACCGGCACCCTGATATCTGGGAACAAAGGCAAAGTCTCCTATCAAGGCAACTTTTTTCTTTTCCTTTATAGGCAATACAGCTTCTTTGTCTTCAAGCAGTATTATACTTTCACTTGCCGCTCTCCTTGCTAAGGCATGATGCTTATCAATATCAAATTTATCATTTTCTTTGCTTTTACTTGTTTCAAATACTGCTTGCAAAATATCGTCAACTCTTCGGTCAAGCACCTCTTCATCCAATATCTCGGCTTTTACGTCCTCAACAAGTGTTTTTACGGAATCATAGCCGGGACCCGGCATTTCAAGATTTGAGCCGTACAGCACACCTTTTGTATGGTCATTTGAACCGCCCCAATCTGTAATCACTATGCCGTCAAAGCCCCATTCTCCCCTTAAAATATCTACCAGAAGATGTTCGTTTTCATTTGCATATTCACCGTTTACTCTGTTATAGGATGTCATAAGTGCCTTGGCTTTTCCCTCTTTTACGCCTATTTCGAAGCCGGTAAGATATATTTCTCTTAAGGTTCTTTCATCAAGCACCGAGTTCATAGCCATTCTTATTTCTTCCTGTGAATTGACCGCAAAATGCTTAATGCAGGAATATACCCCTTTACTCTGTATTCCTCGTACATAAGCTGCCGTCATTTTCCCCGATAAATAAGGGTCTTCGCTGAAATACTCAAAATTCCTTCCGCATAAAGGGCTTCTTTTAATATTGAGTCCGGGCCCGAGGAGAATATTTACGCCAAGACTTTTTGCTTCCTCACCGAGGGCCTTTCCTATCTCTTCCCCAAGTTCCTCATTCCAGCTTGATGCTATGCTTGCAGCCGTCGGAAAACAGGTGGCAGGCAAAGAAACATTAAGTCCCAAATGATCCCCCAAGCCATCCTGTTTCCTTACTCCGTGAGGTCCGTCCGAACAGCTTATACTTGGGATATCAAGTCTTTTTATATCTCTTGTCCGCCATTCGTTTTTTCCGCTCAAAATGGCAGCTTTCTCCTCCAAGCTCATCTTTTCTATAAGTTCTCTGTACTTCATAAAACCTCTTTCTTTAAATTAAATATAGCCGGTTATTTTGACCTGTTTGCCATATCTATCGCAAGAACCACCATAAGAGCATCAAGCTCATCCTCCGGATAATCTATCTCTATGGTATAGGTATCTGTTAAATTGAAGATTTCTTTTCTTATATGCACCTCAGCCGAGCAATGACTGAATATGTCATAATCCCAGCCCAAAAAATCACCGACTACATGCCACTCTCTGTATTCAAGTTCATACTTATCATTAAATAATGTAAACCTTTTCTTAATACAGCCTCTATATTCACCTTTTATATAAACTTGGAATTCCGGCAACAGACTGAACATTTTCTGTTTTATACAGGCAAGCTCTTTATTGTTAGCGGTATGTATTTTCATTATGTAACCGAAGGAAAAGAAATTTGATTTTGCTATATATTTGACATTCATATTTTCATCAAATATATTGAAAGAATCGCTCATTGAAAAGAAGTTTTGTTTTATTCTAAGTTTCATAGTATCTCCTATATTTTCACTCTACACATTATTATTAAATATAACAAAAGTTAGGGGGGAATACAAGGGGATGGAAATCAGTTATTTATGACTTTTTGTTTAAGATTTTAAACATACATAAAATAAAATCATGACTACAGATTTTACTCCATAGTCATGATTTTCTATTGACTTGATTGTGGTAAAATATATACAGAATAAAATAACCTATTAATAAAATGCCTACCAAGAAGGCTTTAATGTTATTGTAAACATATTAGTTGTAAGATTATATCAACAGGAATAAATATTCTAATTTGTACTTATAAAATATTTCTTTACAGAGTTTTGAGCTTTACAATTTAAAATTGAATTTTTAAACTCTTTCATACTTTGTATAACTCATATATCAACCTGTGGAAAAATAGCTCTCTTATTAAAATCTTCATACATATATATTTTAAAATAATCTTCATCTACTGATTTTTTTATCACTCCACTCTGAACACCTAACGTTTCATTCTCTTTCGTCATAATAATTCATTTTCTACAATCCAACTTATTATTTCGTTAGTTGTTTACTCAGGTCATCAAGCTTTTCTATCATATAATCAGCCATTACTTTTATTACAGGAATTGAAACAGAGTTTCCAAACTGCTTATACTTCTGTCCATCACTCATTCCTTCCGGAAATGCAAAATGATCCTTACCATTAGTGTCAATAAATCCATATCCAATGAATCCTTGTAAGCGTCCCCACTCTATTGGTGTCATCACTCTAATGCCTTTATTATTAATAGGTGTTCTTTTGCTTTTAATGACCATATTGTCATAACCGGGAACAGGTTGATATATAAGATTCCTTTCTTTTCCTGAACCACCGGTTGCCAATATTGCATTTGCAAATTTATACTTTCTATTTTGATCGTTTACTACACAGTATCCAAATCCATTCCCCTTGGCATTCTCTCTGTTTTTATGGTTAATTAAAGTTTGTAAATAACCTGAAGCCATATAATAATTGACCGGAACCAGAGGTTCTAAAAGTTCATTTACATCTTGATAAATCACATCATCTGATCCTTTGGGAATTACTTCTTTCTCATCCGCTAATTTTAATGCAGCGCCATAAATATCCTTATTAAATGCAATGATATATGCTCTCGGGCGATTTTGAGGTAATCCAAAGTCAATAGTATTTCTTACAAATGAACTTCGTTTAAAAATAGGATCACCTTTTTCATCAAAGTCTGCACCGATAATCTTATAGTTGAGCTCATTTAATATTTTAAAAATTCGAACAATAGTCTTACCTCCATCATGCGACATCAGATTTTGTACATTTTCAAGAAAAACAGCCTTAGGTCTGCTTTCTTCAATAATCTTGGCAATTCCAAAAAATATATTTCCTTTTTCTTTATCCTTGAATCCCATTTGTAAACCTACACTGCTGAAAGCCTGACACGGAAATCCTGCCAAAAGAATATCATAAGGGTAGCTTTTCAATTTTTCACGAAAACTCTTGCTCATCAAGTTGTTTCTTGGGTCCTCACCGAAAAGATGCTCATAAGTTCTGGCCGCCTGTTCATCTATTTCTGCTGACAATACATTTCTACATCTTCCGGTTAGCTCAAACCCTCGTCTTATACCACCTATTCCGGCACATAAATCTATAGTTCTATACATAAAATGTATTATTCTCCATTTATTAATAAATTTTCTCCCTGAATACCGTCTAATGTAATCGTATAATTAATACTCATTACTCCCGAAGGTAATACCCCACCGACAAACGATGTTTCTTTAATTGCGGGGAAAGATTCATCAACTGTATACTTTGTTGCTGCATGCAATACATAGCATCGTTTACGTGCGGACATTCCTTTTTCAAGACCTAATTTCTTAAGTTTTTCATTAATTTCTATTCTGCTGTACCCTAATTTTTCCAGACTATCTACTAAGCTGTTAATACTAATTCCAGTTACAGACGACTCAAGTTGGCATAAAACCAAAAATAGCTTTTTTCCTTCCGGAGGATCTAACTGAAATAAATTACTTAATGTAATCTGCCTCTTATTCCTTGATGTCGTAGACTTTACTTCTGTAAAAAATGACTCACAATCAATATCATATGTTGCACCTGAAGGACCATTCCACTCTGCATGCTCTCCATGTTCTGCAAGATACTTCAATGTCCACAACTCGCTAAGAACATCATAAATACACAAGTCGACATTCTTATTCCCAAGCAAATCCTTCCAAGCCACCCACCATGTTACCGGTGATTGTGAAAGTTCTTTCCTTAGCTCACCGTTTTTTCCCGGATTTAATAATTCTGCACACAGTGCTGCAAATTGATCTCTTATATCTTCTTTTTGAGTTACAAGCATCAGCACGTGCTCTTGTTCTGAATTGTTTAAAATAATATCTTTTGTAAAATAATGTGCTCCGGCAAAGTATTCAGATATTTCTTCATTATCATCTACCGGTATAGCAACTCCATATCCTTCAGAAATTTTTATTGTCCATGATTTATATCCTGCATTACTAAGGCTTGATATAATCATCAAATTTTCTTTCGGCATTCCGCTCCAATTATCCAGTATTTCATCAATCAACATATTCTTCCACCACCGATAATTTTCTAAAAAGATATGCAATATATCCTATTTCTGCACCTTCTACAAGACCCGGCTCAACAGTCCTGCATTCTACTAAATTCTGTTTCTGAATCATATTGAATAAATCAGAAGACTTATTCTCTAAAGTTGAATAAGATTTCATTAATTCTCTATACAAAGAAACTCTATACCCTTGTCCTGTCCTCTCAATTAAATCACCTATAGTGTCAGTACCAAAATCTTTCAAAACAGCTTTTGTCTTATTCGAATCTCCTTGCCACGACAGAAAAACATACCACCACAAAGTTTTCAACCAAATTCTTCTTGTATGAAGATAAAAACGTTTTTTATTTAAACGAATATCATCTTTCGCAGGTTTCGGATATCTCAAATATGTAATATCCGGAAAAATCTTACACGACAAATATCTCCAAATGTCGTCATCATTAGCCATAACCAATGTAAAACCTGTATCCGGATTTAATGTTTCAAACAGACATACTCCTACACTTAAATCAATATTGTAATTATCACCTGCAGCTGTAGCTTTCTCATAAGCATCAATGACTTTTCTTCTGATCTCTTCATAGTCAGAGTTTTCAATTGTAATAGAATGAGTACGCCACTGTGCTGTTAAATCCTCGAAAGCAACATCAGACATTTTATCAATAGAATCCACAAACTCTTTAGCTTGTACTTTCGTCATCTTCTTCATCAATCTCATGCTTCGCTACCCCCGTTTATCATAGCTTCTACATTCGGCCATATTGTTTTATGCATTCTTTCGGGCGATGATATATCGATCTGTGTATTACATCCACTCCAAAAATAAAACATAATCTTACTTATACTTCCCGGCTCCAAGTCAACATCATTAACTGTATGTGAAAGGTATTCCATATCAATAATCTTTTGAAAAATCATCGTATATGCTGTTGTTATTATTTCTATCAAAATATCTGTATTCTTAATTGTATCTCCGAGCTTTGGGCAACAATTATAAGCAGAATTTAAATATAGACATAAATTATCTTCATTGAATAAGTCTCTGCGTGGATCCGTCCAATCGCCTAACTCAAGCCACCATAATGGTTGTTGTTTGGAATTAACCTCTTGTATTGGAAAATCCATATACATACTTCCAAAATCAATCTTATATATATCCAAAACACCTACATTAACGCCGGAATCATTCATTAAACGTTCCTCTTTTTTCAGGACTTCTTTTGCAGATTTCTTTATATATATAGCTGTCTCTAATTCAAGGTCCCCCTGTATTTCCCCGGGTTTAAACTCATGTTCAAAAACTATATGTCTTGTTGCCCCTGAATTAAATTCTATAAACGGCAAAATTGTTCCCATCTGTGTCAAAGTTTTATTTACCCAAATAATACAGATACCTAAAACGGCTTCGGTACAGGCTATTCCGTTTTCACCATATAAAACTTCAGGATACTCAATTTTTATTTCACGTTTTAAGTGTAGTCCATCTGTTTCTACCTTCCATGATTCCAAAGGGTCTTCGAGCTTAACGTTATTTTTCCCTTTTTGTTTCAAACTTCTATACTCATTATCGAAAAAATATGAAAAGTCAAAAGGAGAAACTGAGACTCCTGCTCTTTCACGCAATTCGTCATTTAAAGTTGGGTAAAAAAATAAATTATCCTTTTACAGTCTCGGCTCCTTTGATTCTTTTACTGTACAGCAGTATTTTTTATCTCCGGATTTTAATGTGACCATACCTCTAACAATCGCATTGTTAATAGTATTTGTTACCTTAAATCCTAACACATCATTATTCCCGGAATATATCAATTCAATCATTGAAAAGTCATTACTTATACATCTATTATCTTTTGTACAGCTACTGTCAAATAAAAGTGTTTGATTTGAATTAAGTCCCGTTACAGAACAATTTGCCATTATAGGTATATCTATCGGAAAAGATGTGCCAATACCTATTCCCCAGGCATTTGCATCCATCAACCCCACTTCCGATTCAACAAATACTCCGATAAATACCTCTTTCCTTATGTTCTTAAACTTCAATTCAAACTCTATTGTCATAGTTTCATTACTGATACTTGATTGTTTTAAAATACATTCTAAATTATTATATGTTCCTCCGGAACCGCCTTCTCTACTTGAACCACCCGAACCTACTTTCTTTTTTCCGTATGACAATGTTGGTAAGAGCTTTCTCCCAAGTTTTCCTGAAAGTCTGCTTGCTGTTCCATCGGAATCTCCGGACGATTTTGATTTGTAACAATGATTTATTTTTGACGCTGTTTGCGAAGCAATATTTGTAACAACAGTCAGTGATGACGGGTCTGTCCATTCCATATGGTCTGATTTCTCGCATTTTCTCAAATAGTTTCCTAACGACATTCCTCTATACTTCCCCAGAGCTTTATCGTCTTTTAGTTTCAAACCACAATCAGGTACAAAGAATGATATCATCATTTCATTATCACCCTCAGGTCTTATTAATCCTTTCGTCCATCTGCCTTCTATCTTATAGTCTAAAACCATTCCCGCAGCTCTGGCATACATTATTATAGGATCGTTTTTTGTAATTGCTCCAAACAACCGCAGGTATGCTTGTGGTAAAATTATTGCTCCTGTACCTCCTAAATCTTCATTTGTGACAATAATTGTCGAAACAAACCCGGCTTTTTCTCCTTGCACCTTTCTTGATGGTACAGAGAACGATTTAATTCCTCTAAATAACTCCGAATTATATTCTTGTTTACCGAATTTGTTAGCACTTAGTGCTGATGTATATAATTCTTGAACAAGTCTGAATAAAGGTCGCATATCAGTATTCTTTATACCGGCATCGTTTACTCTTGCAGCAAGCCATTTTTGATTTGAATATTTAATCAAGTTTTTATTGAAAATTTTGGGTGCATACCATTTCTGTATTGCAAGCTTTGTGTATTCGACTATATCATCTTTAAAAGAACACATGGAAATTATATCATCACTTATCCCACAGTTTTCAGGGAAAATACCCTCCATAAGTTTATCTTTGTCAATATATGGAATAATAATTGAAGTTCCGGTTTCATTTATACCAAAGGGATCAACATCAAATATATTCAAAATCTCCTTAATCTCATCTTCATCTGTAATCGGCAATAATTCTGTAGAATCTTCTGTATCTTTACGCCCCCACCAAGCTCTACCTATAGCATCACTTCTAACCTCTGATAAAATAGCTTCTTTAGAATTTTCATGTTCAATCAGTGAAATGACCAGTCTTGATTCATATCCATCATCGGCTTTAATCCGACTATAGAATACTACAAGTCCTATTCCAACTCTGAAGTATACACTTTTACCGTAACCCCAGCTTCCCCCTGCCATACCATCATCACTATTTGTTTGCTCTTTACCTGTATCAAAAATGAGTTTAAAATAGTTTCCATGATCATCCGGATTTTGTGCCACTTCAGCTCGTCTAACTTTTCCTGTTAAACCTGATGTCTTATGATCTCTGATTTCAACATAATCCGCTTCATCTCCCGGATACCTCTTATTTAATATATCCACCACATCCCTTAAAAAAGGATTAAAAAGTTTCGGTGAAAACTTTTTATAGTTAAAGCTCACACCAAAAAAATCCCCCTGTTCTGTTAGCGATGCATCCGAACTGTTTTGTATAGCTTCTCGAACCAGAAGGTCTATTTCCGGCAAATTATCATTTTGGAGTGCCTTTAATGATCCACTTCCATATGAACTTCCATAATCCATTCCCAAAATATGACTATCCAACATTTTAAAATCACATCCTTATTCTTAATGTCTTTACATGGCTTTCTCCTATGCTTTCACCTGAAACGATAATGCTTATTCCTATAATATCGCTTTGAGCATCCATCTTCTCTCTCAAGTGTTCCGATCGTTTTTGAGGAATTCCTCCATCTTTCTTTATTCTGTAAATAAGTAATAAAGGCTTATCTTCCAAACCCAAATTACATCGTTCATAAATAATGTCCTTCTTGGATTTGCACACAGATTTAAAACGTGCATATTGCTCCTGGGTAAGCTTTGTTTCATCTACATCACATAAAGCATCCAAACCCGAACGCAATGACCCTATATCAATCCAATTCTCATCAAGTTCTTTTCTATCTTTCTTCATTGAACGTTCCACCATACCGGCTTGGCAACTCTCTGAAACTTTCCATACCCTATCCTTATTATCACCGTCAACAACAGCAACATTCCAATGCAGAAGCTTTTTATCTTCATTCATTTCGTCCATCCACTGTCCAAAGTACGGCAAATTATTATATAGTGAAGAGTATTTAGAAACAATATATTTACTTAGAAACTTTTCCTTTATTTCTTTATAAAGGATATTGTCCCACACCCATGCTCCGCCTGAGCTACCTCGTCTGATAGTGGCTTTTTTATCCATTTCTTCAATAAATTTTTCTGCTGTCTTTATATTGCTTTGTAACATAGGTCCGTTTTCAAAATCTGTTGTTTCATAGCTGTCTCCGCAAAAATCAAAATCATCATACTCTGCAGACTGACTTTTCCTTTTTGAGGTTATACGAAATTTCGCTATTTCAGGTATATTCCTAATTCTTGGACCAAAACTTTCAGGTGAAATCCCCTGCTTCATAAATCTTTCAACTTCTCGCTTCAAATCCATATCCACTTTGGTAAGTGCTTCAAATTTCTCCACGACAGATGACGTCATCCAAATTCGCTGTAAAAGTTCATAACCTTTCCTGTATCCGAACCATCTTGCCATCTGCATAAGTGTATCTGCTAAATTTGATGTTCTTGCAAAATAAGTACATACAAGCCCCTCAATTGTTAAACCTCTGGATAATGTATTCCCACCTATAATTATGAAGACAGGAGCCTTTCCTAAATGATTAAGTTGTTCACCTTTTGGATATACTATTCTGAGATAAATTCCCTCTTCAGCTTCTCTGTTTGCACGACAGTTATCCACACAAAGATGAATACCCGAGCCATATTCAAAAGAATTATCATCACCAAGTTTTATGTTCCTGATATCATTTAACAACTCTTTAATCTTTTCCTCTATCTGATCAAATGATGGATAAGTTATCTGAACTTGATTGGCAAATCCGTACTCGGGATTAGCTAAAAGCAAATCGTCCAATGTTACACTATATATTTCTTCTTCATATATCTGTTTACACAGCTCCAATATATTCTTATCATGCTTTAACCAATACTGAACTCTTTCATATACTGTAAAATGATGATTCTGTATAGAAGCTGTGTGTATAAGCATGCTTAAAGGCTTCTTATATCCGAATGTTCTCTGAACAGCGGATACACATAAAAACCAGGCCAATGATTTTTTAAAGCTGTATGGAAGACTTAATAAATCTCCTTTATATAATTTTTTAAATTCATTTTCATCAGTTGCCGGAATATTTCTTATTATTGGAAATCCCGGTGCATCTTCTTCATCATTTCCAAATATTACCTTGGCTCCAAAATATTCATGAGCTTCAGGTAATGTACAAATGAAGTCTTTTGGATATAATGATTCTCCCGGTGTCTCGTTCAAAACATTTGCATATGGTGTTGCTGTATATGCAATGTAATTCATAGACTGAAATTTAGTATCCGGTATCGAACCGTCACTTCTTCTTCCGTTAACCAGATTAACTATCATTTGATTAATAGCACATCTTTCCTGCTCTTCATCAGGAGTAATATCTGCTGTGTTAATACTTGCTTGATCAGCCTCGTCGTCAATGACAACAATCCTTAGTTTATTAGTACGAGTTGCATCACTATATAACCAGTCGATTAATTTTTCCAATCTCCTTCTGTTCTTTAGGCACACCGTAAGATACCTATTTGAAAAATTCTTACTTCCACTCAATGAGTTAAGTTTAAGTTCATTAGCTGTTGTCTTTTTGTCATCAGATGTAAAATCCAATACTCTCCAAAGAATACCCTCACTATTACATAGGTCTTCTTTGAATCTATCCCTTGTCTGTTTTCGTAGGTTATCAATTGTTCCCGATAAAATAATGAAAAAGTTCCAATCATAATCAGCCGCCATGCTGATTAATCCTTCCATGTTAGCAGTTTTACCTGATTGAACACTACCTGTTACCAGACCTTTAACTTCACCTGAAATTCTTGTATCTGTACTAAGATGATTTAATATCCATAAACAGCTCTTTTGCAAATTGGCAATCGATTCAGGACTCATTTTATTCCCCAGTATGTTCTTATATCTTTCCCAAGTAGAAGAATATCCTGAAGGAATTGAAAAAGAATTGCTCAATCCACCTTTATCTATCGCTACTATATCTTCACCGTCAACTATTTGTACGGTTATAACAATACTTTTATAGTATTCAACAAACTCCACCCACACTTCAGGTGTCAAGTATAGCGGAAAAAGTTCCTCATCTTTTAGCTCCTCTAAATTTGAAGCATCTTTTCCATAAGCTGTTATTTCATCCCATGTACTACCTGAATCAATTTTTCCTGCCACCCATTCCTTACAAGGTTGAAAAGCTTCGTTTTCAAAATTAGTCATTAGCATCCTCCAACACTTTTTGTATCTCTCCGGCACATTTTTTACAGTGTTTTTTTATATCTTTACCCCAGAAGCGAAGCACCTTCCACCCTTCGTTTTCTAAAACTTTGTTAACTTCTTTATCTCTTTCGATATTTCTTTCTATTTTGGGTATCCAAAAATCTTGATTTGATTTGAAATCCCCTTTTCTATTTTCCCAGTCATAACCATGCCAAAATTCACTGTCACAAAAAACAGCTACCTTCTTCGACTTGAAAACTATATCAGGTTTTCCCATTATTCCTGTTACATTCTTACGATATCTGAGTCCTCTGCTCCACAGTTCTTTCCGAAGCATCAATTCAATACTTGAATTTTTATTTTTAACCTGTTTCATATTAAAACTGATTTGCTCTTTTGTTTTTCCGGCCATAACAATTTCCTTCTATATAAGCATATATTACTATTATTACATTATTGGGGCTCATCTATTATATTATGATTTTTGTAGCTTAAGCGATAGTTAGTAAGTTTATCATCCCGTACAACCAACGCATAATATTCCAGTTCTATTTTAATATTATATACGAGTAATAGCAACACTTTTAGATACTATATACTTAAGCTTAGACCTTTCTAAATCCTATAAGTCACTCCTATTGTTACTTTCTATAAGTTACCTTTTCTTCTTGGCACAAAAACAACCTCCAAATTCAGTAATTATATATTACACTAATTTGGAGGTTCTTATAAACTTTAGGATACTTTCACATTAGATTTTAATACAACTTCGCTCCTGCAGGGATATGGTTATCAACCCTGATAAGGCGTAACTCCTCGCCCTCCGAATCCTTAAGATTATTTACTGCCGAAAGCAACATACCGCATGATTCGATTCCCATCATCGCCCTCGGCGGAAGGTTTGTAATAGCGATAAGCGTCTTTCCGACTAATTCTTCCGGTTCATAAAATTCATGGATTCCCGAAAGAATAGTTCTGTCCTTGCCCGTACCGTCATCAAGAGTAAACTGTAAAAGCTTCTTGCTCTTAGGCACCGCAATACAAGCCTTTACCTTTACGGCTCTGAAGTCCGACTTTGAAAATGTCTCGAAGTCTACACTCTCTTCAAATAAAGGCTCAATTTTTACATTTGAGAAATCTATTTTTTCATTTGGCGTAAAGAAACCGGACTTGGACTCCGCTTCACCTGGCTCAGAGCTTTTTGAAGTATTCTTTTCAAGGCTCTTCATTGTAGGGAATAAAAGTACATCCCTTATAGCCGGTGAATTTGTCAATAACATAACGAGTCTGTCTATACCGTAGCCTATACCGCCGGTAGGAGGCATTCCTATCTCAAGAGCATTAAGGAAATCCTCATCCGTATGGTTAGCTTCCTCATCGCCCGCCGCAAAAGCTTCTTCCTGTGCCGCAAATCTCTGTCTCTGGTCTATAGGGTCATTTAACTCGGAATAAGCATTTGCCATTTCTCTTCCGTAGATAAACAGCTCAAATCTCTCAACATATTCAGGATTTTCCGGTTTTTTCTTAGTCAAAGGAGATACCTCTATAGGGTGATCCATAACAAAAGTAGGCTGAATTAAATGCTCCTCGACAAATTCCTCAAAGAAAAGATTTAAAATATCACCCTTTGTATGTCTGTCCTCAAACTCTATGTGCTTTTCCCTTGCAAGAGCCTTAGCTTCTTCGGTAGTTTTTATTTCATTAAAATCCACTCCCGAATACTTCTTTACCGCATCCAAAACGGTAATTCGCTCAAAAGGTTTTCCTAAATCTATCATAGCTTCGGCATAAGGGATAGTTGTTGTTTTGCAAATCTCCTTAGCGAGGTGTCTGAACAAATCCTCGGTTAAATCCATCATTCCGTGATAATCCGTAAATGCCTGATACAACTCCATGAGAGTAAATTCAGGGTTGTGTCTGGTGTCCACTCCCTCATTTCTGAATACACGACCTATCTCATATACCTTTTCAAGTCCGCCTACTATAAGTCTCTTTAAATACAGCTCAAGAGAAATTCTAAGCTTAACATCCTCATCCAGGGCATTGTAATGCGTGTTAAAAGGTCTTGCAGCCGCACCGCCGGCATTTGAAACAAGCATAGGAGTTTCCACCTCTATAAATCCTCTTTCATCAAGGAACTTCCTTATCTCCGTAATGATTTTAGAACGCTTTATAAAAGTGTCCTTTACATTTTCATTCATAATGAGGTCTACATATCTTTGTCTGTATCTTGTATCCGTATCTGTAAGTCCGTGGAATTTTTCAGGCAGAGGCTTGAGACTCTTTGAAAGAAGCTTCACGTCGTTTGCATGCACGCTTATCTCTCCCATTTTCGTCTTAAAAACGGTACCCTTTATACCCACTATATCGCCTATATCAAGTTTTTTAAATGCCGCATACTCTTCCTCACCTACGGCATCCTTTGCAACGTATGCCTGAATCCTTCCTTCAAGGTCCTGAACATGACAAAAAGAAGCCTTTCCCATGACTCTTTTAGCCATAAGACGACCTGCTATACTTACTTCCTTTTCTTCCAGTTCTTCAAAATTTTCTTTAATGAAAGAGCTGTGATGACTTGCTTCATACTTAGTCACCATGTAAGGGTCTTGCCCTTTTTTTGTCAATTCCGCAAGCTTATCTCTTCTAGCCTGTAAAATATGATTAAGCTCTTCCGTACTTATTTCCTTTTCATTAGTGTTTTGTTCAGACATTTATACTCCTTACTGTACTCTTTGAATACCGAGTACCTTATATTCAACTACTCCCGCTTGAGTTTCCACTTCTATTTCATCCCCTACTTTTTTACCTATTAAGGCTTTTCCTACAGGAGATTCATTGCTTATTTTTCCTTCAAGAGAATTTGCCTCTGTAGAACCCACAATTCTGAATTCAACATCTTCATCAAATTCCTTATCATAAACCATAACACTGCAACCGACATTTATAATATCAAGATCTACTTCATCTTCAACTACAACCTCGGCATTTTTAAGTAAATTTTCAAGCTCTTCTATACGAGCTTCTATATCTCTTTGTTCATCTTTTGCAGCGTCATATTCCGCGTTTTCCGACAAGTCTCCCTGCTCTCTTGCTTCCTTGATTTTCTGAGCGATTTCCCTTCTTTGGTTTACCTTCAGATCATGAAGCTCTTCCTCATATTTTTTCAAGCCCTCATAAGTTAATATGTGTTTCTTATCAGCCATTTTTTCCTCCAAAAATATGTTCTTAAGTACATTTTCCCGTATATCCGCACAATTATAAGCTTTTTTATATATAAAGTCAACAAATACTTTTATTCTATCTTTTCAAGCAATTCTTCAAGCTCATCATAAGTATTTACCTTGTTTACCATGTCCCTTAAGCGTGAACTGCCTTTCATTCCGTGAGTATACCATGCAACATGCTTTCTCATCTTAAGTATACCCATATATTCTCCGTCTTCTTTTATCTGCATGGCGGTCTGCCTAAGTATCATTTCCTTTATCTCCCTGATAGCGGGCTTAAATTCTTTATAGTCTTTAAGCTCCCCCGTTTTTTCATCCACAGCATTCAAATATTCTCTTATCTGCCTGAATATCCAAGGATTCCCCTGTGCTCTTCTTGCTACCATTATCCCGTCACAACCTGTAGACTTAAGCATATCATAAGCCGTCTTTCCGTCTATCACATCACCGTTTCCTATGATGGGAACGGATACGCTTTCTTTTACTTTTTTAATTATATCCCAGTCAGCCTTTCCGGAATAGAACTGGCTTCTTGTCCTCGCATGTACAGCCACAAGCGAAACCCCGCAAGCCTCGGCTATTTTGGCAATCTCAACTGCATTCACATTGTTATCGTCAAAGCCCTTTCTTATCTTAAGACTTACAGGTTTTTTGGACATTTTAACCATTTTTGTAAGTATCTTTTCTACTAGTTCGGGTTGCTTCATAAGAGCCGAGCCTTCATTATTATTGACGATCTTAGGTACGGGACAGCCCATATTAAGGTCAATAAAGTCAAAGCTCTCCTCCGAAAGTTTTGCGCTTATTTCTCCCAGAATATCGGGATCCGAGCCGAAAAGCTGTACAGCCAAGGGGCCTTCCATTCCGTTCGTCTTAAGCAACTCGAGAGTATTCTTATTTTCATATAAAATCGCCTTAGCGCTGACCATTTCCGTAGTGAGAAGGCTGCAACCCTGCTCCTTACAAAGAATACGAAATGGCAGGTCTGTAACACCTGCCATCGGTCCCAAACTAAGGCCTCCGTCTATATAGACATTTCCAATTTTAAAGCCCGGGTTCATATACCACCTTTTATATCTATTTATTTATAACCAGTGTCTTATAGAATACTTCCAGCTTTGAAAAAAGTTCTTCTTTTTCCTTTTGAAACCTGCTTATCATAAGACCGCTTTCTATTTCATCGAAATAAAAGTCCGAATCATCAACAAGTGTCTTAATTGTCAGACTCTTTTGTTCATTAAATTCAAGGCTTATTATTCCTCCGCAGTTTTCGGCGTATTCAACACACATAAGCTTGAGCTCTTCCTTTATGGATTTGGGAAGCAACTCAAAAACGGGGTTTAAATAGTACTTTTGCTTGTATGAATTTGCAGCGCATAAAACCACATTTTCCATAGTTTTTCCTATCTGACCAGAAGCTTGCTGATTCTGTACTGATCCTCCGGAATATCTTTTCTCATATCCAAAGCCTCCTGAATATCAAAATCGCAATACTCACCGTTCTTATATGCCACAACTCTGTTTGATTTACCTTCTATCAAAAGCTCAACCGCTCTTGCTCCCATAATGGATGCGTATACTCTGTCCTTACAGGTAGGTGCTCCTCCTCTTTGCATGTGACCGAGTATGGTCGCTCTTGTTTCCATTCCTGTAGCCGCCTCTATTCTTTTTGCCATAGAATTCGAGTGTCCTATACCTTCGGCATTTATAATGATATGGTGTTTCTTTCCGCGTTTTCTGTTTTCAATTATTCTGTTTACAAGGTTTTGCTCGTCTCCGTCATATTTTTCCGGAAGCAGAACATCCTCGGCACCGTTTGCAAATCCGCACCAAAGAGCTATATATCCGGCATGACGTCCCATAACCTCTATAATCGAACAACGCTCATGTGAGGTCGATGTATCCCTTACCTTATCTATAGCCTCCATAGCGGTATTTACCGCAGTATCAAAGCCTATTGTATAATCCGTACATGCTATGTCGAGATCTATGGTTCCCGGCACGGCAATGGTATTTATACCGAGACCCGAAAGCTTTCCCGCACCCTGAAAAGAACCGTCTCCGCCTATAACAACTATACCGTCTATGCCGAACTTCTTACAAATCTCCGCACCCTTTTTTTGCCCCTGCTCGGTAACGAACTCCATACATCTGGCTGTATAAAGTATGGTTCCTCCTCTATGAATAATGTCGGAAACACTGGTTGAATCCATATCTACTATTTCTTCTGCCAGTAAACCGGCATAACCTCTTTTAATACCTTTTACCTTCAGACCATTGTGAATAGCTGTACGAACCACCGCCCTGATTGCCGCATTCATACCCGGAGCGTCACCACCACTGGTCAATACACCTATTGTTTTTATTTCCTTTGACATACAAACTCCTTCTTGCTTTCTCTTAAATACTTCTTAGCAAAATTTTCCAAATAGATTTTATATTATTTAAAATTTTTTTTCAAGAGTATTTTTTATCACTTAATAACATTAATAATTTTATTTAAAACTTTTTCTCCACTATTTTGATATTCGCCTCTCCCAGCCTGTCTTTAAGCCTTTGGACAAGAGCATCGTTTATGTTTACTTTCCAGTTGTCACCGAGGCACTTTTTCATTTTATCTTCTTTCAGGTATATGAAGACGGGTGCTTCTCCCTGTTCACTTCCCAGATCGAATAAAAGATTAGCTATATCCTCATCATAAGAGTCCTTATTTTTATACTGAACCCAAAGCTCACAGCTTTTATCACCAAGCTTCACGAGGGTATCGACTATAAGCTTTCCGTTTTCATCGGCACCGAAGGAAGCCCTTCCTTTAACCAAAACCTTCTCATACTCATTAAGCAAAGCTCTATATTTATCAAATATCTTGGGAAAAAGTACAAGCTCTATACTTGAAAAAATATCTTCCAGAACAACAAAAGCCATATTTTGTCCGGTCTTTGTCATTTTAACGCTTACACTGTTTATGATGCCTCCGACACTTACCGAAGCATTATCCTCGAGCTTTGTCTCATTACTTTCTTCATCCAAGATAAAATCCAAGGTACAGGCATTTGTTTTTGCTTTTATTTCTTCCATATAGTCATCCAAAGGATGCCCCGATATATAAACTCCGACCATATCCTTTTCAAAGGACAATAAATCCGCTTTTGAAAACTCCTCAAGCTCCGGCAGTCGAACCCTGAAGGTATCCTTTTGGACATCGGTTCCGAAATCGAAAAGGCTCATCTGTCCGCTTATAGCTTTTGAGTCCTTGGATTTCCTGTCTATGAGTTCCGGAATGATAAATAATTTTTGTCTCCTGTTTCCGTTAAAGCTGTCCAAGGCTCCCGCTTTTACAAGACTTTCAAGGCTCCTTTTGTTAATTTCCTTAGTTCCCAGCCTGCTTATAAAATCTTCAAGATTAGCAAATTTTCCGTTTGCCTCCCTGTTTGCTATTATTTCATTTGCAGCCTGCTTGCCTATACTTTTTATGGCACTGAGTCCGAACCTTATTCCTTTTCCGGATACACTGAAACGACTTTCTCCTTCATTTACATCCGGAGGGAAAATTTCAATACCCATTTGTTTACAGCTCAAAATATACTCGGAAACCTTCCTTGTATTGTCCATTACGGAGGTCATAAGCGCCGCCATAAATTCACGCGGATAATAATGCTTCAAATATGCCGTTTGATACGAGACGAAGGCATAACATGCCGCATGCGACTTGTTAAAGGCATATTTTGCAAAATCGATCATCTCGTCAAAGATTCTTTGTGCCACAAACTCGCTTATGCCGTTATTTATACAGCCTTTGATATTTTCTTCCTTATTTCCGTAAACAAAATTCTTCCTTTCCTGCTCCATTACGGAAGACTTCTTTTTACTCATAGCTCTTCTCAAAAGATCGCTTCGCCCAAGAGTATATCCCGCCAAGTCTCTTACTATCTGCATTACCTGCTCCTGATATACTATACAGCCGTAGGTGGATTCCAGAATAGGTCTCAGTTCTTCACAGTCATAGCTTATATTGCTTCTTTCATTTTTGCCCTTTATATATTTGGGAATGAAGTCCATGGGACCGGGTCTGTAAAGCGATATACCCGCTATTATATCGTCGAAACACTCAGGCTTAAGCTCTTTCATAAAGCTTGACATACCCGCACTTTCCAACTGAAAAATCCCCTCCGTTTTTCCGGTTGAAATAGCCGCATAAACCGCCTTATCTTCATAATCTATCTTTAATATGTCTATATCTTTTCCGTAGTTTTTCTTAACCTGTGCAAGAGTATCCTTTATTACCGTTAAGGTTCTGAGACCCAAAAAATCCATTTTAAGAAGTCCCAGCTCCTCCAAGGTTGTCATGGTATACTGAGTTGTTATGAAGCCGTCGGAATTCTTTGCTATAGGCACATATTCATCTACACTTTTTTTTGAAATAACGACACCTGCCGCATGAATGGAGCTGTGTCTGGGTAAGCCCTCAAGTCTCATACTTAAATCTATAAGATTTTTAATTTCAGGGTCGGTATCATACTTATCCTTTAAATCCTTGCTTTGCTTCAGAGCTTTTTCAAGAGTCATACCAAGCTCCGTAGGAACGAGCTTTGCTATGGTATCACAAAGGGCATAAGGAAGATCCAGAGCTCTTCCCACATCTCTTATAACACCTCTTGCAGCAAGTGTACCGAAAGTAATGATTTGACAGACCCTTTCTTTCCCATATTTCCTTATGACATAATCAATAACCTCCTGCCTGCGCTCATAGCAAAAATCAACGTCTATATCGGGCATGGAAACACGTTCCGGATTTAAAAATCTTTCAAAGAGCAGTTTGTATTTTATGGGATCCACGTCCGTAATTCCCAAGGCATAAGCCACTATACTTCCCGCCGCCGAACCTCTTCCCGGACCTACGGGTATATCATGTTTCTTGGCATAATTGATATAGTCCCACACTATGAGAAAATAATCTATATATCCCATTTTTTCTATTATGCCGAGCTCATATTCCATTCTTTCGGTAAGGCTGTAATCCGGATTTTCATATCTTGAACTCAAGCCCTCAAAACAAAGCTTTCTTAAATACTGACCTGCACCGAGCCCCTCCGGAACCTCATATTCGGGGAGCTTCGTTACTCCGAACTCTATTTCTACATTGCAAAGTTCCGCAATATGATTTGTATTTTCAAGAGCCTCCGGAATATAAGAAAATAGTCTTTCCATCTGCTCGGGACTTTTAAGATAAAATTGCCCGCCCTCGTATCTCATTCTGTCTTTATCATTTACTTTTTTTGCCGTTTGTATACAAAGTAAAATATCGTGAGGAACCGCATCCTCCGCATTTATATAATGCACATCGTTTGTCGCAACAAGTCCTATGCCCGTTTCCTTACTGAGCTTTATAAGAACTTCATTGACCTTTTTTTGCTCATATATGCCGTGATCCTGAAGCTCAAGAAAATAATTGCCTTCCCCGAAAATTCTTTGATTTTTCAAGGCAACTTCTTTTGCTTTTTCATACTCATCTCTTGCAATAAGCTTGGGCACTTCTCCCGCAAGACAGGCGGACAGTGCAATAAGTCCCTCACCGTACTCCGTCAAAATTTCATAATCCACTCTGGGTCTGTAATAATATCCGTCCACAAAGCCTTTTGAAACTATTTTAGTAAGATTTTCAAGACCTTTGTTGTTTTTTGCAAGCAAAATAAGGTGATAATACCTGTCTTCTCCGTGAACTACCTCTCTGTCAAAGCGTGAAGCGGGACTTACATAAACTTCACACCCTATTATGGGCTTTATTCCTACTTCTTTTGCCGCTTTATAAAAATCAATAACTCCGTACATTACTCCATGGTCGGTTATAGCCAAAGCCTTCATTCCCAAATCCTTGGCTCTTTGGACTATTTCATTTATTTTACTTGAACCGTCCAAAAGCGAGTACTGAGTATGTACATGCAGATGTGTAAATTCCATAAGTACCTCCTTCCGTCTTAAATTTTATACATCATCATACAATAAAAACAAGGACGTTGCAAAGCAAACGTCCTACAGACAATCCATTCAACTATTGTAAGCATGATACAAGACTTTCCATAGCCCTGTCCTCGTCCGTACCTTCACAGCGCAAAACTATGCTGTCTCCGGTTCTCAATATCAAGCTCATCATCCCCATGATACTCTTTACGTTAACAGTTTTATTGTCTTTGTCAATATAAATGTTACTTTCAAATTTGCTGGCTACTTGCACAAGCATCGCCGGTCTGGTCTCCACATTTGCAGACTTACCCAGTTCAATGGTCTTTTTTATCATAATCTCCTCTAGCTGCCCCTTTCATTTTTAAGCTTATCAGCTATTTCGGATATCTTACGCAACCTATGATTGACACCGCTTTTACCAACGCCGGGACTAAGGTAAGTACCAAGTTCAATCAAGCTGGCCTCGGGGTAAGCAAGCCTCACGAGTGCAATGTCTCTTAAAGGTTTTGCTAAAATATCCAAACTATGCTTATCTCTAATATACTCAATATCCTCTATCTGCTTGATAGCGGCAGATACGGTTTTGTTTATATTAGCAGTTTCGCAATTAACCTTGCGGTTAACGTTGTTTCTCATATCCTTCAACACACGAATATTTTCCAAGTCCAAGAGTGCGTTGGGTGCCTCCATGAGGGCAAGAACCAGCGAAATCTGTTCACTTCCCTTCAAATACACCACAAAGCTTTTTTTTCTTTCAACTATCTTGGCATCCGTTTCGAATTGAATAAGTAAATCTCTTATCTGTTCCGCTTTTATACTGCTTGCACAAACAATTTCAAAGTGGTAAGCCTTTTCGGGATCCGACATTGAGCCCGCAGCTAAAAAAGCCCCTCTGAGAAAAGCTCTTTTACAACAGGTCTTGGAAAGAAGTAAATTCTCTTCAAGATCGGGATTTTCTTTAATATTCCCGTATTTATCCAATAATTTAATTGTATTCAAAATATTCTTTGTTTCAGGATCACTTTTTACAGAAATAGTATAGCTGTGATTTCTCGCCAAAAAAGTATTTTTGCCGATAATTATATCTGTACCTATATTAAATGTTTTTTTCAAAATTGTAAAGCATTTACGTGCAAGTCCTGCATGTTCGGTAGAAATGGACAATCTGAACTTATCTTCTTCGGAAATTTTAATATTTCCTAACAAAGATATTATTGCCGTTATCTCCGCAATATTGCAATGTCGGGATTTTGCAAGTACCCTGCACAACTCATCCTTCAAATTAGACGAAAATGACATATTAAGCTATCCTATGTTTATTTTTTTGTGTATCTCTGTGCTCAAGTTTAATACTTATCTTTTCCGGACTTCCGAGCCTATCAAAAAGTTCACAGGCTACGGCTACGGATCTGTGCTGTCCGCCGGTACAACCGATGCCTATAATAAGCTGTGTTTTGCCCTCATTTATATAATTAGGTATCAAAAATCTTATCATATCTTCAAGCTTATTCAAAAATACATCCGCATTTTTATCACTGAACACATAGTCCCTTACCTCTTTATCCTCACCGGTTTTCATTCTCAAGTCAAGGTCATAGTAAGGATTAGGTAAAAATCTCACGTCAAATACAAGATCCACATCTTTTGGGATTCCGTACATGAAGCCGAATGATAATATATTTACAAAAAGCCTTGAATACTCTTTGCCGTATCCGAATATATTTGTAAGCTCGGCTTTAAGCTCTTTACTGAGTAAGCTCGAAGTATCAAGAATAAAATCAGCCCTTTCACGAAGGAAAGCCAGAGCCTTCCTTTCGATTTTTATTCCTTCCTCTATACGCTTTCCGTATGCCAGAGGATGTAATCTTCTTGTTTCTTTATACCTTTTTATTAATGCTTCATCATCGGCATCCAAAAAGAGTATTTTATAGGCAATACCTTTTTCTTTTATTTCATCGAGAACCGGTTTAAGCTTTGCAAGCCCCTCTCCGCTTCTTATGTCTATACCCAAAGCCGTCTTTTTAACTTCCTCGGCAGAGCGTGAAAGTAAATCAAAAAAAGTGCTTAAAAGTTCAACGGGAAGATTGTCTATGCAATTATATCCCATATCCTCCAAAAGCTTTAAGGCAACGGTCTTACCCGAACCGCTCATTCCGCTGACAATGATTATTTCATCTTTACCAAGCATTATCAAAATTCTCCCAATAATTTCACTTCTCTTTCAAGCTTGACACCGAATTTGTCATATACCTCTTTTTGTATATGGCATATCAGCTCAAAAATCTCGGAAGCGGAAGCTTTTCCTTTATTTACCACAAAACCTGCATGCTTATCGGAAACTTGGGCATCTCCTATGCTGTATCCCATAAGTCCTGCATCCGATATAAGCTTACCTGCAAAATGTCCCTCAGGTCTTTTAAATGTGGAACCTGCACTAGGTAAATCCAAAGGCTGTTTATCTCTTCTTCTAAAATCGAAATCATCCATTTTTTCTTTTATTTTCGCATGCTCGCCCTTGGCAAGCTTAATTCTTGCAGATAAAATCACCCTGTTTTTTTCTTCAACATTACTGTGTCTGTATGAAAGCTCCAACTCCTTTGCAGACAGGTAATTTACACTTAAATCTTCTTCCAAAACTTTGACGCCCAGAAGGATATCCTTCATTTCACCGTCATAGGCACCCGCATTCATAAAAACGGCACCCCCTACGGTTCCCGGAATACCGCTTGCAAATTCAAAGCCCGTAAGCTCGTTTTCAAGCAAAAACAAAGCAAGCCTTCTCATTAAGGTTCCGGCATGAGCCTCCACAATATTGTCTTCAAGAAGCGTGATTTTTTTCAGCTTCAGGGTACTGAGAATAAGACCTTCATAGCCCTTGTCGCTAACAAGAAGATCGCTTCCGTTTCCGATGATATAATACCTAAGTTTATTTTCTTTGCAATATCTTATAATTTTTGCAAGCTCTTCATCGCTTTCGGGTTCGGCAAACATCCTCGCCCTTCCCCCGGCTTTAAATGTCGTGTGCTTTGACATATCTTCATTTTCTCTGATATTTTTAATTATAGATAAAAGCTCATTTGGCATAATGTACTTCCTTTGCTTTTCAGGCTATTTGTTAAGGTTTGCCTGTACTCTGTTATACAGCTCCTGTGCCGCATTATAACCCATTTTCTTTTGTCTGTGATTTACAGCCGCCGACTCGCATATAACCGCAAGGTTACGTCCCGGTCTTATAGGCAGGGTATGGCAAATAACTTTATTTCCGAGATACTCCGTATAATTGTCTTCCAGTCCCAATCTGTCGTACTCTTTTTCTCTGTTCCACTCTTCAAGCTGTATTACCATGTCTATTTGCTGAGTATCTTTAACACTTCCCACTCCGAATAATGCCTTTACATCTATTATTCCTATACCTCTGACCTCGATAAAATGCTTTGTAATATCAGGTGCCGAACCTATAAGAGTCTGCTCTGAAACCTTTCTGATCTCAACAACATCATCGCTTACAAGTCTGTGTCCGCGTTTGATAAGCTCGAGTGCGGACTCGGACTTACCTATACCGCTGTCACCCGTTATAAGCACTCCTTCGCCGTATATATCTACAAGCACTCCGTGTATGCTGATGCTCGGTGCAAGCTTTACCTTAAGCCATCTTATTATTTCAGCCATAATATCCGTCGTCGTCATATCCGTTACGAGGCAAGGCACTCCATAGTAGTTTGCAAGCTCAAGCATATCCTCATCCGGCTCCTGACTTCTTGCAAAAACAATGCACGGAAGCTTGTATGAGAGTAACTTGTCATACGTTTTTCTCTTGGTTTCGTGATCCAAGGTGTTTATAAATTGCTGCTCCACAAAACCTATAATCTGCACTCTTTGGCTGTCAAAATGATCAAAAAAACCGGCAAGCTGCAAAGCGGGACGATTGACATCCGGATGAACTATAACTATGTCATCCGTATTGATCTCCGGCGTAATGTTATTAAGCTGCATCAGTTCTATAAATTCGGTCAGCTGTACCCCTATGTTTGTATCTATCATGCTCATTGTAAAAGCCCTTTCTTATATCAAAAATATATGTTATACAAAACTGCAAAAGGCTCATCCCTCGCAGTTATATAGCTTAGAATACCATATTACGGATGGCTGTGCAAATTAAAATTTAATATTTTAAGTATTCTTTACCGAATAGATAACAAAAAATACCTTAAATCTATACGGCAGATGCCATGAAGCATGACACAAAAAATAAAAAGCCTTGAAAATCAAGACTTTTAAAGTGGAGATGACGGGATTTGAACCTGTTTAATACTGTTTTACGTAAGCCGAACAAATAAGCCATTCTTGTTATAAAGCCCGCATATTTGCGGGCTTGCAAAGCTTTTATATTTCTTATTTTAAAAATATCTTTCATCAAAAAGCTTGATTTTTCTCGACTATGCAACACAAATGCAACACAATTTTAATTGTTTAATGTAAGGGCTATAAGCATTAAAAAAACATTTCTTTTAGAACTTTACTTTTTTGTCTCCTCATATTATAATCACAGAAAAGGAGGTAAGAATTTTTATGGAAATAAGTTATGACTTTTATAAGGGTTTTAAAAGTGTATTTGATTTCGATATTACTCCTAAAAAGCATAAGTTTAAAACTAATGGTAATTACAGCAAAGAAGATTATCTGGCGCTAAAGGAGGATTGGGAAAATGTCGGAAGAGATATCAGAGGATCTATCAAAGAATACAGAAGTGCCAATAAACAATATAAATAACACAAGCCCACAACAGATTGAAGAAGCAGAGTTGGTAGCCGATATAATTGTTCAAAAACAGCTGATACAAACAGAAATGTTCCAAGGGCCTATCCCTCATCCTGATACTCTTAAGGGTTACGAAGAAGTGGAAAAAGGAGCGGCAAACAGAATAATATCAATGGCTGAAAATCAAGCTTCACACCGTTTTAAAATGGAAGAGTTTGAGTTGAAATCTGCCTCGCGAGACAGCTTGTTAGGCATTATCTGCGCTTTTTTATTATGTTTCATTCTAATTATTATCGGAGCAGCATTATGTTTTTATTCACAACATATTGCTGGCCAAATAAGCGGCACTCTTATGAGTGGCGGAGGTATAGCTCTGATAGCCAATACTTTTCTTAAAAATACAAAAAGACAATAGCAGAACCTAAATAAAAGGCTCTGCTATTTTTCTACTATTTCACCCTTTCACCGCTTATTCTGTCCAGTTCTCCGCTCTGTGCGGTCACCACGGAAGGATTTTTCACGCAGTAGCCTTCAGTATCAAAGAAATACAACTTTCCGCTTATTCGGACTGCATTGTTTATGTGATAGTTGTCTTTGTCATCATACACGTACCACCATCCGTGCTCGTTTCTGTTCCAGCCGCGCACGTATTTCGGTTTATATACCTCTTTTACATTACTGCCGTTTTCAAGTACTACAGCGGTATGATGAAACTCATACAAGAGTATATCCCCTCTTTTTAAATATTCATCAGTTGTTAGATATTTCTTGTCGGTAAGCACCTCGAACTCGTTTGTCGCAAGAAGTGCAGCCGCTTCGTTTCCTGTGTATATCTCTCCTGATACATACACCCCTGCTGCATTAACACACACAGAGACAAGAGCGGAGCAGTCTGTTTCGCAAGGCTCATTAATAGCACCCACATTGAAACCATTCGCTCTACATAGCTTGTACAACGTTGTACGCTGTCCTTGGTCATAACCTATGCGGTCATTCGCACAAGCGTCTTCCATTGCCTTTGCTATTTTTTCAGCAACAGCGGGTTTTTTAGCCCTCAAAACTTTATTCCATGGGCGGTTGTACCACTCTCGGATTGCAACTTCTTTCCCGTCTTGGTCTCCTGCTATACCTCCGCTGTACTTTCCTCTTTCATCCCTGCTTGCTTGCCCTATTTTTACCATTTAACTCTCTCCTTTCTATATGCTTCTTCTGAAGTCATATATACCTCTTCTCAGTACAGCTAGCAAGAAGGCCGAAGCCCTCTTACTATCTCTTTTTCTCTTTCACTCAGTTCCCAGATTTGAACCTTTGCGGCTTTAGCTTCCTTTGCCGCCTTGGCTTCCTTTACGGCTTTAGCTATCGCCCACCCTTTTTCTGTTGAAATCAAAAAACCACCCCCGAAAACAGTTTTTTTTATAAGCTCGCTGGGCGTCAAGGGCTCGTATAAAATGCACGTCGTTCTCGTCAAGCGTAATGGCCGCACCTGTAGAGCTTATCGTGCCCAGTCCCGCTGCCGTTATAAGCTCAACGGGGTAAGTGTATTTGTTTTGAGCTTTAGACACGTTATTGATGCGTTGTATTCTCCTTTGCAATTCAGGCACTGTTCTAATTTTGTGCGAATCAAGGTTCGTTACAAACGATGTCGACACTTTAGCCCCATTTTCATAAGTGATATTAGTTTCTGTAACTAAAAAACACGCGCCCTTTTTGTTTCCGGAGAACAACGTTAAGCGAGGGGCGAACAAAAAGAATTTTATGTTTTTAGCAAGATAAAAATCTAAAATCTCACTTAAAATCGAAAAAGGTGGATTGTCTATCACAACACACCCTTCTGGATAATTTACATTTTCGTAATCCCCGCCCGGATAAAATGGACGGACGATTTCGCGTCCATCCAGTCTGTACTCATTTACCGCCCATTCTTTTACTACCTCATAAACGGCGGGCGGTGTGTAGCAGTCATCCGTTGTTTTCTTCGGCTTGAATTTGTCAATAAAAGCTTGATAGTCCTGCAACGCTTAATCCTCCTTCAACTCAGGAAGTCCTGCAAGGCTTGTAAGCAAAGACAAAACGCCTGCAAGTGTGCTCGCACTAGCCACCGCCACCCAATTAACCTCGCTCATCATAGCACTTGTACCGATTGTTGCTATAGCTGTTTGTGCCACCGTTTTTAAAGCTCTCATTCCTGCTGCCACAAACCATTTCTTACTCATAATTAAATACTCCTTTCCGGTAAGTCCATAAATCTTTCATACAAGCTATCCATAACCCCATTAAGTCCAAGGTTATGATATTGCTCGTACATATTTTTAAAATTTTCTTTTGCATAAATCGGAGCGTATCCTCGCTCTACATAGTCGTTGTAAATATCATACAACTCCTTGCGTAATAAAGCCTGTACTCCTTTTTGAACTGCTTTGCTTTCGGTATCAATCTTTTTTATCTTGTCAAGTAATACTTTAGCAAATCCGACAAACATAGCCGGGAAGCCTATCACCATCAAAAATTGATACAGTTCAAATGAAATTTTAAACATTAAAAGTTACTCCTTTTTCTTTGCGTCGCTGTCTGTTGCCAAATCCTCACGCCCCTTTTCTTTTAACTTCCTTGCTACTCCGTCACGAAGCTTTGCCACAACTTTTTTAAAGCTGTACACTCCGTCAATTATAAGATTAGCAATCACTTCAAATAAATGTTCCATAAATGCTCCTTTCTTATCCAAGTGAATTCATTGTAAGTTCCGCAAGTGCCAAATCTGTCGTCTGTTGCTTCGCATTCAACTCTTCGAGTTTTTGCTTAAGTTCTTCCATTGCTTCGCCTGTTTTGTCTTTATAAAACTCAGGTCGTGGCTCTTTTCCGTCAACTGATATTCTGGCCAGAAGCTGACCCGCCGGAACTTCTACATCAAGCACGACAGGCTCCACATCTGCATTTAAGCTTGTCGTATAAATGTAGCCTGTCCTTTTGTCATATATAACTTTCATATAAAACCTCCTTTTTCTTAATTTATAAATTCAATATGATTGAAAATCATTTCTACATGGCTTGCCCTTAAGAACTCTGTTCCCGCTCCGACCGCCATGTAAAAATGACCGTTTAGGTCAGCAACATTCATTTCAAGCCACATCTGCTGCCCTGCTTTAAATCTGGCGTCTTGAATAGCAGCATAATACTCCGCCGCTCTTGCAGCTCCTTTACACTGACTAAGACGGTTTGAGTTTATCTCAGTCAAGCTATCTACGTGTACTACACTCATAGCAATTCTAAGCACAGACTTTAACCAAGGTTTCCCTCTGTCACTACCATCAAGATACCTTGCTGACGTACTTAAGATTTTAAAACCCACCTTAATTGTCCTAAAGGGTGTTAGGTTTACAGAGTGGCTGAAAACGTAAGAAGCTAAAAACTGCGTATCAAAAGCCTCATCATTTTGTTGACCTGAAGGTCTTTCAGAACGGATGAACAATCCGCCGTTTTTTATGCCGGGCGTTTTACATATCTGCCCGGTATGACCTATAAAATCTGTAGTGCTGTAGTCATTCCTATATTGGTAACTTTTAGCCCAGTCATTAAAGCCTAGGCTATTTTTTAAATTATGTAATCCCGCCACACCCGAAAGTAGTAAGCCATCGAATGTGGCTCCGTTAAAAGCCAGTTTGCCTATCGAATAATCCGGCATAGTACCTTGTATACCGAACAGATTTACGTTTTGTCTGATGTTATGAGCCAGCAAATCAGGCTCCTTCAGAAATACCCAGTTAGCGTTTTTAATGAGATGGTTATTAGGGATTTTAGACAAAACTCCCCATCCCCACAAAGGATGATTTATCGCATGTCCTTCATCATTCCACGCTATTAATACATCAGAATGACCACTTCTCGCACTGTCCCAGATTGGTATGCTGCCTTTCATACCCGCAATCGTTGCGCTTGAAAGAACGTTCCATGGTTGCAAATCCGGTTCGGGCTTAAAAACAAAGTCCGCTTGTTCATCCAGAGCAAGCCTCTTACCGTTCTGTTTCAAAGCTGTTATAATACCTCGTCCGTGTTTCGGACTGTCTATAACACCCCCCGTCTTCCAAACGTCAGGTCTTGTAAAAGCGTTAAATACATTTGGCAGGTCTGTATCTACTTGCTTTAAAGGGATAGTGCCCTCTACTACTTCATCATTGCTGTCAGAAGTAAGTGTGCTTTTACCTTCCAGTACATCGGCTTTTGAAGCAGTTACATCCTCACTATTAATTCCGCCTGAACCCCCTTGCATTAAAATTGCCTCAGCCATATTAACCTCCTTTCACTGCTAGCCATATATCCTGCATCGGCTTTTTTCTAAAGCTTTTTACAAGTATGTAACCGTCGTATGTCTCAACTTTATCTATACAACTGTAAGCTTTCCAAGCGCCTTTTATCACTCCTGCGTCAGTCAATCCATCCTGAAGTTTGTGACTGACTATCGGCGTATCGTTTGCTTTTAGTCCTGCCACATCTATACGAGCGATATAAGGTACCGTATTACTGAAAGAATTTGCCCTTAATTGCACAATCCTTGTTTTTTTGAAGTAGTCTTGTAAGTATTTTAGACCTCCAACCAAGGCACTCAATATGCTTTTTATACTCCTTTTCGCCTCTATCTGACTTAAGTCAGATACGGTAGTACTTTCTATCCACGCGGCCGGCATATTTATATTTGCTATTGCTCCGTCATTCGCGTTTACTTTGCCATCTGATAGTTCTTTCAACTTCGCATCTATGATGTCCATAGACGGGTTTATAGCTTCCTCAATGTTTGCAAAATCCGATAATTGCGGTTTATTCAATTGAAAATATTTTGTTTTTTGCATTTATCCCTCCTGCCATTTTTTGTCATCGTGAATTTTCTTCCATGTGTCTGTAGTAATCTCTGACCACCTTAAATTTTTAAAGCGTTCCCAACGGTTAAATAATGCGTATACATTTATAAGCATGTTTGCCGGTATTCTTTTTCGTATCAAGTCAGAGATTACATCAATCATTTGTATCGAAACGATTTTTACACCGCAATCAACCAATTGTTTTGAGTTGTCCACTTTTAACTTATAGTTTTCGCCACCGCATACAAGCTTTAGAACTTCATCCAATTTATTGTATGTATATGGTAAGTCAGATACATGATAACCTCGTATACGGTTAACTCTATCCTCTAAGCTGTCGGCAGGATTTATAACTATATTTAAAAGCTTCTCCCACTGTGCACACTCACTTTCATCCATAGTTGCAAGCACTCTGTTTAGCTCTTCTCTTTTTAGCGACTGCCATACAAGTTTTAGATATTCATCATAAGTCTTTGCAATCTTTTTGAATTCGTCTATCTCCGCAATATGTAAGGGCAGGTATTGTCTTGTATCTACTTCTATCATGATAGTCTTACCTCTCCAAGTTTCGGGATTTCATCGCTTTGCAAAGTCAAGTTGTTGCCGCTTTTATTTAGTTGCGTATTATTTACATCAAGTACGCCTTTGACTTCAAGGATTGCAGACTCTAACCTTGCTATGTATACAATAGCCTCGGTGTGCTCGTCACCCTCTTTCCATGCTTCCGCTATACTCTTCAGATAGCCTTGTATCTTTGCCTTGATACTCTCCGATAAATTTGCACTTGAGTATCCTGAAGCATATGTGATTTGAGTACCTACCGTTACCGTAACCTCTTTTACTGACTCTATAGTCAAATTGTGACCTATCGGCACCCATCCATAGCCTGCACCCTTGTCGGGTACGGCTTCTTTTTTTATCTGCTCTATCAAATAGCTACTAACTGCAGTATTTTCTGAAGATATAAGCACCGCCTTGACCGTGCCTGCACCCTGCCAAGTTGGGTATATCTTTGAACCTCCCACACCTTGAATACTTGCGAATTTTTCCTTATACGCTGAGATATTGCCTGCAAAGCTTTGAGATGTGAAACTCTGTATATATCGCTTATATAAAGAGTCTCTGTCCTCTTCTTCGTTACCTGCTACAAGTAGCTCTGTGACTTTCGCCGACTCTAAGCCGTCAATAAAGTCAATCGGTATAAGGTCACCTTTCAGGGTATTTGCTCCGGATCCTGTCTCTTCTATCATCATCTTGTAATAATGTAAGCTGTCATTTATGACTTCCACCGCCTTATAGTTGTATCCTTTAAGACTAAAGCGTGAGCCGATAGGGATAGCCACATTAAATTCAGCTTTTACATAAGCATTAGTCGCCTCTTTTCTGACTATGCCTCTATCAAGTGCTATCATTTCTAAGTGCTCTATATCTGCTGTACCTGCGTGGCTTTGCTCAATAATAAAGTCCATCTGTATGTACAGCTTTTCAATCTCGTAAGCCAAAGCAGACAAGGCATTATGTACTAAGCTACCCTCTGACTTTACTATCTCATCGCCGATATACTTTTTCATATCGGCAAGGATGCTTTTATAATTTTTATCTTCGTACAACCTCATCCACCTCCAAACTTCCGAATTTTGTCACTACTCTGAAAGATATATTCAAGCTGTCGGAATTTCTTACAGCTTCAAAATCTTCTATACTCTCTATGTACTCATTTATCAGCAATGCATCAGTTATTTCGCTCTCGCAATCTGTATTTATATACTCTTCGCTAAGCATATGACCGATATACTGCTCTAAGCTTGTACCATAGTCGGCAGAGTATATCGCATGTCTAAATCTTTCTGTGTGCATACATAGCCAAATCCATACCTTTATAGCTTCCAAGCCTTCTACTATTTTGCCTGTAAGCTGTCCAGTCTGAAAATCTATACCGTATTCTCTCGGCAATTTGACCACTTGACTATCTTCTTCTCTTATCGACTTTGTGTCGCTTAATTCCTGTAAAAAACTTGGTAATATGCTCATAGTTTCACCAACTTTCCTATAACTAAGTAAAGGGTTGATGTGTAGTCACATGGATCACTCCCCTTTACTTTGTAAATAGCCACTTTATCACCTGCTTTCAAAGGATTTATGTATGTGCTTGTATCCTGAAAAGCACCATTTTCAGGACATTGTCCTGTCACTTTACTTGCAAGCTTTACCGTCAAGCTTTCATTAAAAAGCAAGTCATCAGATGTCAATATCAGGTCTCCGATTTTGCAAGAGTTAGAACTCACCATTTCAGCTACCTGTATACCGTCCGATAAATCGCCGTTATTTGTATTTATAAATGCATCTGTCCAACTCATTATTCAATCTCTCCTGTCCACTTTTTTCTTTGTACTTTCTTTATTGCAGGTGCCTGTTGCTCTTTTACAACTTCTTTGGCTTTTTCAAGTGTCTCTTTTTGTTTGCTTTTCTTCTTTGAAAGTCCAGCATTCGACTTTTTTGCTTTGCCCTCGCCCACATTGTTCTTCTCAGACTCTTCTTTTATGTCTTTTGTATCCATCAAGCTATCAAACTTAATTTCAAGCTCCATTTTGTGCGTGCCATTCTCAAATGTATGGCTATCTGAAGATATCCAATACTTGCCTGATAAGTTTGTGGCTATATCTTTTACTTCGACAAAGTAACAAGACAAGCAATTTATATCGCCGATAGCCGATATCTTTATCGCCTGAGTCGGCTTGACTTTCAAAAGGTTTTTCGCTCCGATTGTAGGGTCAATCCCCTCTTCTTTGCTGTAAATCTCCTGAAAGATCCCGAACTTTTTAACGCTTCCGTCGTCTTTGACCTCGCCTATCTGCTTACCCTTATCGTCAAAAATCAAGACCTTGTTTTTTATATCGTCCATACGCTCAGATATGCTACTTGAGTATATATTTAAGTCTTCCGAAAGCGTAAAGCCTTTTACCACCCATTCTGTTTTATATACGCCTAGGCCTCTTTTGTATATCATAGCGAAATACTTGTCGCCAGTAATCCTGTGAGCTTTCGTATATGCCGACATTACAATGTCATACATCTTCATCTTGTCACATATCATACTTGCGATATTGACACCCGTGGGATGCAAATGCCTTATAGGAACTTGTATATCTGCGCACACTTGAGAAGCTATTGCTTCGGCTGTAAGATTTTTAAAGTTATACTGACCTGTAGACTCAAGCAGATGTTTCATCATGTCGTAAGCTGTAAAAGTTATAGTTCCTATTTGGCTTGATTTTTCTACTCCGAATATTTGCCCGAAAAAGATTTCGCCCTCTTTCGTATCCTCAAGTGATATATAGTCGCCTGTAGAAATACCCGGCAAATTTACAGTATTGTCGTAAGGTGCATTGATATAGTCAAAATCAACACTTCTTGCTGCTTCACTTGCCGAACCTTTCCAAATAATTCTTGCGCAAGCGTTTGTTATATCGTATATAGTGCCTGTATCTTTTATAAGCTTTATGACCATGTATCACCTCACGGAATTACTAAAACTGTGCCGTCTCTTATCAAATTTGGATTGCTACCGATAACGCCCTTATTTTGCTCATACAAAGCGTGCCAATCCGATGAACCTGTCAGCTTTCTTGCTATTGAACTCAAGCAGTCACCACGTTTGACGGTATAAGTTTTCGGCTTTTCTCTCGTATCTTCTCTTTTTGCCGTGTCCTTTGAGGCAGTACCTTCGCTTGTCGCCTGTGTAGTCGCTTGACTCTCAGCAACTACACTTGACTGAGATATGGCGATTTTTCTGTGTTCTTTCAAGGTTATTGAGAACCTTATATCGCCTGTTCCGTCATCCTCTCCCCATTCGAACGAGGATATCCTGCAAGGGAAATTTATCGCCGTTCCGGTTATAATGAACTTCAATGGATTGCCTGCCATCATTTGCTCTATCTGCTTGACATATCGTTGTGGATTTTTAATGCCTCTAAATTCACAATAAGACGGATCGTAACGCTTCGGAAAAAAAGAAGAAAAGGAGACTGTTCTCAGCTCCCTCATGCCTCCCAAATCAGTCTCTCCAACGGCATTGATGTTTACTGTTTCAATTCCCCTACTCCCTTGCACTTTGTACTCGCTAGGAAGTACGGGGAAGCGCATTGGTGCGCCACCCTTAAGCCATATTTGCACTGAAACTCATACCCCCTCTGTTTCCTCGAGACGCCATAATCTTTTTAGCTATAGCGTCGCCTATTCTGTCAATATCTGCATCTTCTCGTACAATAATTTGGTCAGCCAATTTGGGAATATTTAAGACTGTACCGCCTGAACCCTTTGCCATTCTAACACTTTCGTCATGCGGATAAATGCGTGTGCCGTGCGGCAGGTCGATAATCTCGCCACCTTTTTCACTTACTTGTACAAGACCGCCCATCCAGTTATAATCGCCTCTTGCTTTTGCGGGTACAGCAGTAACGGTTCTTCCTTCACTATTGTTTGCGACAAAGTCTGTCGCACCTTTGATACCGTCAAGTATGCCGCCTATAGTGCCTTTTATACCATCTATGAATCCGGTAATTCCCCGCACCCATCCTTCAAAGATTTTGGTGATTCCGTCCCATGCCATTTGCCAATCGCCGGTAAACACACCTGCTATGAAAGTGATAATGCCTTGAATTGCAGTTATAAGTCCACTTATTATGCCTGTAATCCCGCTAAGCATTCCGGCAAAAGCTGACACTGCAATTCCTGCCGCCATGGCAATACCTTCCCCCAATACATCCCATACAACCTTACCTACCTCTATCAATACAGGTATAAAAGGCTCTATCTTTGATTTAATTTCTTCAAAGCTTGCCTTTAATTTTTGCATCGTTGGAGATGTTGTATTTAGGGCAGCCTTAAAAGCATTGAAATGCGTTACTACAGCTATAACCACTACTACAATAGCAGCAATCACTGCGATAACTATTCCTGCCGGAGCTGTAATACCTGCTATACCCACTCGCAAGGCGCTACTTCCTGCTGTTAGCCCTTTAAAGCCCTTGGTTGCAACCCCTGCGAAACGACTGAGGTTTGTAAAAGCTCCACCTACCTTGCCCACCAAGCTAACAGTCTTGCCAAATACAAGTAGCGTAGGCCCGATGGCCGCCGCCATCATCGCCCACTTAACAATTTGTTTTCGCTGTTTAGGATCCATCTTGTTAAATCTATCAAGCAACTCGGTAATCTTTTCTATAAAAGGCACTACTGCCCCCGACAAGGCTTCGCCTGCATTGTACTTAAATACATCAAAAGTTGACTTAAGCTGCTCCATAGCACCACCCGGACCACTCATAAGTGCATCTGCCATCGCTTGCGATGCTCCTGTAGCCCCTTCAATGCTATCCTTGTATCCCTGCAAAGCTTCAATACCCGGACCGTTTATCAACGTCACCCATTTAGACGCTTGATTTTTCCCAAATATTGCACTGGCAGCGGCTAACTGCTGTTGATCCGTCAAACCTGAAAAGCCTCTTTGCAGCTCTGCGATTGTGTCAGGCATACTCTTGAGGCTTCCGTCCGCATTAAAGACCTCTATACCCAAAGCTTTTAGGCTCCCCGCCGCCTCTGCCGTGGGGCTTGCAAGTCTCATAAGACCAGTATTTAAAGCGGTAGCACCTTCAGATGCCCCGATGCTGTGGTCTCCAAAAACTCCAGTAAGCACTGCCAAATCTGAAAAACTCCAGCCGACTGTATTAGCTGTTGAACCTGCTATACTCATGGCATCAAAAAGCCCTTGCACATCCGTATTTGCTTGTGCCTGTGCCTTAGCCATCATGTCCGTGTAGTGACTTGCTTCGCTTGCATCTGCTCCGAACGCCTTTAAAGTGTTGCCAAGACCACCCGTGACCATTGACAAGTCTGATGCTGTACCCGCTGCCAAATTCATAGCGGGCGAAATCATATTCGCTGCCTGCGCCGCATCAAAACCTTGCCTTGCAAAGTTTAAAGAAGCATCTGCCGCATCCTGCATGCCAAATGTTGAGTTAGATGCAGCAGTTTTTATCGCGCTTTCAAGCACTTTAGCTTCATCGGCAGTGCTTCCCATCGTTTCACTGACAAGCCTCAAAGTCTTGTCAACCTCTCCAAAGCTCTTAAAACCTGCTGCACCTACAGCGGCAAGCGGTAAAGTTACTCCGGTTGTAAGTTTACCACCAAGGTCGCTTATGCTCTGCCCTGCTTTTTCAACACCTTTCCATGCCCTTGAAGCTGCCGCGGTGCCACTTGTGAGCGTGCCAATCGTGCTATTAAAGCTACTTGTGAAATTATCCAAAAACCGAAATTCGACATCTACCTGCCTAGCCATCGTGCTCGCTCCTCTCTTTTGCTTCTTCTACCTCTTTTCTTATAAAGTGCTTTATCAACAATTTATCTGAAAAAGGTGCGTCAAAAAAGACTGACGGGCTCCAGTCGTGATTAACAAATAAGTAATACATCGCCTGAAAATCCGCATCAGTCTCTATTAGTTTTTTATATCATCATACTCAATGCCTTCTTCTACATCCTCATTTTTACCAAAACCTGACAAGGCTCCGATTTTTTCAGAAATCTTTACAAGCTCACCGCCTGGAAAGAGGATTTTGGCAAGGTCTTTTGGCGTTACCGACTTATAGTAGTCCATGAGCTCTTTGTCCTTCAAGTTCGGCTCAACACACCCGCTCACTACTACCATGGCGTGTGCGTCATAAACTTTGCTTGTGTCAATGCTACCATTTTTTCCTGTAGCACTTGAAATAAGCTCGGTATATCTGCTGCCCGATAACGCTTTAACTGTGATTTCTATGTCTTCGCCTGCGACCTCGGACAAGTGCTTCGCTTTAATTTTTTCAGTAGGGATTTCAGTAATTTTATCCCTGTCTAACTTCATGAGTTTTTCCATCAATGAATTTGCCATTTTTTTAATCCTCCTATGCTTTTATATGGTCTAAGAAATCCCAATCTTCGAATGTGAAGCTGTAGGATTCCTCTGTGTTTTTCTGAATTTCCCAGTCCATCAAGATTGCCTTATCAAATTTGCAGTGATAAAAGACCACTCTTTCAGCTCCTAAGCTGTCCGGATCCGCAAGCTTTGCAATAATTTTAAAATCGGGTGTCTGCCCCTTTTTTATCTTGTCTGATATTGACTTTGAAATATTTGACCTCACATGATGAAGCTTAATGCTTCCTTTTCCCTCGAGTTTGGTCATTTTCTTACCCGCTGTAAGACTTCTGACCATAGATACATCCGCATAAGATATACTTACCTCGCCTTTACAAGACATAACCTCGCCGATATATTCATCATCAACCCACAATTCGCCCCAAGTACCATTTACGACCTGATTTGATACAAATTTCTTCATGCTCTACCTCCTTACACCGAAATCTTTAAAGCCACATCTTCGATGGCATCTGCTAATGACACCGCCGCCCTCAAAAATATATGCGAACCCGTGTTCGCTCTCTTGACCTCTTCGTCCGTGCAGTCATCAAGACTCTTTTCCTTACCGTCTTCAAGCACAACCTTCTTGCCGCCCTCTTTGAGGTATCTTCTTTGCTCATCTATATCTATCTCGCACTTGCCGGCAGTTATGAGTTCGTCTGCTTTTATTCGTGTGAAATAAGAGTCGATAGCAGTAATCAAAAGACATTTGTTATCATAGCTGTTCAAAAACTTGCCAATATAATTGTCTTCTATAGTCTTTCTGATGTCGTCCTCCATCATGTCCATAGTCTCTACAAGTTTAATCTTTTTGAAACTATCTCCCTTGTCTGCCGTGGTTGTGGTTAAAGATGTCACCGCCCTGTTAAGTTTAACTTTTTCGCTATCCCATATGGCTATGAGTTTGCCGTCACCTACTGCGGTGTCCTGCTCTGTCTTTGTAAGTCTATTTACATCGACAAAGTCCGGTAAGAGTGCGTATGTGCCCGATACACTAAAACCTGTACCCGCAAGCAGTCCTGCTATTCTTGCAGTTCCCTGCTCAGGTGTTACTGCTTTTTCCTTTGTCCTGTAAAGCGTTGAGTTCCAGTTTATAATGCCCTCATTGTCGCCTACAGCTTCAGGCAACACAACTTTTACAAGCTTATGTTCTCCTCTTTGCTTCTTTGCCCATGTGATTACATCCTGAATCTTGCTATCAGTCTTTACGGACGGTATAGCCATGTATGTGAATTTTTCATTCTCGAAAAATTGCAACATGTCCTTATACGGCTTTGTCATGTCTGCCCCTGTCTGCATGACATAAACAAGAACATATTTAGGTGCACGGGTATAGCCGATTAGGGCATCTTTTACATACTGCTCGCTTTCTTCGTTTAACACGCCTGTAGGTATGTCGCTTATGCTTGCAACCTTAAAAGACTGCTGTTTTGAGCCCTTAAGTACAAGTGCTACTATACCACGCTCGCCTCTTTCGATAGCGCTTGCGCCCTTTTCTGTAAAGGCAACTGTGATGCTTGGTGATGTTAATTTAGCCATCTATCTACTTCCTTTCTTTCTTTTCTAACGTTAAATGAATATCCTCTATGAGTTCGCCGTCGTGGTATTCAGTACTTTCGTACCAGTCCAATTTAAAGGACATCTGAGGGATGTTGCCATGGTCCTCTATGTAATCATGTGTGTAGTCATTTACTAAAAGTTTTCTGTCTTTCACTTTCAATATCATGCCTAAAACTTCAAATATTCGCTCTATAATTTCTAATGCTTCAACCTGCTTAGCTGTCTTTTGCACGAATGTAATTTTGATCGAACATGATTTTTTAAGCATGTTTTGACTCTCTCTACTAACCTCATACGGCACAACTTCAACAAAAAAATACGGAGGCACTGCATTATCTACAGTGTCATTTCCGTATCTTTTGATGTTTGGATATTCTTTTTTTAAAATCAAATTTACTTCTTTAATAATATCGGCATATGTAATCATGTCAGCCCCCTATCTGCAAGAGCTTTGTTTATAGCCGATTGCATCATATCCGGATACTTGCTTTCATACTCTGCTCTTGTTTTTTCTGCATAGTGCTTACCCTCGACAAATCCACCTGTATCCACTCCGTTTATAAATTTACGGTGGCCATTTTCGACAAGGTGAAAGTGTGGTGCTTTATTTGTAACCTCAACACTTGAGAGCATTCCGGTAGAATTGTAATTTTTCTTAGTTTTCCACCTTTTAAGACCTTTGCTTCCGTCTTTATAGCTTGACGGCATTTTTGCATTACAGTCCTTAGTCCAATTTTTTGCCGTTTTTATGACAGTCTTGTTGACATCATCCGGCACCCTTGATACCATGCCATGCATATCTTCAAGCAGTCCTTCAAGTCCGATAAAATGTATTGATTCCATTACTCCCTCCTTTCTTCATGGTCTTTGCTTTCTGTACACATGAGTTCAAGATAATAATTCGCCTCTAATGGATTGACAATATAATTTATAGGAAACTGTCTGTCTTTGTACTCAATAACATCCTTTTCAGTGATATCCGTACTCCTTATAGTTATTTTATACATAAGCTTGCTGGTAGTCTTATAATGTTCTAATTGCTCGCTTCCTCTCAGCGGTCTTATCTCTGCCCAAACTCTTTTATGCACTGATAAAGCACTCACGATATTTGCAAGCTCATCCTCTGTTTCCCTGTATCGTAATATATTGACCTTTTTATTCAGCCTTCCGGGGTTAATACCTTTCATGCGTCCCCCTTTATTGCTTTCTTCATTTGCAGTTGCAAAATTATACTCTTAAAAGTGTACTCAATTCCTTTTTTCTGCTGTATATCAGACTGCATAAGCTCACGATTGTCATACATGTTTTGCACTATCGCACAAAAAAGAATATTCGCTGTTTTATCTTCCTCATCGTACTCGCCTACTGCGGATACGATATACTCTTTTGATGCTTCCATCATCGTTCTTATGATATTGTCATCATCATCTCCGTCAACTCTTAAGTAGTCTTTAACTTCTTCTATCGTCATAGGCTAATACCTTTCAAAAAAGCCCCTGCGTATACAAGGGCTAAGCTGTGTTTGATATTTTGATCTGATTTTTTCTCAACTCTTCTGCGTTTTTCTCAACTTTTTTACGGTGTTACAGTTATATATCCGTTTACAAATGCGTCCGCATCCTTTGTCTTGCAGTCAAGGCGCTCAATTCCCCTGAAGAGTGTTAAATCCTGCTCGAAAGCGTTAAGCTGTCCAACTGCTGCAACGTTGGAAGTCATAATGCTAAGCTTGTCTCTATCGAAAAGCTTGATAGCTTCTTTGAAATCACCGATTACAAAAGGAACCTTATTGGTCTTAGTTGTCAAAATTGAATTTGGCACTACCACAATCGGGATAGTAGATGCACCTACAGCAAGCACTTTCTTTGCCGGATCCTGAATGCTTGGTGTGAGCAAGTATCTGCCGTTTTTATCCACTAAGGTATCAAGATACTGGAGACCGTCGTCATTTGTCACGATTGTAACGCTACCGATAAATGCGGAGCCTAAAGTCACATTTACAGCCTTTTTGATACCATCAAGGCTCTTCAGATCTGTCTCTGCCTTTGTTCCGATTGCTGTTAAAATCTGCGCATTTCTTGTTGCGATGTCCTGCTCAGCAAACCACTTTATAAGTGCATTTGCGATGTTTGCATCAGAATCAGCAAGCAATTCATTTGTAACCGGCATATAGCCTGCATACTTCTTGATTGCGTATTCTAAAATTTCAAACTGAGGAGTTGCAGCCGCCTGAATCTTTCCTGCCTCCGCAACTGCCTTGAAGCCTTCAACTTGTGCTCTCTTCTGATAAGTGCGACGGCCTGTGTTTGTGCTTACCTTTTCAACATCGACAAGACTCTCAAGTGAGAATATCGCCTTTTTATACTGATTTATCTTTGTTTTGATGTCCTCAGGCACTGTGTAACCGCCATCGGCCTTTGTGCCCTCGGTCATTGTGTTAGTATAAAAACCATGCCTTGCTGCTTCTGCAAAAGCATGTATCACATCAGCCGGCCCACCTACTGTAACTACTTTCATGCTCACGGCGTTTGCTGTTCCGTTTGTCATTCCGGATTGCTCATTTTCTATAACATCCTTAAGAATGTTATATTGATCCTGAAGCTTTACAAGCTCCTCTTTTGCTACTTTTGCTTCTTCTATCTTTCCCTGCTCCGCCAAATTCTTTACTTCAATCTTTTTAGCATTAATTTGATTAAGTAATTCCTGTAAATTCATTTTTGCTCCTTTCATGCCCCGAATGTATCAAGGTCTTTTAACAAATTATTTTTTTCTTCTTCAATATTAGCCTTTTTGGCTGTATACTGCTTTATCATTTCATCAGTAACCTTCAAATTACCGATGTTGTTTGTGATTACTGCCTGCCCGGATTGGCTTATGGCATCTATAAATCCCATTTCCACAGCCTTATCGGCTGTTATCCACGTTTCTACATCCATCATTTGAATGATTTCTTCTTTGCTCTTGCCCGTCTTTTCGACATAAGCACTTGCTAAAGCTTCATCCCACGCTTTTAATGTCTCAGCCTGTTTGCTAAGTTGTGCATGATTGCCACTCGTGAAACTTACGCTAACGTCATGTATCATAAGCATGCCAACAGGTGATATTGTGCTCTTGCCCGCCATCGCTATGACCGATGCAGCAGATGCTGCAAGTCCTTCCACTTCTATGTCTACATCGTTACGACTTCTTAATGTCGCATAGATTTCCTGACCTGCAAGCACATCACCACCGCCCGAGTTTATCTTAACTTGCAGTCGGTCGCCTTTCGGCATTTCTTCGATTGCAGTAATTACATCCTGCGGCGTTGTACAGTCGTATCCGAACCAGTCGTAAACTTCTTTCATTTCATTACTGACTATATCGCCTTTTATCTTAAGTATCATTTTTGTCCTCCTTTCCGATATTGTATGCAGCGCCGACATCTGTAAGCGGAACATAGTTGCCATTTACTATGAGCACATCGCCGCCGTCTTTTGAGGGCAAGTCAAGTAAATGTCTGCCCTCATTCGGTGTATATATGCCATTTTGGACTGCCGATGTTATCGACTGCATTTGTGTTTCCATGTTTGCCCTGAGAAGAACTTTTTCGTTGAATTTATATATATATCCATCTTCTCTTTGCTTGTCTGTCAGACACTTGTAATTAATTTCCTGCTCATATTGATTGAGCCTGTACATCATAGTATCGACCAAAAAACTAAGCTGTTGTGACTCTGAATTAGAGTAACTTGACTTCTCATAATCGTTAATCTGATTTGGCTTAACTCCAAATGCTGCCGCAATCTGCAGTGCGCTGTACTTCTTTAATTCCATATACTGAGCATCCGCAAGCGTATACGTTAAAGGCTCTAATTTCATGCCTAAAGGCAATGCCACAACCTTACCTGCGTTATTTGCTCCTGTAAGCAAGTCATTATATTGCTTTTCAAGTCTCTGTCTTAGTTTTTCATCAAGGTCGCCAGTGTACTGCAAGACACTTGATGCAGTTAAGCCACTTTGATACAGTTTTTCAAGATACTTCTGAGAATATCCGGCACCGTCAATCGTGCTTTTCAGGATATCTCTTACCGATATGCCCATCACCCCATCCCACGACAGCCAGTTTTTTATATGAAGTACATCTTCCTGCCTAAATATTGCGGTTTCGCCATTTTGTGGGTTTGTAAACTTGTAATAAAGTCGCCCTTTATCACCGAATACACCTGCATTATCCATGTATACAGTCATGCAATCGGATTTCATTATCCAGTAAGCTTTGATTTGTATCTTTCCTGTCTTTAAACCTTTGCCGTAATCTCTTTGTATCCAAGCGTAAGCATTGCCGTAATGCTGACAATTTGCCTCCATCGTGCTCCAAAAAGTTGAAGGTGTCATAACTGAGTTAGGTCGGTATAATAATATATCCGCTGTCGGTGCTCTTACTCTACCACCTGACTCATCTTCCTGATAGAGTTTCAGGGGCATTTTACCCATAGTCTCAGATAAGACTTTCAAACAAGTGAAGTATGTCGTCTCTGCTAAGGCCTTAGGCTTATCGGTATCAATGCCTAACCACTGTAGAAGCTTATCACTTGCCAAATCTGCCGATTCGGGGGTGAAAAAGTTTTTTAATCTATTTAAAAATCCCATTTATGTACCTGCTTCCATTCCTTTCAAAAATTTTTCTATATATTCGTTATACGATTCGGATTCAAAATCGTGATACAAAGCCAATTTAAATGCCCCCAAGGTCGCATCCACAGGATCTATCCGCTTAGTAGTTGCGTCTTTGTCTATCTTTATAAGCCCGTTATTTATCCTTACAACCGCATTTGACATAGCATAATTAAATAAAGGGTTATGCAAATACACCACATTACCCGAATAAACCTGTTCCCTGAAGCCTTGAGTACTTTCGTTTAAACTCTTATGACTCTGATACACTTCTTCGACCGTATAGCCTTCATCTGATAAGTCCATCATTAACTTCGAGGCATTTGCGGGATCGAAACATAAGCACTGAATATCAAGTTGATACTTCGCGCATTCATCAAGAACATAACGCATTACAGTGGCTTGGTCGACTATCGGAGTATTCGTCAGTGTTAAGTAGCCAAGACGCTCCCAAGCATCATACGGAACTTTATCCTTTATGATGTGTTCTCTCAGTTTATCGACTGTAGGTATAAAACTATGCGTCCAAACAGCATAATAGACTATCTTCTTGCCACTACTGTCCAGTTTATCAATCTGAAATGGCACAATAAAAGCGACGGATGTAAGGTCAATTTTTGATGACATATCAAAACCGACATACACAGGTCGCCCTTTTAAGTCGATAGGGAACTTCTTGACTTCGCAAGCTTTCCATTTTTTCATATCCATATAGCCGTTATTTGCAGCAGATACCCAAATATTTAAGACCTTAGTCATAAAAGCTATCATTTTTTCGGGTATCTGCTTGGCTATCTCATAGTCTTCAGCTATCTTTTTTATGCCTTCATCGTAAAAAGCCCTTATCGGGTTGGCTTTTTGCCAAGTCCTCAAATCTCCCGGATCGTCGCCTTCATCTGCTTCGCAAATGTCGATAAAATACTCATCGTTTTTTACATCAATGTCGGGATTTAAAACCTTAGAGCAATAATCGTACTCTTGTGTATAACAAGGATATGTTAAATTTTTTCCCGCCGTGGTGATTATCGTCAACATTGGCTCTTTAGTGTTTGAGCCAAGTCCAAGGTCGTAAAAATCAGTATTCGGATGCTGATGGTACTCATCTAAGACAAGACAAGCGGGGTTTGTTCCATCGCCCGACTTTCCATCTTCTTTTGAAAGTGGCTTTATAAAAGAGCCTGTTTTTAAGTGAATGATTTCATTGCGCTTAAAACTGAATTTTGACCGCAACAAAGAGCCCTTTGTCATCAAATCGCATTCATTGAATACGATTTTTGACTGGTCTTTTTTTGTTCCGGCTGTATAAACCTCGTATGTCTCTTTATTTTTTGTAGCTTGCACAGCAATCTCATACAAAGCCTCGCCAGCTTCCATTTGAGATTTTGCATTCTTTCTGCCAACCTCTGTAAAACTCTTTTTAAATCTTTTTTTGCCTGTATCTTTATGTATCCATCCGTATAGTTGACAAGCTCTGAATTTTTGCCAGTCCGTGAGTTCGATTGCCCTACCCGCAAGCACTCCTTTTGAATGTTTTAAAAGCGAAAACCAAGTAACTATAGCGTTTGCTCGCTCTTCGCTCCAAATATAAGGAAATTCAGAACTTCCAATAATTTCTAAATCGTTTAAAAACCTTTGACAAGCCCACTTGTGTTTTTCCCCTGATGGGATTTCATCCTTTAAACATCTTTCAGCATATTTTTTTATGCTCTCTAAATGAGTCATTTAGATATCCCCAAACATCTGTGCGAGGGTATTCTCTTGCCCTTTCGCTTTTTCTGCCGCTATTTTTAGCCTTGAACTCGCAGACATTCCCAGAGCGCTTCCTGCAGAATCCATATCTTTTTTAGCTTGTTCCAAAATTGCATAAAGCGGGTTTGGCTTTTCTCCTGAATTAGTGGTTACTACCGGCTTAAAATCCTTTTTCTTTATCTCTTTTGAAGTCTTGAGATACATAGCGTAAGCATTAGCGTAAACTATCATACTGTTGCGGTCCAGATTACCGATGATATCGATACTTTGTAAATTCTTCTTTATTCGCTCATACTCTTTCTTTGCTGTACTATCTAAAAAGACCGAGGGGGGAACCTTGTCAAGTTCATCACCATCGGTCTTTATCAATGATTCTTCATATTCTTTTTGTGCCCTGACATCTTTTTTTATGTTACCTGTTTGCATTGAAACGATTTTCCTAGGTCTTGCCATTTTCCCTCCTTTTCCCCCTCTTGTTTTTTTTACTTTTTAAGGGTTTTTAGAAATTTATGTTTAAAAAGCTGGGGCAGCGGTCGTAAAAAAGTATAAAAAAACTTTTTCGCATCCCCCTACCCTCATCACCGTATACTTTTAGACAAGTCAGTGTACTACCGTCTTTATTAACTTTCTAAGTTTCTCTTGCGTCTCACGCTTACTCTCCTCACTCTTCCTGTATAGTGCGTGTATTTCATCGTGGCTTGACCTTGATAAAGGTATAAGATTATCCTCTACATAGAAAAGCTCAGGGTTGTCTTCTGCTGTCACGATGTGATGTACCGTATGAGCGTACTCAATCCTGCTATTCAGCAGAGCCCAAGGGTCCAGTCCATCATATCGTGCAATAACAACAAGCCTCAGTGCTTGCCACCTACCCCCTTTATAAAGCGTCCTTGTGCCGGTAGGTCGGGCATACTCTCTTTTAAAATTGCACCCGCACTTTTTTCCCGCTTCATATCTTTTTCCACAATGTACACATCTTTTATATATCATCTAATCATCTCTTTTCTTAACCTCTTAGTAGTAAAAAAGACCATATACAAAATGTATACAGTCTTTTTATTATTATTTCGCGTCACCTTCCTTATCCACCATTTGGATAAAATCCGTCATCATCTTAGTAAGCTGACCTGCTTGGCTTACTCCCGCCTTGTTACAAGCCTTTGCAAAAGCCTCTACAACTTCACGCTTGAGTTTGTAAGTCTTAGATATAAGCCCTACCTTTGCTTCATACTTCCTTGTCGCTTCCGATTGTATTGACATAGCTATCTCCTCTTTTCTTTATATTTCAATATCAGATGGTACACTAACTTGCCGATATTGAATATAATTATAGCTATGCCTCCATAAATCAATATGTCGGCTATTATATTTAATATTCTCAGCATTTACTTTAGTGGGACTATGTGCTATTATTTTTATATGGGAGCTTGTTTCCAAGCCCCCTGTGCTTGCTACTTGCGGAATAGCCAATACTTGATAGCTTCACCTATCAGTGTGGATATTACTCCGCTAGCAACTCCCGTTAGAATTTGTTTAATCCAACTTCTGTCGGGAGTTTTTCTTTTTCTGCTACGTCCCACATTTCTCACCTCCTCTCTACATTTATAATTATACCATAACGTGTACGTTATGTCAATAGTTTTTATAATATTTTTTTAGAGGTTTTGTTATTTTTATTGCATTAAAAGGGACAGCCAAGCCCCTGACTGCCCCAAAATAAAATAGGAGGAAATCATGTCAAAAGTAAAAGCAACCTACTTTTTTCATCTATTCCAGTATACATAATACCACAGATTCGTTTTTACTTTTTTCACTCTTTATCTTTTCTTGAAAAATCTCATTAAATTCTCTCAGTGCATATCCATGTATTTTAAAAATCCCGGCTACTGAATAATTCATATAATCAGCTATTTGTTCGAATGTTACATTCGAAACATAGTACATAGATAATATCGCTTTATGATTATTATTGCCCAGTTTGTCAATCATTACTCTAGCCTCGTCCCTTAAGTCTACCAACCTGTCTATGTCAGCATTAATCTGTGCCTCAAGCTCCGTAATCTTTATGATAGTGTTCTCTATCCCCCCGGATCCACTGTCTTGCACTCTCTCCTCTAGGTTACTTGTAACCTTAGTTGCTAAAGCCCTCATACGCTCTTTCTCAAGCAGCTTAGCATTTATACGGTTGTCTATCGTCTTTAACTGTCTCAAATACTCTTTTGCTGTCATTCTATTCCTCCCAGTCTCCTTTCAGCATACCTGACTTTATTAGTTGGTATAAAAAATCAAATACGTCTCTACGGTCTCGATATCTACAATTTGGTCTAACGTGTATTCTCGGGTCATCATCTTCCCAATCCTGAATGTCAAATAAAAAAGAACTTACAAAAATCACTTTGCGACCTCTCGATATGCACAAGTAGTAATAACCAGCCCTTCCAGCTCCGTGTTTACAGCGTCTAAATCCTATTTTTTTAAATTCTTTTATGTCTGCGCTCGGTATTAACATTTCATCTCCTTCCTGCTATCTCTCCGCCGCAAGCCGCATAGCCGATTAAGTCTATCCAACTGTCTTTACTTTGATAACAACTGCCCTTTAGTCTTGCAACTTTGAAAAGACACATCATAAACGCAACGTCTTCAGCTCCTATATCTATATCCAGATAAGCGCTCCATAGCTTCGCTATATTCGAAAAGTTATCCTCCGGTTCTCCGTACTGTGCGTTTCTATCCCCGTTTATACATTGACTTGCTTCTTCCAAAAACTCTATTCTTGTCATTACTCATTCTCCCCTTGCAACTGTTCTTTGTTCTTCAATTCTCAGTCTGGCCATGTCATAATATTTCTTGTCTTTCTCATAGCCGACATATTGTAATCCGTACTCTTCAAACGCTATCAAACTAGAGCCGCTACCAACGTGTGTGTCAAGGATTATCTGCCCCGGTTTTAAATATTTTTTAGCCAACCATCTGTAAAGATTTACAGGCTTTTGTGTTGGGTGTATTCGCTTCTCATTAAGCCTTTTGTTCCCTTGCTGTATCCAGCCTTCTTCTATACTTTTCCCTTGCATCATGCCATTCCACATATATCTGAAAAGCCTTGTGCTGTCATGAAATGATGTGTACGCAATTTCACAATCTGAAAAACTACTTTTACCGTTGCACTTATCCCAAACTATTCTTCCCGGTCCAAATGTATAATCAAAATAATTACATCCGAAAATTATTTGTTGCTTACTAATTCTAAACAACTCTTCAAAGTACTCTTTTTGTGGCACATCCCAACATTCACATATTTCGTATACTCTTTTAACCCCTATTGGGCTGATTTTTCTTCCATAATATTTTCTCTTTTCTGGACCTGAAAAGTATGGTGGGTCTACAATTGCGACATCAAAATAGTCGTTCGGGAATTTTATCATTTCTTCCATGCAGTCTACATTTTTAAATGTTCTCAAATATTCATACCTCCTCACACCTATTTTTATTTCGGATTTTCCTTTGTCGCTCCTCAAGTTCTGTTTCGAGCGCATATATCAACTCAATAATAATACTGTGCTCTCTCCCTTCTTCACCTATAGCAACTGCTTCTTCTATGAGCATTTGCCACTCTATTTCCGACATCTCACAAGTTTTATCTCTCCACTTTCTAAACCATTTGTTGTAGATTTTATCCATAAAGTATGTTAATCTATCATTGGATATTGTGGAATATTCTTCATTTATCATTATACGTTACCTTTCGTTACCATTTTTTCATCTGCGCCGGTAACGTCTAAAGCCTTGTAAATACTGGGTTTATGACCAATAGTTACCAAGTTACCAAGTTACCACGCTTTTCCTATATGGAAAAAAAATAAAAATAAATAATCGCAAAATGTATTTTTTTATTTATGTATATATATGTGTGTAAAAGTCGGTAACTTGGTAAAATGGTAACTTTACCCCTCAAACCCGCATAAATACTAGGTTTTGAAGTTACCATTTTTTTGAAAGTTACCATTTTGGGAAACTTTTTAATCAAAAGGCAGGCTTAACTGTTCTTCATTCATCACTTTCTTAAACCCGGCTTTCTTGTCATATTGTTTTACTTTTAAGAAAATGCATCTAATACAAACACCATTAATCTTTTTTACCTTGCTATCTCTGTCTCCGTCGACCTGCAAAATCCCCTTACTCTTTGCCCAACTTAAAAAGGATTTCCGGGAGAATTTACCCTCTTCACATAACTTTGCAAAGACTTTGCCTATAATTACGGCATATTCCCCCTCGATGATACCCCATTTTTCTATATTTTCTGTATCTTCATCAAATCTCGCCGGGTTCATGATTATTGAGTCTAAGATGTACTGATAGCATCGCTCATTGTCCGACAGTTCATTTCTATCTATCAATACCTTTTTAGCTTCATTTATTTCGAGCATTCTTCCGTCTTTAAACAGATAATCAGAAATCAGTTTATCAGCCGTTAGAACAATCGATAAAGATAAGCTTTGCTTCTGCATTTTTTCATCATCCGCCAAAACTTTCAAAAAATCCTGCTGAATTCTTCTTATTTCGCTTATATCCATGGATTTTACAAGATCCACAAAATCACGCCCGGCATGACCATAATTTGATTTAACAACTTCTGCCGTGTATCTAGGGTCATCAAAAAGCTTTCTGCCACATTCGAGCTCAAGTATTCTGTTTATGGCACCGCCCTGAGTAACATAGCTTGATAAAGGGCGCTCTCCATTCGTTACTATACAGTTCTTCCAATGACTCTCTCTATTTAATCCAATCTCTTTGTTTGACCTTGTTTTTCCTTTTCCTGAGCAAAGATCATATATTAGTCCCTCAAAATTCTCCTCAATTCGCCTATTCTTCTTACTACTATCATCAAGAAATAAGGGTAAATGATTTAACAAGTCACATATAGCTTCGAGCCCGACTTCTGTTCCCTTATAATCTTTTATATATGCAGATTCATCAGGATTAGCCCAGACAGAAGCCGCAAGCATTAAAGCTACTGTTTTTCCACCCTCTGTTTCTCCCCAAAGATCCACGAAAAAAGGTAGTGCTTTAAGAGGCTTTACGAGCACGCTTGCAAAGCTGGCCGCTAGCATAAATTTAGCCTCAATTCTGGATGATTTGCGAAGTTCTCGTATATGTCTATACCAAGCCTCAGAACTCCCTGCCGGCTTCACTGCTTCTGCTATCTGCTTGAAGCGGATATCTCCATCAAATGCAATATCTGTGTCATATGGTATAAAACTATCTTTTATCCAACCTAGTTTCGATGTGGAGTATTCAACTCTGATGTCGCTTTCATTTGCATTTTCCACATCTGCTAAATACCGAACAAGGTTTTTTGCATTTTCACTTGTCACAGCTATACCCCTACTTGCAAGATTTACAATCTTGCTTGCAGAACTCATTAAAGCCTTCGGAACTATGATTTCTTCCCACTTCCCATTCCGCTTGAAGGCAAGTTTTATTTGTTCTTCACCTGTTTCTAAATTTCGTAATCTTTCTATTGGCAATATTGGGTGATAGCAAGCATTATTGTCGCTCTCCCCCGTTCTGTTATTTATCTGAAAGACCCCATTGTCATCAGCGATCCAGCCCAAGCATTTCATTTGCTTATAAGGACCGTTAAAATCGGTCATATTACTCTGCCTTGAGCTTCTTGGTCTTTTCTCCATTTCTTCAAAAACACGTTTGTAAACTTTATAAAGGTTATTGAAATAGGTCGTAACCTTTAGTTCCTTGGCTCTTGATTTTAATGAGTTAAGGAACCTCGCCCTCCTTATTTCATCCGGCTCATCAAATAAGCTTTCAAAAAGTTCTTCCGCTATTATTTCTTCTGCGGTTAAGTCCTTTATACTTACTTCGTTTAGTCTATCCAATTTAGCCACCTGTCAAAATCATCCCCTCCCCAATCTGTCCAGCTATTTTTATTAGCATAATCGTTATATATAATCATCAACTTGTTGTAAGCCATAGCCCATTCTTCCGATAAAGGAAGCGAACAACTTAAAATAACCTTATACTTTCTTTCAAGCCTTTTTTGTTTCTTTTCAAACTCTTTCCGTCTTTTTTCTTGATTTTTTTTTCGCTCAGCATCCTTTTTTGATTTATATATAGACAACTTCTGTTTAAAATTCAGATTTTCTGAACTGCCCCCTAAAAGCTTAAGCGCAGATTGAAAGTCTATTCCATTATATTTTTCTTCAAAGTTAATAATGTCTCCATGAGCTCCACAGCCAAAACAATGAAAATTTTGCTCATACACTTTCATTGAGGGCGTCTTCTCGTTATGAAAAGGGCAGCACGCAAAACCTGCCCTATTCACCTTTATTGAATATTTATTCAGAATGTCAATCATTCTGTATTGTTGTTTTATCTCTTCAAGAGTCATAAGCACTCTTTTCTGCTAAAAGTTCAATTATACGTTTGCCGGTTTCTTCTTTACTGCAAAAAAGAAACTCGCAACCGTATCTTTCTCGCATTGTCTTTAAAACCTTTTGCAATTTTTCACCTGTCATGGTGTTAGTTTCATACTCAAGCCAACGACCCAAAGTAGGATTGTATAACCTTTGCTTGGATCTTGGATTTTGCCATTTATGGACATCATCCAGACTCTTTATTTGTCTACTATGTTCACACAATATAATAAGCTTTATGCCGTTCTCCTTGGCTCTTATAAGCTCATTCCTAAATCTTTCGTGTTGTTGACACACATTACTGCAAAGTTCAGCTAGATTTTGCTTTCTATCTATTACTAACCTTGAATTATCAAGACTGACATAATCTCCTACAAAAAGCTTTGAAACGAAGCATCGAACTTCTTGCTTTTTAAATTCCTCTAAAATCTTGGTAATAGCCTTTGCTTTTTCTCGGCTATCTATCTGTATTATCATCTATCACCTCTAACTAAACGGCAGTCCTTCATCTTCCAATCCGTCAGGAATGCTCATAAATCCGTCTGAATTTGCCTGACTTGGTTCGGGTTTATCATTGACGTTATAACTTGAGTTATTATTCTTATTCTCCACAAACTCAATGTTCTCAGCTATTACATTAGTTGTATAAACTTTTTGTCCGTCTTTATTTGTGTAACTTCCTGTTTGTATTCGCCCGTTAAGGGCTATTCTTTGTCCCTGCTTAAAGTACCTTTCTACCACTTCACCAACTCTTCCAAATGCAATACACAATACAAAATCGGCTGTATCCTCTCCTTTACTTTTAATTCGTCTGTCCACGGCTACTGTAAAGCGTGTTATTGCGATTGCTTGTTCTCCATTGCTGTAACGAACCTCCGGATCTCTCACTAAGCGCCCAATTAACTGTACACTATTCATTAAACACCTCCAATAATAAATCTGATGACAAGATAGGTTTATCAAGCACCTTTGTATGCTTACAGTAATTACATCTTTCACACCTTTCAGGCTCTTCTAGCTTTGATTTTAAAGCAAGTATTCTGTCTACATTACTTTCTACTCCAAACAATGCCGCTTCAAGCACTTCATCCTCGATCTGTATTATTTCTATATCTGTTTCACTTTCTTTACTCGCTGCCGCAATATAAAACGGCAGCTTTTGACCCGTGTTCTGCCTTACAATTTCCTGATACACTGCGGCTTGAATATCGTACCCCCAATATTCGATGAAATGAGTCTTTATTTTATTTGCCCAAAAGCCTTTTCTTATAGCTTCTACTATTTTTAAATCAACAATACATATTTCAGGCAAGTAGCTGTCCATCTTAATTTTCCACTTCGCACCACCTATTTCACCGGTCATAATCACTTGCTTTTCTCCGGACATGTACTTCATAAAATATTCATCACGTTCCAGTCTATTGATTATCTCCTCTGCCTTTTTATATTCTGCTTTGAGAGTGCCTTGTTTTGTAAAAATTTCAGGGTTTTGAGCTTTGAAAAGAGCCAATGTTCCTTCGAAATGGCTATCCACATAGGAACCTACAAGTAAAGCTGTAGTCTTTTCTGTTGTCCAGTTTCCATTTATTCTCGCAATAGCTTGCGCCTCACATCCTTGTATCCCCATTGTGCCTACAAAGCTTTTGTATTGGGAAGCGGATAAGTATTCTTTATCCGCTTCCTTGCTGAAGTAATTTTCATTGGTTAATATCATGTATTTTCCCTCCTACAACTCAACGACTGTTAAATCGTCGCTATCTGTTGTCCTTGTAGCTATGAACTGTAAGTCTTTGTCCTTACATTTCCTATATAGGCTATTTCTAAGTTCCGTTGACATTTTCTCAACTCCGTCAATCAATATAATTTGCAGTCCGCCAGGTTTTTGAATTGCAACATCTATACATAGATCCAGTTTCTCACCATCTGAGAGATTACTCACCGGAAGACCATTTATAAGCGGCATACCATCTTTTACTGTCAATCCTTTTATAGGAATATTGGCAGTTTGTAAAATTTCCCCCGGAAGGTCCCTTGCTTTTGCGATTTTTTTTGTCAGATCGAAACTTTCTTTTTGCATTTTTTTAACTTCATTTTGTAAGCTTTCCATCCTTCTATACTCATTGATATGTGACTTCATTTCTTCAATGTATTTTACACGTTCTGTAAGTTCGGTGGTGCTTTTTAATTCTTCGCTCGCTAGTTCTCTATATTCCTCAAGGTTAGCGGTAAATTTAGCAATATTTGTATTGTAACGCTCCTCTTCTAAAGCAATCTTGTCTTTCTTTTTCTCTGAAAGTCCCGCTAATTCCTGCCTGTAAGCTTTAATCTGCTCTTCAAGTTGAGCGATAGACTTGTTAAGATTGCTTTCACAATTTGCCATTTCTCTTTCGATAGCTGTAATCGCAATCTCTTTTTCAGCTTGAAGTCCTCTGATTTTATTATCTGAGTTTTCAATAAATGTTTTTGCTTTTTCTATTAAGCCGTTTCTATGAGTAATAGACTCTATTTGTCTATATATATCCCCTGTACTTCTATCTTCCCAGTCTTCGGCTAAATAACCTGCGGGAATCGATTCTGCTATTTCTTCGATAAAAGCGTTTTTATTTCTGATATCTCGATTAATATCTTGTCTGCGTTGGAAGTACTCCCCCTTTTCAGACTGAATATCATCGAGAATGGATAAGATATTCTGTTCGTAATTTACCCAGTCAGGTATCTCGTCAAACCAGTATCTTATAGTATTAAGATCCCAGTCAAACTCGATCATGTCTAATATAAGGGCATTTTGTTTTTTCTTATCCATCTGCATAAACTCTACAGGATTTAACTGTAAAGGCGTGAATATGTTACGCAGAAAACTTTCAGGAGAGGGGATTTCCTTACCATCCTTCTTTACAGACTTATAACTTACCTGATTGAGTCTTTCCTTCCTATTTATCTTAAGTCCTGTGTCGGTCTCAATGATAATTTCTCCTTCATTCTCTCCGTTTCTTACAATGTAATCCCTGTTGGACTTATTCGTTAAAGCGAATCTGATTGCATCAATAACAGATGTTTTACCAACTCCGTTTTTACCTGATAATTCAATTGATGTACCATCAATTTCATATTGTTTTATTCCAAACAGATTTTTTATTTTAATTTTCGTTGCTTTCATTTTATTTTACCCACCTCATTTATTATTTACTGTTTCTCTTGTACTTTCTTCGCTATAAAAGGGTCTAGTGCCTCTTTTTTTGAACTTTTTACATCCATATCTTCGGCCTCGCCTTCGACATGACAACCCATCAGAGTATTTGGAATATGTATTCTTGCGAAAAACGCTGCCGCCCTGTAAGCAAGCATGAGCTCCGGCATTGTTTGCCACTTTTTATTGCTAATCCATCCTTCAGCTTTGACAAGGTTCATATCCACCGTAGGCCCTTCTATAATTTCGCCATCACTAACTCTTGTCGCCCTTACATAACAACCACGACTATCTGTTCCTTTTTCACCAATATAAACATGAGTTACGTTTTTAAATTCTCTACTTGCCTTAATCAGTGCTGTGCATGCCTGCCCACTCCATGACGGTTTTCCCTTCACAATATATAGGTTCTGCATAACCATCATGGGACCTATCCCTATTCTATTTGCCATATCTATAGCTATTGCACAGTCCTGCGGCTTCCCCTTATATGCTTCCGGAACAAGGTTGGAGACCGCCAGCATCTTCCCCATATCAAAAATTTCTTGAAAAGTAGTCCTGTTTGCAAATGTGTTTACCATTGCTGGTGGAGCATAATTATTTACCACTAACCCTGTCGGTTCTAATGTAGGCTCTGCAATGTCAATTACTTCAGCAACCTTAGTTTCTTCCGTTTTATCCATAATTCCTCCTGTTTTATATTTTTCTATTATGTGCTATAATTATCTTGAAAAACTTTTTGGTTCCAGTTTTTCGCTTCCGCCGTATTCCCGTACGGCGGATTTATTTTTCTTAATTCCTCAAACTTTGCTACGACTATATGATCCTTTGCTTGATCTATTATTGTATCCAGCAAGTCCTTCATAGTGAGTGAACTTTCGTTGTAAAGATCCACTAAAAAGTTGTACTGGTCTTTGCCTATTCTCACGACCGCATCTCTGTCGCTATTTATGTATTTCATTACCCTACCCGGGATTACAATCTTAAAGTCTTTACCCACCTATTTTCTCCCTCCTAAAAAATTTGGTATTTCAACAGGCGTCTCTATAGGCTTATAGGTCACCTGCACTTGTGTAATTGTTCCGTTTGCATCTGCGCAGACTTTAACGTCTACAGGGCGCAAACTACCCTCGCAACGCTTTAAAACGTCACTGTAAAAATCTGATACATTCATTTGTTTTATTCTCCTTCCCTTTGTAGAACTTCGACTATGCCTTCCATCACTATATTTGCACACGGAAGTGCTATACCATTACCCCACATCTTATACTTAGCTGAATCGCTTTCAGGATTTTGCAGCCACTTTCTAATTTGATTGTCAGTCTTTTCCTTTTTATCTACACCTAGTGCTTCTGCATGTTCCTTGAATACCATTCGCCAGTACATGATATCGCTCTCTATAGGCTCCGCTATAGCAAGATTATCAGCCCAACCATCCGGAAATCCTTGAAGTCTTCCGCACTCTGTAGGCGTCAGTCTTCTGACTATGTACTCCCTATTTTTCTCTATGATGGTTTGTATATTGTCGCCAGGTTCTGCCCTCAAAGTGCCAGTCTTTCCATCTTCATATAAGTGCCCACCCACTCTTGAAACTGCCCCTGGCTCAAATGCAACTACGAGATCCGTGGAGTCCTCAATATCTGAAGAATTACAATCTCTAAAGCCCTGTATTTCATAAGTCTCATGTGCTACACCTCCTGGTCCTTTTGCAACCAGCGTCTGTGCGATGTCTTCCTGTATACTTATATCGTATTTGGCATTCATTCCTTGATTAAACGCCGCCCTATCTATAGAATACGCAATTGAATGTTTATCAGCTGTTGTTAGTGTATACGCTGGATCATTTTCGTCCCCAACCCCAAAGCTGTTTGCTGTTTTTTGACTCTTATACCTTGATGCTTTATCCATCATCGGAATTACAACTCCTATAGTCGCTTGCCCTGTACTTGAATTTCCCTGTGTTAAACAAGGAGATATTGCCATACTGATAGGGTCTTGTGTCAAATGAAATGCCGTAGGCTTGTCAATCACCATTGGAACATTACCACCACCTGTCCCCATTCTTCCTGTTAAGGTTGGAAATGTACCATCTTCACATATATCCACTCTGCTATCTTGTGCATGATTCTCAAGCACAATAGGAACATTATTACCTTCAGTTCTCATCTTCTGAGCAAGTGTTGGAGACATTCTGCTTTGTACAGCTATGCTTCTCCTGTCTCCAATATCAAAACAGGCGACATTCTCTCTATTTGCTTTTTCAGTGCTATCTCCAACACCGGTGGCAGTACCTTTCCTTTCTGCTCTCTTCAGTATCCCCTCGCAAGCCGTCCTGCTCAAATAATATTTCGGGTGCGGTGCCACCTCCAAAATCTGCGACAAGATAGATTCTTTTTCTTCGTTGGGGAACTCCGAAGTATTGAGCGTCCAGCACTCTCCATGCGATGGAATAATCGTCTCCCACGATGCACCCGGCTGCATTCCATTTGCCCTTTTCAGGAATAGGGACTGATACTGAGTTATCCTTGATTTTTGCGATTTCTTCAAGGACTGACCAGAAGTCTTTCCCTTTATTGCTTGAGAATGCTCCGGGGACATTTTCCCAGACCATGAACCTTGGTCGGATCTGTTTTCCTGTTCTTCCTGATGCCTTATCACTTTCTCTCATCTCCCTTACAATTCTTATTTGCTCTCTGAATAGATTGCTTCTTGCACCATCAAGCCCTTCACGCTTTCCAGCTATGCTCATATCTTGACAAGGCGATCCGCCTGTAATGATATTTACTTTGGGAAGCTTTCCGCCGTCTAATTTCTTAATATCTCCTAAGTGTTCCATATCCGGAAAGCGTGTAGCTGTAACCAGCATTGGAAACGGCTCTATTTCACTTGCCCATATAGGCTTGACTCCGCACCTGCTTCCTGCTAGTTCAAAACCTCCACTTCCACTAAATAATGAACCCATTGTCAATTTATCCATTTTTACCTATCTCTTTTTTTATTCTCCTTCTACTATTTCTGATAACTCTACTTTTAAGGCTTTGGCTACTGCCTCAGCTGTAAGTTTGTTACAAACTAGGCCCCTTCTCATACGCCTTAATGCGACGGTTGACACCTCCGCCAAAGCGGCAAAAGCATAAAGAGGTATATTCTTTTCGTCAATTAACTCTGTAAGTTTCCCGCCGTTTATTTTTACTCGGTTGCTCATTCTATTCCCCCCTTAATAAGTTCTATTATTTCCTTGTCGTCTAATTCGAACTTATCGGCTATACGCCAAAGCTCGTGCAGTGGCATATCAGAGCAATCTTTTATTCTGTTTTGATATGTCTTTTTGCATTTGCCTATAACGGTGGCCATCCTTTCGTCTGAAACGGTTTCTTTGTTTCCGGATACCCTTCCTACCATACTTCTGAATGCGTTAATACGCTTTTGATTTTTACTTTCTTTCAATTTCGGCATTGATTTCCCTCCTCCTCTATAATTTTTTTATAAGGTCACTCAAAAGAAAAAAAGCTTTTGTACGTGTTCCTGAAAACTCCTTATGCAAATCCCAAAAGAATGCAGTAGTAAATTCTTTGTCCATATCTTCGGTACGGATTCCCACTGTACCGTCGCAATAGTGACGATAAAGCTCTTTTTCATCTTTATTCTTCACCGATATGCTGTATCTAGCTCCAAACTCTCCGCAACTGGTATCTGTATAAGTTAGCGTATAAGGCTTTCCGTTTCTCTCGAAACTAAAAACCTTACGAGGCTGGGAATACCCACCACCGTTGCAGGCTCTTCTCGAATCTACCATTTCGATTAAAACAATATTCTTTAACATACTTTTCCTCCTCTATTTGAAGTTTTTAATAAAGTCTGTAAGAGATATTAAGAGGTCCGTGCCTCTTAAGTCTGCGTCTCTTAAATCGGCACCTCTTAAGTCTGCGCCTTTTAAATCAGCACATCTTAAGTCTGCACCCCTTAAATCAGCGCATCTTAAGTCCGCGTTTCTTAAATCTGCGCCTGCTAAATCTGCACCCGCTAAGTCTGCTCCTCTTAAGACCGCATTGGACATAATATTTGAATACATTATTTTTCCTCCTTAGTTCTTATTCTGCTTTTCCATTCTTTCTAAAAGCTCCTTACCTTTTCCCTTTACTTTACCTTTAATCTCTCCTAAAATATTCTTACAGGCTCTGCCAAGCCGAGTAAATGAAAGGAGATTTGCAATGACTGATTTGGAAAAGCGTGCCCATGACCTTGCTATTTTTTCACTTTATGTACAATACGATAGAGATTATCGTGATACAGGTAAGCAAGGCGGTAATATAGTTGCTATGTATCAAAAATCTTACAAAGACTTTCTGATAGACCTTCGTTACGATGAAGACGGCAACCTATTTAACTGGGACGCTCCCCATAAATAACATCGGGTTGCTTTCGCTCCCAAATTGTGACTGAATAAGTCTGCCAACTTGTTCAGTGTCTGAGAGTTTGAGTTCGCCCTCAAGCTCTCTTATTTTTGCTTGAAACATTCTATCCATTCCTATTTTCAGAATTTTCCAATCTCGATAAGAAATTCCTTTTAAAGCTTCTGCATACTTAATTGCATTTTCTGTATTCATCAATTCCTCCTCCTAACCTACCTTTTCTTCTTTTCCCAAAAAGAGATTTACAAAATACACCTGCCCTCTACCTGTTACCTTTGTGGTCTTTGTTACTCTCACACTCCCATCAGGATTATTTATCGTACTTTCCTTTACCTCAAATAACCCCAACTCCATAGCCTTTTGTGTAGGCAGGTTCTTACTGCTTCCTGATTTCATCAAAAAGCCTCTTTGTCTTAATTCCTCAAACAGCCTCTTTTGTCCTGTATCGTATCCATTTTGTTTAAGGAGCTTTGCAAGGTCTCCGATAAGGATTGATGTATCACTCGCGGATACCGATTTAGCGAACAAGGCTAAAGGTTGCATCCTCTCATTTTCAGCCTCTAACGCTTTCCTTGCTTCTCTCTCCTCTTTTAGTGCCTTGAACGCTTCAATAGCAAGGTCGGGATTATCCAATAGGTCTTCTTTAGCGTATAAGCCGTGCTTCCTTATATTGGGAAGAACTTCCGAAGTTACCCACCTCTTGAAAGCTTTCGCATTTGGGAGCTTGCTTGATAAAATAAGAGAGTATAATCCGCTTTCGTTGATGATAGTTAAATCTTGACTTCCTCCAAGGGTGTCACGTTTTGTTACCCCCTTGTCATCAGTGTCTACGTGGTCGCTTATCGCTTTTCTTGAATTGCTATACCCCAGTATCTCCGCCACATCTTTACCCACGAACCAAGGTTCGCTGTTGATTTCTATAGTTCGGATTTCTCCAAACACTTCATTCTTAAAAATTTTTAATTCGTTCAATAAAATCACCTCCTTAGTTCTGTTCTTTTTCAATCCATGGCAAAGCAAGTACCCTTGCCATCTCCATGCCTTCTGCAAGTCCAAGCAAATATTCTTGCTTTTCCTGACTTAGTTTTGGCAATGTCTCTTTTAAGATTGCTACAATCTTTTTAGTGTCCTTTTTTGTCATTGCTTTACTCCTTTCTTGCGTTTGTTGGTTATGCGTACATAATACATCGTTAAAACGACTTTGTCAATAGGTTTTTGTCGTTTTTGCGAACTTTTTCTTGACTTTTATTTTCTTACCTTATATACTATGAATATAAGAAAAATGATTTAGAAAGGAGGTATCATGGGCGAAAGAGTAAAAGAACTTAGAAAAGTTTTAGGGCTGTCAGGCGAAAAATTCGGAGAAAAAATCGGAGTTACTCGCTCGGCTATCTCTGATATAGAAAGGGGTCGCAACGGATTGAGCGACTCAAACATTTTGGCAATCTGCCGTGAGTTCAATGTAAATGAAGAATGGCTCCGTACTGGATCGGGCGAAATGTTTAAAGACATGACACTTGATGAAGAGATTATAAGTTTTATCGGAAACATACAGTGGGACGCTTCTAATACTTTTAAGAAGCGATTCATATCAGCTATAGCAAAGCTGAACGAGGAGGAGTGGAAAGTATTAGAAAAGATTATCACCGCATGTGCGAATGAGATAGAAGAAAAAGAGCAATAAAAAAGACTGACATCAGTCAGCCTTAAGCAAATTTTTGACATATAAGAGTATCAATCTTAATTGTCTACGATTTGCAAGCAAGAGCAATCTGCAGAGCTCTTTAAATATTTCCTTATCAGACATTTTCCCCTCCTGCTACCCTGCACAAACTAAAATGGTGATGTAATAAGTATATCGAATGTTTGTTTGATTGTCAAGGTGGTGAGAGCAGGTTTTTTAGGTAAAGATATAACAAGGTTTATAAATTATGACAAAGAAGAAAATGATAATATCGGGAGTAGTACTTGCATTAATAGATATGCTTTTGATATCTCGATTTGCACCTTTGCCGGTATATCAAATTATACTGCTTGCAAGTATTGGGCTAATCGCCTTTGGTATCTTAGAGTCTAAAGGCAAGAAAAAAGACAAAACACAAGAAAATCAGCAATCCGGATGCAATACTTTGAATCTATTTCACAATTTAAAGAAGTATGATATCAAGATATCTAACGCAAAGATTAAAAGGAATTTTTACAAAAACATTCCCGAAATAAAAACCCAAAATGTCACTAAACGCAATGACATTTACTCTATAAGTAATTTTATAGCTATTGATGTTGAAACTACTGGGTTAAAGCCTGCAACTGATCGCATAGTATCAGTATCAGCCATCAGATTTGAGGACTGGGAGCCTGTAGAGTTTTTTTATACATTAGTAAATCCGCAGACAAGCATACCTGTAGAGGCTACAAAAATAAATCATATAACTGATAATATGGTCGCTAATGCTCCAACTTTTCCACAAGTCGCTGAGTCTTTATCTGAGTTTATCGGAAAATCTAATCTTGTAGGGCATAATATTGCTTTTGACTTGGCTTTTCTGTATTGCTCAGGACTTAATTTAATGGATAGAGGTATCAAATTTTATGACACCCTGGAGCTGTCTCAATATCTGATGAATTCGTCAGAAAAAACGGGCTATATAGATTATGTACGCAATTACAAGTTATCAACGCTTTGCCAACATTTTAATATTAGAATTACAAATTTTCATAATTCTGGTGTTGACAGCTACGCTACAGGATTACTATTTGAGAAAATAGTTAAATATAAAATTAACTAGAAACTTGTTTTAAGCTATATTAAAACAATATAAAACAAGTTTTGCGTTTTTAAACTACAAAAAAACACCCCTGTACCGCTACCAACAGTACAAGGGCAAACATCCTCATTTGATATAAGGATTATCGCAAACCATATTATACCAAATGAGGAGCACCTTATTCAATACAGAATAGGTGTTCTTTTTATACCAAAAAAGGAGGAAATATGGCTACAGCAAAGAAATTAAAATCAGGCAAGTATAGATGCCTTGTATTCGATTACACGGATGAAAACGGCAAAAGACATTATAAGTCCTTTACGGCTGTTACAAAAAAGGAAGCGGAATACTTAGCGACCACTTATAAAATTGATAATAACAATAAAAACCAAAATAATCTTAATACGACACTTAAAGAAGCAATGCAAAATTATTGCGATATGAAATCAAATGTATTGTCACCTACTACTTTAGTGAATTACAAAAGACTTATAAATAATGCGTACGAAAATTATTTAAGCTTACCAATTAATAAGTTCAATGCCGAGCTTGTACAAAAATGGGTTAATAAATACTCAATAGATAGAAGCCCTAAGACGGTCCGTAATGCATACGGATTTCTGTATGTAGTGTTGAAGGCTTATTATCCAAACTTACACATATCTGTAACTCTTCCTCAGAAAATCAAACCTCGTTTATATGTCCCCACAGACGCGGATATTAAGGCTATAATAAGATACTATGAAGAATACGATAAAGATATGCTTATAGCCGTTTATTTAGCAGCTTTTGGCACTTTAAGAAGGTCTGAAATTTGCGGATTAACCGCGGATGATATAGACGGTAATATATTACATATAAATAAAGCATTAGTATACACGGACAATAAAGAATGGATTGTAAAAACAACAAAGACTACATCAAGTATCAGGGACGTAGATATGCCGGATAACGTGATCAAATCTCTACCGACTTCCGGAAAGCTTGTAAACTTAAACCCCAGTCAAATAACTCATAGATTTTCAAGAACACTTAAAACCCTTAATATACAATCTTTTAGATTTCACGACCTCAGGCATTATGCAGCAAGCATGATGCACGCATTAGGGATACCGGATGTATACATAATGCAAAGAGGTGGGTGGTCTTCAGATAACACGCTCAAACAGATTTATAGAGGCGTAATGGATGACTACAAGGAAAAGTTTACCAATAAAGTTTTTGAACACTTAGAAAATATGCAACACGATATGCAACACAAAAAATAAAAAGCCTTGAAAATCAAGACTTTTAAAGTGGAGATGACGGGATTTGAACCCGTGTCCAAAAACCAATTCCTCGTTCTTCTACTATTATAGTTAATTATTTTTCATTCCCTCCGTCTAACGGAAATTAACATCCTTTAGATTTCGGTAGCTTCATAGTACGCCCAAAGACTCAAAGCTTTGCCCCTGTCGTTTCTCACATTCTCGATGCCATTACCCTATGGTGTGAGTTCCATAGGAATGACAGCTGCCATTAGGCAGCGTATGCTAAATTATCTTCAGCGTTTATATTTAATTTGCCATTTAACGCATTGCATACGAATAGCTTCACCGACTGCATGATCCCTGTCGAAACCGGTACATCCCCTTGTTCGGTAGTTTTAAAAAAACTCTCTTATATACTACCAAACTCAAAAAATAAATCAATATTATTTATCTTACTAATTTATTACATTTATTTAATCTTAGTGCCTCTTTCATTCCTGTGACTAAGTTTATACTTATGAGGATTGATAAGCTTTCCCTTGAATTTAAGTTGACTTTTTTCCCCTACAAGTTCTATAAACTCAATTTTTTCATCTTCTCCAAGCTTCATAAGCTTTTCACCCTTGCCTGTCTTTTTTAACAGTCCTACTTCGCTTACGGAGAATCGAAGTATGTAATTCTTATCCGATATGACAAGCACCTCTTCAAACTCCGGTTTTAAAGCCTTCACGGCAACTAAGCTGTCTCCTTCGTTAAGCTTTGTTGCAACTACCGTCTTGTTATTTGTGACAAATTCCTCCATGGAAACCTGCTTTACAAGTCCCGCTTTCGTTGCAAACAAAATTCGGTAAGCTTTCAGATTATCGAAGGATTCAAGCAAAAGTATCTCCTCTTTTGAAGAATCGAATTTTGATTTGTTGTCTATAGGTATGCCCTTGTCCTTTACTTTCATTAACGGTAAATCAGCAAATTTAATTTGGTGAAGATTTCCCGTATCCGTAAATATACACAGCTTGTCATCGCTCATTATAGGTATTATAAATTTATATTCGGCTTCCACCGAAGCACTGTTTTTGTCATAAGTATTCTTATCTATGAGCTTCGAATATCCGAATTTATCCATAAGGAAAACAAGTTCTCTCGCTTCCTGCTTTTCTTCTTCAAAAACTATTTCTTTTCCGTCTTCTATGCTTGTTTTTCTCTTACATGCATATTCTTCTTTAATAGCTTCCAAATCCTTTATAATGAGTTCATCCATACTTTTTCTCGAGTTTAGAATTTTTTCATATTGCTTTATCTTTTTAAGGCTCTCCTTATGAGCTTTAAGCAAAGCTTCTATCTCAAGACCTATAAGCCTGTATAGCCTCATATCCAGTATAGCCTGTGCCTGTCTGTCCGTAAAATTCAAGCTCTTTGCATCTTTTTCAAATTGCTTGTTTTTGAAGTTTATTTTTGAAATGTCCCCCCTCACAAGACAAGCCTTAGCATCGTTTATACTTTTAGAACCGCGAAGTATTGCTATTATAAGGTCAATAATATCTGTAGCTCTTATAAGACCTTCCGATACTTCTTTTTTATCCAGTTCGTTCTCCAACAAGATTTTATATTTTTTTGTATTGTTCTCATATTGAAAGTCAAGATAATTCTTCAGTATTCCTCTGAGTCCCAAGGTTTCCGGCTTACCCGAAACTATTGCGAGCATATTTACACCGAAGCTGTCCTCGAGTTTTGTTTTCTTATACAGAATATTCTTGATTTTTTCGATATCGGCATCTTTTTTCAGCTCCAGAACTATCCTTGTTCCGTCCTTATCCGACTGATTGCTTATATCCGTTATATCCGACAAGACTCTGCATTCAACTAAAGTCGCAACATCCACAAGAAACTTATTAATTCCGCTGCCTATCATAGTATAAGGAATTTCACTTATAATAAGCTTATCCTTATCCGCCTTTTTTCTTCCGAGCTCAACTTCAAACTTTGCTCTGAGTTTGAGTTTTCCCACTCCGCTTTCATATATGGATAAAAGCTCCGACTTATTGCTGATAACTGCTCCCGTCGGAAAATCGGGTCCCTTAAGGTACTCCATAAGCTCCTCTGTACTGAGCATATTATTTCTCACATAGGCTATGCAAACATCACATACTTCGGAAAGATTGTGAGGAGGTATGGATGTTGACATACCTACGGCAATTCCTTCGGCTCCGTTTATAAGAAGATTCGGAATACGAACCGGCAAGACTTCCGGCTCCGTCTCGGTTTCATCATAATTCGAAACGAAATTTACGGTTTTATCAAGATCCTTCAAATACACATCCTGAGTGAACTTCCTGAGCTTTGCTTCCGTATACCTCATTGCGGCGGCTCCGTCACCCTCGATAGAACCGAAGTTTCCGTGTCCGTCAATAAGAGGCATACCCTTTTTCCATGTCTGACTCAAAACCACCAAGGTTTCATAAATTGAGGAATCTCCGTGAGGATGATATTTACCCATGGTATCACCTACAATACGAGCCGATTTTCTGTGCGGCTTGTCATATCCCAGTCTGAGCTCACTCATATCGTACAGAACTCTTCTTTGCACGGGTTTTAAGCCGTCCCTCGCATCAGGTATGGCTCTGGCTGTGATAACGCTCATGGAATAATCAAGATATGATTTTTGCATTTCTTCGGAATATTCGGTTTGTAAAATGGTTTCAGGCATACACCCTCCTCTAAATATCTAAAATAGCTTCATCGGCATGGTCGTAAATGAACTTTCTTCTCGGGGCGACCTCGCTTCCCATCAAAAGTTCCGTCACCTCGCTTGCAAGTCGTGCATCTTCAATGGTTATCTGCTTAAGAACTCTTCTTTCCGGATCCAAGGTCGTCTCCCAAAGCTGCTCGGCATCCATCTCTCCAAGACCCTTATATCTTTGAAGAGTAAAGCCGTTTCCGTGTTTTTTTCTGTATTTTTCAAGTTCCTTATCATCATAAAGATACTGTTCTTCCCCTTTTTTAGGAATAGCCTTATAAAGAGGCGGCATGGCAATATACACATGCCCGTCATATATTAGCTCAGGCATGAATCTGTATAAAAATGTTAAAAGCAAGGTATCTATATGACTTCCGTCAACATCGGCGTCGGTAAGGAGAACTATTTTGTCATACCTTAGCTTGGCTATATCAAAATCATTTCCGTAACCCTCTGAAAAACCACAGCCGAAGGTATTTATCATTGTCTTGATTTCGGCATTTGCCAAAACCTTGTCTATAGATGCCTTTTCCACGTTGAGGATTTTACCTCTTATAGGTAAAATAGCCTGATATTTACGGTTTCTGGCACTTTTTGCCGAACCTCCCGCCGAATCCCCCTCAACTATAAAAATTTCACATTTGCTTGCATCTCTGGATTCACAATTTGCCAATTTTCCGTTACTGTCAAAGCTGAACTTTGACTTTGTAAGCATATTGGTTCTCGCCTTTTCTTCAGCCTTCCTTATTTTAGCGGATTTTTCGGCACAGGAAATAATGGACTTCACGGTTTCCACATTTCTGTCAAAAAATCTTCCCAGCTCATCGCCTACAACGGTAGCGACAGCCTTCGTGGCATCGGCACTGGCAAGCTTTGTCTTGGTCTGTCCCTCAAAAATAGGATCTCTGTGTTTTATAGCCACTATGGCACTCATACCGTTTCTTGTATCCGCACCTGTAAAATTGCTGTCCTTATCTTTGAGAATACCGAGCTCTCTCGCGTAGCTGTTTATCATCTGGGTGAATTTTGTTTTGAAGCCTACTATGTGCGTTCCGCCCTCCTGAGTAAATATGTTATTGCAAAATCCCAGTATATTTTCCTCAAATGTATCCACAAACTGAAGAGCGAGTTCAACTTCCGTGTCCTCGCTTTTACCGCTTATATATATAGCTTCATGAACCGCTTCTTTACCTACATTAAGCTCCTTTACGTAGGCTATTATGCCGTCCGGCTCATGATAGATTTTTTCTTCCGTTTCATTTTCTCTGTTATTTTTGTATATAAGTGTAAGCTTAGGATTTAAGTATGCCGTCTCATGCAGCCTTGATTTTAACCAATCGGCTTTAAATCTTGTTTTTTCAAAAATTTCGGGATCCGGCGTAAAATTTATTTTCGTTCCGCTTTCCTTGGTTTTTCCGATTTTGGGAAGCAGTCCGTTTTCAAGCTTCGTTGTAGGGATACCTCTTTCGTAGCTGTCATAATAAGTATATCCGCCTCTGCAAATTTCTATACTGAGAGTTTTCGATAAAGCGTTGACAACGGATGAGCCTACCCCATGCAATCCGCCGCTGGTCTTATATGAACTGTCGTCAAACTTTCCTCCGGCATGAAGAGTGGATAGAACTATTCTTTCCGCAGCCACTCCTTTTTTATGCATTTCAACCGGTATTCCTCTTCCGTTATCCTTAACGGTACATGAACCGTCATTTTCCAAAGTTATCCATATTTTATCGCAGTAACCCGCCAAATGCTCATCCACGGAATTATCCACTATTTCATATATTAAATGGTTAAGTCCCTTTGTTCCTACACTTCCTATATACATTCCGGGTCTTTTTCTTACCGCTTCAAGACCCTCCAAAACCGTTATACTGTCCGCATTATAATTATTTGACATTAAAAACCCCTATTACTTCACAAATTAAAAAGCCCTTTTAAAGGCTTCTTAATCTTATTTTTCATTATCTTTTTTTACATATACGTCCTCAGACGGAGGAACCGCTACCATGCTTTGTTTTATACGCTCAAGCCATGTCTTGGTTATAACTACGGCTATACCCGAAGGATTGATCACGTAGCCTATGGCGTTGTCCGGGATAGCCAAGTTCACCATCTGCTGAAAATCCAACACTTTTAAATCTACTTCGGCTTCTACTCTGAACCTTCCAAACTCCATGTGATCCGTGAAAATAGGAAGCATGGATTTATCATCCGGTGTTTTCATTATAAGCAGAGACGGAGAGTTGTTTTCACTTCCCTCTTCCACCTTGCTTACAGGAAGCAAATACTTTGCCCTCATAACATTGACAAGCATTTCATTTTCAAGCTCACTAAGCTTTTCCTTGTCCGCATTTTCATCGTTTTTTCTTATTTCCTGCATAAAATATGCCATGGTAATGGCAAGATTAGGATTTTCAAAAAGTTGGTTTTTCTTATCTTCTCTTGCAGGGATTCTTACTATCTCGTCAATCTGGTAAAGATAAGTGTCCTCATCCGTTTTAAACTCTATTGCATTGATTCCGTATAAGACGAGACTTGCGATAGCCGAAGGCAAAACCTCCTGCTTAAGTTCATTTATAAATACATTATTTTTCAAATCATTCAACTCATCAAGCTTGTTCTTTGCATCTTTCTCATCGGTAAACATAAATACCTTATCATCGAAGCTTTCCTTATCACACTCTATGAAAGGACATCTTGTATGTCCCGATTGTATGATATATACCTTTTCCAAATTTCTTATATTATTTAAAAATTCCGCTCTGTTCATAACTATCTCCATATATAAAATAAACTGCTATTAGAATAGCATACTTTAACCATAAAATAAAGGTATTTTTCAAAAAATCCAGAACAAATGTTTTGGATTTCAAAAAGACATAAAAAAAGAACCGGATTTACCGATTCTTTATGACCGATCCGGGAATCGAACCCGGGTTTGCGCCGTGAGAGGGCGCCGTCTTGACCGCTTGACCAATCGGCCTTTAAAGCTTCAAAATTCTTTTTGAGTGGCTTACTTGAAAGAGTATACTTGAGCATACTCACTTTGTCAAGCACTTTTTTAAAAAAATTGACTTTAATTGGTTTATTGCGGCAAACGACACTCAGCTATACTCTATTTTCCAAGTACCTTTTGTATAAACAGCTCACAATCGCTACTCAAATTATCAAAGCTGTCAAAAGCTATAAATCTTCCGTCATCTATAAATAAAACCTTGTCCGCAGCCCTTACCGACGATAGCCTGTGCGCTATTGATATAATAAATCTATTGTTTGATAAGCTTTTAATCGCTTTGTTTAAATTAACTTCATTCTCAGAATCAAGGCTTGATTGTGCCTCATCAAATATCATAAGTGAACTGTTTTTTAATATTGCTCTTGCAATAGATAGGCGCTGTTTCTGCCCTTCAGATATTTTTAAAGCTCTTTCACCTATATTCGACATGTATCCGTTCGGAAGCTTAGTTATAAAATCATGAGCCTGAGCCGCAACGGCAACATTTTTAACTTCTTCGTCGGACGCCTCGGGTCTTCCCATTTTTATGTTTTCCATAACACTCCCTTTAAACAGATATGTATCCTGAGTTACAACCGAAACGGCACTTCTCCATGACTCCAGAGTAAAACTTTTTATATCTTTTCCATTTATCAGTATTCTACCTTCGACAGGATCGGCATATCTTTGCAAAAGATTTACTATTGTTGACTTACCCGAGCCCGATTCTCCGGATAAGGCAATTATATTCCCCGAGCTTATTTTAAAGCTCATATTTTTTATCTGAAAATCCTTAGAACCGGGGTATTTAAAGGATACGTTTTCAAACTCTATGGTATTTACCGTTTCATTAAATTCCAAAATTCCGCTGTCCTGAACGCTTATAGGAAGATTAACAAGGCTTAGTACACGTTGTGAAGCTGCAAATACACTTGAAAACTGGGTTGAGATATTAACAAATTTACCGAGTATGGTAAATATACTTCCCCCCAGTGCAATAAGCGCTAAAATCCACTGTTTTTCAAAGCTTCCTTTTTTATATAAATAATATGATATAAGCAAAGTAAAAGCAGTCATCATAGTGCTTATACAAATAGCATAAATTATCTCGTACGCTCTTCTTCCTGCGTCTTTCTCTCTGCTGTATTCATAATCCCTTATACTTGAGATCATCTTCCTTTTATAGCTTTCCCACATATTAAAGCTTATGATTTCTCGCATACCTTGAATCGCACCGAGGATAACATCGGCAACTCTGCCATATCTTTCACGTATTATCTTTCCCTGTTCCTTTGATTTTTTATTAAAAATCAAAGGAGAAGATATATATAAAATGATCCAGACAAATGCATTTAGTGCAAACAAAGGATGAAAAAAGGCAAAAACAATTATCAGTACCACACAAAGCAATACCGAAACCATAAAAATATTTATTGTGTGCGCATAAAACCATTCAATAAGATTCAAATCGGCGGAAGCTATCGAGACCATTTCCGAGCTCATCATATGATTTGAAAATGAAGGTATTGCCTTTTCAAGCCTTTCATAAATTTCATAACGTATTTTATAAAGCAATCTGTATGCTATATCATGTTCGGTCCACATATTAAGATATCCGAAAACACTATGTATGATTACAGATACAACAAGTATGAATCCGGTGAATCCGTATCTTATTTTCATACCGCTCAGCAATGCACCGGTCATATATGATATCAGAAACATATTTACAATAGGGAGAAGCTCATATACAAGACATATAATACAGTTTACAAGCATATAAAGCCTCATACCTTTTGAATGTTTCAGCAATTCCAAAATAATATGTATTCTTTTATTCTTCATTACCGCTTTCCTGACCTTCAACAAAATTATGATAAGTCTGACAATTATTATATAGCTCCTCATGCGTCCCGGATGCAATAATTTCACCTCCGGCAATCATATATATAACATCCGCACTCTTTACCGTACTCAGTCTGTGTGCTATTATAATTGCGGTCTTACCTTTCTTCAACAATTCTATACTCTCCTGTATAAAACCTTGATTTTTTTCATCAAGACTTGAGGTGGCTTCATCAAATATAAGTATCTCTGTGTTTTTTAAAAAGCATCTTGCAACTGCAAGCCTTTGTTTTTCCCCACCCGATAAAATACTTCCATTCTCCCCAAGCTCGGTATCCATACCGTTTGGAAGCTTCTCCAAAACATCTTCAAGATTGGCTTCTTTTATTGCCTCAATGATTTGAGCATCAGTAGCATCAGGCTTTGCAAAAAGGAGATTTTCTTTCAGACTGCCCTTAAATACATAGGGATTTTGCCACACCGCACTTATATTATCACGCCATTCTGATACCGTATTTGATGTGAGTGCAAGATTCTTAAATTTAATTTCACCCGATGTATACGGATACAATCCTGCAAGCAAAGAGGCAAGTGTAGACTTCCCTTCCCCTGATTTGCCGACAAAAGCATAACTTTTTCCCGGTTTTAAATCCAAATTAATATTTTTCAGGATTATATCCTTAGTATTATATCCAAAGCTCAGTTCTTTTGCCGAAAGAATGTTTGCATTTAAAGCTTCAAAATCTTCCTTCCATACAGGAACTTCTTCTTTCAGTATATTCTCAATTTCGCTTGATGCAGTGACACCGTTGTATGCCAAATGCCATGAAGACATCAGCGCGTATACAGGCGTAAAACAATTCTTTATCATAAAAAGTATAAAGACTACACTACCTGCACTTATAAGTCCGAGAGAGGCAAGATATACCGCATAAACAACTGAGAGCACAGAACCTATATTGGCGAATAATTCAAACAAAAAATTTTCTATAGTGGTAAATTTCATATTTTCCATAGTTTTTTTATGGATTTCCTTTGAAATTCTAAGCATTTCCTGTCTTCTGATTTTACATGCCTTCAAATTCTTCAGGGTCTTCATGCCCTGTATATTATCCAAAAAATCCGAACCGAATTTGTCATATTCCTTCCATACCTCGGTACCGCTTCCCCAAAGATATCTATAGGTAAGCATAGGTGTAATGAGCATACCAAACACACCGACAAGTACCGTTAAAGCTACTTTAAAGTCCGTACTTCCTATGTAAATAACACATCCGGCGGATACCAAGATTACAGTTATCAAATTCGGAAGATAGCTTGAGTAATAAGGGGCAATCGCCTCTACGCGGTCTAAAAGTAAAGCACAAAGCTTCCCGCTTCGCTCATCTGTAAGTCTTGTTAAACCCATGGCATAAATTTTATTCAATAAAGTATTTCTTATATTAAGTTTCACCAATGCTTCGGTTCTTATACTCAATATATTTACCGGGTAGCGGAGCAGAGTTTGCAAAAATACAGCGAATATAAAACAACTAAAATAAAATACTATTTTACCTGAATTCTCAAAAACGGCATTTATCGCCTTGGATAAATAAAAAGCTTGAAAAATAGTAATAACACCAATGAAACAGCTTACAAAACTGAGTAAAAAAATACTTTTCTTAAAGTTTTTTGCTATCTTTAAAAGAGCAATGTTAATTAACATTTTTTACCTCCTTTATTAAATAGAGTTATACACAACTACACGCTTACTTCCATTTGCAGTAGTTATTATATCGCAGTCAACTCTGAATACATCTCTTAAAATTTCTTTACTCAGTACCCGGGATGGCTTTCCTTCAACCACATTTTTACCCTCGTCCAAAACATAAATATAATCACAGTATTCAAGGGCTATGCTTAAGTCATGAAAAACGGCAAGAACCGTTTTATTTATTTTTTTTATAAGCTTCATAAGATTCCATTGATAATACACATCCAGATGATTTGTAGGCTCATCCAAAATAAAGATATCCGTTTCCTGCGCAAGAGATCTTGCCATCAATACTCTTTGTTTTTCACCGCCCGATAATGTATTAAAAAAACGATCCTTATAATCCAACATTCCTACATATTTAAGCGAATTAAAGGCAATATCAAGGTCTTTACAATCCGAACTTTCATATATTTTTTTATGCGGAGATCTTCCCATCAGAACCATTTCAAGATTGGTATAATCAAAAACAGAAGCATTTTCCTGCCTCATAACCGTTATATATTTTGAGCTTTGCTTAATACTCATTTTTGTTATATCTATACCGTTTACAAATACGGTATCGGCAGCTACCGGAAGCACCCTATAAATATGTTTGAGCAGACTTGTCTTTCCCGATCCGTTCGGACCTATAATACCTACAAACTGCCCTTCTTTAACCTTTATATTCACAGATTGAAGTATATTTCTGTCATTTATACCATAACTGAGATTATTCACAAAAATTTTATCGGTCATTTCTTATATCCTTCCTGTCTTATTTTTTCTGTACAAAAGATATATAAAGAACGGACCTCCGCAGAATGCCGAAAATATGCCTATAGCAATTTCTCTCGGGGCAAGCAAAGTTCTTGAAAGTATATCCATCCATGCTAAAAATATTCCGCCGATAATATATGAAAAAATCATCAATTTTCTATTTTTAGAACCAAAAATAATCCTACAGGTATGAGGAATTATAAATCCTACAAACCCTATTAATCCGCTTGCAGAAATAATAGTACCTATCAATAATGAAACTGTCAGTATTGTAAATTTTCGTATCTTTTTTGTGGATACACCGAGAGTAAGCGCTGTTTCTTCACCTAATGAAAGTATATCGAATCTGTTACCTAAAATGCTTAGAGCTACGAGACTTATAATTGATACAAATATAGGAAAAATTATGTTATACCATCTTGCACTTGACAGAGAACCCCAGAGCCACATAGCGGCACTTTCCATGATAAATGCATTTGGAAGCAGAGTAATTATAAAATTACTTAGTGCATTCAATATAACCGAAATTGCCATTCCTGTAAGAATCAGATTGTTGGTTGAACTGTTTCCGCTTACCATACCTATACCATATACCAAAAACATCGCAAGAAGTGCCCCCGCAAATGCAAATACGGGGGTAATATAAGCCACAGCGATGGTACCGCCAAAAAGTAGGAATGACAAACTTACCATGGCGGAAGCTCCGCTTGAAACACCCAGAACATAAGGGTCGGCGAGTACATTTCGGGTAAGGGACTGCATTGCACAACCACCCAGTGCCAGTCCTCCGCCTACAGCCAAAGCAAGAAGCATTCTCGGCATTCTCATATTCCATAAAATTGTCACATCTCGACTCAATCTTTCATCTATTCGCAAATTAAAGATTTTGCCTGATATTATATGAAAACAATCCGCCATATCTATACTTTTTGAGCCGTAGCTCACACCTATAAATACCGTTACTACCGCAAACAGGACTATTGATACAAATATAAGCGCCGTTAAAAATTTGGAGTTTATTTTTGCATTATATGTTTCCATTATTAGTTAAATACCTCTGGATGTATTGTTTTTGCAATATTTTCTATAAAATCAACATTATGAAGACTTGGAAAATATTCTATCCCGGTTACTCCTATGTAATTTTTGTTTTTAATCGCTGTAACATCGGCAAGCTCAGGAATAGACTCCAGATATTTAATTTTTTCCTGTGCTTCATTTTCTTCCCAATATTCAACTAAAACTATATACTCCGGATTTTTTTGAATTATCTGTTCAATTGTAGCAACATCAAAGTCCGTATCAAAATCTTCGAAGACATTTCTTGCCCCTGCCAATTTTAAAAGTGAAGTTTGAAAAGATTTACCGCCCGGAGTCATAAATCCTGTTTTGTCCTGAAAATCAAATACAAATACATCCACCGGCTCAGCATCTTTCACCTTAGTCGCTATATCATCCACTTTTTTCTTATAATCGGCAGCCACTTTTTCCGCTCTGTCCTCTACATGGAAAATTTTTCCTATATTTTGAATATCATCATATACCGTATCTATATCATGCTTATCACCATAGGTTCCGCTTGTAATATAATATTTTATATTATTATCATCAAAGTCCTTTTTGGTAGCTATATAATCAGCTGTCAAATGATATGACAGACAGTATACAAAATCTGCTCCTGATGATAATATATTTTCAAATCCCGGAACCTCCTTGCCCTTACCTTCCGGTAAAACCTCTATCTTTTCAAGCTTCTTATATAATTCAGGATAGCAATGCTCAGGTCTGTACATAGAACCTGTAAGTCCTATAATATGATCCTGAAGGTCGAGTGCCGCCATTATTTCAGCATTATCATAACCTACTACTACCGCCTTTTCCGGTACTTTATCATAGCTTATTTCATCTCCCATCACATTCAATGTAATAACATCGGTCTGAATGGGCGATATAGAAGCTCCTGCTTCATCCGCCTTTTCACTTTGCTTACTCATGGTTGTTTTTTCCGCCTGTTTATTTGAAACATCCACGCAAGCTGAGAGTTGTAAAACACCTAACGATAAAACCGCAAAAGCTACCGCTTTTTGAATATATTTCTTACTTTTTTTCATTAATAAATCCCCCTGAATATACAATAAACAATAAGGTTAGTTTATACTAACCGTTATGTTTTTGTCAAGATAAATATAATATTTACCCATATATAAAAAGAGCGGATAAGCCTGCTCTCATCTGCTCTTATATATATATATATATATATATATTATTCTTATTATTCTCAGTTTTTAATAAACTTTGATTTACTTCTTTCTATTATCGCCTCGATTACCGGTACCATGAACAAAGCTACTATTCCGCCGGCAAAACCGTTATTGTACAGATTCATTCCGCTATATACTATTCCTACGTTAAGTGCCACGGAAGAATGGAAAAATCCCGCAAGCATGCCTACAAATATTCCGAATTCACCGGCTATAGGTGCCAGTGTGGTGGAGAGTATAAAGGTTATGAGAGGTGCCGGAGCATTTATAACAAAAAGATTAAGCCTTGAGGCAATAAACACACCGAACATAATAGGAGCGATGTTTTTCAAATGCTTACCTACAGCCGAAAAACCTACCACGGTAAAAATGGAACCTATAATCGGACCGTTCAAATCTCCTTTTAAAAGTATAACAAAAAGCGTAACAAACAAACCGTTTACACCCATATTAAAAAAGACCGTATAATCGCTGAATTCTTCAAAAAAGTCCGGAGCCATAACTCCGCTTTTTTTAATTAAAAGTAAATATTCCCGAAAAAGTTGTTTCTTTCCCACCGCTACCGAAAAAAGTATCATTAAAACAAAAAACAAAGGTAAAGCTACAGCAAATATATGATTATAATCCTTTGACCATATAAGAGTGGATTCTATTTCCAATCCGAAAGATTTGAAAAGAGATGCCACTATGGTGGCTATAATTCCCGCTCCGAAGCCTACATTATACAAAGAATATCCTCTGTGTACGTTACGACACTGCAAGGTTATGGGGAGAAGTACATAACCTATACTTAAGCCGGTAAAAATACTGATTATAATCTGTTCCCAATCGGCAAGATGACCTACATGCATAACCTGAGTTATTATAGGTGACAGACAGGTTCCGTAACAACCTACATATAGGTATTTTTTTGTAGATACTCCATGCAAACGTGAGTATATGAACACGCCGGCAAGTATAAGCCAAATGTTAAATATATTTTTTCCGAATAAGGAAAATCCGAACATCATGCAACAGGATGTAACCGCATGCCCGTCAAAGTCTATATTTCCGAAGTAGTGCAGAGCCACCAAAAACAGCATAAGCAGTCCTGCATTCAAAAATGCGGCTCCGGGACCGCCTACTTTAAAATAGTCCGTAATTAAAATATCGGTTCCGGTAATTATATTAAGAAGCCCCTCATAAATTTCCCGAGGTGATTGTATGGCGAAGCCAATAATCATAAAATACAAGGGAATCATTGCCAGCAATATAAATCTGGTTTTTGTTGAAAATCTGTATACGCTTAATTTTTCTGTAGTATTTTGCTTATTTTCCATACTTATTATTCCTTATAATATTTTTATAATACCCGGACATTAAAAATTTTATTCTTAATGTAGTCGGCAAGATGTTGAGCCAATTTTTCGTGACTTTCAAGAGTCAAATGCATGTAATCCGTATCTCCCATTTTTACACCCTCTATTTTTTGTGCATCCAAAAAATACCACGAAAACTTTTTGGCTGAATCCTCATACAACTTGGCAAGGTCTTCGGATTTTTTGTCACAGCCTTTACCCATGTACTCACCTATAGGGCTCGAGTAATAGCCCGAACCTATATGCGGAGGTGCAATAACAAGCACTCTTTTTTTATCTTTCCACGCATTTTCCGTAGACATGGCTTTTGCTACAAGTCTCTCCATACCGCGTGAAATATTATGAGCATTGGCGGCAAAACGTTCTTTTGTGTCATTGGTGCCCAACATTATTATAAGCAAATCTACAGGCGCATGCGTCAACATACATGGACTTATAAAACTAAGCCCGCTAAGTCCTTCGTAAAGCGGATCGTCAAAAACTGTAGTTCTCCCTCCGAGCCCTTCTTCTCTTACAAGGTAGCCTTCAGATAATAAGTTTCCGAGAATGCAGGGCCATCTCTGTTCATGAGTAAATCTCCCGTCTGTTTTTGCATCGTATCCGTAAGTGTTGGAATCCCCGAAGCATACAATCATCTTAGTTTTATCCATGCATAAATTCTCCTTAATATTTCTTTATATTTTCAAATATTTATATACATATTATACAAAAACAGAGGTAAGTTTCAAGACCTACCTCTGTTGTAATTCTAAATATTTTATTTCTTGTTTTGTAAATATTCGTGTATTCCCTTTGCTCCCGCTTTTCCGGCTTCCATGGCAAGAATAACGGTAGCCGCACCGGTAACTGCGTCTCCGCCGGCAAAAACACCCTCTCTTGATGTTTGACCGTTTGATTCGTCAGCTACAATACATCTTCTCTTGTTTACTTCAAGTCCCTTTGTAGTATTTGAAATAAGCGGGTTAGGAGATGTTCCGAGAGACATAATGACAGTATTACAGTCAATAACATATTCGCTTCCCGGTATTTCCACAGGTCTTCTTCTTCCCGATTCATCCGCTTCTCCGAGTTCCATTTTTACAACTCTTATACCCTTAACCCAGCCCTGCTCATCGGCAATAATCTCTGTAGGGTTTGTAAGAAGGTCAAAAATGATGCCTTCCTCTTTAGCATGATGAACCTCCTCCACTCTCGCAGGAAGTTCCTTTTCGGATCTTCTGTAGATTACATGAACCTGAGAACCGAGTCTCAAAGCGGTTCTTGCAGCATCCATAGCAACGTTTCCACCGCCTACTACACAAACAATACCACCCTTTGTTATAGGTGTATCGTAATCATCCCTGAACGCCTTCATGAGGTTGGATCTTGTCAAAAACTCATTGGCGGAAAATACGCCGTTAGCCTGCTCTCCCGGTATGCCCATAAACTGAGGTAAGCCCGCACCGCTTCCTATAAATACGGCGCTGAAGCCTTCTTCTTCAAGAAGCTCATCTATAGTTACCGACTTTCCGATAATAACGTTGGTTTCGATTCTTACGCCCAATCTCTTAACGTTTTCTATTTCAGGTATAACAACGCCTTCTTTCGGAAGTCTGAATTCCGGTATACCATACATTAAAACTCCGCCCGGCTCATGAAGAGCCTCAAAAATCGTAACATCGTAACCGAGCTTTGCGAGGTCTCCCGCACAGGTAAGTCCGGCAGGACCCGCACCTATTACGGCTACCGCCTTATGCTGCTTAGGTGCATTAACCTTAGGAACTATACCGTGTTCTCTTGCATAATCCGCAACAAATCTTTCAAGCTTACCTATAGAAACCGCTTCACCCTTGATTCCTCTAATACAAACACCCTCACACTGTGTTTCCTGAGGACAAACACGACCGCAAACCGCCGGTAAAGCCGAAGACTCCGCTATAATCTCAGCCGCCTTCTCCATATCACCTGCAATAATCTGCTGTATGAAAGCCGGAATGTCTATGGAAACAGGACAACCTTTAATACATCTTGCATTTTTACAGTTTAAACAACGGGTCGACTCCGCTACCGCCTCTTCCATGCTGTAACCGAGGCAAACTTCTTCAAAATTCTTAGCTCTGACTGCGGGCTCCTGCTCGCTGATAGGTACTTTCTTAAAAACGTCTTTTACTTCCATTATTGATTACCTCCGCAAACTCCACAGCCGCCATGATGTGTGTCACCTTCAATGGCTTTAAGCATTTTTCTTCCCTCAACCGTCTTATAGATTTGCTGACGCTTCATAGCCTCATCAAAGTTTACCAAATGACCGTCAAACTCCGGACCGTCAACACAGGCAAACTTAACTTCTCCGCCTACAGTCAATCTGCATGCTCCGCACATTCCGGTACCGTCAACCATAATAGGGTTCATACTTGCTATTGTTTTAATGTTGAGCTCTTTTGTAACAAGGCAAGAAAATTTCATCATTATCATCGGTCCGATAACTACGCACAAATCGTACTTTTTACCATGGTTAAGAACCAAATCCTTTATCGCATCGGTTACAAGACCTTTATGCTCGTAAGAGCCGTCATCGGTTGTTATATAAAGCTCTCCCGCTACCTCTCTCATCTCATTTTCAAGTATAAGAAGATCTTTTGTCTTTGCTCCGACTATAACGTCAGCCGATACGCCCTGCTCATGAAGCCACTTAACCTGCGGATAAACAGGAGCGGCACCGAGTCCTCCCGCTACAAATAAAATCTTCATTTTCTTGAGTGTCTCTTTATCTTCATGAATGAGTTCACTAGGGTTACCGAGAGGCCCCACAAAATCTTGGAAATAATCGCCTTCGTTAAAATGGGTCATAGCCATGGTTCCCGCACCTATAGTCTGTACAACTATTGTAACCCAGCCTTCCTCCCTGCTGTAATCGCAGATAGTTAAAGGTATACGCTCACCCTTTTCAGAAACCTTTACAATTACAAACTCTCCGGGATAACATTTTTTTGCCACCCTCTCCGCCTGTACATTGAATAAATAAATATTCTCTGCCAATTTTTCTTTTTTGACAATTTTAAACATAGGTATTCCCCCTTACATAGTCTAAAAGTCATTACCCAATAAGGTAACAACAAAGCCACACACTTTTCGTATTAGTGTATACACTTTATTCTACCACACTTTTGGTATTTTTCAACAATTATGACAAAGAATTCCTATTTTATTTTATCAATTATTTCCTAGTATTTTGGTAGAGTTTAAAATTATACGCTAAATTGAAATAAGTTTCCTCTTCCGTTTCAAGTTTTAAGTCCCAATCTTCCAATAAATCCAAATTTTCTATAAACTCGTCCGCTTCATAAGAAAAATCTATAGCTGTAATATGCGCATATTTACAATGCGGTAAAAACATTTCATATATGCTTTTACCCCCTATTACAAAAATATCCTCTTCAGGAATGCCCTTTTCTTTAAAATACCCGAAACACTCCTCCATATTCTTTACCTTAACCGTATTTTTGGCTTTAAAGCTTTCATCTCTTGTAAATACTATGTTTGTTCTTCCGTATAAAGCCTGTCCGCCGTTCAGCTTTTCAAAAGTTTTTCTTCCCATAACAAGAACCTTGCCGAGGGTTTCTTCTCTGAACAGCTTTTTCTCATTGGGAATTAAAACAAGGGAGTTACCCCCCTTGCCTATGCCCCAGTTTTTATCAACCGTTGCTATAATATTCATTTATACCTCCTAAGCTTTCCCAAACCATTCACCTGATTTTTTCAGCTCATGATACTTTTCAAATGCTCTTTGCAATATCATCTTTTCATTTGCAAACTTTAGCAAATGGTAGGCTTCGTGATACTTATAATATCCCGAATCTACAAAATATTCCTCTTTTTGCGGCTTTGAATGGTAATTATCAGACATCATCAGATACCAATGTACATCTTTTTCAACTATGTCATTATGAGTGCTGAATGTATATTGACTTTTACCTATATAATTTATTATTTTTGCAGATACTCCGGATTCTTCCTTAACCTCCCTTAAAGCCGTCATCTCGTGAGTTTCCCCGCTCTCGACCGTTCCTTTAGGCAAAACCCAGCCTTCATACCTGTTTTTGTAATTTTTATACAGGAGTAACACCTTTCCTCTGAATATAACCACACCGCCACAACTTGTTGCCTCTATCATCTTAACCTCCGGTGTGTAATCTGAAAGATAGTATAATATATCCTGTTTAGCTTTGCAAGTTAATCAATACCTCTTTTGAAATGTCCGCGTGTAAAATCTTTTGAAATTTCATCGCATTTTTCCTTATAAATAAAGCATTTTATATAGGCGTTAAGTATGTCCGTAAGTTCATTTTTATTTTCTACGGTAAACATGAGCCTATATGATAAGACATTAAGTTTTTCTATGCTTTCGGATATGCCCAAGGTAGAAAGCGGGCTTGAATTAAGTATTGTGTTATAGCAAAAATGACAGCGATTCTTGACCGGCATATTTTTTCCCATTCTGTCTTTCAAATATAAAAGACTGTATACCTTGTCACAGGACAGGATATTTTTTCTGAGGCAGCCTGCCGTAACCATCATAGGCAGATGACCGTAAATCACAAGCTCCTTGTCCCCGGTCTCAAGCCCTTTAAGCTCGGATAAATTAAGCTCTACCGGTAGGGTCTGTCTCTTTGCTCCCAAAGCTTCATAAAATTTTTGTGAGGATCTGTTCATTCCGTAAAGCGTATAATCCAAAATACAATCTATATCTTCATCTTTAAAAATATTTTTTATATAAACAAACTCTTCTACGGTTCGGGCTACCACAGCATCAAAGCCCGCCTTTAAAAGCTCATCTTTGTATTTTTCAAAATATTTTCTTGCTTCAGTCCTGAAAATATGCGGCATATAAAGATTTATTCCTATACCTGCATTTTTAAATTCCGAATTTATTTTTTTCCACTTTTTAGGATCCGTAGTATCCGCCTGATATGAAACCTCAAATCCGAAATTATTTTCTTCGGCTTTATTCTTATGTTTTTTCAAAACTTCAATAAGAGCGAAAAGCTGCTCCTCTTCTTCACAAAACAGATGCAGTATCTTAGGCTCACAATTTTTTACTTCCTCAGGCTTCTTGGCTTTTGTATCTATTCTTATGCCTTCACCTCTGGTATAAAAAGATAAAATCTGAACATCCGCTTTTTCAAGCACGGATCTTCTCAGCTCATTGAGCTGCTTTACCGGAACGAAAAGCCCTTCGTCAAGTTGAATTTCCAAGGACGAAAATTCGTATAAAGTATTTCCGGTTTTTAAAATCTGTTTTTCTATGTCTTCCTTTACGGCAGCTTTTTTATCCGCTTTGGCGGGCATGCCGACCTGTGCGCTTATTTCCGATAAAAAGCCGGGTATATCTTCCAAAGCTCTGATAACAAGCTTCATTTCTTCATTTTCTTTTATGGAAACAAAAGCCTTAAGCTTTATTTTTCTTGTATTTTTAACATAAGTCTCTTCAAGATAGCTGTTAAACTCCTCATTTACAACTCTGAGCTTCGGCTTACCGCAAACGGCAATCATATCTTTCGTATTATGTGCCTTAAAATAGCCTCCGGTATGTCCTCCTCTGTCAAACAGGTCAAGCAGAAGTCTTTTATCCCTTTCGTCGACCTTATATCCGCTTTTTCCGTTTTTATAAAACATATCAACATACTTTTTCCATATACTGACAACGCCCGCGGTATATATCGGAGATTTCATTCTTCCTTCAATCTTAAGAGAATATACTCCCGCCTCTATTATGTCGGGCAAAACATCCAAAGCGCATAGATCTTTGCAACTTAGAAGATTCTTCTCATTATTTTTATTTAATTTTTTATCATTTTTATCATAAAGATCGTAATCAAGACGGCAGGTCTGAGCACAACGTCCCCTATTTCCGCTTCTACCCCCTATGAGCGAGCTCATAAGGCATTGTCCCGAATATGAATAGCACAAAGCTCCATGCACGAAGCTTTCTATCTCTATTTTCGTTCTGTCATATATATCCTTTATTTCACTTAAAGAAAGCTCTCTTGCAGGGACTATTCTCGTTACACCGTATTCTCTCAGAATATCCACCGCTTCAAAGCCTTGTATACTCATCTGTGTACTGGCATGCTTTTCGACCTCGGGAAACATCAGATGCAAAAGTCTTAAAACTCCCAAGTCCTGAACTATCAAAGCATCTATTCCTGCTTTATAATAAGGTAATATATAATCGTAAAGCTCATTTGTTTCCTTCTCCTTCAGGAGAACGTTAACCGTCAGATAAACTTTTACTCCGAAATGATGAGCGTAATTGATTCCGCTTATAATTATATCTTCATCCGTAGAAACACTGGCGGCACTTGCCCTTGCACCGAATCTTGCACCGCCTATATAAACAGCATCCGCACCTGCATTAACAGCCGCAACAAGGCTTTCATAAGAGCCTGCCGGTGCAAGTATTTCCGTATTTTTTGTCATTACCTTTCCTCTTATCCAAGTACCTCTTTTGCTATGTCAACGGAGGCTCTGGCATCCTTTGCGTAATAATCCGCACCCATTTCCATTGCATAGTCTTTTGTCAGTACGGCACCGCCTACCCATATTTTACATTCAGGCTTTACCTTCCGTATCGCTTCTATGGTCGCCTTCATTGAAGGCAGTGTGGTCGTCATAAGAGCGGACAGGCCTACGAGACTTAAGTCTTCATTCACTACGGTCTGTACCACCTTTTCTATAGGCACATCTCTGCCCAAATCTATCATCTTATATCCGTAATTTTCCAAAATTACTTTTACGATATTTTTACCGATATCATGTATATCGCCTTTTACGGTAGCAACGGCTATTTTCCCTTTGACAATGCTTTCTCCGCCCTTGCCTGCTATTCTTTCCTTTATAAGGTCGAAGCCCGCCTGAGCCGCATTTGCGGAATTTATGAGCTGAGGTAAAAACAATATCTGTTTTTCATACCTGTCTCCCACAGTATCAAGAGCGGGTATCAACAGATTATTGATTACATCTATTTCCGACATGGTCTCAAGGTGTTTTTTTGTAAGCTTTGCCGTTTTCTCTTTAAGCCCCTTCAAAATTGCACTTTCTATGCTTTCGTCATCCGGTACCTCAGAAACACTTTTATTTTCATCCGGCACGATATTGGCAAATTTTTCAATATACTTTTCACAGTTTTTATCTTCACCCGATAAAACTCTGTATGATATTACGGCATTCATCACACCCTCTATATTGGGATTGATTATAGGAAAATCGAGACCGTTCTGCATTGCCTGTATAAGGAAATTTTCGGTTATATTGCTTCTTGACGGCAAGCCGAAGCTTATATTACTAACTCCCAGAGTGCAGGATAAACCGAGCTCCGTACTTACTCTCCTCACGGCATCAAGAGTCTCTTTGGCCTGTTCCTGCTGTGCACTGACGGTAAGAGTAAGACAGTCTATAATAACATCCTCTCTTTTTATGCCGTAGCTTAAAGCTTTTTCAAGTATATACTTCGCATGCTCAAATCTTTCGTCCGCTGTTTGCGGTATACCGCCCTCATTGAGAGCAAGTCCCACAACCGCCGCTCCGTATTTCTTTGCTATAGGTAAAATTGTATCAAGCTTTTCATCGTCTGCATTGACGGAGTTGATTATGGCTTTACCGTTACATACCCTGAGACCGGCTTCTATAGCGAGAGGATTGCTTGAATCTATCTGCAAAGGAAGACTGACTATTCCTTGAACCGTTTTTACCACATCCTTCATTAAAGCCACTTCATCGGCTCCGGGAACTCCCACATTTATATCAAGAACATCGGCTCCCGACTCTTCCTGCTCAAGTGCCATGGCACAAACGTAATCCATATCTCTGTCCAAAAGAGCTTTGGCAAATCTTTTTTTACCTGTGGGATTGAGTCTTTCACCGACAACCTTTACTCCACCGTACTCCGTCATGTGAGTAGCTGAACAAATACCGTTTCTTTTCTTTTTTTCGCTTTTATTTTGAAGAGGATTTTCGTACAAAGCAATATTTTCTATAAGGCTTTCTATATATTCGGGTGTGGTTCCGCAACAGCCTCCCATGTACGAAACACCGAGTTCGAGATATTTTTTCATATCTTTTCCGAAATCTTCGGCGCTCAAATCATATTCGTTTGTGGCCGGATTCGGTAAGCCCGCATTAGGTTTGATTATGATAGGAAGTGATGTCCACTCGGTAAGCTGCTTTGCAAGCTTAAATATCTCTTTAGGTCCCAAAGAACAGTTAAAGCCTATAGCATCCACCCCAAGACCTTCCAAAGTTACCGCCATGGAAGGGATTTGCGTACCTGTAAAAGTTCTTCCGCTCTCTTCATAAGTCATTGTGACCCATACCGGCAAATTTGTATTTTCTTTTGCCGCAAGAACAGCCGCCTTAACATCATATAAATCCGTAAATGTTTCAATTACTATTATATCGGCTCCCGCTTTTTGTGCACTTATCATAACTTCTTTGTACACTTCATAAGCTTCCTCAAAGCTCAAGGTTCCAAGGGGCTCCAAAAGTTCACCTATAGGTCCGACATCAAGAGCCACCCTTAAATTCTTCTCACTTAAGGGACGAGAAAATTTATCCTGTACACTCTCAAGCTTAAACTCTTCTATAGCCCGTTTTGCGGTTTGTATGGCAACAGTAATCGCCGTTTCGGTATCTATCTTACAGCCTGCAAGCTTTCTGCTGTTTGCACCGAAAGTATTGGAATATAAAATTTCACTTCCCGATATAAGATACTTTTTATGTATATCTTTTATTATATCCGGATTATCATAGCCGAAAACCTCGGGATGCTCTCCGGCAGGCATTCCCGCCATTTGTATCATGGTCCCCATTCCGCCGTCTAAAATCACTGTTTTATCTGCCACAACGAACTCCTCTTCTTAAAAATCTGCAGGCTTTAATATTATTACAACCCTTACAGCCAAGCTTTTCTCTTTTTAATTCCTCATCGGATACACCTATGATAGCCGTAACCGATTTCCTAGGTATCATAATACCGGAATCACTTACATTTATGCCTATCTTCCTGCTTGTATCAAGAAGCACGGAAAACTTTTTTTGTACCGTTATAGGCAAATCACCGTAGCCGGGTGAAAATCTGAACGTAAAAAATTTATTTTCATTTTCCAAGCGCAGCCTGGTATCTATAGTATCGCAAACCGCCTCCATAAGAGTGCTTGCACAGCTGTCCATTATTACCGAATCGCTTACATTTTTTACGGATGCGACTCTGATCGCTTTCTCAACATCCGCGCCCAAGGTAGCCGCAAAAAGAATTAACTTATTGCAGCCCTCTATATGTTTTTTTATATCGTTTCCTGTTAGAAAAGAGAGCTCTGCCGGAAACTCACCCGGCTTTTCAAGCTCATATTCTTTGGTTATATATTTAGGCTTTGCAGCCTTATTTATTCTGTCAACACAAATATCTATCTGTGTTCTTAAATTATCGTCCATATCCTGTCCGTGATATTCCAAATATCGAAGTACCTCGGGAATATCATCCTTTGTCAGTTCCACTTTTAAATCCAACATTAATTTTCCTCATACTTAAGCCTGTGCAGCTCACCTTTTAAGTTCATTTTTTCAAAAGAATTTTGGCGCAAAGCCTCATATAAAACAATAGCAACCGAATTAGAAAGATTCAGACTTCTTATCTCTCCCCACATAGGAATTCGGATACAATTCTTTTCATTTTTTGCCAAAATCTCTTCCGGAATACCCGCACTTTCCTTTCCGAACATAATATAACACTCATCCTCGTAGTTTATTTCCGAGTATATATGATGTCCTTTTGTAGTGGCATAGTACATATTATCCTTAGCCTTGGGATTTCTCTCAAGAAAATTCGAAAAATCCGAATATACGCTAACATCAAGCTGATTCCAATAATCAAGCCCCGACCTTTTAACAGCCTTCTCCGAAAGCTTGAAGCCTAAAGGCTCTATCAGATGAAGTCTCGTATTTGTCGCCACACAGGTTCTTCCTATATTTCCCGTATTTGCGGGCATTTCCGGTTCATATAAAACAATATTTATCATAATACTTATTTTTCTTTTAATCTTTCAACAAATTTTTCTATTCTGTCCAGAGCTTCTTTAAGTCTTTCCAGAGAATATGCGTAGCTTATGCGCATAAAGCCTTCACCGCAGTCCCCGAAAGCCGTTCCGGGAACAATGGCTACCTTTTCTTCATGCAAAAGTCTTGTTGCAAATTCTTCACTTGTAAGTCCGAATGCCTTGATGCTCGGAAATACATAAAACGCTCCCTCCGGCTCAAAACAAGTCATACCTATAGAATTTAATCTGTTTATAAGATAACGCCTTCTTTGGTTATAAGCCTCCTTCATTTTAAGAACGTCGGCATCCCCTTCTCTGAGTGCCACAACCGCCGCATATTGGCTCGTTGTAGGTGCACACATGATTGCGAACTGATGAATCTTTGTCATTTGCTCTATTATAAGCTTCGGACCGCAGGCATAACCGAGACGCCAACCCGTCATGGCATAGGACTTTGAAAATCCGTTTATGACTACGGTTCTTTCCTTCATTCCGGGAATCCGGGCTATACTGCAATGCTCACCTTTATATGTGAGCTCACAATAAATTTCATCCGAAATAACAAAGATATCTTTTTCAATACATACCTTTGCAATCTCTTCAAGTTCTTCATAGTTCATTACCGAACCCGTCGGGTTGTTCGGAAAAGGAAGTATGAGTATTTTAGTTTTATCCGTAAGCTTATCAAGCACCTGCTTTGCAGTAAGCTTAAAGGCATTATCACTTGTAAGCTCAATAATGACAGGTTTTGCTCCGGTCATTATAACACAAGGTTCATAGCTTACATAGCTGGGTTGAGGTATGAGCACCTCATCCTCTTCGTTAAGCATTGCTCTTAAGGCAATGTCTATTCCCTCGCTTCCTCCCACCGTGACAACTATCTCCTTTGCCGGATCATAGTCCACATCTATCTTTCTTTTTAAATACCTGCTTATCTCCTGCCTGAGTTCCTGCAAGCCCGAATTTGATGTGTAAAAGGTTTTTCCTTTTTCAAGGGAATACAGAGCTTCTTCCCTGATAAAGTAAGGCGTATCAAAATCCGGCTCACCTACACCGAGAGATATCGCCCCTTCCATAGTCGTAACTATATCAAAAAACTTTCTTATTCCCGAAGGTTTTATATTAACAATTTTTTCTGATAACGGATTCCTCACTAATTTACCAACTGCCTTTCATCCTGCTTTTCTTTAGCCAATACAGTGCCGTGATCCTTGTACTTTTTGAGTACAAAATGCGTTGCCGTGCTTAAAACCGACTCCATAGGAGCAAGCTTGTCGGATACAAACATGGCAACCTCTTTCATGCTTTTTCCCTCAATCAAAAGAGTGAAGTCATAAGCTCCGCTCATAAGGTATAAAGCACTCACTTCGTCATATTGCATGATCCTGTCGGCTATTTTATCAAAACCCATACCTCTTTGTGGCGTAACCTTGACTTCTATAAGTGCTACAACCTTTTCTTTGCTTGTAGCATCCCAGTTTATCAAAGTATGATAACCGCATATAACCCCTTCTTTTTCCATGCAGCTTATCTCTTTAGCGGCTTCCTCTTCTGAAATATCCGTTATCACAGCCAATTCTTTAATATCTATGCGGCTGTTCTTTTCAAGAACCGAAAGTATTTCTTCTTTCATAGCTATCTCCCTATAATTCTTCCATTACTTTGTAGATTTCGTCCCTTGAGGGTCTGTCTATATACTGAATTTCTTCTTTATCTATTATAATTTTGTCTAAAGCTCCGGTCAAATACCCTATATGTACCGTTTTAAACCCCTTTTTACCTAAGTTTTCCGAGGTTCTGAGGGCGTTATCACAAAAAATAAATCCCATATCGGATAAAAGCCTGTAGGGATCCAGAGAATAAAACTCACATATTTCTATAGTGGACTGCTTGACAGGAATATCCTTAAGTCTTAAAACCAATCCTTTGTTTCTCTGTTTTGCGACGGTATATAAACTCGCAAGGATCCCCTGCTCCCCCACCTTTACAAAAGACCAAGGCTCAAGCGTTTCGCTTGCAATTTCAAACATTTTAGATGTATCGCTTAAATCCGTTATTATTTTATCAAGAAAAGAGGTTTTAAAATACTCTTTTAAATCCTCTTTTCTGTCTTTGACTATTTTATTTACTCCGGCTTCTCCGGCATAGCCGAAAGCCAGGATATCTTTTTCAAATCCTTTTGATTTCATCCTATTGTCCCGTGTTGTTAGGAACGAGTTCTCCCGGTCCCTTTATAGGTACCTGTGTTTCATCCGGACCCGGTATAGGAGTCACTCCCGACTCTGAAGGGGCAGGTACCGTCGGTGCCGCCGCACCTGTTCCTCTTTTTACTATATTATTTGAAACCATGTATCTGTCAGAAGAAACGAGGCTCTTTTCTTTTTCTACTCCGTTGATCTTTACAACCTTCCAAAGCTTTGAAACTCTGCCGTTATGCCCCGCAGACACCTTAACCTCCTTACCTGCCGGTAAAGTAGGATCATCCTGATAGGTTACTCCCATAGCCGTTTCATTTACAACCTCAGGAACGAACTCTATAGTTCTTCCCGCTTCTCTATCCTCTTTTCCCCAGATATTGAAGGTTAAATTTCTTCCCTGTACAAAAGCCTCCACATATATAGGTGTAGTGTAGTTGTTTTTGATTTTCAGATCCTTACTGGTTCCCGCTATTGCGGCATCACAACTTGCCGGTACATAAGAAACCGTCATGGAATGGTTATTTCTCTGTGTAATGTCAACCTCAGCTCTTAAGGATGCATTGTACAGAGTTGTCGCTATCTGACAAACTCCTCCGCCGACGCTGTCAACAAGTCTTCCGTTTTCATAAGCACCTGCCGTTTTATATCCGTTGTTTACGGTGAAAGGCTGCATAAGCTCATAACCTGACAAAGTCTCTCCCGGCATAAGCACCGTTCCGTTTATTTTTGAAGCACCCACCTCTATGTTTGTTGCTCTTGCCGCGGATGAACTGGCAAAGCCCGTACTGTATGTTCCTAAAACGTCCTTTATACTTGCGAGGTCGCTTTCTTTTATTCTTGCTTCCTTTACGGTCAAAGGAGCCTCAACGCTCACCTTATCCGTATCTTTTCTAATTTCCTCATCAACAAGTGTAAAAGTCTGATCCAAGTCTATAGTCTTGCCGTCCTTTTCCTTAGTAATGACAAATTGATTGTTTTGTCTTGTAATCTTCGCATCCACAGGCTCATTACTCATTTCAGGAAGCTGCTTTGAAACGAGCTCTTTAAAAGTGTTCACATCGGACTTGACTTCAAGCTCAATATTCTTAGGTGCTTTTTCAAGCTCCTTCTTACTTACAAAACGGTCTACAACATCGGAATTTACATATTTGTCGAGTTCTTCCTTGATACCGTCCTCGTTTTCAACACGATAACCCATCTCCGAAGACTTGCTTTTTATGCTTGTTCCGTCAACATTGATGTCAACCTCTCTGTTTTCAATCTTATTACTTGCCTCATCAACAAGATTCTTCGCCTCATCGGCACTCATTCCCGAGAGATTTACATTATTAAAGCTAAGACCCTCCGGCAAAGTAAATGCCTTTGCCTCCGTATAATTTAATATAGATAAACCGCCTACAAATAAGGCTAATGCTAAAATTTTCTTTTGTCTCATATTCTCTACCCGTTCTTTATCTGAAAACTCCGTTAAGTGCAATAATTACAGGGGGTACTATCATTCCCAAAATCAAAACCACAGCTACTATGGCTGATATTATCTGTCTTTTTTTACTCTTCATCTTACTCTCCTTTTACAGTTTTAACTTTTCATTGAACCGTACTTTAAAATTACACTGTCCCTTATTCGGGACAACTCGTTAACCGTTAATTCATCAACATTAAAACTAGGTTTTATTTTATGATAATTCAACAGTTTTATCAAGTACTCTTTTTCTTTCAATGTTGCTTTTCTTTCTTTCTTATATTTATACTTTAATAAACAAGGTGTAAATATATCGTAAGCTTCCGGATATTTAAGTAAACTTTGATACAGAAGATGTGTATTATAGGCATCTTCATAAGCTCTGTGGCTCTTTAAAACCTCTATTTTGAAGTAATCGCAGGCGGATGAAAGGCTTTTGGAGAGCTCTGCGGGCATAAGCTTTTTACATATCCGTAAGGTATCTATACCGAAGGCTTCAAATTCCAAATCCGCATTTACGGCTTCTTTTTTTATAAAGGAATAATCAAACAAAATATTGTGTCCCAGCAAAACATTTCCGTCTATGAAGCTTAAAAATTCCGGCAAGATTTCTTTTATATTCCTGCAGCCGCAAAGCATATCATCCGTAATGCCGGTAAGCTCAACGATTTTATCTTCCAGATAAATCCCGGGATTTACCAAGGTCGTAAAGCTGTCAGTCACTTCATTGTTTTTTACTTTTATTGCCGCAATTTCTATAATTTTTCTTCTTGCCACACTGAGTCCGCTTGTTTCCAAGTCTATAGCAACATAATCTTTACACCTTTGCACTCGGACAGTCCTCTCTGAGAAAACACAGGGAACACTTTTCTCTGTTTGCAATACAAATATTTCTTCCAAGCGTAATAATATTAATATTCCATGTTATCCAATGATCTTCGGGCAAAATTTCCATAAGTTCTCTTTCGATTTTCACAGGGTCTTCACTTTTTACAAGCCCCAGCTTATTGCTTATACGCTTTACATGGGTATCGACAACTATACTGGGTATATGGTAAATATTTCCTCTGATTACATTTGCCGTTTTCCGCCCTACTCCCGGTAAGGAGGTAAGCTCATCGATGTCCGAGGGAACTTCTCCTTTAAAGTCCTCTATAAGCCTTCTCGCGCAGGCAATAAGATTTTTTGCCTTGGATCTGTAAAGTCCTATAGAATGAATAGCTTCCTCGACATCGGAAAGATTTGCCGCAGCAAAGGCTTCCAAATCGGGAAACCTTTTAAACAGACCCGGGGTAACCTTATTTACATTGGCATCCGTGCACTGTGCACTCAGAATGACCGCAAACAAAAGCTGCCATGTATTTTCATGATCCAGATAGCATCTGAAGTCCGTTCCATATTCTCTGTCAAGCTTTTCTAAAATAGACTTTACTCTTAAGCCTCTTTTTACTTTACTTTCCCTCATTTTTTCCTCTTACTTCCAAGTATTAAACTTTGATTTGTATAAGCTTATCCGTAGGCTGATACTCATAGTATCTCACTCCGGCGGCATTTAACATTCTCTTGCTTGCCTTTACCGTTGCCGTATCGCTGTATTTGTCTTCAGCATATACTATGGTTTTTATACCTGCCTGTATAATGGCTTTTGCACATTCATTGCAGGGAAACAAGGTTACATACAGTTTGCTGCCTTCAAGACTTCCTCCGCCGTAATTCAAAATAGCATTGAGCTCACTGTGAGTCACATATAAATACTTTGCATTGTAGGGATCCTTCTCGCTGTTTTCTCTTCCCCACGGAAATTCGTCATCCGAGCAACCTCTTGGAAAACCGTTATATCCCATTGAAAGTATCTTGTTGTCTTCACTCACTATACAGGCTCCTACCTGTGTACTGGGATCCTTTGAGCGAAAGGCGCTGAATTTTGCAACACCCATAAAATATTCATCCCATGTTATAAAATCCTCTCTTTTCGACATAAAAGCCCTCCTTATTTTATTATTACAAAACTACTATGTTATAAGCCGCAGCCTTTATAAGCCTGTTCATAATAGCTGTTCCCATATCTTCATCATCAAAGCTTTCGCAATAAATACAGTCTATATCTTTGCTGTCAAAGCTTCTGAGTATGGCAAACAGATTATGTGCAATATCCTTATATGAATTTCGTGAGCCTATATACTCCGTTTCATCCGCATCTATCTCGCCTCTGTTTTCTTCGGTAAGTATGAGCCCCACCTTTTTCCCGGCTTCATGTTTTTTCTCTATCTCATTCTTCACATAAGCCTTAAACTTGTCAAAATCCGCCTTGACTATGCAAAGCTCGGCTTTGGGAGCATAATGCCTGTATTTCATTCCGGGAGCCTTAGGAATCAAGCCTTCTTCCGGCTTTGAAAAAACAGCCTTATCGACAAGAGTGTTCTCCTGCTCCTTTTTAAGCATATTTAAGGTTATGGCTCCCGGTCTTAATATAAGCGGAAGCTCTCCCGTAACATCCACTATAGTCGACTCCAGACCTATTTCCACATCTCCGCCGTCAATTATCATATCTATTTTTCCGTCCATATCCTCCACTACATGTGCAGCTACGGTAGGACTGGGTTTTCCCGAGGTATTGGCACTCGGTGCCGCAACCGCCACTCCCGCATATTTCAAAAATTCTCTTGCAACCTCGTCATCGGGCATTCTTATTCCTACCGTTTCAAGACCTCCCGAAGTTTCAAAGGGGATTTTATCCGACTTTTTTAATATTAAGGTCAAAGGACCGGGCCAGAACCTTTTTGCAAGTATATATGCAATCTCCGGTATATCTATTGCATACTCCGTCATCTGCTCCAAAGAGTGTATATGGATAATAAGCGGATTATCACTCGGTCTTCCCTTAGCCTCATATATTTTTTTTGAAGCAAGGGGATTACCTGCATCTGCACCTAAGCCGTAAACCGTTTCTGTAGGAAATGCGACCAGCCCCCCTTTATTTATTACAGAAGCTGCTTCCTTAAAAGCAGCCTCATAATAGTCATTTTGTTGTTTAAGCTTATTCCTGTCTATCTTTATAATCTTTGTATACATTATAAGCTCCTTACAATAGCATTATCTTGTTTTTCTTACATTCCTCTATCATTTCTTTTGGCCAAACACTTGACTGAACCTCGCCGACATGAACTCTGTTTAAAAGCAACATGCAAAGACGGGACTGACCTATTCCTCCGCCTATAGTATACGGAAGTTCACCCTTTAAAAGCATTTTATGATAAACAAGCTCTCTTCTATCATCACAGCCGGAAATTCTCAACTGCCTGTCAAGAGATTCTTCGTCAACTCTTATTCCCATGCTTGAAATTTCAACAGCCTGATTGAGGTTGTCAAACCAGAAAAGAATATCACCGTTAAGCTCCCAGTCATCATAGTCCGGAGCTCTGTTATCATGAGGTTTACCGTCTCCGAGCTTAGCACCTATTCTTTTAATAAACACACAGCCCTTTTCTTTTGTGATGGCGTTTTCCCTTTCTTTGGAGCTCATATTCGGATAGAGCTTCCTTAAGTCCTCACTGTCTATAAAATATATATCATCGGGCAAATGATTGACAACTTCCGGATACTTGTACCAAACCTGATGTTCCATATGCTTAATCACCTTGAATATGGTTCTTACGGTTTCTTCAAGCATCTCCTGTGTTCTTTCCTCTTTTTTAATCACTTTTTCCCAATCCCACTGGTCTACATAGCAGGAATGAAGATTATCCAATTCTTCATCTCTTCTGATGGCATTCATATTCGTATAAAGCCCTTCACCGGGACTGAATTTATACTCATGCAGAGCCATTCTTTTCCACTTTGCAAGAGACTGAACAATCTGATACTCTTCGTCCTCCATAGCCTTTATATCAAAAGCGACCGGTCTTTCAACACCGCTTAAGTTATCGTTAAGTCCGCTCAACTTTGAAACGAATAAAGGTGCCGAAACTCTCTCAAGATTCATTTCCTTTCCGAATTCCTTTTGAAAAGTATCTCTTATGTACTTTATAGCTCCCTGTATCTCTTTTACACTGAGAACGGGGTCATAATTTTTAGGTATAATAAGTGCCATAAATCCTCCTACACAGCCGCTGTGATTTTAAAAATTTTCTATACATAATAGCACTGCCGGGGTTCTTTTACAAGTGAATTTTAAAAGCTTCACAATCATTTCAAAAAAGAACTGACAAAATACCATGCCAAAACAACTATTCCGAAAGCTATTCTATATATTCCGAAAGCCTTGAAATCATGCTTTTTAATCCAATCAATAAAAAAGTTTACCGTTACAAAAGCCACTACAAAAGACACCGCCATACCTAGGATCAGATATACAAATTCCAAGAAGGTGTAATGAAAGCCGAACTTTATGAGCTTTAAGAGACTTGCGGCACCTATGAGAGGCAATCCCAAAAAGAAAGAAAATTCCGTCGCAACTATTCTTGAACAGCCCAGTATCATAGCGCCCAATATGGTTGCACCCGAGCGCGAGGTTCCCGGTATCAAAGCCAAAACCTGAAATGCTCCTATATACAAAGCGGTATTATAATCTATATCGGATAACTTTTCCATGGTCGGTTCTACATTCTTATTTTTGATTTCGAAGTAAATAAAAGCTATTCCGTAAACAATAAGCATGGTTGCAATAACGTATCCGCCATGTAAATATAGGTCCAGCCAATCATCCAAAAATAAACCTAAAAGCCCTGCCGGAAGGCAGGCTATAAATATTTTAAGCAATAAATTCCATGTAGCTCTTTTTGCCCTGGAACTCTTTCTTACCGAAAAAGGATTGAGTCTGTTAAAGTACATAAAAGCAACGGCTAAAATAGCTCCAAGCTGTATAACAACATTAAACATGGATTTAAAATCCGTTGATACATTTAACTTAAGTAAATCCTCTACAACTATCAAATGTCCTGTGGAGCTTACAGGCAACCATTCCGTAAAACCTTCGACTATTCCCAGCACTATAACCTTTAAAATTTCCAGCATTTGAATTTATCCTTTCAAGTTTTCTATCTGCCAGTCTATAGGACCGGTATTGTTCTTTATCAAAAAATCATTTGTTTTACTGAAATGTCTGCACCCGAAAAAACCCTTATAAGCAGACAAAGGACTCGGATGCGCAGCCGTTAATATAAGATGCCTCGGATTATCAAGCATTTTTGCTTTTGCCGCAGCCGGTCTTCCCCAAAGTAAAAATACTATGGGTCTGTCCTGCTCATTAAGAACCTTGATAACCGCATCCGTGAACATCTCCCAGCCTTTACCGCTGTGAGAAGCCGCTTGATGGGCTCTTACGCTTAGAACCGTATTTAATAAAAGCACACCTTGATCCGCCCATTTTTTCAAGTATCCGTTATCAGGAATGTATAAGCCCAGATCTTCCTGCAGCTCTTTATAGATATTAAGTAAAGAAGGCGGAATCGCCACCTCCGGACGCACGGAAAAGCTCAAACCGTGAGCCTGCCCGTAATTATGATAAGGATCCTGTCCCAATATAACGACTTTTACCTTGCTAAGAGGTGTAAAATGAAATGCATTGAACAAATCATCCGCCGCCGGAAATATCACTTTAGTATCATACTCATTTTTAACAAAAAAATAAAGTTTTTTATAATACTCTTTTTTAAATTCCAAAGCCAAAGCCTCTTCCCATTCTCCGCTCAGCTTAGCCATAATCTCTCCTTATCTTCTAACATATTTTATTGCTTCATAAACGTCTAAATATCCCGAGCTTAAAACCTTACCGGCAAGCTTAAAATCTCTTTTTACGGAATTTAGCAAGGCTTCCTTTAAATACGCCCTGTCCATATCCGTTCTTGCACTGTAAACTAAAGCCGCCGCTCCGCTTACAACAGCCGCCGACATTGAGGTACCCGATTTCAGACCGTACTTATTATTAGGTAAGGTACTCAAAATAGAGCTCCCCGGTACGGCTATATCCACGCTTTTTGCTCCGAAGTTGGAGCTTTTTTCCAACTTCCCGTCTATATCCATATTTGCAACGCTTATGATGTTGTCAAGTTCATAAGCTGCGGGATATACGGGTCTTTCATCCAAATTAAAACCTGTCCCGAGTTCTCCGTTTCCTGCCGATACAACAAAAAGCATTTTACTTTTTTTCATAAGCCTGTATAAATCTTCATCATAAACTGATGCCGTAAGACTCAGATTGACAATGTCCGCTCCCATCTTTTCGGCATACTCTATAGCTTCCTTTATATTTTTTCCTGTTCCGGTTTTACTCGCTCCTTCAAGAATCTTTATAGGCATGATTTTCACATAAGTCGAATCCGCTATACCCGAAATCCCCAAGCCGTCCCATGCCGCCGCTATTATTCCGACCTCATGGGTTCCGTGAGCATCCTTCTCACCGGTGTACACAAGGTTATTTTCGTCTACAAAATTCCAACCGTTAATATCATCCGTATACCCGTTACCGTCATTATCTTTTTCATCCTTTACTTCGGCTTTGTTTTTCCAAATACTTTTATTTAAATCGTCGTGATAAATATCCGTTCCCGTATCTATCACGGCAACGACAACTTCTCTTCTCTCAGGCAGCTTGTCATAGACCTCCCATGCCTTTTCAAGATTTATGTCAAAACCTTTTTGAGAATCCACCATGTAGGTACCAAAGCTTGCGACAGCTCTTTCGGGAATAATTCCGGTCGCAGTCTCGAAGCCGTCTTTCACAAAACCGATAACCGGTGCTTTGCCGCGATTTTTAATATACCACTGATAAGAATATAATGAAATACCGGAATTGAAATTTTTTTCATCTACAGGCACAGCTTCCGCTTTTGTGTATGTATAAGGCTGTTTAAATGCCGCTCTGTAAAGTCTTTCGTTTTCTCTTACTTTAGAAGCCCCAAGCGTTATAAGGGCAAGCAAAATAGAGAGCTTTAAAATATTTTTCTTCATAAACGGTCAAAATATTTTAAAAGCCCAAACGGGTAAATATCATATCATAGCCGTCACTTCCGTAATTAAGCGAACGATTCACCCTGCTTATCGTGGCTGTTGAAGCTCCCGTTTTATTTGCTATCTCAAGATAGGTCTTTTTCTCTCTGAGCATTTTGGCAACCTCATATCGTTGTGAAATTGACAAAATCTCGTTAATTGTGCATACATCCTCAAAAAATGTATAGCATTCTTCTTCATTTTTCAAATTTAATATGGCCTCAAATAAATGATCCACTGCTTCAGTTTTAATTTTCTTATTCATATTCCTGCCCAACTTACTTAAATTTTTACTTTTATTTTTACTTTTACAGTTTAACATAGCAAAATGTGAAAGTAAAGTGAGCTGTCTTGTCTTTACGCTGTTTTTGTTATATACTTTAAAAAATACCATTTAATTATTCGGGAGGCTATTTTATGAAATATATATTGCTTTTGGGTGACGGGATGGCGGATCATCCTATTGAAAAGCTTAATAATAAGACACCTTTGGATGTTGCAAATAAACCTTGCATAGATTCTCTTGCAAAGGACGCTGTACTCGGACTTGTAAAGACCGTTCCGGACGGCTTTAAACCGGGATCCGATGTTGCAAATCTGAGTGCTTTGGGATACGACCCTAAGATATCTTACTCCGGACGCTCACCGCTTGAAGCTCTCAGCATAGGCATAGATATGGAGGAAAGTGACGTTGCCGTACGTTGCAATCTTGTTACTTTATCGAATGAAAAGAATTATGAAGATAAAAATATGTTGGATTACAGTGCCGGAGAAATAAGCAGTGCTGAAGCAAGGATTCTTATAAATGCCGTTCAGGAAAAGCTCGGCTCTCTTAAGCTTCATTTTTATCCGGGTGTAAGCTACAGACATTGCCTCATTTGGAAGGATGGAGAAATAAACCAAAATTTCACTCCCCCTCATGATATACTTAACAAAAACATCTCATCTTATTTGCCTAAAAACAAAATGATGCTGGATCTTATGAAACAAAGCTATGATATTCTTAAAAATCATCCTATAAACACCGAAAGAATCAAAAAAGGATTGAATCCCGCAAATTCAATTTGGCTTTGGGGAGAAGGTACAAAACCGGAGCTTACAAATTTCAACAAAAAAACGGGACTTAAAGGAAGCATGATTTCCGCTGTCGACTTATTAAAAGGAATCGCTATTGGCTGCGGTATGGACAGCATAGATGTAGAGGGAGCAACCGGTACGGTTCATACAAACTACAAAGGAAAGCTTGAGGCGGCAAAAAAAGCTCTTCTAAAAGACAAAAGCGATTTTGTATACATTCACCTGGAGGGGCCGGATGAATGCGGACATCAGGGTGATTTGGAAGGAAAAATAAGTGCTATAGAACAGATTGATGAAAAAATCTTAAAACCGCTCTTAGATGAGCTCAAAAAAAATAATGAGGATTATTCCGTACTTGTCATGCCGGATCATCCTACACCTTTGGCACTCAGAACACACACGAGCGAAGCTATTCCTTTCTTACTTTATAACAGTACCAAAAAACACAAAAGCGAACACAACAAATATTGCGAAAAAGCCTGCGGTGCAACAGGCATCTATGTAAATGAGGGACATACTCTTATAGAGCATTTGTTTAATCCCGAACTTGAGTTTTAAATTTTATGATACGACGTAAAAGCGTATCATAGACTTCAAATATTTTTTATAATCACACTATTTTATAAAAAGGGGACAAAAACATGGAAACAAATTTAAGCAGCAGTCATATTTCAAAACATACGAGACGACGTAAAAAAAAGCACACTTATATCTTACTCTATTTGATATTTTTTGTACTTTTAGCCGCCATCTCATTTTTTCTGACATCTTTATTTCTTTCTCGAAATAAAAAAGGGAATGTTGTAGCTACGGCAAGTGAAATTGAGACCGTAGAGGAAGAAACAAGTGCTCAGATTGACAACTCCGAAGAAGAAATCAATTCTTTACTTGAAAAAGCAAATAGACTCGCTATGTCCTATGACTATGACAAAGCTATAGAGCTTTTACAATCTGATGAAAAGTATGCCGATAATGAAAGAGTTACAAGTGCCGTATCGGAGTATGAAAATATAAAAACTACTTTGGTTAAGCAAAATGTGGATGAAGTTCCTCATGTATTTTTCCATACTCTAATTGTGGATACGAAAAAGGCCTTTGACGGCGACTCAAAAGAAGCCGGCTACAATGAAGTTATGACTACTATGGAAGAATTTAAAAAAATGCTTCAAAGTATGTATGACAGAGGCTTCGTTCTTGTACGTGTGCATGACATGGCTTATGAGGTCGATGACGGCAACGGCGGCAAGAAAATGGAAAGAGGCAGCATCATGCTTCCGGAAGGAAAAAAGCCTATAGTAATGAGTCAGGATGATGTCTGCTATTATGAATATATGGTAGGCGACGGCTTCGCCTCAAGACTTGTTATAGGTGATGACGGCAGAGTTACGACCGAGATGGATATGGATGACGGAACTACTCAAGTCGGAGATTTTGACCTTATTCCGGTCTTAAATAAATTTATTGACGAACATCCGGATTTTTCCTATCGCGGTGCGAAGGCTATTATAGCAGTTACCGGTTATAACGGTGTTTTCGGCTACAGAACGGATGCAAGCTATGAGGGTAAAAACCCTAACATAGAAGAAGACAGGAAAAAGGTTACCGAGATAGCGGAGGCTTTAAGGCAGGACGGCTGGGAGCTTGCAAGCCACAGCTGGGGACACAAGCATTTGGGACGTATAGAATACTCTCACTTTACTACAGATACCGATAAATGGGAAAATAACGTAGAAAGCTTAATAGGACCTACCGATATTCTGCTTTATCCTTTCGGAACCGACGTAAGTGATTGGCATCCTTACACAAATACGAACGGAAGATATATGTATCTGCATAATAAGGGCTTCAGATACTTCTGTACCGTAGACTCCAATAAATATTGGGTACAGATTTCGGGTGATTTCTTCAGACAGGGTAGAAGGAACCTTGACGGCTACCGTATGTGGAGAGATATAACCGAGCCCGACAATCCTAAGCTTTCGGATTTATTTGATGTAAACGAGATATTCGACAAGGCAAGACCTACACCGGTAGGAGTTATAAGATCCTAAACAAAACCGGTTTTATAAAACAACAAAGGCTGTATTTTAACGATGATTGCTAAAATACAGCCTATTTTTATTTATGATAGGGTTCATTGTTTATTATTCTGTATGCCCTGTAAAGCTGTTCCAAAAATATTACCCTCATTAGCTGATGCGGAAAAGTCATATCCGAAAAACTTATTTTCATACTTGCCGCCTGTTTTAAGTTTTTTGACAGACCAAGAGAACCTCCTATTATAAAATAAGCGGTTCCCTTACTCTCCTCTTCTATTTTTGAGATTTTCTTCGCAAACTCTTCGGAGTCGTATTTTGATCCTTCTATATCCAAAATTATAATATAGGCATTGTCCTTAAGCTTGGAAAGTATTCTCTGCGCTTCCGTCTCTTTAATTTTTTCTTCTTCAAGCATTGAGGCTTTTGCGGGAGTCTTTTCATCCTTGACCTCCAGCACCTCAAGCTTTACATACCGTGAAAGCCTTTTTAAATATTCCTCCACAGCTTTCTTATAAAATTCTTCTTTAATGCCTCCGACACATATAAGCTTTATATTCATCTTGAAAATTTCCGTTTAGTTTGACTTAAAGTAGTATCCCACACCCCATTTTGTATGTATGTATTTAGGATTACTAGGTTCCGGTTCTATCTTTTCTCTGAGTCTTCTTACATGTACGTCAACAGTTCTTAAATCCGATGAATCTTTTGCTTTACTCCCCCAAACTATATTTAAAAGTTGCTCTCTGGAATAAACCTTATTAGGATTTGTCATGAGAAGTTCACAAATATCAAATTCCTTTGCCGTAAGGTTTATGGATTTTCCCGCAATGGTTAAATCTCTTGCCTCAACATCAAGACTTGCATCTCCCACACTCACAACCGAGCTTTTGGCTCCGGACACATGAGAGGCCTTGTTGTTTCTTCTTTGTATAGCCTTGATCCTTGCCTTAACCTCGAGAATATTGAAAGGCTTTGTTATATAATCATCGGCTCCGTAATCAAGACCCAATATTTTATCCATATCCGTTCCCTTTGCCGTAAGCATAATCACAGAAACATCCGAAAACTCCCTGATAGCCTGTAAAACCTCGTAACCGTCCATTTTGGGCAACATAACATCAAGTAAAATTATATCATAGGAATTCTCCCTCGCAAGTCTCAGCCCTTCTTCTCCGTCATAAGCACAATCTACATCCATTCCGTCTTGCTCGAGACTGAATTTTATACCCTTTACTATCAATTTTTCATCATCAACAACCAAAGCCTTTGACATATCTATCCCTTTCTATTCTATACATATACTGTCTTTAATTTTATCAAAAGCAGACTTTTTAATTCCGTTTATCTTCATTATATCTTCCGCACTTTTAAAACCGCCGTTTTCATTTCTGTACTCAATTATTTTTTCCGCCTTGGATTTACCTATGCCCTTAAGAGTCATAAGTTCCTCGATTCCCGCCTTATTTATATTGACCTTACCCGTCGAAGCCTCACTTTGACCGGGCATACTTGCTTCCTGAGTGGAAAGAGCTTCATCCATACTCGGGATATAAACCTTTTGCTCATCCGCAAGCTTTAAAGCAAGATTATTATAGTTTATATTCGCATTTTCGGTAAAGCCTCCTGCCAGCAAAACCAAGTCACCCATTCTCGCACCGTAGTTTAATTCATATACTCCGGGATTAACTATTTCTCCGCATATATAAACAAAAATACTTTCTTTTCCACTCTCGGTACTTACAGCTTCAGGACTTGTATCCTCACTTAAATTAAACTCGGGTGATTCCAAGGCCTCCGAACTTTCCCTTGAAGCCTGCAAGCCTTCAAAATTTATTTCATCTTTGTCTTTTACACAGCTGTTTATATAAATTAAACTGCACAGGACAAATATAATTAAAAATATATATTTTTTATATTTTTTTATCATTTCAGCTCCTTTATTGCGTGTAAAGGCAGCCGACTAAAGTCTGTATATATATAATACCGAAATATTCCATTTATTACAAGACAGAATTATAATCAGTTTCAAATTTAATTTTCATCCCTGAAAAGGTAATTATTTTTTATGCATCAATCATTTAACTATTGCATATTATATGAATATATGTTATATTTTATGCAAATAATGATGGTTTTATTCATTTTTTTGATTAAATGAAATAAGGAGATTAATATGAAAAAAGAAAAGGTTGTACTTGCATACTCGGGAGGTCTCGATACTACAGCTATCATACCGTGGCTGAAAGAAAATTTTGATTATGAAGTTATATGCTGCTGCATAGACTGCGGTCAGGAAAGCGAGCTTATAGGATTAAATGAAAGAGCTATGGCATCCGGTGCGGGAAAGCTCTATATTGTTGACATAGTGGATGAATTTTGTGATTCATATATAGCGCCTTGCGTACAGGCGGGAGCCGTTTATGAAAACAAATATCTGCTCGGAACATCAATGGCAAGGCCTGCAATCGCAAAGGCATTGGTAGATATTGCCCGCAAAGAAGGGGCAAGTGCAATATGCCACGGCGCTACAGGAAAAGGAAACGACCAGATAAGATTTGAGCTCGGAATAAAAGCTTTGGCTCCGGACTTAAAAATAATCGCTCCTTGGAGAATGACGGATGTCTGGACTATGCAAAGTCGTGAAGATGAAATAGAATATTGTAAAGCTCACGGTATAGATCTTCCTTTTAATACAGCCGACAGCTACAGCAGGGACAGAAACTTATGGCATATAAGCCATGAGGGATTGGAGCTTGAGGATCCTGCAAAGGCTCCCGATTATGACAAGCTTCTGGTGCTTAGTGTAAGCCCCGCGAAGGCTCCCGACAAAGAAACAGAAATTAGTATAGGTTTTGAAAAAGGTGTAGCTACAAGCCTTAACGGTGAAAAGCTTAAGCTCAGTGAGATAATCAAAAAGCTCAATATACTCGGCGGAGAAAACGGTATAGGCATAGTCGATATAGTTGAAAACCGTGTTGTAGGAATGAAATCCAGAGGAGTATATGAAACTCCGGGAGGCAGCATACTTATGGAAGCACATTGTGCGCTTGAAGAACTGGTTTTAGACAGGGCTACCATGGAGCTCAAAAAAGATCTCGGAAATAAATTCGCCCAAATAGTTTATGAAGGAAAATGGTTCACACCTCTTAGAGAGGCAATTCAGGCATTTGTGGAAAAAACTCAGGAAAATGTCAGCGGAGAGGTTAAGCTTAAGCTCTACAAAGGAAATATAATTAAAGCCGGCACAAGCTCACCTTATTCTTTATACTCTGAAAGTTTGGCTTCATTTACCACAGGAGATTTATACGACCATAACGATGCAAGCGGCTTCATAACCTTATTCGGTTTACCGCTTAAAGTAAGAGCTATGAAAATGGCTGAACTGAACAAAAAATAAATATAAATATGTGACTGTCGGAAAATAGACGGTTTAAATGGAGGGAGTGCATGACTCAAAACGAATCATACACCCCCTCTGTCTTTTTATTTGAACTCATGCGAAAATCCCGTTAAATCATTTGATTTTAGAGCTTTTTCCAAAAGTTCGGGCAATCTTTCCGGAGTACAGGCAAAACAAGGTATTCCCGCGGCCGCTATTCTTCCCGCCATAGCACTGTCATAATACGGCTTACCCGCATCGGCTATAGCAAGAAGGCAAATCACACTTACGCCGGATTCCTTCATTTCTTCGAGCCTTCTCATAAGTCCCGCTCTGTTTCCGCCTTCCATTAAATCGGAGATAAGAAAAAATATCGTTTTTTTAGGATTTTCAATATATTTTTGACAATATGCCACGGACTTATTGATATCCGTTCCTCCACCGAGTTGAAAGCCGAACAGCAGATCTACCGGATCTTCGGTCTTCTCACTTAAATCCACTATTTCGGTGTCAAAAGCTACTATTCTTGTTTTAAGTGCCGACATACTTGCCAAGATACAGCTTATAACGGATGAGTATATCACCGATTCCCCCATTGAACCGCTCTGGTCCACATCAAGTATTACCGTATACTTACTTGCCGGAGAATTTACGCTTCTGTCAAAAAAGTAATACTTTTCAGGTATTATGTTTCCTATTTCTTTATTATAGTTTTTAATCCCTCTTCTTACCGTAGTTTTAAAATCAAGCGCCGCAGCCAAAGGGATAGGGGAATGCCTTTTCTTATTGAGTACGGAGCTTACCGCTCTTTTTATATCACTTTCAAGAAGCTTATTGATCTTGTCCACTATCTTTTTCATAAACTCTCTGACATTCTCCTTGCTTTTGGAAGGAATCTGCTCCTTTAAGAGCATAATAGTATTGGCAAGGTTTATATCCGGTTCAAGATTTTCAAGTATTTCAGGCTCAAAAACAAGCTGTTTTAAGCCGCATCTTTCCATAGCATCAGCCTGCACTATTTTCACCAGATCTTTGTCAAAAAGCGTTCTCACATCACCAAGCCACCTGCTTACCTGAGGAGCGGACGGGCCTTTACCGCCTCCCTGACCCGTGTTTCCTCCCATAAACCTGTTGTTTCTGTTGTATATGGCAAAAAGAGCCTGATCCATCATAGCATCCTCATCACTCAATGAAAGAGTATTTCCGCTCAAGTCTTCAAAATCTTTTTTTGATTCCTCTCCCAGTATGAGCCTCCATCTTTTCATTCTGTCCTTATTATCCATATATCGCCTCCTATATGTCATCGAAATCAAAATCTTCAAGTCCGTCGATGAGCTTAATTTCCTCTTCTTTGAGCGAGGAATTTAAGCTTTCACTAACCGAAACCGGCTCTATATCCCAAAGCTCTCCCAGATTTTCCGCAATTCTGTGCTTTTCTTCCGAAGAAAAATCCGAAAAAGCTCTTCTTAAAAATACTAAGGAACGTTTAAATTCTTCATCATCAAGTGTATCAAGATAAAAACTCAGCTTTTCCCATAAGGTAAGTCTTGCGATAAGGGCATAATGATTTTTCATCGACAATCCTTCAAACCACCCTGCTCCAAGCTCTGCCGGTATACCTTTTGAAAGCCTTCTCGCAACCTCTTTCCCCAGTTCTTCCTTGTCAATTTTTCCCGCCTCCAATAAAACGGAGCAACAAAGTCCCGAAAGTCTTGTATTAAGATCATCTCTCTCCGAAATTCCTCTCAAAGTCGAATACCACCTTTCATCATCAAGAAAATCAAGACTTATCAATACATTATGCATACCTATTACTGACTCCGCAATAATTTTTGAGGCTTCATCATCACAAGAACATTCACCCGGTAAAATAAGGCAGTAACGTAAAAACAACTGAGATATTATAGGAAGCAGAGGACTTTTATCCAAGTTTCTTATATCTCCGTAGTTTATTGCCGTTGCAAGGCTTCTACAGCAAAGAGCTATCTCCCTAAGCTCCGTCGCATCCACCGCACTGCTTTGCAAGGCTTTAAGAGCAACTTCAAGACTTTTGGGAAGTCCGCAATAAAACGCATCCTCTATTACCTTGGATAATCCGACTATACTGCCGTCTTTTTCTATTCTTTCATTAAGCTCAAACGCCGCGGCCTGTTCTATTGTATCCCCTTTTAACACGGCTTCCACTATCTGTATTTCGGCTTCCGGCGTCCATTGTAAAGTCCAATCCTCCGCCCATGTCGCTTTTTCCTGCTTTGTAGGTAAAAGCTCGGCAAACTTTATTCCCAAAATACGGTTTCTGTGTAAAAAGAAGGAGCGGTTAAGATCCAAAAATGCCGATTCTTTAGAGCTCACTCTCAAATTTTCTCTAAGGTCGAGATTTAAATTCTGTGCATTCAATACTTTATACTTTTCAAGTTTAAGTCTCTTAAGCTGTCCCGAAAAATCGGATTGTACGGATGTTTGACTTATACCTGCGGGTAAGCTTCCTATCTTGCTTCCTATATCCGTATCCGCAAAAGCCATAACTATCTCGGAAAAACTTCCGTGGGCAAGGCAGGTCAGCGCCGCATCCTTTAAATCTCTGAGGGTGGGAAGCTTTGAATCATTAAACTTTGCAAGCTGTCTTGCAAGAATAACGGCTTCAATAACCTGTGCGGAAGAAACCGGATAACCGCTTTCCCTTTGAAACAGTGCCAGCTTACCCAGATACATATTGCTTGCATACTCGGTGTCCTTCCTGCACAAGGCCTCCCACAAAAGCTCATAATATGCCGGAGCCTTGTTTCCGGCTCCGTATCCGGATCTCTCCGAAAGCCTGTAATATGAATACGGCATCAATGTTTTTTTCGCTTCCAAGCTTGGCAGCAGCTTTAAATCGGCATCGGAAAGGGGTGAAAAATCATTATCCTTATGTTCTAAAATTCCCTTGACATGAAAGGCTCCTACTATCATTACTATATTTTCAATCTTTGTTCCTCTTTCGACCGCCTGCATAAGCTCCCGCCTCATATAGGCTTCACGTATGAGATTTCTTGCGTCGTCTCTTTTTCTTCCCAAAGTAAGTTCTCTTATGCTTTTTCCGAATTCGGATGCCCCCCACATATAAGCTTCCTCATCTGCAGAATGTTCCAAAACCCTTTCCCAGAACGCTTCATGCCCTTCATCTCCTGAAAGTTCACCTATACTTTTATATACATCGACTTTATTGCTGCTCTCCTCTTCATCCTCTTCGCAGTCTACGGGCATATTCGCATCTATGCCTAAAACGATGTCGGAAGGCAGATCACAAAATCTGCATTCACAGTTATTTTGCTTTGCCCAAAGCAGAGCCTGGTATTCAGGCGAATATACGGCAAAAGGATAAAGTATGGTTCTTATCGGCGCCTCCGTGGTATATGCCATAACAGCTATGGGAGGCTCTACCTCTTCCTTAACCGTTTCTTCTATCAAAGATGTAAAATCGCAAGGTCCTTCAACAAGAATCACTTCAGGTTTTTTCTTATCCAAAAATTCTCTCAGGTAATAAGCACCGGCAGGCGAAAAATGCCTGATTCCGAATACTGTCGGAAAACCCTTTGCTTCAAATACATTTTCCATATTCTTTACCTTTCTAACTGTTAAGCTTTTTACACTCCTTGTATAAATCAGACCATGCCGAGCCGCGTTTTTTCATGATATTTTCAAGGTATTCTTCCCATGCCTTTCCGTCCTTGGAATCTTCTTTAACTATGGCTCCCTGCAAACCTGCCGCAAGGTCGCTGTCAGATATTTCCCCATTTCCGAAACTTCCTGCCAGAGACATGCTGTTTGCGAGCAGAGAAATGGCTTCCGCCGTAGAAAGCACTCCGCTCGTTCCCTTTATTTTCTGCTTTTCATCCAAGGTCGTTCCGAGCCTCAGTTCTCTGAAAATCGTACATACTCTTTCCACAACCTCTTCCTTGGGAAGCTTTGCGTTGAGATCCAGACTCTCCGAAAGCTGTCTTACACGAGTACTTACTATATCCATTTCAGCCTGTAAATTTGAAGGGCTCGGAAGTACAACTATGTTAAATCTTCTTTTCAAAGCCGCGGACATCTCGTTTACACCCTTATCTCTGGTATTTGCGGTCGCAATTATAGAAAATCCTTTTTTCGCCACAACATCACTTCCGAGTTCGGGTATGGATATTCTTTTTTCCGAAAGAAGAGAAATCAAAGCATCCTGAACCTCCGAAGCGCATCTCGAAATTTCCTCTACTCTCGCTATTGCTCCCTCTTCCATGGCTCTGTATATAGGGCTTGGAAGCAGGGCATCCTGAGACGGTCCCTTGGCTATAAGCATTGCATAATTCCACGAATATCGTATATGCTCCTCCGTTGTTCCCGCCGTTCCCTGTATAACTCTTGTCGAATTTCCGTTTATTGCGGCGGCAAGGTGCTCCGCCAGCCATGATTTCGCCGTTCCCGGTTCTCCTATAAGGAGTAAAGCTCTGTCAGTAATAAGTGTAGCTATTGCTATTTCCACCAATCTTTTATTTCCTATATACTTCGGAATTATTTCCGTCTTACCGGCTTTACCTCCGCAAATATACTTAAGCACCGATTTTGGGGACATTTTCCAGCCTGTAGGTATGGGATATTCCTCATTCTTTATCAGGGCGGCTATTTCCTTTTCAAAAAGCTCTTCAGCCGGCAGTCTTTGAAATTTTTCTTCACTCATATTTACACCTCTCTTTGTTCCGCTTCTATCTTTAATTCCGTCAATCTTTGTACCAGATATGCTCTCTTTTTATCCGTATTGTTTATAAGAAAGTCCAATTCAGCCGCAAGCTTCATCGCACTTATTGGAAGGACATTTATTATATCTCCTATATAATGGTATGCTCTTTCATTATAGCCTTTCAGTTTTGCCATATTTGAAATTATTCCTTCAAAGTTTTCCTCCTTGCAGAGCTTAAGAATTTCTATATCTCTTTCTCTCGGAAACCTTTTTCTTATTTGCTTGTTGAAATGCTCTCTGTAAAGCTTGTCAAGACCTTTTATATCGGGTTTATACAGCTTAATTAACACATCATCGTAGGTATACATATTTTCTTCCTTTATATTTTTACCGCCCGCATAATCCAAAATAAGCTCATACCAACGTTCATCAAAGCCGTTTTCTATCTTTAGCTTATAATTATAGATATATGTATTAAGCGAAGACATAAGATAAATATCTTTTTCTTTACTGTATGAAAGTCTGAAAAATACTCCTATAAGCTCATTACCTTTTTTACTGCCAGGTAATACCTTGTCCAAAATACCTTTTTTCAAATACGGCGAATATTTTTCATATACGCTTTCCTTGCTTTCCGTAAGCATTGACGCCATAAAAGCGGCATGCAGGAATTTATCACCTTTTTCGTCATATAAATTTTTTATAAAATCACACAAAGAGTAGGTGGGATTGTCTATAAGCGAATCGGCAAGAACAGTTGCAAGAGTATCGCCTGAAATATTATATGCTTCCTCCAAGCTTTTAAGCATATTTTCACTGCTCTTTCCCACACAGGCATCCATAATAAAGTCTATATCCGCCTTTACTTTTTTCTTATCCTCTTTATTATCCGCACTTAGACTGTTGTACTTATCAATATATCTTTTCAAAACTTCCGCAAGAATATCCGAAATCCAGTTTTCTTTTGTAAATTTCAGTAAAGGAACCAAACTTATCGGGGATTTTAGCACAAGTTCCCTCATATGGTCCTTACAATTTTCTTCTCCCATAAATGACAGGGATGATACCGCAGCTTCCTTAATTTTTCCCTTTTCCGTCTTTGTAAGCCCCAAAATAAGCTCAAAATTCTCCTTAGTGTGTCTTAAAGCTTTTATTGCGGCGATTTTTATTTCCTTAGTACCTTTTTCTATACATTCTTTATAAAAGTCATTTTCCTTATTCTTCGACAGGGCATCAATAATCTCAAGCCTTAGAGCCATTTCGCCCTTGCCATCAAAGTCAAAGCCCTCTTTAAGCAAAGAAACCGTATTTTCATTTCCGTCTTTAAGCCATGATGCCGCCATAGACGATATTTCACTGTATGAATCTCCCAAAGCCCCTACCAGAGCAAAACGCAGCCTGTAATCTTTAAAGATTTCAGGATTTCTTTCATGAGCATCTCTTATAAGGGCATAGCGACCGCTGCCCGTACCTCTTAAGGCTTCCAGTAAAGGTTTTAGGCTGCTGTAGGGAAGCTCCGTGTATACTTCTTTTACCGGCTTTAAATTTTTAATTTCGGTAAATTCTTCATCGGTAAAAAGACTTGCCTGCGTACATAAAACGGCATCCAAAAGTGCAAGCTCATCCAAAAGTACGGCTGCCTTATCCTCCGTCTTATCTTCAAGAAGCTTAAGCCCCATTTCATATATCTGTTTAAATACGGCTGCCGTTTTTGCATAGGCTTCCGTTTTTTCAACCGCCCTCTTAAGTCTGAAGTCTTCGGATAAAAGATTTATTCCCGCTATTGCGGAATCTTCCAATCTGTCACGCAATTCATAAAATACTTCTAAGTTCATTATACCCTCCTCTAGTATCCAAGCCTTATTATTTCCTTGTCGGTAACTATACTGCAAGGCTCCATACACAGGCTTTTGTCTTTCATATTGTAGAATATTTTTCCGAACAGGATATTATCCGAAAACACTTCCTCATAAGGAACGATATCTAAAGGATTATTTTCTGCTGAAGACTCTTTAGCGCAAAGCTCAATTCTGTTTTTGTTTCCATCTTCCATAATAAACTTAATCTTATCGTCTTTTCTGATTTTCATAATTTTTTTAAAGCTGATAAGCATGGCACATTCATCATCGGAAAGTATATTCTTGAGCTCGTTTTTGGCAATCTTTGCGGCAGCTGAAATGTCGGAATAAGCAAATTTTTTTATACTTTCAAAATCTTCCTTTTTCTTTTCTTTTAAAGAAAAATTTTCCCAGCGTATTCTTTTATTTATCCCTCCCGGATAATAATTCATAAGCTCGGTTTCAAGGGCATCAAAACAGGAGTCTTCACTTTTTACGTATTTGAGAGCCCTTAAAGGCTTGTAATTGAGTGTACAGGATATTTCACCGTCTTTTGTATCAAACCAATAGGCTTTATCTATAAGTTCGTTTCTTGCTCTGTCATAAAACTCATCAAAAGATAGCTGTATAAGTCTCACATTGTCTTTTTTAAGTCCCAGCCTGCTCAGGTGTTCAAGCTTCCATATACCTCCGAGTCCCTCATATAAAGTGTCATTCTCATCCTCTTCAAGGTCTTTTTCAAGTTTTCCTTCAAGGTATGTTTTAGACTTTTTTTCCAAAGCTCTGAGTCTCTTAAGCACCTCCACCGCCTTACTGTAATGCGAAGTATCGCTGTCTTTTTGATACTCTTCCATTTCGACAATAAGTCTGTTAAATAAAACTTGCGGTCCCAGAAGATAGTAGTCTCCCAACTGTTTTGAAAGCTCTCTATAACTTTTTAAAGAAACGCTCCCCATAGATGCCAAGCCGGCAAGTAAGAGGCGATCCGTCATTTTTTTCATCAGCTCCAAGCCTTCCAGCTGTTTTCTGATTTTCTTTTCTTTTGCCGCTTTTGAAGCTTTTGAGGACTTTTTAGCACTTTCTTTTTTTTCATCTTCACTCATACTTGCTTCTTTTTTTAACTTTTCTTCTTTTTTAGCGGCTCTTGCTTCTTTTTTCTCTCTCTTTTCCAAAATATCTTCAGGAATATCAAAAATCTCAAATTCTTTTCCCGCCGTAATTTCATAAAGTAAAGCTAAGCCGTGCTTGCAGGGAAATTGCCTGCTCGGGCAGCTGCAACGAAACGTAGGAATATCTCCTTCAATAAAATCTGCCGAAACCTTATAATTTGACTTTCCGCTTCCCTTACATTCTCCCATATAAAAACTGTCGTCCGCCGAACGAAAACGACTCACAAAACCGCCGCCTGCGGATATCTTCTTTCCGTTAGCCGCGGCTGCCGCATTGGGTGCCAAAGCACTTACCTGCTTCTCGTCAAATGCTCTCATGATTTAAAACCTCCTGTTTAAAACAATAGATATTATCGCCTTTTATAATACCACGAAAACAGTCCGACTTACAATAAAAAGAAAGCAACAAACAAACAATTGTTCATCTGTTGCTTTTTGCATTAATCAATATTAAAGTATTTTTTCAAGCATTCAAAAGCTTCTTCGCTTATGTAATGTTCTATTCTGCAGGCATCCTTTTCCGCCTGCTCACTGTTAAGTCCTATCTTCACAAGTATATCTGTAAGTACATAATGCCTGTTTATGGTACGTGAGGCTATTTCCTCACCTTTAGGCGTTAAGGTAATATATCCGTCCGAATCGGTTTCTATAAAACCGTACATACGAAATTTTTTCATCTGCTCGCTGATGGTAGGCTTTGAGTAGTTCATTTCCCTTGCTATGTCAATGGAACGCACCACGCCTTTCTCGGATCTGAGCCTGTAAATAGTTTCAAGGTACATTTCAGCAGCTTCACTGTCAGCTAAATAATCTCTTTTGGACATAAAAGCCTCCTTTTGAATCACGTGCCCATAGGGCAAAACTAAATAATTTCCGTATTTTTATTTTTCCTTATATCCGTCATACTTGCAAGACTTATAGCCACAGTAGAAGAATTATGAAGCAAGGCTGAGAATGTAGGCTGTAATATACCTGCAACTCCACCTAAAATAAGCGCTGAATTAAAGCCCAGAACAAAACGATAATTTCTGTCAACCCTTTTAGCGAGTCCGTTTGCAATTTCCTTTAAAATAACCAATTCATTGAGGTTGTCGGCTGCAATCGTTATATCGGAAATTTCTCTTGCTATGGCTGCGCCGTCACTGATCGCTATACCGCAGTCCGAAGCCGAGAGTGCAGGTGAATCGTTTATTCCGTCACCCACCATAACAACGATTTTGCCTTCTGCCTTTTTCTTTTCAACAAAGTTTGCTTTGTCCTCAGGTAAAACCGCCGCATAGTATTCGTCTATGCCCAGCTGACTTGCAACAGCTTTTGCGGTATTCTCATTATCTCCCGTCATCATAACAGTTTTTTCTATACCGAGCTCCTTAAGTTTCTCAAGCACATCCTTTGCTTCTTCTCTAAGAGGATCGAAAATACAAATAACCGCAGCCAACCTTCCGGCTATAGCCATATAAAGGTGAGAATACTTGTGATCCAAGTCATCTATTAAAAACTTATCTTCATCCGCCACACTCACTTTTTCATCTTCAAACACAAAGTGTGCACTTCCTATGATAACCTTCTCTCCGTCTACCATACTGGATATACCGTGTGCGACCACATACTCCACTTCACTGTGCATCTCTTCATGGTCAAGACCTAAAGAATATGCCTTGTTGACAACTGCCTTTGCCATTGAATGAGGGAAATGCTCTTCAAGACATGCCGCAAGCCTGAGCATTTCTTTTTCATCTCTGTCTTTTGCAACCAATATCTTCTCAACCTTAGGGCTCGCATGAGTAAGGGTTCCCGTCTTATCAAAGACTATGATATCCGCCTTTGCAAGCTTCTCAAGGAACTTACCGCCTTTTACGGTTATATTGTATTTGTTTGCTTCTCTCATAGCCGAAAGTACGGTAAGAGGCATAGCAAGCTTAAGCGCACACGAAAAATCAACCATGAGCACGGAAAGAGCTTTTGTTACATTTCTTGTAAGTAAGTATGTAAGTACAGAACCTGCCAAAGTATAAGGAACCAGCTTGTCAGCCAAAGAAGCCGCTTTTTCTTCCGTGTTGGATTTAAGCTTTTCGGAATTTTCAATCATGGATACAATTTTATCATATCGCGACTGTCCGTTTTGCTTATCCGCTACAAAAACACATTCTCCTTCTTCCACTACGGTTCCGGCATATACGTAAGCACCCTCATTTTTGAGTACAGGAATTGATTCACCTGTAAGTGAAGCCTGATTTACCATAGCTTCGCCGCTTATAATCTTTCCGTCCAAAGGAATAAGATTTCCGGATCTTACAACTATCTTATCATTTTCAAGGACTTTGTCTATAGGCAACAGAACATCGCCCTGTTCGGTTCTTACCCAAACCTTATCTATGTTAAGAGACATGCTTCTCGCCAAATCACTGAGTGATTTCTTGTGTGTCCATTCTTCAAGCATGGAACCGATACCCAAAAGAAGCATAATGGAACCTGCAGTGTTATAGTCTCCTCGTATAACGCTGACACCTATACTCGCTGCATCCAAAACTTCAACGTCTATTCTGAAATTCAAAAGAGATTTTATACCCTTAAGAATATACTTGCCCGCCATATAAATAGTATGAGCTATGCGAAGCGGTGCCGGGAAAATGTATGCCTTAACAAGATTAAATACTATGTTGGAAACGAACTTTTCCGAATAAAGCCTTGTCAAAGCTCTTCCCGTATTTTCCGGAACCTGAAGTCCGACATTTTCCTTTTCAAAGTCAAACCTTGAAAGATAAGTAAGTATATCTCCTCTTCTTCCCTCTTCGTAATAAATAACGGCATCACATGTTCTTTCATAAACCGTAGCTTTTTTTACATGTTCATTTGCCTCTAAATAATATAAAAGCACATCCGCATTTCTGATGCTCATCCTTTTTTGTGCCAGATGTACTCTTATCCTATTTTTTGATTCATGTTTTATGATACATTTCATATACTATACTATGCCTACTGTGCATCCTCGATTACGGCTTCCTTCAAAGCACGATCTTCATTGATGTCCTTAGCTTCCGCTAAAATATCTCCTGCACTTTCCTGAATATTTGTAACTGTTTCCATAACGGATTCTTTAACTCTTAATGCTGCGGCTGTAGTATGCGCATACACCTTCTTTGCATCCTTGCTTGTCAAAAGCTTAAAACCTGCCGAACCGAAAATTGTTCCTGCTACAAATAAAGCAACTTTATTAACTGAAAACATAAATAAAACCTCCTAAATAAAAATAATTTTAAAATACCTGTAAATACTAGCACATTTAAAAGGGAATTAAAAGTAGAATAACGAAAATAATTGCACTTTTTAAAACACAAAAAGACTGAGGTGTGTCAAAAACCCCCAAACGAAAACTTCTTAAAATAAACTTTCAGAACATTAGAAAAACCTAACAAAAGTTAGAAAAACCTAATTAGTATGGCATAACTATACTACAAAAATTCTTTTTTGTCTATAGTCTAATTTTATTTTTTAAGTTAAAAGCTACGAAATGTTATTTGGGCATTCCGTAGCTTTTACTTTATAAAACTGCCAATGTTCAAAAGTAAGACTTAAATATCACTTAGATACTTCTTGTATACTTCTTAAGCCACTCTTTTTCCTCATCGTTTAAGTAGTCTTTCGTTTTTTCATATACCTGTGCATGATATTCGTTAAGAAGCTTGATTTCTTCTTTGCTCATTATCTCTTTTTTAACCGCATCAAGATCCATAGGTATATATGTAATGGTTTCAAAATCAAAGAACTGACCGTACTCGTTATTTTCCGCTTCTCTTACAAGTATTTCATTTTCAAGACGTATTCCGTGTGAGCCTGCTATATAAAGTCCCGGCTCATTTGTTATAATCATACCCGGCTCAAAAGGATGTGAATCGCCTGCTCTGTACTGCCATCTTATACCGGAAGGACCTTCATGAATATTAAGTAAGTATCCTACTCCGTGTCCTGTTCCGTGATTATAATCGAGTCCTCTGTCCCAGAAAGGCATTCTTGTATACATGTCAAGGTTAGTTGAATTGCAGCCTTTTTTAAACTTGGCATGTCCGAGTCTCAAGTGAGCTATAAGAACTATGGTAAAATGCTCCTTAAATATGTCAGGAACCTCTCCCAAAGCAAAGGTTCTGGTAATATCCGTAGAACCTTCATAGAATCCGGCACCCGTATCGGACAGGAAGAATGAACCCTCTTTAAGTCTTATATCGGTTTCAGGACTTGATGTATAATGCACAATAGCGGCATGTTCGCCGAAAGCGGATATAGGCTCGAAGCTGGGTCTTATAAAGTTACCCATAGCTTCTCTGAAGCTGTCAAGCTTTTCGGAAGCGCTGATTTCCGTAATTTCTTCCTTTACCACATTTTCCTTAAGCCACTTCATAAATCTTATGTGGGCTACACTGTCTTTTATCTGAGCCTTCTTTATGTTCTCTATCTCAACCTTATTCTTTACAGCCTTGAATATGATTTCCGGATTTTGCTTATCAACTTTAACAACAGAATCAGGTATATTGCAGTAAAGAGCATAGTTAACCTTTCCGGAATCAAGCAAAAGACCCTTTTCAACCTTAAGTGTCTTAATATCCTCGTAAATATCGTTATACGGCCTCAGGCTTACATTATCCGCTGCCAAGTTTTTCTTTATATCTTCACCGAGCTTGGACTCATCTATGTAAAGAAGTACACCGTCCTTATCAATAATAGCATACGAAAGCAGTAAAGGGAAAAATTCTATATCGTTTCCTCTTATATTAAGAGTCCAGCATATATCGTCCAAGGTAGTCAGCACATGTTTATCCGCATGATGTTCATCCATAAATTGTCTTATTCTTTTAAGCTTGTCGCTTGTACTTTCACCCGTATACTTTATATCCAAAGCAAAAGCGGGCTCTTTGGACATAGGAGGTCTGTCGCTCCATACCTCATCTATAAGATCCAAATCATATACAAGCTTTCCGCCCGCCTCTTTCACTATATCGTCATATTCCATACCTTCCGACATGGTAATAACTCTTCCGTCAACCCCGAGTGTTTTTCCTTTTCCTACAGCCTCTTTAAGATATTCGGCTATAGTAGGCACTCCCGGTTGCCCCATTTTCATAAGTTTAACATTACTTCCCTCAAGCTGCTTTTCCGCCTGTAAGAAATACCTTCCGTCAGTCCAAAGTCCCGCTTCATCAAGTGTAATAACTGCAGTTCCCGCCGAACCCGTAAATCCGGTTATAAAAGCTCTTGCCTTAAAATGCTCTCCTACATATTCACTTTGATGATAGTCGGCAGTAGGTACTACATATACATCCACCTTCTTTGACTTCATCAGCTCCCTCAGCTTTTCAATACGCTCACTTACCTTCATCGGTATGTACCTCCTTATGTTTCATCATTAAATTTAGCAATAAATTGCCGATATGCATTCACAAATTTCACAATATTCTTTGTTAATTTTGTATACAAACCTTTAATTTACAGCACATTTACATACCATAATATCACTTTATATCAAATGCTTCAAGAGCTGTAAAAAGAATTTTATATTTTTTGAACAAGAAAGCCTTTTTATTTTCCCTATACTTAACTACGATTTTATTTTAAAACATTATATGTGAAATATTGACTAATTAATTAGGGTATGCTAACCTTATAAACAAGTTAGTTCCCACTAGCTCTTGTGTTTTGTACAAAAATGAAAGGAAGTAGTGATATGCCTCTTAGCATGGCTAAACCCGGTGAGCTTAATCTCATCAAAAATGTTGGCGGCAAGGAAGAAACGAAACAGTTTTTAAACAGTCTCGGATTCGTTGTCGGTGCGGAAATTATTGTTATAAGCGAATTAAACGGTAACCTTATTGTAAATATCAAAGGAACCAGAGTTGCAATCAGCAAGGATATGGCAAACAAAATTACCGTATAATTTTACTTCACAGGTAGGTGCCTCGCTTTGCCACCTGCCTTTAAAATTTATGAAAAGGAGATTTATATGAGTACACTTAAGAATGTCAAAGTCGGTCAGACCGCAAAAGTGGTTAAAATCGGCGGAGACGGAGCTGTAAAGAGAAGAATTATGGATATGGGTGTTACCAAAGGTGCAGAGCTTTATATAAGAAAAGTAGCACCGTTGGGAGATCCTATAGAAGTAACCGTTCGCGGCTATGAGCTCAGTATCCGTAAAGAGGATGCCGGAAATATTGAAGTAGAAATACAATAAAAAACTAAAATCTTATATTTAATAAAGGAGAACTTACAAGATCATGGCAACAAAAATAGCTCTTGCCGGTAACCCTAATACCGGTAAAACGACTCTTTTCAACGCACTTACAGGCTCCAACCAATATGTAGGTAACTGGCCGGGTGTTACCGTTGAAAAGAAGGAAGGAAAATTAAAAGGACATAAGGATGTTATAGTCACCGACCTTCCCGGAATTTATTCATTATCACCATACACCTTGGAGGAGGTTGTTGCAAGAAATTATCTTTTAAACGATAAACCTGATGCAATCTTAAACATTATAGACGGTACCAACCTTGAGCGTAACCTCTACTTGAGCACACAGCTTGTCGAGCTCGGACTTCCTATGGTTATAGCGGTAAACATGGCGGACATTCTTGCAAAAAGCGGCGAGGTTTTAAATATTGAAGCATTGTCGGCTGCAATAGGCTGCCCTGTAGTTGAAATTTCCGCACTTAAAGGTAAAGGAGTTACCGAAGCGGCAAACAAGGTTGTAAGCATTGCCAATGCAGGCATGAAATCAAACCTACAACACAAATTCGACAGCAAGATTGAAAGTGCTCTCACAAACATTGCACATATTGCTTTAAAAGACATTCCGGAGAATCTTAAGCGTTGGTACTCCGTTAAGCTTTTTGAGCGTGACGAGAAAATTATCAAAAGCTTAAAAATAGACAATGATACCTTGACAAGAATAGAAAATGAAATCTCAAATACCGAGCGTGCTTTGGATGACGATTCGGAAAGTATCATCACAACGGAAAGATACAGCTATATTTCTACCATTATAGATTCCTGCTATAAGAAGAGAAATAAGCAAAAGTTAAGTATTTCGGATAAAATAGACCAAATTGTTACAAACCGTGTTTTGGCATTGCCTATTTTTGCGGCTATCATGTTCCTCGTTTATTATCTTTCCATCACCACAGTAGGTACACAGATGACGGACTGGGTAAACGATGTCGCTTTTGGTGAAGAGGGTATTCCTAAGTATATCGATGCCGCTTTAACATCTCTTAACACCGCTCCTTGGCTTTCAGGACTTCTTAAGGACGGTATAGTGGCAGGTGTGGGTGCCGTACTCGGTTTCCTCCCTCAGATGATAGTTTTGTATATCTTCCTTGCTTTCCTTGAGGGTTGCGGATACATGGCTCGTATAGCATTTATCCTCGACAGAGTATTTAAAAAGTTCGGTCTTTCCGGAAAAAGCTTTATTCCTATCCTTATCGGTACAGGTTGCAGCGTTCCGGGTATCATGGCTTCAAGAACCATTGAAAGCGATAAAGACAGACGTATGACTATTTTGACAACATCCTTCATGCCTTGCAGCGCAAAGCTTCCTATTATAGCTTTAATAGCGAGTGCTTTATTTGACGGCGAATGGTGGGTTGCTCCGAGCGCTTACTTTGTGGGTATAGGCGCAATACTTTTTTCAGGTATAGTTCTTAAAAAGACCTTTATGTTTGCGGGAGATACCACTCCTTTCGTTATAGAGCTTCCTGCTTACCACCTTCCTACTTTTGAGAATGTAGCCCGTTCAGTTTGGGAAAGAGCTTCAAGCTTTGTTAAAAAGGCAGGTAGCGTTATCCTTCTTGCAACCGTACTTATATGGTTTCTGTCAAACTTCGGTATAGTTGACGGACAATTCACAATGGTTGAAGATCTTGACCAAGGCTTCCTTTCTTATATAGGAAGAACTTTTGCATGGATATTCGCTCCTCTCGGTTGGGGACAATGGAGAGCAGCCGTTGCCGCTATTTCAGGGCTTGTTGCAAAGGAAAACGTAGTAGGTACCTTCGGAGTTCTTTACGGCTTTGGAGAACTTTCGAATGAAGCCGTAGAAATCTGGGGAACCTTAAGAGACGCTTTTACTCCTGCCGCAGCTTACAGCTTCCTCGTATTTAACCTGCTTTGTGCCCCTTGCTTTGCGGCTATAGGTGCGATTAAGAGAGAGATGAACTCTGCAAAGTGGACTTGGTTTGCTATAGCTTATCAATGTATCTTCGCTTATATGGTTGCTCTTATAGTATACCAGATAGGAAATATTATCTCCGGCGGAGCTATGGATGTTGTAGGTCTTGCCATTGCATTAGTCTTTATAGCTGTGCTCCTCTACTTCCTCTTCAGACCTAACAAGTTTAAAAATGCAAAAGCAGGCGTTTCAAGTGTTAAGGCTAACTCATAATTTTATATTAATTATAGGAGACACATTATGGGAAATATTATTTTCGGTGCTATTGCACTGTTACTTATAGGTTCCGCTGCATACGGAATTTATAAAAACAAAAAATCAGGCAAGGGTACTTGCGGTTGTAACGGCGGAAGCGGTTGCGACCACCATTGCCACTAATCAAACAATAAAAAAGGAGTTGCTACAGCACAGTCTATAGCGGCTCCTTTTTTTTCCTTAGCCTTATATCTTCAATTACCTTTTTTGACCTTTCATCAATACCGTCAAGCAGATAGTTTTTGTTATTTATATTACCTTCCTTATGCTCTCTTATTCTCTGTGCGGAAATCCTGTCTATTTCCTCTTTAAGCTCTCTGGAACTCATGAGCAGGCAGCCTGTTGAGCGGATTATTATTTGCTCCAAGCCGTCTGAGGTTACTACCGTTATGGCGGCTTTTTTCACCATTTTTTTTGCCGTTTTTTCAATATACTGATCCGCCGTCTCTGCCGTTTTTGTGTATACAATATCTATATTGTGATAACGTAAAATATCGGTTCCCCTGTGCGGAACCTTGTAGGCATCAAAAACTATAATCACTTCGGCACTAATGTAAGCTTTATATGCCGATATTATGTCTATGAGCCTGTCTCTTGCGGCATCTATATTTATATTCATAAGCTCTCTAAGCTCAGCCCACGCAAATATAACGTTATATCCGTCAATCAGTATATATTCTTTTAATTTCTCCTGTTTTTTAAACACGTATTCCTTTTCAGAAACAGCTTTTCTTACAGGTCTGTCCCAATCACCGACTCTGGATACAACCTTTCCGTAAGTTCGCTCAAAGATTTCCATCAATTCTTTTGATGTAGCCTTTTCAATATCGTAGTTTGATCTTACAAGCTCCGGCTCTTCTTCAACTTTCTCGTTGTAAAAATCACCTTCCGTAGACAAATGAATATACTCGTGAACCTTATCCCACTCAACTATAAATGCCTCACCATGAGAGCAAAATATTGAGTATGCCGGATTTTCGGTGTCAAATTCAGGCTTATAGGTGTTGTTTTCCAAAACTTCTTTTTCATTATGACATTCTCCGTACTCTCTGAAGCTGAGACTTAAACTTCCCTCTCCTCCGGTATACGAAGCCAAACTTATATTATAATTTTGTATGGTCGCCAAAGGCACATAACCCTTGATATAGGCAAGTCCCTCTCCTACGTCCGGACTTTCAAAGACTGCACTCATATTGTTAAGGTCATTTAAAGCACGTCCCAGATTTCCTTCGGGTAAAACGAGCTCAAAGTCATAATAAGGCTCCAGCAAAATACTTTCAGCATGCATAAGCCCGTGCCTGAGAGCCCTGAAAGCGGCCTCTCTCAAATCTCCTCCTTCAGTATGTTTATTGTGTATCTTGGCATTGACTATCTCTATTTCCAGGTCCGTAAGCTCCAGCCCCATAAGAACCCCTTTAAGCTCTGAATTCTTAAGCTGTTCCGCTATACTGCCAGCACTGCCGGAACCGGAGTTGTCGCTCTTAAGCCTTGATACAACATTTATTCCCTGCCCCCTTTTAGCAGGCTTTATAAGAAGATGAACCTCGGCATAATGCCTTAAGGGCTCAAAATGTCCCAATCCCAAAACCTCGTTTTTTATACTTTCTTTATACACTATATGTGCATCCGTAAATTCCACATCGAGGTCAAATCTTTCTTTAATCTTCGTTTTCAGAACCTCGGACTGTACTTCGCCCATAAGCCTTAAGTTCAGACTGTTATCTGAAGCATTATAACTTATATCAAGCTCCGGCTCTTCCTCATTTAAGATTCTAAGCTTGGGATATGCAGCCTTTGCATCCTGTCCCTCATCCAAAACCATTCTGTAGCTAAGCACGGGCTCCGTTTTCGGAAGCTTTGTCATCTCGTCTCCAAAGCACTGACCTATATAGCTTTTATTTAAGCCCGTCAGGACACATATGCTTCCGGCATGGACTTCGGTAATCACATCGAATTTATCACCGTTATAAAGGCGTATCTGATTGATTTTTTCCCCTTCCAAACTCTGCTTTGCCTTAAGCGTTCCTCCGCTTACTTTTATATGAGTGAGTCTAAGTCCTGTTTTATCTCTGCTTATTTTATAGACGATTCCCGAAAAATCCCCCGTATAGTCTTTCTTTACGGTAAATTTTTCAAGAGCCTCAAGCAATGTATCAATACCTGTATGCTTTACGGCGGAACCGAAAAATACCGGAAATATTTTTCTCTTACTTATCAAATATGAAATATCACTGTCTTCCAGAGAAGAATTTTCAAGATATTTGTTCATCATAGCTTCATCCGATAAGGAAATCTCCTCATACATCCCGTCTATATTTTCACCGGTGAAATCTATACAATCGACGCTTAACTTGGAGCGTATATCTTTCAAAAGCTCATCCTTATCTTTTTTTGCTATATCCATTTTATTGACAAATATAAAGCAGGGAATATTATATCTTTCGAGAAACCTGAACAAAGTCTTCGTATGGCTTTGCACCCCCGACAGACCCGAAACCGTAATAACCGCATAATCAAGTATCTTAAGCGTTCTTTCGGTTTCACTGCCGAAATCCACGTGTCCCGGCGTGTCTACAAGCTGTATAGCAAGCTTATCCGTCTTTATCAGAGCGGTTTTTGAGTATACCGTTATTCCCCTGCCTCTCTCTATATCATCCGTATCAAAAAAACTGTCTTTGTTGTCTACTTTTCCCGCACTTCTTATAGTCTCCGTCTTATAAAGCAAACTTTCACATAAACTGGTTTTCCCTGCATCCACATGTGCCAGAATACCTAAGCAGATATTTTTCATTAATCCTTTATGCCGTATAAAACCGACACAGCTCCTTTCAAAATATACGATAAGTATAGCATTTTTGAGCAATAAAAAAAAGATGATAAGTCGAAAATGACTTATCATCCTTTAAAATATTACTTAATTAAAGTAACAGCTGAATTTGTTTTATTGATCTTCACAGTCAAAGTCTTATAATTGTTCACTTTAACAGTAACCGTATTTTCGCCGTTAACGAAGGCTTCATAATTTAATATAAGACTTTCGGGACTTCCGTAACCATTATTACCTATTATAAATACATTTTTATTTGCCGAATATCTGTATTCGGTCACACCCGAAAGCAAGGTATATGCCGTTTGATTTACCGTAACTTCCGCACCTTCCTTCAATGCTTTGAAAAACTCACCTGCCGTACCTGAATTAAGCTGAATCACAACTCCTCGGGTAAAGAAGCCGTTATCTTTTACATTCTGCACCTTAGGAGCATCTGCAAGAGAAGCATCTTCTCCCTCTTCATCCTCGGAAGAAGCGGCATTTGTTACTACCTTACCGGTATTGTCAAGTGTTATGGTAAACTCTTTGTAGCCCTCGGCTTTAATACTTATAACCGTATTTCCTGTAGCATTTACGGTATTTCCGAATACTATCTTATCATCACGTCCGTTTCCGTCAGTACCCAAGGTATATACATTTCCGGTATATCTATATGGGTAATCACCTCTGCTGACATACTCATATTCCACACCGTTTACACTTACTTTAGCCTTTACATCCGAAGAATTTGTTTTAACAAGCTTTGATAAGAAATCTACAACCGCTCTGTCACTTGCATTGTACTCAATCTTCAAGCCCTTACCCGAATATTGACTATCCTGTTTACCTGTCGCTTTGTATGCCGGTACTTCCTTCTGCTCTCCTTCGCTTCCCGGATTTGAAGGCTGAGTTTGAGATGAAGAACCTGAGCCTTTTGTAAGGTTAAATGTCAAGGTTGAGCCCGATGAAGAGCTTACAACAACCGTATTATCCCCATCTCTGAATACCGAAGCTGCAATATGTAAGTATTTATTCGCTCCGCCTTCAATTCTGTTCTTCTGACCTACCTTATAACGACTGTTCTCAAGACTTGTTAAACTTTTTTCGATTTTTTGTCCGTTAACACTGACTTCTATAGTATGGAACTTATTGGCTTTTTTATCCTTTGCTCCTCCAAGCCATACAGCTACAGGATCCGCTGTCTTGTCAGCTTCCGGATCTGCGGTTCTAGGTTCAAATTCAATAACATACTTATCCGGCTCTGAGAAATAACCGTTTCCTCCTTTTTCGAATACGCTGTTTTTAAACTTAAACTCTCTTGCACCGTTCGTGCTTGAGCTTGTTCCTCCCTTATCCGGCGTTGACGGATTTGTATTATTTCCGGCTGTTTCCTTCTTAATTGTAAAACTTAAGGTATCATAGCCCGGTACGGAAATCTCCACATTATTATCACCGTCTCTGAATGCCGAAGCTGAGAGATGCAGGTACTTGTAAGCACCGCCATAGGCACTGTTTGCAGACTGACCTATATAATATTCTCCCTCTTGTACTGTTGTAAGAGCTTTGCTATAAACAGTGTCATTTACCTTTACCTGAATACCCGCGGTACCTAACCACTTAATGATATTCTTATCCGCTTCCGCGCCTTCAAGCTCGAACTCTACGACATACTTAGCCGTCTCAATGGCAAACATAGGATTTTTAGGAACATAAGTACTTGATTTATACTTAGGTGTTGTAGCGGTCTGTCCGGCGTTATTGTTATCCTCAGCCTTTGAAACCGTAAAGCTCACGCTCTTCTGACCGTAGCCCTGCGCACGTACGACAAGCTTGTACTCACCTTCTTTTGTAAGAGTATTCTTTGCAAGTATAATCTTACCGTCGTTCACCGTATATCCTATATCGCTTCCTTCCTGACCTACAGGACGAACCGTTCTTTCCTTATTTTCCGAATCAAGCAAATGAACTTCCGCCAAATTTCTAAGGAAGCTGCCCTTGTTTGCATCATCCGAACTTGCCTTAAATACAAGCTCATTTCCAAGCTTAGGCTCTTTGGTTTCAAGCTTTAATTCAAATACTTCTTCAATACGCTTAACAACAAGCTCTATCTCCTGCTTTTTGTATCCGGTTGCAATTATAGTAAGCTTATGCTTTCCTACATAAGGCTGTCCGTACGAAGCTTTAACGGTACTTGCTTTAATTATAAGCTTACCGTTCTCAATCTTATACTGCTCTAAGTTGGCATCCTTTCTAAGAGCGGTGCCGTTTCCGTTTAAGTATATTTCGGTAATATTTTCCAAGTACTTAGGATTTGCAAAGCTAAGCTCAAAATCCTGACCTTCATTTACGGTAGTTCCCGTTACGCTTCCGGCATCCTCGCCCTTTGACTCTGAAAGTCTCTCAACAGGACCCAAGTTGCCGTCTTCAAGAACTCTCTTTATATTAGCCGGATAAGTTATTGTTTTTGTACTGCCCTCAAGATACTTTGCAAAGGTAAGAACTTCGTTATTTTCAAGTCTTGCATCCTTAACCTTATTAAGGAAATCCGACTGACTGTAAACAGCCTTTATATCTTCTTTTAACACACCCTCAGGATTTTGACGTGCAAAAAATCTTTCAACAACCTTGGTTGAATTTTCGTTTCTTAAGCCTATTTCATTAAGAACAAGGGCATTTGCCAAAAGCTCATGCTCAAACAAAAGGTTTGCATTGATATTGTATGTAGAGCCGCCTGACGAACCGTCGCCTTTAGAGCCGCCACCTATGGAACCGCCTGAACCTGTAGCTGATGAATACAAGTCGATATCGGCATTTGCTCCTACCGAATTGGTACTCGCTCCTACTTCAAACTTCTTGCTCATTGTCTTATAGCCGTCTGCACGAACCGTTACCTCATAAATTCCGGCTTCGGTTATAAGCTTTGTTACTTCTTTTGTATCCTTGTTTTCATGCTTTTCATAAATATGAAGCACGTCTCCTATAACTGAATACTGCTCAATATTTTTTAATGCCTTAACTTCACCGTTAGGGAACTTTAAATCAACCCCCGTTACAGGCATTTTAAGGTCATTACCGAAGGTTTCGTTGTTAGGACCCGTTATCTTAAATATTACATCTGCCGCACCCACCTTAGGATTAGGTGTTTCCGTACTCTGGTTAAGCTTGTAATTCACATTGCTTACCAAATGTACAGGAACGGTATATTTATCCGCACTGTAGTCGGAAGCTATATTCACAAAGTATCTTCCTCTGTTTACAACATTTGTTTGAGGCAACCTTATCTTTATAACTCCCGTAGTTCCGTACTGAGTTTCAATAGATGACTCATAAACCGGATTTGTCTTTAAAAGCTTATATTCATAATCTAAAATCTTAATTTCGGATATAGCATCAAACCACTTTTTGCTGTTTTCATCAAGAGAGAGTTTGATTACTATTTGACCGTTTCCTACACTGTCTATCTCCACATCCGGAGCATAGTTTGCTTTAGGCAAATTCTTGGACTTGTTTATTTTCTTTGAATTTGTTAAGTCGAAAGTGGATGTTGAAGGGAATCTTCTTACATTTCCGTTCTCATCGTAATTACTCAAATGATAATCAAATACGCTTATAGGTCCGTTTGTAAGAATATATGCCGGAGCCGATGACAAACTTCCTACGCTTGGAGCCGCATCCGTCTTTCCGTTCGTATAAGTAAGTTTTTCCTTCTTACCATCGGTTTTTCTCTCAACTTCTATATTTTTAGGAGCTACAACGGTGCTTGCCCACTTTACAACTTTACCCGTATCATCAACCTTTGATATGGCTGAAGATACTTCAACACCGTTTACATATATATTGTAGTCCTCATATGTTCCTTCATTAAAAGTTACAACGGCATACTCTATCCATCCCAAATCAACGAGCTTTGTAAAATTAGCCGAAAGCAGACTTGTTTCCGCTACATTACCGTTACTTCCGGAATTATCCGTTCCGTTGTTTTGGTTGTTCTGATTATTTTGATTACCTTGGTTGTTCTGCGGATTTTGGTTGCTTCCGCTTCCCTGTTCATTTGAGGAAGAACCTGTATTTCCCGAACCGCCTGATGAAGAGCCTCCTCTTGAAGAACCGCCTCTTGTACTTCCGCCCGATGAAGAGCCTACTCTACCACCGCCTACCGAAGAACCTCCTCTTGTGCCGCCCGTTCTGAGAGCACTTTTATCCGATTCTGCCTGACTGCTTTGTCCCTTACCCGGCACAAAATGAATACTTCCGTTTTCTTCAATCCATCTTCCGTCAGCATCTACAAGATAGCCATCCGGTGTCTTTGTGCTTGTGTAAAGTCTTCCTTCCGTAGCATCCTTCACCGCTGAAAAATAATAGCAGTAACCGTCTATCCACTGCCATCCCGTAAGCATTTTTCCCTTTGCTCCGTCACTGAGAGTATTAAAATAATACCAATTTCCGTCAGCCGCCTTAAACCAGCCTGTCTTCATATCTCCTGTAGCCGTATCAAGATAATACCAGTCCTCACCAAGCTTAATAAAGCCTTTTGCAAGAACTCCCGCCTCGCTGTAATACTTCCAGGAATTTCCTTCCTGTTTCCAACCTGTTGCTCCCGCCTGTGCGGCAGATACCGTATTTGTAAATGCCGTAGCTGAAATTAAAGTTGCGCTTAAAATACTCAAATATGAATTTTTAAGTGTTCCTTTTCTCATTAAATCCTCCTATATTTTTGCTAATTTGTATAAATTGTAATCCATTTCATATAAAAAATACTTAAATATTAAAAACGATTACTCATGAAATTTACGTTCTCTTACGAGAATTGATACACGAATCGTTAGTATCCACTAACAAATGTTAGTGGATACTAACCACACGAAATACTATATATATTTCTTTCAGTTTTTTCAAGCACTTTTATCAATGTTTTTTCTAAAATACCTTTTTAACCCCTACCAAATATGAAAAAACTATCCCTCTTGAAATAAAGTTTGCTTATGCTATACTTATAAAAAATACTATTTTAATTTCAAAGGAGAACTATGGATACTTATAATTTAACTCTTTTAACAGACCTGTATGAGCTTACTATGCTTCAAGGATATTTTAAAGAGAAAAGTGCAAACGAAACGGCAATTTTTGATGCATTTTACAGAAAAAATCCTTTAGGCAGCGCCTATTCCATCTGTGCCGGCTTAGAGCAAGTTATTTCCTATATTAATAATCTTCGATTTAAAGAAGATGACATCGAATACCTTAGAAGTCTTAAAATTTTTGATGAAGATTTCCTTATGTATTTGAAAGACTTCAAATTCACCGGTGATATATATGCAATTCCGGAAGGTTCCGTAATGTTTCCAAGAGAACCCTTCATAAAAATAATTGCACCTATAATGGAAGCCCAGTTTATAGAAACTGCAATTTTAAATATAATCAATCACCAGTCACTCATAGCCACCAAGGCATCAAGAGTTGTTTATTCCGCCGGCGGTGATAATGTTATGGAGTTCGGTCTCAGAAGAGCTCAAGGACCCGATGCGGGAGTTTTTGGAGCCAGAGCCGCCGTTTTGGCAGGTTGCTCCTCTACAAGCAATGTCCTTGCGGGTAAGCTTTTCAATATTCCGGTAAGCGGTACCCATGCTCATTCATGGATAATGAGTTTTCCAGGCGAGCTTGAAGCTTTCAGAGCTTATGCCAAAATATATCATAATCCTTGCATACTCCTTGTGGATACCTATGACACCTTAAACAGCGGTGTTAAAAACGCTATTACGGTATTTAAAGAATTAAAGGAAAGCGGAGTGGAGCTAAAAAAATATGGCATACGACTTGACAGCGGAGACCTTGCTTATCTTTCAAAAAAAGCAAGAAAAATGTTGGATGAAGCCGGACTTAACGATGCTATTATATCGGCATCAAACGACCTTGATGAGAACATAATAAATTCCTTAAAGCTTCAAGGTGCAAAAATTGATTTATGGGGTGTCGGTACCAGCCTTATCACCTCAAAAGACTGTCCGAGCTTTGGCGGAGTTTATAAACTGTCTGCCATTATGGATAAAAACTCAGGTGAGTTTATTCCTAAAATCAAGCTTTCCGAAAATGCCGAAAAAATCACCAATCCGGGAAATAAAAAAATATACAGAGTTTACGATAAAGCAAACCATAAAATAATAGGAGATCTTATCTGTTTTGTTGATGAGGTCTTTGAAGAAGATAAAGATTTGCATCTGTTCGATCCTATAGATACATGGAAAAAAACTGTTTTGAAAGCGGGGAAATACACACTTAGGGAGCTTATGGTACCTGTTTTCAAGAACGGAAAGCAGGTATATAAATCTCCTGATGTAATGGAAATCAGAGAATATTGCAAAACTGAATTTAACAGTCTTTGGGATGAGTCAAAGCGTCTTGAATATCCTCATATCCCTTATGTTGATTTATCTCAAAAACTTTGGGACGAGAAGAACAGACTGTTAAGTCAGTATCATGATTTAAAGGGTTCCACCTATGTTTAATGAAATAAAACCTTACAGCTTCCATCCTGAATTTATTGACATAAAACCCGGAAAAGCTTCCGATTTATTTTGTTTTTTTAATCCAAAAGGAAGAATGTTGTTTAAGAAAGAAGGGGAAGCTTGCCGCATCCCCTCTCTTTCGGATATCAGCAGCCTTTTTGATTTAGATTTTTTACAGGAAAATGCTTATTACGCGGGACATACCGACATCCCGGGCGATGAGTCCACAAGAACTGATTTTTATGTAATTTTTAAGTATGGCTTAGATTTTGAAAAACTGAATATAGAAGCTTATAATCTGGAATTTACCTCTTTAAAATGTTTGAGACAGTACAATCCCAAACACCTCGGTTTTGCCGCAAGTACGGCGGGGCATATTAACCGCTGGCTTGTTTCACGGGTTTTTTGCGGAAAATGCGGCACAAAGGCTCTTCCCTCCAAAACGGAAAGGGCTATGGTCTGCCCTAATTGTAAGCTTACCGAATATCCGAAAATCAATCCTGCCGTTATTGTTGCTATTACGGATAAAAACAGGATTCTTCTTACCAAAGATAAAAACGGCTTATATCCCAATTATGCCTTGGTTGCCGGATATATGGAAATCGGCGAAAGTCCTCTTGATACCGTAATCAGAGAGGTTAAAGAAGAAGTGGGAGTTAAAATTAAAAATATAAAAGAATATAAAGCTCAGCCATGGGGCTTCGGCAGTGCTCTTATGCTCGCATTTACAGCCGAGCTTGACGGCGATGATACCCTCACGATACAAGAAAGCGAGCTTCAAGGCGCCTACTGGTTTGAAAGGGAAGATGTTCCCGTTTTGCAGGACCATATAAGTGTAGGCCAGGAAATGATAGAAATGTTTGCAAAAGGAAAAATATAATCCGAACTTTAAAGTTCGGATTATATTTTTTCTTACATTCAATTATTCAAAAGCTTTTCGTCTATATTTTTGGTATCTGCAAGATTCTCGGCAATAATATATCTAGGTCGTTTTTTAACCTCAAGATATATCTTTCCTACATATTCACCTATAACACCTAAGGAAAGTATAATAATACCTCCTATTCCCCAAACGGAGACCATTATACTCGACCAACCCTGCATGGTAGCTCCGTTAAAAAAGCCTACTATACTCCAAATAAGCATCGCTACGCTGAACATAAATATCAGAAAACCCAGCATAGTAATATATCGTATAGGCTTTACGGATAAAGATGTAATTCCTTCAATAGCAAGAATTAGCATTTTTGAAAAAGGATACTTACTTTCTCCTGCAAGTCTTGCCTTTCTCTCATACAATACCGTTTCGGTCTTAAATCCCAACATAGGAACCATTCCTCTTAAAAAGAGATTCCTTTCCTCAAACAAGGAAAATGCTTCCAGTGCCGCTTTACTCATAAGTCTGAAATCCGCATGATTGTAAACCGTCTCCACTCCTAAAAAAAGCATAAGCTTATAAAAACTCTCGGCTGTTGTTTTCTTAAACCATGAATCCGTTTTTCTCGAGCTTCTGACGCCGTATACTATATCGCAACCTTCTTTATAATGTTTTATCATAGTATCAAAAACTTCCAAATCATCCTGCAAATCCGCATCTATGGATATCGTTATATCACAATAATCCTTGGCTATCAAAAGTCCCGCAGTCAATGCATTTTGATGTCCTCTGTTTCTGCTTAAACTTATTCCTGTGTAAACCGGATTTTCTTTATGCAAATTTTTAATCTTAATCCATGTATCATCCTTTGAACCGTCATTTACGAAGAAAATTTTGCTCTCAGGCGAAACAAGCTTGTTATCTATAAGCTCATTAAGCTTGTCAAGCAATTTCTCCGATGAATCGAGTATAACTTCAGACTCATTATAGCAAGGAACAACTATATATAACACATCTTTCATACTTATTCACCTATTTTGAAAAAAGCGGAGTTATCATCTTCAAAGAGCAACTCATAATTATGATTCTTTAAGCCATCCACAAGGTCTCTATCCTTTGTATTGTCCTTGGTAAAAACGGCATATTCAAATTTATATTTTTCATTAAGCTTTTCCCAGCCTTCATAAGCAGTCATACCTTCAGGTTCCGTAGAATCAAAATAATCTCTTAAAGAATCATTGTCAGAGAAAAATTCCATATATGGATCCGTTCTTGCATCTATAAAAACCTTTACATCATTTAAAATTAAAAATCCGCTTATGCCGTAAGGATTAAAGGTTTTCTTATTTTCCAGACCGTTATTTTTTATATAGTCTACAAGCGGAGTGTTTTTATCTTCTTTGCGAACATAGTCAAGGTAACTATAATTATTTAGCAAATCCGGCAAATACAATACCGTAAATGTAACAAAAAATGTAAGTACTGATAAAGGTACCAGAATCAAAGGGAGCTTTTTCGTATCCAACAATTTTTTATATGTTATACTCAATAATTCCTCAAAACACGGATAAGTAAACAACATTATTGCCATAACGGCATTAAAATATATTCGTCCTACATCCATTCCTTTAACCATGAATGCACAAATTACCACATACTTTCTGATATCATAATTATCAAGCCTTCGTAACATGCTTGAGCTTCCCATGCTTATCAATACAACAATAATGACAAGCCCTCCGAATATATCAAATGCCGAAGGCTGCCATTCAAGTATATGCTCTGCGGCATAACCGAAAGGCTGATATGCATACTTATATATAAATATTCCGTACGGATTTATCAAACTTCCGAGAAAACCTGCGGCAAGCATATACATATTTTCTTTCACCGACTCCAACAGCTCTTTATAATCATCCTTCCAATAAGAGACTATAAAATCGGAAACCACACAAAACAGCGGTAAAATTATAAATGAAGCTATACTTCCTCCGTGTAAATTTACAGCCAGTAAACAGCAGGCAAAAAAGTATATATTTTTATACTTATTCTTACTCACCATAAGCATGCAGGCTATCATCCAAAGAATTATACTTACTTCAGATGGTCTTATACACGCCGAGCGATTTGATCTTGATGTCAAAACCATAATAAAAAGAAGAAATAAATAAGGGTTTTCAATCTTCTTCTTGTTATAAAAATAAGATATTATAGGCGGTATAGCCAAAAAAATAATTAATCCTATCTTAGCGGCATTTATTCCCAGTTTGGAGTAAATACCGTATAAAAATACTTCATATAACCACTCGTGTGCCATCCAGTTAAGATTTAATTGCCAGCTGAACATGTCTTTATGGGGGATAATCCTATTCTTAATAAGATATTCACCCGCCTTATAATGCCACATCACGTCCGTATCGGCAAAAAACCATTTTTTTGCTGTAAATGCCGAAAAAGCCAGTATAACAAAAATAATAAGAAGGGTTTTATCGTGCTTTTTTAGAAAATTCAAAAAGCCCCCTCTTGTCTCAATTACAGTTATCTTGTCTTCCATTATTACCTCCTAATATCTACTCTACAGTACTGAAATTATAACAAAATTATTAATTTTTTTCAATATACAACTTACTTGTTAATATAGAATTTTTTCAAAAATGAAAGCATTTTTCATAGTATCTGCATACGAAGAAGAGTACTTGTATGTGTTGGGGAATATTATTTCCTCTACTTCTTTGTCCACAACCTCATCATAAGTACCTTTCTTCCAACATTTCAGTGTATTGTCGCCTTTCCTATAAAATATTGTACCGTCTTTCAGAAAAAACTGCTCGGCTATATCGTCACTGATTTTTATAAATTCTTTACCGTCAAAATCATACAAAGAGCGGACATCGTCCTTGCCTTCTCGAAGGTATATATACGCCATATTATTAAAGGAGTCATATTCTTCGATTTTTTCTGCCAGTTTTTCCCCGTCACAGCACAAATCTACAGCCCTATATTTAATCCCTTTCACTTCATAATATTCTCCTGAATATCTTTCATAATAGATTTTTTCATCCAATGAAAAAATTATATCTTGTATGTTACTGTCCAAAAGCTCAAATTCTCCCGCAACATCACCGTTTAGTCTTGCCATATATAAGTTGCGACCGTTTGTATAGAGTATTTCTTCCTTTCTTTTCTCAAAAAATATTTTGGCTTTATTAGAAAAATAAGAATTAAAATTATCTACAATGCTTTCATTTCCTCTATCTCCCACATCCACAATGTTAAGATATATCTTATCTCCTCCAATATACATGGCTCGCACATTATTAACGTTAAAACCCGTTTTGTAAGCTTTGGAGCCTATAATACAGCAAAGTGTAAAAATATCCTCATTCTCATATTTGTATATTTCAAAGAAAGATTTTACCGTATTCTCAGACAGTTTATAATTTTCCCACTCGAAGAATCTACCGTCTAAGTCCCAACTACTTCCGTCATCTTGCTTATCCGTATAATTAAAATACTCACCTAAAGGACTTTTATTATCCGCATAATATGCATAAATAATACTGTCCATATCGTATTCAGCCTGTCTTCTTTTTTCTTTTTTATAGTCCTCCAAATCCTCATATGTATGTGTTTTTTCTATTGCATTATCACCCAAAGCGAATACATAGTCACTGAAGAGCTCGGTTAAGCTGAGCTTTTTCACCTTATCCTTTTCAATATGCGTAAACCCTAAGGAAACTCCTTTTACAGTGTCTTCAATTTTCAAAAGTGCGGAATCTGAAAGTTCTACCGCCTCATTACCGTCATAGCAATATAAAGCACCGTAGGTTTTACTTAAAATTTCATTTTTAATATTCTCCTTAAATTCATCCGCCATCTTTTTTAGGGCATACTCCTTAAGTCCCTTGCCTTCTATAATCCTTTTATTTTTAAACATAAGCTCCTTGTCCTCTTCACTTATGTTAGGCTCCCCGGCTTCCTTTACATTCTTGTCCAAATCATCATTTATCAGCAGTTTATACAGACTGTTCTCTTCCTGCTTTGATAAATAATAAAGTAAACCGCTTTGTTTATCCACGTAAGAAGTAATTTCTTCTGCCGTTGCCACCAAATACGGCGCTGCATCTCCGGCTTTAAATTCACCCGCATCCTTTATAAAATACAATGAATCTTTTCCATTCTCACGCTTTACATAAGACAGAGTTTTCATATCATTTATATATGATATTTCATCAATATACACATTTTCATCGGATACATATACCTTATCTTCTTCTATATCATAAATTCTAAATTTTCCAAGCTCTCTTGTTTTACCGCTAAAGTCTTGTACAGAATCATCTGTTTCTGTAGAAAATATGTTTTTTTCATCTTCAGACAGAAAATAACTGTGTAATTTTCCGTGCAAGTAATTTATGTTCCCGTTTTCAAGATCATACACATCCAAAGTTCTGCCCTCGAAAGTTGTAAGGTATCCTCCGTAAACAACTATAAGCTTACCGTTTTCAAGCAACTTGAACTCATCTACATAGTCTTCGATGATGCTTTCGCTATTATCTTCAAGATCCAGTCTTTGCAGGGTATTTTTATTTAAATAATATATATATTTCCCGTCTTTACTTTTTTGTATATTATCGACCTTTTCTTCAAGATCTCTTTTCGATTTTCTCGTATCTTCTTCGTATTTCTCCCTGTCTAAAATAAACTCCTTTTTGTTATCATCGACAGAATATCTATACATCCCGTCTTTTTTCACATAGAAAAAGCCTTCTCCCGATAAATTTTTAAGTAATTCAGGGTCTTCAAAACTTTTCTCGGTTTCATATTCGCTAAACTCTTCAGGACGTTTATTTCTGATGTCCATTGCAAGATAGGTCGCAACAAATATACATACCGTAAAAACAATCATAAAGCTGAGCTTACCGTTTCTAAATTTTCCCATACCGCTTTCCTTTAAAATAGTAATATTCCGGTTGAGTATACAGCGTGAATATTTATCTCATCTTCATATAATCCGCAACCGAATCCGAGTCTCTGTATCCTGCAGGATCTATACTTTTGAATATATGAATAACATCCTTATCTACAAGCTCATCTTCATCATTTCCTTTCCAAAGCTTAAGTTTACCGTTCTTTTCGCTGTCATATCCGCCTTTTTTCTGTATATACAATATACTCTTATCCGGTAGGATTTTATATTCGGAAACAGCTTTTGAAATCTTCGAAACCTCATCCTCCTTAAACATGTACAAATCACATTCAGAAAAACTGTCCTCCGATTCTGTAGCTATATAAATTATATCGTTCACAAAATTCAGGCTTTTACATTCTTTTTTTACAAGTTTTTTATCACAGTACAGGTTTTTACCCGAATATGACTCCTCGGAAGGTTTAAAATAATACAGTTTGTTATCGAACATACCGTAAACGGAACTGACATTCTTATCAAACCTTTCTTCATTACTAAGCTCTCCGTCCGATAAATCCGCCTTGTATAGATCATATTTCAGCTGATCGTGAAAATAATCCAAGTCATATCTACCTTCACCCATAATATTTTTAGCGGAATTCTCAACTTTAAGATCCTCTTCAAGAATCTCATTTTCATTAAGCTTCACATAATAGATCTTTTGATTATCACCATCTATATAAATATCCTTAATGTGATGTTTATCAGTTTTCATATCATAAACTTTATCACCTGATACTGCAGATACCGTAAAAGCCTCAGGTTGTACAAAGATAACACCTTCAAACATCCTGTCAAACTCCGTACTCAGCCTAATACCGCTTACCCAATATTTATCTCTATAATTTTCCAAACCTCCATTTGTCTCGTCACTGTTTGTTTCTTCCTCATAAAAAATATACTCAGCCAGAGGGCTTTCTTTATGGTAATAATAATCATACAAAAGCTTATCCCAATCAATATCATTTACATCCCCGGCTTTCAGGCTTTCATCTTTCGAAGAAATAATGAAGTCTTTGTTTAAATTAAGTTTAAACTCCTCAAGAAGCTCCGACAATTTAATCTTGGTAATCTCATCTTTATTGACATTGGTAAAGCTTACAGTAGAATTAAAATTGTCTTCAAACTCGTAATCCGTACTCGTAAAATCCGCCACGACAAAGTCGGCAAGCTCCTTTGGGCTGTCTCCCTCATAAACATAGAGTTTTCCGTAAGCTTCTCTTTTAAGAACTTCTTTTATCTTATTTTTAAATTCTATCTTTAATTGCTCAAAGGCGTATTCTGTCAAGCCCTTATCTTTAACAAACTCCTTGGTTTCAAACATTAGCTTCTTATCCTCCGTACTTATATCGGGAGGAGTAATGCTTTTATCTTCAGGTAAATCATCCTCTATCACAATGTCATATAAATTCCTGCTCTTATCCTTTTGTATATAATACAGGGCATTTGTATTTTCATCCATGTAAAGCCTTGCATCATCTACTTTAGTTATCAAGCTTTTGTTTACATCTTTTCCTTTGGAGCCTATGATATCTTTTATTGCATATAAAGCGTAGACATCGCCCTCTTTTTTTGCATAATATACGACTGAAAAATCCTTCGAATAATTAAGCATAAGTCCTAAAACCTGTTCATCAAGCTTATTAAGGGTTTTGCCGGCAAAATCATAAAAATACAGGGTACCCGCTTCTCCAAGCCTCCCTTCAAATGTAAAATCATAGGCACCGTTGAATTCGTAAAAATCATCGCCTTCGCCGGCTATCAGCATATAATCTTCATTTTCGTTCAGATAGAAAGCACCCACATCATTTGTTATGAATTTTTCTTTCTCTCCGTCCCACAAATATAACTCATTGGTTCTTGCAGTTAAAAACAAAAGATTTCCGTTTTTAAGCACCTTAAAGTCCCAGACATCATCACTTATTGTGTCATCCTTGTTTGTACTTCTTTCGAGCCTTTTGAGTGCTTTTTTCGGTAAAAGCCTATCCTCAGCCTTATTTTCATCTGCATACTCATAATAGTACAAATATTTTCCGTCCGGTGAATATTCAGGCTCTGATGTAATATCGTAGTATCCCCCATCATCTTGAGGTATTTCTATAGCATTTTGCTTGGTTTTATCCGCCTTTACCGAATCATACTCATACACACCGTCGCCTTTACGATATAGAGCCGCATTAACATCTGAAGTTACTAACTTTTTATTTGTTCCCGCAGAGGGTAAATCTTTACTTGCACAGGCGGCAAGTAAAAATATCAAAGTTAAAAAACCAACTAAACTCCTCATACTATCTATCATTCTTTTTGAAAATATGTGCATTATGCCGTCTCCTTAAAATAATCTATCTGAATTTTATATATACTTTATCTTCGGCGTATACATCCGAATAATAAGCACCTCTGTTACCGCCTATTATATTCATAGCATCTTTACCTAAGGTTTCTTTATTATCCTTACCCTTCCAAAGCTTTAAGTTTCCCTTCTCTTTATCCTCATCATAGTTATCTATATAAACTATACTGCCGTCATCAAGAATTTTATATTCATAAATCTCGCTTCCCACCTTTTCCGCATTTTCACCGTCTAACTTATAGAGATTTAAAGCGGAATAGTGGCTTCCTTCCGTTTCCAAGTACATATTGCCGTTAACAACACCGACAGCTATGCAATCGGACTTAATTTTCTTTTTATCGCAATATAAACTCATACTTGAATAAGAATACTCCGATTCATCAGTTTTGATGTAATACAGCTTATCTTTATATACTCCTAAAATTCCTTTTACTTCATCATCTAAAAGTTCAAAACTTCCGACTTCCTTATCATTTAAAGCTGCCTTATACAGCTCATATTTTTTTGAAGGGTATGTTCCATCTTCTCTACCGTAGCTTTCGGATGAAAAATATCTATAATTTTCTTCAGATGCGCTCTTTATATTATCTTGAATTTCTTTATTTGCTTTAACAATATATATACTGTTATCTTCCTCATTTATATATACATCTCCAATGGTATAGCTGTCGACTTCAAGGCTGTAGACCTTATCTTCCGAGACCGCCGTCACTTCAAATGCCCTGCTTTGAGTTAACAAAATATCAGGTATAAAATCATAAGCAACGTAGGCAGGAGTGCCTTCATATTCCCAGTAAGAATCTCTGTCCGAATCGGCTATTGCACCGGAAAAATAATCCGAGAAATAATCTGAATAGTAGTTATACTCATCGTCTGTAGTAAAATCTTCTTCTTTTTTAATAGCGTTATTATATCCCAAATCCGATACCTGTGTTTTTTTACCGTGGTATGAGAGATTTTCTACTCTTCCGTCACCTCTTCGAGTTTCCTCCTCGGTACTTTCAGTTGAATCATCCTTCAATTCTTCATCCTCTGCAGAAAAATACATGCCTAAAGGACTGTCCGGATCCTTATAATATTCATATAAAAGCTTATCCAAATTTAATTCTTTTTCGGCATCTTTATCCTTCTCGTCAGCATCCTCTTCATCGGAGTAATCAATCACTGCATTAAGTTTATATAAATAATCATCAAAAAGCTTGGATAACTTAACCTTTTTAACTTTATCCTTATCTATTTGTGTAAAGCTGACCGTTTCATTGTCGGAAATAAGGTTATTCGGACTTATCAGTGCTGATGTCGACAATTCCTTACTATCCGTTTTATTATAATATGATAAACTTCCGAAATGCTCGTCATTTACAGCTTTCTTAAGTTCCGTTTTAAAATCCGTCTTCATCTGTTGTAAAGCATATTCCTTAAGCCCTTTATCTTTTATGACTTCTTTTTTCTCAGCCATTAATTTCTTGTCTTCTTCACTTATCTCCGGAGTATTTACCCCTTGTGCCTCGTCGGGAACATCATCTTCTATCAGCATATCATAAAGGGCATTCTCATTATTTTCTGCCGAATAATATACTCCTCCCGTTTTTTTATTTATAAAAATTATACCTTTACCGATTTCGGCAACAAGATACGGCTCTTTTTCTTTCGTCTCGGACTTTGCCATATCCTTTATATAATATAAATTATACTTTTCGCCTTCTTCGCTCACGTAATATATAGATGAAAAATCCTCATTATATACAAGTCTATCAAGAACTACGTTCTTTGCTATTTTATAAGCTTCTTCCTCGGCAAAGCTGTAAAGGTTTAAAGTACCTATCTTTGTACTGTCATACTCTTTACCTACTTCTTTTTCTTCCGCACTCCCATAGCTGTAATGTACATCGGTGAGATAGAGTATAAAGCTTTCATCCTCAGCCAAATCGTAAAATTCCACACCTTTAGCTATGTTTTCCGAATCTTCATTATCCCAAATATAAAGTCCGTCTCTGTAATCTGTTTTATATAAAACCTTACCGTTTTTAAGCACCTTAAACTCGGACACATCCGATGCAAGGGTTTGCTCTTCTTTTTCCTTATTTTCAGCCTTATCTTTTACATCATTTTCACGTCTAAGCATCTTAAGTGCTCTCGAATAATTATAATCCTCCGGTTCAAGATAATATACATAATTTCCGTCCGGAGAATATTGAGCCTCCACTAAATCATCTCTATCATAATCCGACTTTCTTTTAAATCTGTCTTTTGATAGCCTTACTTCCTTATCCTTCTCCGATTTATACTCGTACAAACCGTTCTTTTTAGTATACATAAATTCCTTACCTGTAAGGCTTGTCTTTATCTCTTTATCTTTTTGCTCTCCGACTTCTCCCGAAGAATTTCCCGCTTTGGTACATCCCGAGAACACACTTGTAAGTGATATTATCGTCACGACAAGCAAAGCTAAACCTCTGTTTTTTCGCGTATTTTTTTTCATCATGCATTCCTCCTTTTTTAGAATATTATGTCTTATATTATAGCATTTAAAAGCTTATTTTTCGACACTTTGACTTAATAAAAACTTTTAATTTAATATATTACGCATAAAATTTTATCATAATAAAAGGCACCGACAAATATGCAGGTGCCTAAACTTTAATGTATATCTAAAGTACAATATTATGCTATAAAAATTTCTTTGCCCACTCCATAAGTCCCTCTAAGTTCTTAACAAGCTTCGCTTCCGTCACGGATGTTCCTTTTGTAAACGCTCCCAGCTTTTCGGCGGTTTTTCCTATCCCGCCCCCTCCCGAAGTTGCAAAAACATAAAGTGTTTTTTTGCTCCATTCATAAGCTTTACAAAAGTTATATACTACTTTAGGAGCCCCGCCGTACCATATAGGAAAGCCCATATATACGGTATCGTACTTTTCGAAATTTTCTATTTTACCGGATATCGGTATATCCTCTTTGGAACACTGTTCTTTATTGCATCTTGCAAAAGGGTTTATCCATGTGATATCCGCCTTCGAATAAGGTATTGTCGGTGTGATCTCAAAAATATCCGCTCCGATTTCCCCGGCAAACTCTTTTGCTATTTTTGCCGTTCTTCCTCCGGCACTGAAATAAATGACAAGTACACTCATATTCTTAAACCTCCATATATTTTAATTATTTTCAGCTATCATATATTTAATAAACAATACCCCTTCCCATACCGATAATTAAAGGTAAAACAATCAAACCTGTCGCAAGTACGAAATATTCAAGTCTTATGCCGTAAACCGTATGCTTGACTCCATTTTTATTGAGGTATTTGCCCATGAAAAAATTAAAGCAGGTAATCAGCACATGAAACGTAAGTAAAACCAAATACTGCTTTTTTTCACTCTTTAAAAAATACGGAGAGTATCGGCTTAACAATGCCAAACCGCCAAAATAATCCACCAAAACTATTATAAGTCCGTATCCGCTGAAATTTATCATCTTTTCCCCCGTTCGAAAGAATATTCTCCTTAAACTCTTATCTATATCATAGCACTTTCTAAGACTCTTTCATAGATTTTACAAAATAAATTTTTCTGCTTTTATATAGTTTCTTCCACTTTATGAATATTGACATTTCCTTATTTTTAGATTACGATGAAAACAGATTTTTTATATAAATTATCGTTACCCGATTCTCTGTTTTTTAAAAAGAGAATTCCATTTTAAATTTTTATGAGGTATTAAATTTTGAAGAATATTATATCCTATACCAAAGAACATTTGGATACCTTTGATGAGCGTGAATTTTGCTCTATAGACAGTCTCATCCTCTCTTGGATCTCATACTTTCATTTTCCGAAGGAACTTGAAGGTATATGCACAAAAAAGGGAATGTACCTTTATGAGCTTTTCAGAGCTGAATTTTTTGACCGAATGACTTTCGAAGTTTGGGATGCTGAAAGCAGTATCGCTCTTCTTACCGCTATGGTTGCCAGTCCGAGATTTCGTAATATAAAAATCTCCAATTTTGTCGAGCAATCGGATTCCGAGGAAGAAAAGCAGTTTTCCGCTATGACCTTTCTCCTTAAGCCGGATTTGTGTTATGTGGCTTTCAGAGGCACGGACTCGACCTTTGTAGGTTGGAAAGAAGACTTCAATATGGCCTTCTCCTTCCCCGTACCTTCACAGCTTTCGGCAAAGAAATACTTGGATAAGGTTTCAAAGAGCTTTAAGGGTACTCTGCTTGTCGGCGGACATTCAAAAGGTGGAAATCTGGCTGTTTACTCTTCTATGAACTCTCCTGATGATGTTAAGGAAAGAATACTGCGTATATACAGTCATGACGGTCCGGGATTTTTGGAGACCGTACTCGAGGATAAGGCTTTCCTGTCGATACATAAAAAAATCGAAAAGACCTTACCTCAATCCTCTATAGTAGGAATGCTTTTGGAGCAACAGGAGAACTTCACTGTAGTTAAAAGCAACACCAACAGCTTTCTCCAGCATAATCCTTTTACATGGCTTATAAATGATGTGAACTTTGATACTCTCGAAAGCTTAAGTGCCGGAGCGAAACATTTCAATGCCACTTTAAACACATGGCTTTCACAAACTTCAATACATGACAGGGAAAGATTTATAGAAAGTCTTTATAAAATATTGACAACCTGTAATCAGCAGAGCTTTGTGGAGCTATACGATAACAGGCAGGAAACCATACCTGTTTTACTTCAAGCTGCAAAAGAAACGGATGAAGATACAAAAAAATTTATATTCGATACTCTTACCGAATTGTTTGCAATAAGCTTTAAAAGCTTTCCGGATATATTTAAAAAGCAATAAAAAAACTCCTGCAGGTTTAAACTTAAATCTGCAGGAGTTTCTATTTTAAAAGCTATACTCTTGTAAGCAGTGCCTCACATTCGCCCTCTATAAGGTAGTCTCCGCTTCTCGCACTTATGAAAAAGCTGTCTCCCTTTTTAAATTCAAGCTTTTCATTGCCACAGGTAATACTTCCTTTTCCGTCAAGAAAAAGCACGTTTAAAAACGATTTTTCATCAACTTCTCCCCTTAGACTTTTAAGGGTCTTTCCGTCAAGGTAAAGCTTATCCACAGTAAAATACTTACAGCTTGCAATATGAGGATAGGCTTTATTCTCATACGATGTTTTGTCCGTATTTGTAACCTCAACAGCCTTATCCGTATGCAGTTGCCTTAACCTTCCGTCCTTCCCGACTCTGGCAAAATCGTAGACTCTGTATGTAATATTGGAGTTTTGTTGAATCTCGGCAACCAAAATGTCCTTACCTATGGCATGTATGGTACCCGCCTCAATAAAGAATACATCTCCTTTTTTTACATAAATTTTATTGAGAGTTTCAAGCAAAGTATTGTTTTCTATGCTCTCTCTAAATTCTTCCTTACTTAACTTCTTTTTAAAACCGTAGTATAAAAAGGCGTTCTCTCCGGCATCCACAACATACCACATCTCGGTTTTTCCATATTCTCTTTCATTTTTCAGTGCATATTCATCGTCCGGATGTACCTGAATCGACAAATCGTCTTTTGCATCTATGAATTTAACCAGTATGGGAAAACGATCGAATTTTTCACAGTTTTCACCGAGCACGGTTTTCCCTTTCATATTGATAAAATCTCTGAGACTTTTACCCTTAAATTCTCCGTTTTCAATATAAGAAAGCCCGTCCTCGTGACATGAGAGCTCCCACGTTTCGGCAAGTATATTTCCTTCACCTTCTTTAAAAAATTCATCTATCAATCTTCGTCCGCCCCACAGATAGTCCTTTGTACCGGGCTTAAGTTTTAAAATACTCATGAAATCTCCCTTATACAAATTTATGCCTGTGTTTATGACTTACTTTTTATTGCCGCCCTTTTTCTCATGGTCGGATCCAATATTTTCTTCCTTATCCTTAAATTCATAGGTGTAACTTCCAGAAGCTCATCCGTATCTATAAATTCAAGTGCCTCTTCAAGGCTCATAATCTTAGGTGTTACAAGGCGCAGGGCTTCATCTGCACTCGAAGAACGTGTATTGGTAAGTTTTTTTGTCTTACATACATTTATCTCTATGTCCTCCGCCTTGGCATTTTGCCCTACAACCATACCGGCATAAACCTTTTCTCCCGGCTTTATAAAGAGCTGCCCTCTTTCCTGTGCATTAAACAAACCGTAGGTTATGGCTTCACCGGATTCAAATGCTATGAGAGATCCCGTCTTTCTGTAGAACATATCTCCCTTGTATTTGTCATAACCGTCAAACTCGGTATTAAGAATACCGTTCCCCTTTGTATCCGTTAAAAACTCGCCTCTGTAGCCTATCAAGCCTCTTGAAGGTATGGAAAACTCAAGTCTTGTATACCCGTTATGTGCCGGACTCATACCTGAAAGCTCTCCCTTTCTTGAAGTAAGCTTTTGTATTATGGCTCCGGAAAACTCCTCAGGGACATCGACATAAGCTATCTCCATAGGTTCAAGCTTTGCGTTTCTTTCATCATAACGGTATATAACCTCCGCCTTACTTACCGCAAACTCGAAGCCCTCTCTTCTCATATTCTCTATGAGAACGGAAAGGTGAAGCTCTCCTCTTCCCGAAACCTTGAAATTGTCGGGTGATTCCGTCTCTTCAACTCGTAAGGAAACATCCGTATTAAGCTCCTTAAAAAGCCTTTCACGTAAATGCCTTGAAGTAACGAACTTACCCTCTTTTCCTGCAAGAGGCGAATCATTCACCATGAAATTCATGGAAATTGTAGGCTCGGATATCTTTTGAAATTCTATAGCCTCGGGATTGTCCGTCAAGGTAAGGGTATCTCCTATATGTATGTCGCTTATACCCGAAATAGCCACTATAGCCCCTACACTTGCTTCCTGTACTTCTACTCTGTTAAGTCCTTCGTACTCATAAAGTCTTCCTACCTTAACCTTTTTTAACTTATCCGGGTCATGGTAGTTTACTATGGCAACTTCCTGATTAAGCTTTATAATACCGTCATCAACCTTTCCCACACCTATTCTTCCCACATATTCATTGTAATCTATGGTACTTATAAGCATCTTAAGACCTGCATCCGGATCCCCTTGCGGCGCATTTATATGTTTTATAATAGTTTCAAAAAGAGGTACCATGTCCGAATTTGTGTCCTCAAACTTATATTTTGCCCAGCCCCCTCTCGCGCTGGCAAAAACAAACGGACATTCAAGCTGCCTCTCATTTGCATCAAGGTCCATTAAAAGTTCCAAAATCTCATCAATAACCTCATCGGGTCTTGCCTGCTCTCTGTCACATTTATTTATGCAACATACAATATCAAGATCCAGCTCCAGTGCCTTTCTAAGTACAAACTTTGTCTGCGGCATAACGCCTTCGTAAGCATCAACCACAAGAACTACACCGTTAACCATCTTAAGAACACGCTCCACCTCGCCGCCGAAATCGGCATGTCCCGGTGTATCTATAATATTTATCTTGGTATCCTTATACCTTACCGCCGTGTTTTTTGAAAGTATGGTAATGCCTCTTTCCCTCTCGAGGTCATTCGAGTCCATTACTCTTTCAACCACCTCCTGATTCTCCCTGAATACACCGCTCTGTCTTAAAAGCTGATCCACAAGACTTGTTTTTCCATGGTCTACATGGGCTATAATGGCGATGTTTCTTATATCTTCTCTGTTAATACGCATAATATCTTCCCTATTTTGTTAAATGTTCAATAAATTTATTTTCCAACTCTTTTCCGAATTCTTCATCAAATTCGGAAGCCATAAATCGCTTGAATGCTTCTCCAAGCTCCTTCCAGCTTTCTTTTTCCTTTCCTACAAGTATGGGGAAAAAGAACACTCCGTTTGCCTTGGCGGCTTCCATGTCTCCCGGTGCATCTCCCACCATAAGAACATTCTTTTTATCATAGCCGAACTCCATAAGCCTCTTGATGCAGCTTGCTTTTGAACCCGCATCCTGAGCAAGTAATATATCAACAACATCAAGCAATCCGTGCTTTGTCCACTCCTTGTTCACCGCTTCCGGATTTGCCGAAGAAACGATAGCGACATCCGCAAATGCCTTAACCGGCAAAAGTATCTCATGAACTCCCTCAAAAGGAAGAAGCTCATCCTCATCAAGCTCCTGTATTGACTTGTTTACCGCCTTGGACCAGCTGTATGCTTTTTTGAGACAAATGCTGTCAGTTTTTTCTATCTCCGCATTCAATGAGTCGAACGAAAAGGCTTTGGTATTTTTAACCCAGTTTCTCAGTTCTTCCAGACCATCGATTTTCATGATTCGGGCATCTATTTCCTCGAGTATGATTTCAAGTCCCTTATAGCGGTTTATACCCCTGTCCATAGAATATAAATTTATATGATTCCATCTGTCAAGCAGTTCTTCTCTGTGAGCCTCCAGACCCCACTCATCAATAAAACAAGGACCGAAGCATTTTTTGTGCTTAATATCCATAGTATCCATTACACAGCCGTCGGAATCCACACAAATCAAAAAATCCTTTGTTTTCTTGAACCCGTCAAATACACTTGAAACTTTTGCTTCCATCTTAAAATTCTCCTTTATTGTTAATACTTGCAAAAAAAGGCTTTGCCTTTAAAATTTTCCACTCTTCTATAAATATCGGGACATTTCCTCCGCCTTAGGAAATAAACCGAAAAGTCCTCCCGTGTGTATGAAAAGTATATTTTTATACTTTGAAAGAGATAAATCCAGCTCCGCAAGCAAGCCTTTAAAGGTTTTCCCCGTATAAACGGGATCTACGATTATCCCCTCTTTTCTGGCAAGATGCTTAATAATCTCATAATCCTTTTCAGAGCTTATTCCGTAGCCTTCTCCTCTGTAAGAGTCTATGATATTAAGATCTTCCTTTGTAATTCCGAGACTTTCCGGCGTATGAGTATATTTTTCACTTGAAATATACTTACAGCAGTCCTTTATATTGTCAAAGCTCATCTGCTTGAAATATTCGGCATCTTCACCCACGCTAAAGCCTATTATATCGCAGTTCGCTTCGTATATTTTATTGCCGAGCACAAGTCCGGCAAAGGTTCCGGTCGAACCTACCGTGTCTATAATCGCATCAAAATGTACTCCCAGCTCTTTTTCCTGCTCTTTTATCTCTTTTACGGCTTCAATATATCCGAACATACCGATGGCATTGGAAGCGCCTGTCGGTATTATGTATGCCTTTTGCCCCTTGGCAGCAAGCTCCGTTTTAAGATTTCTCATAATTTCGCCGACATTTTTATACTGCTCTCTGCTTATGAGATGTATATTTGCCCCAAACACCAGATCCAAAAAGTAATTGCCCATAGGCGGATTTTTTTCATTGTCTACAAGTACAAGCTCCGTTTTTAAGCCGAGTTTTGCCGCACAAGCTGCGGTGGCTCTGCAATGGTTGGATTGCAAGGCTCCGCATGTTATAAGTGTATCCGCGCCTTCCCTTATGGCTTCGGCTATGGAATATTCAAGTTTTCTTACTTTATTGCCTGAAATCTCCGAACCCGTAAGGTCATCCCTTTTTATATAAATATTTCTTTTATACTCCGCCGATATTTTTTCAAGCTTTTCTATCCTTGTAGGAATATTTGCCAAACGGATTTTATCCGGTATATTATACATCATAAACTTAAATTCCTTTCTCAATACCCTCATTTCGTACATTATAACAAAAAAACTCTACCTTGAACAGAAGTTATTTATTATGATATTTTAAAGCAGTCAAAGCTTATTATTGCATTTACACCCCTTTTGAATTAAAATTAATAAAAATATTTGTCCACGGAGGAAAAGCTATGCAGGATAATGTCCTTATTGTTATTGACATGCAAAATGATTTTATAGACGGAGCTCTTGGCAGTCCCGAAGCCCTTTCGGTGACGGCAAAGGTTGCCACCGTAATCAAAAATTTTGAAGGTGAGATTATTTTCACTATGGATACACATTTTCCCGATTATCTGTCAAGTAATGAAGGAAGGCATTTACCGGTAATACATTGCCAAAAAGGGAGCACCGGTCATGAAATACATGAAAGTATCAAAGCTCTTATAAAAGAAGATATGAAGATTTTTGAAAAGAACTCTTTTGCATCCCTTGATTTGGCAAATTATCTTAAAGAAAAAAAGAATTTGTCAAGTATCACCCTTGTCGGAATTTGTACGGATATTTGTGTTATATCAAACGCTCTTCTTCTGAAAGCCTTTTTCCCCGAAACGGATATTAAGGTTGTGGAAACGGCTTGTGCCGGTGTTACGACGAAAAGCCATGAAGAGGCGCTTAATACAATGAAAATGTGCCATATAGATGTTATATAAATGCGGAAAGAGGCTATTTTAAAGCCTCTTTCCATTCTTCTTCCTTAAAACCCACAAGGACTTTTTTATCCTGTATTAATATAGGTCTTTTAATCAACATTCCGTCACTTGCAAGAAGCTCAAGCTTTTCATCCACACTCATATCCTTAAGCTTATCTTTGAGCCCCTGCTCCTTGTACGCATTTCCCGAAGTATTAAAGAACTTTTTTATATCAAGTCCCGATTTTTCATACCATGACTTAATTTCATCTTTTCCGGGTTTATTTGTTTTGGCATCCAAAACCTCAAAGTCCTTTGTAAAAGTCTCCAGAAATTTTCTTGCCTTTATGCAGGTACTGCATTTTGAATAATTAAAAAATATCATAACTCTTCCTCTCTTATTTTTTACAGAAAGCTTCGGCTATATATTTTATAAGTAAAAAAATATTTTTGCAAGCATTCCTTAAATTTTTATCTTTCAAATTTTAAGTTTTTATACACAATATCTAGTATTTTACCTATTGCTTAAACACTTTTTTTAGTGTATTATATTGGTCTATTATGCAATTTGGAGATTTAAAAAAAATGGAAATAATGATAAGAAAAAGAGACGGTCGTTTCGAGCCTCTCAGTGTTGAAAAAACAAAAAGAATGATTGCTTTTGCCTGTAAGGATCTGGAAGGCTGTGATCCTGTCGAGCTTGAGCTGGATTGTAAGATACAGTTTAAAAACAATATGACAACCAAGGAGATACAGCAAACTCTTGTAAGAACCGCTATTGAAAAAGTTATAAGCGGTAACGGGAAAACTTTCGACCCGACTACTTTAAACATTAACTGGCAGTACGTGGCGGCAAGACTTTTTCTTTTTGATATCTATAAAGAGGCTGCAATAAACCGTAAATATCACAGCTTCGGTTACGGAAGCTTCGCCACTCTCATAGACATGCTCAGCGAAAAGAAGGCATACGGTGACTATTTAAAGCAAAATTACAGCATAGACGATATAAAAGAACTTGAGGCATATATCAATCCGGACAGAGACTACCTCTTTAACTATGAGGGAATAAAGCTTTTAACGGACAGATACCTTGTAAGAGGCTTTAATAAAGAAATTTTTGAACTTCCTCAGGAAAGATTTATGGTTATAGCAATGCATCTTGCTATTCCCGAGAATGATAAAAGAGTTTATTATGCCAAGAAATTCTATGATATACTCAGTTCTTTAAAGGTTACGGTTGCCACCCCTACTCTCGCAAATGCCGGAACAAGCTTCTACCAGCTCAGCTCCTGCTTCATTTCGAGTGCAGGTGACAATCTTTGGTCTATTTATGATGTGAATTCAAAGTTTTCAAGAGTTTCAAAACACGGAGGTGCTTTAGGAATTTATGCTGGAAAGATCCGAAGCCTTAACTCGGACATAAGAGGTTATAAAAATGCCAGCGGCGGAGTCGTTCCTTGGGTAAGACTTTACAATGATACGGCAGTTGCCGTGGATCAGCTCGGAAAAAGAAAAGGCGGAGCCACAATCACCCTCGATATCTGGCACAAAGATCTCTATGAATTCATAGACTTAAGAACCAATAACGGAGATGACAGACGTAAGGCACACGATATTTTCCCGTCAATAAGTATACCCGATATTTTTATGCAAAGACTTCTTTCACGAGGAAATTGGTCACTCTTCGACCCTCACATGGTACAAAAGCTTATGGGATATAATCTTGAGGATTACTATGACAGCGAAGATTCAAATGAATTTTCAAAACGTTACATCGAATGTGAAGAAAATCCTAAGCTTGAGCCTATAACGGTTCCCGCTCTCGATGTTATGAAGCGCATTATGAAAAGCGCCGTTGAAACCGGAACTCCTTTTATCTTTTTCAGAGATACTGTAAACAGATTAAACCCTAATCCTCATTCCGGTATGATCTATGCTTCCAATCTTTGTCATGAAATAGCACAAAATATGTCGGAAACCAAGCTTGTGGGTGAAGAAATCGTAAATGACGAAAACGGATCCTTTGTTCTCACAAAAACCGATGCCGGAGATATGGTTACCTGCAATTTGAACTCCGTAAACCTCGGCAGAATAACACGTGAAGAATTGGCGGATATAATTCCTTTACAAATAAGAATGCTTGACAATGTGGTAACACTCAATCAGTTCCCTGTTCCCGAAGCAAGAATAACAGCCGATAAATACAGAGCCATAGGTCTCGGTACAAGCGGCTATCACCATTATCTTGTCAACAACCATATACAATGGGAAAGCACGGAACATCTTACGCAAGCCGATATTCTCTTTGAAGATATAGCTTATTACGCCATAAAGGCATCTATGGAGCTTGCGAAGGAAAAGGGCAAATATAAGGTATTTGAAGGCAGCGACTGGCAAAACGGAGAATATTTCAGAAAGAGAAACTATACTTCCGCACGCTTTAAGGCTTTAGCGGACGATGTTCATAAATACGGTATGAGAAACGCATATCTTATGGCTGTAGCTCCTACCGGCAGTACAAGCAATATCGCAAATACAACAGCGGGAATAGACCCTATATTTAAAAAGTTCTTTATAGAAGAAAAACAAGGTAACTTTACACCTAAAACGGCACCGGATCTTTGTAATGAGAATTTCTGGTACTACAAGGAGGCTCATACCATAAATCAGCAGTGGTCCATAAAAGCCTGCGGTATACGCCAAAGACATATAGACCAGGCTCAATCCTTCAATTTATACATAACTCCGGAAATGAGTGCAAAGGAAATTCTGGATCTGTACATTGCCGCTTGGGAAAACGGTTTAAAAACAATATACTATGTTCGTAACAAGTCTCTTGAAATGGACGAATGTACGAGCTGTTCAAGTTAGGAGGGCTTATGCAAAAAAAGAAAATTTTTAATGAGTTCGGAGAAAGAGGAACTCAGTCGATGATAGGCGGAAACACCACTAATTTAAGAGAATGGAACAGAATCAAATATGATTGGGCAAATCTTCTTTACAGAACTATGCTCAACAACTTTTGGATACCTGAGGAAATATCCCTTAACGAAGATATCAAACAGTTCCCCTACCTTACAAGCGGAGAAAGAAATGCCTTTGATAAGATCATATCTTTCCTGAACTTCCTTGATTCCGTACAGTGCGAAAATCTTCCCGGCGTATCAAGATATATTACTGCGGCTGAGGTATCCTCGCTCTTAAATATACAGGCTTTTCAGGAGGAAATACACGCACAAAGCTATTCATACATACTCGATACCGTTACCAATCCGATAACGAGAGATAAGATTTATGATGAGTGGCGTGAGGATAAAAACCTCCTTGAAAGAAACAGATTTATTGCCGACATTTATCAGAAATTCAGCGATGAACCGAACGAAGACAACTTCCTGTCAACAGCTATGGCAAACTACATACTTGAAGGCATATATTTTTATTCGGGCTTCGCATTTTTCTATACTCTTGCCAGACAGGGAAAAATGACGGCAACCAGTACAATTTTTAAATATATAAACAGGGATGAGGTAACCCACCTCATAATTTTTCAAAATATAATAAAAGAGCTTAAAAGCGAAAGACCGGATCTTTTTACTCCTGAAGTTGAAGACAGATTGAGAAATATGATGCGCCAAGGTGTGGAAAATGAGATTGCATGGGGACAATATGTGACGAACGATGAGATAATGGGGATAAACAATCGACTTATAGAACAATATATAAAATATCTGTCGAATTTAAGACTTCAGGCTATAGGCTTTACCCCTCTTTATCCTGAAATCCAAGTAAATCCTATGCCTTGGATCGAAGGCTTCTCGAATCTTAACAATACAAAGACCGACTTCTTCGAGGCAAAAGTTACAAATTATACAAAGGCCGCCGCTTTCAATTTTGATGATCTGGAGTAAGATGAATACCGATTTTATAAAAACAGGTAAAGCGGCTTTAAAGAATATCTATCAGAATAAATTTGCCTACTACTCAAAAGCTGTTTTTTTACAGCTTTTTTTGAGTACGGCGGGAATCTTTATTATACGTTTTCTGTTCAGGCTTACACTTATAAGCTCGGGACAGGATAATCTGAGTATGGATAATTTTTTCGAAATACTTGCCAACCCCTTGAGCCTCATTTTACTTGTTTTATTAGTACTTTCCGTTTGCCTGCTTATATTTTTTGAATTTTCCGTACTGACCCTCATGGTCTACTACTCGTATAAGAACGGAAATTTTTCGTGGATAAGAAACTTTAGAAACGCTCTCTTAAATTTCAGCGACCTTAATTTAAAGGAGTTCGTTTTCTTTATACTGTATTTTATATTGATGATACCTTTATCCAACTTGGGACTCAGTTCCATTTTTACTGAAAGACTTTTTATACCTAAATTTATAACGGGAGAACTCGTAAAAACAAATTCCGGAAAAGCTTTATATTTTACTTTTCTTTTACTTTGCGCTTATATAAACCTGCGCCTTATTTTTTCAATACCTCTGACCGTTATCAACAAGCTTTGTCTTTCCGAAAATATGAAAAAAAGTATGGAACTCACAAAAAAAGGAAAGTGTAAGTTTCTTTTGCCTATAATTATTTTTGAGCTGTTGCTTACACTTATAAGCGCCCTTTCGCTTAGCGCCGCCTCATTTATATTCACGACACTTGATAAATCGGGAGGACAGCCTGTATATAATATCATTTTCTATATATTGGCACGTATAATACTTTTCTTCTTTTTCGTATTTACAAAGCTTGCAATTATATCGGTTGTGGTTAAAATTATAATTGACAACGAGGGTTCCTCCCTCGATACCATATGCTACGAAAAAAAGGAAATCAATAAATATAAGTTCCTTTCGGGACTTGTCAGCCTTGTTCTTGTGCTCTCCCTCGCTTATAAGGGTTATAATCTCTTTCTTGCTCCCCTTAATAAGAATGTTCTTGTCATAGGACACAGGGGCTATACACAATTCGGTGTCGAAAATTCTCTTGAAGCCTTAGCCGGAGCGGCAAAAGTCGGGGCGGATTATGTAGAAGCGGATATACTTTTGACTAAAGATAATAAATTTGTGGTTATACACGACTTTAAACTTAAACGTCTTGCAAAGCTCAATAAAAAGGTTCGTGATATGAACTTTGATGAACTTGTAGGACTTAAAATAGGTCAGGGAGAATTTACAAGTTATCTGCCTTCCTTAGAGGAATTTGTGAACAAGGCAAAGGAGCTTAACATAAAGCTTTTACTTGAGCTTAAGCCCTACGGAAATGAGCCCGACAACTATACCGAACTCTTTATCAATGAACTGAAACGACTGAGTGTGGAAAAAGAATATAAGGTCATGTCTCTTAACAGAGAAATTATGGAAAAAATAGAAACCGAAGCTCCCGAAATAGAGACCGGCTATGTAATACCTCTACAATTAGGGCTTTTTGAAGAAACCGATATAGATTTTTTCGTTATAGAAGATTTTTCTTTCAATGAGGTGCTGAGCGAACAGGCACAAAATGAAGGCAAGGATATTTTTGTCTGGACAATCAATTCTCCCGACTTAATGGCAAAGTATCTTCATGAGCCTGTAAACGGCATTATAAGTGACTTCCCCGATTTGATAAAACAGGAAATACAGCGGGAAGAAACGGATAACTCTTATTTTGATAAACTGTATCGCTTGGTAAATATCGGGTTTTAAATAAATAAACAGCATAAAGAATATACCGCCCCTAAAGTAAGTGCTTTACTTTAAAGGCGGTATACTCTTTTTAATTTACTTCCACGTATGTAGGATAATATCCCAACTTAGGCAATATTTTCTTTATAAAATCCTCTGTCTTTATTCTTAATGTACTTGTATTTATACACGGATGGCATCTGACAAAGTCCTGCTTCACTATATCCTTATCAACCAAAAGCGTTACGTCCTTATCTTTATCGTTCATAAGCCCCAAAACGCTTACGGAACCCGGTGTTATATCGAGATACTTTAACATATCTTCTGCCGTTGCAAATGAAAGTCTTGCCGTTCCTATCTGTTTTGAGATATCCGCAGTTCTGAAATTTTTCTCACCCGACATCATCAAAAGATAAAAATTTGTTTTTTGTCTGTTGCATAAAAACAGATTCTTACAGATTCCCACACCTATAACCTTTTCTATAGCTATACATGCTTCCATATCATCCGCCGCCTCATGGTCAACTCTGTCGTACTCCACTCCTATTTTGTCCAAAAAATCATAGCAGCGCACTTCCTTTTCAAGCCTTTCCGCCGTATTTTCAGGTCTACCTTTAAATATTTCCATCTTACTCCTCCTTATTATCTAAAAAAGTCAATTAATTTATACTTCTGACCGTTTCTATAAATTCCTTCATCTTTTCGAAGTCCTTCTTTTCATCCGTTTCGACTCCCGAAGATATATCAACTATATAAGGCTTTATTTCCCTTACTATGGCGGAAACATTTGAAGAATTTAAGCCTCCTGCTAAAATGTATCTTCTTTTGACACTTTTAAGTCTTTCCAAAATTTTCGGAAGCTGTTCATTTTTTTCTCCCAAGCCCACATAAAACAGTAAAATATCGGCACTGTTTTCAAGAGCCGGAGCCAAATCCGCTTCTTCCTTAATAGTGAAAGCTTTTATAATCTCTATTCCCAGCTTTTCTTTAAGGGTTCTAATATATTCTTCATTTTCATCTCCCTGAAGCTGAGCAATGTCTATTATGCCTTCTCTGTAAGCCGTTTTTATAAGCTCTATATGCTGATTGACAAATACACCTATTACCTTGATACGTTTATCAAGCTTTTCTCTCAATCTTTTCGCCTCAAATAAATCTATGCTCCTGTAGCTTTTCGGATAGTATATTACAAAACCTATATATTCCGGAAGAAGTTCATTTGCATACTCAATATCTTCATCTCTGTATAAACCGCAAATTTTAAGTTCAGTCATTAATTTTTCTCCTTTATCACACTCATTTAAAGCTTAATAAGCTTTTTACTCTTCTTCTCTTTTAAGGGCATAAGAAACCGCCCTTTTCCATCCCTTAATCTTGTCTGTTCTTTCAATTTCGTCTATAGAAGGAAGGAATACTCTGTCTACAGACCAGCTTCTTTTAATCTCGTCCGTACTCGACCAGTATCCTACCGCAATACCTGCCATATATGCGGCTCCAAGTGCCGTCGTTTCGACAAACTCCGGTCTGCAGACAGGCACATTGCATATATCGGCTTGGGTCTGCATAAGGAAATTATTTATGCCGGCTCCTCCGTCTACCTTTATACCCGATATATCAATATCCGCATCCGCTTTCATTGCTTCAAGCACATCATTTACCTGATAAGCTATAGCTTCAAGAGTCGCCCTTATTATATGATACCTGTTAACCCCTCTTGTTATTCCTACAATAGTTCCTCTGGCATGCTGATCCCAGTAAGGCGCTCCAAGCCCGGTAAATGCGGGTACAACGTAACAGCCGTTAGTATCTTTTACTTTTGTCGCCATATATTCCGAGTCGGCGGCACTGTCTATAAGCTTCATCTCGTCCCTAAGCCACTGTACGGCGGCTCCTGCAACGAAAACCGAGCCCTCGAGAGCATAAGTTACCTTACCGTCAAGCCCCCAGGCTATAGTCGTAACAAGATTGTTTTTAGACCTGATAGGTTTATCTCCGGTATTTACAAGCATAAAACAGCCCGTTCCGTAGGTGTTTTTTACCTCACCCTTATTAAAGCATGCCTGTCCGAATAGTGCCGCCTGCTGGTCTCCCAATGCCCCGGCTATAGGTATGCTTCCGCCGAAAAAGGAACTGTCCGTATGTGCATACACAAAGCTTGAAGGCAGAACCTCCGGCAGCATACTTTCCGGAATATCGAAAAGCTTCAATAAATCCTCATCCCATTGCAGGCTGTGTATGTTAAACAGCATAGTTCTTGAAGCATTCGAATAGTCCGTAACATGAGCTTTACCTTTTGTGAATTTCCATATAAGCCATGTATCGACGGTACCGAATAAAAGCTCTCCCTTTTTTGCCTTTTGCCTTGCTCCCTCCACATTATCAAGTATCCATTTTATCTTTGTGGCGGAAAAATACGCATCTATTAAAAGTCCCGTCTTCTCGGCTATTTGTGTTGAATAGGCTTCTTTTAAGCTGTCGCAATACAAAGCCGTACGTCTACATTGCCAGACTATAGCCTTGTATACAGGTTCTCCGGTATTTTTATCCCAGACTATTGTAGTTTCTCTCTGATTTGTTATTCCTATAGCGGCTATATCCTGAGCACCTATACCGTGTTTTGCCATAGCTTCTACGGCTACTCCCAGAGTTCCGGACCATATATCTTCGGCATTTTGTTCAACCATACCGGCTTCAGGATAATACTGCTCAAACTCTTTTTGAGCACTTGCGACAAGCTTACCTCTGTTATCGAAAATCATACAACGATTGCTTGTAGTACCCGCATCAAGAGCCATAATATATTTATTCATAGTCTACCCCTTAATCACTTCTTCAAGCCTTCTCTTAAGCTTAGCCACATCTCCGTCAAAAATGTATCCTTTCATTCCCGTAGCCGCCGCTCCCTCTATATTTATATCGAGATCGTCTATGAAAAAGCTTTCCTCAGGTTTTATTTTGAACTTCTCATACAGACACTCATACATCTGTTTTTGAGGCTTTATAAGCTTTACCTGAGCCGAAAACAATATGCCGTCGAATAAATCCCAATTAGGTATACATTCCTTGTAGTAAATTTCCAATCTCAAAGCGGCATTTGAACATATATAAAGCTTAAAGCCTTTCTCCTTAAGTTCCTTTACAAGCTCACCCACATCTTCTTTCTTCCAAAGATTATACAAATGCCAATCTCTCATGCAAAGTCTCATGCTTTCATGAAGTCTTTTGGGAACTCTGCTTTTCATATTTTCCAAGGCCTTCTCTTCACTTATAAGCCCCATATCCAAAAGCACCCATTCCGGGGATACAAAAACCGCGGTTTCGACAAGCTTTGCATCTTCTTCACTATCCGTATGGAGACTGCAAACCTTTTTTGCACTGTAGTCCGTTAAAACCTTACCCATATCAAAAACTATATTCTTAATCATTATCTCTCTCCTTACAATACCGGCAAACAATATCTTAATTCAAGTAAAGGATAGCCTGTTTGCTATCCTTTTTTATGGAGAACTATATATGCAGTAATAATGCAGCTATCTGAAAATAAATTATCAGGCTGAAAGCATCCACTATGGTAGTTATGAGCGGAGAAGCCATAATAGCCGGATCCAGCTTAAACTTTTCCGCCAACATAGGCAGTACCGCTCCCGATATTTTCGAAAGCAATACGGTGAAAAATACACTTATAACCACAGTAAGGCTTATCATAATAGGGCTTGCAAGAGTCGTTCCGCTTATAACCTTTCCTCTGAGCTGCAAATATAATCTTATAAAGTTTGCAGCGGCAAGAATAAATCCGCAAACAAGTCCCACACCTATTTCTTTTAAAATAACCTTAAGTCCGTCCTTCAACTCTATCTCTCCTACAGCCATACCACGAATTACCATGGTTGCGGACTGTGAACCCGCGTTACCGCCCGTATCCGTAAGCATAGGAACAAAGGTAACAAGTATAGGTAAAACCTGAAAAGCTTCTTCATATCTTCCCAGTATTCCGCCCGTTAACATGGAGCTGAACATAAGAACGAGAAGCCACGGAAGCCTGTTCTTTGAAAGCTCCCATATACTCGTTTTTAAATAGGGCTTTTCGGAAGGAAGCATAGCCGCCATCTTCTCAAAGTCCTCCGTCGCCTCTTCTTCCATTACATCCACAACGTCGTCAACGGTAATGATTCCGACAAGTCTTCCCTCATTATCGACTACAGGTAAAGACAAAAAGTCATACTTGTTAAAAAGATCCACTACCTCTTCTCTGTCCTGAGTAGTAGTAGCCTTTATAACATTTGTATCCATCAAATCGGCTATAACGGTGCTGTAATCCGCCATGAGCAAATCTTTTACCGTAACTACACCGATAAGTACCCTTTTTTCATCTTTTACATAACAGGTGTATATTGTTTCCTTATCCACACCGTGTTTTCTTATATAATCAAAGGCCTCTTCTACGGTAATATTTTTTCTGATTCCTATATACTCCGTAGTCATAATACTTCCGGCTGAATTGTCCGGATACTTCAAAAATTCATTAATAAGATTTCTTGTATCCGGCTTTGCATTTTTCAAAACGCGCTGTACAACTCCCGCCGGCAACTCTTCGAGCATATCAACGGCATCGTCCACATACAGGTCTTCGATAATATGTGAAATTTCCTTATCGGTTATGTTATTGATAATATCTTCCTGTTGATCCGACTCAAGAAATGCAAATACATCGGTAGCCACGCCCTTGGGAAGCATTCTGAAAACAAGGACAGTCTTTTCGGGAGGCAGATCCTCCATAAAAGTAGCAATATCCGCTTCATTCATGTCCGTCAGAGCTTCTTTAAGCTGTCTGAATTGTTTGCTCTCCAACAGACCTTTTAATTCCTCTACTTTTAATTCGTCCATTTAGATGTACCTCCATTTCTTATATTTTATAATTTTATAATTTTATAATTTTTTATTTTTCTTCATTTGTCAGGTCACTAGGCTTCATGCTGAGATCTACCCTGTTTTTAAAGGTATCTATTTTAATTACCTTAACTCTTACCTCATCGCCTATTTTTACAACATCCTCCACTTTTGCAACTCTTGAATCGCTGAGTTTTGAAATATGAACCATTCCGTCTTTGTTAGGCGCAATCTCCACAAAGGCTCCGAATTCCAAGATTCTTACAACCTTTCCATTAAAAATCATGCCTACTTCAAGATCCGTAACTATGTTTTTGATAATGCTCACAGCCTTATCTATCATTGCCTTGTCCGTTCCGCAAACACTTACTCTTCCGTCGTCATTTATATCAATCTTAACTCCGGTATCTTCTATAATCTTGTTTATAACTTTTCCCTGCTTACCGACTACATCACCTATCTTTGCCGGGTCTATAGTAAGACTTTCTATCTTAGGCGCAAACTCCGACAACTCTTTTCTAGGCTGTGCTATAGCAGGCTTCATACAGTTTTCCATAATAAACTGTCTTGCTTCGTTACATCTTTTTATAGCACCCTCAACAATGTCACGGGTAAGTCCGTTTATTTTTATGTCCATTTGTATGGCTGTAATTCCCGTATCCGTTCCGGTAACCTTAAAGTCCATATCTCCGAAGAAGTCTTCAAGACCTTGAATATCTGTAAGAAGTACATAATCTTCATCCTTTTCTCCGGTGACAAGACCGCAGGATATGCCGGCTACCGCCTTCTTTATAGGAACTCCCGCAGCCATGAGAGACATACAGGAAGCACAGGTACTTGCCATTGATGTTGAGCCGTTTGATTCAAAGGTTTCCGATACGGTTCTTATTGCATAAGGGAACTCCTCTTCGCTCGGAAGCACCGGAATCAATGCTTTTTCAGCCAAAGCTCCGTGTCCTATTTCTCTTCTTCCCGGACCTCTGCTTGGTTTCGTTTCTCCTACGGAATACGCCGGGAAATTATAGTGGTGCATATATCTTTTTGCGGTTTCTTCCAGATTAAGACCGTCAAGTCTCTGTGCTTCCGCCAAAGGCGCCAAGGTTGTAACATTACATATCTGAGTTTGACCGCGGGTAAACATAGCGCTTCCGTGTACTCTCGGAATAATGTCAACCTCCGCCGCAAGAGGTCTGATCTGTGTAAGTGCACGACCGTCAGGACGCTTATTATCGACAAGAATCATCTTGCGCACGGTTTTCTTTTCATACTGATACAAAGCCTCAGGCAAAAGACTTAAGAACTCCTCATTATCCGCAAATGCTTCTTCAAGCTTTTCTCTTATCTGTCTTAAGTTTTCTTCTCTTATCTGCTTCTCATCCGTAAATACGGCCTCTTCCATCTGTGCAGGCGTAACAATCTCCTTTATAGCCTCAAAAAGCTCTGCAGGAATGGCGCAGCTTGTATATTCATGCTTTTTCTTTCCTACACTTTCCACTATCTCATCTATAAATTTGATAATTTCTTTATTTACTTCATCCGCCTTGTAAATGGCTTCTATCATTTTATCATCGGGAACCTCATTAGCTCCGGCTTCTATCATGATAACCTTATGTCTTGTGGAAGCTACGGTAAGCTTTAAATCCGATACCGCCATCTGCGCATCGTTTGGGTTAATGATAAACTCGCCGTCTATAAGACCTATCTGTGTTGTTGCACAAGGTCCGTCAAACGGAATATCACTGATGGCAACGGCTATAGCCGATCCTATCATAGCCGTAAGCTCAGGTGAACAGGCAGGATCTACGGACATTACCATATTGTTTAAGGTAACATCGTTACGATAATCCTTAGGGAAGAGAGGGCGCATAGGTCTGTCTATAACTCTCGATGTCAAAATGGCATTTTCACTTGCTTTGCCTTCTCTTTTATTAAATCCGCCCGGTATTTTACCTACAGCATACATTTTCTCCTCGTATTCAACTGAAAGAGGGAAGAAATCTATACCCTCTCTCGGCTTTTCGGAAGCCGTTGCGGTAGACAAAACCACCGTATCGCCATAGTGCATAAAAGCCGCACCGTTAGCCTGAGCCGCCACTCTGCCTACATCAACCCTTAAAGTTCTTCCGGCAAGCTCCATAGTAAAACTTTTAAATTCTTTACTCATAAATTCTCCTTTTAACAAATATATATTTCAGTTAAAAGACCAAATTCAAAAATATGTATGATAGCCGAAACTACTTATAAATATTGAATTTTTCAATACTTATAAGTGGCTTCGAGCTGTTTTCTCATAGAAATTCGGTCTTTTACCGGGTGACTCACAAAAAATAAGGGCGGATATAACCGCCCTTTGTCTTACTTTCTAATTCCAAGCTTCTCGATAAGAGCTCTGTAACCATCAAGATCCTTCTTCTTAAGATAGCCCAGAAGACCTCTTCTTTGACCTACCATCTTTAAAAGACCTCTTCTTGAGTGATGGTCTTTTGGATTTACCTTCAAATGCTCTGTAAGTTCAGTTATTCTTGCTGTAAGAATAGCTATCTGAACCTCCGGTGAACCTGTGTCTCCCGCTTTTCTTGCGTAAGAGTTAATTATCTCTGTTTTTTTGTCCTTTGAAATCATATCTTTCTCCTTTTTTGTATACTCACCCTAAACAATGATTTGGGTTGGAGTATCCCGAAACTTTGCTTGGGGCGTTAATGTTTTGCCTGTAACATACTAACACATCCGACGCTTTAATGTCAATATAGCTAAGACTTATTTATGTATTTATTTGCAATATTTTCTCAACTTCCTTAATTTGCTCTTCCACACTTTCCGGACTCGGAGCTCCTTTTGTTTTTCTCTTGTTTATACAAGTGCTTAAACTTATCTCCTCATAGATATCTTTATCGAAAATTTCGGACACGGCTCTAAATTCCTCAAGAGAAAGCTCATCCAAGGCCTTCGCTTTTTCTTCCGCATATAAAACCAGACTTCCCACAACTCCGTGTGCATCTCTGAAAGCCATTCCCTTTTTAACAAGGTAATCGGCTACATCCGTAGCATTTGTAAAGCCGCCTTTTGCGCTCTTTTCCATAACAGCTTTATTAAACTTAAGACTTTCAAGCATGCCCGTCATAAGCCTTAAACACGAAATAACCGTATCCATACTGTCAAAGCTTAGCTCTTTATCCTCCTGCATATCCTTGTTGTAAGCAAGCGGCAGTGCTTTCATCGTTACAAGCAATGATGTAAGGGCAGCGTAAACTCTGCCTGTTTTACCTCTTATAAGCTCGGCTATATCGGGATTTTTCTTTTGCGGCATAATGCTTGAACCGGTAGAATAGGTATCATCTATGTACACAAACCTATATTCATCAGTATTCCATATTATAATTTCTTCCGAAAGTCTTGACAGATGCATAGCTATAAGTGAAAAATCAAAAAGCAGCTCCAGAAGGTAATCTCTGTCGCTCACGCTGTCCATACTGTTTCTTGTAGCCTTGTCAAAGCCGAGCAGAGAAGCAACAAGCTCTCTGTCGAGAGGATAAGTCGTGCCGGCAAAGGCTCCCGCTCCGAGAGGAGATGTATTCATCCTTCTTCTGCAATCAAAAAGCCTGTCCCTGTCTCTTAAAAACATTTCCAAATAGGCTCCGAAATGATGGGCAAGAGTCGTTGCCTGTGCCTTTTGCAGATGTGTAAAGCCGGGCATAACGGTTTCTTTATTATTCTTCATTATTCTTATAATGGTATATAGTAAAGAATCAAGTAAACTTAAAACTTCATCCGTAACATCTCTCGTATACAGCTTCATATCCAAGGCAACCTGATCGTTCCTGCTTCTTCCCGTATGCAGTCTTTTCCCCGCCTCGCCTATTTTATCTATGAGATGAGATTCCACAAATGAATGAATATCCTCCGATCCGTCATCAAAGCTTAATTTTTCTTCGTCTATCTCTTTTTCTATCTCTTCCAAGGCTTTAACAATAAGATTTTTATCATCTTCACTTACTATCCCTGTCTTTGCAAGCATAGTAATATGTGCCTTGCTCCCTCTTATATCCTGCTTATAAAACCTTTTGTCAAAACTTAAAGACTCGTTAAACAAAAAAGCTGTCTCGTCTGTTTGCTTAACAAAGCGACCACCCCATAATTTCATACTTACTCCTAAATTTGATTTTTTCTAAATTTTAACAAAATTCGGGAGATTTAGCAATGTTTCCCGTCTTTACTGTATTCTATCCTCCAAAGCTTAGAGAGTTCGGAGTTTTCACCGAAATATCCGATAAAAAACTTCACTTCAACCTGATCTTGTGCTTAACTTAAATATATCCCTTATAGCTAAGATCCGTTTTGCAATAAACGTAACAAGATTTTTTCTTATTGTAAAGGAAGGAGTTTGTTATTTATAACCCCTTCCCTTGCAATATTTCTATCACGGATTTCCCAGTGTAATTCCATATCTGTACAAAACAGCCGTACATACATCCATCTCTTCAAGCCCTATATCTGAGCCTTTCTTAAAACCCTTCGGCAATACCACGTATTTGCCGTCCACCTCGTAATAAAGCTGTCCGGTTCTTTTTATTTTTCCGTTCGGCTCACCGAAGGTCTTAAGCATATACTCATAACTCGCACCCTTAGGAATTCTCATGAAATCCGCAATCTCCAAATCTCTTTCCTCATAATGGTAAGTAGCCTCCTCTCCGGCTACAATAAGCTTATCTATACTATCTTTTTTATCATGTACTCCTTCAGGCAGGTTTTCAAAAAAGAATTCCGCTCTTGAAACCATTTCATAGTTCTCAACTAAATAAATGGCGCTTACCGATCTCTCACTTATCGGAAATCTACCCACAGTTGTTATACCGATGCTGTCTTTATCATTTAAATAATAAGACCAACCTCCCATATTAGAACCTACTATAGGGTCTTCCCCTCTACCTATTTTTTCTTTTATCTCATCGTAGCTTATATTTCTTCTCATATTCAAAAAATAATTTATGTCTACTTTGTAAATATTTTTAGTATTCTCATTCCCCACGAAATTACTGTTTGTATCTTCTAACTGCATTTCTCTTTCCTTTTCAATATGCTTATTTTCCTCCTCGACATTTTCAACCGGCTTATAAGCATTTTGCCTTGCTAGCAGCAAAATATTTCCGGGAAGTAAAATACATATAAGCACCGATAAAATTACCAATAACTTTTTATTCAAATTTCTTACCGTCCTTTCCGAGGGCACCCGTTTTACTTATTAGGTTTCCGACACTATATTCACATATGCTTGGCATCTGTAAACTTATAATCCATTTTCAGTCCATAAATGCCAAACAACTTTTGCAAATTGTGATTTGAAAAATCTTAGTTTTGTGTGTCACTCTTAAGTATATATTTTGACGATTTATATATATCAGTAAGAGGATCTCTTTTTACAGGATATAATATATCCCACCCTGTTACTGTATATTCTAAAATTTCTTCATTAATTTCTTTAGAAAAATATTCTCTCTTGCCTCCAATATAGAAAATATATATATTATCTGCGATTTCGAAATCATACTTTAAAGAAGCTTCAATAATCGGATCAGCACCTACTATATTACAGTATCTGCCCTCATCTCCCGCAACAACCCACCAATCAAAGCCCGTAACCTTTTCAACTTTACACCAAATAACATCTTTACCCGGTTTATCCATTTTAATTGCTTTTTTTATTACAGGTTCAGTAATCCAATTATCTTTAATAAACATATATACACAAAATACCACACTGAAAATAACTATAATTTTAATTTTATTTGAAGTGATTTTCATACTGCTTCCTTTCCTTGAAAATATTCCATTTTGCATTTTCTCGCAACGTTGGCATTCTATAACATTGAAACGTCTGATTGTATCCTCCATATAATTCTCTGATAAATTTATACGTCAATACCAAATCCCAATCATACCATTCAGGGTTATTAAGTTTTGAATATCCGGTTTGCCATATTTCCGCTTTTATATCTCCACCGGTTATGTCGGACCAACTGTCATAGCTATACTCGGTACTCTGATTAGTACCGTTCTCATAGGCTCTCACTTCTTTTGTAAGTCTATGTGCGGCATCATACGTATAGCTTAAATTCGTTTTTGTTTGGTAGAAGTTTTCGTAGGCACTTGTAAGGTCTCCCGACTTATTATAAGCATAGCTTGCTTATCCGGCTTTGTAAGCTTAACGATATTTCCCGCTTTATCGTATTCATAGATAAAATCACCGGTACTTTTGCTTCCCGAAAAGCCCATAGACTCTATCCTTGCTATCCTTCCCATGTTGTCATAAATAACAAAGTTTTGTATATAGAACAATTTTACTTTTGTAATTGCATACCCTCGATATCTATAGATTGCAATATCTTCTTTAAGTCTACAGATACCGAGTGATATATTTTCAAATTTGTAAAATCCAATCTTTATCTAATATGAGTTTGTCAATTAAAACCCGACAAAATTATCAGTACATTTTCAGTTTTATTGTCTTCGCAGTTCGGATACTAATAATTTTATTTTTTCTACTCAATCCACTTCTAAATCATTTTTATATTGAATAGTATATTAGGCATTTAGGTTGTCCGTTAGATGAGTATATTTCTATGCTATTCAGTTCAACGGTCTCATCACTTGTAAAATTAGTCGGAAAGAATATAACTCCTTTATTTGTGTAATAATATGCTCTGTTATCATCCGTTATTCCTTGAGGCTCCCCGTATAAATTCACTATATCCTTGTATGTATACTCCTTTTTTAAATCAAATAAACTTCTTATATCCACATTATTCTTTTTGCCGGATATATCAACACTATCTTCATCAAAAATTTTATCATACGAATCAGGAACTATCCATATTTCTTTATTTTTATAAAATATAGTACATTTTAAATTTTCATTCATATCCATTACATTAAGTAATATAATATTACTTTCTCCAAGAATTGCAGTTCCATACTCTTGCATAAAGACCAAGTCTTCAACCTCGTAATAAAATCTTGATATACCGGAACCCACCATTTTCGCAGGTCCTATATCCTTTTCCAAATCCTCAAAAGTTTTTTTTGAATTTACATCATAAATAAAGTATTCTATAGTAGGTACCTTTGGAATATCACCATTTATTTTTGTATCTTTTTTTCCGCAAGCCATCAACAAAAATGCTAACAACATAATTATTTCCATTACTTAAACTCCTTTCCGTCTTTTCTTGTCTCCTTTTTAAGCACCTATCATGACGCTATTTTTATCATGCAGTTTTCAAGGTTCAAAGAACTCTAACTGAGTTTAAAATCTATATAAAATGCATTTTTTATGAAGTTATATAAATATTATGCATACCTTTATCAAAAACCACATGCACTACAAACTCTTTTTTTCCATTATAGCAATCAAATAAATCAAAAATTTTATTCTTTATCCTTTCTTCCAAGCTGTCAGCCATTGCTTCAGTCATAAATAATGTACTTTTGATATCAAATTCAATTTCACCATCATCTAACCAATATACCAGATCAATAATTTCGATAATTTTGAATTTTAATATGTCTTTTACTGTATTAAAGCTTTGAGGCTTTTTCCTTATAAAAGATACTATTCTCTCAATATCATTTTTTTGTAATTTTTTTTTACTATAATACCTGCAAAAAACATTTTCAACAGCACACAAGTCATATGTTACAAACTTTTTATCTATCATCATCATAAATTTAAACGAAGCATTTTTTCTCCCTATTAAAATATCGATATGATTTTTAATTGTGTTAAATGTCTCTTGTATATTCAGATCACCAATACCTACAAGCTCACATAAAATGCTGTACATTCTTACCTGCTCAGATTGTATAACTCCATAATCTATAAACTCATATAATTTTTTTTGGGAATTTTCAATTAAATTTTCTTTTGTTATTTCTCCTTTAGAAAAATCTATTAGATCTTTAAGTACTTCATCCATTTTATCCTCTCTACTCTCTTTAACAGTAAGCAAAAATTATTCATGATAATACGATTTCTGCCCATCACTCCAATAGTGTCTCTCATACTCATCTTCTCCACAACCTATCTTTTCCATATACGATGAAAGATCTTTAGACAGAAACCTGCTTTTGATATTATATGAGGGAAAAATTTTCAGTCCGTCAGATATTCTAAATTCAACTTTTAAAATAATTTCCGTTCCTACATTCCCCTTATAATATACTTTAAAAATAGGCACTTCATGCAAATTTCTATTTTGAAGATTAGTTTTCAGGACAGTCTCTATAACTCGTTTTGTGTTAATTGCTTTTTCTATATCCCAATAGTATTCTACAACAGCATATCCTGCAACACCAACAGCTCCTCCTATCGCGACTCCATCCATAATAGGAACAGGTCCGCCTGTCAAAGCCATACCGGCACCTATAGGTGCATATTCTGTCAAGGCTTCTCCTACCGGTTTTCCCACCCTTCCAAATTCAATTATAAAAGGTCTGACAACCTCTCCGGCAGCCTTAACAAATACTCCAAGGCTGTTTATTGCCGGGGCAAACTGCTCTCCCGTCGGATCCGTATACTTAAGCGGATTGCTCCTGCAGTATTCATACCGGTTAAGCCCGTCCTTGGTCTCACGAATAAGGTTACCTATTTTCCCGTAAGCGGATTTATAGCAGTAGCCTTCTCATTTTTTCGTTGTAACCCTCAGTAAAATTTTTCTCTTGTGAATATATCCCCCGGTATCTTTAAACTTGTAATGTATTTTAAGCCTAAAGTGCCGGAGATTATAATTATTCAGCTTGTAAAACTCGTTTTGCAATTACTTTAACTTTACCAGTCAAATCCTTCAAAGGTATCTTGATATCTCCACTTTTTAAGTTTTACTATTTCCGTAGTTTCCAAGTTCACTGCATAGAAGCTCCACCTTTCCATAGCCTCTAAAAAATGTGTATATTCTCTGAGAGCATAAAACAGGTGCTTACCGTCGCGAGAAATTCTGATATAGACAACGTCTTCATCTTCCGGCTTATCTTCCTTAAGCTCAACAGTTTTTTCAATCTGTTCGGTTTTAAGGTTATATACATATATATATGGGTACTCATAATAAACCATTTTACTTTTATCCTCAGTTATATCTATACCGCCATTATCAAACATATTATTTGTAATATAGAGCTTTTTTATATACTCCGTTTTTCCTGTTCGTAGTCCTTTTTTTATTATGGCTCCACTACCTTTGGAATAACCTTGGATAACTTCTTCTTTTGCTTCTATAAGCAATATGTCTTCCTTATCACCTTCCAATATAAAATAATCGGAATTGCCGTACTCATTTTCATATATTTTTTCCATACTCCATGAGTCTCCCGTCTTTTCCATATATAAAAGTGTCTTTCTTTCCACACCCTCGCTAAATAATGTATAACCCGATTTATACTCTTTAAATCTGAGACCATATCCACCACTCTCGATTTTTTCCAAACCTGTCTTTAACAGCAAAGTATTTAATTCATCCAAGCTTATGATTGGCTTAAGCTCATTATTACCCGACTCAAGTTCTGCAATCCCTTCAAAATCGTAGGTATAAACCCATCCGATTATTTGCTTACGGTCATTGCTGTAATGCAAATCATAAAATACATCACCACAAACTTTCGCCATACCTCCTGTCAGCATGTCGTACTTAAAGGTACCTTCGGTATCATCATAGTAACCGGAAAAAAACAGCGATTTCTCTTTGCCGGATATTCCTTTTAAAACCCTCATCCTCTTATAGATGTTCGGTATAAAAAATAACATCAGTGCGATTACAATTATAATATATACTAATTTTAAATTTTTTTTCATACGCATCTCCTATATATTATCTATAAAACAGTTAGAGTATCAAACACGGTATAAACGGCATTTTGGAACAAAAGAACAAATGTCGTGCATAATGCGAAAATACGTTTAAAATTTCTTTTCATACATAAAATCCTCCTAAATATACATTTGTTTTTATTAAGTTTAGTATACTGATACCACCCTAAACTTAAGGTAATTATAACATTTCTCAAAAACTTTGTCGTGTAGAAAATAAAAGGGTATTTTTGTTTAGTTTAAACAAATAAATATTTACAACCGAAATTTTACACAAAAAAAGCCGTTACAATTTTAAATTTTGCAACAGCTTTTAAATAAATCAATTAGCCTTAGCGGATTACATCTGCATAAATCCGCTTGCAATGGCAATTAATCCGAGCACAAGGCAAGCCAAAGAGCCATAAAAAACGGTCTTGTTTCCTTTCGCTCCCCTTTTTTTAAACAATAAAAATACTCCTAAAATCACAAGTACAATACCGAAAGCTATACTGTATAAATATAAGCCCGACGATATACTTTCAAGCCACTTGTCTACCGCTCCTTCTACTTTTTGTTCCATTATTCTACCTCCATAATATTTATTTTTTTAATAAGAAACATTGAAAATACTGCACCGACAAGTATCATTACTGCCGTTAATATATACATAGTTACCCTGTTTAAACTCGCATTCACCACTATATTACACATTAAGGAGGCAATAAGTATGGCTGAAACAATAGTGGCGGGTACGGATTTTTTTATAAAGCCTATTCCTACGGCTGCAATTCCGATACTTGCGGCTATAAGTGACATAATGAGAGTATTTTCAAGCACCTGCAACATAATAGAAAGTGTAAACTCTTTTCCTACAAGATGTATAAAATTTTCAGTTATACCGAATGTCAGGAAAACCGTAAAATTGCTGATAAGCATTGAGATTATTGTAAATCCGCATACAATACTCAGTTTTGATAAAATAATTATTTTTCGACTTACCGGATATGAAAAAAGTAAAATAGGACGTTTGCCCGAATAATCTTCAATAATGAACCTTGAATACATAACTGCCGACATCACACAAAATACTGCCATATTAAAAACACCGAACAAAGGAATAAGGTTATTGTAACCCGAAAAAATCTGCATATCTTTATCATTAGGCTCTATTAAAGGAGCGTATGCGAAAAGAAACAAAAAGCCCAACATCGTAATTGCAATTATAATACCGGCTATTATATAAGTACTGATTTTATTCTTTTTTAATTCCAAACTAATAAGTGTTTTCATTTTCTTTCCTTCCCGCCATTATATCCATAAAGTAATCTTCAAGACCCGACGGATATTCGGCTTTTACTTTCGCCAGGGAAAGCTCTTTTACTATTGTTCCTTTTGCTATTACTCCTATAGTATCCGCAATATGTTCTATTTCCGTCAATATATGACTCGAAATGAGTAAGGTCATACCCTGTATTTTTACAAGATTTAAAAATAAATCCCTCATTTCTCTTATCCCCATAGGGTCTAGTCCGTTAATAGGCTCATCCAGAATCAATAATTTAGGCTTATGAACAATCGCTCTTGCAATGGCTAAACGTTGGCGCATGCCCAAAGAGAATGTTGAAACCGGCTGAATACCCGTATCATCCAAACCGACCTTCGACAAAATATCCGCTATATCTTCACCCTCCTTCCCCATGTACGCAAGATGTATTTTCAAATTCTCCGTCGCCGATAAATGTTCATAGAAAACAGGCGTTTCAATTAAAGTTCCGATTTCCGATAAAAGCTTCGTACGTTCGGAAACAACGTCCATCCCCAAAACCAGCGCTTTACCTATAGTCGGTGTAAGAAGTCCGGATAAAAGCTTGAATACGGTTGTTTTTCCCGCTCCGTTGGCTCCTAAAAAGCCGTAAACAGTTCCTTCTTCCACGCTCATATTGCAACATTTAATTACTTCTTTACCGTGAAAGGTCTTTGTAAGCTTCTTTGTTTCTATTATTAAATTATTCACCTTTTTTATTCTCCTTTGGATATAATCTGTGTAATAACTCCAGTGCTTTTTCAATAAGCGCATCGCTCAGTACATCTATTCCTATGGATTTCATCATATACTGCAAAAATCTAAGGCGTGATGACAATTTCTCTCCCTTGCAGTCAAAAACGGCAGGGTCACACCACACATTAAGCAACAAAAGAAAAACTTCCGCACACTCGTCCGGAAAATCCGTAACAAGTGAACCGTCCGAAATTCCTCGCTTAATGATTTCACAAACAAATGTAGAATCTTTATTTACGCAAGTCTGCATATAAGATAAAACAAATTCCGCACTTTTCATGCTTACGCTCATTGCATTATCCAAATAATGAGCTTCCTGATTTTCAATATTTTTTTCTAAAATACGTTGTAATTGTTCTTTGCCGCTCAAAGAGCAAGTTTCCGTAAGAAACTTCTCCATTGAATCCTTTACACTTTGCTCCTGCTTCTCCATAACGGATCTGATAATTTCATCTTTAGACTTAAAATGATGATAAATAGCACCTTTTGATATTCCGGCAGTTTTAGCAATATCCTGCATACCTGTCTTATCAAATCCTTTTTCTAAAAACAGCTTTGCTGACACGGATAAAATTGTTTCAATCGTAGCTTGTGAGTTGTATTCTTTTGGCATAGCTGTGATACTCCTTTTAAAATTCCGACCGTTCGGTTTTTTTATTTAGATAATACACACTTAGCGCTTTCTTGTCAAGTGCTTTAATATAATATTCTTAAAAGGTCTTCGATACATGGTCTATCTTTATTACAAAGTCCGTAATTACAAGCAAAAAAATAAGCCTGCCGGTTTCAGGCAGGCACTGTCTTTATATAATTTAGAGTATTTTTAAATTCAAAATATTTTTAACCCCCTATCCGATTACATAATTTCGGAATTTATAAGAAAGTCTATTGTGTCGGAATCTATCACTTTGCTTTTCCTACAAAGCTTTTTTATACCTTCCAATATCCTTTTTCTTGAAAAATTTGCTTCTTCCAACTCTATATCCGAGAATGAATTGATATTCTCATAAAACAAAAGGGCTGTTTCAAAATCAAAGCTATTATCACTATCTATTTTTTTAAAAATTATAGACTCGGCTTCATTCAGTCTCTTATATTCAGTCAGCTTCTCAATTTCACTTTCCGTCAACTCCATTTCTGAAACAATAGCACTTTCAATGCTATACTCTCTATCTTTTTTCCTGAGTATAGAGCGAATAAGTTTAATTATCATCTCAATCTGCATTAAAATCCAATCTTGTTGATAATGCATAAACCCACCTCCCCAAAAAAATCTTCCTTTTACAACTTCTATATAGCTAAAGCTCACATTTTAGTTAAAATCAATTATACCATATACAATAGTAAACGCTCAATGAAATCACTTTTAAAAATCGAGCTTAAAAATAATCTTCAGCTCTTTATCCTTTCTTAACGCTCCTACCTGTATACTGAATTTACAAAGAACATTAAGTTCCTGCAAAATTATTGTAGGTGTTTCAAATAAAAGGAGACGATTTGTATGAAAAAGAAATTTTTATTCGGTTTTTGTGCGTGTTGTATGGTAACGGGTATACTTGTAGCCACAGGTCATAGTTTAAATGTCTTTGCGAACAGCTCCAAACAGGAAATACAGACTTTTCCGGTCAATGACAGTATGCAAACCGCAGGTATGGTAATTAAATCAATTAACCGCGACGGCAGCATTACGGTATCGGACGGTGAAGACATTTCTTATGTAAACACGGAAAATGCCAAGATCAGATCCGTATACGGTGCTGTTATAGATAAAATCACAAAAGACTATATAGGCAGTCAGGTAGTTATAACCTCACCTGTAAGCATGAGCGCTATATATCCTGCCGTATATGAAGCAAGCGAGCTTGTTGTTCTTCCCGAAGGAATGTCGGCGGTAACCGGCACCGTTGTAAAAAGCAGAACGGGAAAATCTTCTTTCGTGAAGCTAAAATTAGGCGACGGAAGCTATCTTGTTGCAAATACAAACAGCAATACCATAGTGGAAAATCAAAATGGTGAAAGCCTGAGCCTGTCTTCCGTAAAAAGAAACAAAAAAGTTACTCTTTATTATTCCGGTGACACTACTTTAAGCGATCCGCCTCAGAGCTATGCCGAAAAGATAGTTATAGATACTAATTAAAAATACCAAAATAAGCCCCTTCCTTTCGGAGGGGGCTTTGTTAAAGCTTAAGCAAGACTGTAAGCCGGGTTATGTGTTATACAATCATCTATCTAGGCTTATTGTTACCAATAAGCTCAAGCAACCTACCTAAACCTTGACGGGCAGCCATTCGTTTGCTTTGGTTTTGCTTCGAGTGGGGTTTACATTTGCCCCTACAGTTACCTGTAGAGCGGTGGTCTCTTACACCACCCTTCCAACCTTACCACAGAACTTTTGAAGCTTCAAAAGATATTAAGCCGTGGCGGTATATTTCTGTTGCACTATCCTTAGAGTCGCCTCCACCGGACGTTATCCGGCACCCTGCCCTATGAAGCCCGGACTTTCCTCACCTATAAAAATAGCCGCGATTGTATGTCCTACTTAAGATATATAATATTAACATATTTTAGACACTAAAACAACTTCCGCCTATAAATTCTTTTATAATAGAATTGTTAGGTATGCTGTCACTCGGAATGACAAGGAAATAGTCCAAAAATTTAAGCAGACGCTTTGCCGCTTCATACTCGCTGCTACCCCTTTCAACACTGAAAAGCAAAGGCTCCACGTAAGTTTTTAAAACGGGAAGCTCGTAGCAAAGAGCCGAATTGAATACTATATCGGCATCATTTTGGAAAGGGAAAATATACTCTTCCTCACCCTTTCTTACACTTTTCCACATGGAAATCGTTTTTTTCGCATCAGCTCCTCTCGTTCTTGCATCTCTCACCATTCTTCTGATTAAACGCAAATCGGTTGTCGCTATTCTGTTATGCTTGTCTATATTAAGACTGCTCAAAGCGCTTATATAGATTTTAAATTTCAGCTCCTTGTCAAGCCTATAACTCATCTTATCATTGAGACAATGTATACCCTCTATAACAAGAATATCATTTTCGGAAAGCTTCAAAAAATCTCCCTTATACTCTCTTTCTCCGGTAATGAAGTTAAAACGAGGTGTTTCCACTTCCTCTCCCCTTATGAGAGCAAGCATATCTTCATTGAATTTTTCAACATCCAAGGCTTCTATAGTCTCAAAATTATAAGTTCCGTCGGGATTTTTCGGTGTATCCACTCTGCGTTTAAAGTAATTATCAACCTCTATGGTATGAGGACACAGACCGTTAGCCTTAAGATGTACAGCCAAACGCTTGGAAAAAGTGGTTTTACCCGAAGACGAAGGACCGGCAATCATTACAAACTTGATTTTCCCCTTTTCCAAAACCTTATTTGCCACATCCCCTATCTTTTTTTCCATATAGGCTTCCTGCACAAGTATAAGCTCGTTGGTCTTTTGCTTAAGTAAAAACTCATTTATATCCGCCACACTGTTTATACCTATGTTGCTAAGATAGGTATCATCCTCTTCAAGCTTGTCATGCACCTTTTCATTATGTACAAAATCGGGTGCCGGGGCACCGTCCTCCTCCGGAACGATAAGCACAAAGCCGTCTCTGTATTTTTCCAGCTTAAAATCTCCTATTTCTCCGGTCTTTTTTGCAAGAGAACCGTAGAAATAATCCCTGTAGCCGAAAAACTCATGAACATTGATCCATGAACTTCTTCTGTAGGTTAAGAGCTTTACCTTGTCCTCATAGCCCATGGAAGAAAAAAACTCTATGGCGGCCTCCGTTCTCATAGAGCATTTCTCTATACTTTCATTATTTTCAATTATATCCTTAACATAAAGCTCTACTCCTTCAAGTATGCCCTCCGTTACGGGAAAGCCCGTCCTGAAATATACTCCGTTTCCCGTTGAGAATTCTATCTCGACCTTATTCAGATACTCCTTCCCGTACAGATCCAGAAAAGCTTTAAATATAAGTATAGTCGCACTTCTCTCTCTTTTTCTCTTATCCATCCTGACTTTATATAAACCTCCTAAGCTCTTCATAGTAAGTAAAAATTTCAAATCCGTCGCAAAATGTTTCAAGCTTCTCTTTCATGTCCTTAATAAAAATCTTTTCAACGGCATAATGTCCCGCATCTATTATGCTTACTCCCGCTTCATAAGCATCTATACCCTCATGATGAGTGATATCACCGGTAATAAGCAAATGTACATCCTTTTTAAGCGCCTCCTTATACATTCCCTTACCCGAACCGGGAGAAATTGCCAGCCTATCAAATTTATCATCCAAATTTCCGTAAACAATGAGAGCTTCTGTATCGAATCTTTCCTTCACCAAATTTGAAATCCCTATCAGACTCATCTTTTCCTTAAGCTCTCCTATTTTTCCCACACCCACGACTTCTCCGTTTTGCTCCGAAGTTTCCGAGAGAACCTCCGTATTTTGAAGCCCCAAACAAGAGGCACTGATATCAGCCATACAATTTTTACAGACATCATAGTTGGTATGCATGGCTATATAAGAAATATCATTATGAATCAGCTTTAAAAGCTTCCTTCCGAGAACAGTTTCATCATTGATACTTTTAATTCCCGAAAATATCAAAGGATGGTGAGTAATAATAAGATCCGCCTTCTTTTCTACGGCTTTTTTGAGCATACCGTTGGTGAGATCCAGACCCAGTAGAATTCTCTTCACTTCCTTATCACCTCGCCCCGCCAGTAAGCCTACATTGTCCCATGATAAAGCCTTTTCACAAGGCAATATATCTTCCAATCTTGCAAGTATGTCACTGCATTTCATAGAGCACCTCCTTTATAAGTTCGATTTCTTTCTGTATACTTTCCTTCTTTTCTCTTGCATTTTCACTCTCCGAAACATTTTTCAGAGTATCTGAAATATTAATCTTTAAGCCAAGCTCTCTGTCAAGATAAGCCTTTAACACGGGATTTTTGTTTTCTATGAGATATTTCCCATATAAATCGTACTTTTCTTCACTTTCTTTTATACAACCTTCATCATATACCGCTTTAATTATAAGATAGTATTTTCCCTCGTCAACGAGCATATCTTCACTTATTATCCTATATGAATTGCTTCTTAAAAAAGCTCTTAGTTTGAACCATTCCGAATGAGGACTTAAAATATATTCTTTAACGGAGAATTTAAGTCTGTCCCCCCTTTTCAGTATATCCGCAATAAGCTCTCCGCCCATGCCGGCAATAAGCACCGTTTCGGCTTCACCCTCATTAAGCTTATCCAAACCGTCGGACAGCCTTGTCTCAATTTTATCCTCCAGACCGTACTGCCTGATATTGATTTTCGCTTTTTCCAAGGGACCTTTTCTCACATCCATAGCGAGAGCTCTTTTCACCTTGCTTTCAAGCACCGTCTTAATGGGTATGAAACCGTGATCCGTTCCTATATCGGCAAGAGTACCTCCCGTACTCACAAAACCGGCTATGCACTCCAGTCTCTTAGATAATTTCAAGTCTATTCCTCCAAAAAGTCTTTTAATTTGTTTGATTTACTCGGATTTCTAAGCTTTCTTAAGGATTTTGCCTCTATCTGCCTTATCCTTTCTCTTGTAACTCCGAACATTTTCCCGACCTCCTCCAAGGTTCTGGGTTTTGAATCCATTATTCCGAATCTGGCTATTATTACCTTTCTTTCCCTGTCACTGAGTGTGGATATTACTTTTAGAACATGGTCACGCAAAAGCTGTCTTGTAGCCATATCTTCGGGAGATTTAAGCTTTTCATCCTGTAAAAAATCTCCTAAATGCGAATCGTCCTCTTCACCTATAGGTGTCTCCATTGAAATTGTCTCCTGAGACATCGACAAAATTTCCCTGATTCTTCTTTCCGGCAAACCGAACCTTTCTCCAAGCTCTCTGTCGCTCGGTTCACGCCCCAGCTCCTGAACCAGCCGTCTTTGCATTCTTATAATCTTGTTTATGGTTTCCACCATGTGCACGGGTATGCGTATGGTTCTTGACTGGTCGGCTATGGACCTCGTAATGCTTTGCCTTATCCACCATGTGGCATAAGTTGAAAACTTAAAGCCTTTTTCATAGTCAAACTTATCTACAGCCCTAAGTAAGCCTACATTTCCCTCCTGAATAAGATCCAAAAAACTCATGCCCCTGCCTATATATCTTTTTGCTATACTCACAACCAGCCTCAAATTGGACTCCGCAAGCTTGTGCTTTGAATACTGCGCAAGTTCCTTGTTGTTCGAACGAATATTCATGGCAACCTCGCTTTCCTCTTTGCTGCTTAAGAGAGGAATGGCTCCTATTTCTTTTAAATACATTCTTACAGGGTCATCAACACTCAAATCCTGCGAAAGATCCGTCTCACAATTCAGTTCTTCAAGTTCATTTATTTCTTCAAGTTCATTTATTTCCGCTTCAAAAAAATCTTCATCCGAAAGAAGAAGCTCCTCTTCATCTAAGGAAATATCAAACTCGTACTCGTTTTCCCGCTTATCTTCCTCAGTTTGCAGATCTATCACAAGTTCCGTATCCGATTCATTCCGTGCGCTTTCTTTGCCGTCCATAATCTCCCCCTAATCAAGGCTTATCTTCAGATTGTTCAGCTCCTGTTTTTCTTTAAGTATACGCATAAGCTCATTGGCATCTGTAACCTGTCTGCTCTTCTCATCCAAAGCAGCCTGTTTAATCTTAACAATAGTTTCCGTTAATGCAATTTTCTTATCGTCACTTGTGATGTCATTATTCAAGTTCGTATTAAACAATTTTGCGACCGTTTCCGCTTTATTCTCGTCATCTATATAAAAGTTTATTATTTTTGCCGGACTTAACGAACCATTGTCATATTCTTCGTATATTTTTTGCAATATCTCCGTATATAAAGCCTCCCCCAAATCCTCGGGAGAAATATAGCTCCTTACCTTTTCAATGAGGCTGTTATCCTCAACAAGCCACGTTAAAAGCAATGCTTTTCCGATTGAAAGCTTATCCTCTTTTTTGATAAACTTTTTATTCTTATTTTCCTGTATCTCTTTTTTTACGTTTACTCCTCTTTCCAGACTGTCAACCAGATTTTTTAAATCTTCATACTTTATCATAAATTCTCTTGAGACTGCATGAACATAGTTGTCCCTTTCAAGCCCTCTTGGAAATTCGCAAAGCTTTTTTGCCGTTTCCGTATGAAAATTTGTCTGCATTTCGGGATCGTTAAGGTCATAACTTTTTTGTAAAATCTCTATTTCCCACAGGAAAGAATTTCTCGCATTTTCAAGTCTTTTTTCAAACTCATCGTTTCCGAGGGCTTTTATAAACTCATCCGGATCTTTATATGGACTGAGATTTAATATCTTTACACTGATACCTGCATCCCTTAAGATGGGCAAAGCTCTTTTCGTTGCATTGACACCCGCACTGTCGCTGTCAAAACATAAAACAAGCTTAGCGGCATATCTTTTAAGCAGCAAAGCATGGCTTACGGTAAGTGCCGTTCCGAGAGCCGCAACCGCATTTGTAAAGCCTGCCTGATGCAGGGCAATAACATCCATATAGCCCTCGCAAAGTATAAAAAAGTCCTTTTTACTGAGCCTTGCAAAATTGAGGGCATATAAGCTTTTACTTTTGTCAAAAAGCTTTGTTTCCGGAGAATTAAGATACTTCGGCTGTCCCTCTCCGAGAACTCTTCCGCCGAAGGCGATAACTCTGTTGTTATTGTCCAATATGGGAAACATCACTCTGTTAAAAAACTTGTCTCTGGCTCCTCTTTCTTCTATGCTGACAAGTCCGCTTTCTTTAAGTATATCATCATCATAGCCTTTTGACTTTAAATATTTATACAAATCATCACTTATTTTATTCGAATAGCCGAGTCCGAAGCCGGTAATAGTTCTTTCCGTCAAACCTCTGTCTAAAAAATATTGTTTTGCTCTTTCTCCCTGCTTTGCTCCGAGCTGATGATAAAAGTAAGTAGCAGCCAATTTATTTATTTCCTGAAGCTTTACCTTTATATCCGACTTTCCGGAATATTCCTCACCGCTTTCCTCCGGCAGACTCATACCTGCCCTAAGAGCAAGATTTTTCACCGCTTCCGGAAAGCTGTAATTTTCGTAATCCATCATAAACTTTATAACATTTCCGCCCTTATGACAACCGAAGCAATAATATATCTGCTTATGCGGAGATACGGAAAACGAGCCCGTTTTTTCACTGTGAAAAGGGCATAAACCCACAAAATTGCTGCCTTTTTTTTGCATTCTTACGTATGAAGATACGACATCGACTATATCATTCTTACTTCTGACCTCTTCTACAAAGTCCTCTGAAAAATACATCATCTACACCTTCCACTGCTTAGGTATGAAAATCTCACTGAAGGTTTCAACAGCATAGCTGTCCGTCATACCCGCAATGTAGTCACAAACTACTCTTTCTTTTTTTTCTCCCAGTTCCTCTATGTAATAGCGATATTCAACAGGCAGTTTTCCGATATTATCCATATAATACCCGTACAAAATCTTTAATATGTCCTTCGCCTTCCCCTCTTCGGATTTTGCTGTTTCGTTAAGATAAACATGTTTAAACATCCATTTTCTCAAGTTCATCATAGTGGAATAGACCGTATCCGACATACTTATTTCGGGTTTGTTTGCGGAGCTTATTATAACATCATGAACCAAAGTATCCAGCCTTTGCCTTACACTGTGACCCAGTATGCTTGTAAACTCCTCCGGCAAATCTTCCTCTTTAAACATTTTTGCTCTGATGGAATCGTCTATATCATGGTTAATATAGGCAATCTTATCGGACAGCCTCACTATGGCGCCTTCCAAGGTCTTAGGTTTTCCGCTTGTTCTGTGGTTCAGTATCCCGTCCCTTACTTCCTTTGTCAGATTTAAACCTTTACCGTTTTTTTCAAGAAATTCCACAACTCTTACACTCTGCTCATAATGAGAAAACTTTAAAGGACATACCTCATTAAGAGCAGCCTCTCCCGCATGCCCGAATGCTGTATGTCCCAAATCATGACCCAATGCAATCGCCTCCGTGAGGTCTTCATTAAGTCTTAATGCCCTTGCTATGGTTCTTGCTATCTGAGACACCTCCAAGGTATGTGTAAGCCTTGTCCTGTAATGATCTCCCTCGGGAGCAAGGAAAACCTGCGTTTTGTGCTTCATTCTCCTGAAAGCCTTTGAATGTAATATCCTGTCCCTGTCTCTTTGATACTCGGGGCGTACATCACACAGCTTTTCCTCCCTGTCCCTGCCCAGTGTTTTTGCACTGAAGGAAGCGTAAGGCGAGAGCATAAGGCTTTCCAATTGTTCTCTTTGTTCTCTGATGTTCATAATGTACCTCCCCTTATAAAATATTATTCTACGACAACTATATCATAAGAAATAGTAAATGTAAATTTACACTATCGTTTCCTTGCTATTTCGCCGGCATTTTTATATATGCTTTTTTCGTTTACAGGTTTTCTTACGCTTGACAGAGGATAGATATTGCTTTCTTTGCCTATTACGCTTCCCGGATTCAGCACACTTGCGCACCCCACTTCAACCTTATCTCCTATCATGGCTCCGAATTTTTTAAGTCCCGTTTCTGCATTAACATCGTCAAACTTGATAACTACAAGACTTTTATCGCTTTTCACATTGCTTGTAAGACTTGCGGCTCCCATGTGTGACATATATCCGAGAACGGAATCTCCCACATAATTATAATGAGGTGTCTGAACCTTGTCGAAAAGTATGGAATTTTTAAACTCACATGAATTTCCCGCTACGGCTCCTTTTCCTATTATTACCTTACCGCGTATAAAACAGCAATGTCTTATTTCGGCATCTTCACATATTATGCAAGGTCCCGTAATACTTGCGGTGGGCGGTATCTTCACACTTTTATGTATCCAGATATCCGGCTCTGTAAAATCATACTCTTCTAAAGGCAGAGTCTTACCGAGCTTTACTATATACTCCCCTATATGTTCAAGCACCTCCCACGGATACTCGTATTGCTCAAACAAATCCTTTGCTATTGTGTTTTCAAGGCTGTACAGCCTGCTTATTTTTGCCTCTTCTTTTTTCATAGTCCATCCTTTACTTATATGCCTTTTGAATTTTTTCGTATGCATCCCTTAAAACATAGGCATTATTAAGATTTTTAACATTTTGGGTTCTTCCGGCAACAAAATTTTCAAGCTTTTGCATATACTCATCACTTTTTATACTTCCTTCCCACACATAGGTAAGCCCTTTTTCCCAGCTTGCTGTAAGCTCGGGATTTAAAAGGTGCTTGATTGAAAGGAAGACCGCCTCATAAACCATTTCGCCCAATAAGCTTGGAGTAACGGTCTGAGTTTTTTTATTTAAGTTCAGATACTCTATAGTCACAAGTTTTTTTAAAATCTCGGCTCTTGTGGCACTTGTACCTATTCCCGAGCCCTTTATGGTGGCTCTCAGTTCTTCATCCTCTATAAGCTGTCCCGCATTTTCCATCGCAAGTATCATTGAACCCGAGGAATACCTTTTGGGCGGAGAGGTTTCTCCCTCTTTTATGTAAAAATTTTGGGCTTCAAGCTCGGCACCCTTTTTCAATTCTCCCAGCATTTTTACAAATTCGGGATTACTTATATCCTGTTCCTTACTTTCTTCATTCTCGTCCGCATCCGTATTTTCTTTTTTTCTGTACAGATACAGGTAGCCCTCGTTCACGCAAAGCTTATAAGAAGCAAAAAAATGCTCCTTATCTATCTCTATATCAAGAGTATACTTCTTGTACTCCGCAGGCGGAAGAAAAATGCTTAAAAATCTTTTGCATATAAGATTATATACGGACTTTTGCAGGCTGTCAGCCTTCTGTAATGCCGCTCCCGTAACTCCCGTAGGTATTATGGCATAATGATCCGTAATAAGCTTGTCATTTACATATTTCGTCTTTGAAATATTTTTATATTTCTCATTCGTGACAATATACTCGCATACCTTTGTAAATTCAGGCAGAGATGAAAGTCCCTTTATATTTTTTGTGATTTCTTTTGCCACAGCCGTAGATAAAACTCTGGCATCCGTTCTCGGATAAGTGACAAGCTTTGCCTCATACAAGTCCTGAACCGTCTTTAGACACTTGTCCGGACTTATCTTAAACATTTTTGAGCACTCGTTTTGAAGCTCTGCAAGATTATATAAAAGAGGAGGATTTTTAATCTCTTTTTTAGTCTCCGTCTTGGCAAGCTTTGCCGTATTCCCCTTTGCGATATAAGCTTTTAAATCCTCAATAAAGGCTTCTGCCGTATTTTTATCTTTAAAACCGTTTTCTTTATAAAGCAGAGGGCTTTCAAAATATCTTGAAGCTTTTACCGCCTTATACTCGGCTTCGATGTTAAAACCGTCTTTGGAAAGATTTACAAACACTCTGTAAAAAGGTGTTTTCACAAAATCTCTTATTTCTCTTTCACGCCTTACCACCATACCTAAAACACAGGTCATTACTCTTCCCACACTTAAAACGGTTCTCTCCCTTTTAAGTATGCTTCCTATAGCCGACCCGTATTTAAGTGTCAAAAGTCTGGAAAAATTAATTCCCATAAGGTAGTCCTCTTTGGCTCTCAGGTAAGCGCTGTCAGCCAAAGTGTCATATTCCTTCCAGTCCTTCGCTTCTTTTATACCCCTCAGTATTTCTTCCTTGGTCTGAGAATCTATCCATACTCTTAAGCGGATTTTGTCTCTTACACCCGCCATATCATCAACCAGTCTGTATATATATTCTCCCTCCCTTCCCGAGTCGGTACAGATATATATATGGCTGACATCTTCCCTGTTAAGAAGCGTTTTAACAATATTAAACTGCTTTTTTACGGCAGGCACAATTTCATATTTGAATTTCTTAGGTAAGAAAGGCAGGGTTTCAAGGCTCCAGCTTTTGTATCTTTCATCGTAGGCAGCCGGGTAGGACATTGTTACCAGATGTCCCACACACCATGTTATAACATAATTATCATCTTCGATAAATCCGTTACCTCTTTTTGCACTCATTCCCAAAGCGGATGCAAATTCCGCCGCAACACTCGGTTTTTCCGCTATAAAAAGCTTTTTCATTAATTCTCCAAAATACTGAATTTATATACTGTCTTTGTGTTGTATGCCTTACCCGCCTCAACAAGAGGGCTTGGGAAGGAGCTTATATTTACGGCATTTGGAAGGTGTCCCGTTTCAAAGCAGAATGAGCTTCTCGGTGAGTAGAAATGTCCGTTTTTACCTGCCATCTCGACCTCAAGTCCGTTTGCGGTATAAAATTGAACTCCCTCCAAATCGGTAAATACCTCCATAAATATTCCCGTTTCCGGTGAAAAGGCATCACTTGCCTTTTTAAGCCCGTGACAGTTCTCCTTTACCTCATCGTTTATGATGAAGTTTTGGTCATAGCCTCCTGCCGTATTCAGGGAATCAAAGTCCGCATCTATATCTTTTCCTATAGCCTTCGGGCTTCTGAAATCAAGAGGTGTTCCTTCAACCTTTCTTATTATTTCGGTAGCTACGCTGTCAGCATCCAAAAAGTTATAGCTGTTCGCATTTATACTTACAATCTGTTTTAAAATACTTTTGCTGTCCGTGCCTTCAAGGTTAAAGTATGCGTGATTTGTCAGATTTACCGCCGTTTTCTTATCCGAAATGAAATCATAGCTTATCATTAAAGCATCCTCATCATTAAAAGTATATTTTATGCTCACATCGGCATTTCCCGGAAAGCCTTGATCCAGATCCGGACTGAAAAGCTTGAAAACAACATTGTCTCCGTTTTCATCACTGAAGGTTTCAAAGCTCCACATACGTTTATCCCAGTAATCCATACCTGAATGCAGGTTATGAACTCCCTTATTTCTTTCAAGCTCGTACTTTACTCCGTCAATGTTTATTTCGGCATTTGAAATTCTGTTTGCATATCGTCCTATAGGGGATCCCAAATGCGGCTTATTGTATTCATAGCCCGCAATATCGTCAAAGCCCTGAACGACATCCTTTACTTTACCGTTTTTATCCTTTATGAACATATTGCTCCATATAGCGCCGAAATCTATAAATGCCGCCGTATTTCCCTTCTTATTTGTCAAAAGGATTTTACTTGTCTTTTCTCCCTTTTTTGTTAAACCGAAATCCTCAACTCTTATACTCATTTTCTACCTCCTGATATTATTTAATGTTTCCCATAAAGATTTTCCCAGTCTCTGTCTAGTTATTTGAGCCAGATCAAGACTTGTAAAATCAAGAGCTTTTGCTTTTTGCTTGTCTTTTTCAAACTCTTTGTTAAGTATATCCAACAAGACCTCTCGTTTTTTCTTATCTTCCATATTGATGAAATCTATAAGTATTATACCCGAAATGTTTCTGAGCCTTATTTGTCTTGCACTTTCCAGAGCCGCTTCTTTATTGGTCAAAAAAATCGTTTCTTCGCTTGTTTTTTTGCCGGAGTTTTTCCCCGTATTTACATCTATAACGCTCAACGCCTCCGTATATTCTATTACAAGATAAGCCCCCGACTTAAGCCAAACCGTTTTTGAAAGAAGATTTTCCAAAAGACTCTCTAAAGAATACAGCTTGTAAAGTGCAAGAGCCGTATCCTTATATGCCTTTATTTCAAGTTCCGAGATGCCTGAAAGCTCTCTTAAAGCCTCCGCACCTCTAAGCTCGTCCGCAAGTCTTTCCTCATCACAGATTATTTCTCCAAGTTCTCTGTAATATGCCTTTATAAATCTGTGTATGGGATTTTCTCCCGATACAAGCTCTTTCGGGGCACTCACATACCTACTTTTGTCCGTCAAGTTGAAAAGTTTTAAACTAAGCCTTTTAATCTCCTCCAAAACGGGTAAAAAATCATTTTCCGTATATGCGGCTGTTCTGATTGTTATGTTAATGCCCTGTCTGAAATCCACGCTTGTATTTGAGAGTAGAAAGCCCTCGAAGCTTCTTTTAAACTCCCTGTCCTTTATTTTACTTGAAAACTTAAGCTCTCCCGTACCGAGACTCAGCACACAAAAGACACCGCTTAAGGCTATGTGACAGCTCGCGCTTGCCTGCTTTGTTTTTGCCGCCTCTTTTGTTATTTGAACCAAAACATCGTCGCCTTCATGTATTATCTCATCTTTTTTATTATTAAGGAATATGTGTCTTTTATTGCTTTTCAGGCTATAATAGACGATTTCCCTTACGCTTTTTCTTTCAATTTCCAAAAAGGCCGTATCTATATTTTTGTTTATATTTTTTACCTTTGCCGCATGGACGGAATTTAGAAGCATCCCCTCATTTGCGACAATACTTAAATCCCTTACCTTATCATTTTCATACAAAACAAGAAGCTTCTCATTACTCTCTTTTTTTGTATAAAAGGACAGGTCGGCTACAACCAGTTTACATGATTTCTTCTCCGTACTCATCCAATCTCTTATGCCCCTTTGCATATAAATCAAGCCTTTTAAGCTTAAATCCCGTTTCCGTTATATCCTCGGCACCCATATTTTTTAATGCTTTAAGAACAAGCTCGGGCTTTAAGTTGTTGCTGCTTCCCGCTCCGACATTCATAAAAATACAAAGCTTGCCTTTTTCTATTTCACAGTTCAGTGTATTTATAAGTCCCTTTATATCGACCTCTTTTATGCTGTCCTTTGACTTCTTTTCCACAAATATGCTTTCTTTTTTCAAGAGCTCTTCTATATACCCCGAAAGCCTTTCGTAAAACGAATTTACCAAAGCTTCATCATCCGATTTTAAAACCATCATATAATCGGCACTGTCTATTATAGACATGGAATTTTTAGCATTATCGTCAAGCTTTAAGAAGCTTAATACCTTCATACCCTCGCACATGTTTTCATTCAAAGCCTTTACCGCCTCTTCGGAGCTTATACTCTCACCCTCTCTAAGCTCTATATCCATATACTCTCCGTAGCCCTCTACCGCCATACTGAGAGGAGAGGCAAAGCTCATAATTTGATGAGGCGAAAATCCTTCCGAGTATTTTATAGGAATCTTTGCCCTTCGCATGGCTTTTTGAAAGTAACGCATTATGTCAAGATGCCCTATAAACCTCATGTTTCCTGTCTTTGAAAACTTAATTCTTACCTTCAAAGCAAACTCCTCCCTTATATTTTCTCGCTCCGCAGGCAAGGCAGGCTTGTCTGCAATTAGGAGATTCCTTACTTGCAAGTGCCGTTTTCCATTCTCTTATAAGAAACTCCTTGTTTACTCCGCAGTCGATGAAGTCCCAAGGAAAGAGCTCATCAATCTCTCTTTGCCTTAAGGTATAAAACTCTATATCCAGTCCGCAGCTTTTAAAGGCTTCCTGCCAAATCTCATCCTTAAAATAATCAGACCATGAATCATACAAGGCTCCGTTTTTATATGCCTCTTTTATAACCTTTGAAACCCTTCTGTCTCCTCTTGCCATTACGCCTTCAAGTACGGTTACATCCGCCTCATGGTAATTGTATTTCATACTTTTTTTATTAAGCTGCTCCTTAAAATTATCTTTAACAAAATACGCTTTTTTAAGATAATCTTCTTTTCTGAACATAGTAGCCCACTGGAAGGGTGTAAAAGGCTTAGGAATGAAAAACGAAGAACTTGCCGTTATCTGAACCTTACCCACTCTTTCCTCTTTCGGAATACTGTAATATTCCCTTGCTATTTTTTCACAAAGCTCGGGTATGGCTCTCATATCCTCTTCGGTCTCCGTAGGAAGTCCCAGCATAAAATAAAGCTTAACCTTGTTCCAGCCGCCCTTAAACGCCTCCATTGATCCGCCTAAAATATCTTCCTCATGTAAGCCTTTGTTTATAACGTCTCTAAGTCTTTGACTTCCGGCTTCCGGTGCGAAGGTAAGAGAACTCTTCTTTACATCCTGCACTTTTTTCATAATATCCAGAGAAAAAGCATCTATACGCAGTGAAGGCAGGGATATATTAATTCCCTTGTCGCTTGTATACTCAATCAAAAAATCCAAAAGCTCGGCAAGCTTACTGTAATCGGAAGAACTGAGAGAGCTTAAGCTTATCTCCTCTGCCCCCGTAATATCAAGTAAGCGTATGGCATAATCCTTTAAATATTGAAGGCTGTGCTCCCTTTGAGGTCTGTATACATTTCCCGCCTGACAAAAACGACATCCCCTTATACAACCCCTCATTATTTCAAGCACAACTCTGTCCTGAGTAACCTTTATAAAAGGAACTACAGGCTTTGCTATGAAAGTGGCGCTGTCCATATTGCTGACCACCTGTCTGTGCACGACAGCCGGTACATCTTCATATATGGGTGTAAAAGACTTAAGCGTTTTATCCTCGTTATATTCCTCTCTGTAAAACATGGGAACATACATACCCTCTATCTTTGCCGCGGCTCTTAAAAACTCTTTCCTTGATTTTCCCGCCTTTTTAAAGCTCTTATAGAGGTCGAGAAGCTCGTAATAGACAACCTCTCCCTCTCCTATATAAAAAATATCGAAAAACTCAGCCAAAGGCTCGGGATTGTATGAGCAAGGTCCTCCTCCTATGACTATAGGGTCTTCCTCGCTACGGTTTGCCGCCTCCAAAGGTATTTTTGAAAGGTCGAGAATCTGCAAAATATTTGTGTAGCACATTTCATACTGCAAGGTTATACCGAGAAAATCCGCATCCTTTACAGGCTTTTGACTCTCCAAAGAAAAAAGAGCTATGTCCTCTTTTCTGAGAACTTTGTCCATATCCACCCAAGGTGAAAAAAGCCTTTCACAAAAGGTATCTTCTCTCCTGTTCAGATAATCATAAATAATCTGCATGCCTATATGGCTCATTCCTATCTCATAGACATCCGGAAAACACATTACGAAACGTATATCCACCTCGTCCAAATTTTTATCTCTGCTGTTTAATTCTCCGCCTATATATCTTGCGGGTTTATCAGCACTCATAAGTATATCTTCGCTAAGAGCAAGCTCTCTCATCTAAATTTCCTCTTTCTGTCTGCTTAACAAATCTTCACTCAGGGCTTCCAAATAATGTAAAAAAACTTCTTTTTGGGAACGAATCAAAATTTCACCCCCCAGCTCATCATAAGTAAAGCTTTTTCTTCCCCCGCTTAAACTTCTCTCCCAGAACTCTTTTAATCTGCTGAAACTGAGATAATATATCTCTCCTTTTTTTATAAAATTTATTATTAAAAAAGAAATTCCGCCCTGCTTTTCAAACTCTTCCATAAACTTATACTGATGCAAATGAATATTTGCAAGTGAAAACCCCGTACCGCTGCATTCTTTTGCATCAAAGCATACCGCAATTCCCTGCACCACACCTATATAATCCACCGTAGACTTTTGATTGAAATAAGCCAAGGTTATTCTTTTTGTTTTATTTTCTATCTCTATGGGGGTGATAGGTGTGGGGATTTTCTGAACTAAAGCAAGCCCTTTTTCTCTGTAGGTTTCATTCGCTATATTTATAAGCTCTTCCAGACCCGAACCCCTTAAGCCTCTTGATTTCCAAGTTCCCATCTGTAATTTTTCATTATCTCCTTATATATCTTGGGCACATCCGCTCTGTAAAGTCTGTTGCCGAAATTTTCCATTCCTTCGATTTCGGGGACAAACAGCTCATAGGAATGCAAAAGCTGAGTATTTAAAGCTTTATTATCCCTTTTTGCATATTTAGGGTCTCCCAAAATTTCATGTCCTATATATGCCAAATGTGCTCTTATCTGATGTGTTCTTCCCGTAAGTAAATTGACCTTCAAAAGACTTTTTTCATCGTCGGCATAAAGTGCCTCATACTCCGTTTCTATATATCTTGCATCTTTAAACTCTTTGTCATCCACTTTGACTTTATTCGTTTTTTCATCCTTGTAAAGCCATGCTTTTATATGTTTTTTCCCTGAAAGCTTTCCCTTCACTATACACAGATAATATTTTTTTATACTTCTGTCATGTATCATCTTGTTTATGGTTTGCAAACCGAGAAGACTCTTTCCCAAAACAATAATACCTGTAGTGTTTCTGTCAAGTCTGTTGCACACGGACGGTTTAAAAGTTTTAAGACTTTGTCCGGAAATCTTGCCTTCCTTCAAAAGATATTCGATAAAAAGTTCATTTAAAGAAACATCGTCATTCTTCGCCTTCTGCGAAAGCAGTCCTACCGGTTTATTGTAAAGAAGAACATTATCATCCTCATATATTATGAGTTCTTTTTCAAACTTGAACTCCGATGTCAAAGTTTTGTTTTCCGTCATTATTTTATTTTTTGAGATAAATTTCTCCAAGGTTTCTTCCGAAAGCCAAAGCTTAATCTCGTCTCCTTTTTCAAGCCTTTCGTTTCCCGTCGCTTTTTTATCGTTCAGGGTAATATTCTTCTTTCTGAGCATTTTGTACACAAAAGAAGAGTGTGCCGAATCAAGGTATTTAAGCAAAAGTTTGTCAAGTCTTTGATTTTTTTCGTTATCTCCTACAATTAAACTTCTCATAACAACTCTTTATAACTAAAATTTTATATGCTCATAAACCTGCATAAAGTCTTCAATATAGTAATCCGCAAGCTTCATCTTTTCATGCCTGTCTTTTGCCGAAAAATCGTCCTCCATCGCAAAAGTGGTTATTCCTGCACTCTTTCCCGCCATAATTCCTGCGGGAATATCTTCAAACACAAGGCAATGTTCCGGCAAAGTATCAAATTTTTTCATAAGCTCTATATAAATGTCCGGAGCCGGCTTTGAATTTTTTACTTCACAGCTTGTAATTATATGGTCTATATACATATCAAGCCCCAAAGAACGTACTACAGCGTCCACCATGGCTTTTCCGTTACTTGTCCCTATGCCTGTCTTTATACCTTTTTCTTTGAGACTTTTGAGAAATTCCAAGGCTCCTTTTTTAAGTCTCACCTCATTGGCATACTTATGTAGGCTCATTTCTTCCCAATCCGCTTTTATCTTTTCTATACTGTCCTTTATTCTAAATCTTTCTTTAAAGTACTTAGCCGTATTTGTAAAGCTCATTCCGGCAATGTCCTTATCTATGTCCTCCCTATACTCTATGCCGAATCTTGCAAGATATTCCCTGTCTATTTCGGGCCACATCCACATAGAATCAACAAGAGTACCGTCCAAATCAAATAAACATGCTTTTATTTCCATAAATCTAAAACGCTTTTAAGGCGTCCGTCTCCTCCTTTGTAAGTTTCCTGTATTCTCCCGGTTTAAGTTCGTTTTCATCCAAAATAATTCCCGCAAAAGCTGTTCGTTTTAAATAAACTACCTTGCAGGAAAGAGCCGCAAACATTCTTTTCACCTGATGGAAGCGTCCCTCGCTTATTGTAAGCTCGACCTTTGCACCTTCGGAGTTTTTTTCTATAATCTTCAAATATGCCGGTTTTGTAGGTCCGTCATCAAGCTCTATTCCTTCCAAGAATTTATCCGCCGCATCCTCCGGCAAACTCCCCTCTATTAGGGCATAGTATACCTTCGGCACATGGTGAGCAGGTGAAAGAAGCCTGTGATTAAGCGCCCCGTCATCAGTTATAAGAAGAAGTCCCTCCGTGTCTATGTCAAGTCTGCCCACGGGAACAAGTCCTTTTCTCCTGTCATCCAGATACTCCATAACCGTCTTGTGCTTATTGTCTTTGAGGGCGCATATACAATCCTTCGGCTTATTTATTATATAATAGACAAATTCTTCAAGAGCAAAGTTTTTACCGTCAAAGTTTATCACATCCTTTAAGCTGTCCGCCTTTGTTTCCGGTCTGTTTACAACCAATCCGTTAACTTTCACTCTGCCGTTTAAAATATAGGTCTTTACTTCGCTTCTTGAACCTACTCCCAGCTTAACCAGGCATTTATCCAATCTTTCAAGTGCCATTAATTCATTCTCCAGCCCTTATAATATTTGTTTTTGAGCTTATTTGTCTCCTGCTTTACAAACCCCAAAGGGAAACCGTCCACGCACAAAAGCCTGTATCCGCTTCCCTCATCATCCGCCTGTATCGTTTCGCCTTTGAGATACCTTATTACTCTCTCATCATTTAAAGACAGTTCTATAGGCTTTTTCCATTCATCAGCCTTTAAAGCCATGGCAAATGCCTGTGAAGGCTCAAATCTGTTATTTGTCGTCCTTCCTATCAGTAAACCTGTTCTTATATATCTTAAAGACTTCTCAATCAGGCAATCCTCAGGCAAATAGTATACATATTCGTTATTAATGTAAAATCTTCTCTCATCAAAATCTATATTCGTTAAAGCAAGAAAGTCTTTTACCGATTTCGGAAGCTTTACGGGCTTTACATAGTTTTTATTCTCATCTGTCGGACCTTCACCTTTTTTTATGAGCTTACACACAAAATGTCCTTCTCCCTCAAGCTTATGCGGAAAAAGTCGCAGTGCCGATCTTATATACTCCGATCGCACAAAACCCTCATACATAGGAAGTTCTCCGACGAAAAACTCGGGATGTCTTTCTAAAAATCCTGTGATACTGTCCTCATCCTCAAGTTTTGAATATGTGCAGGTTGAGTATATTATCTGACCTCCGTTTTTCAACATCTTTGCCGCACTGTCAAGTATACTTGCCTGCAAAGGAGCAAAATACTCCGGTCCCCTTTTTTGATATGCCGCAAGTACGGCTGCATCTCTTCTGAACATACCCTCGCCCGAGCAAGGTGCATCAACGAGTATTTTGTCAAAATAACCCTCGTAAACCGTGGCAAGCTTTGAAGGCTCTTCACAGGTGATAACGACATTTTTAACTCCCGAAAGCTCTATGTTTTTAAGCAGAGCCTTAGCCCTTGAACTGCTTACGTCATTGCTGAACAAAACCCCGCTTCCCTTAAGCTTGCAGGCTATCTGTGTACTTTTTCCGCCCGGTGCGGCACAAAGGTCAAGAACCCTGTCTCCCTCATTTATCTCGCACAAGGCGGCGGGACTCATAGCGCTGGGCTCCTGCAAATAGTATAGACCCGCATAGTAATACGGACTCTTGGAAAGTCTGTAATCCTCTTCAAGGTAAAAACCGGTATCCGTCCAAGGTACCGCTTTCAGCTTTAAATCAAGCATTTCAAGAAGCTTCTCTTTTTCAATTTTGAGTGTGTTCACTCTCAAACCCGAAACGCAAGCTTTACCGAGACTTTCTATATACATATCATATTCATCTTTTAATAAAGCCTTCATCGACTCTTTATACTTTTCGGGTAATTTATCTTCACTTAACATACTGAATTCTTTCTTAATCCTGTTTATAATACAATACGACCGTCAAAACACTTATATCTTATATAAATATTAAGGCACCGAGGCTTTTATTCCTGGGCACCTTAATTGTTTTAATTATTATCCTGTGAATGAATACTCTTGGAAAGCTCATATCTGTTGTTACTGACAGTTTCCATGTTATCCTTTAATGTAATTAAATATTGGTCGAATCTCGAGGTGGAGCTTTCAATGGAGTGATTTATAATGCTTTCAAGATTTGCCAGCATATCATCCGTATACTTTACGGCTGCGGAAAGCATCCTGTTTGCCTCCTCCGTTGCTCCGTCCATAATCTCGGCTGCTCTTGAGTTTGCATCATCGACAAGCTTGTTGGCTGTTTCATAAGCTTTTTGCATAATTTCATGCTCGTCCACAAGCTGCTCCGTCATTCTGTTTGCTTTTGTAAGTATAGTGTCAGCTTCCGCTTTTGCATTGTCTATTATAGCATTTCTGTTGCTGATAACCTTTTGATAGGTGGCAACCTCCTCGGGAATATTGTCTCTTAACTCCTGCAAAAGTTCAAGCAAGGTGTTTCTGTCCACCAAAACTTTATCCCTGTCCATAAAAGCGGTCTTACATTCATTCTCTATAAATCCTTCTATCTCATCTATAATATCAACTATTTTAAAAGCCATTATTACTTTGCCCCTCTCTAAATTTTTTAACTAACTCCCTAGCAACCCTATCGTCCACAAATGCGGATATATCTCCGCCGAAGCTTACTATTTCTTTTACCATACTTGAACTCAAGTATGAATATTTCAAGTTTGTAGTGAAAAATACCGTTTCTATATCAGCCGCCATTACTTTGTTTGTTTGTGAGATTTGAAGCTCATATTCAAAATCCGTAATAGCTCTGAGTCCTCTTACTATAACACCCGCTTCTTTAATATGAGCAAAGTCTATAAGCAAGCCTTCAAAGGAGCAAACCTCCACATTACTTAAATGCCCGGTAACATCTTCTAACATTTTAACACGCTCTTTTGATGTAAACAATGATTTTTTTTGTTTATTGTTTAAAACTCCTATAACCAATTTGTCAAATATTTTACTTGCTCTTTCTATTATATCCAAATGACCGTTCGTAACAGGGTCGAAACTACCGGGATATACAGCTGTCGTCAATTACAACTTCCTCCTTAAAAAAACATGTTTACTTGTCTTATACTCCTTGACCTTGATAAGTTCAAAGCCTATATCTTCAAAAGAAAGCAAAGCCTCTTTTGACATTTCCGCAATCACTGTTGTTGTTTCACAAATGAGATTCGTATGATACAGAAAATCCAAAATCTCTTTTTCCAAACCCTTATTATACGGAGGATCCATGAATATAAAATCAAAGCTTTCTTCTCCTCTTCCCGACAGACTTTTAAGCCCCGAAAGCACATCGGAGAAAATCAACTCACTTTTATGTGAAAATTTTGTTGTTTCCAAATTTGTTTTTATGCAGGATGAGGCTTCTTTATTATTTTCTATGAAGGTACAAAATGAAGCTCCTCTGCTCAAAGCCTCTATGCCTATACCGCCGCTACCTGCAAATAAATCAAGAAAACGTTTATCATATAAATCAAAGTTCAACATATTGAACAAGGTTTCTTTTATTTTATCACCGGTCGGTCTTGTGTTATCTCCTTTAGGAGTGACAAGCTTAAGCCGTCCGGCACTTCCCGCAATAACTCTCATTAATTTCCTTTCGGTCTTGCCGGTACGATATACACATCCTCCGTAGTTCCGTTTGCGGGACCTGCCGTTGTCTTATTGATATCGTTATCCGGACCTGCCGTTGTTGCCTTTGTTTCGGTTTTTTGTGCCTCACTTGCCTTTGTTGTTTCAGTTTGCTTACTTTCAACTGTAGCAGGGGTTTCGGCACCCGGAGTGCTTCTCGTCTCAACGGCTTTAATTGTAGTTCCCGCACCTTTTCTTGCGGTTCCCTCAAGATTATAACATATTACCGGGAAGCCGGCATTAATATTCTCAAACAAAATTTTTGCATTTGCCGGAGGCATATTTATACAACCGTGACTTCCTCTTGTTTTATAAAGCTCTCCGCCGAACTGAGATCTCCATTTGGCATCGTGAAATCCTATGTTTCTGTTAAACGGCATCCAATAATCAACCGGCGCGGCATAATCCTGACCTTTAAGCACGGCATGTCTTTGTTTGTAGGTAAGACCGAATATTCCTGCCGGTGTCGTATGTCTTTTTGCAACATTACCGGAAACGAAATCGCTCTCCATAATCTTCTGCCCGTCCTTGTACAAAAACATCCTTTGTGCGGTAAGATTAACTTCTATGTACGAGTTACCGTAATCTTCATCGCTAAGGCTTGCCGCCTGCTTGTCAAACTCCGGTTCTCTTGTAATATTCTGACCGGTTGAAATCGCCTGCTTTATGGCTTCCGCTTCCTTCGCTTCGTTTATTTTCCAGCCGTAATTCCCCGCCGGAACATCAACTATTGCACCGTCATAGCTTGTTTTAAACTTTCTTACCTTGGAAACCGTGTTGTAAGCATTTGCAACTTCTTTTACGTAATTTGTTATATTGCTCTCATCAAGAGTGACACTTCCGTCTTCCCCCTTGACAAGCCATGTATTTATGGTATCTCCCGTCAACGGCGGAAGCTTTGAATAGCTTACACTTGATTTTACATAGACATTAAGTTTATTCATCCGAGCTTCAAGCTCCTCCATAGGCACGGTAATTACCGCTCCCTCGTAAACTCCGAGCTCTTCAACATTAAGTTCATCCTTTAAATCCATAACGGCTTGTTTTATATATTCTTTTGTCTTAGCGATATCAAGTTTTGTACCGTTTACCTCGGGTTCTATAATGTATCCGGTTCCGGATATATAATCGGAAAGCTTTGGCGGTATGGCATCTACAAACTTTTTAGAATCCAGAAATTCTAAAGCATTTACAACATCTTCAAACTTGCCGTCATCTATTTTTGCCAAAGTAGCCGCATCAAACTCATTTTTCCTCATTAAATGTATAGGCCATGTAAAAATATTTTGCCCTGTCAATAAACGCTCGACTTCACCATTTGCTTCTATCTTCAGACCTATGTCATTTCCGAAAACCGAAAAATCACCCGTTCTCGTTTTTAGATGCAAGGAATATTGTTTTGACTTGGAGTCTATCAATTCATCAACCTGCGCCGATGTTTTTTCGGAAACATCAATCTCGTTTATAAATGTATTCGGGAAAAACTTTGTTTTATATGTGAATGCCTTGTATATATAAAAAGCAAACGCAATAAGTATCAACAACAAAAATATAAATCCTATAATCGCTCCCGCAGAACCTCTTTCTTTTCTCCTCGAGCGTCCGGTCAGCGGCACGTCTGCCACATTACCTTGTCTTTCTCCTAACATATTGTCCTTCCTCAAATCTAATATATTTTAAATTCCCATCAATTTTAAAATTTCCATATAAATATATCAAGCCTTATGAATACTTTCAAGCTTATAAAGTCATTTTTTTATAACTTTTATATGAATATTCTTCTATTTTTCTGTTTAATAATTCTTTTTCGTTCTCTTCAAGCTCCGTATTTAGGACTTCTTCCACAGCTTTTGCCGCAAGCTTCAAGGTGTTTGAATCATTATATATATCTGCCAAACCGAAGCCGAAATCTCCGCTTTGAGCCATCCCGAAGAGTTCTCCCGGACCTCGAAGCTTCATATCCTCGTTTGCTATATAAAAACCGTCATTGCTGCTTCCTATTATGTCCATCCTCTTTTTGGCATTTTCCTTGTTTGAAGTAAGTACAAAAATACAATAAGACTGTATATCGCTTCTTCCCACCCTGCCTCTTAGCTGATGTAAGGAGGCAAGACCGAATCTTTGCGCATCCTCAATAAGCATAACCGTGGCATTTTTTACATCTATACCCACTTCAATAACCGTTGTCGAAACAAGTATATCAATCTTTTTATCGGCAAAATCACGCATAATATCATCCTTTGCGCTTTGCGGAAGCTTTCCGTGCAAATACTGTATCTTATACTTTTCGGGAAAATTCTCTTTCAAAATCTCGGTATACTCAACTACATTTTCCGCCTCTATATTTTCGCTTTCCTCAACCATTGCACAGATAATGTAAGCCTGATGTCCCTTTTCAAGCTCTCCTAAAATATGCTTATAGGCTTTTTTTCTGTCCTCTTTTTTTATAACCGCATTTTTTATAGGTATACGTCCCTGAGGCTTTGTCTCGACCACGGAAACATCCATATCTCCGTATAAGATCACGGCAAGAGTTCTCGGTATGGGTGTTGCGCTCATTACCATGATATGAGGATATTCTCCCTTATCCGCAAAGCTTTGCCTCTGCCTTACCCCGAATCTGTGCTGTTCGTCGGTAATCACAAGAGCAAGCTTATTAAACTTAACCTTTTCGCTTATGATAGCGTGAGTTCCCACAACTATATCGACTTCATGCTTCAGGATGGCTTCATGCACTTCATCATGCCGCTTTTTTGTCATTGAGCCGGTAAGCATTGCTATTCTCGGCGGATTTTCCATTTTTTCAAACAGCTTTGTAAGACTCTTGTAATGTTGATTTGCCAAAACCTCGGTAGGAGCCATAATGGCTGACTGATAGCCGTTTACAAAGCAGGCATACATGGCAAATATTCCTATAACGGTTTTTCCGCAGCCCACATCACCCTGAATGAGTCTGTTCATTACGTTTCCCGAGCTCATATCTCTTATAATTTCGCCTATGACCTTGTTTTGAGAATCGGTAAGCTCAAAAGGTAAAATCCCGCACAAGCTATTTGATTCTTCTTTATCAAAGCTTACAGGGTATTTAGAGGCTATATTCACGGAATTTTTCTTTACAAGCTTTGTATAGTATATAAACTGAAAAAATTCATCAAAAACCGCTCTTTTTCTTGCCGCCTCAAGCTCCTTATAATCCTTGGGGAAATGTAAGCCCTCAATAGCCTCCGACTGTCCCCGCAAGGAGTATTTTTCAAGTATTTTTTTCGGGAGATACTCATAATAATCCTCAGCCGAAACAAGCAAAAAAGCCCCCTCCACACTTTTCGTCATAAGCTTGTTGCTAAGCCCCTTGGTAAGCGAATATACGGGTTTCAAGCTTCCTATAAGTTTTTCATACTCTTCTTTTGTGTATATAACGGGGTGCTCCAGAACGTAATGCCCCCTTTTATTTGTTATATAGCCCGAAAAAATATAAGTCTTATAGAGTTTTATCGTATGGGAAACAAAGGGCGAGTTGTACCAGATACATTCTATATTTGTTTCCGGGTCGGACAATACCGTACTTGTAATCTTATACCTTCCGGAAAACCTGTTAAGAAAAGCCTTTATAGGCTTTGCTTCTACCGTAATCTTCTCCCCTTCGTTTTTTATAGCTTCTTTTATTGTCGTAGGGGCTTCAAATTCCATATATCTGTACGGATAATGCTTTAAAAGCTCGTCTATTGTAAAAATCCCGAGCTTCTCAAACAAAGCTTCGGTTTTTGTCCCTATACCCTTAATTTTTGCTATACTTTCTTCTCTCATACCTTCACAAAATTTTAAGGCAATCCGAAAGGACTGCCCCAAAAACTACTCCACCGATATTATGTAATAATATACCGCCTGTCCGCCGTACTGAAGTTCAACATCCACTCCGCTAAAGCTTTCCTTTATCTTATCGCAAAGTTTTTTTGCACTTTCTTCATCCATATCTTCACCATAGTAAATGCTGACAAGCTCGCTTTCTTCACCGATAAGCTTTTTCAATGCTTCCATCGTTGTTTCTTCTTTTTCTTTTCCCACGGCAAGCATACCGGCATCTCCTATGCCCATTATATCGCCGTTTGCTATTTCAAATCCGTCAATGTTAGTGTCTCTTACCGCATAGGTAACGGAAAGTGTCTTGACATTTTTCATCTCGGTAATCATATTTTCAAGATTTTCTTCCGGGCTGAGTTCCGGAACATAGTTAATCACGGCACTTATACCCTGAGGTATGGTTTTACTCGGCACAACGAGGACCTTCTTATCTTCGCATATGCTTGCCGCCTGATTTGCCGCAAGGATAATGTTTTTATTGTTAGGCAGTACAAAAACGGTTTTTGCGTTTACCTTATCTATAGCCTCGAGTATATCTTCGGTACTCGGGTTCATAGTCTGACCGCCTTCAATAACGTAATCGACTCCTATACCCTCAAATATCTCTTTTAAGCCTTCTCCTACCAAAACGCCTATGAAAGCCGCTTCCTTTTGCTCCGCCTGTTTTTCGTGCTTTTCCTGCCTTTCCTTAGCCTGCTTTGCGGCAAGCTGTAAGGAATCCTTTATAAGTCTCTCCCTGTGCTCTTCACGCATATTATCTATTTTGATTTTAGACAACGAACCGTAGCTTAAAGCTTTTTGTAATGCCAGACCCGGATCGTTTGTATGGACATGAATCTTTATAACCTCGTCATCGGCTACACATACTATGGAATCACCTATACTCTCAAGAAAGTCTTTGAGTTTATCCTCTTCGTCCTCATCGACCTCTTTTTCAAGATTTATGATAAATTCCGTACAATAACCGAATTTTATATCGGCTGTGTCTATGTTTTCAAGGTTTACGTCTTTTTTTGCAACACTTACGCTTTCTCCGCCTTCTATCGAAAGGTCAAGCTCCTTTCCTTCCAAAAAGGCTCTTACTCCGCGCAGTATCTGCATAAGACCCTGACCTCCGGAATCCACAACACCCGCCTGCTTTAAAACAGGAAGGATGTCCGGTGTTGTTGACAGGACATACTCCCCGTGATCTACAACAGTCTGAACAAAAACCAAAATGTCATCCACATCGGTCGCTATTTCAAGCGCCTTGTCGCTCATTCCCTTGGCAACCGTGAGTATGGTTCCTTCTTTAGGCTTCATAACCGCCTTATATGCCGTTTCCGTACCCTTTTCCATAGCTCTTGCAAGTACGAAAGTATCTATAACATCTTCATCCTTTATAACTCTTGTAAAGCCTCTCAGAAGCTGAGATAAGATTACTCCGGAGTTACCTCTTGCACCTCTTAATGAGCCTGAAGAAATAGCCTTACATACATTTTCAAAGGTCGGCTCTTCTATAGCTGCGACCTCTTTTGCGGCTGACATTATAGTCATTGTCATATTTGTTCCCGTGTCTCCGTCCGGAACGGGAAATACATTAAGTTCATTTATCCATTCTTTTTTTGCTTCCAAGCTTTTCGCACCCGCAATGAATGCGTTTTTCAGCACCGAAGCATCAATCTGTCTTAACTCCACAGATTACGTCCTCCTTAGTCTATAACTCTTACGCCTTCAACATACACATTAATCTCCTCAACCTGCATGCCTGTAAAAGACTCTATTTTATATTTTACGTTTTCAATAAGGTTATCACATACAGCCTTGATGCTGACTCCATAAGAAACTATGACATGAAAATTCACGCTTATTCTGTTGTCTTTGATTTCAACCTTTATCCCCTTTGAAAGATTTTCTTTTCTTAAAAGCCTTACTATACCGTCTCTCATATTAAGAGCAGCCATACCGACTATACCAAAGCATTCTACTGCCTGTGAACCCGCATATAAAGCCACTACTTCCGGACTGATTATAACGTCTCCCAAAGAATTGCTGATAATACCTTTATTCATAAATTCACCTCCGTGAGCTTTTAATACATCAAATCCTTGTGTATTTCTTCAAGTATAACCCATTTAATGAAAAATTGAAAGATTTATTTATTTTATACTTGCAAATAATATATTATTTTGTTATTATACTTACGTTATGGATTTTGTCATATAAAAATCCAATGTGCATTTAAGGAGGTGTAAACATGGCAAAATGTGCAATTTGTGAAAAAGCTGCTCACTTCGGTAATGCTGTAAGCCACTCACACAGAAGATCCAACAAGATTTGGAAAGCAAATGTTAAGTCTGTAAGAGTAAAAACAGAAGGCGGTTCAAAGAAAATGTACATCTGTACATCATGCTTACGTTCTAACTTAGTAGAGCGTGCGTAATCTGATATGAAATTTAAGCAGTGCAAAGCACTGCTTTTTTCATATTCTTATTCGGTTTTCTACAGTCTTTCTATTTCAAGTCTGAATGATTCATATTCCCTGCTTACAGGCGGAAGCTTGTAGCCTCCGGCAAGAAAACTCGCACCCAGCTTTATCTCAGTCCCTATTTTATATCTTGCATCCTTTAAAAGACCTCTGGGATATACAATTATAGGAGCCGGATTTGCCTGCAGGTCCGTAACAACTACACTTAAAAGCCCTGTCGACTTGTCTTTACTCATAAACTGCCATGCCGTAATCCTTGTATTGTCATACGGAGAATTAAGTCTGTAGTAATCTCCCTCGTGCACGAGCTCGTCATATCTTCTGTACTCAAGTATCTGTTTTTTCACCGCCTCATGCTCTTCTTCACTAAGCTTGGTAAGGTCAAGCTCATAGCCGAAGCTTCCCGCCATTGCAACCGTTGCTCTTGTTTCTATAGGAGTCACTCTGAAGGTCTGATGATTCGGAACGGCCGACACATGAGACCCCACGCAGCCTATAGGATAAGCAAAGCTCGTACCGTACTGTATTTTAAGTCTTTCGACGGCATCCGTATTATCCGAGCACCAAATCTGCGGATGGTAGTAAAGCATACCGTAATCAAATCTTCCGCCTCCTCCCGAGCAACCTTCAAAAAGAATATGAGGATAAGCCGCGGTCAGTTTTTCAAGCAAATCATATAAGCCGAGTACATATCTGTAGTGGAATTCTCCCATTCTTTCAGGTGATATTTTTGCGGAATAGAGATTGGTGATACTCCTGTTCATATCCCATTTTATATACTCGATATTAGCACCGTCAATAACGGCTCTCATCATTTTTTCTATTTCGTCTCTTACTTCCTGTCTTGTAAAGTCAAGAACAAATTGCTCTCTTCCCTTGTTTGCAGGTCTGCCCGGTACGGCTATAGCCCAGTCCGGATGTTTTCTGTATAAATCCGAATTTTCATTTATCATCTCGGGCTCAAACCAAATACCGAACTTAAGCCCCAAGTCGTTAATCTCTTTTACAAGCTCACCGAGGCTTGTTCCGAGCTTGTTTTCATTTACTACCCAATCACCCAAGCCCCTGTCGTCAATAAACCTTTCTCCGAACCAACCGTCGTCCATAACGAGCATTTCAAGCCCCAGTTCCTTGGCATCTTTTGCTATTTCAACAAGCTTTCTGCCGTCAAAATCAAAGTATGTGGCTTCCCAGTTGTTTATGAGTACAGGTCTGTGCTTATGCACGTATTCTCCTCTTAAAATATGCTTTCTCGCCAAATCATGATACTTATGCGATAAAGACTCAAAACCTTTGTTACTGTAAACGCAAATGACCTCAGGCAAATATAAATCCTCAGCTTTTGCAAGCTCAAACCTGAACTGATCCTGATGTATACCCATAAGAAGCCTTGTAGCCTCTACCTGATCCGTTTCCGCCTCACAAATAAAGGAACCCGAATAAACAAAAGCAAAGCCGTAGCAGGAGCCTAAGGTTTCCATAGCATCTTTTTTAGCCAGAATAACGAAAGGATTATGATGGTGACTGCTTGTCCCTCTTATACTTCCTATACTCTGCTTACCTCTCATAAGCGAAGTTCTCTCAAATTCACGCTCCATAGCATGTTTTCCGTAAAAATGTATAAAATCATAGTCATTTTCAAGAAAGTCAAGTGATAAAGATAAAGCCTTGTTAAGAATTATTCTATCTTCTCCGGAATTTACAACTCTTACCGCCCTCGTTATCACATCATAAGCCGAAAGCACGGAATATAAAAGCTCCACCCTCACACCGGAAGCTATGTCCCTTAGAACTACCTTAAGACTTTGTCCCTCATCTTTTGAGAAGAATACTCCCGGAAGCTTAGGAAGTTCATATTTCCCGTCCGTAATCTCATGACTTTCGTATCTTAAATCAAGGGTATTTGCTCCGCTACCATGTATTACCTGTATAGCATCCGCCCTGTAATCTCCGTTTCCGAAGCAGGCATATTCCTGAGGGAAAAAGTCAAGAGAATAAGTTCTGTCCGAGGTTTCATAAGGATTCCCCGAAAAACCTCTGTCAACATTGAGAATCCTGTATGACATATCATCATCGGAATCTATTTTCTCACCGTACCATGTGTGCAATAGATATCCAAGTTCATCTATCTTCATCTGATAGCTTGAATTTGCCGTCTGTATGGTAATAAGTTTCTTGCTTTCATTAAATAATATAGACATAAATCCTCCTATAACTTACCGCCCGAGGTGGAAATTCCCTCGATAAACTGTTTTTGGAATATTAAATACAAAATAATCATAGGTATACAAGCAAGCAAGGAAGCCGTCATAAGCTGAGGATAGTTGTTTGTATACTGACCCTGCATTTTTGCAAGAGCTGCCGAAAGAGGCATAACATTCTTATTTACTATCATAGGCCACATAAGGTCTTTATATGCGAATACGGCTGTAAAAATTCCCAGCGCTATCATTCCCGAACGTACAAGAGGCATCATTACAAAAAGGAAGGTTCTGCCTATATTGCAGCCGTCTATTCTTGCCGCCTCTTCCAAATCCTTCGGCAAAGCCATAAAGCTTTGATTTAAAAGGAAGGTACCGAAGGCCGTGACAAGTCCCGGAAAAACCAAAGCAAATATGGTATCTAACATACCCAGTTTACTTACCATCAGATACTGCGGAATAATAAATATCTGCGCCGGAACCATCATCTGAAAGAGTATCAGCGAAAAGAAAAACTTTTTGAGCGGAAACTCAAGTCTCGCAAATGCATAACCTGCGATGGTAGCCGTAAGCACGGCGGCAACAACTCTACCCAGTATAAGCAGGAAAGTATTCCAATACAGCTGCATAAAGTTCATATTGTTTATTACGACATTAAAGTTTTCAAACTGCCATTTACTCGGAAAGATAACAAAAGGGTTCACACTTGTGGATTCTGTAACCGTTTTAAACGCTGTCAGTATCATCCACAAAAAAGGAACAAGCATGGTAATACTAACAAGGATGAGTATTACATGAATACTTATTTTTTCTATTTGTTCTCTTCTTTTCATACTTTTAAAATCCATGCTCTACCTCCTTAGTTATAATGAACCCATTTTTTCTGGGCTATCATCTGTAAAAGCGTAATCAACATAATAATGCCGAGAAGAAGAACCACTATAGCACTTCCGACTCCCTTATTGTTATTGGTAAATGAGTATTTATAGAACAAAAAAACCAAAGACTGAGTCTTAAACAGTGCCGGATTATCTCTTCCCATAACCATATATATGAGGTCGAAAACCAGAAATCCTCCTATGATTCTCGTTACAGAAACAAAGAATATAGTAGGCGACAGTAAAGGTATGGTTATGTTGAAAAACTGTCTTATACCGCTTGCACCGTCTATACTCGAAGCTTCGTAATAGTCTCTCGGTATTTCCTGCAAGCCTGCCAAAAAGAGTATCATGTTGTAACCGACTACCGACCATATACCGATTATGGCAAGAGAATATATTGCTATATTAGGGCTTGAAATCCAGTTGACCTTTATATGAAAAGCATTGTTTATAAGTCCGAATTCCGAGTTAAAAAGCCATCTCCATACCATCGCAACCGCTGCCGGAGCAGCAACCATAGGAAGGAAAAATACCGAACGATAAAAAGACCGCCCCTTCATCTTTCTGTTTAAAAACACAGCAAGAACAAGAGCTATGGCTATGGAAAAAGGAACTTCGACTATAGCATACTTAAACGTATTGATTATAGCCTGCAGAACCACGGGATCTTTAAGTATTTTCGCATAATTCGCAAGGCCTACAAATTTATTTCCCTTACCGAAATCTCCCGTCTTATAAAAGCTCTCTATTACAGTTTTGATAATGGGATAAATATTAAGTACTACCAGACCGAATATAGTAGGAAATATAAACAGCCAACCCCAAATCCACTCACTTTTTTGTCTCGGTGTCATCTTAAATTTTTTTATGCTACCGTTCAATGTAGGAACCTCCTTAACTGTGTTTCACACTTATTTGAAAATAAGGAGGAGTAAAGCCTCCTCCTTATAAAATCATCTCTTACTATTCCTCCGCAAGGAATGCATTCATCTTTTCAGCCGCCGTTTTAGCCGCCTCTTCCATAGTAACTTCTTTGCTCCAGCTCTTCTTAAGCTCGTCATTATTAGAGTTCTCCCAAACTACCGTTGCTCTTGAAGCCGGTCTGAGTACGGTATCTCCGTTTAACATCGTTATGTACGCATCCAGATTGAATAAATCCGTGCTCTTTACCCATGCATCTGAAACTCCGTCGTAAGCCGACATAGTTACACCGAGTTCCGCCTGCTTAAGCTGCATATCCTTTGAACCGAACCACTCTATAAGCTGAAAAGCTTCATCAGGCTTCTTGGTATTTGCAGCCGCAGCCCAGCCTAAACCGTTATACATGGATACTCTCTTGCCTGTAGTCTTATCCTTAGGCAAAACGGCTATATCACAGTTTGCTGCAATGTATTCGTTCTCTTTAAAAGGAGAAAGCATCCATGAGCCCTGAGGAAGCATGGCGATTTTTCCCGAATTGAGAAGTACATCCGTACCTGTTTCCGAAATTACTTCCGGACTAGGCATAGTCTCCAATAATTTTCCTACATACTCAAGCGCCTTTATTGTATTAGGATTGTCAAGTCCCGATTTTTTCTTATCTTCACTTATGATTTCACCGCCCATAGAATAAACTATGTTATACCAGCCGTCCTGATTGTTCGAAGGGTTCATAGCCGTACCGAACTGACTTCCGTCAGGCTTTGTGAGCTTTACAGCCGCTTCATAGTAATCATCCCATGTCCATGTTTCATCCGGATAAGCAAGTCCCGCTTCATCAAACATCGTTTTGTTATACCAAAGAGCTATACTGTCTCTGTCTTTAGGAATAGCATATATTTTACCGTCGTTCATATACATTTCCTTGAGCTCCTCAGGGAACTTATCCATTTCAAGCACCGTAGAAGATTTAACCTTATCCGTTAAATCAAGCAAAATATCGTTTTGCATATATTTAACAACTTCGTTTGAGTGCATCCAGAATACATCAGGCAGGTCTCCGCCGCTTGCACCCGCTTCAAGCAAGGTCCAATAGTTTGCCCAGTCTACAACCTGTATCTCAACCGGAATTCCCGTTTTTTCCGTAAATTCCTTTGTTATAACCTCAAGACCCGGCTTCTGTCCGTTATCCCAAATAGCTACCGTAAGTGCCTTTGAATCTCCCGAGCTCTTCATACCCTCCGTTGTTTCCGCACCTGCACCTTCAGCCTGTGAACCCGCACTGCTTTCACCTGTAGAAGCTCCTCCTCCCGAACAAGCGGCAAGAAAAGTACCTAAGGTAATAACCGAAGTCGCCAACAATACATTTTTAAGATTTTTTTTCATCAAAGATTCCTCCTTTTAATGCTTAAAGCTTTGAGACTTGAGCTACACACCGTAACCGTCTCCTTATACACTAAAGTATAAGGATTTTTAAAAGCAAAAAGTAGGGTTTAATGTTATATAAATTAGTAAATTTGTTATCTTTATGTTATAATATAAATAATATGCTTTAAAGCAAAACTATGTGATTTTACGAGGTTTTTAATTTTGGAAAAAGATATAAAAAGAAATATTCCTTCAAATGTCGAGTATCAGCTGTTCAACGATTCCGGCTTTGGCGACTGTTCTATATGCTTTGCCGGAAAGGAAAACTGTATTCCCCTACACTCCTTCGGTCCCTCGGTCCGTCCGACATACCTGATACATTATATACTTTCGGGAAAAGGTGTTTTTGTTTATAACGGAAAACAATACCATCTTTCAAAGGGCTGCGCCTTTTTGATTGAGCCGGATACTATGACTTATTATCAGGCGGACAGCAAAGACCCTTGGACTTATATATGGTTCGGACTCAGGGGAAACAGCATGCCTAAATTTTTGCAAAGAATAGGAAAAAACAAGGATAACCCCATTATATATTTTGATGATACTCAAAAAATAGATGACATTTTTACAAAGGTTATAAATACAAGCTCCGGAGGTATAGAACAGGAATTTATACGACAATCCCTGCTCTATGAGTTTCTGTCCTGTATGTCGGCAAAAACGGAACTCAATGTTACTATAACCAGATCCGAGGAGCTTATAAAAAGCAACTACGTCTTAAATGCCGTAGAGTTTATCCAAAATAATTTTTTTAATAATATAAAGGTAAGTGATGTGGCTTCTCATATAGGTATAAGCAGAAACTATCTTTTTACCTTATTTAAAGCGGCAATGGGGCACTCTCCGCAGGAATATATAACACATTTTCGCCTCAGCAAAGCCTGCAATATGTTAAACGACTCATCCCTGTCTATAGAAAATATAGCCGGATATTGCGGTTTTGAAGACTCCAATGCCTTTTCAAAATCCTTTAAACGCCAATTCAATGTAACACCCACCAAATATAGGCATTTGAGGGCTGAAAAACCCGAGCTTGAACCGGTTGAATTTTTGCGTTATATCAAGAAACTTAAAACGGCACCTCCGGCTTAGTCGGAAGTGCCGCTTATACTTTTAATAAGCTTGTACTTAAAAATACTTATTCTATGTTTCCTACGCTTTTTGCGTATTCCACCGTTTCTTCTTCAATTTCCTTGTCTGCGGTAAACTTATTTATTATATCCGGGATCATATCCAAAAGCTTCGTAATCGCATCCTGTGATTTAACATTGATAACCTTTGTTACACCGTTTTGTATTATAAGAACCGCCGCCGGGCTGAGCTTTGCGCTCATACCTCCGCCGCCGTTATTTTTAGAATTATCATAAAAAGCTCCGGCAGCAACACCGCAGGTAACATCCATAAGCGGAATTATAATAGTATCATCAATCTTCGTAGGCTCTCCTACTATTGTCTTTGCATCCACAAGTCCGTCAAGACCTTTGAACATACTCTCTATTGAAGTTATAATCGAATTTTCCTTATCTACCATCGTTATCGCTCCCATCCTTTAAAATAATTTTTTCTTTTTATATAAACTATACAATCTCATTATATTTTTATCAAGATATAGCTTTAAAACTATATATATGAGATAGTATATACCAATTCGTCCCTTTATATCAAGGTCCGCAAGCATAATATTTTCGTTGAAAACCGGAACAAGCTTTACACTCCTGTAATACATAGGATAAAATAAACTTACATACACAAGGACATCTCCCGTCGTTGCAGGGTCTTCAAATCCGAATTTCACATTACCTCTTATCTTTCTCGGCAATATATGCTTTAAGAGCTTGATTACAAGCTCCCACAAAGTTCTCAGAGCCGCCGCATGTCTTTCATCTCTTAAAGTTCTTAAAATCCTGTCTTTTCTTTTGCTGATATTTTTAAATTTTCTCTTTATTTTTCTGAAAAAGTCCTTTATCCTCTCATTGAAAAGTATTTTTTTTCGCTTTTTCTTCTTTTTCTTATGAGCTTTTACTTCGTACTCCTTAGGTTCGAACCTGACAGCCTCCTCATAACTTATAGGTTCCTCCTTATTATCCGTGTTATAGGTTTTATCCTCTACGTCGTGCTCATATACATCCTCCTCATAATCATGCTCAAAGTTTTCAAAGCTTTCATCGGAAGCCTCTTCTTTTTTACTCTTAGGAAGATATTTAAAGCCGAAAATCTTAAAGCTGTAGTCAAGCGTTTCCTTATAACTGATATTCAATACAAAAATACGAAATATATATGAGGCTTTAAAAGTAATTTCCGCTTTTTTATCATATAGAATTTTTGCTTTATAGTTTATAGGCGAAAACAATACAAGCAGAATAAGTATAACAATAAGTGCAAGTATACACAATAAGGCAATACCTATAAACTTTAATATGCTTAAAATTATTCCAAGTACAGCAAACATTTTTCCACCCTGCTTCTTACACTTCGTTCCTTTCAAAATAAGTCTTGTACTCAAAACCGCCTGTTTTAAGGTAAACTTCTTCAACTATATCTCTTATCAAAGAATGAGCCTCATATTTTGATATTGCCAAACCTAAAATAAGAACATCATTTTTATCATTTTTCTTTCTGAAAATCCTTTTAATTAAGCCTTCCTTTACATTATACAGGTTATTGAATAAAACCTGACTGAATATGCAAAGCTTTCCGTCAGCTATGGCAACAATATACAAAAATGGAGTCAAAGACCTTTTATTGACGGATTTCATCAGCTTAAACTTTTGTCTTGAAGCCTTTTCACCAAAAAATAATCTTTTACTCCACTTCATACTCACCTCTATAAACTATGAATGTTTTTCCATGACACTTCTTCTGAGCAAATCAAGGGCCGCATTTACAGACTGCTCCCTGACCTCTCTTCTGCTTCCGCTAAACCTGTGTTCCTCCACTTTTACACTATGGTCTATATAGCAAGCTATGTATACCAAGCCTACAGGCTTTGTAGGTGTTCCTCCGTCAGGTCCCGCAATTCCGGTTATCGCAAGAGCCGCATCGGATCCTGAATTAAAGGTTGCTCCCGTAGCCATTTCTTTCGCCGTCTGCTCACTTACGGCTCCGTATTTTTTCAAGGTCATTTTACTTACATTAAGCGTCTTTCTTTTTGCTTTATTTGTATAGGTTATATAACCCTCTCTGAATACCTCGGAAACCCCCGGAACATCAATAAGTCTCGCAGCCAGCATTCCTCCCGTACATGATTCGGCAGTGGAAATACCTATCTCATTTTCTTCCAAAAGCTTTACAACAGCCATTTCCAGACTTATATTTTCCTTTGTCGTGAAAATACTGTCTCCGAAGAGCTGTTTGATTTCCTTATATACAGGCTTAATCTTCGACTTAGCCTCATCCTCCGTATCACCCGTAGCGGACAATACTATATTTACTTCCGCCGTTTCGGGAGTGCTGATTTTTATAGCCGGCTCTTCGTTCTCCATAAAAACGGCTAAAGCCTCTCTTACTTTTTCTTCCGATATTCCGTAGCACTTTACGGTTTTATATCTGGTTACAACTGAATCACTCATCTGTACCAACCCTTTCTAAACTTCCCCTTTTGTAATTACCCCTCGATTTTTCCATATATAATCAATCAATGATATAACAGTCAATACCAACATCAGATAAACAAAAAAAACAGTCACGACCTTAAGCAAAGACCATTGTAAAATTAAAAGTATAACGGCTATCATCTGAAATATGGTCTTAAATTTTCCCCACTTACTTGCGGCAATAACTATTCCCGCATCGCTTGCCACCAGCCTGAAACCGCTGATTATAAACTCTCTGGCTATTATTACTATCACTATCCATGCCTGTAAAAATCCGAGCTCCACAAAACATATAAGAGCCGAGCAAACCAAAAGCTTATCCGCAAGCGGATCCATAAATTTACCGAAATTCGTTATGAGATTATACTTTCTTGCTATATACCCGTCCAAAGTATCGGTAAGCGCCGCCAATATAAATACAAGCATGGCAATGTGCCTGAGTGCGGTGTTTTCTCCTCTTTGTGCCAGTAATAAGAACACGAAAAAAGGAATCATTAAAACTCTCAATATAGTTAATTTATTGGGTAGATTCATGCCAATTCTCCTATAAGATCATATTCCGAAGAGCCTGTTACCACAACATCGACAAAATCGCCGGAAATGTGTTGAAATTCCGAATTTACAAAGATATATCCGTCGACTCCCGGAATATCCATGTACGACCTGCCTATATATATGTCTTCATCATTGAACTTTCCTTCGATTAAAACCTTAAGTTTTTTTCCTACCATATTCTTCAACTTGTTTTTGGAAATTTCCTGCTGCAAAAGCATAATTTCATCTCTTCGCTCTTCCTTAAGGTTTTCATCTATATGATTATCAAATTTTTCGGCAACCGTCCCCTCCTCGGCACTGTAAGTAAATACTCCGAGTTTATCAAAACGCATATCCTTAACAAAGCCCTTAAGCTCCTCAAAATCTTCCTTTGTCTCTCCCGGAAAACCTGTAATGAGCGTAGTTCTTAAAGTTATATCCGGAATACGTTTTCTGAGCTTAGCTATAATATCCCTTATTTGCGACTGCATTGTACGCCTTGCCATACGTCTTAAAATGCTGTCGCTTGCATGTTGTATCGGTAAATCAAGATACTTGCATATCTTATCCTCACTTGCCATAACTTCAATGAGCTCGTCCGTAATCTCCTCCGGATAACAATATAAAATCCTTATCCATTCTATTCCTTCAACCTTGACAAGCTTCTTTAAAAGCTCCGGAAGATACTTCTTTTTATAGATATCCGTTCCGTAAAGCGTGGTTTCCTGGGCTACAAGAATAAGCTCCCTAACTCCCTCGGAAGCAAGTCTGCCTGCCTGCAAAATTAAATCCTCCATAGGATAAGAACGGTAATGTCCTCTAAGACTCGGAATTATACAATAGGTACAGTTTTTATCACAACCCTCGGCGATTTTTAAATAAGCATACCAGTTTCCGCCGGAATTTCTTCTTTTCGTGCCTATGAGAGGCAATCTGTTTAAATCCAGAAACTCTACATTTTTTCTTCCTGCCAAAACCTCGTTGATAACCTCGACTATCTTATCGTAGCTCGAAGTTCCGACAAGAGCATCGACCTCGGGTATTTCCTTCAATATCTCGTCCTTATAGCGCTGAGCCATACAGCCGCTTACAATAAGAACCTTGAGCTTTCCTTCCTCCTTAAGTCTTGCCGTTTCGAGTATGGTTTCTATACTTTCCTCTTTGGCGTCCAAAATAAAGCAACAGGTGTTGACAATGATTATATCCGCCTGCGTTTCATCATCCGTGTAATCAAAACCGTATTCCGTACTGAGGCCGAGCATTACCTCCGCATCCACGGTGTTTTTATCACAACCGAGTGAAATCATATTGATTTTCATAATTTTTCCTCTTACAAAAGCTCCTAATTTTCTTCCTTTACAGTGTCGTCTTCAATGTCGGCACTGTCTTCGGAGATAATTTTCACTTTTGACTTATATAATTCTTCTATAGCTACCGACAAAGGCTTTTTACCGCTTGCCTTTACCTCAGGCTCTTCGCCCGCTATAAGCTGTCTTGCCCTCTTTGCGGTAGCGATAACTATGGAATAACGGCTTTGTACAACAGGCTGTTCTCCCTTTTCCACCTCTTTATTTACTACATTAATTAAATCTGTGTATGACGGATGTAACATTAATTTTTCTCCTTTGCAAACTCTTTTTTCAAATCCGACTTTATTGCTTCTATCAATTTTTTATTGTGAACTGTTTTGTGTTTTGCACTGCGGATAAGCGCATGCATATCTTTTACGGCGGTATCCAAATCATCGTTAATGATTATGTAATCATAACTGTCCATGCTGTCCGCTTCCTCAACAGCTCTTTTAAGCCTCGCTTCCACCTGCTCACTGCTTTCGGTGGCTCTCTCTTCCAGACGTTTTTTTAGGCATAAAGCACTCGGTGTGGAAATAAAAACAAGCATGGCATCCGGATACTTCTCTTTTACCTTTAAGGCTCCCTGTATTTCTATTTCAAGGATAACATCCTTTCCCTCCGCCAGTTTTTCCATTACATAGGCTTTCGGCGTTCCGTAATAATTATCCACATATTTGGCATATTCAATGAGCTCGTCTTTTTCTATCATATCTTCAAATTCTTCTTTGGATTTAAAAAAATATGATTTTCCTTCCACCTCTCCGACTCTGGGCTTTCTTGTGGTAGCCGATACCGACAGAGAATAATTGTCATATCTTTTGAGCATTTCATTTAAAATAGTTCCCTTGCCCGAGCCCGAAAAGCCGGATATTATCGTTAATACACCTTTGTCCATTTCTGTCTCATTTCTATTCTATATTTTGAATCTGTTCTCTGACTTTTTCGATTTCGGCTTTTATTCCTATAGCCTTATCCGCAATTTCAAGGTTTGTAGACTTTGAAAGTACGGTGTTTGCTTCCCTGTTCATCTCCTGAGCTAAAAAGTCGAGCTTTCTTCCGACAACTCCTCCTACAATAAGCTCGGTTTCCACAGCCTTTATATGGCTTTTAAGTCTTACGATTTCTTCATCAGTACATATTTTGTCGGCATAAATCGTAACCTCAGCCAAAATTCTGTTTTCATCTATAGCGGCTCCCTCAAGAAGCTCGCTCACCTTCTGCTCAAGCTTTTCCTTGTATTCATCAATAAGCTTAGGCGCTCTTTTTTCTATCTCAAGGGTCTGCGTATACATATAGTCAAGCTTTTCAATCAAATCCTTTTTAAGAGTTTCTCCCTCCGCCTGCCTTTGAGAATTAAAAGACAACAGCGCCTTCTTAAGCACGGGCTCGACTATGGACCATAAGGTGTTGTCATCCTCTTCATTTTCTTCCATAGTAACAACCTCCGGCAATCTGATAAGGTTTGAAGCTTTTATGTCATTTGTCAAAGAAAAATCTTCCTGCATCAGGCGGGCGATATCATAGTATTCTTTGGCAATTCCCTTGTTGTAATGTAAGGTTGTAAGCCTTTTTGTATAATCCTCGAAAGATATATACATATCAACCTTGCCTCGTCCTATATATTCACCCGTAAACTTTCTTATCTTATTTTCAAATACGTTAAAGCGTCTGGGCATCTTTATGCTCAGATCCAAATACCTGTGATTTACAGCCTTTACCTCAATCGTAAGCTTATATTCGTTATTTACCTCAGCGGCTCTTCCGAAACCTGTCATACTTAATATCACTTTTTTTCCACCTCTTTTTGATGTGCATTCGAGCATATATGAACTTAATTATATTACTTAAGACTGGACAAGTCAAATAATTTCCTTTAAAATCTAAGGAAATTCGGCAAGAAAAAAGAGGAGGTTTTATATGGCATTTGACGGTTTGGTGATGGCAAATGTATGCTTTGAGCTTCAGTCTTCGCTTATCAGAGGCAGAGTTTCAAAGATTTCTATGCCAAACAAGGATGAGCTTATTTTAAGCATAAAAAACAATTCTAAAAACTATAAACTGCTGATTTCAGCCAATGCTTCGCTCCCGCTTATTTACCTCAGTGACGTAAGCAAGCAAAATCCTTTGAATGCTCCCGCTTTTTGTATGTTTTTGCGTAAACACATAGGCGCCGCAAAAATTACAAATATAAGTATGGAAAGTCTGGAAAGAATAATCACCATTGATTTTGAACATAACAATGAGCTCGGAGACAAAGCTTACAAAAAGCTTATATTTGAAATGATGGGTAAGCACAGCAATATTATTTTTACGGATGAGAAATTTAAAATACTTGACAGTATTAAAAGAATAAATGCAAGTACCAGCTCCGTCAGAGAGGTTCTTCCCGGCAGAGAATATTTTTTGCCCGAAGAACTCAAAAAAACAGACCCCTTAAGTCTTTCGGCGGAAAGCTTTTTTTCTTCGGCAAAAAATACAAATGACAGCGTTTTACGTTTTTTATATCTTACTTATGCCGGAATAAGCCCTTTGATAGCCGACGAGCTTTGTACCCGTGCAGGTATAGATTCCGACAGTCCCGCAAGCTCCCTAAAGGACTTTGAAATACAGCATTTATACAGAACCTTTGAACATGTGCTTTGGGATATCAAAAATCATCATTTTACACCTAATATAGTTTATAAAAATGATGAACCCGTGGAATTTTCAAGCATAAGTTTAAATTCCTATGATAACAAAAGCTTTCGAAGATCGGATTATGAAAGCATAAGCGAGCTTTTGTATGATTTTTATTTCGCAAAGGATGCCTTTATTCGCATAAAGCAAAAATCATCGGATCTCAAAAAGCTTATTTCGACCATACTTGAAAGAAATACAAAAAAATACGATCTGCAGAAAAAGCAGTTGCTTGATACCGATAAAATGGATAAATACAAGGTTTACGGAGATCTTATAAGCACTTACGGTTATGAGCTTTCGGGCGGTGAAAAGGAGCTTATCTGCTCCGACTATTATAATGACAACAAAGAAGTAAAAATACCTTTGGATGAGACTCTTTCCGCAATAGGAAACGCCAAAAAGTATTATGACAAATATTCAAAACTTAAACGAACCAAGGAAGCCTTAAGCTCTCAAACGGAAAAAACCGCTGCGGATATAGCACATTTGGAAAGCATTCTTACAAGCCTTTTTCTTGCTTCCAATGAGGATGACCTTGCCCAGATAAAAGAAGAACTGACGGAATTTTCTTTTATCAAAAAGAGCGGTACTTCAAAAAAGGTCAAGCTTGTATCTAAACCTTTGCACTTTATTTCAAGCGACGGTTTTCATATATTCGTTGGTAAAAACAACTATCAAAACGAGGAAGTCAGTTTTAAGATTGCCGCTCCGAATGACTGGTGGTTTCATGCAAAGGGTGTGCCGGGAAGCCATGTTATAGTAAAAACGGAAAATAAGGAGCTTACCGACAGATGCTTTGAGGAAGCCGCCGCTCTGGCAGCCTATTATTCTCAGAATCGTTTGAGTCCCAAGGTCGAAGTTGACTATATACAAAAAAAGCATTTGAGAAAGGTTCCGAATTCCACTCCCGGTTTTGTCATATACCACAACAATAATTCTATGAATGTAAAGCCCGATAATAAATTCACTCTTTTGTAGCTTTATACAATAATGAAAAGGTTGATGTAAATACGACATTTACAGCAACCTTTTCATTAATATCATTTCTTTTGGATTTCTATAAATAAATTAAGCTTCAAGAGCTTTCTTTATTTCTAAAATAAATTCTTCACTGTCAAGTACCTTGACATTTTCAAGCGTAGATATACAAGCTAAGTCTCCTGTCATCTTTCCGCTTTCTATAGTATCCGTAACAGCCTTTTCAAGCCTGTTTGCAAAATCCTGCAACTCTTTATTGTTGTCAAGCTCTCCTCTTTTCCTTAAGGCTCCCGACCACGCAAATATCGTAGCCACACTGTTGCTTGAAGTTTTCTCGCCTTTCAGATACTTGTAATAATGTCTCTGTATCGTTCCGTGAGCCGCCTCATACTCATATACTCCCTCCGGAGAAACAAGTACCGAGGTCATCATGGCAAGAGAACCGAAAGCTGATGAAACCATATCGCTCATCACATCGCCGTCATAGTTCTTACATGCCCAAATAAAACCGCCTTCACTTTTTACAACTCTTGCCACAGCATCGTCTATAAGTGCATAGTCATACTTTATACCCGCTTTTTCAAAGCTTTCTTTATAGTTTTCCTTATATATCTGTGCAAATATATCCTTAAATCTGTGGTCATATTTTTTGGAAATGGTATCCTTACTTGCAAACAACACATCTTCTTTTTTGTCTATAGCATATCTGAAGCAGGCGTGAGCGAAGCTCTCTATAGACTTATCAATATTGTGCATCCCCTGTATGATACCTGCACCTTTAAACTCATGTATAAGCTGCCTCGTTTCGTTTCCGTTTTCGTCTGTAAACACAAGTTCCGCTTTACCGGGACCTTCAACCCTCATTTCAGTGTTTTTGTATACATCGCCATAAGCATGCCTCGCTATGGTTATAGGTTTTTTCCAAACCCTTACGTAAGGTTCTATTCCTTTTACAAGTATGGGACTTCTGAAAACAGTACCGTCAAGCACGGCTCTTATGGTGCCGTTAGGGCTCTTCCACATTTCACTTAAATTATATTCCTCAACCCTGTCCGCATTCGGTGTAATCGTAGCGCATTTTACCGCTACTCCTAATTTCTTTGTGGCAAGTGCCGAATCCATAGTTACCTTGTCCTTCGTTTTTTCCCTGTTCTCAAGCCCGAGGTCATAATACTCGCTTTTCAAATCTACAAAAGGAATTATAAGCTTCTCCTTAATGAGCTTCCACAAGACTCTTGTCATCTCGTCTCCGTCCATTTCCACAACAGGAACTCTCATCTTTATCCTTTCCATGGTTCTCCCCCCCTATTTTCAAGTTTTATTTTAAGTAAATTATTTTTCAGGTACTACCTCTATCCAGTAACCGTCCGGATCCGATATGAAATATATACCCATGGAAGGATTTTCGTAGCAAATAACTCCGAGTTCCTCATGCTTTTTGTGAGCTGCCTCCATGTCCTCCGTTTCCATTGCAAGATGATACTCCAAATCGCCTAAATTATACGGCTCTTTTCTGTCTCTAAGCCATGTAAGCTCCAAGGTGAAGCCCGTCTTTCCATCTCCCAGATACACCAGTATAAAAGAACCGTCCTCAGCCTCTTTTCTTTTTACAGGCTTTAAACCCAAAACCTTATCATAAAATTCAAGGCTTCTTTTCAAATCAAGTACATTAAAATTAAAATGATTAAATGAGAACATTAACCTATCCTATCCTGTCCTTTCCGCCCATATACGGTCTTAACGCTACAGGTATGCTTACACTTCCGTCGGCATTCAAATTGTTTTCAAGGAAAGCAATCAGCATACGAGGAGGTGCCACTACCGTGTTGTTAAGTGTGTGAGCAAAATATTTGTTTCCTTTTTCGTCCTTTACCTTAATTCTCAGTCTTCTTGCCTGTGCATCGCCTAAATTGGAACAGCTTCCGACCTCGAAATATTTTTTCTGTCTCGGTGACCATGCTTCAACATCGCAGGATTTGACCTTCAAGTCGGCAAGATCTCCCGAGCAACATTCAAGTGTTCTTACCGGTATGTCAAGGCTTCTGAACAGATCCACGGTATTCTGCCACAGTTTGTCATACCAGAGCATAGAGTCTTCAGGCTTACAGATAACAACCATTTCCTGCTTTTCAAACTGGTGTATACGGTATACTCCTCTTTCTTCTATTCCGTGAGCTCCCACTTCTTTTCTGAAGCAAGGTGAATATGAAGTAAGAGTATACGGAAGACTCGCCTCATCATTCATACTGTCGATAAACTTGCCTATCATTGAATGCTCAGATGTACCTATAAGGTATAAATCTTCACCTTCTATTTTGTACATCATTGCTTCCATTTCGGCAAAGCTCATAACTCCGGTAACAACCTCGGAACGAATCATAAACGGCGGTATTACGTATGTAAAGCCTCTGTCTATCATAAAATCTCTTGCATAGCTTATAACTGCCGAATGTATTCTTGCTATATCGCCCATGAGGTAATAAAAACCTGTTCCGGCAACCTTCCTCGCACTGTCAAGATCTATTCCCGAAAACTTCTCCATAATGTCCGTGTGGTACGGAATTTCAAAATCCGGAACCACAGGTTCTCCGAATCTTTCTATTTCGACATTCTCACTGTCATCCTTACCTATAGGAACGCTCGGATCTATGATATTCGGAAGTGTCATCATAATTTTCTTGATTTTCTCCGCAAGCTCCGTTTCCATAGGTTCAAGCTCTTCAAGTCTTTTTCCTATATCGGCAACCAAAGCCTTTACCTTTTCGGCTTCTTCTTTTTGTCCTTTAGCCATTAAAGCTCCGATATCTTTGCTTACCTTGTTCTTTTTCGCTCTGAGTTCATCCGCCTCCTGCTGCGTTTTTCTTGCCTTTTCGTCAAGCTCTATGACCTCGTCAACCAAAGCGAGCTTCTCGTCCTGGAATTTATTTCTTATGTTTTGTTTTACTGTCTCAGGATTTTCCCTGACAAATTTAATATCTAACATCCTTACCTCCGGCTATATGTGTTTTCAACAATTATACAATGTATTTTTTATAATGACAATGTAAAATTACATCATAATATTTCAATATCCTCATTATTCAGTATTTTTTCCACCGTTCTCATGGAACACATCTTTCCGCACATCGTACATGTATCCTCACACTCCGGTTTTGAGAGATTTCTGTACTTTAGAGGTTTTTCCTTATCTATGGCAAGCCCAAACATTGTTTTCCAATCTCTTTCATACCTCGCCTTGCTCATGGCATTATCTATATCTCTTGCTCCTTTTACACCCTTTGCTATATCCGCCGCATGCGCCGCTATTTTTGTGGCTATTATGCCCTCCTTCATATCATCCAAATCGGGAAGTCTCAAATGCTCAGCCGGTGTAACATAGCAAAGGAAATCCGCCCCCTTGGACGCCGCCAAAGCTCCTCCTATGGCACTTGTTATATGGTCGTAGCCCGGTGCTATATCACTTACCAAAGGTCCCAATATATAAAAAGGCGCATTATGGCAAATTGTTTTTTCCATAACCACATTTGCCTCTATCTGATCCAAAGAAACATGGCCGGGACCTTCTATCATAACCTGAACATTTCTTTCCCACGCTCTTTTGGTGAGTTCACCGAGATTTATCAACTCCTGTATCTGTATACCGTCGGAAGCATCATTTATGCAACCGGGTCTGCAGGCATCTCCCAGACTGAGGGTTACATCATATTTTTCACATATATCAAGGATTTCATCAAACTGTGTAAATATAGGGTTTTCCTTATCATTAAGCTCCATCCACGCAAAAAGTAAAGAGCCGCCCCTTGATACTATTTTTGTTATTCTGTCGTAGTTTCTCACCTTTTTTGCTATATCTCTTGTAAGCCCCGCATGTATCGTTATAAAATCAACCCCGTCCTTTGCGTGTTGCTCTATAACTCTTAAAAATTCTTTTTCATCTATATCTTTCAATTCCTTATCGAGATAGCCGACAGCATCGTACATGGGAACCGTTCCTACCATAGCCGTGGATATTTCTATCAACTTTTCCCTGAATTTACCTGTCTTTCCGTAGTTTGACAAATCCATTATGGATTCGGCTTTCATTTTTATCGCCGTTCTTACTTTTTCAAGCTCCGTTTCAAAATTCATGCTGTCCTTTGAAATACCCAGATTTACATTAATCTTGGTTCTCAAGCCCTCTCCCACACCCTCCGGGCTTATTGACTTATGATTTTTATTGCAGGGTATAACTATCTTGCCTTCTGCAATTTTTTCTCTCAGTAAATCCGGATTCATAGCCTCTTTTTCTGCCACCGTCCTCATTTCTTCGGTTATTATACCCTTCTTTGCGGCATCCATTTGTGTAGTGTAATTCATTTAAAAATTCTCCCCCTTAAATTTTTAAAAACCATAAAAAGCCGGGCATAAAAAAGGACGCATTCCAAAAGAAAACGTCCCTAATCTGTATTTTATTATATTCGCTTCCCTTCGCAAGCATTATCTTGAGCAGGTTTCAGGGTTCTGATAAATCAGTCTCAGCAAAAGCACCCCCAGCCGTTTATTAAGTTTTGTATGTATCTTAGCATAAAAAATGCGGAATGAAAAGAGAAAACTCATCTTGTAAAATATTACTTTTTCCGAAGTTTTTATCCGGATTCCTCCCTTTATTCTACAATGTCAAGGGCTTTCCTTTGGAGCTCAAGCCCTTTTATATACCTTTTTGTAAATTCTTCAAAGCCTTCAATTTCTTCTTTGCCGGGGATAATCTCGGTACTTTTTTCATCTTTAAAGATTTTATCCGCAAGAAAATCATTCAAAGAGCTTCTTTTTTCCAAGGTACTGTACAAGGCAAGAACCGCTATTCCGAAAGCTCCGCCCTCGCTTGCGTTTTCTCTGACTATAACCGGCGCCTTTATAGCGGCCGCCAGATATCTTTGTCCCACTTCTTTGGTTTTAAACAAACCTCCATGCCCGTACATGCTGTCTATCTTAGCATTTTCCTCTTCAGTCAAAATATCCAGCCCTACCTTTACGGCCGTTAAGGACGAATATAAATGTGCCTTCATAAAATTAGCCAAAGTAAACTTATCCTTTAAACCTCTTAAAAACAGGGGTCTGCCGTCATTCAAATGAAAAATACCTTCTCCCGAATAATATCCGTAACTTAACAAGCCTCCGCAAGATAAATCCCCCTCCAAAGACTTTGTATACAATTTTTCATACAAATCTTTATCGCTAACCTCGACTCCGAGCAGGGCTGAAAACTCCTTAAATACACCTATCCATGCATTCAGATCGCTTGTACCGTTGTTGGCATGCGACATGGCAACAGGATGCCCCTCCGGCGTGGTAACTATATCTATCTCCCTGTAATACTTTTTAAGTTCTTTTTCCAAAACCAGCATGGCAAACATACTCGTTCCTGCAGAAAAATTTCCGGTTTTCGGACTGACCGCTCCGGTTGCGACCATTCCGGTTCCGGCATCACCCTCAGGAGGGCAAAAAGGAATATTCTCCTCGATTTCTCCGCTTTCATCCAACAATAAACTGCCCTCTTTACTGAGTTTTCCCGCAAAATCTCCCGCAAGCATAACTTTCGGCAAAATATCCTTTAACCTGAAGGCATAAGAAGAAGCCTTCAAAATATTATCGAACTTTTCTGCATACTCCGCATTGTAATCCTTTTTATCACTGTCTATAGGAAACATGCCGGAGGCATCTCCCACACCCAAGACCTTTTCTCCGGTCAACAGAAAATGTACATATCCTGCAAGTGTGGTCATATACGTAATATCTTTTACATGCTCCTCTTTATCGAGTATTCTTTGATACAGGTGTGCTACAGACCATCTGAGGGGTATATTGAATTTAAACAATTCGGTAAGTTCATCCGCCGCCTTCTCCGTATTGCTGTTTCTCCATGTCTGAAAAGGAGCCAATAAATTTCCGTTTTTGTCCAAGGCAAGATAACCGTGCATCATGCCGCTTATACCTATGCTCAAAAACTTTTTCAAACTTACACCGTATTCTTTTAAAACATTGTCCTTTAAGTTTTTATAACAGCTTCTCAGTCCAAGCTTGACCTCTTTTATATCATAAGTCCATATCCCGTCTATAAGAGAATTTTCCCACTCATATATGCCGCTTCCCAAAGCTTGACCCTCGGTATCTATGAGTACCGCCTTTATCCTTGTAGAGCCGAATTCTATTCCGAGACTTACTTTTCCGTTTTCTATGCATTGCACCTTAGTCATAGTGTATCTCCTTTCCCGATTATATAAAAAATTATACTACTCCGCCTAAAGTTTTACAACGTAATCAAAAAATATTCACTGCAAAAAGCTCCGAATATCTATACACATTCGGAGCCTTTCAAACTTTATATTTTATCAACAATTCACCTACATCAGCTTACTTATAATAGATATTATTTTTACTACGTTTCCCAAATCCTCCTCTATTGTACCTACCGAATTTCCATCCTCATCCTCTTCATATCTTTCCTGGATAGCTGTAGCACAATCTCCCGCAAAGTCAATAAGGTTGGAACCTGCTTCCTCAACTGCATTAAGAGTATTATCTACAGCATAATTCAATTCATCTATTATATCAAATATATCAAACATTGTATTTTCTCACCTCCTTTTTTCCATCACTTTAGATTTCTGTTATCGGTTTTTTGCTGCTTAATGTCGTTCCTTGTAATACATATTCTATCAAAGCCGTTCCAAAATAAATAGGGCATCTTTTTTTATTATTTTGTTACTATTAATATATAAGAACTCATATTTAAAGGTATTATTATTGATTTTAAGCTTTATTTTTGTTACTATATACTAACAAAAATAAACAAGGAGGTTCCATTATGGGATTTGTGTATTCAATAGATGAAGAGCAACATAAACTGCGAATAAATTTGAGCGAAAGAGCATTCTGTATAATGCTCAATGATATGCAAACCTTCTCTTTTAAGTCGAGATCCGGATTTATTAACACTGTTTTTTCTAATTACTACGAGGACGCCAAATCTTCAATATCGTTATATCTCAAAAAAAAGAAAGAGACTCTTGAGAACTTACTTAGTTCTTCTACCCTTTCCGATGATAACAGAGCTGTAGCTGTTAAGTACCTTGTTGATAATGAAATGGCGATTCTTAAGGAGAGCGCAAGTAATATCAGTAAAGAGAAAGGCAAAAGCTTACTTTACTATATAAACAAGGCTAACTTTGAAATTCTTACCGCCGATGATTTTAAAGAAAATATTTACTATGACGAAAGACTCTCCGTATATATAAAATGTTTGCTGGAAGAATACTTTTCACTTTCATTTATAGAACGCTTAAAAATCGTTAAGAAAAAAATCTACAACACAATAAATATAGCCATAAAAGCCGGTGTATCTTTGGAAATAGATTTAAAAACAGATAATGAAGAAAAGAGCTTTATAGTTTATCCTTATAAAATAGTTCCGAATGTACTGCATACCTACGATTACCTCACTTGCTATTCCTACGAAAAACAAAAAAATCCCGCCTCAAAAACAATATCTTCTTTTTCACTTGTTCGCTTACAGGAAAGCGACATAAAATTGCTTCATAATTTAAGCTTTAACTTAAATAAAAATGAAATTCTTGCTTTAGAAAATAAGATGTCTAAAGTAAGTGCCACATATTTACTTGGCGAAGAAACAAAGGTTGTAGTCAAGCTTTCAGAAAAAGGCGAAAGACTTTTGAAAACAATACTTAACTCAAAGCCCGTAAAAACAGAAAAGGTCGGAGAAGGGCTCTATCACTTTTTTTGCAGCGAAGAGCAGGCATATAATTACTTTTTTTCTTTTTCAGCAGAAGCCGAAATACTGTCTCCGCCTGCATTACGTGAAAAGCTCAAGCACAGCTATCAAAGCGGATTAAAAAACTATCTGTAATACTGAAAAAGTACGGCAATTGATAAATATCACGATAATGATACTTATCTCCTACCGTACTTTTTTGTTTTTATTTTATATTTTTAAATCACAATGATATCATCATCTTCGCTGTAATCTTGTTTTCCTATAACCGTAATCTCTTCCTTTCCGTAAAGCTTATATACCCTTACATTATCATCTTCATCAAGTAAAAGTCTTAACCCCCTCATCATCTTTTCATATACCTTTGAAGCAAGTCGGGCTTCAAAAGAAGATTTCTGTACTCTTATCCCGAATTTCGAAAGGTACTTTGAAAGCTTCAATCTCTTTTTATTATCTACTATATCGTATATTACCAAAACTGTATATTTTTTTGATGAAATACTTATTTCCTTATCATCCTCGTACAGTTCATCATTAAAATCTTTTAACATCATCTTAACCTCAACGGCTTATACAAGCCTACATCTTCCTGCTCTATGCATTTTGCAAGGCTTTTAACCTGCCACCATATCCCTCTTCTGTAGCTCATAGGATTTTCCGTAATTTCCAGATAATTCATCGATGAATTAAGTTTTGATTCTAATTTTCTGATTATAATTTTTATACCTTTATCAGAAATAATTACAGCTTTTGATGAAGAATCCTTCGAAAACTCATTTATACTTATTTCTCTCCCTCTTATCAGACTTAATACCAAGGAATCCACAAGTACCGCTCTCCATTCCTCCAGAAGGTCACTAACCAATGCGGGGTGACTTTGCTTTGTCTGATGTATAAAACCAAGGTAGGGATTTATACTTCTTTGATCCAGTTCAGCAAAAATCTCATAAAACACAAGAGTATACGCAAAACTCAACATTGAATTGAAGGGATCTTGAGGCGGACGCTTATTTCTGCCTTTAAACTTAAATTCGTCTCCGACAATTTTTGAAAGTGCCGAAAAGTATTTCCTTGCGGCAATACCTTCATATCCCATTATTTCTTCTATAGTATCAGCTTCCTTTATTTTTTTCTCGAATACACATAATGCGCCGCATTCGCTTTTTATATCAGCTTCTCCTGGAAAATTCCTCGCATTGTTGTAATATAACATAGTTGTAACATCTTGACCTAATAAGTTAAAATATCTTAGAAGGAAAAGAGGTAGTTATAATGAGAAAATATTTTGAGCCTGAATTTAAGAAGAAGATTGTTCGTCTTCATCTTGAGGATGGGAGAACCATCCGTAGTCTTGCAGCGGAATACAGTATATCCAAAGCAAGTATTTCTAACCGGGTATCCCAGTTTCGCAAAGAATGCCAAAATAATGAAGAAGCCAAAGCCGATTACGATTATATGAAAGAGAACCTTAATCTTAAAAAACAGTTAGCAGAACTTCAAAAGGAAAATGATTTCTTAAAAAAAGCGGCGGCATTCTTTGCAAAGGAAATCGATTAGCGGCATATCGATTTATTAGAGAGCAACATGAGAAGTTCGGTCTACGATGGCTTCTCAGAAAATTAAGCATCTGCCCTAACGCATATTATAATTACTTAAAAAAACAAAAGGCAGAGTATCATCAGAACAAGGCAGAGATAAAATCAGTTATATCTAATATTTATCATTCCCATGGAGGAGTGGACGGTTACAGAACTATTCATGCATATTTAACTCGTAAAGGCTATAGAATCAGCCGTTTAACAGTTCATAAATACATGAATACGGAACTAAAGCTATATTCCGTAGTCCGTAAGAGAAAACCTGCTTATGAATATGGAGAAGCTCATAAGGTATTTGAGAACAAGCTTGTGCAGGATTTTAAAGCAGATGATATTAATCAAAAATGGTGTACTGATTTTACTTACCTTGCTCCTCTAAATGGTGACAAGAGATACAATTGCTCTATAATTGATCTGTATGATCGGAGTATAGTTGCAAGTATTACAGACAAACATATAGCCGCCGCATTAGCTAAAGAAACCCTGCAAAAAGCCATAGATTCTCAGCCGGTAATAAATACAAGGCGGCTTATGTTGCACTCAGATCAAGGGAGTCAGTATACTTCTAAGGAGTTCATAGAATACTGTACTAAAATTGCCCTATAATAGCAATTAGGTCATACTGTTACAAAAATGCTTGACCACAACACCCGAACCATTTCACACTCAAGCATACCTTGTATGCTATTCGAAAAAAGCCAAGGATGAAGAAAGGGATAAAATCGTAGCGTCTTTCTCAATGACCATACTCTCGTCCCGAAAAAATAGAATCACTTTCCAACGATGATGTGTATCTTTTTAATTGCACACAACAACAAATGTTCAATTATTTCTTTTCATTCAGCGCTGATGCAGAAATTATCAGTCCTGAATACTTAAGAAACTGCTTTACGAGCGTAGATGAGAAAGCTTCGAAGCAATATTCTTAAGATGATAAAATATCAAATCCACAGAGTAACCCAATCGGGCAACTATAATTCTCTAACAAACTCAAGGATATAACCGTTATTCTGTGGATTTCTTTCCTTTATTGTTACTACCATACGTTTTTTTTTGAATTCTGCGGCATTTCTGGAGATAGCCTCAAAACAAGCTTTACCTATAGAGCCTTTCTCATCTTTATATTCACCATCTGAAATAATAGTACCCTTTAAGTTCTTACTAGTGCCAATTTCCTCTCCGTAAAAGACATATTCACCATAGTTTAAACTTTCCATTATTTCATTAATAATATTATAAGAAGCAGATTTTTTAACCAATTCTTCTTCTGTCATAACCGCACCCTGTTTATTACTAGGCACTTTACTTATTGAGTCGAGTATTTCTCTACAGTAAATATCGATTTCCTGTTTTTCTATCTCAGTAATATACTCTTCATGACCATGTGCAACTGGATTTCTTGCATTTCCGCATTTATCAAATTTTTCACGCCATTCTCCATATTCAGTCTCCTTAAAATATTTTGCAAAAACCCCCCAAGCATTAGCGATAATCTTCAAGGAATCACTAAGCGACATTACATCAAAATATGTACAAGTCCTAAAAAACTTCTTTTGCGTGCTATCAATAAATGTATCATACATAGAAATATTCTTCTGTGCACCTAGTGTGTTCTGAATAATCTCTCTTTCAATATCTTTTATTGATTCTCCATAGACCTGATAAAAATCTATCAGTCCCTCCATTTCTCTTTCAATTACCTGTTTTATCTTTTTCTCAACACTTATTATTGCATCCCATATGCTAAAATTAAGCATATGGATACTCAAAAACTGAGTAAAGTATTCTGAAACAGCAATAGTTCTATCCTCAGAAAATATCAAATATCCCAAATTGACTAATTCATCCCTATCATTTTGTGTAACGCCAATATTAGGACCAATAACAAATGGAATTAGTCTTTTTAAATCTCCATCTCGTTCCAAGTGTCTTTGTATATCCCTATAATAGTCATTAATCAATTTACAGTCATTCTGAAAAACATCGCTAATGTCTATAGGTTTGTTAACTTTTTTTCTTTCAACTAGTTTGTTTCCAAAAATAGATAGTAAATACGGCGATGTTCCAGCATAGTATTCTATTTCCTTTTTCTGTTCCTCGTTAAGGAAAATATCATATTTTGATAATACTTCATAATATTCTTTAATATCTTCTTCATTAAAACCCTTAAAATAAATCGGATCTAATACTCCATGTAAAGTAGAGCTCTGATATGTTGTTCCCTCAATTGTATTAAGACTTCTTCTGGAAATTGTAATAGCAAATAAGTTATATTTAGGCGATGAAAAAAGTTCTCTAAGCATATCATATTTCTTTGTATCATTTTCAAATACAACGCTTGCTCTATCAAATTCATCCAGTACTAAAATCACTTTTATTTCAAGTTCCCTTAAGTATTCAAAAGTATCTTTTACCGAATGATTCAACTTAACCCATTTAAGTTCATCTTCATCAAAATTTGAAAGTAAATCTGCTATTTCATCATCCATTAAGTCCTTGCGATAAAGCTGTTTTTTTAACTTCCACATAATGTCTTGCCACATTTCATAATAAGAGAAATCTCCCAAAGTGACATTAACATACAGTATTTGCTCTGTCTCAGGAATATTAAGAAATGCATTATCAACAAAAGATGATTTTCCTGTTCTGGTCAACCCTATTATTGATTTTGCTGTTTTAATACTTGATTCAACAAACAGATTACGTATAGAACAAACTTCTTGTTTTCTGCCTATAAAAGAATCACCTCTTACTTGGCCTCCTATGCAAAAAATGTTATCCATATGTTATCCCTCCAAACCATATCTCTCAATAAGCCATTCTTTGTATAACGCGACTTTTATCTTGCATCTTTCTTCTCCATTTCGAACCAACACATCCCTTTCAACTAGCTTATCTATAACTTTTGCATTTTCAGGGTCTTCAATCAAAAGGCGAATGTTAGCCCATTCTCTATTATATGAGCCTCTTGCTATAGCCTTAAGAATTTCCTTGTTTTTTGCTATAATCTCTGTATTATCCACTTCACTCTTATCATTATATTGTGGTTCAAAAAAACGGGATTCTTCGAATTCCGAAAGATTCTTCTTCAAAAAATCATCAATATGAGCTCTTGTAATGTACATCGACTTTTGCTCATTCAAATAATTAACCAATTTTCCACAGAAGTTCATAATCAAGAAAGCACTTCCCGAAGTAAGCTCATATAATCTCTCAATCGCACCTTCTTTGTATCTGCTCTCCTTCTCTCCATTTTCCGAAACAAGAAGAATTGGATCAGACATTAGTGATTTTGCATCTGTTTCACTTAAATATGTAACTTTTTTCAATTCCGTTGTTTGGAAATCATTACTAATTACAGGACTTATGCTAATATCATTTACAAACTGCATCATATGATCCTGACCAATTATTATGGCAAAAATATTATTATTCTGCAGGAGCGCTTTCCACCACTGTGTAATACTACTATCCATCTTTCCTTGGCGAATCCAGTCGTATATATAGGTAAACTCATCTATCATAAGAACAACGTTATACGCAGGTTCAAAACCATTAACATATTCGCAGAAATCCTTAAATGTCTTATTAAAAACCAATCGAGATCTTTCCGGATTATCAAGCACTTTATCTGCATCTATGCTTATACCATCTCTCTTCATGTTTTCCATCAAAACTGGATGATAAACTTGACCTTGCTCTAATCCTAAATTTGCCACCTCATCCTTTCCTGCTTTCTTTTTTATATCTTTTTCAAGTGTTCTCAAAATAGTATATAATAGTTCTGTAATATCCTTATCATGTAAATCCTGATCACCAATACTTCCTGTATTAATTATTATGTTATGTTCCAAATCTCTTTCCCTTAATCCATTTTCTACATGATACAAAAGCGAAGATTTTCCTGTACGAGTTTGTCCGTATAATGCAAGCGCTCTTCCTTGATTATTTGTACTGGCATCCGCTGACATCACACCAATAATCTCTTCAATATCCTTAGATCTACCAAAAAACATATTCTTATCAGAAACAACCTTACCGGAGATATATGGCTCAAATGGATTAGGTTTTATCGGTTCAAATTCATCCTGATTATAAAGTGGAACTGCAATACGCACTGGTTCTTCCTCTACCATTTCTTCTTCAAAAATAGAAACTTTGTATTGATAACTAATTGAAACAGAAAACTCAAGTATCTTAACATTTTCAGTGTTTGTATCTGTCATAAAATGCAATAAGATACTTTCTCCCTTGCCATTACTCCTTATAGTCTTAAGTTCTCGTAATGCTTTGTCATCATAAAGAGAAAATGGTTTTGATGCCGCAATCACTATTCTTACATTTTCTGCATTTTGAACATTTTCTTTATTAGTAAAATTAATTGGTACTGTTGCTTCGCCACTTTCTTGATTCAAAAAACTTTGCTGCCCTGCCGGAACAGATATAGAAATCTTCGGCTTAGAATCTTCGTATAATCCTTTTGCCTCAATATGAATCTGTGTTTCAATTGAATTAAGCAAGTCAAGAATAAATTCATATGTATACATTGTTGCCGATGACTCTATCATGTCTTTTACACCGTCTATACTCTGAAGCATTTGTCTAATCAAGTCATTTTTAGCATCAAAATCAGATGTTTCAATATATTTAATAACAGAAAGCAATACCTTTGATGTTTCGTCCCAACATTGTTTTTCGGATTTATTTAAAAATTTTACAAAAGCATGATTCTGAAGTTTTTGCATATTATATGAATTAATTCCAAAAACTTTATTTAATAATTGATTAAAGTTCGAGCTAAAATCATCTTGCATTCTTGAATAAGCTTTTATTGCATATTCCCATTTTTTCTGGAGAGAAATATTATTAATCTCCATTAGTGGAAGTCCTGTACCCTTTCCTCCTTCTATTATCATATCAAGTGCAGTCCCTATTCCATTATGCAAATGACTTTTTTCAAGTCTGTCTAATACTATCTCACCATACTTTTTATTATTAGCGTTATGCGCAAACAGTACAATTAATCCAATCACAAAATCCATTGTATCCGATAATAATTCACCATTAAATTCATCACACAAAATTGTCACTAATTCCTTAGCTTTCTCATCGGAGCATGTATCATTCGCAGGTGCCGGTCGTTTCTTTATAATATCAAAATCAGCAAAGAAAGTCTGAATATATCTAAGGAATGAATCAAGCCAACAAGAATATACCTTATCAACTTCCTTGAAAATATTGGTAACCTGAAAATAGCAATATCGCGCCATATCAAAATTATTAGTTGTCTTCGCATTAATTAGTTGGTAATCTCCATAAAATAACATTGCCTTTGCAATATAAAACTGATATATTTGTTCGTTTATTTTCTCTTCTTCGTTTATTGTTCCCCCTCGTTCCAGAATCTGTTTTACGAGTTTTGCGGCAGCAATAAAGTTATCATACTTTGCTTGATCGTTTGCAGTTTTTCTACCTGTGATATAATGAATAGCCTTAGTAGCATCTTTTTCATTTCCTTGATAGACTCCATCTACTACATGAGGTATACCTTTATCAACCTCAAGGTTAGTACGATCCAAACAGTCAAGAATATATTTGCTTATCTGTGTATCTCTCCAATAATCATCCCATGCAATTTCCTCATGTATAAGCCCTTCTACACTTTCCTCGTTAATAATTGCAAGCGCTAATGTATCTGCGTTCTTCAATACTAAAATTTTATTAGCAATCTCTTTTGCCTCTTCTATTTTTCCCAACTTATAAAGTGCAAATGCTTTTCCCTGTAGCATATTGATATGTGCCAATTCATAACTAGCTGATGACCCAAAATTCTGTTTTTTTAGTTTTTCCCATCTATCAAGGTATCTTATTCCCATTGTGTATTGCGTCAAATCATTGCACACCTGTCCCAATTTCAAAAGGAAATGCATTTTTCTTGTTACGGCATCAGTATTTTCTAATAGTTCCTCACAAACACTTACAAACTCGTCATCATGTTTTTTCAATTTATCCAAGGTTTGAACTTTCAGATTTAGATAGACATCCCTTTTTAGAACATGCGAGTATTTATCTAACAATTCAATAGATTTGTCTAACTGTCCGGTTCTCATATAAATTGAATTCAGATCAGGAACAGCCGTTTCTAATTTTTCTTCTATTTCAATAGCCTTTAAATACCAAATTTCTGCATTCTGTAAATCACCACTAAACAGATAGTAGTGAGCCTTATTGCAATATCCTCTAGAAGCTATATGCCCTACAGTACTATTATTTATTTCAACTACAGTCTGTTCTTGTTCTAATGACATCAAAGGCTCGTAAATAAACGGAACAAAAGAATTATGTTTTTTTTGTGCTTTCTTTTTTTTCCATGCATCTACTTCACTTTGCTTAACTACTCGTGATTTTATCCATGATTCTATTGTCTCACGTTTGTATGAAACAGCCGAAACAATATCAGTTGCAATTTTTTTCTTATTCTTTTTGTTTGGTACAAAAGTGACATCTATCATTTGAAGGTTATAGCTATCTAAAATATCTGCTTTTAAATATGGATCCGATACTGAATTCAAAACAAAGTTATATTTTTTGCCATCACAACTAATTCGTCCAAACTCATCAAATCTATTATATTCAGAAATAAAACCTGTTTTTCTTTTAAGAACACCCTCACCAATCAATCGAATCTTATCAGCTGCTTTATCACCGTTGATATTTTTGCCTATGGTGTATGAAACACGATATCCAAAAGAAGTAGATGTAAATAGTAGTTCTTGCAATTTCTCATCTATTACCTGATTGATATAAAAAAACACTTTATTATCAATAAATCCAAAGTTTTTACTTGTCTCAAATCTCGTAATCGTGCCAGTAAAATTCTCTTGAACATCCACGTTCTCTATAGTTACTGCAGTCTGTTCAATAGACGCAACTGTTGGTGCATACTGTGAAGTCAATGCTGAAATGTCAATTCCAGAATATTTTTTCTCAAATATCTTATATAAATAATCACCGTTTTCAGAGTTGCTCAACTCCTCCTTGTTAGGCAATTCCGCTATGCAGCTATCATCCTTATACCAGAATAATAGCATCTGAGTTTTAATATCTTTTTCCTCTCTTATTACTAGCCAAGCAATATCATCACGATTATTAGCACTCGCGTAATAAACAAGCCATTTTCTAATATTCTCTGAAGCCATACTACTCATATAACAATTCATTGCATAATTCATGCATGATGTATATTTTTTTTGTTGGAATGCACACAGAAAAGCACTTTCATAATCACAGCCTTCATAAAAAAGCATTTCTGCTTCTTCAATATTCCCTAATTCATACTTAATCATTGCCTTAAGGCAATTTGCATATTGAATTCCACTTTTTATACCGCTAAGTTCAGCTAAAACTCCCACTACACGATAATTCGTTGCAGTAAACTCATGCATTTTCTGTGCATGCAATACTTTATCTTTATACTGATTCAATTCAGTTTTTACTTCTTTTGGAAATCTTTTTGAATATTCTTTATACCCATTAGATACTGTTAAATCAACATCGAAACCCCTTTCTCCCCAAATCTCTACTATCTTATCTCTTATTGAAGTCATACTCTGCAAATTATTTTCATCAGATATACATATGGTCGTTTTTGTTTGATTTGCTTTTTGCTCTTCTACTATTGAACTTTTCTCTAACACATTAGCTGGATTGTTTAGAACATCTACATTTGTTTCAAAGTCGAAATCTATTATTATATCATAGCTAATTCTTTTGGCCTTACCTGTATCAATTCGTATTACTTTAATCGACGTTTCATCTAAACAATCTATTTTTCCAACTATCAAATCATATTCAGTTCTTATTTTTAAGACATCACCAACCGCAACATCAGATACTATTTCATTTCTTGTCATCAATAATTCCCTCCAACGCTTATTTGTATGTATATCTTTCAAACATCTTTATTGCTTCGCTTTACATATTTTCCTGTTTTAATTCTCATATCATTAGGTTTTTCCGCATTTTCTGGAATTGCCCAGGTATTTCCAACCTTAAACACTCCCAGTATTCTTCCTTGAAGACATAAGGTATTTATTCTCCCGTCTCCTATTCCTCATTTTTCAGCAGTTTCTTTTAAAAAAATAAATTTCTGTTCCATCTAATAACCTCCAGATATTAACCTTCCATAGATATACTAGTATCCCGTTATCATCACTTCGCCTTCCCTGTACTCCGCAAGAAAAACCTCTGCAGCACTCTCAAAACCTCTTTGCTTTAGACTGTCATGAAGCCACTCTTCGTCCTTGCCGACTATCTCGAGGACATCTCTTTGAATTTGTCCGTCCGTGATAAGGGGGAATTTAGGATTTTGCTCGCCATATTTAACTATAATGAACTGACCGTTTTGCTCGAGTATAGCTCTTTTAACCTCATCCACATAATAAATATTACCGGCTCTGAGCTTAAATGCGACATCATGAGCCGTAAGCCCCGCCTTTCTACAATTTTCAACAACAAGCTTACCCTGATCAATAATCAATAGAGGCTGACCGTCGAGCATCTTCCTGAAAAGCATATTATTAGTTTTTATTTGCTTTAGGCTCAAAATCAAAATACACCATATAAGAAGAATCAGACTGTATTGCAAAACGGAAATGGAGCTGTTGTAAATAGGACCTCCTATAATTCCTCCCAAAACATAATTTTGTATCTGATCGCTTGCGGATGTAGGTGCGAGATTTCCCTTACCGCTTATATTAATAACAAAAGCCAAAGACAAAAGACCTATAGTAAGCTTGATTGCAACTTGAACATAAAAACCCGACATTTGACTACTCCTCAATCAACTCAATACGTGAACCCTGTAAAACAATAGGCTCCAAAACATAGTCATCATCATTTATGACAATAACCCTGTAATACTTTCCTTCAACACTTATAAGGGGTTCCCCCTGCATCTTTGTAGTATTTATATATATTTCTTTTTCCGAAACATGCAAACCCTTAGCTATATTTTGAACAGAATGTATAACAGCCTGATATTGCTTATCCGTATTTTGGAACTCGATAAACCTGTTAAACTGCAAAAGTCCCAAAAAAATCATACAAAACAAAGCAATCAATGACAATTCTCTGTATTTTGTGTCCCTTTTATCCCTGTAATACCTCACAAGATTGAATATTAAGAATAAAAACACTATCGCCATAGCAATAAGCCAAAGCCTGTTTATTGCTATATTCCTCTTTAATAAATAATCGTAAGAATAAAACTTCAACTTGTACCTCCGGTGAAAATACCCTAAAAAATCAAAACCTTACAACAAATCTATCAAAGCCTCAACATCCTCATCTCTTGTGGCAAAGCTTGTGCAAAATCTGATAACAGATCTGTTAGCATCATAGCTTTCCATATATCCGAAAGCCACCTTTTTTGAAAGCTCCTCCATCTTTGAATTGTCTATTATTATAAACTGCTGATTTGTAGGTGAATCCACATAAAGCTCATAGCTCTTGGAAAGTAAAGCATCTTTGATTCTGAGAGCTTGCCTTACAGCCGATTCGCATATACTTTTATATAAATCATCAGTGAATAAAGTATCAAATTGTATTCCCAAGACCCTGCCCTTTGCAAGCAAGGCGCCGTTTTGCTTGATTATCGTTTTAAAGTGCGGTATGTAGTTTTGTTTAGGCAAAACAACCGCCTCTCCGAACAAGGCACCGCACTTTGTTCCGCCTATATAAAACACATCACTAAGCCTTGCCAAATCTTCCAAACTCACATCATTCGCAGGACTTGCCAAAGCATATCCCAGTCTCGCACCGTCTACAAAAAGCGGCATTTCATACTTTATACATATTTTTTTTATTTCTTCAAGTTCCTTTTTAGAATATAAGGTTCCGTATTCCGTAGGCTGGGAAACATAAACCATCCCCGGAAAAACCGTATGTTCCTTGTTTAAATCTTTATCGAAAGCATCCATAAAATTCTTCAAACTCTTTACAGCAATTTTTCCGTTTTCACCGTCTACGGCAAGTACCTTATGCCCGCCTTTTTCTATGGCACCCGCCTCGTGAACGGCTATATGTCCGCTGTTTACACATATAACACCCTGATAAGTTCTCAGTATGGCATTTATCACCGTCATGTTGGTCTGAGTTCCTCCTACAAGAAAATAGACCTCAGCCTCCGGACAGGCACAGGCTTTACGGATTTTCTCTTTTGCAGCCTCCGAATAGGCATCATCTCCATAGCCCAAATGCTTTTGCTCATTACTTTCTAAAAGCTTTTCGAGAATTTTCGGATAACACCCTTCCGAATAATCGTTAATGAAATATTGCATTTTCTTTTCTCCCCGCACGTTTACGCAAAGTTCCCTTTAATCCTTAATCGAGTACCTTATTTAACTCCTCGGTACCGGAAAGAACAAAACGTCCCTCCTTGATAATATAAATCTTCTCTCTTTCTTTTGTAAGAGCATATATACTTCCAAGCTCATGATAAGGAATGGTTATGTCCGTGTGGCAACCGAAATATGCCTTATCCGGAGCCTCTTTCCTTAAAGCCGAGCACTCGTTTTCTCTTGCGATAATGGCTTTTTTATCGGGATTATAAGTCATCACATCCTCTTCATAACTGTAGCAGGTATCTCCTATAGCAAAATGAGGACCTGTCTTTTCTGCAATCAAAATAGGGAGCTTATGTGTTATTCCGTATTTACGACCTATAGCATAAGCAAGTGTATTGGTTCCTATGGCAAATTCTCCCAAAGGTAAAGAAGCAAAGCCCTTAAGCAGAGTATCCTCTATAAGCTTTCTGTTTTCTGAATCCGTTTCAAAATTCGAGCAGGTATATGAAGCCGTCATGCCGTCCCTAAACTCTATGCACAAATCCTTAAAGGCTATATCCCATAAAAATACATCCCTTACATGTAAAATCCCTTCGGTTCCCTTTAAAACCGGAGACGTAAATACCTCACCGACAGGAATGTTCACATCAGCCACGCAATTTTCAAAGTTTGTTTCCTTTTCGGGATTTTTAAGTTCATGAAGCTTAACCTTCATATCCGTTTTATTTCCGTTATCTCCCTTGATAATGACATACTCAGCCTTATCAAGCGCATCTATTATTTTTTGCTGTATATCTTGATATAAATTATAGTCCAAGGTATTAATTCTTATAACATCATCAAATATTGCCTTATACTCTTCTTCCCGCTCCGCTATGGAAGGCACAGGCCATGCTATAATGGTAAAAGAGGTTTCCTCTCCGGGGATATACTCATTTCTAAGCCCCATTGCCGCAACCGAAAAGCTCTGATTCAATTTCTTTTGCTTTTCGTCATACTCATAAGCAAGCTCCTCGTTTACAGGCTCAAATCTCTCCTCTCCGAAGGTTTCCATAAGCGCAGGTCCCGCATAAAGCTTAAGCTCTTCCTTCATAGACTCGTAGGCAAGTTTAAGCTCCGCCATACGCCTGTCCGTATAAGCCTTTTTATAAAATACGGCATTATCAAAACGGTGGTCATAATCCATCTGCCTGTTGAAGGAACTGTTTGTACAGCCCGTATTCCTGAGACCTCTGTCACAAAGTCTGAAAGGGCTTCTTGCCAGTATAGGCTCAAGTCCCATTTTTTTAAAGTTTTCTACAGCTTTTTTCACCACTCTCTCAAATCCGAGTTCATATATGATGCTTACATATTTTTTCTTTTTTAAATCTTTTCCGCCCGCTATAAATCCCTTTTCAAAGCCGTCCGTATAGGCAAAAGCCATCCTGTCTATATCTTCCTCCAAAAGTCCCGCAAGATATTTTGCGGTAGCCAAGGTCTCTTCACTTACATATTCTCCGAACTTAAAAAGATATCTCAGATCCGACAAGTCATCACCGAGAACTATATCCTTAAATACCCTATATTCAGCGGTGAAAGTCTCTTTGAGTCTTGCCGGAACACTGACATCCAGATAATCAAAGGCATAAAAATAAATCGCTTCCTCTATGCTTGCCGCCTTCGGCTCTCCTTCGTCAAAAAGCCCGTAAACCTCCAAAAAAAGCTCCAAAACCGAGCAAATTTCATCATTTTTCTCATCCGTAAGAAGCTTGGTCAAGGTTCTCACTTCGAGTGCCAAGACAGAAAGCAATCTTGAAATATTCTTATCACAATCATATTTTCTATACAGGAAACCCGGATTATAGATACTTTCTTTATAATCCTCCTTTGTAAAGCCCCTGTACAGCTCCTTTTGCATATCAAGTAATGCCTCTATATCCATCGTGGCAAATTCTTCACCTTTATAAATTTCATTAAGCTCGAATGCCAAATTAATATAAGAAGCCAGCTCATTAAAATAGTCCGTATATATACTTTCTTCCCTTTCATCAAAAGGAATCTCTCTTATACGGCTAAGTGCCAGCTCAAGTCTTTCCGATTTCATTATCTTCCACCCATAATCAATATTATCAACCACAAAACAAGCTCTGTTCCCGATATCAACAAAGCTATATAATTTATCAGATATTTCACCTGTCTTTCCATAAAACCCCTGTAAACATAGTACAGCGAATAAAAGGCAAAGACTATAGCCGAAAAAACTATAGCCGATACGTAAAGCTCAGGATTCCCTTTTAAATATACCGTAAGTCTTACAGCCAAGTACGACAGGGCAATAGAAATAAAGGATAAGATAAGAGCAAGCCTACCCGATTTGGAGTAAGGTATTCTTATATAGCTTACCCTATTTTCCGTACCTATATTTCCTTTATTTGTATCCCCGGCTCCATGCCTCGGTCTGAATCTTTCATCATCCAAAATGGAAGCGCCGGGAGTTTTTGTCTTAGCATGATTTTTCTTTAAAAAATTAAACATTCTGTCCCTCTTTTTCTCTTTTCGCCTCGGATAAACGCCGGTTTAAGCGGTATTTTCCAATCCTTCCGTAAGCAGTGTAGGAAATAAGAAACAGGAAGTATCCGAGCATGCAACCCAAGGTATTCAAGAATACATCATCCACGTCGAGGCTTCCCACATTTGATTTAAACTGTATCACCTCAATTATAACGCTGAATAAAAAGCCTTGAAATACCGTCCTCAAAAAACTGTGCTTCCTTCTTCCGACTATAGGTCTGAAAAAACCGAAGGGGATAAAAGCAACCACATTTCCTATAACATTAAGCACAAAAGCCCAAATTCCAAGCCTGTCTCTGTATATAAAAAATCTCTTAATTTCCTTAAACAATTCCAAATTGTAACTATGCACCGTACTTGTGCCCGCTCTGCCCATGGCTTCCGAAAAAAACAAAAGATAACCAAGCAAAATAAGGTATATCAGAAATAAAAATATACCTATAATTTTATTTTTTTTCCTTATTTTATTCATGATTATCAGAAAGCTATATCATCTTTTCTTGCAAGCAACTTCGCACCGCTGACTATTGTCAAGATTCCCGTTGCCAAGCCGATAACTATAAGAATAATACCTATAGCTATATTTGCCACTCCTACGTTTCTGACCGTATTGTAAACTTTTTCCATATTCATCCTTGTACACTCCTGTTTCTATTTAACACCGTATATTTCATAGTAATTATCGATTAAGCTTTTAATATTGTCATCTATTATAATTCTACCCTTATATTCCTTATTATGCAAGTACTCAACCACTTCATGCATGGTAACTACCGAACAGGTCTTCATGGAATATTTTTCGCTTATCTCACTGAGAGCGGATTTTGTTCCCTTGCCTCTTTCACATCTGTCCACACTTACCACAAGACCTATAATATCGGTATTTGCCTGCGCTTTTATTATCGGGTAGGTTTCCTCTATGGATGTTCCCGCAGTGGTAACATCCTCTATGATAAGAACCTTGTCGCCGTCTTTAATCGGACTTCCCAATAAGATTCCGGTATCCCCGTGATCCTTAATCTCTTTTCTGTTTGAGCAGTATTTTATATCTTTGCCGGTAAGCTTTGAAAATTCTATGCTTGTCGCAACACTGAGAGGTATGCCCTTATAAGCAGGGCCGAATAAAACATCAAAATCTTCACCGAAATTCTCTTTTATAGCTTTTGCATAATACTCACCGAGCTTTGAAAGTTGAGAACCCGTTCTGTAAAAACCCGTATTGACAAAAAAAGGAGTTTTTCTTCCGCTTTTTGTTGTAAAATCTCCGAATTTCAAGACTTCACAATCTATCATAAACTCAATAAATTCCTGCTTATACTTTTCCATTGTTTTTCCTTTCATACCTGTACTCTTAAACTACAATACACTGTTAATGTCCTCTATCATATCTTTTGTTGCCTGTCTTGCCGCCTTTGCAAAGTCTTTTTCTCCGAAGTCCTTATACTTGTCAAGCTTATAAGCCGCAATTATACCTCTTGAAGAATTGACTATGGCGCCAAGGCCGTCATCATTAAAACAAGGTCTTAAATCCTTTGCGCTTGCGCCCTGAGCTCCGTAGCCCGGAACAAGAAAATAGCTTTTAGGCATAAGCTTTCTGAGCACCTCGCTCATTTTAGGATAAGTTGCACCCACAACCGCTCCTATATTCGAGTACTCACCGTCCATGCTTTGTTCGCCCCATGCTGCAACCTTTTCGGCTACATGCTCGTATAAAGCTCTTCCCTCTATCAGTCTGTCCTGAAATTCTCCGCTTGAAGGATTTGAAGTCTTTACGAGGATAAACAGACCCTTGTCATGCTTTATGCACTCATCTGTGAAAGGATTAACACAGTCGCTTCCCATATAAGGATTGACTGTCAGAAAATCCGAGGCAAAAGGTCTGAAGCTTTTCTCTCCCACCTTCACTTCGCCCAGATGCGCACTCGCATAAGCGGCACTTGTAGAGCCTATATCTCCCCTTTTTACATCTCCGATGACAAGTAAATCTTTTTCTTTGCAATAAGCTATTGTTTTTTCATAAGCCATAAGCCCGGGTATACCGTATTGCTCATACATGGCAATCTGCGGCTTGACAGCCGGAATAAGGTCAAAGCATTCATCCACTATAGCCTTATTGAAATTAAATATCGCTTGTGCAGCTCCTTCGAGACTTTCACCCTTTAAAGCAAAGGCCTCTTCCTTTATATGCTCCGGAATAAGGGCAAGAGTCGGATCCAGTCCGATACATACAGCCGCTTTTTTTTCTTTTATCTTATTTATCAACTTACTTATCATCGCCTACTCCTTAATATTCAAAATCCTCTTTGATTATGCTCCATACCGCTTCTATACTGTTATGCTCTCTTATATACTTATCCGCTTTACAAGACATTTCCTCAAGTAAAGCCGTATTTTCGTAAAGTGCCGCGGTTTCATCGGCAAATTGTCTTTCACTGTCACAAATACTCATTACCGTATCGGCGTCCTTTATACCTTCCGCACCCACGGAGGTCGTAATAACAGGCATATTATAATACAATGCCTCGATAACCTTTCCTTTTACACCGGCACCGTACCTGAGGGGAACTACGACAAGTCTTACCTTCCTGTACAACTCTTCGAGCTCTTCGTCGCTTACAAAGCCTTTAAAAATAATACCCTTACTTTCATCGTGTAAATCCTGTATCTCTTTGCTTGCCTTTGAACCCACTATATAAAACTTAAGATTCAGCTTCTTTCTTATTTCAGGCAAGATTTTCTCCGTAAACCAAAAAAGTGCATCGGCATTAGGAGGATGCGCAAAGCCACCCACAAATAAAAGCCCTTCTCTCTTCTCAAAGTCCTTTTCTATATCCGTTTTAAAGCTGTCGTAAACATAAGCGGTTATTGCCTTAGCTTTTATTTCTTCGTCAATATCCGCTATGTAATCTATCTCAACCTGCGAAGGATAGTAGGAAATATCCGCCTTTCTCATTATGGAAAGCTCTATACTTTTCCAATATTTTGAATTTGCCTTGTGTTCCTTGTCACCGCCAAGCTCATATTCCCTTTGTTCACGTAAAAAATGCAGATCATGACCGTAGTAAATAACCTTAAGCTTTGTATTGTTACGTATGAAATCTATATAGTTTGCGGCTATATGCGGTCTGTTGAGATATACAAGATGTATATTTTCGGCATTTTTCTTTATCCATTCAAATATACCCGCCTGCATATCCTTTCCGTACAAAACCTCTATACCCAGTTGTTCGAGAGCCGAGGTATAAGGTTCTTCCTTAAGGAAATTGTCCCCTAAAAATTTTACAACATAGCCCTTTGAAACCAGCATTTTAAGGTACTGATACGTAGTTTTTGAACCCGCATCCTTATCAAAGGTAGGCACATAATGGTCCACAAAAAGTATGATTTTCTTATCCTTGCTTCTCTCTCTTGCTCTGAAAGCATTAGGAAAGGCTCCGTTCTCAAATTGCTGTGAAAACTCCTTTGCCCATTTTTCTTTAAGCTTTTTCGAGTTCTCAATCTGATACCTCTTAAGCCCCGTACCGTTTACATCGGTACCGTTTGAAATGCCTTCAAAATGTATTACTACCGACTTGGGTTGATAGACAACTCTAAGTCCTCTTTTTCTCACCTCGAAAGCCAAATCGGAGTCCTCACAGTAGGCAGGCGCAAATCTTTCGTCAAAACCGCCTATACTCTCCCAAAGCTTTCTTGAAAGCATAATCGCGGCACCCGAAATATAGTCCACATCCTTTACATAATTGTACTCACATTTATCCGGGTCATCCAATCTTCCGTAGTTCCAGCCGCTTCCGTCCGACCAGATAATTCCGCCGGCTTCCTGAAGTCTTCCGTCCGGATATATAAGCTTGGATCCCACCATGCCTATGCTTTTATCGTTTTCTATAAGGCATACCAACGAATCAAGCCACCTATCCGTAACCTTTGTATCGTTATTAAGAAAAAGTATATATTCTCCTCTTGCTTTTTTTGCCGCCTGATTGCAATTTTTTAAAAAGCCCTGATTGCTTTCGTTTCTTGCTATCACAAGATTTTCGGCAAATTTATCAAGTTCTTTTGTAGCATCACTTGAAACATCATCGGCAATTATTATTTCATAGCTTATATTCTTTGTATTTTCAAGAATACTTGCAAGGCAGGCATAGGTATAATGTACTTGATTATAAACAGGGATAATTATACTTACCTTGGGATTTTCGACCTTTTCAAAGACAAGCTTACCCTTATGAAGATAATCCTCACCTATTTTCATATCACCTTCAAGCCTGTTCTTACCCTCAGCCGTCGTAAGCAGATTGAACATATATGCCGGTCTTGTAAATGCAAGCTTCATATATGAAAATTTCTTTCTCGCACTGCTGCCCTTAGGGAATTTTTGCTCAAATTTGGTTCTGAGCTTTCTGTAAACTCTGTAGGTAAGAGAAAGGTGTCTGTTAAGAACTTCATTTGACGCCGCAAGAGCCGAATTCTCAGCTCTTAAGTTTGCGATAACGGCATCAAGATTTCCTATGTGATTATCGCTCAACCTCTTCATTTCAAGGAGCCTGTCAAAAGCCATACTTTTATCCCTCAGCTCTCCCTCGATTACAGGAAAGTTCTTTGCATAATGAGTATGCTCCTTCTCCATTTTTTCAAGAGCCGTACCGTCCTTGAAATCAACAAAATAGTTATCCAGATATATCTGCTGGTTTTCCCCGTGTACGTACTCCTGAAATTCTCTTTCTCTTGCTTCAAAGTCCTTTATATTCTCTTCGTTTATACCGAATTCTTCCGCCATTTCCTTCAAACCGCTTTTTAAGCTGCCTGAATGCTTATGGTAAAAGGATTTTAATGCACGGTAATACGAATATTTCTTTTCAAGCTTGGCTTCGGCAACCCACTCATAGTCTATTCCGATAATTTTACCTTCTTTTACTATAAAATTATCGAAATTCGCATCTATATTTATGGTTCCCTCACCTATGATAATATCAAAGACCTTCTGTATATGCTCTTTCTTAAGTTTTCCGTTCTCAATTTTTTTTGCCAGATTAAGGCTTAAGTTTTCACCTTCCACATACTCAAAATCCGCATAAAGAAGGTTATCGGAGATTTTAGGCTCTAAATATGTAAGTTTTGTGTTTTCGCTACATAATTTTTCATAAGAATCCTTAAGCTTTTTTATATGTGCAGTTCCGCTTTCGTAAAGAGCCGTCTTTCTTACACTTAAAGCTCCTTCTTTATCCCTTATACTTGTTTTTATTGCAAATTCGTCTTTTCTGTTTCCGTTATACTTGACAAAAATCTCATCACTTTTATTTTCACTGACAAGCAAAAATGAATCGGAAAATTTTGCAAAATCTCCCTTTTCATTTATTTCTTCATATAATCTTCCCGGTGCATTCACTGCGTACCTCGGATAGTTATAAGCCGCTATATCATTCGCAAGCTCGTCCTTCGGCAAGTATTTATCCGAATATAGAGAAAGTGCAAGCCTGTAGTCAGGATACGGATAGTATATACTTGTATTTTCAAGATTCAGGTCTTTTACAAGCTCGCATAAATCAAAATATGAAAGAGCCGAGTCGTCCCTTTTTGCTCCCAAAGTATATTTTAAGCCATAGATGTTGTCTGCGGCTATCACAAGACTTCCGCCTTCGGACAAAAGCGCCTTGTATTCTCTTACCTGTCTCCTGCGGTTTTTATCAAGCGCTCCTATTATAAATACCTTATCATATCTGTCCGTACTCACCTGTGTAAGCGTATTCGCAAGCCTGAATTTTTCATTGTCCGCAAAATACACATCAAGCAGCTCCTTACTGTCGTTAAGGTCGAGAAATACCAGACTTTCAACATTTTCCAGTATATGCATAAGTCTAGGTATGTTGACTTCACCTATATATAAAACTTTTCTTGTATTAGTAAAATCAAGATTTTCCGTCAAACCTCTCCCTTGCCTTGAAAAAACATACAAATTTTCAAGCTCGGCATTATAATTTAATAAAGCTTTATCATCTTCTTTATATCGTTTTGCTAATCTTATAAGTTTATTATTCATATTTTTAACCCCTATGAAGCTTCACTTCCACACCGGACTCCATGTCATAAATTCCTACGGTATTTTTATTGGATATAACCGTTATACTGAGCACATCATACAGGCGATGGTAAACCTGAAGCTCACCTTCCTCAAATCCCGTACAGGACATGGAAAGGAGATACTCTCCGCCTTGAAGTGTCATTTTTTGCTTGAAAGTAACCTCGTATACATCGCCTTTTTTCACCGCTTCTACGTTTGCCGCCTCCAGCATGGTATTTGTTCCCGAAAGCTCGGTACCTTTTTTATCTTTTATGGTATATGTAAATATGGGACTTTTTATATCCGCATTAAAAAGAATCTTTTCTTTTATGCAAAAATACTCGCCTTTCATAAGCAGGTTGCTTACGCTCCCTTTCATATCCACTATTCCGAAGTCCACAATACCGGCTCTGCCGTCACCATACTCGGTAAGGCTGGGATTTATTGTCATTTTCGACTTCATAAGCTCATTATCCGCAAAATCCGAAATGACTTTCGTCTCATCCTGTTTTGCTATACCTTCTACGATTCCCGCATTGAAATCGTTTAAGTCAAAGGCTGTTTCATCAAACTGTCCTGCAAGAATTTTTTTGTATAAATCAACCATGTCTCTTGCGCTTCCTTCGGCTAAAAACTTCCCCTTATTTAAAAGTATAACCTTATCACAATACTTTATTATACTTCCCATATCATGAGTAACCATAAGTATGGTTGTCCCTTTTTTTCTTATTTCTTCCATCTTTGCGTAACACTTTGATTGAAAGAAAACATCGCCGACGCTAAGAGCCTCATCAACTATAAGTATATCGGGTTCAACATTTATGGCAAGGGCAAAAGCAAGTCTTACAAACATACCCGAAGAGTAAGTCTTTACCGGCTGATAAACAAAATCTCCTATATCCGCAAATTCAAGTATCTCCGGCAGCTTTTTCTCCATCTCTTCTCTCGAAAAGCCCATCATGGTACCGTTCATATAAATATTTTCAACACCCGTATAATCGGAGTTAAAACCGGCTCCAAGCTCCAAAAGCGCCGAAATATTGCCATCAACCTCTACATTTCCCGTACTTGGGTTCAAAACTCCGGTAATGATTTTCAAAATAGTCGATTTTCCCGAGCCGTTAGTGCCTATGATACCTACGGTACTGCCTTTTTCCACGTCAAAGCTCAGTTTATCCAGAGCAAAAAATTCTCTGTGATATTTTTTATGAGTTATGCTTAAAGCTTCCTTCAATCTGTCTATAGGCTTATCATATAGCCTGTAAATTTTGGATACATCTTCCACCGATATAGCCTTATTTTTATCCATACAATCTCCCTTATAAAACATCACTGAAATGCGGTCTTAAATTATTGAATACCTTAAGTCCCACAACAAATAAGATCAAGCTTACAAGCCAAAAATACAGGCTTAAGCCCGGTCTTTCAAAAAACCAGTTACCCTGCAAAAAACTGTCTCTATAGCCCGTTACTATATAGTATATCGGATTAATCTTCAAAAATCTTTCAAGCCATACATTGTTTGCGCCGAAAAGCCCCGGATCCCACATTATAGGTGTGAGCCACATACCGAACTGCAAGGATATATTTACTATCTGAGTCATATCTTTGAAAAATACATTGACAGCCGAGGTAATGAAGGTCAAAGCCAGTATATACACACTCAAAGCGAAACTGTAGTATAAAACCTGAATCCATGTAGGCATAGGAAGCCTGCCGTAAGCCAAAAATACGCTTATCATGATTATTACAAATATGGCATGCACCATGAGATGAGAAACCAATTTGATAACCGGAAGTATCTGCACATTAAAAACAACTTTTTTAACCAGATAATTATACTCTCCGAGACAAGATGTTCCTCCGCTCATAGCTTCATTAAAGAAAAACCACGGAACTATGCCGGGAATAAGCCAAAGTACATAAGGCGTCCCCGGAACCGGAGGCACACTCTTAAATCCCAGCTGAAAAATCGCAAAATATATGATTACCGTAACTATGGGTTGTACGAACATCCATGTAACACCGAAATAAGACCCTACAAAGCGTTTTCTGAAATCCGCCTTTGCCAGATCGAAAATAAACTGTCTTTTTGTATATATATCTTTTAAAAGAGATAAACTGTCTTTCATTCTTTCTCCTACTCAAAATAAAAGCCGTCTTTTAATCCGGGCCATTTTTTGTCTTTTTCGGATATATTAAGGTTCATATCCTCGCTTATAGGCCAGTTTATACCTATATCCTTGTCATCCCACATTAGTCCGCCTTCATCGCCCGCTCTGTAGAAATCCGTACATTTATATGCAAATTCGGCTTCCTCGCTCAAAACGAGAAATCCGTGTGCAAAGCCCTCCGGTATGTAGAACTGCTTTTTATTTTCGGCACTTAAAATCAAACCGTAATGCTCGCCGAAGGTCTTTGAATTTTTTCTCAAATCCACGGCAACATCAAAAACTTCGCCTTTTATTACTCTTACAAGCTTTCCTTGAGGATGTGTCTTTTGAAAATGAAGGCCTCTTAGAACTCCTCTGACGGACATAGACTGGTTGTCCTGAACAAATACCATATCAAGTCCCTCTTCTTTAAAGTCATTTTGATTGTATGTTTCCATAAAGTATCCTCTGTCATCCGGAAATACCTTAGGCTCTATAACGCAAAGTCCGTCTATTTTACATCTTGTAACACTTATCTTACTCATTACTTTTCTCCTCATAATTTACTAAATTTATATTCTAACATATATAGGTTAGTAATTCCACATTTTAAGGGGATAAATTTCACAGCTTTTTTAAAAGAAAAAAGCGGACGCTAAAAGTGCCGTCCGCAATCATTTATAGTACAAAAAATTATATATAGTCGTTAACGCATATAGAACCGAGAGGTCTTATATTCATGATATAAGCACTTCCCTTTCCCTGCAGTTTCTCTATCATTTCAACATACTCGTCGAGTAAAGAATTAGGCAATATAGCCATGATAACACCGGCAAAGCCTCCGCCGTGAACTCTACAGGTTCCGTCCTTTTTCTCTTTTATAAACTTCTCAGTCAAAGCTAAGGTAACGGTAATACCCTGTTCGGACGGAGCGGCGTTCGTATAACAATTTTGGAGATACTTCCATGAAGAATTTCCGCTTTCCGCCACCAGCTCGAAGAATTCCTTAAAATTTCCGCCCTCAAGCGCTTTAACAATGCCGTCAACTCTCTTATTTTCATCAAAAAAGTGTATGGCTCTCATTATAGCTCTGTCCCCGGCAACTTCTCTTATTTTTGAAATATTCTCATAAAATTCCTTCTCGTCAATCTGCGCAAGGACTTCTTTTCCGAAATACTTTGCAACCGCCTTCATTTCCTGAGGAATAGATGAGTAATCCGCCGACAGGTCGGCATGCCCTTTACCTGTTTGAACTATTACAAGAGAGTAATCCGTAGTTCCGAAGTCAAAATCAACTTTTCTTATCTCCGGCTTTTCCGGATTTAAAAAGTCGATATTTATGAGACCTCCGTAAGCACAGCACATCTGGTCAAGCAAACCGCTCTGCTTATCCCAATAAACATTTTCCGCATACTTACTTATATGCGCATAGGTTACAACATCGAGCTTTCCTTCATTAAACAAGGTATTTATTATTTGACAGATTAAGGTTTCAAAAGCCGCCGACGAGCTCACTCCCGCACTTGCAATTACGTTACTTGTTATATAAGCATCAAAACCGCCTACCTTAAAGCCTCTTTCCTTAAATCCGTTCAAGATACCTTTGATAAGGTCCACCGTTCCCGCCTTTTTATCGGAAGGTCTTAAATCCTTTAAATCAACACTGAACTTTTGGTTGAAGGATTCGCTCACTATATTTACAAAATCGGAATCATTTTTAGCCGCCGCACATACACAGTCAAGGTTAATACTTGCTCCAAGAACCTTTCCGTGATTGTGATCTGTGTGATTTCCGCTTATTTCACTCCTTCCCGGTGATGAAAAAAGCAAAATATCCTTCTCGGAAAAATCTTTTTCAAAGCCTTCAACAACAGAAAGATACCTCTGTAATTGAACAGGAACAGTTTCCTTTCCGTATAATCTCGCGAAGAAATCTTTTGCTTTCTGTGTTTGTAACTCCGCCTTTGTACTAACTATATCCATTCCGTCTCCTATCCCGACAGCTTAACCTATACCTATGACTATACCGCCATCCCCCGCATATACGGTAGCAACTCCCATAGCGCCGGTAATAAGAACGTCCTTGAACTTGTCCGCTTTTTTAAATGCTTCCGCCACAAGTAAGGCTCTATCACGGTTATTAACCTCCGTGATAGCCACTATCTTGTCTTTTGCAAATTCTCCCGCTTCTTTGACCGCTATATCCACCATTTTTAAAAGTGCCTTGTTGATGCCTCTTGCCTGGTCGATCTTAACTATCTTACCGCCTATGGCACCCATGATAGGCTTTATATTAAGAGTGGTGGCAAAAAATGCCGTAAGTCCTGTCAATCTGCCATTTTTTCTAAGTGTATCCAAATTTTCAAGAACAAAATAAGTTTTCATCTCATCCCTGAACTTTGTTATTCTATCACATATTTCCTCAAATGGTAAGTCCAATTCGCATAATCTTAAAAGCTCCAAAATTATTCTGTACTGAGCCGCACTTGCAGAATGTGATGACAAAACAAATATATTTTTTTTCTTTCCGTTTTCCTCTTCATAAAGGCTTTTTCCCAAAACGGCACTCTGATAGGTTCCCGACAAATGCTCGGATATGGTTACCACAAACACATTCTCCGCCTCACCCTCGTAAGACTTCTTAAAAAGCTCCGGGGAAGGACAAGCTGTCTTCGGTCCTACACTTGATTTTGCAACTTTATCTATAAAAAGCTTTTGATCAAAGCTTTCATCATCCAAAATTTGGTAATCACCGACCTGTAAAGTGAGCGGTACTATTTCAATGCAATCATTCTTTTTCATTATATCGTCCAAATCTGAACAACTGTCTCCAATTATCTTATATCTCATAACTCTCTCCGTATAATATAGTTTTTAAAACTATGTTTAATTATAATCCAAATGATATATACTGTCAATTAATTCTATGGCTTTGTACAGCTTATTATTTGTTGTTTTTACGGCAATAGTATGATACATTAGTACAATACACTTTTTTGAGGAGATAGTTTAATGTTATTGTATTTGGAAAACATCTTAAAAAATATAAGTTCTTTTATTTGGGGTCCCCCCATGCTTGTCCTGCTTATAGGCTGTCATATATTTTTGACTTTCAGATTAAAGTTCATTCAAAAATATATAGCTAAGGCAATAAAGCTTTCAGTTGTAAATGACGATGAAAGCCACGGAGACATAAATCAATTCGGTTCTCTGGCGACAGCACTTGCAGCTACTATAGGTACGGGAAATATCATAGGCGTTTCCACCGCAATTGCTCTGGGCGGTCCCGGTGCCGTTTTTTGGACATGGATTACCGGAATTTTAGGTATGTCCACAAAATATGCCGAAAGCCTTCTATCAATGCAGTACAGGCAAAAAAATGAGTTGGGTAATTTTGTCGGAGGGCCTATGTATGTACTTGAAAAAGGGCTTAATATGAAGCCTCTCGGCATATTGTTTGCAGTCTTTACCGCTTTGGCAACCTTCGGTACCGGCTGCGCCATACAGTCAAAAGCCATAGCGGAAATAATAGATTTCACCTTCAGTTTTCCGACATGGATAAGCGGCATTATAATTACCGCTTGTACGGCTCTTGTGGTTTTGGGAGGGGTTAAAAATATTTCAAGGGTCTGCGAAAAGCTGGTTCCTTTTATGGCTTTATTTTATGTAAGTGCAAGCCTTGTTATATTATTTATAAACTTAAGATATATTCCCTAAACAATCACAACTATTGTAAAGTCGGCTTTTACAGCTCGTGCCGCAGGTGCCGGATTTATAGGAAGCACACTTATAAGCGCGGCAAGATACGGCGTTTCAAGAGGGCTTTTCTCAAATGAGTCCGGACTGGGTACCGCCCCCATCGTCAGTGCAAGCGCAAAATCAAAAAACAGCGTCAGACAGGCTCTCGTTTCTATGAGCGGAACCTTTTGGGACACTGTTGTGGTCTGTGCTATGACAGGACTCGTTTTAGTAAGCTCCATCATCAAAAATCCGGCAATTTTTTCCGGTGTTGAAAATGATAAGATTACGGGACTTGCTTTTCAAAATCTCGGATTTTCAGGAAGTGTGATATTGGCGGTTTCCCTCAGCATCTTCGCTTTTACTACCATACTTGGCTGGTGCTTTTACGGGGAGCGTTGTATTGAGTATCTTTTCGGAGTCAAAGCTATTAAGTATTATCGTATAATATTTTTATTTACCTCGTTTCTCGGAACCGTTGCTTCTTTGAACATAATTTGGAGCTTTTCAGACATAACAAACGGGCTTATGGCTTTTCCGAATATTTTATCCCTGATTTTACTTTCCCCTATGATAGTTAAAAAAACAAAATACTTCTTGTGGGAAAACAGACTTGACGAAAAAGAACAAACTTAGGAGATTAACACATGAAATACTTTGAAAAAGTAAAATTAAAAGATAACAGAGATTGTATTTTAAGAACCCCGGAAAATTCCGATGCCGAAAATGTACTTGCTTTATTTGTGAAAATGCTCGGACAAAGCGATAATCTGGCTCTGTATCCGGAAGAAAACACCTTCAGCCTCGGAGATGAAAAGGATTTTTTAGCAGAAAAAAGCAACAGTCATAATTCCATATATTTATGCGCTTTTGTTGATGACGTCCTGGTCGGCGGTGCCGATTTTTGGCCATTATCCTCTACGATAAAAACAAGACACCGTGCAAATTTCGGCATATCCGTTGATAAGTCTTATCACAACCTCGGAATAGGCAAGGCTCTTACCAAGGCTTGCATAAAATGTGCCAAAGAAGCCGGCTACCTGCAACTGGAGCTTCAGGTAATAACGAGCAACACTTCCGCTATCGCACTTTATAAAGACCTCGGTTTCGTGGAGTTCGGAAGAAATCCGAAGGGCTTTTTAACAAAGACAAAGGAGTGGCAGGAGCTTATTTACATGAGACTTGAACTCTAATATAAAGAGTCGTCAGCTTACAGGCTCTTCCGAAATCAGACTTTATGACTGATACGGAAGAGCTTTTTAAAATTTTTTCTCAACCAATAGGTTTTGAATCTTAATTTTAAAACATCACTATCTACTTTTTAATAATTCTATAAACTCCTTTTCCAGCGGCTCCCACTCCGTATTTCTATTATCAGGCAGTGTTTCAGCCAGTGACTTATAATATTTTAACTTCTTTTCAATATACCTGTTAATTGCCTCAATCTTCAAAGCCTTTTTAGTTTCCGACATCCTTATCTTTTTTGCCAGCAAGTCCTCTACGGCACCCTTCATATCAGCCTCAAGAACAGAATTACATAATTCCTCAAACAGTACCAGTGGCGGGCATTTTCTTTCTTCTATCCATTTGCAGGCAAGAATAGGTCTCAACACATAAAAATATTTTTTATAATTCACCATATCCTCACATAGATACTGATGATAATTCTTATCCGCTGTACCATAATAATGGTACAGCGCCGACTTACAGACAAAGTATTTGCAGGCAACATTGTTATAAATTTTTTCCCATTCATTTGTTGTATAGTATACTATCGGAGAATTACTCCACTCGAATAGTGTAGCATTGAATTTATGAAAAAGCTTCAATGCCTTCGTTATATCCCATCCATTGATGTCAAACACTTCGTTTAATTCCCAATCAATAAAATCCTTATTCTCACGAAGTGACAAATAAAAGCTTTTATTACGCACATAGATAAATCTCACATCATAGTCGCTGTCAGGTGAAGCAAATCCCCATGCTCTGCTTCCGGATTCAATTGCATGTAAAACTTTTATATTCTCTTTTTCCTCTATTTCTCTTATTTTCAGGAGAACAAGTTCTTTTATATTTCCCTTAAAATTCTCATATCTCATCATGAATCACTCTCTCATTTATTGTCATTACCAATTCCTGAATGTTTTTCATATCGGGCTCATCAGGAAAATCTGTATTTTCAGATGCATAATCCAAACGCTTTTCATAATCTGCCAAAATATCATAAAAACCATCCGCAAAAGTTCCGTCTTCTTTCCTATATTTTCCTAAGCGAATATCCATCAACAAATCATGTTCCTTTTTTCTATGTGTATTGATTTCACTCTTTTCCAATATATCCGTAGCCGTCATAAATACCCTTATAAGGTGCATTGCATGCTTATCCAAATGAAAATCCTCTTTCTTTTTGTTTCTCTTTACAACTTTTTCATAATCTTTTACAACATTAGACATAACATTCCGGATACTTATATAATCTCTTAACGGATAATGCTTCAAATTTGCATTAACAAATATCTCCGTCTCAAACTCAGGATTAACCGCCTTGTCAATAAAGATTTCAAAGCTTCCATTCTCAAAGCTCCTATATTCGGAATTAAAACCACGTATTGCATTCTTTACGGAATTTAAAATATGCCACTCCTTCTTACTCTGCAAAAATGTATCCCTAGCTAAAGCATTCTGTAGTTTCCTGAACTGTGCATTCGCATAAGCTCGAAATGACCGAATAACTCTTTTTGATAAAAACAACTTTTTATTATCAAGAAGCATCTGCCCTATATCATTAAGGTAAAGATAATTCTTCGGTGCAAGTCCCAATAACTCTATTGCATTCGGATTGCAACCAAGAAGCAAATTGACCATTTTATTAAATGCATAAATAACCGTATCTGTATTATCATCTTCGTACTGCTCAAAATGTGTCAACCCTATAAGATCTGATTTTTGATTGAGAGTAATTCCTCTTATGTCTATATCGCTGCCATCTATATTTGTCCCATAAGCATAACTTCCTGCAAGTCCAAGAAGTATTACATGCTTGCCAAGGTGCTCATTATCGTTTATAAAAGTATATTCAGGTTTATTTAAAATCTTTTTATAGTCAATCACTATACCCCCTCGCTTTACTCAATCTGAATTGTCTCTTTTACGGAATATGTACCCTTATCATCATAACGCATGACAGCCGCTTTAAAATAGAATCTTTTATCCTTTACATTCATTTCTTCCGCCGTTTTCCTGTATCCGTTGTAATAGTCGATAAGCTTGACGGGAGTAACGGTGACGTCCTTTGAATCAAAATTCAATATTCCGTATGTGGCTTCCTTATCAAAATAAATACTTCCTCTGTAAATAGTGAAAACCATAAAATTTATGCCTTTTCCGTCATAACACCTCAAAGCATACCTATTGTCGCCTGCGCTTTTTACAAACTTGAATTCTATATCAGGATACTTGTTTTGCTTTAAAGCTACACATTCTCCCCTGAATCTCTCGTTATAGCCCTCATGACCTACCACGGTAAGAGTCAAATTAATGCCTTTTAAGGTGAAGCTGTCTCCCTCCTTTAAGCTCTCCACATCTTCGCTTGCATAAATTTGATCCGCGCTCAATATCATATTTGTCAACTCATACACTTCTTCTCTTTCTATAAGCTCCGTCTCGGCACTTCCGTTAAAAGCATTAAATTCCTCCATTCCGGTAGGATAAGCGACACTGCTCATACTAATCATAGAATCGGCGAAAAATTCCAAATTTTCTTTGTAAGGGGCAACAAAGCTTGAGACCTTTCCGTCTTTCCCCAAAAACTTTCCGTCAAAAGAAAATTCCTCACAAAGCATGTGCCCATCCTCGGCAAAGCAATAATCTTCTCCGTCTATATTTTTCCATCCGTCCTTATAAAGCTCACCGTTTTCATCATAATAATATGTCCTTGTCATAAGGTAATCCTTCTTGTCCGGGTTATATATATCGCTCGGATGATCAAAGCTTAGCCAAGCCCTGTTTTCCGGTCCGGGGTCAAAAAAGACCTCTTCATCTCCCAAGCTGCCGTCACTTCCTATACTTCTTTTATACATAGGGCTTTGGCGCAGACTTGCAAACTTATCACCGTAGCTTGCAGGGTTTAATACATCAAATAAATCCTCATAACCATAATATAAATTACCTTCATTTATACTTACTCTGCTTGCCTTATTGCTTACAATGTAAGGATTCTCCCCGTTAAGCTCACATTTATATAAAACCCCTTTTGTAGACTCTTTCATGGAATCGGAAGTCACAAGTAAAAAAAGGCTGTCATTGTATACCGAAGGCTCAATTCTACTTGCCCATTCTTCGGAAGGCTTAAATAAAAGCTCATCATTTTTTCCGTCAAGATTTACCTTTCTTAATACAGGAGCTGCTTCTTCCCCTTCTCGGGAAACATAATAAACGGCTCCTTTATAAATCGTAAATACATCTGCTTTAAAATCTTTAATTATCAGCTCCGTCTGCGTATTTTCCTCATTAAGCTTTTTAAGCCCCTCTTCATCCTTAAAATAAATTCCTTGCTTCGTAACATTTACACAGGCATAGCCTATATAAGGGCTGCTAGGTATGTTATAAAGCTCTCTTATCTCCTTTTTTTCTATGTTCAGAGAACAAATATCCGTGGTGGCTTCTCTATCCTTTTTATAAGAAAAATAAAGTTTCCCATCATACACATTTTCCAATATGAAGGTACCTACATCGATATCAAAAGATAAAAGTAACTCCTCCCCGCTTCCGTCGGTTTTCACTTTGTAAAGACCGGATGTCCCCGGCTCATCCATATTATTTATACTGTCCGAATAATATATATATCCCTCATGATAAAACATAGCCATAGGAGAAGCTTCCGATATCTTCTTAATATTCCCTTTATCATCCATTGCATACAGCCTTTTTGCATCATAAGGATTCTTAAAAAACAAATTCTTGGAGTCGCTCACGGTCTCGCAACCTGTAAGTGCATTTGAGGCCGGTCCCGAATCGCACAAGCTGCTTATCTCCGACGACCTTTTATCTTTTTGAAATAATGTAGCTTTGCTGAAAAATCTAAATGCAAATGTAAAACAGACCGCAACTAAAAGTAATCCCGCTATGCCTATTATTATCTTTATTTTAGGCTTCCTGTCACTGTAAGAATACCCATCATACAGCATACAACCACATTCGACACAAAAATCCTCGCCTTTTTTATTATTTTTCCCGCAATTTTGGCAAATCATACTCCTACTTCCTCCTCACAGTTTCTATAAAATATCTTTAAAATATAAACTTTGTAATAAATATTCCTCTTTGTTTTTCTCTGCAAGATCCCATAAAAATTTTTTTAAACTTCGGCTTGACCCCCCTTCTTTTATTTTATTAATTTGATTTTTCACCTTCTCTTTGGTCTTTTCGCTTTCATCTTCGCTAAAATAACCCCAAACATGTTGAGCCGCATTCACCGCATGTCCTGCAGTAACTTCCTTTGCAAGTGCACTGTCGACCAGGTCATAGAACTCAAGAACCGGATACCTTCTCTTGTCCTTTAATAATTCCCTTATTTCCTTGTAAATTGAAGGCTCATGCTCCAATATAAGATACTTGTACCTTGCCCATTCTTTTTCAAGCTCGACAAGCCTCCTCTTTTTCACAGTATTTATGCATTTTATTGCTGAAAGATTCTTATCTTTTACTTCAAGCATGATATCAATTTGCTCTCCATTTACTTCTTCATAATACTTTAAAAATTCTCTTACATTGATACTTGCCGAATGCGAACCCGCCTTTTTTCCTTCGGCTTGCTGTGAATAATGTGTTTTTTGCCTCCCGTCTTTTTTCGTCCATGTTTTTTTCGCCTCTTCTATCCAATACTTATCGGACTTTTCTCTACAGGAATTAATCCGGTTATGCAGGTTATCGTAAACAACCGGTATATGCAAAGAATTTCCCAAACTTAAAACCTCATCTATGTTGAATATCTTGTCATCATTTTCTATTACCAGTCTGTCTTTAATATTTTGCTCCAGCTTCACATAGTTTTTTGCAAATCGCTCAAGTGCCTCTTCCTTATTTCCATAAGCACCCCCTATATGAAGAATCATTTTATTACTGCCGTCCAAATTCAAGGCATCCAAAAAACGTGTATGATAAGAGAGGTCACAGACCGCTTTTTCCACAACTTCTTTTTGCTTTGAATTTAATACCGTATACTGTCCCGGATGCATAGAAAGCCTCTGCCCTCCGTGCTTTGCCTTTTCTCCCAATGCAAAAAGCTTTTCCTCATATATTTCCCACCACTTAAGCTTATTTGCCGGATGGGAGCCGAAAGGAATAATATCCGAACTGATCCTAAGTAGTTTAATACCGTTTTTAATATTATAATCCAACATCCTGTCAAGAGAAGACAGGTTTGATTCAATTATATCTTTCAAGTTTTCCTCACCGGCATTTTCTTTACGGCAACTTTTATATTTCGTGCCTTCCACACCGACAGTTAAACAAGCATATCCTATAGCCATCTTGCCTCCGTTCTTATTCTAAAACTAAAGTTTACAAAGCATAATATATTCTTCTTCTTTGTCACAAATAACCTCAAAACCCGCCTTCTTATACAGATTGACGGCATAATTTTCTTTCTGAACCGACAACGATACTTGCTTATACCCTTTTTCTTTCAATTCTTTGAGTATCCGTCTCATAAGTTCACTTCCTATTCCCTTGCTTCTATAGGCTTTAAGTACCGAAATTGCAAGCGAAGGAGTCTCATCGTCAATATGCCCGTAGTCATTCATTATGCGTGTCCACACGGCGGCTATTATATTCTCACCGCTTTGTGCGACATAGCATACATCGCTTTCCTTACCGAAATCCTTCACATATACTTGTAAATCCGGATGATTTATAATTTCCTTTTCAGGAGCCTCGGCACCTTCGGGAATAAAAATAGCCTCATACAAAAATATATTAAGTACCTTGATTTCACTTTGCTTCAGTTTTCTTATTATATAGTTCATATTTCTCTCCGATCTATTGTCGTATTTTTATAAATTGGTTGTTATTCCACACATAACTTACCTCCGGTTAAAATAATTGTTTTTTATCCAAATACATTTTTTTGTTTATATATTATTATAGCAAAGATATCGGAATTTTAAAATCTTTACGAGAATAGATTTTCTGTAAGTTTTTAAAAATATCTTTTTTATACTGATAATTAGCCGAATCTTGTTTTACAAAGCACGCTTACAGCTAATTTAAGCGAGAAAATATCTGCCGTAGGTTGAAGCAGATAAGTCCCTGCAAAAATATGACACTTTACCATTTTAGATTTCCCCAAAAACCACAAGTATATCTATGAATTTTTTATTATTTATTTACAAAAATTATGAATCCGAAAATCGAAAAGTCAATAAATATAATTTATTATATTCATTGACTTTGGGCTTGCTTATTATTTTAAACAGTTCTTATCTTATTTCCGTTATCATCAAATATTTCAAAAACTATAACGATTTTATCGTCTTTTATTTCCCAGTTTGCAAAGGCATAAAAATCCCACCATGCATCTGTTTGCCAATTAATAAAATCTTTTTCAAACTCTTTTGCCTTGCTATCGGGTATAAGCCAGCCCGATAAGTCCTCACAGTCAAGCTCATCCGTTATAAGGTCGTGCCCTTCTCCTGTGTCTAAAAAGTATACGTTTCCGGTTTCTTCCGCTCTTTTTTGCACTATTTTAAAAAACTCTATAAATTTAGAATCCTCTTTAGTTCTTAAACCTTTCATCTGTATTACCCCCATTCAAAAATCCTTATTATTTTAAATACTTACGTATATCATCCTGTTCCAACAGAGCTATTGTATCCGGACACTCTTTTTTCAAAAACTCCAAATCTTCTTTACTTATTTCAAGCATTCTCTTGTCTCCTATGTATATTTTTATTGATATTATTTTTCTATTATTGGTTGTGCCAAATGAACTTTTCATGATCTGTTAAGACGCACGAAGCTCTCGCGACTACTGTAGCCGAGAGGATTATTTTGTTATTAGTCATTATTACCACCACGATGATACCCTTTGTTTTCGATAAAGCGATCTTCCCAAAAAAGTGTCTTCTCACATTATTGTAACCGCCTAAGACCTCTAAATCCGATAAATCCTGTGATGATAATTTAAGATCATAAGATTTAATAGCTTATCTTACATCTTTTAATTCAGGACTTATCGAACCTGTAAAGCCCTTTGACTGCTGCAATAAGTCCTTCGCAAGATTGGCACTAACCTGCATACTTCTGCCGTGTTTTCACCGTTATACTCATTAATATACTTAAATATTTTGGTGAGATTATCCTTTAAAGCTTGCCTGTCATAGGTTGACTTTAAGTCTACCTTAAGCCTGTTGGCAACCCTCGATATGTCTGCCGGATTAGGTTCATACCCTTTTGTCAGTTTAAACTCCTCCTTTAAGCTTTCAACCTTCCTTTTAAGGTACGAGTTTTCTTTTTGCATAGACTTTAAATCTGTGTCACTTTCAGTCTTTACTTTGAGGGAATTTTTTAAAAGATTACTTGTATCAATCCCGTCAAACAAACGCCTCTTACTTCCCTCTAATGATTTTGATAAGTCCTTGTTTACACTTTTTTTATTTCTTAGATAGTTGAAACTTTCCCAAAATTGTTTTATATTGTCATCAAAGTCAACCGTGGTGTACTCCGCGAGGGAGCGGCCCTCGCCGACATTGCCACTAAGTTGACTTTTATTTTTATTTAAATATAATATTCTATTATCTGATCCAGCTTCTTTAATTTGATTTTGCAATGTATCTTTTCCGTAAGCCGTTACTATCTTATTAGATTTAACTGTCTTGTTCTCTATATTCGCACTTGTTTGGATTTTCTGTACCACAACTATATTGTTATTGTTGCTATCAGTTTGATTGGTAACCAAAAGAAGCCTGTCCCACAATATGCCTTGCTTGCCCTCTCTAGGTACTATAACCATTGCCGGATTTTCTGAAGCATTTAAAACATTGAGTAAGCCTTGTTTACCCAAGTCATGATAATTCAAATCTTTATCATATCTGCCGTCTTTTTTAGCTTGTTCTTCAGATACCGTAGCCGCATAGGCTTTTTTCACCGGCATTGTCACCTGTAGTTTTTCAGCTCCTGTTACGTCTGTCAATATCTTAGAACTTTCACCTATATAGATATCATTATTTCTTTCTCTTCTTTCACCTGATAATACATCGTCTAAATCCTTGCCGAGATTAGGCGATATTGAGAATTTAATGTCATCTGTAGAGTTCTTGCCGAGTTCATTGACTTCCGAACTTTTTTGTGATGTAGTATCTCTTATAGTTTTCATATTCATAGAAGCATCCACTATTTTTTTTATCTATAACAACTACATCATTACCCTCATCATCCTTTCTTATAGAAAATTTTCCTTCGCCATCGTTGACTTTGCCGTCATCTTACGATATATTTACCTTAGCACCTAACTCAGGCTCGTTTTGGACGTGCAGCTTAGGGGAATTTTCAGTTCTATTAAGCGCCGGATATGGTGTTTTTGTTAGACCCTCGGCTTCGTGCGTCTTGGACGTTTCCGGAAAGGCTTCGGCATTTACCGCGGAGTACAGGTCTTTTCTTTTATTTATCCACATTGTTTTTGTAGACAATCTATTCCTTTTACCCGCACTTGTAGCAGTCTCCACAAGATGGTATTCGTTATCTATTTTCTTTGTAAATATTAGACTTAACGAATCTGTATCACCCGACCTGACACTATCATATTCGAATAATATTTCAGGAATTTTCATCAAATCTGATAGCCCTACCGGAACTTGTCCTCTTAACTTTTCTAACTTATTTCCGTGTCTTTTTATAATATGTTTTATTTCATCTTTTGATATTGATACGTTTTTCCCGTAGATATCTATTCCTGTATCTTTAAATACCTTATCTGAAAATTCCCTGCTCACTCTTCCTAGATAAACCGCATTATAAGGAGATTCAAATGCAATATAGTTTTCAAACTCATCCAAGTCTTCTATTATTTTAATTTTCCCATTACTCTCTATAGAAAGCTTTTCTTTATTACTATATGTGTCTATTTTAAATTTTTCAGACATTTTCGAAGAATTCACCACTTTATTCTGTGTACTATTGACAAGCCTCGACTTATTAGCTTTACCTGCATTCTCAAGACCTTCCAACCAGTATCTACATGCTTTTCATACATTTTTTTATTGCCCTTTAAAGTATCCGCCACATTTCTATTGGTAACCTTTGAAATCAAATGATTAATGCTGTCGATTATGTCACTAAAGAAATCAACAATAGACTTACTTAAGCTTACATTCTCACTTGCAACTTTGTTGATGAATTGTTCATCGTTAAAAAAAATGAGCGGAAGCGTCTGCAACAATCTCTTCAAGTATATTGTCCCTGCTCATATCATTCCCGTAACGACCTCTATATTCATCTATAAGAGTATCAATATTCTTTCCTTGTGCTTGGGTATATGCCTTTATAGCCGTATCCATATACAAGTTATAGCTTTTCCCATCATCCTCTTGATAAAGTGAGTCAACTCATGATTGGCGACGACATTAAAATTCTCCGCATTCGTAGACAGATAAATTTTGTTTTCTTTCGCATTATACTATAATGGTCTCATAAATTAAGACACTTTTTCGGACAGCTTTTAATGAATCTGATATACTAAAATCAGTATGAAAGTGAGGATTCATTAGTATGTCCAGACAAAGAAGAAATTTTAGTGCCAAATTCAAATCAGATCTTGTAATCGAGTTGCTTCGGGGAGAGAAAGATCTCAATACCCCGGCAGCTGAAAATAACATCCAACCTAACCTGCTCCGCAACTGGAAGAAAGAGTTCCTCGACAATGCTTCTGTTGTGTTTGACGACAAGCGAGAGGAAAACTTCAAAGAAAAGCTTACCGAAGAACGCAAGGAGAAAGCGGAGTACGCCAAAAAGGTTGGTCAGTTAACTATGCAGGTTGACCGGCTGAAAAAAATCTGAAGAAATGCTTGGACCTGACTACGAGAGTAAGTTTAGTCCAAAACCTTTTGACGACTAAAGAAATACCTGTGTCTGTCGGTGCCAAACTGCTTGGTGTCAATCGAACCGACATCTATTACAAAGGCACACCTATTTCAGAAGAAGAGCCAGCTTGTAAGGAGATTATTGACCATCTCCATACCGACAACCCTTCATGGGGAGCCGGACAGATGTCAGCACAGCTCAAAGCCCGTGGTTATCACGTTGGTCGCCGCAAAGCAAGACGTTACATGAATGAAATGGACATCTTTCCGGTTTACCCCAAAATGAACTTATCTAAGCGGATGCAACAGGCCAAAGTATGTCCATACATCCTCCGTAATGCTGTTATAGACAAGCCCAATCAGGCATGGTCTATAGATATTACATATATTCCGATCAAGCGCGGATTCCTGTATCTTACTGCAGTAATCGACTGGTATAGCCGTTATATCGTTGGCCGGGAAGTCGATGACACATTAGATATGTTGTGGTAAACTATAGTTGTAACAGGAGTGACTAATAAATATAATTATAAAATAGGAGAAATTATTATGTCACAACAACATTACGAACCGGAGTTTAAGAAAAAACTTGTACGCCTTCATTTGGAAGAAGGACGTACACTACAAAGCCTTTCTACTGAATATGGCGTTACCAAATCAAGCATTACCATATGGTGTAGAAAATTTAGCAAAGAATGCCGGGAACAAGCCTTAACTAATCCAACTGCCCAAAATGAATTGGAGCTTATGAAAGAAAATCGCCGACTTCGAGCAGAGCTTGAAGAGGAACGAAAGGAAAATCTATTCCTAAAAAAAGCAGCGGCATTCTTTGCAAAAGAAATCGATTAGAGGCTTATCGATTCATTGATGAAAACAAGGACGAACCGGGAGTCCGCCGGCTTCTCAGACGCCTTGATATATATCCAAACGCTTATTACAACTACCTGAGGCACAGGAAGTCTTCTTATCTTGCAAAAAAACACAAGACATTAGAAACTATATCTGAGATATACCATAAAAATAATGGCGTTGTGGGATATCGCAACATGAAGGTTTATCTTGAGCGTAAAGGTGTCGTATTAAGTCATGTTACAGTTCATAAATATATGAACAAGAAATTAGTGCTTGTCTCTATAGCCAGGCGTAAAAAGTCAACTTACGAGTGTAGAGAGGTACATAAGAAGTTTGATAATCTTATAAATCAGAACTTTACGGCTTCCGGAATCAATCAAAAATGGGCGACTGACTTTACATACCTATTTCTTACCGGAGGTGATGTCAGATATAATTGCACTATTACAGATCTCTACGATCGAAGTGTAGTTGCCGGCATAACAGATCGTCATATAACCAGTGTTCTTGCCATCCGAACCCTGCAAAAAGCTCTGGACAGTCAGAGATTTGTCAGCACAGATATTATCCTGCATAGTGATCAGGGAAGTCAATATACATCGAAGGCTTTTACTGAATTCTGTGAGAAAAACAGCATCACACAGAGCATGAGCAATGCAGGCTATCCATATGACAATGCACCAATGGAAAGGTATTTTAATACTCTGAAAAATGAAGAGATATATCTTCACCATTACCATGAGGAACAGGAGTTATATGATGCTGTTGAGGATTTTGCATACATAAAGTATAACCATGTACGTCCCCATGCCTATAATGGATATCGCACTCCCTTTGAGGCACGGTATGCTGTATAAAAATCAGTCGCAAGTGTTACAAAAATGCTTGACCACCACAGTCTAAATTTGCATTCTCGTTTTGATTGATATTTTTTCCGGTGTATTCATCTTTTAAGTTGCCAGATTGTTGTTGTTCTTTCATTGCCTTATTGGCTTCTTTATATTTAGGGTCTTGCATAACCTTTTTACCCACATCTTCGTAGGTCTCACCTTGATGCTCTCTATCATACTTTTGATTTAAAGTTTCATTGGTCATATCCAATCCGATTTGATTACCAAACTGTTTCCAGACTTCATCAAGTATTACTTTTCCCAACGCATCTGGATTCCCAATTTTTTCTTTTTCTTCCTTCAAAAATTCCAAACTAGAGAATTCCTCTTCTAATTGGCTCTGAAGTTTCTCTTCTAATTCATCAAAATCAAATGATTCGGTAAAATCCTCATTTAAAATATCTTCATCATTAAGGATAGCGTTTTCCCTTGCCATAGTTTGCTCTTCCTTTCAGTGTATAGTAGGGGATGCTATTATTGTAGCAAAGCATACGGACACATTGTGTCCCTCTGAAATTCTTTTACTTCACTCAAACTTCTCTTTTCACATAGGTCAGTTCAATATCGTATCCAAGTGCCTCAAGCATCTGCACAAAGGTCTTGTTCACAACACCATCCTGCTTTTTGATGATGCGATTTACATACTGACCCGTAGTTCCGATTGTTTCCGCAAGCTGTGCCTGCGTGAGTCCATGCTCTATACATTTTACTTTTACATCTACTTCTATATTGTTCTTAATCATATATTCACCGCTCCTATTCGTAACTTTTGTTAGTTCTAACACAAATAAGATGATTAATTATATCACTAAATTCAACAAAATACAATCCCTACCGATGAAATGTTACAGAAAAGCAACAGAATGTAGTTTTTCAACTTAAATGCAACATGGTGTTGCACTTACTCTGACAGGTACCTCCGTTGCACTTACTTTGAAAGTGATGTTGCATTTAGTCTGAAGTACCCTATTGTTCTCCAAATAAGGTGATGTAATGTTAAGCATATCTGTGGCGCTAAAAACTGCAATAAAAAATGCCGTTCTTGCCATCTAGCCAAAAAATACTGCGAGTATTACAACAAAAGAAGTTATCAACACCGGAACGGTTCGAAGATAAACCTGTGCAATGGATGTACAAAAAGAGGGTACTGTCGCCTTGAAAAATATTTCTATGATGCTAAAAAAGCTCAGTTATCTTACTGTGATACCCTTGTACAGTCACGTAACGGATTTGATCTCACTCTTGAAGACATAACAAGGATAAACAGCATAGTCTCACCACGTATAAAAAAAGGACAATCTCTTTATCATATATCTAAGAATAATAAGAACGAACTTAATATAAGCGAGTCTACCTTAAGAAGGTTAATTATAGCAGGGAAATGGATGCAGGAATAATAGACCTTCCACAAACTGTTAAACGAAGAAAAAGGAAGATTAAAACTATACCAAAACTTAGAAACTCCGCAAAAACAGGACATCTGTACTTCGATTTTAAAAAATATATTTCAGAAAAAGATGTTCCTGTAGTGCAAATGGACTGCGTTGAAGGCAAGAAAGAGGATTCCGAAGTCCTACTCACACTTTACTTCACACAGTTCCATATTCAACTTGTATTCAAACTTAAGGAGCATACATCTAAATGTGTTAAGGAGCTTTTTGACAGCCTTGAAAAAAGCTTGGAAAAGAACTTTTCGCCTTTTGTTTTCCTCTAATTCTCACCGACAACGAGCATGAATTCTCAGATATATGCGGGTTAGAAACCTCATTATTCGAAGGAAAGCGTACTAGGATTTTTTTCTGTGAGCCAAATCGCTCAGACCAAAAAGGGCAGTGTGAAAATAACCACAAACTTATAAGAACCATCCTGCCCAAAGGTGCTTCTTTTCAAAGACTTACTGCCGGTGACACACTTCTGATGACTAATCACATAAACAGTTATGCACGGAAATCTTTGTTTGGTAAAAGTCCGTATGAAACGGCTATAAACACACTACCCAAGGAATTCTTTACAAAACTAAAGCTTAAAATAATAAGCGAAAGTGATGTAAATTTAACTCCAAAACTATTAAAACACTAACTATGGATAAAGTAAATACCTTTCAAAGTAAACACAACGCTAAAAACTGTTGCATTTAACCTGACGGATACCCTTTCAGGTCTGTTTGCCATACTCTTTTTTCACCAAAAGCAATGAAATCAAACCAAATTTGATTAAATTCAGTTTGATTTCATTGATATAATTGTATTATTTTATCTGGGAAAAGTGTTGCATTTACCATTTTTATAAAGTGTTGCACTTACTTTGAAAATCCAGCTAAGTTTCAAAAAATATCTTTTTTATACTAATAATTAGCTAATCCTGTTTTACAAGGTACGCTTACAGCTAATTTAAAATTGCCTACTTCCGAAGTTTCTTTTTTTCTATCCCTGAGAGGTTAATCCTTTCGAATCGGTTACGCAATAGGATGAGTGCATCTGCATTAAGTTCCATTTGACATAAAATCAGATTTTCACCTTCAATATCAAGCATATGATATAAAAAAACACTTAATATTTTAAGGTTCAAATCCCCTCACCTTTTTAAGTGCTTTTTTTTACTTATTTTGTTTTTCCCTAGCTTTTAAATCTTGATATATTTTGTTGAACGACCACTACCCACCTGTCTTATCTTTTCATTGTCCTGCAATTCTTTTAAAGCTCTTTCCACCGTTCTTTGTGATATATCCGGACAAAGAATCATAATATCTTTTTTCGATAAAGGCTCCAATGATTTTTGAATTACAGAGAATACTCTCTCAGGCGAGGTTAATTTTTCTTCTCCAATCAGTTTAAACCTGTTATCACATTCTTTATATGCTTTCATGATAATACCAAGCATATATTTCATAAATGGAAGTTCATCATTTTCTCCTGTATGCCATTTTTCACCGGAATTTTGTAATTCTTCATAATAAGAATCCTTACTTTCTTCAATGAGCATTTCTATACTGATATACCTTCCAACAAAATAGCCGAACTTATAAAGTAACAGGAGAGTTAATATCCTACTCATTCTCCCATTTCCATCTTCAAAGGGATGAATACATAAAAAGTCATGAATAACAGTAGGTATTAAAATTAACGGAGGAATATTTTCATTTACAGCCTTATTATATGCTTCTACCATTTCATCAAAATACCTCTCCGTTTCAAAACTGTTTATAGGCTGAAAGCGTACTTTTTTATTCCCTAAACGATCCACTTTGACGATGGTATTATCCACTGTTTTAAATCTTCCCTTATGATTTACATAAGAATAGGAGTATAACTGATTATGCAGTGTTAAAATGTCATTTTTACTAAATTCAATATAACCATAATTTTCATGTACCATATCAAGTACATGTCTGTATCCTGCTATTTCTTCTTCGTTTCTGTTTTTGGGTTCTGCTTTCTTTTTCATAAGCTCTTTAAGTCTTGCTTCATTGGTATAGATTCCCTCGATGGCATTAGATGACTTCGTACTTTGTATCTTTGCAACATCTATCATTTTTTCCAAAATATCAGGATAATTTTCTACATATAATTCTTGTTTTCCCTTGTACTCATGAATGCTTGCTATCATATGATATACATTTACAGGTAGTGATAAATCCATAAGTTTTAAATAATTAAACTTTCTCAAAAGAACCCCCTCTTCTTCTCGTAGCCATTATATCATATTTGGCTATGAAAAATCAATAATGGCGAGAATAATTTCGCCATTATTCTAGTTTTGGCGTATTGATTTATTAAAGAGCAACATGAGAAGTTCGGTCTACGCCGGCTTCTCAGAAAATTAAGCATCTGCCTCAACGCATATTATAATTACTAAAAAAACGAAAGGCAGAGTATCATCAGAATAAGGCAGAGATAAAATCAGTTATATCTAATATTTATCATTCCCATGGAGGAGTGGACGGTTACAGAACTATTCATGCATATTTAACTCGTAAAGGCTATAGAATCAGCCGTTTAACAGTTCATAAATACATGAATACGGAACTAAAGCTATATTCCGTAGTCCGTAAGAGAAAACCTGCTTATGAATATGGAGAAGCTCATAAGGTATTTGAGAACAAGCTTGTGCAGGATTTTAAAGCAGATGATATTAATCAAAAATGGTGTACTGATTTTACTTACCTTGCACTTGCAAATGGTGACAAGAGATATAACTGCTCTATAATTGATCTGTATGATCGGAGTATAGTTGCAAGCATTACGGGTAAACATATAACCGCCGCCTTAGCTAAAGAAACCTTGCAAAAAGCTATAGATTCTCAGCCGGGAATAAATACAAGACGGCTTATGTTACACTCAGATCAAGGGAGTTAGTATACTTCTAAGGAGTTCAAAGAATATTGTACTAAGCTTGGAGTCACACAAAGTATAAGCAAAGCAGGGGATCCGAATGATAATGCACCGATGGAACGATATTTCAATACTTTAAAAAATGAGATGATCAACCTGCACAACTATCACACAGAGTAAGAACTTTACACTGCTATAGAAGAATTTGTATATACTCAATATAATCATGTGAGACCGTATTCTTACAACAATTATAGAACGCCCTTTGAGGCACGCTATGGGGCTTAATTGAGCTATAGTGGGAATTTAGGTCAAACTTTTACAAAAATGCTTGACCACAACAACATCACCATTATCCAAGCCTACCTCCGGACCATAGTCATTATTCGGACTTCACCATTTCTCATCAGCCATTTTATATGCCCCCTCTACAATCTAAATTTTTTCTTTGTTTCTTGCTTAGTGACAAACCTATTTTTTTGTACTTCTAATTCTTGTTCAATTGCTGAAAAAATAGTTTCTACTTGTTCCTCAGAATATGAATAATTTGATGTGTTTGATAGGTTACCTAATAAATGCAGCATATCAATTATTTTATTAGTTCTATTTTCAGCTAAACGCTTGAAGTTTTCTTCTTTTTGGCTACTCATCCTGTCACCTCCATGTACATATACTATCACCATTTAGTATATTTGTCAAATATTGTGCATATATATTTATTATTTACTTTTTATTTCAATAATGCGCTCATATTTTTTATATTTACCAGAATAAGAAGGGGTGCAGCTATTCGCGGACAAGCATTTACAGCCGATACAATACCGGCGCGCGTCTGATGCCTCTACGAATTTTTGCACCCTCTTAAAAATGAGAGTTTTACATACATTTTTTCTTGCTAAAAACACAGATACATATTTTCCAAAAAAGCCCGCTAACCCTCACAAAATCAAGGTTTCTTGCTTAGCAAACAAACCGTCTCCACATTCGTATCATTGTCCAAACCATTCATTAAATATTTTTTATCTCATTTTTTAATAAAGCCACATCTTGATGGTTATTTTTAGGTTTTATTCTTCCAATAACCTTTTTCTCCACAAATTGAGTCCAATATATTTTTAAACTTTTTCTTGCACGAGTTATAGCAGTGTAAAATATACTATGAGTTATCAATTCATCAATTTCATCAGTTATAACAATTTTTACTGAATCATATTCTAAGCCTTGCGCTTTATGAATTGATACAGCGTATGCAACTTGAAAAGGTACAATTGTTTGAGAGGTGCCATCATCATCTTCATCTGTACTTTTATTTTTATAAACTGCAAAACGAATAATTGAATTTCCACTTATAGCATTACCAATAATTTCAAAATTCAAATCTTTACTACTGAGATCGATAAGTGATTTATCAATTTCAACATCAAATTGAATTCGCTCAGTTGCCTTTCCAGCGTCTTGTACACAAAAATCTACAATCCGACCTTTTATATTGTTGTGAATTATAGGAAGTTGATCTTTATTCACACTAAAAAATTGGTCTGCAGAATCATTAAACAAAATAGGATCTCCTACTTTATATCTTTGTATTCCTCGCCATATTTCTTTGCCACTATTATTTTCTTGCATAAAGTGATTTATATTATTTATACCATACAATCCACCATAGTTTAAGCAAAGAATAATCTCATTCTCTGCGGCCAGATTAAATATTGATGTATCAAGAGTTGCTGAAATTTCTCCTGCTTGTAAGCGATCATAAACATCATCCTCCATTTTTCGTACATTATCCCACAAATCTAATAATTGTTTACTTTCACTTCGATATGGTCTGGTTAATTCACAAACAGATGTTTTTGGCAAAAAACTTCTTATAGCATCAAACCAATTTCCAAATTCAATTGCTTCTATTTGATAAGTATCTCCAACAAGGATCAGTAACTTATATTTTGCCAAGTCAAGCAATTCTTTCATGCTACGATTACTTACAGTACTACATTCATCTATGATAAGAATATCGTAATCTCTTTTTATATCTTTTGCATATTTGTTATTAAATTTTGCAATAGTCATAAAATCGCATTTAGAAGACGCTGCAACCTTTCTTTTAAGATTATTTACAGCTGGATTTGTATGTGCTAAATATAGTCTTGAAAAGTCTTGAAAAAATGTTGAAATATAGCTTATCATAGTAGTTTTTCCCGTTCCAGCGGCTCCATATATTAAAGATACTTTTGATTTATCAAACATATTAACTAATGCGGTTTTCTTTTCATCAGATACATTGGAATAATCCTGATTCTCAATCCAGTGTTTTACCGTATTAGAATAGTTATCTATTCCTGCTTGAGTAATATTCTTTATGGTTCGAATTATTGAAATAGTATCATCTTTATAACCCTCAATAAAAATATAATCATTCTTTATTATAAGTTTACGAGCTTGTTGTTTTTCATTGTCATATAACTTTTCATTATATTTTCTAACAAGTGTTTCAATATCCTCAAAATTTCCCAATTTATATTTGCCATCAATTTCACTCTTTTCTAATGACGTAAATAGAATTCCTTTTTGTTCTGTGTTATTTTTTATTATCCAAGCTAATATTTCATGTTCACGTCCAGTCGCATCAAGCGAACTAAATAAGTCCGACAAACTAGGAACATGATGTTTTAATGCAGAGCAAAATGGCATTGTATCAAAGGGAATACATTCATACGCTAAATAGAGATTTGAAAGTTTAAAATTTCCACCTACATGTTCATACTGACCTTCTTGATAATTCCATTTCCAATGATCTTTGTACTGATTTTTAATGATTCTATTCGTCATATTATGGAGTAAATATCTGATAACATTACATCCTGGTCTAACTTCTCTAATAATATCCCTACAGATATTAAGTATATCAAAAAAATGTTTTGCATCTGTTTTAGAAACTACAAGATCATATACATCTTGATACACATCGTCTGAGAATAAAATAATTTCAGACAAACTTAATCCTGTTTTAGTTAAATAATTATTAATATTCTGCTGTTCTACTTTTCCTGGAATAAAGCCGTAATTGTTAATCAATTTCGTAAAATTTGAGAACTCACAGGGACGAATACTTACTTCCCAATCAACAATAATACGAATTGGCATTCTCCTATCAAATAAATCTATACTATTATCTTCAATAGCAAATTTAACCGCATAATAATCCGTAATCTCTATATCTGTGAATGCAACAATCCGATCTGTCTTACTTGCTTTATCATTCGCAGGTATAAAAGCCACCTCATAATAAATTTTATTACCGAAAAAGAATGGCTTAATTCTCTGAATATAAAAACGATCTAACCGAAACCCATTATGTATAGGTGTTTTATATTGATCAATTTTCTCGGCAATTTTTTCATAATATTCTTTAAGACTTTCATCCGTCTCTATTGGAAACTGATCAAGATTTTCTAAAACATCCAAACCATAATTATCATGCAAATGATTTTTAATTCTCAATAGATATTCGTAGTATTTCAACATCAAACGCTCTGAGTTTTCTTCTGATAGAGTACGATGCGAAACAGAAACTTGTAAAAAGTGATGAAATCTTGATAAATGTCGCAATGAACTTTGATTTTTTGTAAATTTCACTGCTTTTTTCACATTTTCCTGTGAATCTTCTATGTCTTCTCCATCGGCATATATTTTTAGAAGAATATGTTCGACAAAGTGACGAAGTTGTGCAAGAATATCTTGAGATATCTCACCTCTGGTTGTATTATTAATAGCATTTATATGGCGACATATGACTTTATTACTTTTCAAAATTTGTTTATCTATTTTCAACATTTAAAATTCCTCTTTTCAAATCAAAATTTGAATATTTTATATCATCTTAAAATACTTCAACGCATCAAAAATAGCCTCTTCCTTTTCAAATGGGCACTGTGGGATTTTCCGACTCTCGTTGTTTGATATATTATAGTGTTCCCTAATGTCTAAACCATATTTTCTCTTCACTTGTGCAATATAAAGTGTAGATACCTTAAACCCAAACTTTTCCAAAACATAGTTTTGAATTTGCTTATAGGTAGCCTTACTCTCAGCACTTGTTAAATCCATATCATCCATCGGAAGTTCTACACTAATATATTTCTTTGAATCTAGTTTGGAAAGCAACACGATTGTCTCCACATGACTTGTCATCGCAAAGCAATCAAAAGGTACTATCTTCACCGCTTCATATCCTCCCTTTACAAACTGCCTCAAATCCCTTTCCAAAGTTTCGGGATTGCAGGAAATATAAATTACCTTTTGCGGAGAAAGCTTTAAAACGGAGTCTATAAATACAGGTGTGCTGCCCGTTCTCGGCGGATCCATAATCAGTACGTCCACCTCCGCCTCAGATGCAGCCATCTCCCTTAAAAAATCGCCGGCATCGGCATTATAAAAATCAACATTCTTTATGGAATTAAGCTTTGCATTGCTTATAGCATCTTTTGTAGCATCCTTATTAAGCTCCACACTTATCACTTTCTTCACATCTTTTGCCGCAATAAGACCTATAGTCCCGACTCCCGAATAAGCATCGACCACGGTCATATTCTTACTTAATTTTGCAAGAGAAAGCGCTTTTTCATAGAGCTTTTGTGTCTGAACAGGATTGACCTGATAAAAGGATTTTGCGGAAATTCTGAATCTCAAGCCGCAAAGCACGTCTTCTATATAGCCCTTGCCGTATAAAATATGCTCCTTTTCTCCAAGTACCATGCTCGTATTGTCGGCATTGATATTTTGTATCACTGTACTTATTTCAGGATGAATGGCTCTTATTGCCTTAACAAAATTATTTTTGCCGACAAATACGGGGCTTGCCGTAACCAAGACAAGCATAACCTCTCCCGTACTTTTTCCCACTCTTACAAGGACATGCCGTAAAATCCGTAGCCCGTATCCTCGTCATATATCTTCATTTTAAAAGATTTTGTCAAATCTTTTACCGTTTTAATTATATTTACGGCAAGCTCGTCTTCTATCAGATAATCCTTTGTTTCTATTACCTTATGAGTCCCTCTTTCGTAGCTGCCCGCATATATTTTTCCCTTATTATAGGCAAATGTTGCGGTAACCTTATTTCTGTAGCCGTAGGGATTTTCCATAGGCACAATCTTTTCAAGCCTGCAATATGACTTAAGCAGTTTTTCGCAGTATTCTTGTTTCATCTTGAGTTGCTTTTCATAAGGTATATCAATATAGTCACAAGAGCCGAGTTTTTTATCGGCTCTTGCTTTTTTGTAAGTTGAAGCTTTTTGCATATTTAATTACACTCCGATTGCCTTTGTCTTATCTTTAAGCCATTCCCTGTCTTCACCCTCAAAGTACGGCTCAAGCTTGGAATATACCAAGGCTTGATAAGAATTAAAATATTCTATATCCTTTTCAGTCATAATATTTATATCCAAGGCGGAGGCATCTATAGGTATCATAGTTAAAGGTTCAAATCCTAAAAATCCGTTTTCAAGCTCCACACTAAGTATCAGGTTTTCGCATCTTATGCCGTGACTTCCCGCAATATAGATTCCCGGCTCATCACTTACCACCATACCCGCTTCAAAAGGTAACTCAAAACGTGCATCCGGATGAGGTCTGTTTCTTATAGCTACGGGCCCCTCATGAACTCCGTTACAAAAGCCTACGCCGTGACCCGTACTGTGGTTAAAGTCTATACCGTACTCCCACATAGCCTGTCTTGCCATAATATCAAGGCAAACACCCTTTGTTCCCTTAGGAAATTTTACATTCATTAATCTCAGCATACCTATTGTTACCAATGTATAGTGCAGCCTTTCCTCCTTCGTAAGCTCACCCAAAGCAATGGTTCTGGTAACATCTGTAGTGCCGTCCATATAGCTTGCCCCCGAATCTATGAGGTATAAGCCCTTCGGCTCAAGATAAGCACAATCATTTTTTGTAGCCTGATAATGAGGCATAGCCGCATTGGGACCGTAAGCCGAAATATCTTCAAAGCTTAATGACAAATACTTAAGATCCTCAGCCCTTAGCTTATCAAGATAATCCGAAGCATCCGTTTCCGAAATTCTTTTTCCGGATTTTATACTTTCAAGAAGCCACTTTATAAACCTTGTTTCGTACACTCCGTCTCTTATGTGAGAATTCCTCATCATTTTGATTTCGACAGCATTTTTAACGTTTTTAAACAGGCAAACAGGGGAGAGGGCATCAATAAGCTCATTGCCTTCCTTTACGCTAAGATAGGTCTTATAATTGCAGCTTGTATTATCAAGCAAAAGCTTTTTGCCTTTAACATTTTCTTTTATGTAATCATAATATGCATCATAATCTTTTACCTTAATTCCGGCTTCTTCAAGATGGGCTTTTATTTCTTCCGTAAGCACCTTGCTTTGAATAAACAAAATTGCTTCATCTGCGGAAACATACATATACGACAGGTATTGCGGGTTACATTCGATATCGGATCCCCTCATATTGGTAAGCCACGCAATGTCCGACAAATCGGTAATAAGATTCGCATTTGCCCTATTTTCTTCAAGCTTCTTTCTCAGGCGTGTAAGCTTATTTACAACAGTTTCACCCGTGAACTCCGTCCCCAGAACAAAGACAAAATTCGCGCTTCTTGCCGGTCTGTCTTCCCAGACTTCGGCAACTATATCCTTATCCGCCTTTATACTTATGTTCTTTTCGGAAAGTATTTTTTCATAAGCAAGAGCCGATTTTGTATTAAGCAAAAGAGCACTGAAGCCCAAAACTTCACCGCTTTTTATATTTTCTTCTATAAACTCGGTAAGCGTGGGAACTCCGGCTACGCCCATTTTCATAAGCTCTATTCCGCTGTTTTCAAGCTCCTTTTCCGCCTGCACAAAATATCTTCCGTCCGTCCATAAAAGAGCTCTGTCCTTTGTAACAAGTAAAGTACCCGCACTGCCTGTAAACCCGGACAAAAATTCTCTTTCCTTGTCATATTCCGATAGGTACTCGCTGCTGTGTGCATCCGAACTTGGACACAGCCATGCATCTATTTTCTCTCTTTCCATAATCTGTCTTAATTTTATGATTTCCGTTTTCATCTTCTGTTCTCCTTTAATCTATTAAACCTAAACGCAGACAGGCATTGTACACTCCGTCCTTATCTATATCATCCGTAACGTAATCAGCCGCCTGCTTAAGCTCGTCCACAGAGTTACCCATGGCTACTCCCATTCCGGCTTCCCTAAGTATCTCATAATCATTCATAGAATCTCCGAATGAAATCACATCCTTCATATCTATGCCGTAATAGTCGCACAACGCCTCCAGTCCTTTTGCCTTGCTCTGTCCTTTTTCTATTATATCGGCGCCGAGCATACCCGCAAACAAGGGAAGCTTAAGCTCGGAAAAATGCTTTTTTATATCATTCACCCCTTGAATGTCTCCCACATAAGCCAAGGTTCTTACTTCCATATCCCTTATAAGTTCTACATCCTTAAATTTTCTGAAGCTTTCACCCCACCTTTTTATATCAAGCTCGTCAACCTTTTCAAAATTTGTATAATAATCATATTCATCTATGCTTAGTCCTACACTGTAGCCCCTTTCCATAGCAAAGTTTAACAGCCTGTTTAGCAAAAACTTAGGCATGATATACGAATGTATCAGCTTATCATCCGCCTTAACCTTGGTTCCGTTAAGTTCTATGGTAGCATCCATATTAAGAAGCTCCTTGAAAGGCTTGCTGTGTAAGCTGTCCATATCTCGTCCCGTAGCTATCGCAAGCTTATGTCCCTTCTCTTTGAGTTTTTTAATTGCAAACATGGCTGAATCGGGAATCCTGTAATTCTTATGGTCCAATAAAGTCATGTCCAAATCAAAGGTTATTAACTTCGGCATATTACTTCTCTCTTTCTGTACTTCAAATCAATCTGTGCCTTATCAGTATAACAGATTTAGGCTGATTTTAAAATATTTAAAAGACATACCTCTTTCTGTTTTAGGTAAAGAGAAAAAGGGACAGGCTTGCTCAAGGCCTATCCCTTTCTCAAAGTAAGAGGAAATTTCAATATGTGTAACACTATGTGTGTTATCGAGAGATAAACTCTCGCCATATATATTTAAACACTCTTTTCAATACTCTGCGTTGAATAACAAAAGGAGTGATTAAATCAAATTAATTATAAATCTGCCAATTTCTTAGCGGCAGCCTTAAGTGCAGCTTCTGCTTCTCCATCCGGTTCATTGTTGGCAATAACACCTTCACCGCCTAAAACGGTAGCACCCGCATTCGTCATTCTTTCAACCCAAAGACGCATCCACTCGCCATCGCCCCAGTCATAAGAACCGAAGAGTACAAGGCTCTTTCCGGAAACTTTTCCTTCAAGCTCCGCCACTAAAGGTTCAACAACTGAATCCTCAAGCTCCTCTGCTCCCATAGCAGGGCAACCGATTGCAAATCCGTTCTGAGCCAAAAGCTCATCAACCTTAGCATCTCCGGCTTCTACCAAAACAGCCTGCTTGCCTGCCTCTTCAACGCCTGCAACGAGCATCTTTGCCATAGCCTCCGTGTTTCCTGTTTGGCTCCAATAAACCACATATACTTTATCCATGTTCCTTCTCCTTTAAATATAATTAGTTCAGCAAGCTATTTCACAAAAGCTTCTGCCCAAAAACCATTCAAAAATTGCTTGATTTCTAGCTTCATCAATCTGCCTGAACTTAGCAAGGGTACTGTCAAGGTTTTCATAAACCTTCCAGTAACCGCTATGAAGATAATCACGACCCGCACATCTCAAAAAACCTTTTATATCGCACAAGGGATAACCTAAAAATACTCCTATCTCATGCGGAAAAGTCTGTCCTACACTCCTCATATCAGAAATTCTTTTTCTCAGATGCAACAAAAACTCTTTGAAACAAGTTCCCTCGTAACCGCAACTTTGCAAGAAATCCAAAATCTCACGTCTGTTTAAATATTCATTAAGGCTGTCTTCCCTATATATAAGTAAAAGATACTTTGAATCAAGCCTGTAGAGCAAAGCCAGTTTTAAGTTAGTTTTTGCTAACTCTTTGATAAGAAGCTTTAATTCTTCCAAACTTACAAATATCATATTGCTCGGTTTGCACGCCTTGAGAACGGCTGCACTGAGTATAAGCAATCTAAGCATACTTTTATCAATCTCCTCGCCCTTAGCGAGCCTTTTCAATATCAAATCAGTAGGCATACTTTCCTCCCGAAACTTATGATGTATTTGTTTTTCAGTGTTCTTGGTTAGCACTTCCTAACTATACCATCGAGCCACTTTATTGTCAAGTACTTTTTTTATAATTAAATTTTTTTCACAAAAAACAAAATTTGTATTGACATTTTCCCAAAGTGAATATATACTGTACAAGTCTTGTTAATGGGCTATCGCCAAACGGTAAGGCAGTGGACTCTGACTCCACCATCTCTAGGTTCGAATCCTAGTAGCCCAGTTTAAGTAGTGTCTTCGGATACTGCTTTTTTTGTTGTTTAAAAGCCGAAAAAGCTGTTGTTTTCACTAATTTCAAGGAAAACAACAGCTTTCATTTAATTATTTAACAATTTCTCAACGGAAGCAAGCTTTGTACACAGACAAAGAAGTCTTGCCGCTTCTTTTAACTCTTCCACACTTGGATAAGACGGTGCAATTCTTATATTTTTATCCTCCGGATCCACTCCGCCCGGGAAGGTTGCACCCGCACCTGTCATTACCACTCCTGCCTTGGCAAGCTTATCAACAACCGCTTTCGCACAGCCGTTCATAGTATCAAAGGAAATAAAATATCCTCCTCTTGGCTTAGTCCATGCAGCTATTCCGAGACCTGAAAGCTCCTCATTGAGGATTTCGTCTACAGCCTCAAATTTAGGTCTTAAGCTCTTTGCAAGCTTCTTCATATGAGCATTAACCCCGTTTATATCCTTAAAGTATCTCACATGTCTTAACTGATTAAGCTTATCATGCCCTATAGTCTGAAACTTCATTTGATTTTTAATATCGGCTATATTGTTCTTGCTTGTGGCTATAGCGGAAATACCCGCACCCGCAAAGCTTATCTTTGAAGTAGATAAAAACTCATAAACCATATCTTCATTTCCGGCTTTTTTACACTCGGAAAGTATATCCAAAACTTCGTCCTTCTCGTCATATAAGTGATGAACAACATAGGCATTATCCCAGTAAATTCTGAAATCCTTTGCAGCAGGCTTTAAATTTGCAAGTCTTTTAACAACCTCATCCGAATAGGAATTTCCCGTAGGGTTTGAATATTTCGGAACGCACCAGATACCCTTAATGCTTTCGTCTGTTGCCACAAGTCTTTCAACCATATCCATATCCGGACCGTCTGAAAGCATAGGAACATTAATGTTTTCTATACCGAAAAACTGCGTAATGGCAAAATGTCTGTCATATCCCGGAACAACACACAAGAATTTAATCTTATCAAGTTTGCACCACGGAGTACTTCCCATAACACCGTGAGTATAAGACCTTGATACAGTATCATACATAATATTCAATGAAGAGTTTCCGTATATTATAATGTTTTCGGCATCTACATCCACTATCTGTGCCATAAGCTTTCTTGCCGCAGGAATTCCCTCCAAAAGCCCGTAGTTTCTGCAATCAAAGTTTGTATCATCCTTAAACTCCTCAAGCAAAGCTCTTGCTATATCATCCGATAAATCAAGCTGATCCGGACTCGGCTTACCTCTGCTCATATCAAGTTTAAGATTTTTTTCTTTTGCTTCTTCATACTCCTTGTTCAAGGTTTCCTTTAAAGCCTCCAACTCGGCTTTGGATAAATTCTTATACTCACTCATAATGTTACTCCTCCATCCACAAATATCATATTAAAAGAAAAAGACAGGTAAGTAAGCTTCCCTGTCCTAAATAGTAGCGGAAGGGAGACTTGAACTCTCGACACCACGGGTATGAACCGTGTGCTCTAGCCAACTGAGCTATTCCGCCATATGTCGTTTATTGTCAAAAAAAAATGGGACCAATAGGGCTCGAACCTATGACCCTCTGCTTGTAAGGCAGATGCTCTCCCAGCTGAGCTATGATCCCAAGGTTTTTTCAACGCTTGTTAAGTATATAAAATAAGTGGTAAATTGTCAATACTTTTTTTCAAAAAAGCTTATCTTTTATAACAGCAAAAACTGTAGTCTATTCCCACTGTCTCGCAGTCCTCTCCTTTCCTGTTGTAAACTAAAGTTAAACTGCCTTCATCTATATCAGGAAAAAAGGTATCGGCTTCAAATTCCTTTTCTATATAACTTATATAAAAGGTGTCGGCATATTCTTTAAACTGCTCATATACGCTTGCACCTCCGCAAATAAATATTTTTTCATCCGGATTTTTTGAAGCATAAGAAAGTACCTCTTCTACACTGTTCATGATAAGAGCACCCTCCATCTCGACGTTTTTTCTTGTCAAAACTATATTCTTTCTGCTCGGAAGCGGTCTTTTCGGAAAGCTCATATACGTATTATAGCCTACAACTATGGTATTTCCCTTTGTTATATCTTTAAAATATTTAAGATCCTCCGGTATATGACAAAGCAAATTATTCTTATTCCCTATGGCTCTTTTTTCTCTTGTCATCGCCACTATGATGTATATATTTTCCATACTTCTCCTTTTCAAAATATACCTTCTCGATTCCTTCCGTCTTATATCGCCATATCAAACTTAAAATTCGGCTCCTCGGGCTCGTAGCCTTCTATTTTAAAATCATCTATATCAAAATCATAAAAGTTTGTCTTATCTGTATCCAAAACAAGTCTAAGTTTATCTCCGTCCGCCTGTCCATGCCTTTCAAGCATCTCCTTAACCGCGGCAATATGTCTGTCATAAATATGAGCATTTTGCACATAATGGCAGAATTTGCCGGGTTTAAGCCCCAAGTGTTTCGCAACCATCATCTGAAGCGCCACATATTGCAACTTGTTTATAACATTTGCGACAGGAACGTCGGACGAACGCTGTATTAAAGTCATATCAAGCAAAGTTCCCCTAACCGACCAATGCGTTTCCATTGCACAGGGATAAAGCCCGCCGCTTTCCTCAAAGTCGGCATACTGATACAGATTAATTATATGTCTTCTTCCGTAAGGCTGCTTTTTAAGACCTTCCAAAAGCTTATTCATGAGATCGTATTTTTTCACGGTCGCCCCGTATCTGCAACCTATTGTTCTTGTTTTATCGACTTCCCATTCATCCCACCATGTAATACCGTACTTATCGACAAGCAGTTCAAGATCGTTACTCTGATCCTTATATATCCATAAAATTTCTTTTATAGCCGATTTCCAAGCCATTCTTCTTAAGGTCAAAATCGGGAATTCTCCCTTTTCGAGATCAAACTCTTCAAAGACCTGATTAACAAAGTATGTATGACTTGGCGTTCCGTCACTGTATTTAGGTCTGACACTCTCGCCTAAGGTAGTATTCTTTTCTTCAAGAATTCTCGTACAAAGTTCTTTAAACAATCTGTCCGCCTTTGTCATAACTCTCTCCTTTATCGTTTAAATTTAAAAATCGCAAAGCCTATAAGCAGGCAAAGCCCTGTATACAGCGTATACGGCAACAAATAACTTATATCATATACCAGATTAAGATAGTAATATATAGGTGAAAGTCCCTGTATACCCTTGTAGCCTATATCTATAAATATAGGAGCACTTATAAGTAAATACAGCAACATAATAGGGATAAGGGAAATAAGTATATTCATATTCCTGAAAACGAGCCTTAAAAGGCTTGTAAAGGCGATAGCCGAAACAAGAAGCAAACCCATGGCAAGTAGTTGCCTAAGACCTCCCTCTCCCATTTTCATAAGCCATAAAATCAGCGCCGAAAAAAGTGCAAGATTAAACATTATCGCAAACTGATATGCCAAGGAAAAAAGCCATCTGCTTTTCCTGTCTATCCACACAAAAAGCCCGCTCTTTTCATCTTGCAAAAAATATATATTTACCGCCATGGCACACAAAACAAGCCACATAGCGACAAGTCCCCTCACCGGTGACAATAGATAGGTTTTTTTATCCTGTTTTTCTACGTATTCATCACCGTCTATATACGCAAACTTCAATAAGTTCTTATCTATATCCTGCTTATTATAATATTTTTTTAAATCCGTGTCGATCGCTTTTTTTTCACCGTCATTAAGCTCATTGTAAGATAAAAGCTTATGCATATACTTCTCGTATACTTGGTAGGATATAAAAGGATTTACAGCCTTATAAAGCTTCTCTCTTGCAAGATTCAATATAGTGGAATTTTCTTTTTCATAAACCTCGATAAGATAATCTCCCTTTGAAAGATACTTATTTATCTTTTCTTCAATATTTTTAGGTAAAATCCATACTGCGTCAAACTTGCCGCTTTTAAGCATAGAGAGCGCTTCATCCTTATTTCTTTCTTCTTTTATAAGAATAATGCTCTCCTTATCCGTAAGCTCTTTTTTTATTTCATTGTTTATATACGAATTTTCTTCAAGCACAAGAGCTATATGTAAAATTCCGCTCTCCTCTTTTGATACGCTTTTAAGCCCGAACAAAAGAAGAGGCAATAAAACAAGCATAAGAATAAAGCTGTATCTTTTCAATAATCTCTTATTCAAAAGTATATACCATGTAAAAACTTTTCCTGCTATTTTTCTCATCTTACCTGCCTTCTTCGCCTGAAAAACAGAGCCAATCCCAAACATATACAAGCTATAAGGTATAATATAAGCTCTTTTTGCATATTTCTTCCGACACTTAAACTCTCCTGCATATATTCAAAAGCTATTCTAAGAGGTATATACCTTGAAAGCTTCTGCATAAGCTCCGGAAAAAATGAAATCGGATAAAAACAGCCCGAAATGTATGCCGTGCTTATGGCAAGTAAAAGCTGTAGGGATACAGCCGTAAAAAGGTCTCCTATGAACTCGCAAATCATATATTGAACAGCCGAGAGCATAAAAACTACAGGCAGGGCTATAAGTATAAACTCAAAAAAGCTCGCATCCGTCACTTCAATTCCCGATACTCCAAAAACCGCATAGATAATAGCGGATATTATAAAAATATTCGAAAAAACAAGCAAAAAATATACACAAAATTCGGAGCAAAGCTGCTTAAGCGCACCGGTCCCTCGTGAATATAAGATTTTTATCAAAGTATCATCTTTTTTAACTGTTAAAACGCTTGCATTTATACCCATAAGCATTATAAGAAACACCAAAAAGCCTAACAAATAATACAAAACCGCACTGATATTATTATATACTGTCAAGCTTGTTACTTCATACATATCATTTCTTTTTAGCACCGTTTTTATAAGCTTTATATTAAGTTCATCCGTCGCCTTTTGAAGCTCGCCTTTTAAAGCGGGCGAATCGGTAATATATTCCTGCATGGCATATATTGATTTTTCCGCATCCACTATAGTGCTCGTTACCGTATCCGCTATTTCCCTTGTTACATCATCGACAAGCCCCACACTGCCGGGCAAAGTAACATAGGTAAGAGGCAGGTTCTCTCCCCTCCCCAAAGCGGCTATAAATTCGTCATCAAGAAGTATATACGAAATAATTTCTCCTTTTCGCAATTTTTCCTTAGCTTCCTTTTCGGATAAATTCTCAAAGTCCACGCTAAACCTTGAGGAATCGAGATTTTTCATCATGCTGACACCGAAACCCAAATAGGAGTTTTGCTCCGAGCCCACTATTGCGACCTTTATCTTTGCGGTCTTCTCACTGTCGTTCAGTTCCCTAAGTACCATATATGCTAAGGTAAACAAGGAAACCGTGAGGACAAGATTAAAAATAAACATTAAAGGAAATAACTTCAAAGCCCTTTTTAATTGTATTTTAAAATATCTGTATAAGCTTCCCATATACTTATCTCTTTTCTTTGCAGCTTTTACTCAAGCATTTTTGCAAGCTCATGCACATCATTCCTATACTCATAGCTGTAAAGCTCTCCGTTTTTCAAAAGATAATGCTCGTCACACAAGGACAATTCTCCCAAATCATGTGTGACAAGTATTATAGTTCCTCCGCTTTTCTTATATTCGTTTATATAAGAGTATATTATGTCCTTACATACAATATCCAGAGCCGCCGACACCTCATCCATCAAGAGTATACGAGGTTTAGAATAAAGCGAACATGCAACGGAAAGCCTTTTTTTCATTCCGCCGCTCAATTTATAAACAGGCTTATTTATAAATTCATCTATTTTAAGTAAACTTGCAAGACCGCTTTTCAATTCCTCTTCCATACTCTTTTTATCGTACCATAAGAGCAGATTGTCCCTTGCGCTTAACTCTTCTATCAAGGGATTTGTCTGAGGTATAAAGCCTACCAGCTTTCTTCTTAAACTTCCGTTTTCGAGCAAATCCGTCTCGCCTGTACCTATATCATAAATGAAACTTCCGCTTTCCGGTTTTAAAATACCCGCCAAAACGGAAAGCAGTGTGGTCTTTCCGCTTCCATTACTTCCCAGAATTCCCACACAGCTCCCTTTTTTTATATTTAAATTTATATTGTTTAAAACCGGTTTATTATCATATTTCTTAGTAATATCCCTAATTTTTATCATTTGAAATACCTTAGTATAATGATCCTTGCTTGAAGTAGGAAATAAAGCCGGTGAGTTCCTCAGGAACTCCCGCATCTTCAAGTCTTGCGACAAGCTCATCAAAATCAAAGTCTTTAATCCATTCATTCTGTTCCGAGCTGTCTGACATATCAACAGTTTCCACATCAGGCTCTTTTACTTCCTTTTTAGCGGAAGTCTTTGCTTCAGATACCAATGTAGCAAAATTCTTGTCATTATACTTGAAGTCCACTTTAAGTGTTGCCTCTTTTTGATTTGACACCAAATCTACATTGAAGCTTGAATCGTTAATATCGATAAGACTGCTTCCATACATCTCAGAATCTACACTAGGCTTTATATCGGCGTTAAGTTTAATATCGGTACCCGACTTGAACTCAAGCGTATTAAGTGTAATATCCGCAGTCTTTTCATCATCATTAATAAGCTCAAACTCACCGCTTATTGCCTTTCCTTTCATTTCTCCGCTTCCTTCAACGGCAAAGCTCGAACCCTCACTGACAACTTCATACAAAAGACCGAATTTTTTACCATTTGTAGGCATCTTATAATTAAGTGTAAAGGTTTCTTCATCAGTATCAGGATTCAGTGCGGTAATTTCTCTTCCTACAACCTTATTTCCGGCAATAAAGATATTTGAGGTTCCTCCGAAACCTTCCGTTTCAAGTTCCTCATCCAATTTTTCTATGAACTTATCATAAGCCTCATCAGCAGTAAGTTCGTCACCTAAGCCCTGTCCTTCAGAATACAGAAGAGATGTCTCGTAGAATGCCTTTACAACTCTTTCAAGCTCCTTATCCTTTTTCATCTCTTCCTTCATTTTTTCAACAACTTCGACAAACTTTTCGTCATCAAACACTGCCTCATACTTATTTACCTTTTGTTTGATTCCCGCAACCTCTATCTCCTCGGCGGTCTTCTTAACTTCCTTTACAGCCTCAAGATACATAGGCAAATACTTGTTGAGCACTTTTTTAAGATCCTCACTCTTAGGCAAGGTATCTTTTAAGTCTTTGTTTCTGTATATACTGTCAAATACTTCCTGATTATCTTCATCAAACTGTAACTCCAAAGCCTTTTCCGCAAAGTCAGGCATGTCGATAATCATTTTTTCCATATCCATGTATAAAGTAGGGTTCAATATAACCTTATCATTAATGTTAAAGGTAATATCCGCTCCCATCTTATCATCATCAAAATCAAGTGCATAGTTTAAGCCGATAGAATCAAGCCAGCTTAAATCAGTATCACCGCCATAGCCGCTACTTGAGTACTCCTCGTACAATTCTTTAGCTTCATCGCTCCAGCTTAATTTAACACTTGCATCCACATGTTGGTCATACGCCTTATCCAACTGCTCCAGATATTCATCATAAAACTTTGCAAACTTATCTACCTGTTCTTTTATAACCTTTTTTTCGGTCTTTACATACACATCTTTAGGTGAAGCAAACATCATCCCTATACTATTACCAAAAACGGTTACACACAATATCAAAAGTACAACAACTGCACCTATACCTGCAAACAATCCTATAGGAGGCTTCTTAGACTTTGCTGCACTACTTGTACCTGAAGGGATTGCAGACGCTGTACCCGAAGGAACGGCAGATCCGCCTACAGCACCCGATGTACTCGTAGGAATAGAGATTCCACCTGTTGAGCCCGACGATGTGCTCGTAGGAATAGAAAAGCCTCCCGCAGAACCTGTATTTTCCTTATCAGCATCATCTTTTTTCAAAAGGCTGACCTTGGATTCGCCGGTCTCAGCAGTTTCAGTAGCTTCGACAGTTCCCGTACTCTCAACCGTTTCTGTAGCTTCAACAGCCTCGACAGCTTCTGTACTCTCAGCAGTTTCCGTACTCTCGGTAGTTTCAACAGTTTCAACAACAGTCTCATTTTCTAACTTTTGTCCGCACTCAGGGCAAAAAGAGGCATTCTCCATTGTCTCCTGCCCACAATTTTTACATTTCATAATACTCCTTTCATATACCTTTAAATATGATATAAAACCGTTTTCCAGCGATTTTATTAGTAACATTATAGCTTAATTATGCGCTGTTAGTCAAGAAAACTGTATAAACTATATTAAAGGGTTTTTTATTATAGTTTTTTACTTAACAAGTATTTTACTCCCGATATTCTAAGATGGACTTGTAACTAAATACATACTACAGGAGAAAATGATATGAAAAAGAAAAATTTATTTGTTTTAAGTTTAAGTTCATTAACCATTGCCGCCTTATCCGCAGGAGTAGCGGCGGCAAACACAAACAATGTATCTTCTGCAAATATTACAACTCAAAGTAATAATGAAATTGCAGATAGTCCGCTTGCTGAAAATGTTGCCGCTAAAAGCCAATTCTTTTTGGAAATACAGGACAGTACCGGAAAGATTTTGGAAACCGTCCCTTTAGGAAGCGCAACTCACGTAGGCTTCAACCCCAACTATTACTTTAGCGACTTTTCCGACAAGCTTAACTCTATAGGAAATGTTCTTCTCAGCAGCATGAGGAGTAGCGAAAACAACTCCTATACACTCGTAGGTACACGTGTGGGTAAGCTTATAATAAAGGACAGAACTACAGGAAGTGAAAACGAAAGCTATTACAAGGTTTACACTCCTAACGAAAACTTCTCACAGCAAAAGGTCACATACACTCTTCCCGATATAAATACCGAAGAATATCATTACGGCTATGCAAACGGAGAAGCTATAGATCATAATATGCTTACCGTGACCGTACCGAACAATGAAGCAACAAAAAACACAGTTATATATAAATATTCCGTCGGCACGAAAGGCTTGGCGGAAAGCATAATGCCTCAAATAAGAAAAATTAAGATACAAAAGGGACAGAGTATTAATCTTGATATGTTAAGAACAGCTATAGATTTCGGCAATAATAAGGACAAGGTTAGCAGCATAGAGCCGGTAAGTCCTCTTGCTTCGATTGATACAAATACCTTAGGAACATATACCATGACTTTTCGTGCAGATTATATAGACCATTCCTTCAAGACCTTTACGCTCAATATATATGTGGTGGAAAAAAAAGATATTCCCGGAAATAATATGGCTGAAAGAGAGAATTCTATAGAAATTCACAGTCCGAGCAATGCCGACAAGGGTAATAAAAATCATGGCGGTAACAACGGCGGTTCAAGAAAAAGAGGCGGTGGCGGCAACGGTGGCGGCAGTTCAAGAAATAACAAAAATTCCGGAAACAGCCTTCCTTCATACGTTATAAGAGGCGGAAAATGGCTCAACTCATCAGGAAGGTGGAGTTACACAAACTCGAGAAAATATAAGAATGAATGGGCGGCTATAGAAAATCCTTTTGCAGACAGCAAAAAAGGACAAAGAAGCTTCGATTGGTTCAGATTTGACGAAAACGGATATATGCTCACAGGCTGGTACAAGGACGAGAAGGGTAAATACTACTTCTTAAACAATGTATCGGAAGGCAGCATGGGAGCAATGTTTACATCTTGGCATTGGATAAAAGATGAAAGCGACGGAAAAATGAAATGTTATTTCTTTAACACCGTATCTGACGGTAGCATGGGGGCACTTCTTCAAAACACAAAAACTCCGGACGGATATAGCGTGAATGAAAAGGGTGAATGGGTAGTAAACGGTGTAGTTCAGATAAAATAAATTTTATTAACAAGTGAAAAACACGGCTTGGAAAAATTCCAAGTCGTGTTTTTCTTGAGCTTTTTTGTTACTTTATATTATAACTCTTACTTTTACTTTGAATATAAGGTTACAAGCTTTTCAAGATATGTAAATCTTTCCTTAGCATATTCCTCATTACGCTTAAACAAAGTATCAGCCTTCTGAGGATCCTTAAGAGCAAGTGAAGCATAACGAACCTCGCCCTTCAAGAATTCCTGATAATCTCCTGTAGGAGCCTTGGAATCAAGACTGAACTTGTTCTCAGCTTCAGGATTAAATCTGAAGTTATGCCAGTAACCTGCCTCAACAGCAAGCTTTTCTTCTGTCATAGACTTGCCCATTCCCTTCTTGATACCGTGTGCTATACAAGGAGCATAAGCGATTATGAGTGACGGACCCGGATATGCCTCAGCCTCCATAAATGCCTTAACCGTCTGGTTGTAATCTGCACCCATAGATACCTGTGCAACATATACGTAGCCATAGCTCATTGCAATGCTTGCAAGGTCTTTCTTCTTAACATCCTTACCGCCGGCAGCAAACTGCGCAACCGCACCTACCTTTGTTGACTTTGAAGACTGACCGCCTGTATTTGAATAAACCTCTGTATCGAATACAAGGATATTTACATCTTTACCGCTTGCTATTACATGGTCAAGACCGCCGAAGCCTATATCATAAGCCCAACCGTCGCCACCGAAGATCCACTGACTCTTCTTTGCAAGGAAGTCCTTACCTTCAAGAATCTCCTTAGCAAGTGCGGAATCGTCTTTTTCAAGGAGAGCTACCAAGTTATCCGTAGCACTTCCGTTCTTTGCACCTATTTGGAAGGTCTCTATGTACTCGTTTGCAGCCGCCTTAAGCTCTTCTGAAGAAGCACTTGCCGCCAACTCCTCAACCTTAGCCCTTAAGCCCTTTCTTACGGCAATGTTTGCCAAATGCATACCGTAACCGAACTCCGCATTATCCTCAAACAAAGAGTTTGACCATGCCGGTCCTCTTCCTTCCTGATTTACGGTATACGGTGTGGAAGGTGATGAGTTACCCCAGATTGATGAACAACCTGTTGCATTTGCTATATACATTCTGTCACCGAAAAGCTGAGTTGCAAGTTTTGCATAAGGTGTTTCTCCACAGCCCGCACAAGCACCTGAGAACTCGAGTAAAGGCTTCTTGAACTGTGAACCCTTAACCGTTGTTTCCTTAAACTTAGCAATAACATCCTTCTTTTCAGGAAGCTCAACCGCATAATCGAAGTATTTCTGTCTGTATGTATTTTCCTCGAAGTTTTGCATTGTAAGAGCTTTCTCGCCCTTCTTTCCCGGACAAACGTTAGCACATGAACCGCATCCCGTACAATCCATAGGAGATACGGAAACGGTAAACTTGTATTCAGGCATACCGTTCATAGGGATGAGCTGCATTCCTTCAGGTGCCTTAGCCGCCTCATCTTCGCTTACAGCAATGGTTCTTATAACTGCATGAGGACAAACATATGCACAGAAACCGCACTGAATACAGTTATCTGTATTCCACTCCGGTACATTTACGGCAATACCTCTCTTTTCAAAAGCAGCCGAACCGCTCGGAGTAGATCCGTTTACATAATCAACAAATGCTGAAACCGGAAGATCATTTCCTTCCTGAGCGCTTACAGATCTTTGAACCTTATTAACAAAGTCCGCAACATCTTTTCTCTCGCTTGTTACCGTCTTATAGTCAAGACCTTCATCAGCACAATCAGCCCATGAAGCAGGAACCTCAACCTTTACGGCTCTGTCGGCTCCGGCATCTATAGCTGCCCAGTTTTTCTTAACAACGTCCTCACCCTTACGTCCGTAAGTTTTCTCCGCCGCCTTCTTCATAAGCTCTATAGCCTTTTCCTGTGGAATAATATTCGCAAGCTTGAAGAATGCAGACTGTAAAATAGTGTTGATACGTGTAGGTCCCATACCGGTTTCTATACCTATCTTAACACCGTCTATAATATAGAAATTAATCTTGTGGTCATAAATATACTTTTTAACCTGTCCCGGAAGATGCTTATCAAGATCCTCAACAGACCAAGGACAGTTAAGAAGGAAGGTACCTCCGTCAACCAATTCCTGAACCATGTTGTACTTACGAACATAAGCAGGATTGTGGCAAGCTACAAAGTTAGCCTTACGTATGAGGTAGGTTGACTTAATACGCTCATTACCGAATCTTAAGTGTGACATTGTAATACCGCCCGACTTCTTTGAGTCATAATCAAAATAAGCCTGCGCATACATATCCGTATTGTCACCGATAATCTTTATAGAGTTTTTGTTTGCACCTACAGTACCGTCGGCACCGAGACCCCAGAACTTGCAGTTCTTTGTTCCGTCAGGTGTTGTGATAAGCTGTTCGCCAAGCTCAAGTGAAAGGTTGGTAACATCATCAACTATACCTATCGTAAATCTCTTCTTATCCTTGTTGTTGTATACGGCAACTATCTGAGTAGGTGTTGTATCCTTTGAACCGAGTCCGTAACGCCCCGATGTAATATGAAGGTTGTGGAACTTGGTATCTTTAAGAGCTGCAACAACATCAAGGTACAACGGCTCACCGAGCGCTCCCGGTTCCTTTGTTCTGTCAAGTACATGTATAGTCTCAACAGTATCAGGAATAGCATCCAACAAAGCCTCCGCCTTGAACGGTCTGTAAAGTCTTACCTTGATAAGTCCGACCTTTTCACCCTTCTTTGTAAGGTAATCTACCGTCTCTTCTATAGTTTCGTTTACAGAACCCATAGCGATAATAACGGTTTTTGCATCAGGCGCGCCGTAGTAATTAAAGAGCTTATAGTCTGTACCTATCTTCTCGTTTACCTTGTTCATGTATTCTTCAACTATTTCAGGTAAAGCATCATAATATCTGTTGCATGCCTCTCTTGCCTGGAAGAATACGTCAGGGTTTTGTGCAGAACCTCTTGCCTCAGGATGGCTAGGGTTTAAAGCATTCTTTCTGAACTCATTGATGATGTTCATGTCAGCCATGTCTTTTAACTGCTCATAATCCCACTCTTCGATTTTCTGAATCTCATGTGAGGTTCTGAAACCGTCAAAGAAGTTGATGAACGGCACTTTACCCTTTAATGCCGCAAGGTGAGCTACAGGTGTAAGGTCCATTACTTCTTGAACGGATGAAGCACAAAGCATAGCACATCCTGTCTGACGACAAGCATATACGTCGGAGTGATCTCCGAAAATACTGAGTGCATGCGTTGCTATAGCACGTGCCGAAACGTTGAAAACGCCCGGTAATTGCTCACCCGCGATTTTATATAAGTTAGGAATCATAAGTAATAATCCCTGTGAAGCTGTGTAAGTTGTTGTTAAAGCTCCGGCTGTTAAGGAACCGTGTACCGCACCTGCCGCACCTGCCTCTGACTGCATTTCCGTAACTTCAACGGTCTGACCGAAAATGTTTGTTCTTCCGTCGGTTGACCATGCATCTGTGTGCTCAGCCATAACTGAGGACGGTGTAATCGGATATATTGCCGCCACATCCGTAAATGCATACGAAGCGTGAGCAGCTGCTTGGTTACCATCCATGGTCTTCATTTTTCTATTTGCCATTTTGATTTTCCTCCTACTATAATTGGCAATGTTATTTTCGTAACATTTATACCCTTAGATTATAAGTAATTTGCTCAATAAATGCAAACCCTATTATGTATATTTTGCTATGCATTACATTAAATATCTGTTCTTTTTTCAGTACGTAATCCTTCAACTTTCTTGTTTGTATTTTTTTCAATTAGTAAAAAATACAGAATTTAAAGGCGTCAGTCGCTTATCTTTATACTTTTTGACGTTTTTTTGTATACAGTATCCCTTGAACTTATGTTAAAAAAGCTGTAAGTCCGAATTTTAAGACTTACAGCTTTGCAAGATAAACAGTAAACAATTAAAAGTTCACTATAGCACTATTATATTTTAATTTCCCGGATTCTGCTCTATGGTTCCGTCATCCGCTGTCGTCGGTGCCGCCGTGGAAGGTGCCGCTGTAGGCGCCTGTCCCGAACTCATCTCTATAGTTTCACCCAGTGTACTTGACTTTTTCTCCGCCTTTGTCTCCTTGGTCTTTGCTTCACTTGCTTTTGTCGCTTTTGAAGCCGACTCCGTATGGGCCTTTGTTTCTACGGTGGATTCTCCCGGATTTACGCTTGCACCGGTACTTGTATTTGCTCCGGATGCATCGGAAGCTTGAGACTGCCCTCCGCTTATATCCGTACTGCTACCTGAACTCGGTACCGCTATTCCTGCAAGAGCAAGATTTTTCTTTACGGTTCCCGCCTTTCCTCTGTATGTGGAATAATGCAAAAGCTTGTCACTTAAAACCTTTTCTCCCTTCTTATGCACTATATTTGTTTCCCATCTGCTACCCTTTGTACCGGACTTTACAACAACCTCCTGTCCCGCACCTAAAGTCCCGTCATCAACATATTCAGGGGTCGGTTCATCGTATTCTCCGGTTTTCTTTGAGCTCATATAAACCTTCTCGTCATCCGCAAGTATAGGAATTCCGACAACGGATATGGTCAGCTTCTGATCTACCAGTTTAGCTCTCAATACTACGGAAACCTTAGAGGTATTTACAAACTTCATATCCGGTCCCGCATATCCGTCATAGCTTACCATAGCATCTTCCCCCGGATTAACATAATTAGGCTCAAATGAATGGGCATGTCTTTCCGTTGTCTCTATACCCGCAAAAATAACCGCATTATAAAGAGTAGAAGATACTTGACACACACCGCCGCCCGGCTCTTCCACAAGCTTACCGTTTAAATACGCACCGGCAGGCCTGTAACCCTTCTCCAAGGTTCTGTTTCCGGTAGTGTTATTGAAAGAAAATTCCTCCCCCGGTGCCAGAATCACTCCGTCTATAGCTCGACTTGCCAAATCTATATTTGTGTTTCTGTCCTTATTTGAGGTCGTATTTGTTGTAAAAGTGCCTATTACCTTATACATATCTTTAACCTGTTCTTTTGTAGCTATCTCCGGCTTTGTGATTTTTGTTGTAACCGCCAGAGAAGCCTTGAAATTCTTTTCTTCAATAGCCTTTTTAATATTTTCTCTGAGTTCGTCCCTGTTAATCTCCACTCCGTCGCTTCCGTCCTGATACAAAAACTCGTTTGTTTCCTTATTGAAGCTTACAAGGCTCGCATTCTTCGCCTTTACCTCCCATTTCTTTGCAATTTCTTCTATCTGCTCGTCTATACCCGTATCCAATCCCGTAAACTGAATCGTATAGCTTTCCTTCGGAGTACCTGTAAAGACATCATCCAGAATTTTGTTGAGTTCCTCTTCTATTATATTCTTTATATTATAGACTTCACCGTTATAGTTAGCCGTCATTCCCCACTCGTACTTTTTCATAACGGCATCATGTGCTTCCGTCCTTGACATACCCGTTATATCTATATCATCAATCTTAACGGAAGCCTTAAGTGCCGTTTCTTCAATTTTTACAGCCTCCGACGGACTGGCTTTCTTTTTCGTGACTTTTGATGTACCCCAAGCAATGCCCGTTATTACAGCCGTTATTGCTACAGCTCCCACTATAAGCCCCGTTAGATGTCTTCTCTTGGGTTTTTTCGCTTTTCTGTTCTTCATTGCCTGTCTGCTGGCATAGCTTCGGCTTGTACCCGATAATCTGTACTTAGCACCCGAACCGGAATTAGTTCTTCTTTCCATAAATCTCCTCATATATGTAAAAATTATTTCAAACTTAAAAAATCAATCTTGCTATAAGAGTATAGCACATTTATATCTAAGCTGTCATAAAGATTTTATAAAATTTCATCAGCTTTTTTGTTCAAAAGTACCTGCTTTTGGAGTATAATAAAGCTATCACTGTAAAGTTTATTTTAAGGAGACATTTTCTTGAACGGGATAAATAATTATATAGATTTGCACACACACAGCACCGCTTCCGACGGTAGCATATCACCGGTAAAACTTATGGAGCTTGCCCATGAATGTAAGCTGTCTTACATAGCTTTGACCGACCACGATACCATGAGAGGAGTTCCCGAGGCATACAAAAAAGCTTGCGAGCTCGGAATCAAAATGATTCCGGGGGCAGAAATGAGCTGTGTATACGCCGGTAACGAGATACATATACTTGGATATAAGCTTGACTTTTCAGGTGACGAAAACGAGCTTTTACCTATTTTTTCCGACCTCGAAAGCTTCGCAAGAGACAGAGAAGAAAGAAATCTCGAACTTTTGTCAAGACTTAGGGCGGACGGTTACGATATAAGCTACGAAGATTTAAACCCTAATAATGAAGACACCAAAATCACAAGAGCTCATTTTGCGACTGCGCTGATGAATAAGGGCTATGTAAAGGACAGGAGTGCGGCTTTCGATACCCTGCTCGCGGATAACAGCAAGTATGTTCCCGCCAAAACAACAAGCATAGAGAAAACCTGCAGCTTTTTTAATAAGCATAACTTATTTTTCTCTCTCGCCCACCCCCTACAATACGGACTATCAAATTCCGAGCTTGAAGATTTGATACTCAAGCTTAAGCTCTTCGGAATGGAGGGGCTTGAGGTGTATCACAGCACGCACAAGCAGCATGACAGCCTTAAGCTTAAAGCCTTGGCTTCAAAATACGGACTTTTTTGCACAGGCGGTTCGGACTTCCACGGTGAAGTAAAACCCGGACTGATGCTGGGAAGCGGATACGGCTCTTTAAACGTTCCGGAAAGCCTGATACTCGATATACTAAAACATAAAAATATCATTTGAACTTATCCTGAAATTTTGCTATAATGACGTGGAAAGTTTTTAGAATTCGGAGGTATACGGTATGAAAATTCAGAACATATCTGACGTTGATGCATTTTTCAAGGTAGTTGACGCTTGCAAAGGAAAAGTGGAACTGGTTTCACCCGACGGCGACAGAATCAACCTTAAGAGTAAGTTAACACAGTATCTTTCAATGGCAACTATGTTTTCAAACGGATATATAAAAGAGCTTGATCTCGTTGCTACAGAAAGAGAGGATATTGACAGATTGATAAAATTCATGTATCAAGGTGAATAATAAAAAAGAGGCATTGTCAAAAGCATTGCCTCTTTTATCTTTTGCTATTTTATTCCAAGGGAAAGCTTCATTATATTCCCTTCTCCCTCTTTCTCGACGAGCTTCACATCACCGTCATGCTTCATTGCTATTTCTTTAACAAGAGCAAGTCCCAAACCGGCACCTCCGTATTTTCTTGACCTTGACTTATCAACCCTGAAAAAAGCTTCAAATATCTTATCTTCATACTCCATAGGTATTTTCGAGCAGGTATCCGTTATATAAACAGCCGCCTTATTACCCTCTTTCTTTATCTCTATATCTATACTTCCGCCCTCAACATTGTATTTTATCGCATTTTCTATCAAATTATATATGGCTCTGTAAACCAAGGTATAATTTCCCAGTATGGAAATATTTTCACTTTTTTGGCTAATTCTCACCTTTTTCTTTGTTGCCGCAAGATCAAGGTCACAAACAAGCTCGTCAAGCAGGTCTTCAAGCACTATATTATCCTTCTTTTCAATAGAATTAAGCTCAACCATTTGCAAAAGAACGTCCGTAACATTTGACAATCTCGTAGTTTGACTTTCTATCATGGCAAGCAGATCTTTGTATTCCTGTTCACTTATATTTCCGGATTTATTGAGCACTTCTATTCTTGTGCGTATGCTTGCCAAAGGTGTTCTCATTTCATGAGCCGCACTTGCCGAAAACCTTTTTTGAGCCAAAAAGGACTCGTTTATTCTTTCAGCCATCTTGTTAAAAGATACTCCCAGCCTCTCAATTTCCGCTATACTGGTATTTAAAGTAATTTTTTCGGACAAATTTCTTACCGTCATCTCCTCAAGTTTTTCATTAAATTCCTCAAGCGGCCTTAAGCTTATTCCCACAGTTATATAGGTTACACAACTGCTTATAAATGATATTACGACAGTGAAAACTACGGTTTCAATCCTAAATCTGTTTTGGGCACTTTCAATTTCAAATAATATATTATTATTGATATTAGGCAAATCAACGGTACTTGTAGCGGAATCGCTGTAGGGTATGATGGTAACCACCATATTTTCAAGCTCATCCATCTTAAATGTCGCATTAGCATTTATGAACAGACTCAAAACTATACAAGCCGAACTCACAAGTACCGCAGTCATTAAAGTAAGTCTCCATCTTAGGGACATTTTTCTTATATTCATAGCTTTACCTGTCTTTATCCCTCATTACATAACCTTGACCGACTACATTTTCAATAGGGTCATACTCCAGCTTCGCTCTTATTTTCTTTCTCATTGAAGATATATGAACCCTTATGGAATTACTGAATAAATCCGCGTTTTTGTCCCAAACATGCTCCATAAGCTCTTCCGGACTTACGACTTCTCCCGCATTAACCATAAGATATTCCAAAATCCCCATCTCTTTTCTCGTGAGTACAATCTCTTCATCCAAGGCGAAAACGGTTCTTTTTTTCGTGTCAAGCCTTATATCCCCTACTTCTATCACCGTATCGTCCTGCAAAAACTTTCTTCTTGTAAGACTTCTGACTCTGGCTTCAAGCTCCGCAAAATGAAAAGGCTTTGCCAAATAATCATTTGCCCCCGCATCAAGCCCGTCAACTTTATCTTGAATACCGCTTCTTGCAGACAGTATGATAACTCTGGTCTCCTTGTCCGTCTTACGCAGTTCCTTTAAAATCTCCATTCCGTCAACCTTAGGCAAGTTCAAATCCAACACAATAAGATCATACTTTTCTTCATATATGAGTTCCATGGCTTCATCCCCGAAGTAGCATACATCAACCTCATATCCGTCCAAACGTAAGCCCTTTGCAATATCCTCACATAATATCACTTCATCTTCTACAACTAAAATACGCATACTATTACCTCTGATTATATTTACTATACATTTATATTATATATATCAACTGTAAATTTCGTGTTAAATTTTAAATTTTCTTTTTAAATATTCTTTTCGATAATCATTTCCCTGATTTTTTAACTAAAAATTTACACCCGATAGTTTATCATACATTTGTATTACAGTCATATAAATACTGTTTTTTTTATTATGAAAGGATGTTAGCTATGAAAAAAAATTTATTTATTACTTCTTTATGTTTGAGTCTCGCAGTCGCATCTGCCTTACCTTTGGCAGCATGCTCAGCCAATAAAACACAGACAACACAGGAAAGCTCTATGGATGCTTCCGCCGAGAAAGATATGACGGGAGAGTCTATGGAAGAAAATATGTCCGATATGAAGGACGGTAAAACAAATAAATCAAGAGATGATGACATGATGACCTTGGAACTGACTTATTTCCCTAAATTTTCAGGTTACGATCTGGACGGAAATAAGGTTGACAACTCCATTTTCAGCGAAGCCGACGTAACCCTCGTTAATCTTTGGTACAATGATGACGGTGCAAGCGAAGAGCAAATGAAAAAAATGGAAGAATTCAACAAGAAGCTCGAAGCAAAAGGTGCAAGAGTTCTGGGCTTAAATACCGAAATCACAACTCTTGAGGATAAAGAAAAGATTGATGAAGCAAAGGAAATGCTTAAAAAGCAAGGTGCTACATATAAAAATATCATCGCCGATACTTCCGAAGATGAAATACAGAATTTCCTTGCCAATATCCAAACAAGCCCGGCAAGCTTACTTGTAAGCAAAGAAGGTGCTATCGTAAGTGCAATTCTTGAAGGACCTCTGAGTGATGAGGATATGGAAAATATACTCAAAACACTCGATATGTAAATACCCTTAAAATAATAAAGGCCTCCTGTAAACTACACAGGAGGTCTTTATTATTTATTTTATAAACTTCTTAAGATACGAATATCCCTTCTCATCCATCTTTTCATAAGGTATAAACTCTATAGATGCACTGTTTATACAGTATCTTTTCCCGCCTAATTCCTTAGGACCGTCATCAAATACATGTCCCAAGTGTATATCACCGTTAGTGCTTCTTACCTCTGTTCTTATCATGTTATAACTTTTGTCTTCATAATACTTCACAACATCCTTTGTAATAGGCTTTGAAAAGCTGGGCCAGCCGCAACCGGATTCAAACTTGTCATTTGAAGAAAATAAAGGCTCTTTGGTAGCAACATCAACATATATTCCACGCTCAAACAAATCCCAATACTCATTAGAAAAAGCTCTTTCGGTATTATTTTCAACTGCTACCTTGTACTGTATATCCGTAAGTGTCTTTTTAAGCTCTTCATTTGAAGGTTTTACATACTTTGAATGATCTATCACAGGCTCGGCAGCCTCCAAAGGCTCATCGGCTTTTGACAAATCTATATGACAATAACCGCCCGGATGTTTTTCAAGATAATCCTGATGATATTCCTCCGCTTCATAAAACTGCTCTAAAGGTTCCACCTCAATAACAATAGGCTTTTCATATTTCTTCTGCTCTTCTTTTAAAATTGCTTCGATAAGGTCTTTTTGAGTTGCATCCGTATAATAAATTCCTGTTCTGTACTGTGCGCCTCTGTCATTTCCCTGTTTATTTATACTTGTAGGGTCGACAACCCTAAGATAATACTTAAGTATCTCTTCCAAGCCTATTTCATCCGACCTGTAGCTGACTTTAACCGTTTCCGCATGACCGCTTTCCCTCAAATCTTCATATCTCGGATTTTCGGTTTTTCCGTTTGCATAACCGCTTACGGCATCATCAACCCCGTCTATCCTTTGCATATACGCCTCAAGCCCCCAAAAGCATCCGCCGGCAAGGTAAATCTCTTTAAGCTTTGTTTCTTCGCTCTTGTTCATATCCTTTTTTTCCTCCGTTTTTGTTTCTTTATCATATTCTACCACACCGCTCATAGCTTGAATATGCTTTTTAATATCCTCATTTGCGCTATGTCCCGGAAGTACGGCTTCTTCACCTCCGGCTTCATCTATATATACAGACGTAGGATAAGCTATTATTCCGAAATGTTCCGAAACCTTGCCGTCCTCATCGAACAATACATTAATATTCTTATATCCAAGTTCCTTAAACCACTTTTTAAACTCTTCCTTATCCTTTTCCCCGTCCCCCGGTTTTACGACGGTAATTACCTCAAAGTCATTGTTTTCAGCCGCAAGTTTATCCAAATCTTCCATTCCCGCAAGACAAATCGAGCACCATGAAGCCCAAAATTTCATATATATCTTTTTGCCTTTTTTATCACTGAGCTTATAAATATTTCCGTTTAAATCCTCAAGTGCAAAATCATATCTTTTATTTATATCATTTGATACCGATTCCATTCGCATATTTTCTCCTTCCGCTTTCTTACCGTCGGCAGAACAGGCGCTAAACACTCCTGCCGCTATTGTTGCCGCAAACAATAATAAAACTTGTTTTTTCATTTCTTCTTTCTCCTTTCCTGTGTTATAATAATTTTAGCATATCACATTTTAAGATTATTTAAAGAAGGGAAACTCTTATGAAAAATAATTTTTTTGACGAAGCGGCTAAAACATGGAATACACCGAAAAAACTCGACAGAAGTCGTGAAATGTATGAAATCATTTTAGAAAATCTTGCTTCTAAAGACACAAGTTCCTTAAAAGCCCTTGAAATAGGAGCCGGGACAGGGAATTTGGCAACTTTACTTTCGAAGCATTTTTCACGAATAGACTGTATTGACAGCTCCGAGGGCATGAGAAAAGAATTTTCAAAGCACAAGGAAGAGCTCGGTATTGATAATATTGAAGTTTATGATGAGAGCTTTTTGGAAGCTTCCGATAGTAAATACGATTTTATATACAGCCTTTCGGCTTTTCATCATATAGTTGACGTAGACAAAGAACTGAAACTTATATACGAACATTCTCACAAAGACAGTATCTTTTTTCTCATTGACCTTTGTCCCGTCCCTCGCGCATTCCACAGTGAAGTGCCCGACTTTGACGGACATGACGGCTTTTCAAAGAAGGAAATACAGGATTACTTTAAAAGAAACTCATGGAAGCTTTGCAAATATGAAATAATTAAACACGGAAAAAAAGAAGATATCAGCTTTGACATCTTCCTTGCTGTAGGGGAAAAACTTTGATTTTCCCCTTTTTTTCCCCTTTTTATATAAGCTTTTCATATTCTCTTCCCAAGCGTTCGCATTTTATCCTGTGTTTTTTCAGCTTATTGATCAGATACTGTGTCGCTTCATCAATATCTTGCTTGGTATCTATAAAACCATGCCTTTTTCTACAACAACCGCTGTCATAAAGAAAAGGAGTACCTTTTTCATTTGATTCCGTTTTCCAAACTCTCATAACACCGATAAAGGCATTTTTCTTTCCTATAGTGTAGGAAAATGTAACTCTCTCTATTTCATCAATCCTGTAATTATAAGGAAATCCCGAGAAAATCGTGAGTTCGGTTTCAGAAATCCTTAACGAACCCAACCTTTTTACGCTTCCCTTTCTTGAAAAAATTATAATAAGGAGTACATATAAAACAATTACTCCGACCATAAGCATCACAGGCATACCGCCTTTACTTAAAATCAAATACCGCATGCTCATATATCACCTCTTTTTATATACCTTAACAGTGATATATTATAATAAAAATCATTTTAAGTCCATATATAAATATTGATTTTTTATGACAAATTGTCAAGAGTTTTTGTTAATATTTCATCCTCGGAACTTCCCGTTGTTTTAAATCGCAACAGCGGGATTTTATATAAGCTCAATATTCTGTTTTTTAGCTCATCTCTTACAGCTTGCCCGCTTCCGTCCTTATGAAAAGCATACCCGTCAACTTCCAGTGCGAGAGCGGGCTTTTTGCTTATTCTGTAATAAATCAGAAAATCAACATGAGTATTCGGATGTAAAACATAAGCTTTCTCTCTTTCACTAAGGAATGAATAATCTTTTATTACCATATTCAAAGGAAAATGACAGATAAAATCGAAATTCGAATATTTATCCTTTGACATTATATTTTTAATTAAAACATACATCAAATTCTCAGAATCATACAGTGAAATCTTTCTATTTCCACCAAAATACAGCCTTCGTTCCTTTGTATATTGTTTGTATAAATAATCAAAAATCGAATACACTTTACTTTCGATAAGCTCGAAATTATTATATTGAATATAAGATATCAAGTCGCTTATATTCCTATCCGTCTTTTGCTCATTACCCGAAACAACCAAAATCAGCCTTTTCTTGGCTCTTGAAATCGCAACATTGATCAAATAAGGATCATCCGCAAAATCGGAAATCTCATCATCAACCGTGGATATGATAATTGTTTCCTTTTCCCTTCCTTGGAACTTGTGTACTGTAGCGGACTCAATATCAGAAAACTCCTTTCTAAGAGCCTCTGCCTGATTTTTATAAGGCGCTATTATACCTGTTTCTTTTCTATTTTTAACTCCGGGCAAAGCTTCAGCCTTTATAACATCTATCTGCCTCTGACTGTAGTGTTCTCTGGAATGATTTCCTTTAGCCGTTTTTATAACGGTCAACACATCCTTCTCTCCTTCATCCTTTGTCATTACTATCAGTTCTCCTTTATAAAATTTCTGATTGCAAAAATTTATTATTTTAGGGTGGCATCTATAATGTTCTTTTAATAAGACTTGCGGAATATAAGGCATACGCTCAATCACCGATTCAAGAAAGCTTTTTGTAAATCTGTAGGCTTCATCAATCTTATAAGTCTTGAATATTTCATCCGATCTTTTCTTATCTTCCTTTGTCAACACATTAGGCAGTTGCTTCGTATCACCTACTATAATCGCGTTTCTTGCGCAAGACAGTGCAAGAGCTCCCGTCGCAATATCTACTTGCGAAGCTTCATCCATAACCAGGTAGTCATAAATGATTTCCCGACTCAAACTGTTTCTCGAAGAAAAGGTCGTGCTTAAAATAACGGGGTACTCCTCCAAAAATCCCCGGGGATTTTTCCATAAATCTTCGCTGCAAAACACAGTTCGCTTCTTTTTCTTTCCATATTTATTTGCTAAATATGCTTTCAAAATCCTCATAGATTGTGTACATAACTCATCTAAAAGCTTATCTTTGGAATTATTTATATAAATCTGTAACTCTTCAACTTCCTTTTCAAGCTCATTTTTTCTTTTTTCATAGTATTTTTCCTGTATTGCAGCTATCAAATTCGCAAAATCTTTTTTATAAATATCGATATTGAAAAGTCCGTATTTTATAAAAGCTTTCAGTTTAAACAGTATTCCTATTTTTTGATTTTTCTCATAAGTTATTTCTAATTCCCGCCACAGTTGTATCAGTTTTTTTGATGTTAAATTGTTTTTAATTTCCGCTTTATTCTCTTTATTCCAAATTTTTCCGGCATACTCTTTGAAATATTCAAGTTCGGTTTCCAGTTGACTTAATTCCTGTCTGAGTCTTGCCGACAGCTCCTGTTTATCAAAGAATATCTTAAGTTTAACAGATTTATTATTCACTTCTTTCAATAAGTCTTCACTCCTGCCTTCTATTCTCCATTCTGAGAAATCAGGATACTCGGCTTGCTTGGCAATAAAACTTGTTTTATTATCCGAGCTTCCCAGCTTTGCAGCCAAAAAATCCAGTCCATACTCGGGCGCTGCCAGCTTTTCATAAACATTTAAGGTCGCCGAGTTATTATTTGACACAATCAAAACGGTTTTTCCCTTCAGCAAAACATTTGAAATTATATTTAAGATGGTCTGAGTTTTTCCCGTTCCGGGAGGTCCTTGGATAACACTGACCTTATTTTCCATTGCATTTTTTACCGCCATATACTGACTGTTGTTACAGCCGAACGGAAAAATAGGTATATATTCCTTCTGTTCATTCTTATTTTTAGGAAAAACAGGCTTAAGATATTCCCCCAGCACGGTATTTTCACCTATAAAGCCCATTTTTTCAAAACTTTTCAGAAGAATATTCTCACCCGTTTCTTCATTTTTAATATTACTTAAAGCAGCTATTCTTTTCAAATATTCAAATACGTTTGAAGATGCTCTGTCTTTAAGACAGGACTTTACAACTTCCAGTTCTTCCTCGGGATATACCCGTTCACTGCCGTCATTAAACAGGATACTGTAATATCTTCTCTTTTTCCCTTCGAACACAAGTATACGTTTTATGCTGAAAAATGTTCTTTCCCCTTTCCTTATTCTACAAAACTCAGGAGCTAAAGACTTGGGGTTTTCCAAGTATTCAATGTTTGCTTCCGAATAAGAATACACCTTACCGTCGCCATAGCTTAAATCCCATTTTTTTGTAACGGAATTGTATAAACAATAGTGAAGCTTTGATGTCTTAACCTTACCTTTAACTATAATCATATACTTTTCACTGTCCATCCTATATCCTCTCCGACTGCTTATTAATGTAGCGCTTCTTATCGACATTATAGATTTTACAGACCTTTTTTACAACACTTATCCTTGTTCAATATATTCCCATAAGAAAAAAGCCTAAATACACTTCACAAGTATATTCAGGCTTCTTATAAAGAAATATTTTATATAGATTTTTAGATATGCTTAATTAATAAGAGTTACAAATATTATAGCAATACAACTGATTTTTATGTATTTTCACAACCTTTTTCCAAGCTCTTGTGCTATTTGTTATTTCTATTCTAGCACAATTTTTCAGAAAAGTAATTATACAAGAATAAAATTTTTATTAATTCTATGTTTATATATTGTAAAACTCTTATCCATAAAGCATTTTATTTACTTCCTACATGCCTAACCCACATACCATAATAAATCAAACCTTATTCGTTTGCCTTCTTATTTCCCATATTAAGGAAAAGAATCAGTAAAGCCGCTCCCAGTACAGTTCCCACAACCATAGCGAGAAGATACATCATCGGGTTTGTAACGGCACCGACCAAAACGGCAAACATACCTCCGTGCGGAGCCTTGGATCTGCAATCAAAAAGCATACTGAGAGCTCCCGCAATACCGCTGGAAATGAACAAAGGAGGTATTACCCTTATAGGATTACTTGCGGCAAAAGGTATAGCCCCCTCCGTTATGAAGGAAAAACCCATTACATAATTTACCAATGCACTTCCCCTTTGTGCTTTAGGCCATAAATCCTTTTTTACGGTAGCTGAAAGCGCTATCGCAAGAGGCGGTATCATACCTCCAAGCATCACCGCCGCCATAACATCACTTCCTGCTGTTCCGGATGAAGTAACGAGAGCCGTTCCCGTAACATAAGATGCCTTGTTTATAGGACCTCCCATATCTATTGCCATCATAGAGCCTACCACGAAACCGAGAAGAATCTTTCCGCCGCCGCTCAGACTTTCTATAAAACCTCTGAAAGCCGTCATTATCCCCGCCATAGGTGCATTTACAACGAAAAGCATGAGTACGCCCATTATAAAAGAACCGAGAACAGGAAACAGGAATATAGGCTTTACTCCCTCTAAAGAACGAGGTATCCACGAAAATACATATCTAAGCGCAAATATAATGCCGCCGGCTAAAAATCCGGCTACCAAAGCACCTAGAAATCCCGAAGGAGTGTAGCTTAGCCATTCTGCACTCTGTAAGCCCAATATACTCGGGTCTGCGAGTATACCTCCTACCATACCCACTATAAAACCCGGTCTATCGGCTATACTCCTTCCTATGAAGCCTGCCAATATAGGAAGCATCATACTGAAGGAAAGCTTACCGAGTACGAATAAAAGCTCCGCAAACTTATTATAGCTCGGATCTTTAGGGTCAAAGGCATTTATTCCCCAGAAGAACGATAAAGCTATGAGTATTCCTCCCGCAACCACGAAAGGTAGCATATTACTTACACCCTCCATCAGGTACTTGTAAATCTTACGTCCAATGCTCTCACCCTGAGCATTTTCCTCGCCTGCGGCATCTCCACCCTGATGGCGATATATACTTGCCTTACCGTCGAGAACCGTTTGTATCAGTTCCTTGGGCTTATTTATTCCGTCCGCAACCTTGGTAAACAGGGTAGGATGTCCGTCAAACCTTGCAGTCTCGACCTTTTTATCCGCAGCAACTATAATACCCACCGCTCTGTTTATATCATCCTTTGTAAGTCTGTTCTCAACCCCTATTTGCCCGTTGGTCTCAACCTTAACCGAAAGCCCCATTTCCTTGGCTGCTTCCTTTATTTTTTCAGCCGCCATAAAGGTATGGGCTATACCGGTAGGACAAGCCGTAACCGCAATTATATATTTTTTATCTTTTTCTTCCTCATTTTTACTTAACTCCTCAGCCTTACCCGCTTTAGATTCTGTACTCCCCTCCTCTGTGGACTTAAAGAAGTTTTCAAATACGGTTTTTACCTCTTCTTTTGTACTCGCCTTATCAAGTCCGCTTTTAACATCGGCATTCATCAGCGCCGTAGACAGAGTTGCGAGAGCCTTCAAATGCTCATCGGCTCCGTTTGCGGGAGCGCAGATCATAAAAATATGCTTAGCCGGCTGAGCATCAAAGCTTTCCCACTCCACACCTTCATTGCTCTTTGCATATATTATCATGGCTTTTTCAAAGTCGCTCGCCTTGGCGTGAGGTATGGCTATACCGTCTCCCACTCCGGTCGTAGAAAGCGCCTCTCTTTCCAAAAGAGCGTTAAAAAATTCGTCTTTTGTTTTTATCACTTTGTTTTCTACCAGCATACCCGTCAATTTGTCCAAGGCTTCTTTTTTATCCTTAGCCGAGAAATCAAATTGAATTAAATCGAATTGTATAAGTTCTGTTAATTTCATTCGCCCTCCTAAATACTACTTTGTTCTTTCTACCTTAATTTGCGGTAACAGTTCCTCTATAAGCTCTTTTTTCCCCACTCCTGCTGAAAACGAAGTTGCTCCCCCGGCTGCCGAAGCATACTGTAAGCTGAGAGCATAATCTTTCGTTTCATCATACTTTGCTACAAACATGGCAAGCATACTGTCCCCTGCGGCAACGGTAGAAACAACTTTTCCTTTAGCTGTACCGGCACTGAAAACCTTTCCATCTTCCGTAAAAAGTACGGCTCCCTTACTTCCTCTTGAAACAAGCACATTCTTTGCGCCCTTTTCCTGCAACTTTCTCGCATATTTCTCTATGTCTTCAATGTTGTTTATCGTTACTCCGAACATTTCTCCAAGCTCAAACTCATTGGGCTTAACAACAAAAGGTTCATACTCCAAGGTATTAAGAACCATATCCTTGTTGCTGTCCACAACCGACTTGGCACCTTTTTGTCTTACCTTTTTTGCTATATCGACAAAATCACAGGATTTCATTCCGGCTATGATATTACCTGATAAGAATACGGTGTCTTCGGCGCTCAGTCCGTCCAAAGAAGCAAAAAAATCTTTAATATTCTCTTTGCTGACCTTACTGCTTTGAGAATTGATTTCGGTTTCCGTTTCTGTAGTCAACTTGATGTTTATTCTGGTAAAGCCCTCCGTCTCCACAAAATTGGAAGCTATACCTCTTTTTTTAAGCTCCTCCCTTATAAAATATCCTGTAAATCCTGCAATAAATCCGAGTGCCGTGCTCTCTTTACCGATATTCTTCAACAATAAGGAAATGTTTATACCCTTGCCCCCTACAACATAACTTGCTTCCCCCGTCCTGTTAAGCTTACCGAGCTCAAAGTTATCAACCCTTGTAAGCATATCAATAGCAGGGTTTAATGTTATTGTATAATACATCCGCCGTCCTCCTTATCTTATTTATATGTATACAAAAAAGTGTTTGACATATATGCATATTATAGCATATATGTCAAACACTTGCATAAAAATCAGATAATTTTATAGATTACTTAGCATTCCCTTTTTTTTCACTTCTGTAAGCCAGTCCGGAAATTCTTTCAAGAGTCTTGCATACAGCTCTTCATTGGATACCTCCTTAAAATCATCCAATGCGAAAAAGCCGGCATTGTCCACATATCTCCCCTTCATAGTATCCAGATTTTCCAGTATGCCGTAATTTTTTCCTCCTACACCCACAAACTGCCAAAAGATAGGCATTTTTGAAGCTTCCGTAATAATTCTTTTAATTTCGGTTTTATGGCTTACTCCGCCGTCCGTAATAAACAAAACATAGACAGGAAGCTTTGTATCCCTATAAGTATCCAATACCATTTGGAGCACGACGGGCTCATTGTTACATCCTCCAAGCTCATGCATCAGTTGCGTCCAGTTTTCAGGTACAGCCCCGGTATAGTTTTCCAAATTTACACTTTCCATACGTCTTGCCGTATTGCCGTAATACCAAAAATCAAGCTCTCCGTCATCATCAAACTGCACTGCCAAAGGCAAAGTTTTATTAACAATCTCCTGCACCGTACCGTTTTTAAAACGTGGCACCATTGAACCTGACATATCGAGCACCAATGCGACTCCGGCAACCAAAGTATCAAGCTTTCTCTTCTTTAACTCCACTTCCAAAGGCTTCGCCAAGCTTACAAGCTTCGGAGCTTTCTTAAGCTTCTTCTCGAGCGGTACTCCGGCTGAAGATGTTTTCTCAAAAGCAGGACTTATCGTCGCTTCAGGCGCTGAAGCCGAAACACTCTCTTCCTTAATTTCCTCTCCGCCGAAATGTGCCAAAAGAGCGGAAAGTCCCCCGTCAAAGCCTCCTGCCACACAACCTATGCGCCATATATCTTTTCTATAAATTTCTATGGCAATAATAGCCTTTTCCTTAGAAAAATCCTTTCCGGTCAGGCATAACTCCACTCCCTGAGCTCCCGGCTGATGCACCTGCGTAACAAAATTTTCCATTTCTCCCATTGTCTGAGTTCCGTCAATACTTACGGTAAATATCAATCGATTAATATAAGCCGGAATGGCGGATAATTGTAATGTATAGCTTACTCCGTCCGGTATATCCCTGACCGAAATCTCTCCTTGCGGAGTTCTTTTTTGATTGTAAAAAACCATATACCTGTCATCGGAAAGCTTAGACTGTGCATCTACCCCGAAACAGCAAAAGTCATATACCGCATTGCCTCGAACTTTCATATCCACGATAATACCTTCATTCAAATTTACATAATTTTCCAGCTTATCCTTCCAACCTTTTATCATAGCTTCTCCTTTCCTATACTCTGAAATTCCCCTTAAATTTTCATTCTTAATTATATCACAACAATTAAAACTCTTCCATTCTTGCTTTGTCAACTTACTTTTTTATACAAAAAGTAATATATACTTGACATTTTATATTTTAAATATTATACTCTGAATGTAAAGTAAATACGACATTATGTCAAAAGGAGGAAGCTTATGAACTATGGATTCGGTTTTATATTAGGTTTAGGAGTGATTCTGTTTCTTGTTTTTTTAATTAAAAAAACAGATTCCTCCAATGTTATGTATGATGAGATGCAAAAATCGGTACAGGGACAGGCCTATAAATATGCAACTATTATCGGCACCCTTGCCGGAATGATATCGGCGTTCTTGTCGGATTTTAGATGGTTCCCTATGGACGGCGGTTTTACAATGCTTACAGTCAGCTTGATAATGGTGCTTATCTACACAACTTACATGATTATAAAAGGTGCATTTTTCGGAATATCCGGAAAATGGAAGCTGTGGACCGCTATGGAATTTTTTGTCGGTATTACCAACACTGTCATAGGGGTACTTAATATTCTTAAAGACGGTCTGAGAAACGGAAAGCTTACAATGGCTAACACCAATCTTCTGATCGGAATAGTTTTCATAATTGTGGCAACCGCGGTTTTAATTAGAAAAGCATTGGAAAAAAAGGATGAGGTGTAATGAAAAATCTTAATATGAAGTCAGCAAGAGCCGCCAAAGATCTTTCCCAGCAGCAGCTGGCGGATCTTGTATCCGTTTCAAGGCAAACAATCAACGCCATTGAAAAAGGGGAATATAATCCTACAATTAAGCTGTGCATAGCAATTTGCCGCACACTTGACAAAAGCCTTGATGAACTTTTTTGGCCGCCCGAATAAAATTTATATTTAAACCCTAAGACCGGAAGGAAGCTTAGGCAAACATAGGATATTTTTAAGTTTGCCTCGGCTTCTTCCGGTCTTTCCAAAGCAATGCCAACACGCTATATTAATTCAAAAGGAGGTATAATTTATAATAAAAATGGGGCTCATTCGGCTTTTAAAGGGCTCGGGAAAATACATTCTGTATCAGGTTCTCCGGCAGTGGATATCTCTTGTTGCGCAAATAGTAATCGCCTTCAATATCACAAGTCTTCCTATTGCTCTCGCCGACCGTGTTTATGAAATGTCAAACGGAAGATTTTCATAATTTTCTTCTATATTATAACCTTTTGAAATTTATCAAATGTATTTCATACATACACAAAGCTGACAGCCATGACGACTGTCAGCTTCTTTATTTATTGCAAATAATTTTCCTACACTCTAAAGTCCTATCTTATCCACTCTCCGGATTCGTTAACTCTGTAATTATCAGGTGTGTTTTCCAATGCATACATTGATCCCTGAGGTTTATCGGCTTTTCCTACGGTCTCAAGATAATACCATTTATCCTTTACCTGTATCCAACCTGTACTCATGGCTCCGCTTGCACTTAAATAGTACCATTTTCCGCCAGAGAGATGCCAACCTGTAACAATATAGCCTGCATCATTGAATACGTACCATACATTATCTATCTTTTGCCATGATGCCTTAGGATATGAACCGTCGGCACTCTTGTACCACCAGCCTACGTTATCATTTATCCATGTGCCCGACTGTTTTTTAGGAGCTACAGCACCGCCGCCTCTAGCGCCACCGCCGCCACCGGAGCCGCCTCTAGCGCCACCGCCTGAGCCACTTGAACCTGAGCCTCCACTGCCGGAGCCGCTGCCACCACTGCTGCCGCCTGAACCTGAGCCTCCACTGCCGGAGCCGCTTCCACCACTGCTGCCGCCTGAACCTGAGCCTCCACTGCCGGAGCCGCTTCCGCCATGACTTACATTATTACTGTAAAGCACTTTTACAATCTTAGCTGTAGACTCGGCATCTATTTTTGACTTATAGTAAAATAATCTATCAAACCCTTCCTTGGCTATAAATCCGGCACTCTCCTCACTGTCTCCGGCTATAACCGAAACTTCCGCAGGTACATTAAACTTCGCCTTACCTTCCGGCATATCTTCACAAATCAGTGCTCCTTTAGCCTTAGGTGCCCTTAGTATAAAGTATGAACCCGGATATGTATTTTCAAAGTTCATGTATACTTCATCGGAATCGTATAAGTACACACTACCTTCCATATCCACTTTATACTTGTCCTTTATGGTAAATCTTCTGACATACATAGCTGAGTTTGTACCCTTTGCAGTAATACTCGTATTTCCCGAAATATTTAATCCGTAAGCTTCAAGTCCGATTAATTCAGCTTTATCACTGTCAAATCCTTCCCTAGGCTCTATATTGATGGTAATGTCCGAGCTTGTAATATTACCATCTTCATATATGACAATAGGTGAGACTGCACGTCGATAATCGTCCTCAATAAGCTTAGCATTATACCCCAGATTGAAATTAAATCTAAGATTGGACTTATTTATATTTTTAAAGCCGACAATTCCATCAGCCATACTTGTATAACCATGCATATTTATATTGATATTTACACTATCTAAAATCTCTCCGCCGGTATTGGGAGATATTCCGGCTATGTACCCCAACTTATTTGTGGGGTTTTCCGCATCAATATTGAGACTCAAGCTACCTCCCCCATAACAGTTTACATGTTCCGCTCGGATTGCATATACATTTTCCAGCTTATCGGTATTGGTACTGCCCTCTACAACTTTGATATTTATAGTATTATCTCCCTTAAGTATAAGGTCTATCTCCTCTTTTGAGTCAATAAACATGTAATCCTCATTATAAACATCCGGTGTATCGACAGATATATTAAGATTATTCAAGATAAGCTTAGCTTTCTCGCTACCGTTTGCAGGCTCATACTTTATGCTTCCGCTTCCATTCCTCAGTACATCATCCATATTGCCCGAGTCTATTTGCACTCCATCTACTCTGATGTCGTATGATGTAGCGTAAACATCTGCATTCCCTTTTTCGAATTCTGAAGCTTCCCCTTCAATCTTCACATTTGAAGATACTTCAGTGTAAAGCTTTTTTAACTTTGTTTCTCCGTCAAGAGCTTCCAAAGACTCCTTTACATCCTTTGAAAACGAAATTTCGGTTTGAATACTTTCATTTGCAAAAACCGAATTAATATTCAACAAAGGTACACTTAAAAATGCTGCCAATACAAACGGTGCCGATTTATTTAGTTTCATAATTGCCTCCCTTATTAAACAGAAATTTTCAAAATTAATTATCAGTGAATTATGTCTATTTATTACCGAATTTTATATTGGCACAATAATTCCCCTAACTTTATTTATAATTAGCATATTTTTAGCTAAAAGTAAAGTATCCGGCAAATACTTTTTTATAAAAATATAAGCCATATATGAAAAAGAACTATCATCTATACAGGCTAACCCGGTGTCAGTTGATAATGCTCACAGCCGTCGCCCCGGGTGTGCTTATTTTGGTGAATTGCAGCAAATGAACGCAACACCTTATGAGTGGCTACATGGGCAGGTATGGCATCTACATTTAGCTATTGATGATGCCTCCGGTATTGTCACAAGTGCTTGGTTTGACATTCAAGAGACGCTTAACGGTTACTGCCATGTATTTGAGCAGATACTTACTGATTATGGTATACCTTATAAGTTTCTTACTGATAAATCCTAATGGAGTGCAGATTCATTATCGAAAAGAAACCAAAGTTATGCTTATCAATGCATTTGATAGGTCTATGTTTGCGTGTGTTAATAACAAATATATTTATGCACCGGAGGAGATACCGACTCATGAGCATAAATCTAAGGACTTAGATGCTGATTACAAACCACCAAAACCAAAAAAGACTTACATTCCGGCTATGAATCACCCTTGGATGAGAAATGCATTTAATAAATTTGTACACTCACAGCCACACAGAATTAAAGAAGATTTAGAAAGTGCATAAAAAAAGTCCCTTGTTTTGAGGCTTATAAATTGATTTTTCCGGAACATAATCATTTATGCTTGACAACATTTTTAGTGTGAAAAGCCTCGTTTTAAATAATCTGCATTAATCTCCTCCGCCCAAGTACCGCTTGACAAATACGCATCTATATCTTCGGCACAGCTTGCCGCCATAACCGAGCAGACAGCTTCGGATACTCCCTTATATACCTTGGCAATACCTACTTCATCACTAACATAATTAATCGCTCTATCCCTTCTGATACCGAATCTTTGCGCCTCCGTATATGCATCTATATTTGCTCCTATAAATATGAATTCCCATGCATATTTTTCCTGTTGACGCTTAACCATTTTTTGTATTTTATCATATGTGTACTTTCTGCTGGCATTTTCCATTCCGTCCGTTGTTATTACAAAAACGGTCTTTTCGGGTCTGTATTCCTTTTTAGTACACTTATGTATATGTCCTATGTGACTGATAGCCCCTCCCAGCGCATCCAATAAGGCTGTACAACCTCTGACGTAATACTGTTTATCTGTCAAAGCTTCTACTTTGTCAACAGAAACTCTGTTATGAAGAACCTCACACTCATCATCAAACAAAAGCGTTGATACCAATGCCTTTTCTCCGGTTTCTTTCTGTTTAGCCATCATAGAATTAAAACCGCCTATAGTATCCGCCTCAAGTCCTTCCATAGAACCGCTCCTATCCAAAATATATACTATTTCCGTTAAACCTTTACTCATGATTATTACCTCCGTTTCGCTTTGACGTCTCTTTTTGATAGAGCTTGTCTTTTATTGTAATGTAATCATAGCGCAAAGGCGACAAAAAAAGGTCAACCCGAGAGCGACCTTTAATTCTGCACTCCCGACAAAGGGTCAAGCCCGTAATCAAACAGTACAATATCTATTTTTAAGACATTATAATCCTGACGTCGAATAAAATATTCGACAATAATGTCTGTCTGTGATATGGGTGATAAAGCATACCCGGCAATACGCAGGAAATCTATCGTTTCGTCAATATTAAGCCTAAGCCCTATAGACAATGCAAGCATCTTTTCTTTTGACGGCTTCACCTGTCCTTTTAAGAGCTTTGAAAAATATTGTTTTGATATATTAGCTGCAGCATATACCTGTGAGTTCTTAAGTCCTTTTTTATTTATCAGTTTTTGTAAGTGCTTTTCAAATGAATCCGTATAAATACTTTTAAGTGCACTGTCCAAGGATTCGTTGCACTTAACTTCAATATCCGCAACAGCACAGGCATATACCGCTTTCTCCGGTTCCTTTAAAATCTCAAACATATGCCGCTCATTTATATAAGCTGACATATCACAGGCAAACTCATCGGATATTTTATCCGTCTCATATTCCGGTACTATGAGACTAATCTGCATTTCATGTTCTTCCAAAAAAGCTGTAAATGAATCTAAGGCTATTTGAATATATGATTTTTTCGAAAGACCGTACTCACCTCGTGTAAGTAAGGGAAATGCAATAGATTTGCAACGTTTTTTTACAGCAATGTCAAGAGCTTTGTCGTAAGAATTTCTTAATATAGCTTCTTCATCTTTAGAAATCTCCGTACACCGGGCTTTATCTACATAAATTACATACTTTGAATTCATATGAAGGGATGGTACAATTTGAGCCACTGCCGAAGAAGGTTTTTGCAGCTTGTCCGGTTTATCCCGCTCTCCGGACTTACTTGACATGTTTACAAGAGCATCCGCCTTGATTTTCGCAATATCGTCTCTTATTATTCTAAAAGGCAAATTTACACCTCCTCATCATGCTTTTGTATTATCATGCTTTTTTATTATCATACTTTTGTGCCAGCAACCATGCCGTAATATGAATCGCCTGTTGAAACTTACCCTTTCTTATCAAATCTTCAATCTTCTCCGGCGATAATGTAATCACCTCTACGAACTCCGTCTCGTCCAGATCCTGTCCGGATACTTTTCTGCAATTTTTTGCCATATATAAATATCCGTAATTATCGGAAATCGTCGCATCGGACGGCACTGTAAGCAGGTGCTCCCATTCGTCGGATTCGTACCCCGTCTCCTCTAAAAGCTCGCGTTTTGCCGCCAAAAGAGCAATTTCGCCGGAAATACCGCCGTTTTTATCTTTGTTGTTTTCATTATTTTTCTTGTTTTCGTTGCCTTCGTCATCGCCATTATCATCTTTGACATCTCTTCCATCTATTCCGCCCGCCGGAAACTCCGTCGTAACTTCCTTAATACCTTGGCGGAACTGACGAACACAAATATAATTGCCGTCACAGTCCGATGCCACAACCACGGCATAATCTCTGCGAGTGTAGCTGTAGTAAGGTTCAAATATACTTCCGTCCGGAAAACGGTATGCAGATTTCCTGAAATCAATCCATTTATCCTGTATCAAATGTTCGCAGGAAACTTCCTCCCACGAAAGAAGGGGCTTTTTTTGCGAAGTGCTAAGTTTTTTATTATTTGTCATATTAGGTCTCCTATGGGGGAATTTGCTATGTCGAGCAAATCTTATTTCCAAGCTTCTCAATATTTCCTTCATCCGCTAAATCAACAAAGAATACATTCACCTCTGTCGGAAGAATTCTATCTCGGTCACTACGAAACTTAATATCTTCATAAGCTCTAAAAGGTCTTGTCAGAGGATATAAAAGCCATATTTCTGAAGTCATATATTTCTTAGAATAGGCATACACTTGGTACATATCACTTTGTGATATTCCATAATTGCCGCTCAGATTATCCACCAATACTTTCCATTTTGTATCCAGTACTACGCATCTGTCGCCGTAATATAACACAATATCAGGACGCAGTGCAAACTGATTTTTAGGTTCCTCAAACAGATAATAAGCCTTATCCTGTGTACGAACATTCCATCCGCGTGAAATCATGAGCTTTTTAAGCTGCTTTGCCACATAGCTTTCATACACAGATTCCATGGGAAAAAGTATGGCTTTTGAATCCTGTCGACCTGAGAAAGAAGTAAAACTTCGATTCATAAGAAATACCTTTGACCACTGCATAAGTAATGCATAATCCTTAGTATTTCTATCTATTACCACTTTAGAAAAATCTTTTTCATAGTTTTTAGACTCCTCTACCATTTCAAAAAAAGATAATAATCTATATATTTCTTTTAAATTCTCCGAACTTTTAGTCATCTTCTTAAGTTTAAGCAAGGTGGATTTTATCAACCTATTTTCAGGTCTGTCAGGATGAAATTCATCATACACAACATAAAAGCGTTCCTTATGAACTAAATTTGCATGGATATGTTTATTTATTATAAGCTTTCCTTTATAGTAACTCAGATTGTTTTCTTGTCCGATGTATGCTGATTTAATCCCCTTTTTTACCAAACGTTGTACTTCCTGTAGGTATATATTAATAAAAATTTCATACAAATTCATTTTATCCACATTGAGATTGGCATCATTAAAAATTTTCCCTTCAAAATCTCTCATTGCTCTAAGCATCTTAAGAAATACACGCTTGGTTCGGGCTCCATCTTCCCCTGCATCTCCAAAATCAATTTTAGGAAGAATCTCTATTTGTATGCCGCTTGGAAGTTCTATAATTCCTACATAATTGTTAAAAGAAATAATCTCACCGACGTTTCGCTTGTATCCTATCTTCATAAATTGAAGAATATCCACCTGCTTTTCAACTGCTGTATACTCTTTAATAAATAATATCAAATCACTGAAGTCTCGGCGACTTATACAATATTTTCCATATTTAATTTTGTCATCTTCTATACATGTTATAGCCTCAAATTCCTTAACCTGAAGTACTTGTCTCATATCTTAAATAACTCCCCTTACTCACAGAGTCTTTCCAATTCCTTTATAAGCAAAAATATTATAAAAGGCTTCTTCCTGAATACGATACCTCTTCTCAGGCAAATCTATATCCGGTACTCCATTGAAAATATTTTTTATATCCGGTGACTCATCTAAAATAAACTTCAGAGAACTCTCTTTTTGATTATCCCCAAGCACATACTGTATTTTTGTATAATCTTCATAGAAATATTCCTGTAAAAGCGGAATTACATTTTTTTTAAATATCGTAGCTAATGTTTCTATATCAGGTGCCTCTTTAAGTTTTGTAAAAAATGCATGCCCTATGGTATGTTCTCTATCATAGAGATATTCAATACGACGATTAATAACATCCAACATTGCAGATACATTAAGTATTGTCTCACCATCTTTTATTATGCCAACTCCTAAATAATCCAAGATCTTACTATTAGGCATCATCTCCTCAAAGAAAAATCTTCTGCGCAATGCCGTATCCATAAGTGCAATAGACCTGTCTGCCGTGTTCATAGTACCCAGTATATAAATATTTTCCGGCACCGAAAACTCTGTATGTGAATAAGGTAAAACCGCCTTCATTTCCTCAGTACAACCTTTTCGTTTTGTATCCTCAATAAGTGTAATCAGCTCACCAAAAATTTTTGAAATATTACCGCGATTAATTTCATCAATAATAAATACACAAGCTTGTCCTAATTTTTCAGTGTATTCCGGCAAACCATATTTTTTCATTTCATCAATAACAGCCAGTTGCGCATCAAATAACCATTTATTTCCTCCGGTAAAATTTTCACGTGCAATACCGACATTTGACCATTGCTTAAAAATCGCACGTTTAGTTAAATCATTGTATGTTCCTCCATTCCACTCCACACGAAATCTGTCATCATTAAGATATATAGCCTCTATCACAGTTCCGCTTCTTCGGGTAAACCTAAACTTTACTTTATCTTCTTCTATAATTCCTACCATTTTATTCCATGCATTTTCAAAAGCTTGGTAGGAATCCGCACTCTTTCCGTTTTCATCACAAAATCTTTTAAATACTCCATCAACAATTTCATAGGAAATATTCCCGGTCTGTTTATCTGTCTGCGGCTTAATTCCCTCTATAAACTCTTCGTACCCATAAGACTGATGGAATGTTGTAAATGCAACTCTTCCAGACTTCTTTAATTCTTCAAATCTTTTCAGCACATCAGCATAATTTTCTCTCTGAATTTCTTTAAGCGGTTTTCCTTCGCAAATACCCACGGCATAATTAACACTGTTATATGTTTTCCCTGTTCCCGGAGGTCCATACAAAATCAAATTCTTGTCATATTTAGTTTGCTTGTTCATATTAGACTCACCCTTCTTACCGGAATTTATCGGCATTATATTCTTAAGCAAATTAATCATCCTTCGTGTGTATACATCTTCTATAAAATTATATAGATTTTGAATTGTTATATTCCCTGAATTTGTAGTAATAGTAATGTTATCCTTCATCTCGGATATCTCAGGATGTTCCTTAACTTTATCATATTCATTAATATATGAAAGTCTTAGTTTCCCATCCTCTACTTTAGAAAGATAGGCACAGTTTTTATGCGGATTATCGGCATCGGCAGTAGCATTTATACTCACAAGTGTGCTTGAAATATCTATACCCAATATTTTTTTCGTGATTTTAATAATATTTTCTTGCGTGAAGCTTACATCATTCAATCCCCAGTCAGGCTTTTCTTGGTTTATATTATACACCAGAATAGCTGCTCCTACCCAAACAGCATCAAGCTTAGTCATTCCCATTTCACTTCTTCCTTGTACCAATAATTTTAAAAGTTCATCAAACGCTTCATTTCCATAAGCATAAATACAATGCGGCTGATATTCCATCACACCTGAAGGGTTCAAGATTATATTACCTTGGAAAACTGTCACAATCTTTCCTTGCCATTTGGTCTTTCCTGCCGATATCTCTCGAATTGCCATATCTTTGCTTTTATTTTCGAAATTCAATCCTACGGTGATATCATTACCACGAAGTGAATAAACAATATTATCATAATCCTCATCTGTTGCATAGCAAACATACCCATCTTCTTGATAATGAATCGCCGTATCACATTCTCCTTTTCCACCGAGCTGTATCGTACTATCTGCACCCGGCAAATCATAGTATAGTATTCCATAGCTATCAAGTTTTTCTTTTACTTGATTTATTGAATAAAGAATTTTTTCAGTTTCCACAACAACTCTCCCTTAATCTAAAGTCTCTATGTCTTCAACCGGATCTCCGATAAGTCTTACTTTCTTGCTAAGTAGCTTAGATACATTATGGTTTAAAATCGACTTCGTCTTCTCGTATTGATAAACCCCAATAAACACATAATCTTCATTTGGAGACTTAGCAAATACCAAATCAAATCCGACATATTTGGAGGTGTTTTCTGTATCACTATTCTTTAAATCATCAAAAACAAGATATAAGCCATCCTCTTCAATAGTATTAATGCAATGATTTGCCGTAGCTCTCGGTTTTCCGTTTAGAATGGCTGAAAGTTCAATAAACCGTAAACGAAACTTTCCGTTTTCGTATACATTTTGCCAATAATCTTCAGACCTACCTTTAGGCTCTATTCCCATGCAATCATTTATTATCTCGTTAATCGATTTGAATGTAGGTTTTTCTCTTGCATCTAAAATCTCAAATTTCTTTATTCTTTTTCTTTTACATTCATTGTTTAAAAATATCTTTACGGGGTCTGCCTCACCTCTTTTATATAAACCCGCAACCGATTTACCTATATACTTACTTCGTATATCATCCGGTGCCACCTGTCCCGAGAAGCCTATGCGTCCCTTTTCCTTTTCTGCGTCATACGGAATTGTTTCCCTATTCAGTTCGGATGCCTCCATCCATGAATCCACAGTATAAACTTCTTTTACTTCTCCTGATACTACAGCAAGAACTATTTCCGCATCTTGAAGACTTTTTAATTTTCGTTTCCAGCATCCACGTGTAATATCATAGAGTTCAAGCGGAGAAGTTCCGTTCTTATGGGATTTATAGGATTTAGTGATTTTTATGATTGCGATATTATCATGTAAATCATTTACACTTAATTTTTCCATATATTAATTATCCTTTGCCATTTAAATTATTCTGTTTTATATTAAAGTAAATAGATACAAAATAGGGAGCACTCTACAGTATTAACCAAATATAGTAACGAGTATTATAAACCTTCTTTTGCCTTCAGTCATTATAACCTTATGTGCCGATTTACTTTTTCTTTTTACTAGCTATTTATATAAATCTCTTTGTAGTACATTTACAAGAGAATTAAAAGAAGATTCATCCGGGACATTAATAAAATTATGTATAGCGATAATAACTTTATGATTTTTAGTAATCATTTTTAGTTTTGGAATAGCCATCTTCAAATCATTTAGTGCATTGGTAATACATTCTTCATCGGTTAATGTATTTAGATCATATCGTTCCACCTTTAGAGAAAATCTTGCTTCTTGTGGAAACAAAACTATTTGAGCAAATACAATAAGCGATTCATATACTTTTTTCTTTTCATCAAATATATATTTTCTTCTTTCTTTTAGAGGTTCCAAAACAGTTGAAGATAGTATAACTGTGAAAAGCGAAGAGCTTAGAATACTAATAATTACTGTATACAATGAAAAAATCATATAGTTCTCCTTTATAGAATATAATAAAATTTATCTCCCTAATTTATTGAAATTTTAGTGAAACCAAATTTACAATTTACCATTTTCATTTGATTTATTTCTTTTACTGCTAGCCAAAATAGTATATCTATTCACTTTGCACCACTCTCTGAAAAGTATTTAATTTTATAAATATGAGAAAAAATATATCTTATGCTCCCTTAAATATAACATCGTTATGATATTGCAAAAACTCTAATGAAGGTTCAAACTTTTTAGGAATTGCAATTTTATGTCCTTCATATTTCTTGAATATATCATCAATGAATTTACTTGAATAATAATCTTTCAACCTGCTTGAAACAATAATCTTATAGCCTTTATCTATCGTTATCAGCCCTCTATCAAAAGCTCTGTCATGAATTGAATTAAGACAGATTCCATTATGTGGATTTAATCTATTACTTTTATCTTCAGCCCATGGCTTTATATGACTTCCTACTGCTCGCAAACGGAATAATGCAATACACATAAAAAGCAACAATTATTTCTTCTCTATTCCAATTATTCTGTTTTTTCCCTGAACTCATCATCTTCGAATCCTCTCTTACATCCGGCGAAAAATTTCATATTACTTTTTTCATTCCGTCTTACATAGATACTCCGCTCGTCACCAATTATTACAAAATTTTATTCCTACAGTGACTTAACAATTTCCTCTTCGCTTATACCTGTAAGCTCCCTTACCCATAACCCCACAATATCTGAGAGTACTGAATCACAAATATATTCATTTTGACCCTCATTATATTTACAGGAAAAAATCGGAGTTCTTGTAGCTGCTTGATAAAAGTTCATTGCTAAATCCGATAATTTGTCAGGCTCAAAAAAAAGCCCCAGCTCCTTTGCAAGGTCAAAGCGAGTCCTATCCCAATCTTTATTCTCAGTCTTGTATCTTTCTCTTATTGCAAATATATATCCGTCACAATATTTTTTTAATAAGTTTTGGTTTTGATAAAGGAGCCTACAATTAAAGTCGAAAATATTTCCGGTATGAAGCAAAAAAGTTAAAAGTCCTTCTAAATTTTCTGCAATTCTTCCAACCTCGCCTTCACTACTGATAAGTCCTATACTGCCGCCATTCAAAAAGACAAACTCTCCTCCGCTGCCATCCTGTGCAAATGCCTTACATGGTATGGAGTATATTTCATTATTATTCAAAAAGATGGTTTCTTGACTTTGTCTATAAAAATAAATATCACATTCACTCATAAGTAAAGTGTTTAACTTCTTGTTTTCCTTAATATATTCATATAAATCCATCATTTTTTGCTTCCGATAAATTTTATATATACATCATTTAGGTTTATTCTTGCAACAAAATAAGCTTCCCGGCATAACTCTACACATCTTCCCATCCTCCTGCTTGGACATCATACTTCGCAAACTCATCAGTATCCATAAATTCAGATGCCGTCATTCCCACTTCAAAAATACAGTCAAAGTCGTCTGAAGTTAAAAAATATAAACCAATGTCTATAAGAAATGCCTCCCCAAAATCAGCATGTTAACTTATCCTATGAAAAGTTAAGCCGCTAATTCTTTACATTTCCCCCAATTCATTCAACTTTATAACATCACAGCCTTTTTTAGTATAATATTCTATCATTTCAGGAAGCTTTGCTTTATTATAGCTCGTTATTCCGTCTGAAATAACATGCACGGTATATCCTGATTTTGCCATATTATAACAAGTAGATTTTATGCATTCACAGGCATCGGCTCCCGTAACATAAAATTCAGTAATTTCGTTTGTATCAATAAAAGACTTAAAATCCTCAGATGTCAGAGCATTTCCTTTGCTTTTTATAAATATATTATCTGAAATCACATTTAGTTCCGGAACAAGCTCTGCTCCTTTAGTTTCCGGCTTAAAATACTTGGCACTGCGCGTTAAATCATAGTGTTTTATATAAACAATATGCCATTTATTGACTTTTGCTATATCTATAGCTTTATTAATGTTGTCTATTATATCTTTATAATTTTTAGTAATGTCGTTTTGAATATCAATTACAACTAAAGCTGTTGTTTTCATTTATAATTCCTCCTGTAAGTTCACATATTATCACTCGCATTTCCAAAAGCCTCCTACTTTTTTTGCTATCCTTATGCCGATTTATTTACAGCTCTATTGCGTCAATGTAGCACATACTTCTGCAAGCTTGCGGTTCTAAATCCGGAAACTCTTCCACCGAAATTCCCCATATTACATTTCCCGCTAAAATACCTTTTTCCTTACATTTTCTTTCAAATTCATCCAATTCTTCTATATAATCTTTTGCCAAATCTCTTACATTACATAAAGAAGGTCTAAAAGAAAACCAAAAATCTTTTTTGTCCAATTCTTCTAAGCCCATTTCCCTGCAAAATCCACATTTTAACTTCTCGTTCGGTTTAGCTTTCTGTCCCTTTTTCCATAGTTCTGTTTCATCCTCATAAAACTCATTATCCCAATATTCTTCAAAATGGCTTTCTTCAAATGTTCCAATCCATACATAATAAGTTTTCATTTTTGTCCTCTTCACCTTAATCCGCATCTACCCAAAGATGATATTTCCCACAGTGCAGGCAACGGAACAAATACCCACAAAGCGAGCCATCTTTGACAAGATATTCTTTGACATCTTGAAATTCATTTCTTGCGGCATACTCACTAAAGACCTCATCTGCAATATCCATAGCTTTTAATTCTTCGGTGCCAACCGTTCCTAAATATGCACAATAATCGTCACAGCAGGACAGCCAGTATTCACCCTGCCAGCTTATATACCCCGGGGTACGGCAAAAAAGCTCTTCGTCCTTTTCTTTATCCGCCTCACCTTTCCATTCGGCATCTTGAATAAAGGAAGCATCATATTTTCTTGCGGCTTCACCGTTTGAAATGCAACCGGGACAGAGATTTTCCACATTCTCAATGCAATATGGGGTAACAGCATAGTAAACAGTACTTTTATTACCGCAGCAAGGGCAGGTCTTTGCCTCACCTTCTTCAAAAGCACCTGTACTTAAAGGATCCGGATGATAACGAAACCGAGGTAAATCTTTCAGTCGCTCTCTCCTTGCAGCTTCTTCCTTCTCTGTCAGAGGGCGCGGCAGGGCAAAGTTATCAGCATGACTTTTACTTAACTGCTGCAAATTCGCTAATTTTTTAATTTTTTTCCTATCCGTTTTATCGGCAATAGCTGAAAATAATTTGTATGCACTCTCCATCATTCCCAATAATTGATAGACATCTACCAAAACTTCTTTTGCTTCTTTTTCATCGCTTACAGAAAGCCTGTCAGTAAATTGATACAAAGCCAAGACACTTGATTTATTCCCGTCTTGAAGTTTGTAATTCTCTTTTAAGCTTATAAATTCTTTCAAATATTCGTTCATTTCATTCCCTTGTTTTTTCAAAACCTTTAATATATTTGTCTTGATAACTGAACCACTGTACTGCAAACCGCTTCCGATTTAGAGATAAATCCTGTTCATTTATTCTCCGATTGTTTTGGATGAATCGATTTGCTCCATCCATTGTTTTAGATACTTAAAACGAATGCGCTCCTGCTCCAATCGCACTTTTGGTGCAAAATAACCATTTTGCAATTTATAAACCAACTCCTGTTCCTTCGGGGTCAAATTTTTTATTTCGGATAAAAAAGGGATGTCTTCGTCAACCCACAAAGATCTGTGATCCGTCAAAATTTCTTCTGTCATCAAAAAAGATTTGATATTCGGCAGAAATCCTCTTGCAATGGACAAAATATTGAATCCATGTGTATCAATATCTCCCCAATAATAAACTTCTCTACTTTTCAACCATTGCACATCAAACAAAAGAGAAATCCCATATCCCTTTCCGAAGATTACGATTGAATTTTTGAGACTCGGAAAGCTCAAAAAGTTAATCTCATTTTCGGTGAAGAATACTTTTTCAATCGTGTTCTCCCAAGATTGAAATTCTTCCAACGGAATCGTAATATCCCTAAATACCTGATCCAAATAATACTCATCTAAAATTCTAAATCGAATCATATCGGGTTTCTTGCGAAGTCTGAATTTATCCTCAAATTTTTTCTTGCACGAATCAAAATCCGTTTCCGGAAGCAAAATTTCGAGGAGTTCTCCTAAAATACTTTGATGTTTTTCAATAAATTTTGTATCTACTCCCTCAATATCGAGCTGCCTGATATAAACAAAATGCTTCGGATTATGCTCAAACCATTTGAGTACAAGAATGATTTTGGAAGAATTTTCGCCAATCAGGTTAATAACCCGAAAAGGATATTTTAAAAACCATTCTTTTAAATGTGCGAATTTTCTATGTGTTCTCCATTCTTCAAAAAATTCTTGACAGATATTTTGAAATATTTCAGCTTCTGCATTCTTATTTAAAAGACGAAGCGCATCTTCTGTCGTTTCGATAACAGCATAAACAGGAATACGATTTCTGCCGACGATTCGAAAATTGATTTCTCTTTCTTCCAAAGAATAACCGTAACCGAGTTTACTTTTTTCTTTGCCCTTAAGTTTTTCTATCCATCGAATCACTTTCTCAAATTCCAAACTCAGCTCATTCGAGTTGGGTCCGGTAATTTTAATTCTAACAGGAAAAAGAGCTTTTTCTTCTATTATATTATATAGGATTTCTCCACTTTCCCATTTTTTCTCCAGTTTTATCTTGATATCATGAAAGTCAGTCCATTTTTTCAAATCCGGTTCCCTCCCATTGCTTACGATTTCGTCTGTAATCCTCAATGGATATATTTTTTAGTTGAGAGATGTGCGTGATATCGTTATGAGACACAAAGCCTACATGAGATATGAACGGTTCAATCGTCGATATTTTTAGGAGCGGAGTAACAACCAACAATTGGAATCTCATTTTTTCAAAAAGTGACAGACCGAATTTTGCCGATTCATCCGAACTTTTCAGGAAGGCCTCATCAATAACAACCAATCGGAACGAAGAACCTTGATTCTCTTTTTTGTTCAACTTATAATTATACGCAAGACTCGCCGCCAATATCGTATACGCCAGCTTTTCTTTCTGTCCGCCGGATTTTCCGTCCGAATCGGAATAATGCTCATATTCTTCATCATTCTCATTGTATCTTTCCGTTGCTGAAAAGATAAACCAATTTCTGACATCCGTCACTTTTGCCGTCCAGCGTTTGTCCGCTTCCACAAAATCAGGTCTCCCTTTGAAGCGACCGATAATCTCTTTAATTTGCTTAAACTTTTGTTCTATCAAGCTGTCATCCATAGCCGTCATTCCTTCGGTGCAAGATTTCAGCTGCATTTTGAACGCCCGAATATCCTGTTCAACCGTGTCTTCACAATTCAAAGTAATATATCTTCCAACATTATATGGAATACTTTTGAGCGACTGATTGATCTCCGCTATACGCTCGGCAATCTTCTTACTGTTACTGTGTAGGGTGGCGTGAAAAAGTGAAATATGACGGATAATTTTCCCCTGCAATTCATTTTTGAAATTCGCTTGATATTTGGGAAGGTTGTCATACAGAAGTCGGTCAAGCATATCCGAGTACTCTTTGAGAGATTCTATTTCATCCGTCATTTCAAAAGTTTCATTCGGATATTCTCTTTTGAAATTCATCATAGATTTCTCAACTTCATTTTTCAGATTGCTCGCGCCTTCTTGAAAGTTGGATCTTCTTTTAACCAAGTTGTTATTATATTCTTTTTCATATTTCTCGTTGTAAATTAATGCGATGGATTTTTTTTCAAGATAATTTGTAAAGTCTCTCTCTAAAAAATCATAAATCTTTCGGTCTTCTTCATTTTCTTTATTGAGTTTCTCATCATTTTCATTTTGTTTGCTGACGAGTTGTTCCAATTCATGATCCAGCTTTCCCTCTTGTTTGTACCAATCTTCCCTTTTCTTCTCGGATTTTTTCAGTTCCTCTTCTTTTTTAATTTTTTGATTTTCCAAATCCGCTAAAATATCATTGCTTCTATTGATTTGAGAAATGCGCTCCTTCTTTTCGAAAATGATTCTCTCGACACTCAGTACATCAATTGTTTCATGACTCAAGTATTCCATCAGCATGTCCGAAGCACGCAGCAAATTATCCTGAGTTTTCTTCCTTTTTTTTATCATTTCATTTTGATCATTAAAACCTTGAATTTTCTCTTTTATTTGTGAAAGCTCTTCTTCCAACGCTTCAATTTTCTTTTTATTTGAAAATCCGAGAACATATCTCATTCGGTTTTTGATATTGTGTCGATCGTCTTTTTCATGTCGTTGACCCGATTTGATTTGTCCATGAATCGTTATCGCCTTGCCCTGTCGTCTAAAATCATCGAGCGTATCACAACAGATATGTTGAAATCGCTGACTCAAGTCATTGGTAAGCCATTGTGTAAATATACTGTCCTGTTTCACCGTCAACTTGCTTGACACCGATGCGACATCCTCAAAATTAGACATCTGCCGCCGAGAATCTTTTCCCACTTTGAAATAAACCAGTTTTGTCCCCAGATTTTTTTTGTTTACCCATTTAGAAACACTTTCATAATGCTTCTCGGGTACCAAAAGCGAGATGGCAAAGCTGTGAACCAATCTCTCAATTGCACCTTCCCATTGAATTTCAGATTGTTTGACTTCCAAGAGCTCTCCGGCAAATGCAATTTCACTTGTGTCGATTTTCATATCAGCGCAAAGATTCTCTCGCAATTCAACAAGTTTTGACGGGATGTTGGATGTTCGCCCGATGAGCGATTCTATCTCCGCCTGCGATTCACTTTCTCGTTCTTTATACTTCTTAATCTCCAATCCTACTGCAACAAGTTCTTCATTAAGCTCATTGTTTTTCTTTTCCAGTTCCTGTTTTATTTGTGGCAACTTCTGTCTGTTAAAATCATAGTCCTCCGGTTTAATTCCGGATTTCAACCCTAAACAATCTGCATGTTCATTATATCTTGAGAGCGAAAAAGTCTTTTCTCTCAACTCTTTTTCCCTACTTTTTATTTCGTTTTCAAGAATAGCAAGTTCATTTCCTCCGTTTTGATTGATATTGTTCTCTATAATTTTTATTTCACTTTTTATTTTGGATTGATTTTCATCTTCCAACCGTATTTTGTAATTGAGTCTTTCTTTTTCTTGCTCCTTCTCGGAAATTTGTTGAGCAAAAATATTCTTATATTTACCGGCAAACCAAATTTCATTGCTGTTGATCGCCAAACTCAATGTACCGATATCATCCATCTTTTTAAGATATTTCAGACCCTTTTCATGAATGGGTGTCAGTTTTTCGATTTGGCTTTTTGCTTTGATGACTGCTTCATACGCACTATTGAGATTCGTGTAATGTTTCAGCAGCTCGTCAATTTCACCTTGGATATCTTCTTTTTCAAGCATGCTGTTACGAACAAAATCGTTGAGCGCTTCAACTTTTTTCATAGAAATCGTCTGTTGAAATAAGTCGATTGCCTGTTCGCTGACTTCACCTAAATGCTTACGATAGAATTCGCCATAGTTGCTGAAACTGTCGAAAACTTTGGCTCCTTTTTGTCGTAGGCGATTCCTTAAAGCTCTGACATCCGATCCGAATCTTGAAAAATCTTCCGAGATGAACATTTCTCTTTCGGAAACTACATATAATTTGCTCGGCTCGGAATCGTTATCTTTAAACCAAAAGAACATCGATAAACTGATAATTTTGTTTTGTACTTCGTCTTTAAAGGTTGCTAAGATAACCGAATAATTTTTTTCATCTCTCAGTTTTTCCGGCTTACCTTTTCCTTCATGTGCATATTTTCTTCCGTAATATCCCAAAACATAGGATTTTGCGGTTCTTTCTTTTGCCGAAGCGTCCGCCGCTTTGTTGTATGCCAACCTTCTGGGCTGCACCAACAAGGTAGATAGAGCATCGACAATCGTGGATTTTCCCGACCCCGAGTCCCCCGTCAAAAGCGAGGTATGTCCTTCCGGATTGAAGCGCCAAATCGCCTTGTCAAAGGTTCCCCAATTGTAAATTTCAAGATTGTGTAATCTTATGCCCAACACTTTATTCATCCGCAATTTCTCCTGTTTCCGAATCTCTTTTAGCATAATCAATATAAGCTTTCAATTTTTCATCAAAATCCTGCAACCATTGCGCTTCGATAAAAGTTCGCAGCAAAGGAATGATTTCATAGTCGTCATTGGAGTTTTTAAGAAGACGAATGAAGCCCATTTTCTCAATCGCATTGATTTCCGCTTCAATTTCTTTTCTCTGTTTCGCTTCATCGTTTGTGTTTTTTAGATAAGGAAGTACTTTTTCAATGATAGATGCTTTAGAAATCACATATCTTCCCGAATCACTGTTTTTATTCAGTTCAATCAGTTCCTTCCGAAGTAATACCAAAATAAGACTCGTCAGATATTTTAATTGTCTCTTCGTCATTAGTCTAGGTAAGGGTTTTTGCTCCTCTCCGTAGTCAATTTGTTTTAAGTAGGCATAACCGTCTTGAGTGGAAATTATCAATTGCAGACCGATTTTGGAAACATAATCTTCGATATATACCTGTTGTTCCAAAATCGTATTCCATATTCTCACATCGCTTGCTTCATTGACGACTCCTTTCAATAATGCAATAACCGCTTCTGAAAACGCATATTCATTTATATCCATCTTGTCTCCTGATTCTTTTCTCTAATTTTTTTGCTCCTCACTCAGATATATGATTCTGGGGATTTTTGCTCGCACCCTCTCCGATTCCGAATTATCATATTCAATATATTCATACTGTCCGTCTTCACTCTTTAGTTTTACTTTTTGCTCGAGTGCAAAATATGAGGTCAGCTCGGTTAATCCGTATTTAAGCGGATATTTTTTAAGAATCTCCGCCAGTCCGACTTCATTTCTATTCGTCAATTCACAGTTGATATTCCTGATTAATTCTTCTTTATCCACATAAATATGAGAATATAAAGAATCCTCCGCCTCCTCAGCCGTGCCATAATTGATATCTTCATCCATCAGTTCAACTTTTCGTGGCGGTGAAAATAGATTTCTGTCCATCGGTAAGTGAATATCCGCTTTTACCTCGTCAATGTGTTGAATATTCTGTTTGATTAATTCCCCTCTCAATTCCAACGCTTTAATTTCAATACTTTTTATCAGTTGGTTGATGCGTTTTTCTTCATCAAGATAGCTTTCATCCACATATCTTCTCAACTGCTCGGACATTGTTTCAACCGTATCCCAGACTTGATTACTGCCTTCCAGCCAATCACTCACAATGTCCTTCATTCCGCTTTGCTCCACAATGTCACTCAGAGTCTCAATTTCTTTAAGCCCTTCCATCGTATCGTCAAACCGCGCTCTCGCATCACTTGACATTATAAAATTAAAAAAGGCATCAAAGCTCTTACCTTGATCCGATTGATAGATATCATTTTGTTCCGAAAAATAATCACCTATCAACTCCCCTTTACTTCGATCCCATTTTGCAATTTTCTCCCGCATATCTTGATTAAGTTCCCGGAAATTCTGTTCAACCGCACGAAAATCAGAAAGAATTTCCCTTGCCATATGAGAAGCTTGTAAAAATCTTTCCTTTATTTGCGTAGGTTCTAAATTCCTTATATCCCCTTTTTGGACAAGTTCAATTTCTTTTTCTATCTGCTCCTTTTTCTTTTTCAACTCCATTAACTTAAGCTCCGGATCCGTTTGTGTCCCTGAAATAATCTGTTCCAACAAATCAAATACCGTAATGAGTCTCGATTCTGTACCGATAAAGCTTTCCGGTTTAAGGGATATCAACCATTCAATCGCTTTCTCCGCAGAAGAACTTAAATCATAGTGAATCTCTTCTTCATTTTTGGGATAAAATCTTCTGAGCCAGCCGAATGAATCATCCGACCATTCCATAAGATAATCCTTCGCCCGCTTATTATTATCTCGAATATGGGGAATGAGTTCCATATGGTTTTCAAGTTTGCCGATTAAAAGATGCTCCGGCAACTTTCTATGATTCGGAAGAACAAATTCTTTATAAAAAAAGGACAGTACAAAGGAAGCATTGTCCGATGCCAACAATCGCCAGGTAGGATGATGCTCTCGTAAATTTTTTAGAGATTCATAAGTCATATATTCCTTAAGATCCATCCGCGTTTTCATCTCCTCTCCGGATAATTTCTTCCTGCTCCGCTTTCAGTTCCATCTAAGGATAGTTCCTCTTCAAGATTCTCTTTGTAAATCCGTTCTTAGTATACCAAATCTCAGTTCCAAAAACAATTACCGTGCCTCTTTTTCACTTGTACTTTGGACAGTTTATCTTTACTTTCTTTTCAATCCGGTTTGGGAAATTTGGAACTGTCAATATTAGGACTATAATGGTCTCATAAATCAAGACACTTTTTCAGACAATTTTTAATGAATCTGATATACTAAAATCAGTATGAAAGTGAGGATTCATTAGTATGTCCGGACAAAGAAGAAATTTTAGTGCCAAATTTAAATCAGATCTTGTAATTGAGTTGCTTAAGGGTGAGAAAGATCTCAACACACTTGCAACAGAGAACAATATCCAACCAAACCTGCTCCGTAATTGAAAAAAAGAATTCCTTAACAATGCTTTCGCTGTGTTTGATGACAAGCGTGAGGAAAATCCCAAGGATAAGCTTGCTGAAGAATGCAGGGAAAAAGCAGAGTATGCCAAAAAGGTTGGTCAGTTAACCATGCAGGTTGACCGGCTCAAAAAAAAATCCGAAGAAATTTGTGGACCTGACTACGAGAGTATGTTTAGTCCAAAACCTTTTGACAACTAAAGAAATACCTGCTTCTATCGGAGCAAAGCTGCTTGATATCAGCCGTACAAGCATCTACTATAAGGGTTCTCCTGTATCGGATAAAGAACTAGCCTGTAAAGAGATTATTGATCATCTTCATACAAATAATCCTACATGGGGTGCAAGATAAATGTCTGCACAACTCAAAAACAGAGGACATCATGTAGAGCGCCGTAAAGCACGTCGTTATATGAGTGAGATGGATATTTACCCAATCTATCCGAAGATGAATCTCTCAGAGCGTATGCAACAGGCTAAAGTATGCCCTTATCTTCTCCGTAACGCAGTTATAGACGCTCCAAATCAAGCGTGGTCTATAGACATTACATATATACCAATCAGACACGGCTTTCTGTATTTGACTGCTGTAATTGACCGGTACAGTCGCTGCATCGTTGGTTGGGAAGTTGATGATACGCTTGATACCGGAATGGTTATCAATGCCCTAAAAAAAAATCATTTGCTGTAGCAAAACCACATATTCTAAACTCGGATCAAGGTTGCCGGTTTACAAGCCGGCCATACATTGACTTTGTAAAAGAAAATGATATCCACCAGAGCATGGACAGAAAAAGCCGCCGGGCTGACAACATCATGATTGAGCGTTGGTTTCGCAGCTTCAAATATGAAGAAGTTTATCTGACGCAGTATAACAACATCAAGGAAGCCGGAACTGCGATTGGACGTTACATCCATACTTACAACTTTGAAAGATACCATTCTGCCCTTGATTACAAAACACCGGCTGAATGCTACTATCCGGCGATGCTCTTGCCATATGTAGCTTAATGCATATATGCAGCTGGGGAGTGTTCCACTATCCTCCCCTTACACTCTATTACCTATCAATCATATCAGTTCATCATAAAAATCTAAAATTTTTGTCTTGACAACTGAGCCACTATAGTCTTCTGAAACATATTTCATATTTTCACCAAGTTCATAGCAACGATGTAAAGCATCAAGTTTTATTTCTAGAGGTGGATTGCGTGGATGCTCCGGAGGATTATCAACTCTAGGGTATTCTTTTCGTATCTTAGGAGGAAGTTTTTCTTCGCTTATCCACTTATAAAGATTCCTTCTAGTCGAATATCCTAAAATTCTGATAGTTTTCGTTACAGATTCTGTTTGATGATATAGGCGTAATGCTATATCTTTTTGTTATTTTGAATACATCAATGACTACTTTCAGAACCCTAATAAGTGTCCGGGTTTTTGCGCACACCTCCGTCTCAAGTCATGTGCTTTTGTATAAAGCTTAACATTTAATGATTTTCACTATCCTCTAAAACCTATCTCTTTTGCAACTCTTTTTATCTGTTGAATAAAAACATCATTTTGACGTTCATCTGACATATCTTTAATTGGAGTTGTAGCCCATCTGTATATTTGTTCGATGCTCCCATAACCCCTTTTAAAGATTTTTGCATACTTTAAACAATTATATTTAGTTGGTGCATCTGCCAGTATAATTTTTAGTTCTTCATCCTTCCAACTTTTTCCTTTATTTGATGTATCACGTAAATGTTCATTTTCTTTTTCAAATTCAATAATAATATTAGAAACAAAATTCATTTTTTCATCAAATCCCATATCATCAATATTTTCACCTAGTAAATCAAACATGCTTTCCTTGTAATCATTCTTCTTCATATAAATAAAATCTCCTCCAATAAACTGGTCTTAAGTCAATATAGTGGACACCGAAAGTGCGACTTTTACACCGCACCTTCAGCATGAACTGCTTCCGGGGTCTTGTAGCCTAAGCTACTATGAGTTCGCCGGCGATTATACCACGACTCAATATATTCAAAGATGCTTGCATAAGCTTCTTCTGAATTTTTGTAAACTCTGCGATAAACCTCTTCTTTCTTCAAAAGGGAATGGAAGGATTCTATGCAGGAATTATCATAAGGACATCCCTTACGACTAAATGAATGATGGATTTGCTTCTTCGCAAGATATCTCTCAAACTGGTCACTTGTGTACTGTGTACCTAAATCACTATTCAGGATAATTCCGGATGGATCCTGTACATTTATGCATGCATTTTTAACTGCCTTGACTGCTAAATCTGCAGTCATAGTGGTTCCATATGCCCAGCCAATAATCTTACGACTGTAGAAATCCATTACGGAGGCAAGATATGTCCACCCCTCTTTCTGGGTATGGATATAGGTTATATCGGTGCACCATTTTTGATTGATTCCGGTGGCTGTAAAGTCCTGTTTCAATAGATTTTCTTTTTCAATAACCGGTTTGTTATCCGAAAAGTGACGATATTTTTTGATTACAACCGAACAAATGCCAAGAAGTGCCATTCTTCGCTGAACTCGTTTAAGGCTGACATGCCAGCCTTTTTCCAATAATTCTCGATGAATCTTAGGGGCTCCATAACGTCGTTTGGTATCATAATAAATCGCTAAAATATCTCCATCGAGTTTCTGATTTTCAAAATCTCGCTTCGATTCTTTATGGTTCAGGCATTTGTAATAAGTACTTCGGTTGATTTCGAGAACTTTGCAAATGATTTTAATGGGATAGCGGTCTTGATATTTCGTTATGAAGGATACGATTTCATCTATTGTTTTCTGGCGAATATAGCGGTAGCTTTTTTTAATATTTCATTCTCCATTTCAAGTTGCTGGATTTTCTTCTGTAGTTCCTTGTACTCTTTGAGTGAAATGGATTGTTCTTCATCCATCTCAATCGATGGAGCATACAGCTTCTTCCATTTATAGATTGTTTGCTCAACCAAGCCATATTCTTCTGCGAGCACTGCAACAGGTTTACCTGCCAGATACAAATCGATGATCTGTCGTTTAAATTCTTCGGTATATCTTTTACCATTGTGGGCCATAGTGAAACACATTCTTTCTAACAAGATTATACTGTGTCGCACTTTTTGTGTCCACTAAATCATACTAACAGCATACTGTGTTTTCAACGGTTTTGCGACAGTAATATATTTGCTTCTGTCATACCAACTCTTCTTGCTCTACTATTCATTATATCCCAAAGCGTTCAAATTACTGACTTCTCATTCTTTAAGTGCTGGGAAAATCATCTGATTTCGACTCGTTTTTAAATTTTTTTGCCCGTTCCAGTCCCAGTTCCAGCATTACTTGGATAAACTCAATTTACAAATCTCATATACCTAACTTTCAAAGGGATTAAATATACCTGCTACTATGAATTTCTATCGTGTCTAACACCATTATTCAATGTACCATTTTTCTGATATTTTTGCATTATCACTATCTGTTGTAGGATTCGCTTGAGCAAATTTAGTTAATGTCGGAAGATTTATTGCACTACCAAAAACCAATGCATTTCCTGTCTGAAGATAAGTAAGCCTTTCTATCATATTCTGATTTATGTATGGAACCATTCTAGATATATATTGCAAATCATCCGGGTTTTGTACACGATGAACAATAAAATTACTACATTGTGATACTACTGTTTTAGACAATTCACTTGGTCTTTGAGATGATATTCCCAAAAGCATTCCAAATTTGCGACCTTCTTTAGCAATTCTTTCAAAAATATTATATCCAACCGCTCCATAATTTGCTTCGTTTTTTATGAATCTATGTGCTTCTTCGATTATAAAATTTATCGGTGAATCTGCTTTTATTTCTCTTCTCTTCAAATAATCTAATAAAAGTTTAGCCAAAACTTTTGTTACAACCTCTGCTGAAGCATCGTCCAGTGTGCTAATATCAAGATCCACTATTTGGTTTTCACCCAATAACATATCTATATAATCATCAATAGTATTATATGTTGTTCTCGAGAGAATGCGCCCTTGGATTCCTTCCTGAATGGTATTCAATCGGGTCATTAAAGTTGCAGTATATTCTTGTATTCTCTGCGAACTAATACTCCCTTCATACAGAGTCGCAAACTCAACCGCTTGGCTAAAATCTTCTAAACTATACGGAACCATTGATCGTGTGATATTTTCTGTTATTAATTCTTGATTTAGATGACTAGATAAAAATGAAATAACAGCTTCCTCATCGGGCATTGAACCATAATTTATATTCATGGATTGCCTTAATGTTTTAGAATTCGATAAAACTGAATCCATGTTAATTTCATTAGTTCCAAATTTTGTTACTATAGCTTTAAGTTTATCCGACTTAGACGGAGAAGAATCTGAACTCTGAATAATACCCAGTAATGTGGATGCAAGAATGTGGTTCCGTAGTTCCTGATTAGTTTCATCAGAACTATAAAATACTCGTGCAATGTCTATCGCTCTTTTTAATACAGGCATTTGCGTTTTTTCAGAAGCATGTAGTAATGTTGCCCAATCGTCTGCTGATAACGCCCAAACTGGTATTTCGAACTTTGAATCACTATCTTCATCTGCAATCATTAGAGAATGTTTAATATCTTGATTAATTTCATTTAACTTCGAAAAAGCCTTGTTATATTCACCATTAGAATCAATTATTACAAATTTCGCCCCTTTAGCCGAATAATGGTCTTTAACAAAAACATTCTGTAAAATTCTAGCTACAGTATTAGACTTACCTGCCCCAGTATTTCCAAAAACAGCAAAATGAAACCCAAAGAACTTATCAATATTTATTTTAACATCGTAATCCGGAAATATTACTGATTTCCCTATTGTAAGCAAAATCGCTCGAGTTTTATTAGACTCTTCAGAAATCTTTATTTCTTCTTTACCAACTTCAAGCATAGTAATCAATTCCTTTTGTGAAACAATATAAACAGTTGAGAAAATCAATGGCATTTTTGATACTCCAAATTGGAATTTATCCTCAACTATTTCTCCAATCAAATTTAAGTAAACCTGCCTTTTACTATTTGGTTTGATCATTTCCCTTAAATTAATTAACTGAGTCTTCTCATCTACTCCAATTATTTCTGCTATAACAGTTCTTCCTATCTCATAAATTGATACATATGATCCAACCTCTCCGACAAAAAGGATTCCATCAATTGTATTTATATAGTTTCCTAAATCAGAATTCACATCAGCTATTACTCCATGAATGCCTACTGAAGTAATCTTCCCTATTTCACGACTACTCATGTTTCACACCCTCAAATGCTTTTATCAATTCAGTAACAACAGGTAAATCTATTTGCTCTTTAACATCAGCTTGAACATCTGGCATAGCCTTCTCTACAAAATTTTTAAAATAGTGAATCTTGTCTTGTGAATTAATAACTATAATACGTGAATCATCCATTTCAATTAATCTTGAAATAGAATCACTCTGCCCAAATATAACAAGCTTAAATGTTGGAATAGCTAAAGAATTCAAAATTATTCGATTAATATGATCATCTGCAAAACTATATCCCAATGTTATTAAAACACTATTCTTTTTAAGCAAAGCAGTTTCCATTGCTCTAAATAAATCAGAGTATGGAGTCATCAAAGTAGTTCTGTCTTTTAATGGAGTAGGATAAATCATAACCGTATCATCTTCACTTATATGTTCATAATCTATTTCATTTATGTTATTTTCATTTTTAACCCAAGAAATAGAACCATGTATTTTATATAAATTGTAGAAGTTAGGGACTCTTTCCCATATGTTATTGGATAAATTCATATCCTCTACATACGCATACTTATAACTAGCTGGATTAAATGACCTTTTGTAAGTACCAATAAACCCGTTGTTATACGGGAATGATAGAGAGTCCAAGGCTTGTTCATTATATAAATCATAATTAGTTGTAAAAACATTTATCGGATGCTTTCTTCCATGTGCAACAGTTTTTATATAAAAATTACGATAAAAGTTTAATACTTCCGTTCCATGCAGTCCTTCAATAATCTTATTCCTAATATATTTCTGTACCCTGCAAATTTTTTCTTCTATATCATTATCAGTTTGTTTCACTATTGCAGCAACAGCAATTGCCTCCATTGTTTCAAGCATTTTCTCTAAATTCCCATCAAAAATTGATTCTGCATCACTTCCAGCAATGTCAAATCCTCTGTGTTGTTCAAAAAAGCCCTTATATAAATTAGCCATACCTGGTATTCCGTATTCCATATCGTTTTCGACATGACTAGAACAACCCGCTCCCAATAAAAAATTCAAATTATCCAGTTGTAAAAATTGAGCCATTTCATTTTTAATATAATCAAGATCAACTTTTGTTTCATTTTTTCCTTTGAAATATGAAATATTCTTTTCGCCTTCCATCATTTTCTCCTACAACTTATCACATACTTATCGTAAAGTTTAAAACTTCTCCTCAAGCAACACCCAGCTATTATCATTCATATCATCCACATACTCTGTGTTATTCAGATACAACTCATCGTTTCTATCTCTCACAAAACCGAACTTGTAGTTATACTTATTCGCAAACTGCTTCAATGCTTCAAACTTATTTTCTATTTGAACATCAATATTTTTACTTTGTCCTTGCTTTTCTCCACCTTTTGTTTCAATTAGCCATATTGTATCGTTCTTAAGCTGCACAATATAATCCGGATAGAATAGTCTTTGCTTATCAAAATTTGTTCCATAAACGATTGATAAATATTGCTGTCCACTGTCTCCATTCTTATAAACATACTTCACATTTTCATTTTTCTCGCAATATTTCTCAAAGAGTCTTTCTGAAGTCGAGCGAAAATCGTCCGTAATCATAGAGGTGTTATAACCTTTGTACACATTGCTTTCCAGTTCCTTGACATATCTTTCAAAAGGAACATAACGATAATGCTCTTCAAGAGGAATTTTGAATTCTTCCGTCTTATTCTCAAGGAACATGAGTTGATCCTGTCTTTGCCCGGAAAACTCAATAAAATCTCGTTTTAGAAATTCTGCGTTGTTTATAATAAAAGCATAATATTCCCTCAAGGTTAAATTTAAAAGTTTGTAATTATTATTACCGAACCCTTTTAAGAATAAGGTTTTCAAGATCTGACTGGTTTTGTTATATGCAAGTCCTACATGCTTCTTTATAGCATCAACATTATGCTGAAGTTCAATACCATGTGTATGGGTATTTACTTCAATTGACATGGCACTATAATTAGCAACTTCTTCTCTCACTTCCATTAAAGTTGCATATTTACCAGTTAAATACTGTCTTGATAGTGCTGTTCCAAAAACAAAACTGTTATTTTCTAGTAATTTAACATTATCCGCCTTGATATTTGAAAGATGATACTTTTCCTTAAAAAACTCATAAACTCTGTTTCTAATAGCCTGCTCATCAACATAACTGCCGTCAAGGTTCCTTATCTCTTTAACCAGTTTTATATTTTTAGGTTCTTCTTTGATAAATACTCTTTGAGTTTCAAAACCATTGCCAGCTTTAATAACCTCCAGTTTATATTTTTCGTCAAAAGTATAGAGATAAGAGCAGTCTAAAATTTCTTTGCCGTAATGTTTTGCTTTAGGCATACGTCTTAAACGACCAAGAGTCTGGATTTCAAAGGTTTCACTCATATTCTCACGAAGTTTAACAAGTATCTTTGCACGTGGGCAATCCCAACCTGTCGCCAGAGCTTGTTTAAATAGCAGAAATACAGGAGTTGCATTTGATTTTGTTATGCTATCATCTTCTGTTGTTCCAATATTTATTTTTCCTGATTTCTTTGACTTCCTATCTTTATCCTCTTTATTTTCTGCTGAAAACCAACTTGCAAGAAGCTTATTCTCATATGAATATCCCATTAAATTCAGCTTCTCTTCCACGTGTTTTATTAAATCATCATTCAAGTTAGGAAATTGAACTAACACAAGAGGTCTTACATCTTCCTTTTCATCAATATAAGCCTGAGCAATTTGCTTTCTAATCTCATCCGCTTTTTCCAATAAAATATCTGTCTCATGTAATATATTTTCAACTTCTACCGTATCAAGTCCATAATTGATGTACATAAACCTTGTAATAAGTCCTTCGTTTATAACATCAATCTCAGGAATCTCATAGAACTCTCCGACCACTCTTTTATTAGGAGTTGCCGATACACGAATTTCATACTTTGCATTAATACTCGAAATAATATCATCTGCCTTTGAAGTATTGTTCTGATGCTCTTCATCGATAATGATAATAAAATTTAAGTTTCGATTATGTGCTTCACTAATTCGTTCAAACAGATTTTTTCTTTCGCTATCTCTTATAGCGGTATTATCTTTTTTTGTAATTGTCTCCCAATTAATGAAATAGGTAGTCGCACTTTCAAAACCGGTATTTAAAATATCGAACACATTCCCTGTTTTTAGTGTTGGCGCAAAGCGTTCCATTTTTTCTTTAGATTGTTCTTCAAGTTCTCCCTTTCCTGGACAGAACCAACAAATTACACTATCCTTGTGGAAATCAAGATACTTCTCAATATATGCAACTAAAATAATAGTTTTTCCGCTTCCTGTCGGACTCTGCAGCACAATCTTAGGTTTAGAATTACTGTCCGTTGTTTTACTAAACAAGAAGTCAACGGTGTCGTCTTGAAAGTTTTTAAGTTTAATATCTATCATAGTTCACCAACCTCCTTTAGTTCATCTCTAAAATAGTATTCTGGAATTTCTATTGTACTGACTCCCTTTTCTTCAAGTATTCTTTGATTACGTCGTGACAAGAAAATACCTGAACGCACAAATAGTTTCCCGTCGTTTTCAATCTTGGATATAATTTCATCTAATTTATCTTCATCGTCAAGAATAATATATTTCTTACTATCAAGTTCAATAACATATTCCAGTTCAATTAGTTCCCTAATGTGCTCCATCATCTTCTCTGAGATACTTTCCTCGTCATAAGAGAATTTTGGTATAAAATCCGTTTTATAGTATTTCAGATTATGCGGTAATTCTTCTTGAATATTCTTAAGCCTTTGATAAGTAACCTCTTCGCAGATATTATTTTCATTGTTGGTACATAGGATATATTTGCGATTTCCACCATCTTCTTTGTTGAGTTGCATTACAGCATGACCTGTAGTGCCGCTACCTGCGAAGAAGTCGAGAACCACAATATCTTTGTCTCTATGAAAATCTATTATTTCTTTAACAAGACTTATGGGTTTTGAATAATCGAAACTTTTTTCCAAACCTACTATCTTCAAATCCTTTTTTGCATTATCATTAGAATATATATTTTCTGTAAATTCTATTGAGCTTGTTGCCTTTGTCCTATCTTGTGAAACAATTTTATAACCATCTGTATTTGTCTTTTCAATATTTACATTAGCATATGTTTTTGTATATATCCTTGCCGAACCATCTTTTTTTCTTTTAATTACTACAAATCCATTTTTATATGCAAAATTAAATAAGGATCTACTCCATCTCCATGCCCAATCAGCCCTATTATATTTTCCAGATTGTCTCATTTTCCATAATTTTTCACTAGATCCAGGATAAAAAATCTCGCCTTCTATCTCCAACGGATAATCCAAACTTTTGCTATAGGACAAACTATCATAATCCAATGTCTGATTTAATTTATACAATCCTCGTTCTTCAAAAAATTCATCCTTGTATTTATACTCTTTATCTATATGACTCTTCATCTTGAAATTTACCAATGACCCTTTTGAATAAACAAGAACATAATCATGATTTTTAGAAAACGAACCTGTTGTTTTCCCACTTTTTTTAGTTTGCCTTGGCAAAGATACTATAAAATTATTTTCTCCAAATATTCCATCACACAATAATTTTAATTGAAATACCTCATTATCATCGATTGACAGAAATATAAATCCATCATCACTTAAGAGTTCTCTTGCAATTAATATTCTTTTCTCCATAAATGACAGCCACTTGCTATGAGCATATCCATCTGTCTTATCTACAAATGAATCATCATATATAAAATCCTTATTTCCTGTGTTATACGGTGGATCAATATAAATAACATCAATTTTTCCCTTGTGTGTTTTCTCCAAAAGTTTTAATGAATGAAGATTATCCCCTTCAAGTAAAAAGTTGTATGGCAATTTCTCATCAACTGTAATTTTTCGTTCTTCATCTTCGACAAATATAGGTATGTTATGTATAAGTTCTTCATCTACCTTTTCAGAGTGTTCTTCCCATACAAGACCATATTTCTTTTCATTAAGTACATTTTCTATCTCTGTAATAGCACGAATGTTTTCATCATTATTATTTTGTACCTTCAATTTCTCAAGATACTCAAGCATTTTTTCTCGCTTGATTTTAGATAAATTCGCCATACTCTACCTCACTTATTTACAAGACTCTTAACCAAGTCTTTATCTTCTATTTTCGTAATTCCAAAACTCTTTTTACCAGCATCTTTGATAGAAGCACCTATATGATAGACTTCAGCTTTATCTATGATTAAAAATCTATCATGAAAATCTGTTGTAGTTTTAACCGATAGCTTTGGATATTGAGCGTTAAATTTAGCTATATCTTTCGCTGATAAGTTTCCTTTCCCTGCTGTCATAATTACAACATCTACACTCCGATTTTTCTTGCACAGAATATTTAAGGTGTTGATATCAACATAGTTATCAATCAAGATTATTTCTCTCTTAGCCGTTTTAACAAGCCCCACAATAAAGCTAAATGCATCATATATTTGCCCATCAAAAAAACATTTTGCTTAACCTCGGTATTGGCAGCTAAATAATTAAATACTTCTTCCAGCTTCTTATCTGTTTCCAGTTGCTTTAACTCAACTCTATCCAATCTTGAAAACAGCTCTTTGTTTGAAAGAAGAAATCTTCTCATCTCCACAAAGCTATTCATGATTTTAATGCTAACTTCCACTGCCACATCACTTTTAAGAACAGCGGAAAGCATAGCAATACCTTGCTCTGTGAAAACATATGGCATATATCTTCTACCACCCGAACCACTTTCTTTTTTTGAGGTGACATTTTGGCACCTCAAAAATTCATACTCTTCTTTAGTCAATTGAAAGCAAAAATCCTCTGGAAATCTATCGGCATTTCTGCTTCTTTGCCTGTTTAAATATTTTGTTTCAACTTGATATAGAATAGCCAAATCACTGTCTATCATCACTTGCTTATCTCTAATGGTATAAATTAGATTCTGTATTTCTTTATTATCAACAATGACGATATTTTTATCTTCTGCCATAAATACCTCCATCTTTTCCTTAAACCGGTCACAACCTGTTACCGGTCAATTCTAACCTATCTTGAGGTCTCTTTTTTCAACCAGTTCATTCATCTTGAAATCGAAGTCTATTACCTCAATCTTATTCTTTTAACTTGAGATTTCTTTTTGTCACCTCAAATTTTGTTTATTTCTTTTGCTCTATAATTGAAACCATATCTCCAAAATCAACACCTAATTTGGTTCCGATACGATATAAAACATCCATGCTTACAAACTCGCCTCTGCCCATTTTAGATATAGTTGCAGGAGATAATTCACAAGCATTCGCCAAATCTTTTTTATTCATATTTTTATCTATTAAAACTTTCCACAATCCATTATAACTAACTTTCATATTTTCACTCCTTAATTATAAGTTTATGAAGTTATTTTATATATTATAACATTTTCTCTACAATTTTTAAAGAACTAAATTATGAAAGTGCTTTATTTTGTATCCAACAAATTACTTTTTCAGCTTCAGCAAAAACGAATGAAGATCCCCTTGCTCTTTTGAGAACTCTTCAATAGATTTTTTCATATCATCAATATCACTTTTATAAATAACTCCTGTTTGATTTACTCTTTTTGCAATCTGATTTATTTTATTTGTGGCGACGAATAATGTTCCGTATAAATCTCTCAAAGGCTCCAAATCAACTTCATAAATTTCCTTTTCTAAAACTGTTTTTCGTATAAAATGACTCATACTTTTCGCTCCACTTTCTTCCTTTTTCCTTTCAAATAATTCTTTTTCTTTATCTGTTAAATCAAATCTCAACCTTACGTTTCTCTTTCTATTTTCCATATTAAATATCCTCCTTCTATTAAGTTTTGGGGTATTAGGGTTCTCCCTAACAAGCTAAAAATGTTGCTCGAAATTAAATCTTAGATTTGATTTCTGAAGTCATTTTTCCGTAAGTGTACACACACTTACTGTACTTGCTCATATACTAATAGTATAAGAACAGCTCTAAGCATAGTTCTTAAAAATGA